>NZ_JALJCL010000010.1 GCF_023698535.1 Halorientalis regularis
TCTTTCGTGAGGTAAAACGCCGTACCTCTTCGTTCTCAAATTGTTTCAGCAACGCCGAGCGAGAAACAGCCGACGACTGGCTCCAATCGTTCGCCTTCGCATGGAATCAGCTAATCTGAACACTACCGTTTGTCCGGCCAAAATCGTTATATAGCCATCTCAGCGGCCACAATTCCTATATCCACGGTGCTGCCATTAGGGGTAGTTGAGAGGACCAGTCGGCAGCGGGCCGGGCGACGTGCAGGAACCGAGTGATGACTGTTCGGCCTCGTTCAGACGAGGGATTTGTATGGAGAAGGGAAGTCCGTCCGACGGGACGAACGCGGCCAGTAGTCGCCGGTCACGGAGACGGGCGCAGACGACGATCGATTTCACGGTCGGCGTCGTGCTGTTCGTGTTCGTGCTGGTTGCCATCTTCGCGTTCGTGGCGGGGACGATCCAGCCGTTCACGAGTGGTGATCAGGAGAACATCGTGGCGGTCAACAGAGTCGCCGACGGACTCTCGAAAGACACGCTCGGCGATCCGGACACGCCATACATTCTGGACACGGACTGTACGGTGGCGTTCTTCGAGGGCGGGAGCCCACCGGCGGACTGTCGGTTCACCGACCAGCCGCTCGACGAGCAGGTCGGGGTAACCGGGAGTGCGTTCCTCAACGTGACGATACGCGGGAACGTGAGCGGGTCGGCATCGCCCAACGAGTTGCTCTGCTGGGACGAGACGACCGGGGAGCTGGTCGAGCAGGACGACACGGACTGCACGGCGGGTGACGTGGAGACGCTCGCGGTCGGAGACGATGCGCAATCGGGCGTGCAGTCGTCGATGACGGCCCGTCGCGCAGTCTCGATCAACGGGACCAGCGTCTCGCTGGTGGTGAAACTATGGTGAGCGAGCGCGGGCAGGTCCACACGCTGGAGGCCATCGTCGCGGGGCTGTTGTTGACCTCGAGTGTCGTCTTCGCGCTGCAGATGACGGCGGTGACGCCGCTGTCTGCGAGTACGTCGAGTCAGCACATCGAGAACCAGCAGCAGGCCAGCGCGGCGGGCGTGCTGGCGATGGCGGCCCGGGACGACTCGTTGCGCGAGACGGTACTGTACTGGAACAGCACGGAGAGCCAGTTCCACGGCGCGACGGTCAACGGGTTCTACACCCGAAGCCTCCCGACGGAACTGGGCCGGAACCTCGAACAGACGTTCGGGGACCGTGGCATCGCCTACAACGTCTACGTGACCTACTACAAGTCCGGGCGGCCACAGCGCAAGCCCGTCCTCTACCGTGGTGAGCCGACCGACAACGCGGTGTCGGCGGGTAGGATGGTCGTCATCACGAACGACACGCACCTCCTGAACGAGAACATGACTCGCGGGCCGCGGATCAACAACTCGAACTTCTACGCCGACAAGAACGGCGAGGGACCCGTCTTCGACGTGGTTCGCGTGGAGGTGGTCGTGTGGCGGATCTGAGGAGCGACGACCGCGCGCAGGTCCTGCTGGTCGCGGGGTTCGTCCTCGCGGCGTCGTTCGTCGCGCTGACGCTGGTGTTGAACTCGGTCATCTACACGGAGAACCTCGCCACCCGCGGGGCCGACGCCGGCGGCGGAGACGCGATCAGTTATCGCAACGACGTGGCCGACGGACTAGAGTCGATCGTCGAGTCGGTCAACCGGAACGGCTCGACACAGCCGGTCCTGCGGGACAAACTCTCGCGGGCGGTCGTCTCGACGAGTCGCCGCGCCGCGCAGTTCCAGGTGTTGCGCGGGATCAGTGCCAACGCGACGCTGGTCGCGGTCGAGTGGGGGACTCGTATCGGCCAGAATCGGACGGCGGGGAACTTCACCAACTCGACCGTGCCGGCCAGCGCCGACGTGGCCAGCGACTGGACGGTCGCTACGGGCGTCGATGGGACGCGCTCGGCGCGGTTCAACGTGACCGACTCGTCGGAACTGGATCAGGCGAGTGGCGATCCGCTCACGCTCAGAGTTACCGACGGCTCCGACGACTGGACGCTGACGCTGTTCAACGACGGCACCGCGGACGACACCACGATCGAAATCACGAACGCGGCAGGGTCATCGACCTGTTCGGCGAAGAAGAACCCGACCATCGGGCTCACGGCTGGCACGTTCAACGGCACCGACTGTTCGGCCCTGGAGTTCGGTGAGGGAGTCTCCACGCCCTACGATATCGAAGTCCGGAATGGCCGCCAGTTCCAGGGCACCTACTCGCTGGTCGTCCGCGATGCGGCCATCGATTCGACGAACTACGGGACAGCACCCGACGTGCCGTTCGCGCTGCCGGCGGTCTACACGGCGACGGTCCACGTCGAGTACCAGTCCACGTCGCTGTCGTACGCGACCGACACGCAGGTCCGCCCGGGTGGGAGCGATGACTGAGGGGCCAGGATGGGCGGGGGTGCGTGACGACCGTGGCGTCTCGACGACGCTGAACTACGTGCTCGGGCTCGGTATCGCACTCATCCTGATCACGGGCCTGCTGTTGGCGGGCGGGACGTTCGTCGAGAACCAGCGCGACCGGAGCATCAGGACGGAACTGGAGGTGCTGGGCGAACAGGTGAGTGCCGACGTGACGATGGCCGACCGGTTGGTCGAGACGACGGGCGACAACGAGTCGGTCCAGGTGGGCCGTAGCCTCCCGCCACGCGTCGCCGGGAGCACGTACGAGGTCAGTATCGAAGGGGGGTCGGACCCGCAGGTCGTCGTCCGGACGACCGATCCCGAGATCACCGTGACGGTCCCGGTCAAGACGTCGACACCGATAGAACCGTCGTCGGTCTCCGGCGGGACGGTCGCGGTCAACCTCACCGCGAGCGA
The DNA here is from genome assembly GCF_023698535.1 of Halorientalis regularis. Taxonomy (GTDB): domain Archaea; phylum Halobacteriota; class Halobacteria; order Halobacteriales; family Haloarculaceae; genus Halorientalis; species Halorientalis regularis. The sequence goes on from NZ_JALJCL010000010.1 coordinate 2,832, forward strand.
CCGACTCAGACTGGAGGACGAGGCGATATGAGCCGGGATCGTGCGGTGAGCGACGTGCTCGGGTTCGTGATCGTCTTCTCGCTGGTCGCGGCGACCGTGGGTATCGTCTCGGTCAGCGGCATCGGCATCTTGCAGGACGCACGCAACGCAGAGCAGTTGAACAACGCCGAGCGAGCCTTCGACGTGCTCGCAGACAACATGGCCGACATCCATCAGGAGGGTGCGCCGAGTCGATCGACGGAGATCAAACTCGACAACGCACGGCTGGAGGTGCGAGATCCCATCGAGATCAACGTCACTGGCGTCAATCCGACCGGGACGAATCCCAGCGTCTCCTACTCGTCGACGCCGATCATGTACGAGGGCCGGAGCGACACGGCCATCGTCTACGAGGGCGGTGCCGTCTTCCGTGACGCGCCACAGGGTGGTGTCGTCAGCGAGCAGCCGCCGTTCCGGTTCTCGGACGGCGAAGTGATCATCCCGATCATCCAGACCCAGCAGATGGGCAACACCACGAGCATCAGCGGCGGGACGGTCCGGGTCCGGGCCGAACGAGCGGTCCGGGAGCCCCTACCGGAGTTCGTCCAGCGGGAGGCCGACTACGACGCGCTGATCGTCAACATCACCTCGCCCCGCTACCGGCTCTGGCGACGCTACCTCGAAGACGACGCCGACGCCACCTGCAAGATAACCCGCCCGGAGACGGTCCAGTGTCGGATCGACGATCCGAAGCGGCTGGCGGTCACGCGGACGCTGATAAACTTCGAGTTCGAGACCTAGTCGAACTCGACCCCGATTTCGTTTTCGGTCACGTGGAGGTACGTGATGTACTCCGCGCCGCTCGCAGTCTTGTAGTTGAGTCTACCCGAAGAGGCGTCCTGCACGATGGCGCGGCTGTTGCCCGGCCCCATCTGTGAGGTCATGTCGATGTCCGGCCCCATCAGCGAGGTGTAGTGGTTGACGATCTCGTCGAGCGTGCGCCCGGTCGAGGTGTCTCCGGGGGAGTACGGACCGGCCGGCTCCCAGCCCACGTCGCCGTCGTGCTGGTCGAGCGTGGCGTCGCCGTGCGTGTAGTCACACTTGATGTGCTCGCCGAAGCGCCACTTGTTGCCGCCGCCGGGGCCACCGCCACAGCTGATCCCGGGCGCGTTCTGGTCGTAGTCCATGTCGACGGCACTCGACAACATGTCGATGGACAGCTGGGGCCCCTCGCTGGTACAGCTCCAGCTGATGGCGCTGTTCGAGGGGTCGATGGACGCCTCCCAGTACTGGTACTCGCCGGAGCCGTCACCCGAATAGTAGTACATTCCGACGTACACGTCCGAGGTCGGCGTACTCGGACAGCTGTTGTGGTAGTTGTTCCCCGTCGGGAGGACGTGCAACTCGTACTCCTGGTTGTTCTTCTCGTCGTACAGCGAGAAGTGGTCGTTGTTCCCGTTGGTGTAGACGATGTCGAGTTCGAACTCCGTGAGCGGGTGGCCGTCTGCGATCCCGTCGGCGGGGACGCTCTCACCCTCCTCGGGGATGGTGAACGAGCCCGGCGGGCCGCCGATGGACTTCAGCTGGAGGCGGACGGTCCGATTGCTGTCCCACACGGTGACCTCGCCGGTCGTTCGCTCCCGGAAGTACTCGGCCCAGGCCTCGTAATAGTCACTGCGGACCGTGACGTTGACCGTCCCGTTGCGGATCGGGTTCGAGTAGTTGCGGTCGGTCCCGTTGTAGGGGACACCGATCTCGTCGCCGGCGGTCGGCGGCGACCTGGCGGGGAAGACGAGTTTGGCCTGTGTCTGGGGCCGGATCGACACGTCGACGCTTCCCTTGGCGTTGCCGCCGCCGAGCGTGCGGATGATCGGGAGCGTCAGCGTCGCGCCCCGGTAGTGAAACTCCGGCGGGGAGATCATGCCGGCCTCGCCGTCGGCGGAACGCTCCCAGACGCCACCACCCTGATAGGCGAGCGACCGGTCGCCGTTCTCGTAGGTCAACGCTCCCATCGACTTGTTGTAGATGACCTCGCGCTCGTCGTCGCCGTCGTCGGTGTAATTGTTGTGGACGATGCGCATCCAGCCGGAGTCGTCCTCGACCGCGAAGGTCCCGCCGCCCTGGCCGAACGAGATGGTCTGCCCGTTGGAGTCGCCCAGCGCGACCATCGCCGCCCGGGAGTCGAAGAGCGTCATCGAGTGTTCGGCGCGCTGGATTTCCGACTGGGACTGGGTCGCCGACAGTCCGCCGACGCCGATGAGCACGATGATCGCCATCCCGGCCATGACGATGGCGAAGACGAGAACGTAGCCGATAGGCCCGGATTGTGCGCGCGTGCCCGGCCGCCGCGTCCCTGCTGCCATGTTCACTCACGTTGCGTATCGAGTAGCAAAAGCGCTCTGGCCGTATTCGCAGGATTGATCGAAAGAAACCCGGAACCGACGAATTCGTCCGTGGGAACGCTGCCGGACACCTGGCCAGCCGGGAGCCACGAGTAGAAACCGTAAAGTGGGAGAGCGGGAAGGTTGGGGTGGGAACAGCACGACCGCAAATCCGACGCGCCGCGACGATCACTTTCGCGGCTTGGGATTGCGGTAGTGTTTCGGCAGTCCGCCGGCCCGCGGTGTGCGCCCTAGAGGCCAGCACCGCCTGCCGGCACGCCGGACAGCGGTCGTCGCGGTTCCAATCTAACTATGGCACGAATGCACACACGCCGCCGCGGCTCGTCCGACTCGGACAAGCCCGTGGCAGACGAACCGCCGGAGTGGAGCGACGTCGACGCCGAAGCCGTCGAGGAGCGCGTCGTCGAACTGGCAGAACAGGGGCACAGTCCCAGCGAGATCGGGCTGAAACTCCGTGACGAGGGTGTCCAGGGGACGCCGGTCCCCGACGTGACCCTCGCCACGGACAAGAAGATCACCGAGATCCTCGAGGAGCACGACGCCGAGCCCGATCTGCCCGAGGACCTGCGCAACCTGATGGAGCGGGCCGTTGGCCTGCGCGAGCACATGGACGAGAACCCCAACGACCATCAGAACAAGCGCGCGCTCCAGAACACCGAATCGAAGATCCGCCGCCTGGTCGATTACTACCGCGGCGACGAACTCGACACCGACTTCACGTACTCCTACGACACCGCCAAGGAACTCCTGTAGGATGTCAACCGCCGACCGTCCCACCGAGTCCGCGTCCGCCGCCAGCGATATCGCCGCCGTCTGTCGCGACGCCGAGTTCGTTCGGTTCGTCGCGACCGCCGACGGCGACGCCCTAGCGGCGACCGGCGTGCTCGCCCGGGCGCTCGCGGCGACCGACCGGCCCTTTCAGGCCAGCGTCGTCGCCCCGACCGCGACCGCGGAGCGCGCCACCGAGGCCGACGCGACGGTCACGCTCGGCCGCGACGACGCAACCGCCGACGCGGCAGTCCCGACCGGGCCAGAACCCGTGAGCGAGGTCGCGTTCCGGGCCGCCGAAGAACTCGGCAGTGCCGACGCCGTCCTCGCGCTGGCCGGTGCGACCGTGGCCGACGCCACACCGAGCGCCACGCTCGCCGACGCGGCGAGCGTCGAGCGCCGCCCCGGCGTCGCGACGCCGACACCAGACCTCAGCGAGGGACTGGCCTACGGCACGCGCCTGCACGCACCGTTCTCGGGCGACCCCGAGTCCGTGCGGACGGCGCTGGCCGACTGCAACCTCATGCTCGCGGCCGAGGACGGCGACGGCATGGACGAGGACGACCGCCGCAGACTGGCCTCGATGGTCGCGCTCCGCACAGTGGGCGCGGGCGACGCGAGTCGACGCGCCGCCGAGTGTGTCGAAAACGCGCTCCGACCCCACGATGGCGGCCCCTTCGGGACCGTCGAGGGGTACGGCGACGTACTCGATGCGGTCGCTCGCGTTCAGCCCGGCACCGGCGTCGCGCTGGCGCTGGGCCACGACGCGCGCGAGGCGGCCCTCGACGCGTGGCGGACCCACGGCGAGCGCGCACACGGCGCGCTCGCGAACGCGACGACCGGCCGGTACGACGGCCTGTTCGTCGCGCGAGGCGAGGGAGCTGGCGACGCCGAACCGCCAGTCGCGACGGCCGCGCGCCTGTGCCGGGACTTCCGGTCGCCGGAGCCGGTGGCGCTGTTCGTCACCGACGGCGAGGCCGCCGCGGCGTCGGTCGCGGACCGCCAGCTCGGAGCGACGATGGACGCGGCAGTCGAGAGCGCAGGCGGTCGCGCGGCCGGCACCGGTCGGCGTGCGCGAGCGACCGTCGAGACCGACACCGCGACGTTCATCGAGGCGTTCAGGGAGGCACTATGAGAGCCGTGATCGAGACGACCCACGGCACTCACGAGCGGGCCGCGATGGTCGCGGCCGCGCTCACCCCCGACAACACCGACGAGATGGAGACGACGGTCGACGGCGAGACGGTCAGGACGGTGATCGAACGGGAGTCGACCGGCGGGTTACACGCGACGGTCGACGACTACGTGGTCAACTGCACAGTTGCGGACGAACTCACACAGACACAGACATGAGCGAACGATCAGTTTCACGGCAGAAGCAGGGCAAGCAGTGGTACACCGTGTTTTCGCCCGAGCAGTTCGAGCGCGAGGAACTCGGTGACACGCCCGCAGAAGAATCGGAACAGGTCCTCGGACGGACCATCGAAACCACGCTGGGCGATCTGAAAAACGACGCCAGCGAGAACAACAAGAAGCTCACCTTCCAGGTCGACGAGGTGGCCGGCGATTCCGCCTACACCCAGTTCGACACCTTCGAACTGACACGCGACTACAAGCGCAGCCTCGTCCGCCGGGGCTCCTCGAAGATCGAGGCCTTCGTGACGGTCCTGACGACCGACGACTACCGGCTCCAGGTCCAGCCCGTCGCCTACACGACGAAATCCGCGGACCACAGCCAGGAGAAGGCCATCCGTCGGACGATGATCGACCTCGTCGAGGAGAGCGCGAGCGACCGCACCTTCAGCGACCTGGTCGACAGCGTCGTCGAAGGTCGCCTCTCCTCGGCCATCTACAACGAGGCCAAGCAGATCTACCCGGTGCGCCGCGTCGAGATCCAGAAGACGACGCTGGAAGCACGCCCCGACGAAATCGCCGCCGAAGAGGAGACCAGTGTCGACGTGGGCGAGGAAGACTCCGAGGCCACCGAGGACGAGGAAGCCGACGCCGACGAGGAGTAATCCGACACGAACTTCGGTTTTTTGCACGCGCCGGGAGTGGCGACGCTGGTCGGGAGGCGAGTCAATCCGCGAGCGTCACTCGGCGTCGGTCCCGGATTGCGTCCCGTCGGTTGTCGCAACCGGTGTCTCCGGCGTGCGAGTCGCGTTCTCGGTGACTTCGATTGTCCCGACCATCCCCGTTTTCTCGTGGGGGATACAGAAGTACTCGTAGGTGCCGGGGACGGTGAAGGTGTGTTCGTAGGTCTCGTTGCTTGAGAATCCACCGCTGCTGTTTTTCAGCCAGCCGTCGCGGGCGGCCTCGGTGCTCTCGAACCCGCCGGAGGCGAAGAAGTCAGCCTCGTCAGGAATACTGCTCTCGTAGGCCGTGACGGTGTGGGTGCTTTTGCTCGTGTTCTTCCAGACGACTGTCGTGCCGGGGGCGACCGCGAACTCCGCCGGGCGGAACGCGGAGGTCGACATGCCGATGTCGTACTCGTCTACCGTCCCGGCACCGCCCGAGCCGAGACAGCCGGCGACCGAAACGGTCAGGGCTGTGCCGCCGACGCTCGCGAGGAAGGCTCGTCTACGCATATCCAGGCCTCGGGGCTGGAACGTCATATGTCGCGCGGTTTCGGGCGGCGACACACGGGCTGGAGTGCGCGGACTTTTCTACTCGGCGCTCGGACGGGAGGTATGGAGCGAACGCAGTTCGGGGCGGGCCTGCTCGCGGTCGGGCTCGCGACAATCGCGGCCGCCGCGGTGGAGTTCGGCACGAAGATTCCGCGACTGACCGGCGTCGGCGTGGGCGCGGGCGCTGTCGTCGCGCTGGTCGGTCTGGCGAGCGTCCTCGGATACGGCTTCGATCCCGACGGGGACAACCGGGTCGCGGGCGTCCTCGTCGTGTTCGGGGCGGTCGCAGCCTTCGGGTTGCTCGTGACCGGGCTGATGCACGCCATCGAATAGCGGGGTCGTATCGAACCGATTAAGGCTGGGGTCCCCGGAGCCCGTGGTATGCAGCCGCGGTTCGTCGGCCGGCTGGGACTCGCCGACCTGGTGACGGTGGCAAACGCAGGCCTGGGCTTCGCGGCCGCGGTCGCCGCCACCGCCAGTCCGGCGCTCGGCGCGCGCCTGATCCTGCTGGCCGCCGTCGCCGACGGGCTCGACGGCGTCCTCGCCCGGAAAGTCGGCAGTACGCCCGTCGGGGAGTTCATCGACTCGCTGGCCGACGTGGCATCCTTCTGTGTCGCGCCCGCGATCTTCGTCTTCAGCGTCGCCAGCGCCGAGTGGGGCCTGACCCTCTCGGGCAGCGACCCGCCAGCGCTGCTCGCGACGGCCGTCGTCGCCCCCGCGCTGTTCGTCGGGTCGGGCGTCGTCCGCCTGGGGATGTATACCGCCTACGACATCGGGAGCGACGAGACCGAAGGCGTCCAGACGACGCTGGCGGCGACCATCCTCGCCGTGGTCTACCTGGCGGGCGTGCCCGGGGCCCGCGGCGCGACGGCGTTGCTCGCGATGACGGCCGTGTTCACGTACCTGATGGTCACGACGGTCACGTATCCCGAGTTGCGCGCCTCCCACGCACTCGGAATGGGCGCGGTACAGGCCGGTGCCATCGTCGCCCCGACGGCCTTCGGTCGGCTGTTCCCCCGTTCGCTCCTGGTGGGGGCCGTTCTCTACCTGATCGGCCCGTGGTTCTACCGGCGGTACCTCGTCGATACCCCGGAAGATGGGGCCGACGAGGGCCCCGAGCCGGGTCCGGGTCCGGAGACTGAATAGAAACGCCTTTTGTGGGGACAGGCGAGTGTTCGGGTATGAGCAACGGCGACGACGGGGACGGCGCGAACGAGGCCGACACCGACGCCGAGACTGCACCCGAGGGCGGGGCCGACGTGCCCGCGGCCGACGCCGAGGCCGTCGGGGACCGGCTGGATTCGGTCGAGGACGCGCTCGAAGAAGCCGAGACCGAAGCCGACCTCGACGAGATCGACGCGGATCTCGACGCGATCGAAGAGGCCGTCGAGGCCCTGGTTCCCGACGACGAGGACGAAGAAGACGAGGAAGCCGCGGACCTGCGCGACCGCCTCGACTCGCTTCGCGGCGACGTCGAGAGCCAGCGCGGCCCCTACGCCGAGGACGTGACCGAGCAGATCGACGCCGCCGCCGACACCGTCGAGTCCACCGAGTGGACCGGGGACGGCGAACTCGAAGTCATCCCGGCCGTCGAGGAGTTCCTCGACACCGCCGGCAGTCAACTCGTCGAGACCTTCGAGCCCGACAGCGACGAGATGGGCGACCTCGCGGCCGAACTCCGGACCGTGAGCGAGATCGTCGAGGACACCGACCTCGACGCCGACGAGGACGCCGAGACCATCGAGACGTTGCTGGAGGCCGCCGAGAGCCTCGGAACCGCGCTCGAGGATGCCGAGGAGTGGGACGACCTGCTTGTCCGGGAACAGCTCGATGCCCGGGGCTTCTACGACCCGCTCGACCCCGAGAACCGCAAGGACTTCCCGGCCGAGTGGAACGCCGTCAAGCTCCACGAGAAAGCCTACAAGGACGGTGACGAGGAGGCCGTCGAGATGATCCTCCTGGGACTGGAGAAGTTCGAGTCGGACTTCATGGAGGAGAACGTCCTCGATTCGCTGGAGCGGATCGCCCCGCCGGAAGCCACCGAGGACCTGCTGGCGATGGCCGAGAAACGCAACAAGCAGGCCATCCGCATCCTCGGCCGGATCGGTGCCGAGGAGGCACTGGACACTATCGAAGAGTACGTCGAGGGCGGCGACGTGGCGCTCCGGAAGGTCACCCTGCGCGCCATCGGTGCTATCGGGCAGGAGCGCTCGACGCAGGTCGTGGCCGACCAGCTGGTCGCCGACGACGCGGAGGTCCGGAGTACGGCCGCCCGCGCGCTAGGACTGCTCGGAGACACCCGCGCCATCGACCCGCTGGCGGACGTGCTGGCCGAGGACGACGCCGACGAGGTGCGGGCCAGCGCCGCCTGGGCGCTGAACCGGATCGGGACCGAGCGCGCCCGCGAGGCCGCGGCCGACTACGCCGACGACCGCGCCTACCTCGTGCAGGTCGAGGCCGAGAAGGCAGCCGAGTCCACGTCGGCCTGATCCACCGCTGGACTCGCCGTCCGCGAATCGCCGTCCCGTTCCGCAACGCCAACTGTTTCCCTGCTCCGGTCGCTATCCCCGTCTATGAGTTCCGAGTCGGGAGCCAGCGGTCCGTCGTCGGACGACCCCAGCACCGACGAGCGGGCGGCCTACGACTACCAGGGCGGCGACGTGGCGCGGCCGGGGCTCGTCGCCGACCTCCGATCGCTAATCGACGGGGAGGTCCGCTTCGACGAGTACTCCCGGGAGCAGTACGCCACCGACGCGAGCATCTACGCGGTGACGCCCGTCGGCGTCGTGTTCCCCACCTCCACGGCCGACGTGGCCGCCATCGTCGAGTACTGCGCCGACCGCGGGATTCCCGTCCTTCCGCGGGGCGCGGGGACGAGCCTCGCCGGCCAGACGGTCAACCGCGCGGTCGTCCTGGATTTCTCGAAACACATGGACGCCATCCGCGAGATCGACGCGGATGGGCGCCGCGCCCGCGCCCAACCGGGAATCACGCTCGGCCACCTGAACGCCGCGCTGGCCGACAACGGTCTGAAGTTCGCGCCCGACCCCGCCTGGGGCGACAAGTCGGTACTCGGCGGGGCCATCGGCAACAACTCCACCGGCGCCCACTCCCTGCAGTACGGGAAGACCGACGCCTACGTCGAGGCCTGCGAAGTCGTGCTGGCCGACGGCACCGTCACCACGTTCGAGCCAGTCCCCATCGACGAACTGAACGAACTGGCCGACCCCGAGGGTGACCTCGAAGCGCGGATTTACGCGGCGGTCCGGGACGTACTCGACGACGAGACAATTGCCGACGCCTACCCCGACCTCAAGCGTAACGTCTCGGGCTACAACCTCGATTGGCTGATCGAACGCGCCCGCGAGGACGACGTGGTCGACGTGCCCGGTCTGCTCGCGGGGAGCGAGGGGACGCTGGCGGTCGTCACCGAGGCCGAGATCTCACTGGAACCGGTGCCAGAGACGAAGGCACTCGCACTCCTGCGGTACGACGACCTGCTCGACGCGATGGAGGACGTGGCACCGATCCTCGATCACGACCCTGCCGCGGTCGAAGTGCTGGACGACGTGTTGCTCGACCTGTCCCGCGACACCGCCGAGTTCGGAACACTGGTCGACGAGATGGTGCCCCTGGGGACCGGCGCGGTCCTGCTCGTGGAGTTCTACGCGGACGACGACGCCGGGGGCCGCGAGCGTGTGGCGGACCTGCTGGCCGACCGTGCGCCGGGGACGGAGGCGCTGGCCGCACCGACCGGGGACGGCGTGCGGACGGATGCGCCGATCCGGGCCGAATCGGCCGACGAGGCCCACGACGAGGCCGAGCGCGAACAGTTCTGGAAGCTCCGAAAGTCGGGGCTCCCGATCCTGCTGGGCCGGACCAGCGACGCGAAACACGTCGCGTTCGTCGAGGACACCGCCGTCCCGCCCGAGAACCTGCCCGAGTTCGTCGCGGACTTTCGTGCGGTGCTGGACGAGCACGACACGTACGCCAGTTTCTACGCGCACGCGGGCCCGGGCGTGCTCCACATCCGACCGCTGGTCGACACCAAGACCGAAGCTGGCGTCGCGCAGATGGAAGCCATCGCCGACGACGTGACCGACCTCGTCGTCGAGTACGGGGGCTCGGTCTCCGGCGAACACGGCGACGGCCGCGCGCGCACCCAGTGGAACCGCAAACTGTACGGCGACGCGGTCTGGGAGACGTTCCGGGACCTCAAGACCGCGTTCGATCCCGACTGGCTCCTGAATCCGGGACAGGTCGTCTCCAGACCCGACGACCAGACGGACATGACCGAACACCTCCGGTTCGACCCCGACTACGAGTTCGACGCGGGGTTCGAGCCCGAACTCCAGTGGGACAACGAGAACGGGCTCCAGGGGATGGCCGAACTCTGCCACGGCTGTGGCGGCTGTCGGGGCCACCAGGACACGACCGGCGACGTGATGTGTCCGACCTTCCGGGCCGCCGAGGAAGAGTCGCTGTCGACGCGGGGCCGCGCGAACAGCCTCCGGCGAGCGATGTCGGGCGAACTCCCCGAGGACGAGCAGTTCTCCGAGGAGTTCGTCACGGAAGTGCTGGACCTCTGTATCGGCTGTAAGGGCTGTGCCCACGACTGTCCGAGCGAGGTGGACATGGCGAAACTGAAGGCCGAACTCACGCACGAACACCACCAGCGCGAGGGGGCGAGTCTGCGCGACCGTCTGTTCGCGAACGTCGACACGCTGTCCGCGGTCGGGAGCGCGCTGGCACCCCTGTCGAACCTCGCGACGAAGGTGCCGGGGGCGCGGACGGTCATCGAGAAGACCGCCGGTATCGCCCGCGAGCGGACGCTCCCGACATTCCGTCGACGGACGTTCGCGAAGTGGTTCCGCACGCGGGGAAGCCGCGTCCCCGCCGACGACGCCGACCGCCGGGTCCTTCTCCTGCCGGATACCTACACCAACTACAGTCGCCCCGAGGCAGGGAAAGCGGCCGTCCGTGTGCTGGAAGCGGCGGGCGTCCACGTCGAGGTGCCCGCGAGCCTGACCGACAGCGGCCGCGCGGCGTTCTCGAAGGGGTTTCTCGACAAAGCGCGCGAGACGGCCCGGACGAACGTCGCCGAACTGGCACCGCGGGTCGCCGAGGGCTGGGACGTGGTGGTCGTGGAACCCTCCGACGCGGTGATGTACCAGTCGGACTACCTGGACCTGCTGGGCGACACCGACGACGCGGCGGCCGCCGAGACCGTCGCCGAGAACGCGTACGGCGTGCTGGAGTACCTCGATACCCACCGGCTGGACGAGGGAATCGAGTTCGACGCGCCCGACGGGCACCTGACCTACCACGGCCACTGCCACCAGAAGGCGACGGCCAAGGACCACCACGCCGTCGGCGTCCTCCGGCGGGCCGGCTACCGGGTCGACCCGCTCGATTCGGGCTGTTGTGGGATGGCTGGCTCGTTCGGCTACGAGGCCGAACACTACTCGATGAGCAGGGCTATCGGCGATATCCTGTTCGAGCAGGTCGAAGACAGCGACGGCGAGCGGGTCGTCGCGCCCGGCGCGTCCTGCCGGACGCAGCTTGGCGACCGTCCCGACGCCGACGCGGAGCCGCCCCACCCCATCGAGTCGGTCGCGGACGCGCTGGCGGAGTGAGGCCGGCTACGGGGTCGTCTCGAACTCGAAGCGGGCACCGCCGTCCGGCCCCTCGGTGAGCGACACGTCCCACCGGTGGGCGCTGGCGATGTCGGACACGATCGAGAGCCCGAACCCGGTGCCACCCTCGCCGTAACTGACGCCGTGTTCGAGGACCTCGTCGCGGCGATCCGGTGGGATCCCCACACCGTCGTCCTCGACGTAGAAGCCGTCGCGGCCGGAGAGATCGCCCACGGTGATCGTCAGGTCGGTCTCCGTGTCACCACTCGTCGCGCCGTGTTCCACGCTGTTCCGGAACAGGTTCTCGAACAACTGGGTTACCCGGCCCGGATCGCCGTGGATTGTGGGCACCGCGTCCGTGACCGTCAGCGACGCCTGGTCGGTGTCGACGTAGCCCCACGCCTCCGTGGCGACGGCGTCGAGGGCGACCCGTTCGGGGTCCTCGACCGTCGACTCGCCCTTTGCAAGCGTGAGGAGGTCGTCGATCAGATGTTCGATCCGGTCGTGGGCCGACGCGACGCGCTCCAGATGACTCAGGTCACCGGTCTCCTCGACGACTTCCCGGAACCCTTTCGCGACCGACAGGGGGTTCCGGAGGTCGTGGGCCACGACACTCGCGAACCGGTCGAGGCGTTCGTTCTGGCGCCGCAACTCGTGTTCACGCTCGGCCCGGACCATCGCGGCCTCGACCGCCGCACCGAGCACCCGGAACAGATCCACGTCCTTGTCGGTGAACTCGCGTGGCGCCGTCGCGCCCGTGGACATGAGCCCGTGATCGCCGAGCGGAAGGAGAATCTCGCTCTGGATCGGCGTGTCGTCGTTGTACCGGCCGTCGATCTCGGACGCGTCGTCGTACGTGCGGAGCTCGCCCGCTTCGAAGGCCCTCCACGCGAGGCTGTCGCCGGGCGTGAACCTGGGTGAGTCACCGCTCACCGCCCGCGCGTCCTCGGTCTCGGCGACCGGTTCGAGCGCGTCGGCCCGTTCGTCGTAGGCCCAGATGCCAGTGAGATCGAGACCGAGGATGTCGGTGGCCGCGTCCACGGCCATCGCTCCGATTTCCTCGACGGAGCGAGCAGTCGCCAGGTCGCCGGCGACCCGCTGGAGGGCACGGAGCTTGCGTTCGAGCCGCTTTCGCTCGGTGATGTCGATCAAGTACCCGAGATAGTGGGTTATCTCGCCGTCCTCGCGAACGATCTTCGTGTTGTCGGTGACCCACTTCACCTCGCCGTCGGCCGTCACCATGCGGTAGGGTTCGTGACTGAACCGTTCGGTCGTGTCGTCACTGTTGGCCTCGACCTCCTCGACGACGCGTCTGAGGTCGTCGTCGTGGACCAGATCGCTGTAGGGAACGGTACCGGACTGGAGTTGTTCCGGCGAGTACCCGAACGTCTCGGTGACGTTGTCCGAGACGTACTCCACGGGCCAGCCGTCTTCGTTGCGCCACTTGAAGACGACCGCTGGCCCTTCGGCGAACATATCGCGCTCCTCCTCCAGCGAGGTTTCGGATGCCTTCCGCTCGTCGATGTCGATGTGGATGCCGACGGCGCGTTTCGGCGTCCCGTCGTCGCCGCGCTCGACGACTTTGCCCACGTCGCGAATCCACATCCAGTCACCGTCGCTCGTCCGCATCCGGTGTTCGGCGTCGTAGTAGTCGGTCTCGCCGTCGAGGTGGCGCTGGAGCGTGGCTTCGACCTCCGGCAGATCGTCGGGGTGGACGCGCCGTTCCCAGGCATCGAGGTGATCCTCGACCTCCTCGGGCGCGTAGCCCAGCATCTCGGCCCACTGGTCGTTGAACGTCACGTCGCCCGTCTCGACGTTCCAGTCCCAGACGCCGAGGTTGGCACCCGTGACCGCCAGGTCGAGACGTTCTTTGATCTCCCGGAGTTCCCGTTCGCGCTCGGTCCGGTCAGTGATATCGCGGGTCACGATGGCCGCCTTCCGCTCGTCGTCGTGGCGGAACGACGAGAACAGGTACTCGACGGTCCGGTCGCCGGTCGCCGCCTCGACTTCGAGTTCCACCCGGTCGTGGGGAACGTCCTCGCCGGCGAGCGCGGCGTCGAGTGCCGCCTCGAACCGATCGAGAGCGGACGCGTCACTGGTCACTTCGCGCGCGAACGGCATGACCGGGCGACCCTCCAGTTCCGCCCGGGAGTCTGCGGACTGCTCCACGATGCGCTCGTTGACGTATTCGAGCCGTCCGTCGCTGTCGACGACCACCGCACCGGTGTCCATGCTCTCGACGAGGGCCTCGTACCGTGCGAGTTCCCGCTCACGGCGTTTGCGTTCGGTGATGTCCGTCGCGACCCCGAGGACGGCGTCGCCATCGGCGTCGATGGGCTCGTACGGGATCTTCGTCGTCTCGACGATGCGGCGCTCGCCGTCGGCGGCCGTGAGTGGTTCTTCGGGGATGTGTTTGGGCTCGCCGGATTCGATGACCTCCAGGTCGTCAGTCTGGAACTGCTCGACCTCGTCGGGGGAGGCGGCGAAGGCGGCGTCCGTGGCCCCTTCGAGTTCGTCGACGGAGGTTCCGTACGCCTCGGCCAGCGGCTCGTTGGCGAGCAGATACTCGCCACTCGCGTCCTTGACGAACACGAGCTGCGGGAGGATGTCGATGATCTGTCGCAACCGGTCGCGGCTCGCTTCGGCCAGTTCTTTGCTCCGGCGACGGCTCAACTCCGTGCCGATCCACTGTGCGAGCAGGCGAACGAGCGTCGTCTCGAAGGCGCTAAACGGTCGGTCACGGGCGTCCGGACTCGAGAAGTTCAGTGTCCCGTAGAAGGACCCGTCGACGGCGATCGGCGCACCGAGATACGACTCCATCCCCTGTTTCTCGTAGGCGGGGTGTGTCTCCACGCCACCCCGCTCGGAACTCGTGAAGCTCACCGGTTCACCCCGGTCGACGACCAGATCGCAGAACGTCTCGCCGAGGTCGAACTCGTCACCGGTGCTGAGCGGAATATCCGGTGCCGAGACGGCAGTGATCTCGTAGTCGTCGCCGTCGATCCCCGCGAGGATTCCAACGTCGAGGTCGAGGACCTCACGGGCACTCGCCAGCACTCGCTGCAGGCGGGTGTCCGTCGTCAGGTCGCTGTCGGCCATCACGCGCTTGATCTCGCCCAGCGCGTCCCGCTCGCGTTCGAGTTGCGTTCGAGCCTCGCTCTGGTCGGTGACGTCTCGTGCCACCACGAGCACCTGCCGAACGTCGGCCGCCTCGAACGGCGTGAGCCGCACGTCGAAGGTCCGGTCCCCGGCCCGCGTCTCCAGGCCGATTCTGAGGTCGAAGTCGTACAGTCCCGTGAGCCCCCCGTCGGATTCGGTGGCGTTCCCCGAGAGCGTCCGGCTCACTGCCGTCCGAAACTCCTCGACTGCCTCGGGGGTCGCCATTCCGTCGACGAGCGCCGCAAGCGACCGGTCCTCGAGGTCGGCGGGACTGTCCTGTCCCAGCAGTCGGGCGGCCGCCGAGTTCGCGAAGCGGACGTCGAGGTCCGCATCGACGGCGAAGACCACGTCGTGGACGTTCTGCAGGATTCGCTCCTGTCGCTGTAACTCCAGCCGGCGTTCACGCTGGCCGGTTATCTCGCGGGAGAACACCGTCAGTCCGTCATCGTCCGGGAACGCACGCACTTCGACCCAGTAATCGAAGGGGTCGCCGAGGTACTGCTCGAACGACACTGGCTCGCCGGATTCCATCGCTGCCCGGTAGTTCGCTTCGAGCTCCGTCCCCAGGATCGTCGGGAACTCCTTCCAGAGGACGCCCCCGACGACGGCGTCGGGATCACAGTCGACCCGCGTCGCCATCCGTTCGTTCATGTACTCGATGCGCCACTCCGAGTCGACGGCGTAGATCGCGTCCGTCGTCCGTTCGATCGTCCGACGGAACCGGTCGGTGACTGCGTCGGCCCGCCGGCGTTGCCGAGCCGCGTCCACCAGCGTCTCGATACGCGCCGCGAGAATCTCGAACTCGTCCTGTTCGGACTGGATCGGGATGTAGTCCGAAACCCCCGCCTGTGTCGCCTGGCCCGCGATCCGCTCGCTCCCGCGACCGGTGAACAGGATCGTCGGAACGGCGTCGTCACACTCCTCTACCCGCTCGACGAGATCGATTCCACTCCCGTCGGCCAGCGAATACGCGGTGACCACACAGTCGACACCCTCGTCCAGTCGATCCAGCGCCGGCTCCAGGCCGTTTTCGAAGATGAGTTCCACACTGGGGGCGATCAGGTCGAGTTTCGTCCGCACGAGGTCGGCGAACGCCTCGTCGTCGTCCACGTAGAGAACGCGTATAGGCGGATCAGGCTCGTCGCTTAGCGTCGTCACGATTGATCGGTCTAGCAACCGCAGATAGATGAATCGCACTCCTCATTCTACAGTATGATAACTCCGTGGTCCGTCGCCTGGCGACCGGGTAGGCGGCCGGCCGACGAGCGGTTGATTCGATATCGCGGCCGAGGGTTTATTACCCAGACCGGGACCACCCGGGGGCGTGCCCCGATTCAGAGCGACGGTCGCCGTGTTCGTGCTTCTGGTGGCCGGATTCGGTCTCACCGTTGCGCCAGCGACCGGTTTCGCCGGGGGGCCGGAACAGGTAGCCAGCGTCGCTCCGGCACCGATCAACGAGACAGTACCCGTCGGGCTGACCGGTGTCTACCCCAATCCGGTTCCCGACGGCGACGACGGCGAGTTCGTGATCCTGAACGTCACGGCGACGACGCCGTTGGGGAACTACACGATCACGGACGGCGAGGATCGGGTCCGACTCCCGAACCGGACCGTCGAGGGTCGGATCGCACTCACGACCGCGCCGAACCTGACGCGAAACCGGACGGACGCTCGAATCCTTGCCCTCGACCAGGGGTTAGCGCTCGCGAACAGCGGTGATTACGTCGCGCTCGCGCGCGACGGCGAACCAGTCGAAACGCTCCGGTACACCGACGCACCGGAAGGGGAGATTGCCACACCGGGGCGCGACGGCATCCGCTGGCGACCGGTCGGCGCGACGGAATTCCCCGTCGTGGCCGTGCCGGGCGAGTCGACCCGAGCGTTCGTCCTCCCCGACGGCTCGGCAGTCCCGACCGAGACGCTCGCCGCCGCAGACGAGCGAATCCTGCTGGCGGGCTACACGCTCACCGCGGATCGAGTCGAGGGAGAACTCGTCGCAGCAACCCGCCGCGGCGTCGACGTCAGCGTCCTCGTCGACGGCAGTCCGGTGGGTGGCCTGTCGCAGCCGTCGGCCCGGACACTCGATCACCTGACAGAACACGGAGTCGGGGTCACCGTCCTCCCGGGCGAACCTGCACGGTACGACTTCCACCACGCCAAATACGCGGTCGTCGACGGGCGAGGCCTGGTCACCACGGAGAACTGGAAGCCGGCCGGCACCGGCGGCCACGCCAGTCGCGGCTGGGGTGTCGTCGTCAGCGCCGACCGGATCGTCTCGGCGCTGGCAGCGACGTTCCAGGCCGACGCGAGCGGGCTGGATGCGGAGTCCTGGCGTCGGTATCGGGCGGGGAAGCGCTTCGAGCCGGCGGACGGCCCTCCAGCGAACGGAACCTTTCCGGAAAGGGTCGGCCCACGGCGGTTCCAGCCCGAGCGCGTCGAGTTACTGCGAGCGCCCGACAACGCCGAGCGGAGACTCCTGCGTCTGCTCCGGAACGCGGACGAGACCATCCGTATCGAGCAGGTCTCCATCGGGAGCCGTCGCCAGCCGTTCCTTCGCGCGACCCTCGCGGCCGCACGGCGAGGCGTCGACGTGCGAATCCTGCTCAGCGACGCCTGGTACGTCGAAGAAGAGAATCGAGCGCTGGTCGGGTGGCTAAACGAGCGGGCGGCCCGCGAGAACCTGCCCCTGTCAGCCCGGATTGCCGACCCGAACGGCCGGTTCGAGAAGATCCACGCCAAGGGCGTGATCGTCGACGACGACCAGGTGCTGGTCGGTTCGCTCAACTGGAACAACAATTCCGCACGCGAAAACCGCGAGGTCGCGGTTCTGATCGAGGGCGAGGGCGTCGCCGGCTACTTCGCCGGCGTGTTCCAGGCGGACTGGCAGGGTGGCGACTGGCGGCTCCCGGCCAGTCTGCTACTCGTCGTGGCTCTGGCCGCGCTGGGGGCTGTACTGGTCGCACGCCGGTTCGAGTTCGAGACTCGTCCGGCGACGTGAGGGCAGTCCGTAAACTGCTATCCGCGATAGGAAATCAGAGACCCGTGGCGACAGCCGCCAGTTGCCGGAGTAACTCGCGCAGGTCGACGCCGAGGTCGTACTTGGAAATTGCGATGGTGCGTGCGAGCCCTGCGGGACGGAATTCGACTCGGCGGTCACCTGCTGTTGCTGTGCGACGAGTTGGCGGTCGAATTCGACGAGTAGCTGGTGGAACCCGGGTGTCGTCGGCTGATTCGAGTGATCCGGGGCCGGGTGTGGCCTGTTTGTCGAGTCTGTGCCGCGGGCGGGGCTCGCTCGCCACCTGTCGGGAGCTGTGGGTGACCGGTTGCAGTCGGTCGTGAGGGTGGAGCCCGTCCCTGCCCCGCGCGAGGACCCGGTCAGGTCGCTCACGTCCGTCGTCTTGCCCTCCGGCCCGACGGCGATCCAGGCGTTGATCAGTCGCTCTTTTTTCGATACATCCGCCCCGGTGTCGTCCTCGCTGTCGCTCATGGCCGTCGGTTCCGTCCGGCCACGTTTCGTTATGGGTCGCGTAGCCGGAGTAAGCCAGCCCGAACCGCCAGTAGCCGCTGGATGTGGCGTCTCGACCGTGCGTGAAAACGAGCAAGCCGTGCCCAATGCGGTGGGCCGGAACCGCGTGTGTCGGTTATTCGTCGGGCCGCGTCGCGGCGAGGTCCTCGTCGAGTTCCGCGTCGGCCATCTTCTCGACCAGCGCCGCGATGACCGCCTCGCGCATCCCCTCGACGAACTTGATCGACCCGACGACGAGGTGGCCGCCGCCGGAGACGCCACCGCCGTCGATCTCGTCGACGAGTTCCTCGACCATCTCCGGGATGTCCAGCCGGACGCCGTCGGATCGGAGGACCGCGAAGTCCGGCCCGTAGCCGATGGTGATGACGGGATCGCCCGTCGCCTCGACTTTCCGGTCGTGGATCTCGCCCGTCGTCTTCCCCGGTGCGGGGTAGGTGAAGCGGTGGGCGTAGTTCTCCACGTCGATCCGGTAGAGGTGGGCGTCGTTGTCCAGTCGCTCGTGTTCGACGTGGCTCATCGCGGCGTCGAGTTGCTTGTCCACGTCGCGTTCGGCCCGGGAGGCGAGGAAGTCGACGAGTTCCTCGTGGCGCTCGCGGTCGTCACAGGCGACGTTCAGCGCGTCGTTGATGAGTTCGCGACCGTCGTTGTACTTCAGCCAGAAGGTCGCGTAGTCCAGCGCCTCGCCCACGTCCCGGAGGTCGGCCTCGGAATAGTTTTTTTCGGCGGCGAGATCGAGGTAGTCGTCCATCGCTTCAGCCTTCGAGCGGTCCGAGAGCCCGGCGACTGCGGGGACGTGTCGCAGTTCGTCGGTGAGCGACGGGTCGATCATCCGCGCGAGTTCGACCGACATCATGCCCGTCGTGATCCGGTAGTCCTCGTCGTGGAGGTAGGGATTGACGTGCTCGTCGACCAGCGGCCCGACGGCGTCGGGGTCCGGGTGGTGGTGATCGACGACGACGATGGGCACGTCGTAGTGGGCGAGGTTCCGGTAGGCTGGCGTGTCCTCTTCGGTCGACCCGTTGTCGAGCATCAGGAGGAGCGGGAGTTTCTGCCCGTGGCGCTTGCGATTCTCCAGCGCGAAGTTGAGGTCCCGGGTCACGTCCTCCATCTCGTAGAACGGCGCTTTGCTCGGGAGGCGTTTGAGCAGGTGTCGCGGCGCGTCGGGGTCGTGGTGGTGCTCACTGATGAACCGCTCCAGCGCCAACTGGAGGGGGACCGACGCACAGAGGCCGTCGCCGTCGGCGTGGTGACGCATTCGGATCGGCCGGCCTTCCAGCACCGCCTCGCGGAGTCGCCGGGCGACCCGTTCGAGGTCGGGCCGGAGTTTCTCGAAGGCCTCCCACTCGACCATCGGCTCGACGGCGTTGGGTTCGGCGTACTCGTCGAGCGCGTCGTCGAGCCGTTCGCGTGCCTCGTCGGCGGCCTCGCCCTCGTAGCGATCCAGGCTGTCGACCTCGATCTGGACGGCCGCTTCGCGCATCTCGACGCGGCCGGTGAGCCTGACCACGTCGTCGAGTTCGATCTCGGGGTAGGCCCGGACGCCCGCCTCCTCGAAGGCGGCACAGGGGACGACGCCGGACTCGTCGCGGACGTGGAAGATGGTCGGGCCGCCGGTCTGTTTGATCTGGACGACCTCGCCGTCGAGGGTGACCGTCGATCCGACGGCGTCTTCGAGGTCGGCGACGGCGACGGACTCACCGGCGTCGACGCGCTCGGTCTCGTAGTCGGCGAGTTCGACTTCATCGAAGCTCACGTCGCCGTCCTCGCGGACCTCCGAGAGTTCGACGAGCAACTCGTCGCCCACGTCGTAGTCGCCGAGCAGGTTCGACTCGTGAACGAGGCCGGAGAGGCCCTCGGTAAGGTCCACGAACACGCCGTAGGCCACGACGCCGTTGACCGTCGCCCGGTAGTACTCGCCGCGTTCGACGTCGTCGAGCGAACAGCCGTCAGCGAGGTCGTAAACCGTAGGAACCCCGTCGGCGGAGACCTCCGCCCCGTCATCGGGAGTCTGTGGAGACATTTGACTTGGGTTCGGCGCTCGCGTGTTTTAACCTTTGGAAACGCTGACGAGTCGGTGCCGGCACATCCGGAACCCTTAGAAGGTAACCGACCCGAGATGGATACATGCGGCTGTTCCGGTCGGGCGAAATCCTCGGAATCGCCGAGGATGCCCTGGAGTTCGCGCTGGAAGCATCCGAGGACGCACACCCCAACGAATACATGGGGTTGCTCCGGGGCGAACGCGCCCAGAAAGTCGGCCTGGACCGCGAGGGAACCGTCATCACGGACGTGCTCGTGATCCCGGGCACCGAGTCCAATCCCGTCAGCGCCACTGTCAAGACGAACATGATCCCGAACGACATGCGCGCGGCCGGGTCGGTCCACTCACACCCCAACGGCGTCCTCCGCCCGAGCGACGCCGACCTTCAGACGTTCAACAAGGGCAAAGTCCACATCATCGTCGGCGCGCCCTACGGCGAGACCGACTGGCAGGCCTTCGATCAGGAGGGCGAACCACGGAAACTCGACGTGCTCGACATCGACCTCCCCGAGGAGGAGTTCTTCGATTTCACCCAGGCCGACATCGACGCCGAGTTGCGCGACGAGGAGTTCGACGGGGGCGTCCGATGACGACCGTCGTCGCCCAGGGCACCTTCGACATCCTCCATCCCGGCCACGTCCACTACCTCGAAGAAGCCGCCGGGATGGGCGACGAACTCCACGTCATCGTCGCCCGACGGGAGAACGTCACCCACAAGGACCCGCCGATCCTCTCGAACCGCCAGCGACGGGCCATGGTGGCAGCACTGGACGCCGTGGACGAGGGTCACGTCGGCCACCCCGAGGACTTCTTCGTCCCGATCCGTGAGATCGACCCCGACGTAATCGCGCTGGGCTACGACCAGCA
This sequence comes from Halorientalis regularis, assembly GCF_023698535.1. Taxonomy (GTDB): domain Archaea; phylum Halobacteriota; class Halobacteria; order Halobacteriales; family Haloarculaceae; genus Halorientalis; species Halorientalis regularis. Next base: position 23,837 of record NZ_JALJCL010000010.1, read on the forward strand.
TCACGACGAGGAGCAACTCGCCGGAGCACTCGACGAAGCGGGTCTGGACTGCCGGGTCGAACGAGCGTCGGGTCGCGAACAGGTCCACGAGGACGAACTGTTGTCGACGGGGAAGATCATCGACCGGATCTGCCGGGAGCGCTGTGACTGACCTCAGTACGTCCAGTAGTCGACCGACCCGATCTCGATCCGGACCCCGGTGTTTTCCTGCCAGGCGTCCTCCTCGGCCCCGTACTTCTCGTTGAGTCGTTGCGTGATCCGCTCGCTCTCCGATTTGATCACATCCGCCGTCCCGCGGACAGTCATACCCCACTGCGGGTCACCGTCCTCGGCCTTCTGGATCGAGAGGGCGACTGCGGGATTGTGGCGGATGTTTTCGAGTTTCTCGCCGGTCGTCGCGATCTCGATCAGCCCGTCGCGGTAGAGATACCACAGCGGCGCGGCGTGAGGCCGCCCGTCCCGGCAGGTCGCGAGGTGGGCGACGAGCGGTTCGCTGGTGAGGAGGTCCTCGGCCTCGTCTGGGACGCTGGCCATACCACGGATTCGAAGTCCAGTCACCTGAATCTGGTTCCGGCAGAAACCGACTCCCTGGACCCGAGTATTACAGGTAGCCGTGTTCGGCCAGTCGCTCGACGCCCTCTTTTAGGCGCTCCTTGCTCGCGGCGTAGGACAGGCGGGCGTAGCCGGGCGTCCCGAACGCGCTCCCCGGAACCGTCGCGACGTGGGCGTCCTCGATGGCACCCTCACACCAGGCCTGGTCGTCGTCGTCGACGGGGAGCATCATGTAGAACGCGCCGTCGCCGACGGGCACGTCCACGCCGTGGTCGGCGAACAGGTCCGCGAGCATGTCGCGGCGTTCCTCGAAGGCGTCGCGCATCTCCACGACGGCCTCGTCCGTGTTTTCGAGCGCTTCGACGCCCGCGTGCTGGACGAAGTTCACCGCACACGAGACGGAGTGGCTGTGGAGCTTCCCGGCCTGGTCGACCAGTTCCTCGGGGCCGGCGAAGTAGCCCAGCCGCCAGCCGGTCATCGCGTAGGCCTTCGAGAAGCCGTTGAGCGTGATCGTCCGGTCGGCCATCCCGTCGATAGCGCCGAGACTCGTCGGCTCGACGCCGTAGGTGATCTCCTTGTAGATCTCGTCGGAGATCACGCTGATGTCGTGTTCGACGGCCAGATCGCGGACGCCTTCGAGGGCGGCGTCGGAGTAGACGGCACCGGTGGGGTTCGACGGGGAGTTGACGACCAGCAGTTCGGTGTCGTCCGAGACGGTCTCGCCGAGGGCGTCCAGTGCGGGTTCGAGCTGGAAGTCGTGGGGCGACAGGTCGACGCGGGAGAGACTGCCGCCGGCCATCTTGACCATCGCCTCGTAGGAGACCCACGCGGGGTCGAGCAGGCAGACCTCGTCCCCGTCGTCGATGAGGGACATGAAGATCTCGAACAGGGCCTGCTTGCCGCCGGGGGTGACGATGATCTCGTCGGTGCTGTGATCGAGGCCGTCGTCTTCGAGTTTCGCGGCGATGGCCTCCTTGAGTTCGGGGATGCCGTTCGAGGACGTGTAGCCGGTGTGGCCGGCTTCCATGGCGGCCTCGCCGGCGTCTTTGATATTCTGGGGGGTGTCGAAGTCGGGTTCGCCGACCGAGAGGTCCACCACGTCGACGCCGTCGGCTTCGAGTTCGGCGGCGAGGTTGCTGATCGCAAGGGTCGCGCTCGGTTCTACTCGTTGTACGCGGGATGCGAAGTCCATAGTCATAGTTCCTCCACGAGGTCGACGGCTCCGTCCAGTGCGGCGGCACCGTAGTCGGTGCGGGCACGGGCTTCGTCCACGCTCATCCCGGGGCCGGTGACGCCGAGCGTCACGGGCGTGTCCCGGTCGAGGCTCACGTCGGTCAGCCCCTGGGCCATGGCGTTGCCGATCACCTGGTCGTGGTCCGTGTCGCCGGACTTGATCGCGCCGACGACCGTCACGGCGTCCACGTCGTCCCGGCGTGCCAGCCGGTCGGCGGCCAGCGGCGAGTCGTACGCGCCGGGGACGTGAACCGTCTCGACGATCTCCACGTTCCGCTCGTCGGCGCGTGCCCTGGCCGCCGCCTCCATCTCCTCGGTGACGTCGCGGTTGAACTCCGCGACCACCAGTCCGAGCCGTACCATGTGGTGGCGATAGCAACCGCGACCTAAAGAAATACCGTTCGGCGGTCGAGAGACGTGTCCCCCGGGACACAGTATTCGGTTGCAACCAGAAGGATTCTAAATCCCCGGACAGACTGGACCGACAATGGCAACGGTCGAGGACGACGATTCCACGACGGAATCCGCCGCCCAGCGGTCCGAATCCGCCCTCCCCACGTGGTTCGGCGTCGACCGCCTCGTGCTGGTCGTCGCCGGGATCGCCGCGTTCGCGCTGTTCGCCCGCTTCCTGTTTCTCGGCGAGCGGATCGCACACTGGGACGAGGGGCGAGTGGGCTGGTGGATCCTCCAGTACGTCCACACCGGCGACTACGCGTATCGCGCGATCATCCACGGTCCCTTCTACCACCACGTTAACGGCGTCCTGTTCAGCGTGTTCGGGGCCACCGATTTCTGGATGCGAGCAGTCGTGGCCTTGCTGGGCGGACTGACGCCACTGGCCGCGCTCGGCCTCCGGCACCGGCTCCAGGATATCGAGGTCGCCCTCCTGGCGCTCTTTCTGACTGCCAACCCACTCTTGCTGTACTACTCGCGGTTCATGCGGGGCGATCCCATCGTCGCCTTCTTCATGTTCGGGGCGGTCGTCGCCTTCGTCCGCCTGATCGACTTCCAGCAGGCCCGGTACCTCTTTCTGGGCGTCGCCGGCGTCGCGCTCGCCTTGACAGCCAAAGAGAACGCGCTGATCTACCCGGTCACCTGGATCGGCGCGCTGGTCCTCCTGCTGGATCACCGGCTCTTCCTCGCACGCGACGGCGAGCGCGCGTGGACGACGATCTGCAAGGAGCGGGTCGTGGGCCTGATCTACGGCCTCTGGAACTGGGCCCACTGGATCCTGCTCGCGACCCTTGAGTTCTTTGCGATCATCGTCTTCTTCTACGGACCTCGGGACGGCGACCCCGGCGACGTGGGTCTGTACAACGCCATCGGCCAGGGAGACCTCGGGATGTTCGTCACCGTCGTCGACCGCGCCATCGTCGGCTCGTGGAAAGAGTTCTACGGACTGTGGATCGACGGCGGAATGAGCGACCACGCGTACATCCCCTATCTCGGCGACCTGGCCGAGACGCTCGGGTACGGTGCGCTCGCGCTCGTCGTGTTCGCGGTGATCGGGTTCGTCGTCGACCGCTACTCCGGGGAGCGGCCCCGCGACCTCGTGGCCTTCTCGTTCTACTGTGGGTTCGTCTCCGTGCTGGGCTACCCCATCGTGACGGACATCCAGGCCCCGTGGGCGGCGCTGCACGCGGTGGTGCCGCTGGCCATCCCCGCGGCGGTGGGACTGGGGCTCGTGCTCCGGTGGGGCCGGGACGCACTCGCCGAGGACGACCCCGTCGGGATGGGTGCAGCCGCGGTCGTCGTGATCGTCGCCGTCAGCTTCGTCGTCGGAATGGGTGTCTACGGCGTGTACCTCGCACCACAGGCGCAGGAGGGCGAGAACGCCATGGTGCAGTACGCACAGCCGGGTGACGATCTGCGGCCGGCGCTGGACAGCATGGAGATGGCCGCGGCGGCCAACGAGGGGACCGACGTGTTGCTGTACGGCGACTTCTTCGTCGACGGTGGGACGAACGCGACGACGGACTTCGTCTACGACGGCTACCCACGGGACTCGCAGCTGGTGCCCAAAGACGAGCGAGGGGTCACGCTCGCCCCCGCGTGCGCGGACTGGTTCAACGCCCTGCCGCTCCCGTGGTACTTCAACAAGAGCGGTGCGAACGTGAGCTGTGCCGACAGCAGCTTCGAACTGGAGGACGCGGCCGAGTCGGAGCCGCCGGTCGTCATCGTGCGGGCCCACGACGAGAACGACGAGGACGATCAAGAGAACGAGGAGGCACAGGCTCGCGCGCAGTTCCCGGAGTACTGGACGGCGACCTACGAGCTCCGGACCTACGGGACCGAGACGGTCTTTCTGATCCACCCCGACTACGTCGGTGAGGTGAACGCGTCGGCGACGCCGCCCGAATGATCGCCGCGACGGTTCCCCACCGGCTCCCGGGTTGACAATGCTTAAGCGCGTGCCCGGGGAAGCGCCGGTCGATGACACTCACGTCGCCAGGCCCGACCCTCGGCGTCGTCGGGGGTGGCCAGCTCGGCCGGATGCTCGGCGAGGCCGCGGCACCGCTCGGGGTGGAACTGGTAGTGTCGGACCCGACCCCGGACGCGCCGGCCGCGCCGGTCGTCCGCGACCAGGTCGTCGGCGACTTCGACGACCCCGAGACCCTGCGAGCACTCGCCGACCGGTCCGACTACCTCACCTTCGAGATCGAGTTGGCCGACCCCGATCTGCTCGAAACGGTCAGCGAGGCGACCGGCGTTCCGGTCCACCCTGCGCCGGAGACCCTCCGGCTGATCCAGGACAAACTCGTCCAGAAGGAACGGCTCCGGGACGCGGGGATTCCGGTGCCGGAGTTCCGCCAGGTCGACTCGGTCGAAGACCTGCAGGCGGCACTGGACGACCTCGGGACGCCCGCGATGCTCAAGGCGCGACAGGGGGGCTACGACGGGCGCGGCAACGTCCTCGTCGAGACCCGCGAGGACGTGGCGTCGGCGATGGACGAGATCGCCGGCCCGGCGATGGTCGAGGCGTTCGTCCCCTTCGAGCGCGAACTGGCGGTGATGGGCTGTCAAGGGGCCGACGAGACCGACGCCTTCCCCGTCACCGAGACGATCCACGAGGAAGAGATCCTCCGGGAATCCGTCTCGCCCGCGCGGGCACCGGAGGAACGAATCGACGCCGCCCGCGAGGTGGCCCTGGACGTGCTGGGCGAGATGGCGGGCCGGGGCGTCTACGGCATCGAGTTGTTCGACACGGGCGAGGAGATCCTGCTGAACGAGATCGCCCCGCGACCACACAACTCCGGCCACTGGACAATCGAGGGGTGTCACACTTCCCAGTTCGAGCAACACGTCCGGGCCGTGACGGGCCGCCCGCTGGGGTCGACCGAGCGCCGCGACCCGACCGTCTCGGTCAACATCCTGGGCGACGGGGACGAGCGGCGGGAAGCGCGGCTCACCGGGGAGGAGGCGGTCTTCGAGCGCGACCGCGCGCACCTCCACTGGTACGGGAAACGCGAAGTCTACCCGCTCCGGAAGACGGGCCACGTCACGCTGACGGGCGACGGCGAGGGCACCGACGAACTACTGGCATCGACACGGCAACTACGTGAGGAACTCAGCTTCGAATGAGCGACACCGTCGACGCACTGATCGAGGAACTGCGCGAGGAAGCAACGCGGGACAGACCAGCCGAAGACACGCCCGAAATCGGGATCGTCATGGGTTCGGACTCGGACCTGGACGTGATGGCCGGCTCCGAGTCGGGCCGTCCCGGGGCGTACGACGCCCTGACCGATGAGTTGGGATTCGAGGAGCAAACGAGCTACGACGACCCACCCGAGGCGCGGTTCACCTTCGAGACGTTCGTCGTCTCGGCCCACCGGACGCCGGAACTGATGTACGCGTACGCGGAGACGGCGGAGGACCGCGGGCTGGACGTGATCATCGCCGGCGCGGGCGGGAAGTCGGCGGACCTGCCGAACATGACCGCCTCCATCGCCTATCCCCTCCCGGTGATCGGCGTTCCGGTCCAGGAGAAGTCGGTCGACTCGGTGATCGGGATGCCACAGGGCGCGCCGCTGACCGCCGTCGACGCGGGGAAGTCGTTCAACGCCGCACTGTCGGCGGTCCAGTACCTCGCCCGCCAGCACGGGGCGCTGCGTGACCGCCTCGTCGACTACCACGAGGGACTGCAGGACGGCGTGGCCGAGGTCTCACGCGACCTGCACGAACTCGGGACGCCAGCGTTCAAGACGAGAGACGAGTGAACCGCGGGACGGAACCCGAACTCGCCGGACCGAGTCGAAACTGACTGATCCCATAGATTTTTCAACCATTCCGACGAAGACCGGGTATGCTCAGTAGTGGCAACCGACAAGTCATCGTGGCGATACTTTTGGCCGCGACGATGATCCTGGCGGGCTGTTCGGGTGGTGGCGGCCCCGCGACGACGGAGGCTCCGGACGAATCGACAGACACGAACGGGACGAGCAGTGCCGAGATGACGGCCGGTGGCGAGGCCGAGGCGGGTGGCGAGGCGGACGTCCCGGCGGTGGAGTACGAGTGGCAGGAGGGAGAATCCTACACCTACGAGAGCGAGGCCGCACAGGGAGGGACCAGCGAATACTCCTGGACGGTCACGGACGTGAGCGACGGACAGGTGACGGTCGACCTGTCGAGCAGTTTCGGCGGCCGGACCCAGACCTCGACGCTCACGGGGCCGCAGGGGGACATCTTCGGTGGCTCCAGCCAGAACGCCCAGGCGTTCACGTTCCTGTTGATGCAGGTCCCACAGCTGTTCGTCCAGGGGCGGGAACTCTCGCCGGGGAACTCCTGGACCGTGTCGAGCAGTGAATTCGAGTCGGGCGGGCTCCAGACCCAGCAGCAGTCCCGGGAGATCGACGTGAGCGTGACCGGCACCTCTCAGGTCTCGGGTACGCAGTGTTACACGTTCGAGGCGAATACGGAGAACCAGACGTTCAGCGGCTGTGTCAAGGAAGGCTGGCCGTTCGCACTGTCGGCCACGTTCGAGCTCCAGACCCGGACCACGACCGGCGGCGAGACCCAGACGAGCACGCAGACGAGTTCGTTCGTGCTGGTCGACTACGACCGACCGTAGACACGGGCCGAATCGGCTTTTTCACCGACAGTGACCATTCAGTAGAACTAAACACCAGACTGCAGTAGGGGTTTCTATGGGGACGTTGCGGACGCGGATGGTCGGGGGTACAGTACTACTGGCGCTGTTGCTCGTCCTGGCGGGCTGTAGCGGCGGCGGTGCCAACAACGACCCGGCGGGGACGGACACTGTGACGGTGACGGAGACGCCCGTCGCGACGACCGACACGGTGACCGGCGGCGACGAGACCGGCGGCGACGGGACCGACGGCGAACCAGCGGTCGACGAGGAGTGGAGCACGGTCTTCCTGTTCAACGAGAGCGAGGCGTACGGCTACCTCGCCAACTACTCCGACACGACGACCCGGATGTCGTGGGTCGTCACGGCCGCGCCGGACGGGCGGCCACTGCTGGACGACGAGATCACCGTCAACGTCACCGTCGGTCCGTACTCGAATACGAGCACCGGGATCCAGTCGAGTATCTTCACGGAGACGATCACCGAGGGCTCCGTCGGCAGCGAGTTCCGATACGTCAGAATACCGGTACTCATCGCCTACGGCCGCGATCTGACCGTGGGCAACTCCTGGACGGTCCAAGGCGACGACGTGACCGTGGGTGACGGGTTCGCGGTGAGCTGGGACGAGGCGAGGGCGGAGGTCACCGGTACGGCGACCGTCGCCGGCGAGACCTGTTACACCATGGAACTCCGGATCACGGGGAACGAGACCGGTCCGACGAGTTGCGTGAAGTACGACTGGCCGTTCGCGCTGGCAGTCGATACGAGCGATCAGGACTACCGGCTGGCCGACTTCCAGCGACCCTGATCGCCCGATGGGCGGGCGACCGAGCTTCTGTCAACGGTCTGGACGGTGGTTTTCCGGCGCGTGGAATCTATGAACCCTTATATGGCACCGTCCCCAACCCGTAGAACGATAGGTGTACACGGATGGGCAATCCATGGATAGCCATCGGGGCGCTGGCGCTGGTCGGTCTTCTCATCCCAGTCGGGATGATGGTGATATCGAAGCTTCTCCGACCCAGCGTGCCCGAGCAGGGAAAACGCTCCACCTACGAGAGCGGTGAGATTCCGACCGGTGACACCCGGATCCGGTTCAACATCCAGTACTACATGGTCGCGCTGCTGTTCGTGATCTTCGACATCGAGACCGTCCTGATCTTCCCGTGGACGGTCATCTACCGCAGCGCGCTGGAGAACGGCGTCGGCCTGACGAGGACGCTGGGTCCAATGTTGGTGTTCATCGGCGTTCTCGTCGTCGGTCTCGGGTGGGCGTGGCGCAACGGCGCGGTCAAGTGGGTCCGCTCGCCGCGGGCCGAGAAACGGAAGGATGCCAGATAACACATGAGTAGTCAAGACAAACTAACGGATACGGTCGGTGCCGATACCGGACAGTCGACACAGGAAGCCCGCATGGGCGAGGGCGCGGACAACCGGTTCAACTCCCCGCTCCGGAAGGCGCTGGGCTCGTCCCCGTTCATCCTCACGAAGTTCGACAAGTTCATGAACTGGGTTCGGGGCTCGTCGATGTTCATGCTGCAGTTCGGGATCGCCTGCTGCAGTATCGAGATGATGCACACGTACTCGGTCAAGCACGACCTCGACCGGTTCGGGGCCGGCGTCCCGCGGGCCTCGCCGCGACAGGCCGACGTGATCATCGTCCCCGGGACCATCGTCTCGAAGTTCGCCCCGCGGATGAAGCGGGTGTACGACCAGATGCCCGAGCCCAAGTTCGTCGTCGGCATGGGCTCGTGTACCATCTCCGGCGGACCGTTCCAGGAGGGGTACAACGTGATCAAGGGCGCAGAGGAGGTCATCCCGGTCGACATCCACGTCCCGGGCTGTCCGCCTCGCCCGGAAGCCCTGATCTACGGCATCGCCAAGCTCCAGGAACGGGTCGCGAACGGCGAGTCCGCGCCCGTGACGGTCAAACCGTACGAACTGGAGGAGTTCGGCGACCTCGAGCGGGACGAACTCGTCGAGAAACTCGCCGAGCAGATCGACCACGACGATCTCGTCATGCGGTACAACTGGGTTGATTCGCCATGAGTCTGGAAGAACCGGGACCACGCGACGTGGGCCTCACGAAAGCGGGCGAGGTCAACTACGACGAACTCGAATCCCTGCTCGGTGACGCGGTACTGGACCGGGAGACACACCTCAACGCCGAGGCGTTCGTCATCCGGCCCGACGCCGTGCAGGACACCCTGTCGGCGCTGAAGGAAGAGGCCGGCTTCGACTTCCTGAACTGCGTCACCGCACAGGAGTACCAGGATCGCTACGAGACGATCTACCACATGACGAAGTACGACGACCGGACCCAGGAGGTCGGCGTCGTCGTCCCCACCAGCAAGGACGATCCCGTCTCGGAGTCGGCCGAACCGGTGTTCCGGACCGCCGACTGGCACGAGCGGGAGGCCTACGACCTGGTGGGCATCGAGTACGCGGATCACCCGGACATGCGGCGGATTCTCCTGCCAGAAACCTGGCAGGGGCATCCGCTCTCGATGGACTACGACCAGACCAAGCCCCAGATCGTCACGCTGCGGGAGAACAAGAACCCGCTCGAGGAGGACCAGCGGCTCAACGACGACAGCGACACGATGATGCTCAACATCGGGCCCCACCACCCGGCGACCCACGGCGTCCTCCACGTGGAGGCCACGCTGGACGGCGAGCAGGTCGCCGACGTGGAGCCCGACATCGGCTACATCCACCGCTGTGAGGAGCAGATGTGCCAGCAGGGCACCTACCGCCACCAGATCATGCCCTACCCCGACCGGTGGGACTGGGGCGGTGCGGGCCTGCTGAACGAGTGGGCCTACGCCCGGACGGCCGAGGAACTGGCCGACATCGACGTGCCCGAGTACGCGCAGGTCATCCGGACGATGTCCGGCGAACTGTCGCGGATTCTCTCGCACATGCTCGCGGTGGCCGCGTACGCGCTGGACGTCGTCGGGGACTTCACCGCCACCTTCATGTACGGGATGCAGGACCGGGAGACGGTCCAGAACATCCTCGAAGACCTGACCGGCCAGCGGCTGATGTTCAACTACTTCCGGCTGGGCGGGGTCGCCTGGGACCTGCCCGAACCCCGCGAGGAGTTCTTCGAGAAGATCCGGGCGTTCATCGACGACCTGCCCGAGAAACTGGAGGAGTACCACAACCTGCTGACCAGCAACGAGATCCTGCAGGTCCGGACCGTCGACACCGGCCGGCTGGAACCCGAGGTCGCCAAGAACTACGGCGCGACGGGGCCGGTCGCCCGTGGCTCGGGGATCGACTACGACGTTCGGCGCGACGACCCGTACGGCTACTACGACAAGCTCGACTGGGACGTGGTCACCGAGGAGGGCTGTGACAACTACGCCCGTCTGCTGGTGCGGCTCCAGGAAGTCGAGGAGTCGGCCAAGATCATCAACCAGTGTGTCGACCTGCTGGAGGACTGGCCCGAAGAGGACCGGACGATTCAGGCCAACGTCCCCCGGACGATCAAGCCCGAACCGGACACGGAGGTCTACAAGTCCGTCGAGGCCGCGAAGGGCGAACTCGGGATCTACATCCGCTCGGACGGGACCGACAGTCCCGCCCGGTTCAAGATCCGCGGCGGGTCGTTCTCCAACCTGCAGACGCTCCCGGAGATGGCCGAGGGCGAGTACATCGCGGACCTGATCGCGTCGCTGGGTAGCCTGGACACGATCATGGGCGAGGTGGACCGTTGATGACGCTGTCGGACACCATCGCCGGGCTGCTCGGCCTGAACGCGAACGATCCGCTGCAGTTTTTCATCGCGGCGATCATCGCGTCGGCCATCGTCGGCACGTTCATGCTCGTGAACGTCGCTATCGCGGGGCCGTGGGCCAAGCGGAAGATCACCGCGGCCTTTACCGACCGGATCGCAGTCAACCGGATCGGACCCTTCGGCCTGATGATCATCGTGGCCGACGCGGTGCGACTGCTGTCGAAGGAACTGATCGTCCCCGAGAAGGTCGATCGCCCGGCGTGGGACCTCGCGCCGCTGATCATCGCAGGGTCCGCGCTCTTTGGCTTCGCCGTCATTCCGATGGGGAGCGGCGTCCAGGTCGCCGACCCCGAGGTCGGTCTCGCGTACGTGTTCGCGGTCGCGTCGCTGGCCTCGATCGGCCTCGTGATGGCTGGCTACGCGTCGAACAACAAGTACTCGATGCTGGGCGGACTGCGCGCGGTCGCGCAGAACCTGGCCTACGAGATTCCGCTGGTGTTGACGGGCGTGTCGGTGGTCCTCTTCGCCGGCACGCTCCGGATGAGCGAAATCGTCGCGGCCCAGACCGAGACGCTCGTGACCATCGCCGGTATCGGAATCCCGTCGTGGTACGCGTTCGTCAACCCGTTCGCGTTCGTGCTCTTCCTGGTGGCCAATCTGGCCGAGGTCGGCCGGAACCCGTTCGACACGCCGGAGGCACCGACCGAGATCGTCGCGGGGTACCAGACGGAGTACTCCTCGGTGTACTTCGTGCTGATGTACCTCGGGGAGTTCATCCACATCTTCCTCGGTGGTGCGATCATCACGACGATCTTCCTCGGCGGGCCGACCGGGCCGGTCCTGCCCGGGATCGTCTGGTTCCTGATCAAGATCTGGGCAGTGTTCCTGTTCACCCAGTGGGCGCGGTCGGCGCTGCCCCGGGTTCGTATCGACCAGCTCATCGAGATTGGCTGGAAGGGGATGCTCGTACTCTCCTTCGCCAATCTAGTCCTGACGGCGATCATCGTCGGGGTGATCGCCTGATGATCGACGGCGTATTCGGAGGTAACCCATGATCGGAATGCTCAAATCCATGGCGACGACGATGAAACACGCGCTCGACGGGGAGACGTTCACCGTCGAGTATCCGGAAGAAGCACCCGAAGTGAGCCCCCGGTTCCGCGGGGTCCACAAGTTCAGCCAGGAGCGCTGTATCTGGTGTCGGCAGTGCGAGAACGTCTGCCCCAACGACACGATTCAGATCGTCACCGACGAGCAGCGCAACGGTGAGGAGTACAACCTCCACATCGGGCAGTGTATCTACTGCCGGCTCTGTGAGGAGGTCTGCCCCGTCGACGCCATCCTGCTGACCCAGAACTTCGAGTTCACCGCCGACACGAAAGACGAACTCGCCTATAACAAGGAACAGCTCAAGAACGTTCCCTGGTACAAGGACATCGATCCGCTGGAGTCCCGCGAACCGGACCGGGGCGCGTGGATCGGCGAAGGCGAGGGCGAACTCGACTACCAGTAACCACGGGCGACCGGCCGCCGTCCGGGTGCAGCTTTTTCCCCGATCCGTCTGAACGACACGTAACACCAGACGCACATGACACACGACAATCACACCGGCGGGCAAACCGACGCGTCTCGGTCGGGAACCCGATCTCCGAGACGCACGCGCGAATCTGATAAAGAAATCTTCAAAGGCCCGCCGATTGGAGAGTGAAGTAAGATGGCACTGTACGAAACCATAGCATTCGGGTTGTTCGCGTTCGTCACGATCGCGAGCAGCCTCGGCGTCGTCCTCTTACGGGACATGTGGCACTCAGCGCTCATGCTGGGCGTCGCGTTGCTCAGCGTCGCGATCCACTACGTGATGTTGCGCGCGGAGTTCGTCGCAACGATGCAGATACTCGTGTACGTGGGCGGCGTCTTGATCCTGATCACCTTCGCCGTGATGCTCACTCGCAAGGACGAGCCGGCGGAGTCGTCCGAGGTGGCAACATGACGACCCGCCCACGGCTGGCGAACGAGGTCAACTGGGCGGCAGGGATCGCCGCCATCGGTCTCTTCGCCGTGCTAGCGGCCGTCTTCGTCACCGCCGGGTTCCCCGGTGCGGCAGGGTTCAGTGACAAGGGGTCGATCACGGCGAGCATCGGCTACGCGATGTTCGACATGCCCGACCAGGCTACGTTCCCGAGCGAGAACTTCCTGATAGTGTTCGAGATCATCGACCTCGTGCTGGTGGCCGCACTGGTCGTCGCCGTCATGCTGGCCCGGCGAGACGACGGGTCCATCCGCGGCGTGCTGACCGACGGCGGGCGTGACCAGAAACGGGACGGAGGTGACGACTGAATGGTCCCGGCCGAGTACTACCTGTTGCTGTCGGCCGCGATGTTCTGTATCGGGCTGTTCGGCATCCTCACGCGGCGTAACGCGTTGATCTTCCTGATGTCCGTCGAGTTGATGCTCAACGCGGCGAACATCAACCTCGTGGCGTTCTCCTACCAGTGGGGGAACCTCACGGGACAGGTGTTCAGCCTGTTCACGATGGCGCTGGCCGCGGCCGAGGTCGCCATCGGAATCGGGATCATCCTGGTGCTGTACCGCAACTTCGCGGACATCGACGTGACCAAACCGACGACTATGAGGTGGTAAGATGGTGAGTGCATTCGAGTTCGTTCCGGCGATCGCGGTGCTGCCACTCGTATCGTTCGTGGTCGCGCTGACCTTCGGGAAGTGGATGCCCAAGAAGGGTGCGCTGGCCGGCATCTTCGCGACGGCCGGCTCGCTGCTCATCTCGATCTGGACCGCGCTGACGGTCGCGGGCTTCCTCGGCTCGGAGACCGCGTACCACGAAGAGATCTGGACCTTCGCGACGGGAATCGGCACCTTCGATCTGCATCTCGGCGTCTTCGTCGATCCACTCTCCTCGCTGATGCTGTTGATCGTCTCGCTGATTTCGCTCCTCGTGTTCGTCTTCTCGCTTGGCTACATGAACGACGAGGACGAGACCGGGCTCCCCCGGTACTACGCCTCGCTCTCGCTCTTTAGCTTCAGCATGCTCGCGTTCGTCTTCGCGGACAACATCCTGATGGCGTTCATGTTCTTCGAGCTGGTGGGCCTGTGTTCGTTCCTGCTCATCGGCTTCTGGTTCCGCGAGGATGCACCGCCCAGCGCCGCGAAGAAGGCCTTTCTGGTCACCCGCTTCGGTGACTTCTTCTTCCTGATCGGCGTCGTCGGCATCTTCGCCACCTTCGGCACGGGCCTGTTCGCCACGGAGGCGGGCTTCCCCGCGATGGCAGAGCAGGCGATCACCGGGGAGATGCCCGGGCCGGTCAGTGAGTTCCTCTCGGCTGTCGGCATGGGGGCCCAGCAGTGGTTCACCATCCTGGGCCTGCTCGTGCTCGGTGGCGTCGTGGGCAAGTCGGCGCAGTTCCCGCTACACACGTGGCTCCCCGACGCGATGGAAGGTCCGACCCCCGTCTCCGCGCTGATCCACGCGGCGACGATGGTCGCGGCCGGTGTCTATCTGGTCGCGCGCATGTACGGGTTCTACCTGCTGACCCCGACGACGATGGCCATCATCGCGCTGATCGGTGGCTTCACCGCCCTGTTCGCGGCGACGATGGGCGTCGTCAAACAGGAACTCAAGCAGGTGCTGGCGTACTCCACCATCTCTCAGTACGGGTATATGATGCTCGCGCTGGGCTCGGGTGGGTACGTCGCCGCGGTCTTCCACCTGACCACCCACGCCGTGTTCAAGGCCCTACTCTTCCTCGGCGCGGGGTCGGTCATCATCGCCATGCACCACAACGAGAACATGTGGGACATGGGCGGCCTCAAAGAAAAGATGCCCGTGACCTACTGGACGTTCCTCTCGGGCTCGCTCGCGCTGGCGGGCATCGTCCCGTTCGCGGGCTTCTGGTCCAAGGACGAAGTGCTGTACGAGGCACTGATCCACGGCCTCGGTAACCCGGTCCTGCTCGTCGCGTGGGCGATGGGCCTGCTGGCCGTCTTCCTGACCGGCTTCTACACCTTCCGGATGGTCTTCCTGACCTTCCACGGTGAGCCCCGGTCCGATACGGCCGAGGACCCCGAGTCGGTGCGCTGGAACGTGAAGCTCCCGCTCGGCATCCTCGGCGTGTTGGCGGCGACTATCGGCTTCATCAACATGGTGCCGATCAAGAAGCTGACCGGGCTGAAGATCGACTTCCTCCACAAGTGGCTGGTCGGCTCCGAGACGCTCAACGCGGAGTTCCTGACCGGGCTCGAACACTACGAGCCGATTCTGAAGAACGTCGCTGGGATCGAAGCGAGCTACATCGCCGGCTCCGAGATTACGACGCTGCTGCTCTCCGCGGCGCTGTCGCTGGGGCTGGCACTGGCCGGTGTCGGACTGGCCTACCGGCTGTACGCGGTGCCGGAGCCGGTCGAACACACGAAGAAACTCGGCGGTCTGCGGACGCTGCTCATGCACAACTACTACCAGGACGAGTATCAGGTGTGGCTGGCGGAGGGCGTGACCCTCCCACTGGCCCGCGTGGCCGACACGTTCGACCAGGGAATCATCGACGGCGTCGTCAACGGAATCTCTAGCGTGAGCCTGTTCTCGGGCGACCGCGTCCGACGGATTCAGACTGGCGTCGTCTCCAACTACGCGGCCCTGCTGACCATCGGGCTCGCGCTCCTGTTGATCGCCTTCGGCATCGTCGGGGGGTGGTTCTGAATGCTGGTCGAACTGCTCATCGTCTTCGCGCTGATGGCGGCGGGACTGGTCTTCCTCGTCCCCGACGAGTACGCGGGCCAGTTCGCAGCCGTTCTCAGTCTCGTCCCCGTCGGCGTGAGCCTGTGGATGTACAGCATCTTCGACGGCACGGGCAACGCCCTGCTCGAAGGGGGGCAGCCCGCCTTCGAGACGGTGGCGAACTGGATCACGCTCGGGCCGTACGCGATCAGCTGGCACGTCGGTCTCGACGGCGTGAGCATGCCGCTGGTCGTGTTGACCACGCTCCTGACCACGCTGGCCATCGTCAGCGCGTGGACGCCCATCGACGAACGGGAGTCCCAGTTCTACGGGCTGGTCCTGTTCATGCAGGCCGCGCTGATCGGCGTCTTCGCGGCGCTTGACTTCCTGCTGTGGTTCGTCTTCTGGGAGGCCGTCCTCGTGCCGATGTACTTCCTCATCGGCGTCTGGGGCGGGCCACGCCGGAAGTACGCCGCGATCAAGTTCTTCGTCTACACCAACGTGGCCAGCCTCGTGATGTTCGCTGGCTTTTTCACACTGGTATTCGGTCTCGGTGACTCCATCAGCACGCTGGGCCTGCCGGCCATCGCGCAGGCACTCGAAGCGGGACAGCTCGGCAGCGTCGGCGGCTTCGGCCCCGGCACGGTGAAACTGGCGGCCTTCGCCGCGCTGTTCTTCGGTTTCGCGGTCAAGGTCCCGGTCGTCCCGTTCCACACGTGGCTGCCGGACGCACACGTCGAGGCACCAACCCCCGTGTCGGTGCTGCTGGCGGGTGTCCTGCTGAAGATGGGGACCTACGCACTGCTCCGGTTCAACTTCACGATGCTTGCGGACGTGGCGCGGGCCAACGCGGCGCTCATCGCCATCTTCGCGGTCGTCTCGGTGATCTACGGGGCACTGCTGGCGCTGGCCCAGCAGGACCTCAAGCGGATCGTCGCCTACTCCTCGATCTCCTCGATGGGGTACGTCATCCTGGGGCTGATCGCGTTCACGCCCCACGGCGTCGGCGGGGCGACGTTCCAGATGGTCAGCCACGGCCTGATCTCCGGGCTGATGTTCATGGCGGTCGGCGTCATCTACAACGAGACCCACACCCGGATGATCGGCGACATGTCCGGGATGGCCGACCGGATGCCCGTCACCGCGGGCGTGTTCGTCGCGGCCGCCTTCGGCTACATGGGCCTGCCGCTGATGAGCGGCTTCGCGGCCGAGGTGCTGGTGTTCATGGGCGCGTTCCGGTCGACGACGATTCCGATGGCCCCGCTCTTTACCGGAATCGCGATGTTCGGCATCGTGATCGTGGCGGGCTACCTGCTGCGTGCGATGCAGAAGACGCTGTTCGGGCCCTTCCGGCTCGAAACGGACTACGAGATCGGGCGTGCCCCGCTACAGGACGTGGCGCCGCTGTTCGTCCTGCTGGCGCTGGTCATCGCGCTGGGCGTCGCGCCTGATCTGTTCTACCGGATGATCCAGGACGCAGTGTTCGAAGTGACGGCACTGGGCCTGGGAGGTGGTGCCTGATGATTCCACTCCAGACACAGAGTACGTTGCCCGACTGGGCGGCGCTGGCCCCGACACTCCTGCTCGGGCTGACCGCGCTCGCCCTGTTGCTCGTCGACAGCATCGATCCGGACGACGACTCGCCGGGCCTGCTCGCCGGCGTCGCGACGCTGGGCTCGGTCCTGGCGATGGTCGTCACGGGCTGGTACCTGGTAGCCGGAACGGGCATGCCCCGGACCGGCGGCGCGATCGAGCTGTTCAACGGCCAGCTCGTCGTCGACGGGATGAGCCTGTTCTTCACGTTCATCTTCGCGAGCGTGACCGCGCTGGTGAGCGTCGCCAGTTACGACTACCTGGCCGACCGCGCCCACCAGGCGGAGTACTACGCGCTCGTCCTGCTCGCGGCGACCGGGATGACGCTGATGGCCTCGGCCAACGGCCTCGCGACGGCGTTCGTCGCGCTGGAACTGTCCAGTCTCCCGTCCTACGGCCTGGTCGCGTTCCTCAAGAACAACCGTGGGAGCGTCGAGGCGGGCCTGAAGTACTTCCTGATCGGCGCCGTCTCCTCGTCCGTGCTGGTCTACGGGATCAGCCTGGTGTACGCCACGACCGGCGTGATGAAACTGCCCGCAATCGCGACGGCACTCGGAGGCGGCGTCGCGGGACAGGGGACGCTCGGCGTCCTCGGCGTGGGCATCCTGATGGTCGCGGGCGGCTTCGCGTTCAAGACCGCCTCCGTGCCCTTCCACTTCTGGGCCCCGGAGGCCTACGAGGGCGCACCCGCCCCAATCTCGGGGTTCCTCTCCTCGGCCTCGAAGGCCGCCGGGTTCGTGCTGGCGTTCCGCGTGTTCGTCACCGCGTTCCCGCTCGAAGTCGTCGCGGGCACCCTCGACTGGACGCTCGCCTTTACCGTGCTGGCGCTGGTGACGATGACGCTCGGGAACTTCGCCGCGGCCACCCAGGAGAACGTCAAGCGGATGCTGGCGTACTCCTCGATCGGCCACGCCGGCTACGCGCTGATCGGCATCGCCATCGTGACCGGGACGGCCAACCAGGGCTACGCCCTGGGGGCCAGCATGCTCCACCTGTTCGTCTACGGGTTCATGAACACCGGCGCGTTCCTGTTCGTCGCCCTGGTCGAGTACTGGGGCGTCGGCCGGACCTTCGAGGACTACAACGGGCTGGCGAAGCAGGCACCGGTCGCCTGTTTCGCGATGACGATCTTCCTGTTCAGCCTCGCGGGCCTGCCCATCGGGGGCGGCGCGCTCTCGAAGTGGGCGCTCCTGTCGGCGACGGCCAGCGCCGCCACGCTGAGTGCGTACCTGCTCGCGGCGGCGCTGATCGTCAACAGCGCACTGTCGCTGTTCTACTACTCCCGGGTCGTCAAGGCGATGTGGATCGAAGAGCCCGCAGGTGACTTCGAGGTCTCGTCGTACCCGACCGGCCTCTACGCGGCCGTCGTCGGTGCCGCCATCGTGACCTTCCTCCTGTTGCCGGCCTTCGGCGTCGTCTCCGGGACGGCCTTCGACGCCGCGGCCGCGCTGTTCTGACGGCCGGGTCGATTTCCCCGTCGGTCTTCTTCTGCTCGCTACGGTCGCGTCGCCCGACCGACACCCTTTCCGTCCCCCGGTCCCTCGCTCCGGTCGATGAAGTGGCGGTGTGAGCACTGTGGGAAGCCACACGAGCGCAACGATCCACCCTGTGGCAACTGTGGCCACAGCGAGTTCGAGAAGGCAGTCGTGCCCATGGCTCCCGAAGCCGACGACGAGGAGGCCGCGAAGACCTACGCCTGGATCTGCACGGAGTGTGGCAACGACCACCCCAAGCACACGCCGCCCTGTGACCGGTGTGGGAACGCGAAACTCGAACGCCGGGAGTTGCGCTACGACGAGGACGAAATCGTCGAAGAAATGCTCGAGGACAGTTCCGACCGAACCCCGAGCGCCGACGTGAGCTATCTCGACGTCCTCGACGCCAAACTCGTCGTGCTCTTTCTCGGCGTAGCCGCGCTGGTGGCGTACCTCGCACTCGGAGTCCTGGGTATCGTCCAGATTCCAGGAATCTCTCCGGCTTCACCGGTGCCCGGGAACGCCACCGCTACGGACGGACTGGTGTTCGCCGACGTGGAGTCGGCCTACGTCGAGGAGTTGAACGCGCGCCGGTCCGCCGATGGATTCGCGAATCTGACCGCCGACGAGAACCTGGCCTCGGCGGCGACGTACATCAACCAGCAGGTGGTGCGGGCACAGTACACCGACGAACGCCCGACCGTCGACGAGTCAGAAGTTGGGTCCCGGCTCGGCGACGACTGCGCGGGCGGGTACGCGCCCGCGACGTACTCCTACGACCTGAACCGGGCGAGCGACACGCCCACGGAGCGCGAACTGGCGCGGCGGCTGGTGGCGAGTTACGACCAGACCAGCTCCTTCGAGGACGCATCGGAAGAATCGATCGGCGTCGACCTCCACGCCGGGCCGGACGGCGTCCTCTACGTGACGCGGATCGTCTGTTAGGCCGCCGCCTCGTAGGCCGACCGGAAGTCGTCGGCTTTCTCCATGACGCGTTCGGCACCGGCTTCGAGCGCGTCGAGTGCGTCGATGTCTTCCTTGGTTTTGACCGTCAGAATCGGCTCGGTCTGGCCACCGGACTGTTCGGGGTTCACGTCGTACGTCGCGGCCTCGACGCCGTCCGATTCCAGCAGTGCGCCTTTCAGAACGTTCATGAAGGTGTGATCCTCGCCCGCGATCTCGATAGAGAGTTCGGTGTCGGTCTTCTCGATGACCCGCAGTTCCATGGTCTCCCGTCCACACTTGGCGGCATTGAAGCTTACGAACACGGGATGCGGTCTCGGGGATTCGGTGCCCGTTCCGGCCGGATCGACCCCCGGCTCACCGGGTCACGTCCGGCGGGCCGCGTTTTCCCCGCAAAGTATTAGGACCGCATGGGACTTGTGTGAGGTAATGACGACACGCGCGGTCGAGCAGGTCGACGACTGGGACTCCCGCCCGTTCTCCGGCGGGTACCGCGGCCTGCACGACCTGGCTGACGACGACTTCTCCGGTATCGTCGCGGCGGGACCGACGCGACTCTGCATGACCTCCGGCCGGGTAATCGGTATCCTCGACGGCACCATCGAGGACTTCGAGGACGCGGAGGGGACCGCCTACCAGGCCCCCTCCCCGGCACTGCCGCTGCTCTCGGTCATGCAGGAGCGCAGCGACGAGGTCCGCGCCCAGTACTACACCGAGGAGACGAGCATCGAGGAAGTCGACCGGACGCTCACGCAGGGGAACTTCACGGGCTACGTCGAACTGTCCGAGAACGTCCTCAGCGGGGACTACTATCTGGTCTACCACCAGGGCCGCTCGATGAGCGTCGCCTGGGTCGGCGCGAGCGAAAAGCTCCTGATCGACGACGAGGCCTTCGACCAAGCCGACGATGAGGTCGGCATCTACGAGGTGCGACCCGTCGACATCGAGGTCGTCGAGCTCCCGGAACCCACCGAGCCCGCGAGCGGCGGATCGGCGACGGAGGCCGATGCGGCAACTGCGGCGGCGACCGACGCCGACACCGAGTCCGAGGCTGCCAGTGCGGAACCGGCCGCCGACGAGCCGGCCGAGTCGGACGCCCCGGCCGACCCGTCGACAGCCGACGACGACACCGGCGAGGCGAAGATCGACGAGACGGAGCCGGCTGCCGACGACGCCGAAGAGACGAGCGCGCCGCCGGCCGAGGGGTCCGAACCCGCGCGAGCGGAGGCGGACACGGAGACAGAGGCGGACACGTCGAACCCGTCCGCGTCCGAACCCACGCAGGAGTCGGCCGAGACGCGGGAACAGGGACGCGACGGCACGGCCAGCGGTGGCACGGCGGGGGCGGCCGCGCGTGACGAACGTACCCGGGACGGAGAGCAGACGCGCGACGGACCCGACCGGCAGCAGTCCAGCGGCACGCGACGTGAGAGCCAGCGTACCGAGTCCACGGGGACGGAGCAACAGCGAGAGCGGTCCGACCGCGGGGCGTCCTCCCGGAGCGGTGAGACACAGCCCCGACAACAGCGGTCGGGCACGCAAGAGCCGACGCCGAGAGACACGCAACGCGATACCGGATCGCGGAGTGCCGGGACCACTGGGAGCGCGAACGGACCGCGGGCGGGGGCAGGCGAGTCCGGCCGAAGTCGACAGAAGGGACAGCAGAGCAGTACCGGCAGCGTAGGCGAACTGGAGACTCGATCCATCCCGTCGCTGGATCCCGACCGGACGAGCGAGCCCGACGACGGGAACGGGCAACAGGGGCCGACGACCGGGAACGGGCCGACGGCGGCCGCCGAATCGACCGCGCGTTCGGAGCCCGACCCCGGGCCCGCAGGGAATCCTGACAACGAGCCTCGCCGCGGATCGGGAGCAGCGGGTCAGGGACCCGAGCCGGCGTCGCGGCAGGGGACGCCACAACGCGAGCGCGAGCGGGGCCAGCCCGAGCGGCCGGGGGCGGAGGGTCAACAGGGCGAACCACACCGGGAACCGGCCGAAACGGAGCCGGACCCGGAACCCGACGGCCCTGGGTCGGCCGAGATCGACGAACTGGAGGCGGAACTGGAGGCCCGGGAGGAAGAGATCGACGAACTCGAATCGGAACTGGCGGCGGTCGAGGACGAGCGCGACGAGCTGGAGGCGGAACGCGACGAGCTGGCGGCCGAGCGTGACGAACTCCGCGAGCGGGTCGAACAGCTCGAACAGCGGATCGACGAACTCCGAACCGAGGAGGGTGGGGAGTCGGTCGCAGACCGGGAGCGGCTCAGCCCGGCCGAGGCCATCGAGGGGACGAATCTCTTCGTCCGGTACGCCTCGAAGGGCGACGCGACGCTCGAAGCGGCCCACGCCGGGAACGCCGAGGCTGGTGCGGTCAACGACAACATGCAGATCCAGTTCCACACCCAGTTCGAGGCCGACGACGTGGCCGTCAACGGGGAGCCGTTCGCGGCCCACCTCACGGACACGATCCAGTACAGCTTCGTCGAGTGGGTCGTGCGGGTCCTGCCCTACGAGATCCGCGACACCGGCCACCAGGAGGCGCTCGGGCCGCTGTACGACGCGCTCCCGAAGATCGACCGGGCGGAGCTGAACGGCGCCATCACCGTCCAGTACCAGGACGACGGCGAGGAACACCGCAGTCAGGAGAGCTTCGACGTGGTGTTGCGCGACCGGATGGGGAACCCGCTGATCGTCGCGAACATGAACGAGTCCCGCCAGCCCGCGAGTCAGAGCATGATGGAGGGGCTGATCACGGCGTCACAGCGGGTCGGCGAGTCCAAGGAGTCACTGGCCGGTGCCTTCCTCGTCACGTCGAGTTTCTTCGAGCCCGAAGCTATGGAGGCGGCCTCGGACGCGACGGGAAGCGGCCTGCTCAGCCGTGACAAACGCGAGAGCTTCGTGAAGCTCTCTCGAAAAGACGGCTTCCACCTCTGTCTGGTGGAAGCGCGCGAGGAGAATTTCAACCTCTCCGTGCCCGAGATCTGAGAGAACGGTTAATTTTCGATTTCGGCGACGTCTTCGATCTTCATATCGTCGAGTTTCTCGATGATGTGATCGATCTTCTCGTCGAGATCGTCGACGAATTCGGAGGTCTGTTCGGTCGTGATAGCGCCCTGACTCGAGGGTTCGATGAGGTTCTCCTCCTCGAGGACGCGCAGCGAGTACCGAACCTTGTGATGTGGGTAGCCGGTCTCGTTCGACATCTTGACGATGCCGATCGGCTCGTTCTCGATGACCATCCGGAGGACCTGCAGATGGCGCTCGAGCATATCTACTTCCTTCTCAAGCCTGTCTATCATGGCAATTGTTAACTTGTGTTCGCAGGCTTTAAAGATTGCTGTCCGGCATACTTAAAAAGCGGCCTCAAATTACGTGTTCGACGGGTGCCGGTTTAAATCTTTGTATGATACCACACGGCACAGGCCGCCCGAGCGGGCGGCGCTGTGCGCGTGCAGTGGACGGTTGCGAGGGGACCGTAACCTGTTTATCGGGATGGGCAGAAACCCCGGTGATGACCGTAACTATCGTTGGGTCCCAGCTGGGCGACGAGGGCAAAGGCGGCATCGTCGACCTGTACGGCGACGCCGCCGACGTCGTCGTCCGCTACCAGGGTGGCGACAACGCCGGTCACACCGTCGTCGAAGGGGACGAGGAGTACAAACTGTCGCTCGTCCCGAGCGGAGCCGTCCGCGGCAAGGTCGGCGTTCTCGGCAACGGCTGTGTCGTCAACCCGCGGACGCTGTTCGACGAACTCGACGCGCTCCGGGACCGTGGACTGGATCCCGACGTGCGGGTCGCACGACGCGCACACGTTATTCTCCCCTATCACAGGGTTCTGGACGGTATCGAGGAGGAGGCAAAGAGCGAGACCGACGACGAGGTTGGCACCACAGGTCGGGGCATCGGCCCCACCTACGAGGACAAGGCCGGCCGCCGGGGCGTCCGCGTGGGCGACCTGCTCGACCCCGAGGTCCTCCGTGACCGACTGGAGTACGTCGTCCCGCAGAAACGGGCCATCGTCGAGGACGTGTACGGCCTCGACGTGGCGGATCTCGACGACCCCGACGCGCTCGACGTGGACGCGCTGTACGAGGAGTTCCGGGAGTTCGGTCGCCGACTGGCGGACGAGGGCATGACCGTCAACGCGGGCGAGTTCCTCGCCAGCGCCATCGACGACGGCCAGAACGTCATCCTCGAGGGTGCCCAGGGGACGATCATCGACATCGACCACGGCAACTACCCCTTCGTCACCTCTTCGAACCCCACCGCGGGTGGGGCCTGCACCGGGACCGGCCTCTCCCCGGGCGTCGTCGGTGACGGCGAAGTCGTCGGCATCGTCAAGGCCTACCTGACCCGCGTCGGGAGTGGTCCGATGCCGACCGAACTCGGCGGCGTCGAGGGCGACACGCCGGGCTACGACGAACAGGGTGAAGGTGAAAACGAGGAACTGGCCACCTACATCCGCGAGGAGGGTGACGAGTACGGCACCGTCACCGGCCGTCCGCGCCGGGTCGGCTGGCTCGACATGCCGATGCTCCGCCACGCGACCCGCGCGAGCGGGTTCACCGGCCTCGCGGTCAACCACGTCGACACCCTCGCCGGCCTCGACGAGTTGCAGGTCGGCCACACCTACGACCTGGACGGCGAGACCCTGGAGACGATGCCGGCTACCACCGAGCAGTGGGCCGACTGCGAGGTGACCCGCCGGACCTTCGAGGGCTGGCCCGAACAGGACTGGGGCGCGGTTGCGAGCGACGGATACGAAGCGCTCCACGAGAACGCGCGGGCGTACCTCGACTACCTCAGCGACGAACTCGACACGCCGATCTACGCGGTTGGCGTCGGCCCGGGCCGTTCCCAGACCATCGTCCGGGAACGGCCGTTCTAGACTTTCAACGACGGAGAACGTCGTCTTCAGGTCCCCGCACTGCTGCGATCACCTCGGCAGCGTCGCCGTCGTCGACCCCGCAGGTGTCCAGACTCGCACGCAGATGTGCGACGACGGTCTCGAAGTCGTCCCGCGTCAGCCCGAGGTCGCGGTGGACCGCGCGCGTGGTCTCGCCGCTGTACTCCGCGGGACCGCCGGCGACCCGACTGATGAACAGCGTCTGGTGCTGGCGCTGGCGTTCCATGTCGACATCCCCGAAGAACGGTTGCATCCCCTCGTCGTCGAGCAGCCGGTCGTAGAACTCGTCGACGACGGTCTCGATCCCGTCGGCACCACCCAGTCTATCGTAGAGGGTCGTTGCCTCCATCTCCGGGGCGGACGGTGGACCGGTGAAACGAGTGCCGTAAACAGGGCGTAACAGGCGTGTGCGTTGCGAATACGTTCGGGGTGAGTGTATCCGTGTCGACCGGGCACGGCGTGGGTCGGTTCGGCACGTTTTTGCCTCGGCCGGCCGGAGATGTGCGTATGCGCGAGGACCTGATGGACATCATCTGCTGTCCACTCGACAAACACGAACTCGACCTGGAGGTCATCCGCCGGAACGACGAGGAGATCATGGAGGGGCGACTGGTCTGTACCGAGTGTGGCGAAGAGTATCCCATCGAGGACGGGATTCCGAACCTCCTGCCGCCGGACATGCGCGAGGAGTCACCGGCGTAGACTGAACCTTTTTCCCCCCGCCACGCGCAGGTGGCGGTGTGCCCGACGAGTTACCCGTCGACGTGAACCGCCGGGAGCGCAACTCCCTGAACGTCCCGGCGTCCATCGAGACCGACGACTCGTTCGTCATCAGGGTCCGGAATCACGGGAACGCAGGCCGGGTCCACGTCCACCTCGACGAGGACCTCTCGGCGGTCGCCTCGCTTGAGGATACCAACTACTACGTCGAGGCACAGAGTACAGCGGCGATTCCGGTGAGCGTCGACGAACACGGTGTCGTCCACGGCAAGATCAAGCTCTCGGCGGGGTACGGCGCGACGACGCGGTGGGTCGACGTGAAGCTGACCGAACCCGACGACACCGGAAGCGTCGAAGTCGACGAGAGCCTCGCGGAACCCGGCGGCGGCGAGCGCGAGACGACGGACGAGGAGAGCAGCACTGACGGGGCCACACCCGGTTCGACACTCGCGGACCGTCCGGCGTTGCCAGTGCTGGCCCTGGGCGCGCTTGCGGTCGCCGTCGCTATCGGCGCGGCGACTGCCTTCCAGAGCGGGTTGGTGGCCGCCGGTGCCGTCGCCGTGTTCGTTGCCGTCCTGCTGGCGGGCTACCTGCTCGTCCGCTAGTCCTCGGTCTCGACGCCAGAGAGATTCCCGTCGTCGTCGAACAGTTTTGCCCGGAGGTATCGTGTGCGATACCGGTTCGCGTCGTCGTACACGTCGGCCTCGCGGATTTCGTCGCTGCGGCCCTCGGCGACCGCGTCGATGATTTCCTCGATCTGTTCTTTCTCGCTGGGCGTCAACTCGAACTCGTAGGTCCGTGACTGCTCGCCTTCGAGTTTCGTCCACTGGCGCGCGGCCGAGACGACGAGCGAACACGGCTCCCGGCAGGGGAACTCGCCATCGCCGCCGTCCACGTCGAGGTCGGTCTCGTCGTCGTACTGCCACTCGCGGCGCTTGAGACACTGGGAGTCGTCACAGCAGGCCTCGGCCACCCAGTTGACGTGTTCGTACCCCTCGCCGCGGTCCCAGGTCTCGATGACCCCGTAGATGCCCGACTGCCGCCCCATGGTCTCCGTCCAGTGGTCCACGTCCAGATCCCCCTCGCGCTCGCGGTGCCAGTTGACGACCGTCGCCGGATAGAAGAAATCGACCGCGCTGACCAGCTCTCTTGGCTCCAGGTCCGGGAACACCCAATCCGCCTGGAGCGTCGGCGCTGTCTTCAGCGGTCGGTACCGGTCGCGCTCGTCGTGTTTCGCGATCTGACGGGCGTCCAGCGGATCGTCGTGACGTTCCAGGTCCGCGACCGCCGCGTCGGCGTCGTCGACGTGACGGACTTCGTAGCGACGCTGGCCGTCCGCGTCGCGCTCGACGGTGAGGCGCAACTGTCCCCACTCGCGGGTCACTCCCTCGGCCAGTCGGTCGTAGCGCTCGGGGACGGGCCGTTCCTCGGCACCCTCCAGCCAGCGCAGGTACGCCCGGTCCGCGGGTGCGTCGGGTGCGACGCGGGTCCAGAAGTCCCAGTTCGTGACGTAGGCCGGGTTATCGGCCGCGACATCGCGGAACTCCGCTTCCGAGAGCCCCGCACGGTCGATATCGGGCGTCCGGAAGCGATAGCCCGCATCCGTCGTCTCCGCCCGGAGACCGTCACAGTCGACGCCGCCCTCGCTCGCGGCTTCCGCCAACCGGCGAACCGCCGTCTCGCTCATACCCGAGTCGACGGGTGCCAGTCGAATAAACTCCGTCTTTCCGTCCCGAACCGCCGGGAAATCCTTTCTCGTATTTATATTTTTGGCCGAACTTCCGGGTCGGAAACGTCGATTCCCCCTTTTTGCTACAGGAGGATATAGGTAGCAATGCATGGTCTCACGCTGACGATGGGTGCCGCCCTGTCAGCAATCGGTTGCCCGCGACCATGCTTCGGCCCTCCACGCTTCGGCCCCCTCTCGCCCGTGACCACCGCCCTCCCCCAATCTTTCAGATGACTCGGACACCGCGCGGTACTGACGCCGTACGAAAACTATTTCGGCCTCGTGTCGTGTCGTTCAAGCGTACCAATGCCGTTCGATGAGCCCTCTCCCACGGCAGTCCTCGCCGTCGTCGGCGTTCTCGCAATCGCCGGCGGTGCCGTGGCCGTCGGACTGTTGACGACCGGCGGGCAGGCGTCACCGCCGGTGGGTCACAACGCGTCCGAACAGTACGTCGCCCTCGACGGCCTGAACGCGACGGTCGTCACGACCGTCGAACGCGGCGGTGAAACCAACCGAACCGTCAGCGCGGTCGCCATGCGGCCGGGGGCCGGACAGGTGCGATTGCGGACGGTCGATGGATCGACGGACGACGGCGCTGTCGTCGTCACGAACGGGTCGACCAAGTGGACCTACGATCCGGAGACGCGACTCGTGAGCCGGACCGCCGCCGGCAGGGTGAGCCAGCGACTGCGGACGCGCGGCGAGCGAATCGAACGGCTCTTCGACCGTGCGGTCGGTTCCGACGGGACAGAGACCGCCTCCGACGAGCGGACGCCGGGTGTCTCGCCGCTTCCGGTGATGCCCCAGGGCCCGGGCACGCCCGACGCCCCGGCGACCAACAGAAGCGGCGACCAGGTGACGGTGAGTTACGACGGAACGACGACCGTCTCCGGTCGCGAGGTCCACGTCCTCCACGTGCGGCCCCGTGACGACGCGGCGACGACCGTCTCACAGACGCTGTGGGTCGACGCCGAGTGGTTCGTTCCCCTCAAGTACCGGACCGAGTGGGTCGACGACGGGGAATCGGTCACCACGACCGTCGAGTACCGGGACATGACGTTCGAGCCCGGACTCTCCCAGGCGCGGTTCGAGTACGAGCCACCGGAGACCGCCGCCGTCGTCACGCCCGACCTCGGCGTGAACGCGGCCGAGCGGATTCGATCGATCGACGGCCTCTCGGCCACGCTCCAGCGGCAGTACGGTGGACTGAACCTGAGCGATGGGAACGAGACGGGAGAGACGACCTACGAGACCGTCCAGCGGGTGCGGATGGTTCCGGGCACGGGCAAGCAGCGCGCCGAAGTTCTGCGCTCCCCGTCGGTCCCCGGGATGGTCAACAACAGCCTGATCGTCTCCAACGGATCGGTGTCGTGGCTGTACGACAGCGCCGCGAACAACGCGACGCGGCTGGAAGTCGACGCCACCGGGCGACAACGGCAGTACCGACGGATCGAACAGCTGTTCGCCCGACTGAGCCGTACGCGGACGACGCCGGACGATGGGGCGTCCATTCCGAGGCCCGGACTCACCCCGGTTCCCGGGTCGGGACCGTCCACGCCGACGCCGCAACTCCCCGCCGATCAGTTCGGCGTCTCGCTGGACCGGGCCGCACAGGTCGACGGCCGGACGACGTACGTCCTCGAGATACGGCCGGAACGGGACCGAAACGCGACGGCGAACCGGTCGACCCTGGCGAACTACTCACAGACGCTGTGGATCGACGCCGAGACGTTCTTTCCGGTGAAACAGCGAACGGAATTCGGCACCGGCGACGACCGGTTCACCGTGTCGGTCACCTATCGAAACGTGACGATCACCGACGGGTTCGCCGAGGGGACCTTCACCTTCGAGCCACCGGCGGACGCCAACGTCACGCGGAGCGACCTCGGTAGTTCAGAGAGTTACGGGAGTCCGAACGCGACGGTCGAGAACGCGACTATCGAGGTGACGAAGCCGACGGTTCCGCCGAGTTTCTCGTTCACTTCGGGTCGGACGGCCGACTCGAAGTACGTCGAGTCGGTGACGCTGACGTACCGAAACGAGACCTCGCGGCTGATCGTCAGTGCGTACGCGACCAACGAGTCGGCGCTGCCCGGGAACGAGACGAACGGGACGGACGATGGGGTCGCCACCGGCGAGCGGATACGGATCGGAAACCGGACGGGCCGGTACATGCAGACCGGACTGGCTCGCTCGGTGTCGTGGTCCTGTGGCGAGGTTCGGTACAGCGTCAGCGGCCGGTTCGTCTCGAAACCCCTGCTCGTCGAGGTGGCCGAATCCATGCCGTGTCCCTGAACCATACGTCTCGAAACGACTATCAACACGTCTCGACCTCTAGTTGACCAGTCAGATGTCTCGCGGAACCGTCACAGCGAAACAGATACTGGGGGGAGCCTGTCTGCTGGCACTCGTCGGGGGCGTTCTCGCGGTCGGATTCCTGTCGGTGGATGGTACCGAGGAGCCGATGCCACAGCAGATCGGCGCGAACGCCTCGGAGCGATACGCGGCGGTCGAGGGACTCAACGCGACACGGATCACGATCAACCGGGAGGGCGACGAGGTGAACCGGTCCGTCTACCGCGTCGCCATGCGTCCGGGGACGGATCGGTTCCGCGAGCGGTTGCTGTACGGCCCGCGCCACCGACACAACTTGACCGTCTCGAACGGGTCGGTGATGTGGTGGCAAAACCGAACCTCGGGAGCGGTCGAGCGGCTCGGTCTGAGCAACCCGGACATCTCCAGGGAGCGCACCGAGGGAGAGGAGATCGAACGGCTGTTCGGCCGACTGAACGTGACCGATGGCACGGACCGGACCGCCGCGACGCCGACGCCGGGGATCAATCCGTTGCCTGCCGTCCCGCAGTCGGGCGGTGCCCCGGAGGGCCAGACCGG
The DNA here is from genome assembly GCF_023698535.1 of Halorientalis regularis. Lineage (GTDB taxonomy): Archaea > Halobacteriota > Halobacteria > Halobacteriales > Haloarculaceae > Halorientalis > Halorientalis regularis. The sequence continues at coordinate 53,460 of NZ_JALJCL010000010.1, forward strand.
TGAACGACCGGCCGCCGTGGGGAACGCCGCCTTCGCCGTGAGTTACAACGGGACCGACACCATCGACGGCCGGCCGGTCTACGTCCTGAAGGTGGTGCCCCGCAACGAGTCGCTGGTTGGTGGCTTCCAGCAGACGCTATGGGTCGACACGGAGTGGTTCTTCCCGCTCAAACGCCACTCGGAGTGGCACTCGAACGGCGTCCAGCACGCGAAGACGGTCGTCTACGAGAACGTCACGTTCAATCCAGGTCTCGACGAGTCCGTGTTCCGGTTCGACCCGTCCGCGAACGTCTCCGTCGAACTGGAAGACACGCCGCGACGGGACTTCTACGCGTCGACGCCGGCCCTGCGACGGGTGACGAACGTCTCCGTCCCGACGCCGGACCTCCCGCCGTCGTTCCAGCTGCAGTTCGCCTCGAAGACCGAGAGCCCGCGCATCACGAGCCTCGGCCTGAAGTACGTCAACGCCAGCACGGAGATTTCCGTCTCGAAGGTCGCGGGGTTGTTCTACCCGCCGACACCCGACCGGTCGACAGAGGTCGCCGGCCAGCGAGCGAACGTGAGCGTCGGCTACACCACCTACGTCTCCTGGTCGTGTGACGGCTACCAGTATCAGGTGTCGGGCAAAGCCGTCTCGCCAAAACTGCTGATCGAGGTCGCCAGGTCGGTCGGCTGTGAGTGAGTGTCGCCCGTCCGGATTACCGCTTGTGCAACGAGTAGGCGATGAAAAAGACGCCCAGGAACTGGAGCAACCGCGTCAAAAGCGTCAGCGGTTGCTGGAAGGTATCTGGCGGGAGCACCCGCATCTGCAGCAGGATCGAACCGACGAAGGAGAGTCCGAAGGCGACGGCCGTCAGCAGGAACAGGCCGATAGAGAGGTACTGCATCGGCCGGCTGTCGTGGCGGCGGAACCCGCGGTAGGCCTGGTAGCCCACGTAGCTCCCGACGACGACCGACCCGGCCGAGAGGGCGAATATCAGCCAGTACGCGAGTTGGTCGGTCCCGAGCATGTTAGAGGTTCTCCCACATTTTGGTGAATCGGTCGGCGGTGTCGTCGGCGTCTTCGCCGGGGAATTCGGCCCGGGAGGTTCGTTCGATGGTGGCCTCGTACCCGCCGTCGTCGAGGTCCATCGCGAACTCGTCCAGGGTGGCCGAGTACACCTTGTGGTGGTTGCCGCTCAATTCGACTTTCGTGCGTTCCTCGATCAGGTCGTAGTCCTGAAGCCACTCGATCCGTCGGTAGATCGTTGGGAGGGACGCGTCACACTGTTCGGAGAGCTGTTTGGCGGACATGGGTTCGACACTCGTTGCCGCGAGGATTGAGCGGGCGTACTCGTCGCTGAGCAGGTCGAGGACCTCGGCCAGCTCCCAATCCTCACTCACGAATCGAGCATGGAACCAGGAGGGGTTAAAAGCCCACAGTCACTTTCCGGCTCAGAAAACGGGCGGAACGTGGTCACGGACGGACCGGTCGCTCGTTCCGTGACTACCCAGTCTCGCGGCTGCGCCGCTCGACTGTTCGGCGACGCTCTCGGTGGTCGCGTCGGCCGTCAGTCGTCGGCGGTAACCTGTCCGCCACCGGTCTCCGCACGGACCCGCTCGATGGCCTCGCGCACGTCCGCACCGGCGTCGGCCGCACGTTCGAGTACCACGTCGGCCAGCAATGGTTCGGTGCCGACCGCACCCGAGTACCAGATGCGGTGGCCGTCGACCTCGGCGGGCGTGTCCCACCCTTTGCGGTAGTCGTCGGTCAGGCCCATGTCCTCGGGGATATCTTCCTGGGTGTGGTAGCCGTCGGCGATGAAGAGGGGGACGACGACTACGTCCTCGCTGTCGAAGAAGTCGGTCACGTCGTCGACTTCGGGATCCTCGTCCATGTAGAGGGCCTTCACTTCGTCGAAGCGGCCCCGTTCGCGGATGCTGTCGGCGTGGTACTCGATGGCCTTCGCCGAGTTCTCGTTGCGCTCGGTCCCGTGGCCGACGACGGCGAGGCCGAACCCGTCGCCGACATCGGGGTCGCCCGTGACCGACTCGGCACGCTGGACGATCACGTCGCTCATCGCGTCGTGGGTGCCGACCGGGCCGCAGTAGTGGACGGTCTGGCCCGTGTCGGTCGCGGTCAGCGTGGTGTGGGTCGCGCCGGTGCCGTCGGAGTCCCACTGGTCGACGTCCCACTCGTCGAGGCGGAACTCGCGGGGGATGACCTGTTCGGTGAAGTAGCCCTCGCTGACGAACAGCGGCACGAGGTACACTTCGTCGGATTCGAGCGTCCGGAGCGCCTCCCGGAAGTGTGGCTCCTCCTTCCAGAAACTCTCGCGGACCTCGTCGAACGCGCCCGACCGCCGAATGGTGTCGGCGTGATCGAACGTCGGCGTGCTCGACTCCGCGTTGAGGTGTGAGCCGTGGGCCGCGATGACCAGCGCTTGCATACCCACGACTAGGGCCAGGCGAGTCTTAGGGGTTCGGATGTTCCCGAGGGAACCGTCTCGGCGTCGGTCCACTGGGAGCGCGTGGGTCACTCGGCCCCGAACGGGCACCCCTGCCCAGGGTTGTCGAGGAACTCCTGGACCAGCGACTGTTCGAGGTCGTGGTCGCAGGCACCGCTGACTGGTTGCTTGTACGGACAGTTCTCCGTGCAGTTCGGTATCGTGAAGTCGGTCATGCTGAGTCCCGGTCGGGTTCTCCCCCGACACGTCCATGTGGTTCGTCCCCATGGAAATAGCTGAACTGCCACAAAGTTACGGGCATTTTAATACCCCGTCGAGGCGGGGCGTTTTTGGTCGCCGCGAGCGCCAGAGGCGGTATGTCGCTGGCAGCCCGCACACGCGAGGCCGTCCGCACCCACCCGTTCCTCTACGACGGACTGCGGGCGGGCGTCCTCAACTACACCGCCGCCGCACGATATCTGGATCTCGGAGCAGACGATGAAGAGGCAGTCGTCGCCGCGCTCCGACGCTACGCCGAGGACGTGCCCGAGTACGACCCCGACGGGACCGGCGCGCGTGTGTCGATGGAGAGCGGCCTGGGCGAGGGCGACCCCGTAGGCGCGCTCCTGACGGTCGGTGACATGGCGCTGGTCCCGGGCGAGGGGGACCTGACGGGGATCCTGGCGACCGGTGACGTGGACGCGACGGCGCTGGCGCAAGTCCTGAACCACCTGCGAGCCGAGGGGGTAGCGGTGACGGCCGCCGGTGTCGGCGGCGACGCACTGCTGGTCGTCGTCGAGCGTCGCGCCGGGGCCGACGCCGTCAGGGCCGTCGAGGCGGCACTGGAGACGGTGCCGGCGACCGGCGACTGAGGGCGAGCGGTGGCTTTCCGACGCATTGAAACCGTCCCCCGCGCTCCACTCCGGTAATGACGCTTCGCGTGACGAACACGCTCACCGGCGAGCGCGAGGAGTTCGAGCCACGGGACCCCGACTCGGTGCTGCTCTACTACTGCGGCCTGACGACCTCGGACCCGGCACACCTGGGCCACGCCCGAGGCTGGGTCCACGTCGACGTGATGCACCGCTGGCTCGACCACCAGGGCTACGACGTGCGCCACGTGGAGAACTTCACCGACGTGAACGAGAAGATCGTGGCGCGCGTCGGCGAGGACGGCGAGAGCGAGGCCGACGTGGCTCGTACCTACGTCCAGCAGGTGATCCGGGACATGCGCTCGCTGAACCTCCTGCGCGCGGAGGTGTACCCACGCGTCTCCGAACATATCCCCCAGATAATCGACCTCGTGGAGACGCTGCTCGACCGAGGATACGCCTACGAGGAGAACGGTTCGGTCTACTTCGACGTGACCGCCTTCGAGGAGTACGGCAAACTCTCGAATCAGCAGGTCGAAGAACTCGATTCCCAGGGCGAACACACCGGCGAGAAGCACAATCCCGCGGATTTTGCCCTCTGGAAGGCCGGCGGCGTCGATCCCGACGACATCGCCGAACACCAGCACGATGACGCGGCCCCGCCCGAGGCGGCCTGCGAAACCGCCCAGACGTGGGACTCGCCGTGGGGTGAGGGCCGGCCCGGCTGGCACATCGAGTGTTCGGCCATGAGCACGACCCACCTCGACGACACCATCGACATCCACGTCGGCGGACAGGACCTCGTCTTCCCCCACCACGAGAACGAGATCGCCCAGAGCGAGGCCGCGACGGGCCAGCAGTTCGCCCGCTACTGGCTCCACGTTGGCCTGCTGGAGACGAAAGACGAGAAGATGTCCTCCTCGCTGGGGAACTTCTCGACGGTCGCGGAGTTCGTCGGCGAGCACGGCCCGAACGTGGCCCGGACCTTCCTGCTCTCGACGGCCTACCACAGCAGGGCCACCTACAGCGCCGAGACCGTCGCGGAGGCCGAGGAACGCTGGGAGCGGCTCCAGACGGGTCACCGACGGGCCATCGAGGCCGCCGACAGCGTCGACGCCCACACGACGGTCGAGGACGACGCCCTCCGGGAGACGGTCGCCGAGGTCCGCGAGGCGTTCACGACGGCGATGAACGACGACTTCAATACGCGGGAGGCGACGACGGCGCTGCTGGACCTGGCGGGCGCGGTCAACCGTCACGTCGACGACCACGACGAGTACGACTACGTGGGCCTGCGCCGGGCCATCGAGGCCTTCGATGACCTGGGCGAGGGCGTGCTGGGACTCAGTTTCGGCGGCGAGAGCGAGGGCGACGTGCGCGTCGCCCAGGAACTGGCCGACCTCGTCCTCTCGGTGCGCGAGCAGGAACGCGAGGCGGGCAACTACGAGCGGGCCGACGAGTTGCGCGACGAACTCGAAGCGCTGGGTGCGACCGTCGAGGATACCGACGACGGACCGGTCGCTCGCTTCGACTGACGGTACAACAATTGAGAATCGGGAGCGGATTTTTATAAGGAGCGGTGACCCAGCACCGGTAGTAGCGATGCATCGAAACGACCGTCCCGCGGCACTCTGTGTGACCAACGCCAAGGGCGGGACGGGGAAGACGACGGTGGCGATCAACGTCGCGGGCGCGTTGAACGAGCGTGGCCGGGACGTGCTGTTCGTCGACCTCGACCCGCAGGGCAACGCCACGGAGGGGTTGGGCCTGGTCGAGGCCTACGACGCGGCACCGCCCACGCTGTTCGACGTGCTGACCGACCCCGACCAGCGGTCGGCGGTCCACGACCTGATCCGCCCCCACGACGAGATGGACGTGTTGCCCAGTAGCATCGACATGCTCCAGGCCGAACACGAACTGACGATGGCCTCCGTGATGGCCAAACTCGACGCCGACCCGTCGCTCGACGTCGATCCCGCGGTGCTGGAGCCGCTGACGATCAACGTCGGCCCGGATACGGTCAGCGGCGACACGGCGCTTGACGGTCTGGAGAAAGTACTCGACGAACTCACCGGGTACGACTACGTGGTCGTCGACTCGCCGCCGTTCTACGGCCAGTTGACCGATACCGCGATCTACGCGACCGGTAACGTCTTGATTCCGGCGCTGACCGAGGCCACCTCCGAACGGGCCATCGAACTCCTGTTCGACCAGATCGCGGCACTGGAGGATCGGACCGGTGAGACGGTGCGTGAGGTCGGCGTCGTCGCCAACCGGGTGGAATCGACCAACGAGGACGCCGAGATGCTCGACTGGCTGGAGGCGGTGTTCGAGGACGTGCCGGTCTGGTCGGTCCGCAAGCGCGTCGCGCTCCAGCGGGCCTTCTCCAGCGGCCAGTCGCTGTTCGCGTACGACCCGAGCGTCGACATGGCCGACCGATTCCTGGAGATCGCCGCCGAGCTCGACAGACAGTTCGGATTCGCCGAGGAGATACCACAATGACCGACGAGGACACCAACGACCGGATGGAACGGGCGAACCGCATTCGAGAGATGCGCGAAGGACGACGCCGCACACCCGGGGACGACGACCCCAAGGACGCGGACGAGGACGCGTCCGACGCGACTGCCGACGGCGGCGAGGCCGAGAGCGCACCTGCGGCCGACGCGTCCGACGCGACCGAAGACACCGCGGACGACACCGGTTCGGAGGGAGCCGGGCCGACGGCCACCGACGACACGGAGACCGACGAGAGCCCGGACGCGGACGACTCCGCTGGCTCGACACCGACCATCGACGAGACGGTCGACCCGGCCGACGAGTCGACGGCAGCCGACGCCTCGACGGACGCGAGCGAGTCGACCGAGGAGCCATCGGCCGACGAAGAATCGGAAGCGGTCGGTTCCGCGACCGAGGACGGCGATGCCACGGGGGCCGACGAGACGGGCGGAAGCGAGATCGAGAGTCCCGACGACGAACCCGCCGCCGACGAATCCGACGCCGTCGAGACCAGTGGGTTCGAGTTCGCCGGGTCGGCCGGGGACGAACCCCCGACCGGAGACGGTGACGAACCAGCTGGTGAGCGCGAGGACGACGGGGAGACGGCGGCCACGGACGCGGCGGCCGAGGCGGCCGAACGGACGACACCGCAGTCCGGCGTCGCGGCGTCCGTGTCTTCCGCTGACGGGGCCGAAGCCGTCGACGCACTCTCCGGGAGCGAAACCTTCGCCATTCCGGATCAGGCGACGACGGTCTCGGAGGACGACGAACAGTCGATGCTGGACGGGGAGGGAACCGTCGCCGCGGCGCGAGCGGCCGCGGCGGGCCGACGCACGGCCCACGCCAGCGACCGCACCCGTGTGTTGGAGTTCGAACTCGGCGAGGAGCAGTTCTGTCTCGACATCGAGTACATCGAGGAGATCGTCGAACTGGAGAACATGACCCGCGTGCCCAACTCGCCGTCCTACGTCGAGGGCGTGGTCGACCTGCGCGGGCAGGTGACCGCCATCATCAATCCCAAAGACGCCCTCGCAGTCGAAGACGACGATCGGGGCGACCTCATCGTCGTCTTCGACTCCGAGGAGATGGACGAACAGGGCCACCTCGGCTGGGTCGTCGACGAGGTCCGGCAGGTCACGCCCGTCACCGACGAGGAGGTCAACGAGTCGCCCGACGAGGACGACGAACACATCAACGGCATCATCAACCGCGAGGACGAGGACGACTTCATCGTCTGGACGACGCCCGACCTCGCGCTGAACTCCTCGTCCTAACTGCCGCCGTCGTCGCCACTGCCGACAGCCACGTCGGCAGTCCCCGACTCGCCGTCTCCCGCCTCGCCGTCGATAGCGTCGGCGGCCTCGTCCGGGACGCCGTCCAGATCCAGTTCTTCACCCACGAGTCCGACGGCTTTCCGGACGGCTCCGACCGAAGTCAGGTAGCCAACACCGACGGTCGTCTTGAGCGCCACCGCGGCCGGACCGGTCAGCACCGTCCCCCCGAACTGAGCCACGGCACCGTCGCCGACGCTGACCAGCCAGCCCGGCGAGTCGAACTGGAAGTCGTCGAGTCGTGGCTCGAAGCCCCCGCTTCCGTCCCCGAGGCGGTGGTCGGCGAGTCTCTCGATGTTCGCCGCCGCGACTCGGGCCTCACGAATGGCCGCCTGCGCACTCGCCGGGACAGCCTGTCCGTCCGAATCGACGACACGTGCGGCGTCGCCGACGACGAACGTGTCGCCGGCCAGCTGGAGGCGGCTCCGCACCAGCGGGCGGTCACCGGCCAGCGCGTCCGCCCCGCGGATCCCGCCGGTCCAGACGAACTCGTCGTAGTCCAGTTCCGTACCATCCTCGAGCGTGATCGTCGACCCGTCGGCTCCGGCGACGGCCGCGTCCGTCCGGACCGTGATCCCGCGGTCGCGGAGTTGTTGGTCGACGGCACGCTGGAACGCTTCGGGGAAGTTCGGCGCGACGGCACCCTGCTGTTCGAGCAGTGTGATCTCGGCCGCCTCGTCCACACCTTCCTCGCGGGCCAGCGCGGCGATTTCACCAGCGACCTGGATCCCCGACAGTCCGGCCCCGCCGACGACGATCCGGGCGTCGCCGGCGTCGAAGGCATCGAGCACGTCGGCCCTGATTCGCTCGGCGTCGTCGAGGCGCTTCAGCGGTGTCGCGTGGTCTTCGACCCCTGGCAGGTCGTAGAAGGCCGTCGCCGCGCCGAGACAGACCGCCCCAACGTCGTAAGCGAGTTCGTCCTCGCCGTCGAGCGTGGCGACACCCGCCTCGGCGTCCACGTCGGTGACGCGGGCCCGGCGGATCTCGGCGCGGTCGAAACAGTCCGCGATGGGGACCGTGATGTCCTCCGCGATGGACGGTCGGCGGATCGCGCGGTGGAGTTCGTGCTGGACGAGGTGGTCCTCGCTCTCGTCGACGACGACCAGGTTCGCCTCGGGCGGTAGCTGTCGTTCTAACCGACGAGCGAGCGTCAGGCCGGCGTAGCCGGCCCCGAACACTGCGACGTTCATGCTGCTCCCGTTCGGTCGCCGCAGGGTAAAGCGCTCCGCCGGGCCCGGGCGTACGGCGAGTCCGGTGAGCCGACCCTCAGAACAGCGCGTCGCTTTCGTCCAGAAGCTGTGACGGCCCCCCGACCTCCCAGACGCGGGTGTCCACGCCGCAGTCGGCGATGGCACCCTCGACGCGGTCGACGTGGTCGGCGGTCGTGTTGACGTAGACGCTCGCGCCCGTGTCCACGGAGAAGTAGACCGGCACGTCCTCCTCGCGGAGTTCCCGGACCGTGTTGAAGATCTCGATAGTACGGGGCTGCCAGTAGACCCACCCGGCGGGGCCAGTCATCGTCGTCGCGGCCAGCGACAGCGAGTCGTGTTCGGCCAGCTCGAAGGTGCGGTGGAAGTCACCCTCGCGCAGGGCGTCGCGCATCTCCGCGATCTGGCCGTGGATGTGGGCCATCCGCGCCTCGAACATGTGGCTGTCGGCGGCCTCGCGGTGTGCCTCCTCGGTCTCCTTGTAGGACGGCACCTCCGCACCGACGATCCGGAGGTCGTCTTCCAGTTCGGTCTCGATGCGTTCGGAGCGACAGTCGGCGTCGTTCTTCCCGGTCCGCAGGTGGGAGAACGCGCCCGTCACTGCCCGCGCGGCCGAGGCCGAGCCGCGGCGCGCGACCGTCGAGATGTCCGGGAGCGTCATGTCCAGATCCGTGGCCCCGACCAGGGCCCGCGCGGCGGCGGCGAAGCCCGACGACGACGACCCGAATCCGATGTTCGTCGGGAAGTCGTTCTCGGATTCGAACCGCACGGCGTGGTCGAGGTCCGCGAGGTCGCGGACGTGATTCACGACGTTCTCGATGCGTTCGCGGCCCCGGCCCTCGACTGCCTCGCCGTCGATCAGGAGCACGTCCTCGTTGCTGTCGGGCTCGAACTCGACGGTCGTCACCGTGCGGCTCGGTGCCGTGCTGACGCTGATCGAGTCGTGGTACGGCTGGCGCAACTGTTCGTCGCGCATCCCGTGATACTTCACCAACCCCTGGATCGGATGTGCCTTCGCCGTCGCTTTCATACGTCCCGATTCGGGTACCGGAACTTATTACAACCGGAGTTCCTCGCAGGCACCCACACCCCTCTCTCAAAGGCGCACCGGCACACCGCGCTCGTCGAGATACTCCTTGGTCTCCTGGATCGAGTACTCGCCGAAGTGGAAGATCGAGGCCGCGAGCCCGGCGTCGGCGCCGGCCTCGGTGAACACCTCGTACATGTCCTCGGGGCCGCCACAGCCCGAGGAGGCGATGACGGGCGTCGAGACGGTGTCACAGACGGCTTCCGTCAGCGGGATGTCGTAGCCGTCCTTGGTCCCGTCGGCGTCGATGGAGTTGACGAACAGTTCGCCCGCGCCGCGCTCCTCGGCCTCCTCGGCCCAGGAGAGCACGTCGATGTCCGTGCCCTCACGGCCGCCCTTGACCGTGCACTCGAACCAGCAGGACTCGCCGTCGACGGAGACGTAGTGGTCGCCCTGTTCGTCGAACCGGCGGCGAGCGTCGACGCTGATGACGATACACTGGCTGCCGAATGCCGCCGCGCCCTCCTCGATGAGTTCCGGGCGTTGCAGCGCGCCGGTGTTGATCGAGACCTTGTCCGCGCCCGCTCGCAGGGTCTCTTTCACGTCCTCGCGGGTGCGGATGCCGCCGCCGACGGTGAGGGGAATGAACACCTCGTCGGCGATGGACTCGACGACGTGGAGCATGGTCTCGCGGCCCTCCGCGGAGGCCGTGATGTCGAGAAAGACGAACTCGTCGGCCCCGGCCTCGTTGTACTTCTTGGCCATCTCGACCGGGTCACCGGTGTACTCCAAATCCTCGAAGTTGACGCCCGTGTACACCGCCGCGTTGCCCTCGTCGTCCAGGTCCACGTCGATACAGGGAATGATCCGTTTGGTGAGGGTCATCAGTTGCCTTCGGCTACGGCACCGCCCGACAAAAGGCGTCTGATTCCCGCAGTCGGGGCCCGCGGCGGCGGTTACCGCGACACGCCGTCGGCCTCGACCACGGGCTCGTCGGTCGGTTCGAATCGAAAGAACACGTAGAACAGCGCGAGCATGCAGGGCAGTGCGGCGATGGCGATTCCGGCGACGAACTCGGCTCCGAACATACACGGGGATTGTCGGAGTCGTACTTCAGCGCTCGCCGCGTATCGGCCGCTGAGTCGCGCGGGCCGCGGTTCCGACACACCGAAGTACACCGACCGCGAACGCCGAGGTATGAGCGACGACCACGACGAGGACCGACCCGAGTACGATCCGGAGAGTCCCGAGATTCCCGACGGGGAACCGCCGCTGCGCAGCACCGCACCGCAGAGCGACTTCACGATGAGCCAGGTCGGTTTCGGCTTCGTCGTCCTCGTGCTCGGCCTCGCGATCACGTTCGGTATCCCGTTCCTCCTTTGAGGCGGTGTTCCACACCGTACCGTAGCTATTTTTCACCGGTGGGAGTGGGTCCGGAGTATGCGAAAGATCAACGAGTCCGAACTGGACTGGAAGACCTACAACCGGGACGAGGCGACGTTCCACCGGAAAGAACTCGGCGCGGCCGTCGAGGCCGACGACCTGGGCTGTAGCCTCTACGAGATGCCGCCGGGGACGCGGGCCTGGCCCTACCACTACCACACCGCCAACGAGGAGGCGATCTACGTGCTAGCCGGCGAGGGCTTGCTCCGGGCCGAGGACGGCGAACACGACCTCCGGGCGGGGGATTTCGTCACCCTTCCCGCCGACGAGTCCGGCGGCCACCGCGTGGTCAACGACGGGGACGACACGCTCCGCTACCTGATGGTCTCGACGATGAACGAACCGGACGTGACCATCTATCCGGAGATGGAGAAGTTCGGCGTCTACGTCGGGTCCCCGCCCGGCGGCCGCGACGAGCGCACCTTCGAGGGATACTATCCGATGGACGACGAGGTGGAGTACTGGCCGGAGGACGAGGACTGATTACTCCAGCTCGTGTTCGATGACCGACCGCAGGTCCGCGATCTCGCTGGCGTCGTACTCGAGCGCCGCATCACCGACCGACAGTGACAGCGCGCCCGAGTCGTCGGCGGCACCGACGCGCTCGACGGGTGCGACGCCCTCGAAGGCCGCGGCGACGGCGTCGGCGTCGTCGGTCTCGATCACGACGCGACCGGGCTGTTCGTGGAAGAGGTGTGCGGCCTCGCTCGCGTCACCGTCGAGGGTCACGTCCGCGCCGGCCGTCTCGGTGACCATCTCGGCCAGCGTCACCGCGAGACCGCCGTGGCTGGCGTCGTGGACCGCGAGCGTGGCGTCGTGGTCGGCCACGTCCGCGAGCGTCTCGACGAACGCCGCGCGGTCGTCGGGCAGCGTCGGGAACGCGTCGCTCCCCCCGTGCTGTGCGAGGTACTCCGAGCCGCCGAGTTTGGGATCGGCCTCGCCCGAGAGCGCGCGGTCGTTGACCACGAGGAGGTCGCCCTCGCCGGAGAGTGCGGCGGGCGGCGCGTCGTACCCCTCTTTCGTGCCCACGAGCGCGAGCGTCGGCGTCGGCGGGATCGGCCCCGCGTTCGAGTCGTTGTACAGCGAGACGTTCCCGCCCACGACCGGCACGTCGAGTTCGGCGCACATGTCGGCCAGTCCGTCGACGATCCCCTCGAACCCGCCGTACACGTCGGGTTTCTCGGGGTTGCCGCCGTTGAGACAGTCGACGGCCGCGAGCGGCGTCGCGCCCTTCGCGGCGACGTTGGTCGCGTTCTCCAGCGCGACCGCGCGCGCACCGTCGTAGGGTGCCGCGTCCGTCCAGTTGGGGTCGGCCCCGGCGGAGTAGGCCAGTCCCGTCTCTGCCTCACGGACGGCGAGGATCGCCGCGTCGTCGCCCGGCGGCGTCGCGGTCCGGACCTGCACCTCGTGGTCGTACTGCCGATAGACCCACCGCTTGGAGGCCGTGTTGGGACTGCCGACGACGGCCTCGAAGGCCGATTCGAGGTCGGTGTCGGGGAGGTTCCGCTCGGGCTGGGACGGTTCCACCGAGTCCAGGTCGTTGAACGGTGCGCCGTCGCCGAGAAACTCCGCGGGCGCGTCGACGACGGTCTCGCCTTCGAACTCACAGACGTAGTTGCCGTCGGTCACGTCGCCGATGACCGAGCAGCCCAGATCGTAACGCTCTGCGATCTCGGCCACCCGGTCGACGTTCTCGGGTGTCACCTCGTAGGCCATCCGCTCCTGGGACTCGGCGAGCAGGATCTCCAGGGCGTTCATGTTGGGCTCGCGCTGGTGGACCCGCTCCAGTTCGATGTGGGCACCGAGGCCACCCTTGGCGACGAGTTCGCTCGTCGCGCCGCCCAGCCCCGCCGCGCCGAGGTCGCGGGCCGACTCGATCAGCCCCTCGTCGATCAGTGTCTCGCTGGCCTCGATCAGGAGCTTCTCCGTGTAGGGGTCGCCCACCTGCACCGCGGGTCGGTCCTCGGTCTCGGCGTCCTCCGCGAGGTCCTCGCTGGCGAAGGAGGCTCCGCCCAGCCCGTCCCGACCCGTGGCGTTGCCCACGAGGACGAGCTTGTTGCCCGGGTCCTGGGCCTCGGCGGTCACAAGCCGGTCGGGGTCGTCGATCAGGCCGATACAGGAGACGTTCACCAGCGGGTTGCCCTCGTAGTCGTCGTGGAAGGCGACGCTCCCGGTGACGGTTGGGACGCCGATACAGTTGCCGTAGTGGCTGATGCCTTCGACGACACCCTCGAAGAGATAGCGGGAGTGTTCGCGGTCGAAGTCGCCGAAGTACAGCGAGTCCGCGAGTGCGATGGGGTAGGCACCCATCGAGAGCGTGTCCCGGACGATGCCGCCGACGCCGGTCGCCGCGCCGTCGAACGGATCGACATAGGAGGGGTGATTGTGGCTCTCGATCCCCAGCGTGATGTAGGTATCACTGTCGGGCAGGGCGACGACGGCGGCGTCGTCACCGGGGCCGACGACGACGTTCTCGCCCTCGCTCTCGAACGCCGACAGCAGTGGTCGCGAGGAGCGGTACGCGCAGTGTTCGCTCCAGAGGTTCTCGAAGAGCGCGGCTTCGGCCGGCGTCGGCTCGCGGCCGAGTTCCGCGGTGACGAGATCGTGGTCCTGATCGGACAGACTCATTGCGCACGGGTAGCCACAGGCCGGCTAAATCGCTTTCCATGTCGCGCGTGCGAACGGCGAAAAAGAGCGCGAACGGCGATTCGTCGTCCGTCGCAGTTACTCGTCGGCGTCGGCTTCGGTCTCGGCGTCGTCGACGGGCTCACCGCCGTCGGAACGGGGTTCCGACGAGGTATCGTTCTCGTCGTCCACGAGACCGCCGTCGGCGGCCACGTCTTCACCTTCGCCGCCGTCCGTCGCGATCTGGGTTTCCTGGCGGTTCTCGTGCCAGATGAACTCGCGACCGAACAGTTCCGGGGCCTCCTCCTTGAGGTTCCAGGGGTCCGGACCGACACGCGGGCCTTCGAGCCACGACTGGACGAGGTTCCAGACGAAGATGAGCTGGCCGACCAGCAGGATCAGCGCGCCCACCGACGCCAGTTGGTGGAAGGTCGTGACCGACGCCAGCGGCGCGAGCGTCTCGGAGAACTCGTAGGTCGCGTACCGGCGCGGCATACCCAGATAACCCAGCGCCAGCATGGCGAAGAACGTGATGTTGGTGCCGATCATCGACAGCCAGAAGTGCCACTTCGCCAGCGTGCGCTGGTACATCCGACCGGTGAAGATCGGGAACCAGTAGTAGATGCCCGCGAAGACGGCGAAGCCGATAGCGCCCATGACGATGTAGTGGAAGTGACCCACCACGTAGTAGGTATCGTGGAGGATCATGTCGACGGGGATCGACGCGAGGAACACGCCGGTGACACCGCCGAGGATGAAGTTCGAGACGAAGCCGATGCAGAACAGCATCGGGGCTGCCAGCCGGATCTTCCCGTTCCACATCGTCGTGATCCAGTTGAACGTCTTCACCGCGCTCGGTATCGCGATTGCCAACGAGACCGCCATGAAGCTGGCGCGCAGTCGCGGGTCCATCCCGGTCGTGAACATGTGGTGAGCCCACACGCCGAAGCTCAGGACCCCGATGGCCAGCGTGGAGTAGACGACGAACTTGAACCCGAACAGCTTCCGGCCCGCGAACCGGGGCAGGATGTAGCTCACGAGCCCCATCGGGGGGAGCACGAGGATGTACACTTCGGGGTGTCCGAAGAACCAGAACAGGTGTTGCCACAGCATCGTCCCACCGCCCTCGACGGCGAAGAACGTCGTGGCGAAGTTCCGGTCCAGCAGGAGCATGATCAGCGCCGAGCCCAGCAGCGGGAAGGCGAAGAGGATCAGCGCCGACTGGGTGAGGATCGTCCACGAAAAGATGTCCAAGTTGGCCCAGGTCACGTCCTCACTGCGCTCGGTGAAGATGGTCGCGATGAAGTTGATCGCCCCCATCGTCGCCGAGACGCCGGTCAGGTGCAGGCCGAGCATCATCAGGTCGGCCCCCATCTGGGTCTGTTCGACCGACAGCGGCGGGTACATCACCCAGGAGGTCTGGGCGGTGCCGATGCCGGGGATGAGGAAGCCGCCCCAGACCAGCAGTGCGCCGGGCGGGAGCAGCCAGAACGCGATGGCGTTGATCCGCGGGAACGCCATGTCGTCCGCGCCGATCAGCAGCGGGATGAAGTAGTTCGAGAACGCCGCGATGATCGGCGTCCCGAACAGGAACAGCATCGTGATCCCGTGACTCGTCAGGATGGCGTTGTAGAAGCTGTTCGAGACGACTGCCCCACTCGGGACGACGAGTTGCATCCGAATGAGGAAGGCCATGAGACCACCGATCGCGAATGCGAGCACCCCGTAGGTGCCGTACAGCATCCCGATGTCCTTGTGGTCGACAGTGGTGAGCCACCGCACGATTCCGCCGGGCTTTTCGTCGTGCCCGTACCCCGCCTCCTCGCCGATGGCACCGCCGCCGGCGAGTGGCGTGTACGAGCGCCAGTCCTCGATCCGTGTCAGCAACGCTGCCACCGCGATGAGGAACACGCCCATCAGCACCGTTAGTGCGAGCTGTCCTGCAGCCATTGATACTCGACTCTCAGGACTGGGGGCTAAAGAAAGATTCCCTTTGATTCCCGGCGCGAGCGTGTTCGTCCGGAGACGACGCGGCGATACAGGCCAGACGCGAGCCCCCAACTACTGGGGTTGACTGCAGGTGAGAACAGAGAGAGACGACCGCGACTCAGGCCGTGTGGTCCTCGTCTTCCATCTCGGCTTCGGCCTTCGAGATGGCCTTCCCGGAGTAGTAGGTCAGGACGGCCAGCAGGACGAACGCAGCGATCAGGATGCCGAACTGGATCGTTGAGATGACGTTGTTCCAGCCGAAGGGGTTGACTAGGCCGAAGGCCACGATGAAGAACAACAGGATACCAAGGGGGATCATGTTGACCGTGAGGTCGAGGATGGTTTCGCGGTCGAATGTACTCGGAAGCATACCATCTGGTTTGGGGACGACGATAAATAGGTTGTCGGAATCGTCGCGGTAGTACGTCGACAGTTCGGCCGCGTCGCTGCCGGGACCGTCCCAGCTAGCGGGGGTCGACGTTCCGTTCGAGTGCCTGGACAGTGCCACCGGCGGCCAGCAGGATTATTCCGGCGACCGCCACGGCGAGCGCACGCGGGACGAGAAGGCCAAAGTCACCGGGGGCGACGATCACGTCGACTAGTATGCCAGGGTCGACACCGACCCGCCAGGCGACGACGCCGACGCCGATCACAGCGAGGACGCCGCCGAAGGTGAGCAGGGAGCCCCAGAGCGTCTCGACGTACGCCGACTCTTTGAGGATACCGGCGACGCTCCCGCCGAACAGCAACAGGCCGCCGACGGCGATCGAGAAGATGCCGACGATGATACCGACCTCCGAGAGCACGAACCCGAGCGCGACGAACATGGGCCACGGGCTGGCTTTCCGGTACTGGTCGCTCAGGCCGGGTTCTTCTTCCATACCCAAAGAATGGGGCTCACGCGTAAAATGCGCATCGAAACCCAGAGCCGTCGACTCGGAACCAACATATTCACTACCACCCCCGTCTAACGCCCGACCATGAGCGACCGTTCGGAGGACGTGTCACGACGGGGTTTCCTCATGGCGACGGCGGGCGGCGCTGCGGCCGCTGGCGTCGCGGGCACGGCGGCTGCCCAGGAGACCACACAGACTGGCGGCACCGCGACGGCGAACGGGACGGCAACTAACGGAACAGCCACTAACGGGACGAGCGCCCCCGAAGGGACCGAAGGCGGCGGTGGCGGCGGTGGCGGCACCCCTGACTTCGGCGGCTATCTCGACGGCGCAAACCTCTACAACGGAAGCGTCGCGGACAAGACCGGGCAGAGCACCGTCACGGTCAAAGTCGGTGCCGGTGAGAAAGGCTACGCCTTCGATCCGCCGGCAGTCAAAGTCGACAACGGTGCGACCGTCCAGTGGGAGTGGACCGGTAACGGGGGGTCGCACAACGTCGTCTCCGACGAGGGGCCGATCGACTCCGGCTCGCCGGTTGGCGGCACCGGTGTCCAGTACGAGCACACCTTCGAGAAAGACGGCATCTACAACTACTACTGCAAACCCCACCAGAGCCTGGGCATGCTCGGTGCGGTCGTCGTCGGGACCGATTACAAGACGGTCGAGCCAGCGAGCGGTGGCGGCGGTGGCGGCCCCGCCCTCCCCGGCAGCGCGAAAGCCATCGGCGTCGCGACAGCGGTGGTCATGAGCGCGTCCCTGGGCCTGTCCTACATCTTCATGAAGTACGGCGGCGACTACGACGTCGACGAGTAGCGCCCCGGGGCAGACGACCGGTCACACCGACGTATCGACGGTTTCGATTTCGAGTTCGACCTCGCGTTGACGGCCTTCGAGGTCGGCGACGATGCGCTCGACGACCCGTTCGGCTTCGGCCTGGATCTTCGGTTTCACCTTCTCGATCACCCAGTCCATCGAGACGAATCCCGGGAGGTCCAGCACGCCCGAATCCGCCGAGTCGGGGCGGAAGGTGACGGTCAGGCGCACGCGGCAGGCGTGTTCCTGGCTGTCGGGGCGTTCCTCCGGGATGGGGTCGACGGTCCAGTGGCCCTCGGCGTCGATGTCTTTCGTGATCTCCCAGTCGATTCGGTTCGGCGGGTCGGTGTCGGTCACCTTCGAGTGGGCGGTGTAGGTGAGTTTCCACCAGGCGAAGGTGAGGAAGTAGCGCGTCCCCGGACTGCCGTCGCCGTCGCTGCGGACCTCCTCGAGGTACTTCGAGTACTCGGCGTACCCGGGGAAGTCCTCGAGAAACTCGTAGATCTCCTCGGGCGGCAGGTAGACTACGGTGCTGACCTCGACTCTGTCCACACCCTCTTTGGGTCCGACCGCGCCGTAAGTATTCCGCAGGTCCAGCGGGGCAACCAGTCGGCAAACAGTAGACATATGTGCACTCCCGAGACACTGGGACCGACATGAGTGAACACGACGACACCGACGAGGCGTTCGGTGGTTTCGGCGGCCGACACGTCCCCGAACCCATGCAGGAACCGCTCGCGCGGCTCGCGGCCGCGTTCGAGGACATCGCACAGACCGAGGAGTTCGAGGCGGAGTTCCGGTCGATTCTCGAATCCTACGCCGGTCGGCCGACCCCGCTGTACCACGCCGAGCGCCTCTCCGAGGCGTACGGCGCGGAGATCTACCTCAAACGCGAAGACCTGCTCCACGGCGGTGCCCACAAGATCAACAACGCCATCGGGCAGGCGTTGCTCGCCGAGAAGGCCGGCAAGGAGCGACTGATCGCCGAGACGGGCGCGGGCCAGCACGGCACCGCGACCGCGATGGTCGGCGCGCTATTCGACCTTGACACCGAGATCTACATGGGCAAAAAGGACGTGGAGCGCCAGCGGATGAACGTCTTCCGGATGCGGCTGATGGGCGCGCAGGTCAACCCCGTCACGCAGGGCGGTGCGGGGCTGGCCGACGCGGTCGACGTGGCCCTGGAGGACTTCACGGAGAACATCGACGACACCCACTACATGGTGGGGTCGGTCGTCGGTCCCGACCCGTTCCCGCGGATGGTCCGTGCGTTCCAGTCGGTCATCGGAAAAGAGGCCCGCGAGCAGGCCATCGACCAGATCGGCGGACTCCCCGACGCGTGCGTGGCCTGCGTCGGCGGCGGCTCGAACGCCATCGGCCTCTTCCACCCGTTCCGGGACGACGACGTGGCCTTCTACGGCGGCGAGGGCGGCGGCGAAGGCGCGGGCTCGGGTCGCCACGCCGCGCCACTGGACGACGGGAAAGAGGACGTGCTCCACGGGATGCGTACGAGAGTCATCGACGACGACGTGGAGGTCCACTCCGTCTCGGCGGGGCTGGACTACCCCGGTGTCGGCCCGGAACACGCTCGCTTCCGCGAACTGGGCCGCGCCGAGTACCGCGCCATCACCGACGACGAGGCTCTGGAGGCGTTCCGGACGCTCTCGATGACCGAGGGGATCATCCCGGCGCTGGAGACGGCTCACGGGCTGGCGATGGCCAAGAAGGTAGCCGGGGAGACAGACCACGAGACCATCGTCGTCAACCTCTCGGGCCGGGGCGACAAGGACATGGAGACCGCGGCCGAGCAGTTCGATCTCGGGGAGTAAACCGAACCCTTCTATTCGGGGGCCGGCCAACTCCCCGCTGTCATGACCGAAACCACGGACGTGTTGATCGTCGGCGGCGGCGTCGCCGGTCTCAGTGCGGGCGTGTTCACCGCCCGGCACGGACTGGAGACGACCGTCGTGAACGACGGCGAGTCGCTCCTCCGACGGAACGGCCACCTGGAGAACGTGCCCGGCTTCCCCGCCGGCGTGAACGCGCGGCAGTTCCTCGACCTCCTCGAACGACAGGCCGAGGACGCCGGCTGTGCCTTCCACGAGGGCGAAGTGACGCAGGTCACCGTCGACGACGAGGGGTTCGCCGTCGAGACGGCCGCCGGCGACCAGTTCTGGGCGGACTACGTGGTCGCCGCGACGAAGAACACGGTCGACTACCTCCGTGGGATCGAGGGCGTCGGCTTCGTCGACCGCGGGAAGATGTACGTCGACACGGACGAGCGCGGGCGGACCGGCGTCGACGGCCTCTACGCCGCGGGGCGACTGGCCGAGAAACCCCACCAGACGGCAGTCTGTGCCGGCCACGGAGCCGAGGTCGCCGTCACGCTCCTTGAGGAAGACGACCGGCCGTTCTACCACGACTGGGTGGCCCCGGAGGGCTACTTCTCGGGGCGTGGCCGGGACGTGCCCCCGGGCTGTGAGGAGATCGACGACGCAGAGCGCGAGGTCCGCGAGCGCGAGTCGATGGACGTGATGACGGAGGCGTTCGCCGAGCGCCACCCCGACGAGCCGACCCAGCACCCAATTGCCGCCGAGGACGGGGAGTAGGCGGACGACCGGCGAGAGTCCGCCGAACGCGCGAGCGGGCGGCCGGCCCGCGAGCGGCGAGGCCACGCCGTAGTTTCTTCCCCCGGGCGGTTCTATTGCCGGTGGAGGGATACTGTGAGTGACCTACGACTGGAGAGTCCGGCCTTCGAGGACGGAGAGCGCATTCCCGAGAAGTACGGCTACACCGAGGACGACGTGAACCCGCCCCTGCACGTCGAGAACGTACCCGACGGGGCGGTGTCGCTGGTGTTGATCGTCGACGACCCGGACGCGATGGAGCCGGCGGGGAAGATCTGGGACCACTGGCTCGTCTGGGACATCGACCCGGACATCGGGGAGATTCCCGAGGACTGGGCGGCCGACGACGCCACGGAGGGGCAAAACGACTACGGCGAACACGGCTACGGCGGGCCGAACCCGCCGGATCGGGAACACACCTACCGGTTCCGGCTGTACGCCCTCGACGCGACACTGGATCTGCCACCGTCGACGGACAAGGGTGACCTGGAAGACGAGATGATGGGGCAGGTGCTGGCGAACGCGCGGCTGGAGGGAACGTACGCACCGTAAGAAAGAGGAAGTTCGCGCGCCCCACCCCCAGGGGTGCCAGGCGCGGTTCGGCCGCTTCGCTACCGGCGTGAAACGATCTCAGTACTCTTCGTGTGCGAACACGGAGTCGACCTGTGTCGCACACTCGGTCAGCAGCGTCGCGGCGTCGGAGTACTGGAGGATCTTCTGCATGTCGCCGTCCAGTTCGAACTTCCCGGACATCATGCCGTCGACGGCACCGATGTTGCCCCTGGTCAGCTCCACCCAGTTCTCGTAGGTGCCGGTGAGCTTGAAGCCGTTGTCGACCTCGTCCTCGGATTCGATGAGGTACGCGTCGGTACACTTCCCGTCTTCGAGGCCGACGAACGTCTGGCCGGTGTGCCCCGAAGCACCCTCCGAGACGTACTGATCGAGTTCGTCCTGGATGTGTTCGGGCATCGCATCGACGTCGATATCGTCGAGAGGCATGTCAGTCATCTTGAAAATGAAGTCGCCGTTGAAGTCGACCCCCCACCCGGCGGACTTCTCCGCGTACTCCTCGTTACTGTTTACTTTCTCCTGATAGTCTTCGAACCATTCCGAACTCGGGAATATGAGTCCATCTGCCATAGCATCACCACGTGAGACCCCAACCCTAGTAAAACTTCACGGGGAAATCTACGGCCTCTTTTTAAGCACCCCCAAATCGGGGGCTCGCTAAGGGAACCCGTACGGATTTACCCCGCGAGGGCCAACGGGGTGATAATGCTTTCCGGAGTGAACGTTGCACTCGGGGTCACCGGGTCCATCGCGGCGGTCAAGACGGTGGAGTTGGCCCACGAGTTACGCCGCCAGGGGGCGTCGGTCCGGGCTGTGATGACCGACAGCGCCACGGGGATCGTCCACCCGTGGGCCGTCGACTTCGCGACCGACGAGCCCGTCGTCACCGAGATCACCGGCCAGGTCGAACACGTCGAGTTGTGCGGTCGCGAGGGCTGGGCCGACGTGTTGCTGATCGCGCCGGCGACGGCCAACACCGTCGGGAAACTCGCGGCGGCCATCGACGACACGCCGGTGACGACCTGTGCCACGACGGCGCTGGGCGCGGACGTACCCGTAGTCGTCGCTCCCGCGATGCACGAACCGATGTACGACCACCCGGGCGTGCTCGAAACCATCGCCCGCGTCGAGTCCTGGGGCGTCGAGTTCGTCGACCCACGAATCGAGGAGAGCAAGGCCAAGGTCGCCACCGAGGCGGCCATCGTCACCGGCGTCGCCCGCGCCACGACGCCCGACCCACTGCAGGGCAAACACGTGATCGTCACGAGCGGGGCCACCACCGAGTCCGTCGATCCCGTCCGGACGCTCTCGAACCGCGCGTCGGGCAAGACCGGGCGCGCAGTGGCGCGGGCCTGCTCCGTCCGCGGTGCGGACGTGACGCTGGTGCGCGATGGCGGTGACGTTCACTACGCCGACGTGGAACAGGTCGAGAGCGCCGCGGAGATGCTCGATGCTGTCCAGACCCACGCCGACGACGCCGACGCGCTGGTCTCGGCGGCGGCCATCTCCGATTACACCGTCGAGGCGGCCACAGAGAAGATCAAGTCCGGGAAAGCACAGTTGACGCTCGAACTGACGCCCACGCCGAAACTGATCGACACCGTGCGGGAGGCCCACCCCGACCTGTCAATCGTCGGGTTCAAGGTCGAGACGGAGGGCGACGAGGAGGCCCTCGTCGAGCGCGCCCGCGAGACGATGAATCGGGCGGACCTCTCGTTCGTCGTCGGGAACCGCGCGGACGTGATGGGCGAGGCCGAAACCCGGGCGCTGGTGATCCGCCGGGACGGGTCCGACGAGTACGCCGGGAGCAAGGCCGGTCTCGGCGCGCGCGTCGCGGACGAACTCGCGAGGGAGCTGTAGTTCCCGAACTTCGAGAACGTGTAGCCGGGCTTTTGTGTTCGCCGACGCGACACTGTGCCGACGTGACTGGCGAGTACGACCGGCCCGGGGCGGCCTACGTGGAGATCGAAGGGGAGCGACAGCTCCTGCTCCCGACGGCGCTGGACGCCTGCGACGGGTTCGAGCCGGTCGAGATACGGACTGACATGAGCTGTGGCGACAGTGGCCCCATCGACGGCCCCTGGACCGGACTGGACCTGGGCGACCTCCTGATGGCCGCCGAGAGCCCGCCCGACGCCACGCACGTCCTCGTGACCTGCCGGGACGGGTATCGGGTCTGTCTCGACGTGACCGACGCGCTCTCGGCGGTGCTGGCCTACCGCCGGGACGGCGACCCGCTCGGCCCCGACGGGATTCGCGCGGTCGGACCGGGGATCGACAGCGGACGGAGCGCGAAGGGCGTCGTCCGGATCGAACCGGTGGCACTCGACGCAGACACCGATCCGACCGAACTGGAATCGCTGGCACCGGCGAGCGATCCCGCTGTCGAGCCGTGAGAGAGTCGGAACGCCTTTGCGGGACACCCCCGAGGCACTCCCATGCTCGACGATGTCACAGCCTTCGTCACCGGCGCGAGCCAGGGCATCGGCCGCGAGATCGCGATCACCCTCGCCGACCACGGCGCGACCGTCGCGCTGGCCGCACGGGGCGACGGGATCCACGACACCGCCGACGCCATCGACGCGCCCGACCGCACGCTCGCCGTCGAGACCGACGTGACCGACGAGGAATCGGTCGAAGCCGCCATCCAGGAGACGGTCGACACGTTCGGCGGCCTCGACTGTCTGGTCAACAACGCCGGTATCGCCGGTCCGGTCCAGCCCTACGACCGCGTCGAGGAGGCCGACTTCGAGCAGGTGCTGGACGTGAACCTGATCGGCGCGTGGCGCTGTGTGAAACAGGCCGGCGCACACCTCCGGGAGAGCGACCAGGGCAGCGTCGTCAACATCGGCTCCATCGGCGGGAAACGTCCCTACGCCAACCGGACGCCGTACAGCGCCTCGAAGATGGGACTCGTCGGACTGAGCCGGACGCTCGCCGCCGAGCTGGGCCGAGACGACGTGACCGTCAACGTGATCCAGCCTGGCCCGGTGCAGGGCGACCGCATCGACGACGCGATTCAGGAACAAGCGAAGTTGGCCGACGTGGAGAACGCCGAACCTGCCAGCGTCGGCGGTGACGACTTCACGCTGCCCGAGTACTTCATCGATCCCGAGGACGTGGCCGAGCAGGTCGCCTACCTCGCTGGGCCGCACGCCCGGAAGATCACGGGCCAGGAGATCGCCATCGACGCCGGCGGGACCTGTTTCTGAGCGGTATGCTCCCAGGAGAGCGGCGTCAGGGGGTCGCGGTCACGTTCGTCGGTACCCAGTCGGGTTTCTCGACCGGCGTCGCCGCCGTCCACACGTACTCGTCGTGGTATCGGGTGTTGGTCGTCGTCCAGGTCCGGTCGAGTGAGAGTACGCGCCCGGAGGCAGCGACAGTGACGGTCGCGTCGTAGGTCGTGACCGGACGGCGTCCGCTGTAGGTCCCGTTCCTCGCGACGAGCGTGGTCACTCGTCGGCCGTCGCGTTCGGTCACGTTCGCGATGTCGTAGTCCACGTTCGACAGCGTCGGGGTCAGGATCCGCGCTTTGGCCGCGGCGGAGACGACGACCCGTTCGATGGTGGCGCTCCGGTTTCGCACGTTCACCGTACTGTTCCCGTCCGCGGTGGCGACCCGCGAAACGAGCACCGACTCGTTGGCCCAGTAGCGCTCGTCGAGGACGTTGCTCTGGTTCCCACGAGTGGTGGTCGCACCGGCCGTCCACCGGAGCCGTGCAGCCCCCGGCGCGAGACGAGCGGTCTCGTTGCCGCGGATGCGGATCACGGTCCCGTTGACACTGCCGTTAACCCGGGTCGTCGTTCGCATCGTGGCTCCGGTCGAGACGACGCTGCTCCGGTGCGCGTCGACCAGGGCCGTCGCGTTCACCACACCGTCGGCCGACACGCCGGGTGGATACGCTGTCGCGTCGGGTGCCGAATCGTTCGCCGGTCCATCGACGGTCGCCGGGCCGCCGGTCGTCTGTGCTGCTGTCGGTCGATCGCTCGCCGGGTCAGGTGTGGACCCGTCGGTCATCGTCGGCGAGGCGGGGTCTGCGTCGGGCGCAGTGGTTGTCGTCTGTCCGCTCGGTCCGCTACAGCCAGCCACCAGCAGGAGGGTCACGACTGCAACGGTCTGGAGGGCTCGTCGCACAGAGTTACGAAAGGTGTTCCCGGATTTAAATCGGTCGAGACAGATCGGTGCGGTCGCGCGGGCACGACCTCACAGCACCACGACCGCCACGGCCAGTGTGATCACCACGAGCAAGACGCCGAAGCCGATGGTGTCCTGGCGGGTGATCCGGTCGACCGTCGCGTCGTCGATGACCGACCGCGGATCGCGGACCAGCCGAACCGTCACCTTGGTCGCCCGGACCACGGTGCGGTCGACCGCCGCGTACAGTTCGGTCGTTCCGACGACGAGGGCGCGGGTGCCGTACATCGTGCCGGGGTTGTAGAGCCGGTCGATATCGGGAATCTTCGCCACCCGTGAGAGCGGCGTCTTCAGCAGGACGAAGCCGATCACGCCGGCGGCCGCCAGCGCGACGCCTTCGAGGACGTGTTTGAACGTGAAGACGGTGTAGTCGAGCGTGGCACCACCGGGCAGGATCTCGTACAGCGCGGGCGGGTAGACGCCGAACAGGACACACAGCGCCGCGACGGCGACCATGGGGACGGCCTGGCCGATGCTGGCGTCTTCGACGTACCCGTCGTACTCGCCGTGGATGAAGGCGTAGTAGCCGAGTTTGATGAACGAGAGGAAGGTCCCGACGCCGCCGGCCAGCAGGAGATACCACAGCAGGTCGTAGTGGTTCTTGTGGGCCGCGACGATCACCATCCCCTTCGAGACGAAGCCGTTGAACCCGGGGAAGCCGGCGATGGAGAGCGCGGCGACGAAGAAGGTGATCGCGGTGATCGGCATCTTCCGGCCCAGGCCGCCGAGTTTCTTCAGGCTCTCCTCGCCCGTACGGTAGATGACGACGCCGACGGTCATGAACAGCAGACTCTTGTAGAGGATGTGGTTGAACACGTGCCCGAACGCGCCGGCGGTCGCGAGGTGGCCCGCGATGCCGACGCCGGCGACCATGTAGCCGACCTGTGACTGGATGTGGTAGGACAGCAGGCGGCGCATGTCGTTCTGGAGCAGGGCCATGCAGGCCCCGAAGACGGCCATCGCGCCGCCCATGTACGCGATGGCGAGTTCGCCCTCGGAGAAGGCCCGGTACATGCCGTAGACACCGGTCTTCGTGGTGAACACGCAGAGGAAGACGGACGCGGCGACGTGGGGCCGCGGGTAGGTGTCGGGCAGCCACGCGTGCAGGCCGACGAAACCCACGTTGACACCGATGCCCAGCGCTGCAAGGACGGACGCGATGGCTCCGGCCATTCCGGGGTCGTGGGCGACGCCGGGGAGACTCCCGAACAGGAAGGTCCCGACAGCCGCGTACTGCCAGATGATCGCGCCTAGCAGGAGCGTCCCACCGACCCCGTGCAGGAGGGCGTAGCGGAAGGCCGCGCGGACAGCCTTGCCGCCGTAGTGCCACACGAGCAGGGTCGAGGTGACGGCCATCAGCTCCCAGAAGAAGATGAGAGTGAGCCAGTCGCCGGCGAACACCGCGCCGAGGCTCGTCCCGACGTAGGAGAGGGCGAACGCGGTCTGGACGGTGTCGGCGTCGCTGGCCCACGAATAGGCCACCGCGACCGCGCCGATGAACCCGAAGATCAGCCCCATCAGCCGCGAGAACACGTCCACGTGGAAGACGACCGTCTCGAACCCGAACAGGTCGATGCCCGCGAAGTAGACGCCGTCTGGCACCAGCCAGACGTATGGCACGACGACCGCGGTCGCCAGAATGCCCAGCGCGTGGGCCCCGCGCCGGCCGAGGTACTTCCCGACCAGCGGGAGCAACAGCGTCGCCACCACGACGGGGACGAACGGCGGGACGATCGGATCGACCATCAGATGGTCACCCCCGTCGCGCCGGCGACGATCAGGCGGACGATCCGGAGGAAGACGGCCAGGTCGGGGACGATCCCGAGGACGACCGAGCCGGCCGCCGCGAAGCAGATCGGCCCGAGCATGAGCCACGTGGACTCCTCACCGGTCCAGCGGCGATGTTCCCAGTCGAGGCGGTCGTCCTCACCGTGGTCCTCGTCGAGTTGCTCGACCGCCTCCACGGTGTCCTGAATGCCCTGACCCTCGTGGTCGGCGGCGAAACCGTGGTCGTCCTGTTCGGCCTCGGAATCACCGTCCTCCGGCTCACCACCGTCGGACCGGAGGTCCGACGAGGACCCGCTCCCCTCGGTCGCGGGACCACCGTCGGACTGGAGGTCCCACGAGGACCCGCTCCTCTCGGTCGCGGGACCACCGTCGGACCGGAGCTTCGACGCCGCCGCCCCGAACCGCCCGCCAAGCGGTCCCTCGACCAGCGGTTTGGGGTCGCGTTCGGTCGGCGACTCGAAGAAGGCGGTGTAGACGACCGGCCAGAAGTAGGCGATGTTCAGGACGCCCGAGACCAGCAGGGCGACGGCGTAGGTCGTCCCGCCGGCCGAGACCGACCCGATCAGCAGGAAGTACTTGCTGACGAACCCCGCCACGAGGGGGATACCGGCCATCCCCGCCGCGGCGACGGCGAAGGCACCCATCGTGACCGGCATGCGTCGGCCGATCCCGGCCATATTGGAGATGTCGTCGGTGTGGGTCTCGACGTGGAGCGCACCCGCACAGAAGAAGAGGGTGAGCTTCATGAACGCGTGAGCGGGGATGTGCAGGAGGCCGCCCACGAGGGCGTACGCCGAGGCGTTTCCTGGCGACCCCACGGCGACCGCGCCGACCGCGAGTCCGAGGACGATGTAGGAGAGCTGGCTCACCGTCGAGAAGGCGAGCCGGCGTTTGAGGTTGTCCTGTCGGAGCGCGATGACGCTGGCCACCACGAGGGTAAAGGCGGCGACGGCGGCGAGGATCGTGCCCATTCCCAACTCGCCGACGAGGCCGGGGCCGTAGATGTCCAGCACGACGCGGGCGATGCCGAACACGCCGGACTTGACGACCGCGACCGCGTGGAGCAGGCCCGAAACCGGCGTCGGCGCGACCATGGCGTCGGGGAGCCACGAGTGCAGCGGCATCAGCGCCGCCTTGACGCCGAACCCGCCCGCGAGCAACGCGAAGGCCAGCCGCGCGATCATCGGATCGGCGTTCGCGAGGTCCGCGATGCCGCCCGGAGTAAAGGCGACCCCACCGGTCAGCCAGTAGACCAGGACTGCGCCGGCGAAGACGGCGACGCCGCCGCCGAAGGTGTAGGCGAGGTACTTCCGGCCGGCCGCGCGGGCCGGGTCGGTCTCGTCGTGGGTGACCAGCGGGTACGTCGCCACGGTGAGCAGTTCGTAGAACACGAACAGGACGAACAGGTTCGAGGCGAACGCGACCCCCACCGCCGAGGCGACGCTGGCCGCGAACGCGGCGAAGTACCGGGTCTGTGCGTGTTCGTCCAGCCCGCGCATGTACCCCATCGAGTAGAAGCTCGTGATGATCCACAGCAGGCTCGCCAGCAGGGCAAAGAGCAGGCCGAGCGGGTCGGCCCGGAGGGTGAACTCCACGCCGGGCAGGAAGGTCCCCAGCCGGGTCGCGTAGACGGTCCCCGAGAGGACGCCCGGGACCATGCTGGCGATGATGCCGAACTTGGCCAGCGCGGCCAGCACCGTCCAGGATTCTCTGAGGTTGGGCCGCCGCCCCGACAGCAGGATCGGGACGACGGCGATTGCCGACACCAGTACCGCCGCGAGCGGTCGGAGTGAGTAGATCTCGGTCATGACAGGAGCAGGTCGAGCGTCGGTTCGAGGAGTTCGGCGAACGGAACGACTGCCGCACCGAGTGTCACCGCCAGGGCGGCCGCCACGAGGACGGCGGCGTACATCCCCAGCGAGGGACGCCCGCCGTCGGCGACCACCGCGTCGGGTTGGGGCTCCGCGGACTCACCCTCGACGTGGTCGTCGGCCGCGGCCGGCTCGCGGAAGTACATCCGCTCGACCAGCCGGGCGAAGTACGCCAGCGTCAGCAGCGTCGAGGCGAGGATGATCGCGGCCAGTGGCCACAGCTGGGCCTCGACAGCACCGACGGCGATGTACCACTTCCCGACGAACCCGACCGTCGGCGGGACGCCGACCATCGAGAACGCCAGCACCGCGAAGACACCGGCGGCGTAGGGCATCCGCTCGCTCAGTCCCTCGTACTCGTGGACCTCGCGGGCCCCCGTGGCGGTCGCAATCACCCCCGCCGCCAGGAACAGGCCGCCTTTCATCACGGCGTGCCCCAACAGATGGACCGTCGCGCCGATCATAGCGGTCTGATTGAGGACTGCGAGTCCGGCCAGCACGAGGCCGAACTGCGAGACCGACGAGTACGCGAGCATGCGCTTGATCTCGGTCTGTGAGACCGCGAGCAGACTGCCCGCGACGATGCTGACGACGGCCCCGACGATCAACAGCGTCTGGGCCAGATCGACCGCGGCGAAGAAGTCCGGGGTGAAGACCGAAAGCGAGATGCGGATCAGCGCGTACGCGAACGTCGTCGAGACCAGCGCGGAGATGAACCCGCTGACGCTGTCTGGCGACCCCGCGTAGGCCTCGGGCTGCCAGGTGTGCAGCGGGAACACGGCAGTCTTGATGAACAGCCCGATGGCGATGAAGGCGAACGCCGTCTGGACGAGCGTAGACTGATAGCCCACCTCGGCCAGCATGGCCGAGAGGTCGGCCATGTTCAGCGTCCCCGTCCCGATGTATGCGTAGCCGACACCCAGCAGATACAGCGACGCGCCGACTGTCCCGACGATGAGGTACTTCAGCGCCGCGACCGCCGAGCGGCCCGTGTCACCGCTGGCGACCAGCGCGTAGGCGGTGAGTCCGGAGATCTCGATGAAGACGTACATGTTGAAGACGTCGCCGGTGACCGCGACACCGGTCAGGCCGCCGACGAGCAACAGGTACGTCGCGTAGAATGGATTCCCGCGCGGGCCCGCCGTACGAGCGTACGCGAGGACACCGAGGGAGACGGCAGCGATGAGGACGACGACCGATGCCGACAGCCCGTCGATCACGAGTTCGATGCCGTAGAACGCCTCGTACCCACCGACGACGTAGCTGATCGGGCCGGCCGTGAACACGCGGTAGGCGAGGGTCGCGGCGAGCCCCAGTTGGGCGAGGCCAGCGAGTGTCGCGATGGGCCATCCGGTTTCGGAACGCGCGAGGCCGGCGAACAGGACGACGACCGAGGCCACCAGCGGCAGGGCGACGAGGAACGGTGGCAGGTCAGTCATCGGTACGCACCTCCTGGAGCACGTCGGCTTCGAGCGTGCCGTACTCGTTGTAGATGCGGACGATGAGCCCGAGCGCGACGGCCGTGAGGCTCACCCCGACGACGATGGCAGTCAGGATCAGGACGTGGGGCAATGGGCTGACGAACGGGCCCACAGCTTTCGGGCCGACGATGGGGCTCTGTGCCCCCTCGACGTACGCCGAGGCGATGAAGAACAGGAAGATACCGGTCTGGAAGATGTTCATGCCGATCACTTTCTTGACGAGGTTCGGGCTGGCGATTACGACGTACGCGCCGATTCCCAGCAGGAGGAAGGTCCCGGCGTAGTACGACCGGGTGGCGAGCAGGTCGACCGGGCCGGCGGCGAGGACGTCGATCATAGCAACCCCTCCCGGTCGTCCGGGTCACGGTCGGCGCTGCCCTCGCCGCTGGCCCCGGCGGCCAGCCCGAAGAACAGGCCGGTGACGATACCGGAGACGATGATCCCGATACCGAGTTCGAACAGTTCGATCCCGTACTTCGTGAAGTGGTAGATCGGGACCACGTCGTACTCGAGGAACGCGCCGCCGAGCGCGACAGTCCCGATGCCCATCAGCAGGACGACGGAGACGCCCACGCCGACGAGGGCCACGAGTCGTTCGGGCGAGACCCAGTCACGCGTGGACTCGACGCCGAAGGCGACGGCCAGCATCAGGATGACCGTGCTGACGGTGACGCCGCCCTGGAAGCCGCCGCCCGCCGAGTTCGCGCCGTGGAACATGATGAACAGGCCAAAGGTGAACACGAACGGCGCGACGACTCTGACGGTGGCCATGATGATCGGACTCTCGACGTACAGCGAGCGGTCGGGCTCGCCAACGTCGACGGCGTCCCCGTCGCCGTTCCCGGATTCGTCGACACTCATGCGAACACCTCCCGGCCGAGCACGACCAGTAGACCGACGCCGGCTGCGAAGACCACGACGGCCTCACCCATGGTGTCGAATCCACGGTAGGCCGCCAGCACCGCCGTCACCGCGTTTTTCACGTGGGTCTGCTCGTAGGCGTTGTTCAGGTAGTAGTCGGTCACCTGGGACTGGGCGACGGGCGTCTCCGCCGAGCCGACCGGCGGGAGCGCCCCGAGCGTCGACGCGAGGACGCCGACGATCAAGACGGCGACGAGCAGTCCCGTCGGATCGAGGGACTCGAAGATGTCGTCGCCCGGCGGCCGGACGGTCTTGGCGATGGTGAGCAAAAAGAGGACAGTCGTCACGCCCGCGCCGACGGCCGCTTCGGTCAGGCCCACGTCGGGGGCCTGCAGGAGCACCCAGATCATCGCGATGCCGAGGCTGTACGCGGCGAAGGCGATAATCGCGGCCAGCACGTCCCGCAGGACAGCGGTGGCCAGCGCACAGGCGATCACCAGGCCGAGCAGGACAGCGGGGACGACCCCGATCACTCGCCGTCACCCCCGTCCTCGGAAGTCCAGGGTTCGATCCCCTGGTCGGCGGCCGCGCGAGTGATCGCGTGGGCCGCCGTCGGATTGGTGATGAACAGGAAGACGAGCAGGAGGACGACCTTGACCGTCGGCAGGCCCGAGCCCAGCGCCGCGGCGGCGGCCGCCAGCGACAGGCCAGCCCCGAGCGTGTCCGTCTTCGAGGCCCCGTGTGCGCGGGTGTAGAGGTCGGGCAGGCGGAGCAGGCCGACGGCGGCGACGATGCCGAAGAAGACACCGCCGGCGAGCAAGGCGAGGATCGCGCCCTCGTACAGCGTGACCATCTACATCACACCTCCGCGCTCGACGGTGAACTTCGAGATGGCGATGCTCATCAGGAAGTTGAGCAGGGCGTACACCAGCGCGATGTCGAGGACGCCCGGCGAGTCCAGCGCCGCGGCGAACAGCGCGATGATGACGACCGTGTTCGTCCCGACGACGTTGACCGCGATGACCCGATCCTGCATCGTCGGGCCGCGGACGATCCGGTAGACGATCACGACCGACAGCACTACGAACGCGGCCGCAGCCGCGAGCAAGGCGTCGGTGACCAGCGTCACGACGGCACACCCCCGATGGCGTCCGTGACCGGCCTCACGACTCCTCACCTCCGTCGTCCCCGCGCTCGCGTGGGCCGGGACCGCGGGCGGCCGCGCGACCGTAGAAGACGAAGCGAACTGCGCGTTCGAGGCCGCCGTCGAGCAGGTCCTCGCGGGAGCTCTCGGTGAGCGTGTGGACCGTGAAGTGCTGGCGGGTTACGTCGACCGTCAGCGTCCCCGGCGTGAGCGTGATGCTGTTGGCAAGCGTCGTGACGGGAATCTCGGACCAGACGGCGGCGTCGAACTCGACCAGCTCCGGGTCGATGGGCAGGCTCGGGTGGAGGACCACGTACGCGACGTGGAGGTTCGCCACAACGATCTCCCAGAGGAGATAGGGCGTGAACACGAGCATCCGGCCGAGTCGGGCGACAAGGCGGCCGGGCCGCACCGGCCCGGTCAGCGAGATGCGCCACAGGACCGTGGCAACGATGGCGGCGCTGATCGCACCGGTCACCAGATCGAAGACGGCCAGCGAGCCGCCGATGAGCAGATAGAAGGCGAAAGAGAGTCCGGCGAGCAAGACGAACTGGCCCAGGCCGGCGCGCCGGACGAGGCGGGCGCGGCGTGTTCCGCGCTCGACGGGGGCCGTCTCGACGCTGAGGCCGGCCCGTTCGAGTTCGGATTCCAGCGGTGGCAACAGCGGCGTGTTCTCGCCAGGGTTGAACTCGGGGTCGAGGAGGACCGACTCGATCCCGTTGGCGTCGGCGTAGTCCACCAGCAACTCGACGTAGTCGCCGGGGCTGAACAGGTAGGCGTCGACGCCGATCAGCGCGGTCTCGACGGCGATCTCGGGATCGTCCTCGCCGAGGTCCTCGCCGGCCCAGACTTCGACCCGTTCGAGTAGCTCGCGGGCGCTCTCGATGTACTCCTCGCCCGCGATGCGGCGCGAGGCGGGGTAGACGAAGTGGACCGCGTCGTAGCGGTTCTCGCCTTCGACGGCATTGCGGACGGCGTAGGCGACCGTATTCCGGAGCGTCGGGGACTCGCTGACGGGTACGAGCAGTTTCTCGCCCGTCACGGTCGGCCCCCCGAAGTCGCGGGCCGCCGGACCGCCGACCGGCCTAACTCGGCCGCTGGATAGTTGACAGCAGTCACTGTTGTCGTGATGCCCATGGCAGGTCCGAATCAAAGCCATTGTGTTTTCAGCCGACCGACCCACGCCGAACCGCGCCGGCACCGACCGCGTCGGCCGGGCCGTCACCGTCCAGTCGACCGCGATTACGGAAGAGTGACATGTTATGACGGCTCATAGCTCGGAACGGGGCGGCTGGCGAGGACACCGAGAAAACCGGGGGACGAGAGGACTGCGTTTCAGCAGGTAGAATGGCGTGAGGGGGGTGTAAACAGCCATTAAAACAGTGCGAGCCTTTATGTAAAGCCACCGCCTTGTCAGACTGTAAGCACGCTCGCTCCCCACGGGACCGACGTCCGTCCGGGCGATTCGAGTCCGGCCGGGACGACCCCGCCGGCGCGCGTGCCCCCATTACCCACCCCACCCATGCAACTGAAACAGTTACTTTCGGACGACGATGCCGTGAGCCCGGTCATCGGGGTCATCCTGATGGTCGCGATTACGGTCATCCTGGCAGCAGTAATCGCAACCTTCGTACTCGGGCTCGGTGAACAGGTGAGTTCCACCGCCCCGCAAGCGAGCTTCGCGTTCGAGTTCGAGGAGACCAACACGGACAAAGCGGGCCTACTGACCATGACCCATGACGGCGGTGATTCGATCAAGGCCACGCAACTGTACCTCCGTGGTCAGAACGGGTCGAAAGCCGTCGATGATTTCCAGTACGACGTGACCTGGAAAGACATGATAGATGGCACGCCACCATCGGGATACGCGAAAGCTAGTGTATCCGGCACCGCCAGCGGTGAGGTCGGCAGTAGCAGCGCAGTGACTGGCGGTGACTATCTCGAAATCGGTATCGGGACCGACGGCCAGCTCCGACTCATCTACGAGCAGACCTCGGGCGACTCCTCTGCGACCATCGCGACCTGGGAAGGCCCCGACGCGTAACCGGCCAGTTATTTTCCGCTTTCAATCGGCGATTACAACGCGCAGTGCTGCGGTTTCCTCGGGCTTTTTTCACCGACATCAGCGGTTAATAGTTCGTTATGTCGAGTCAAAATAGATAAGTAATGGTCAAAATAACAGGTCCCCTATGCAGGTACGTCAACTGCTGCAAGACGACGACGCAGTCAGCCCGGTCATCGGGGTCATCCTGATGGTCGCGATTACGGTTATCCTGGCTGCGGTCATCGCATCGTTCGTGCTGGGACTCGGTGGCAGCACGCAACAGACACCGCAGGCATCCTTCAGCTGGGACTTCACTGAGCACGACATTGCCAGTGGTGCAGGCGGTGACTCAGACGGAACAGATGGTGTAGCCACCGTTAGCCACGACGGTGGAGATTCAATCAAGGCAGCAGAGCTGATCGTCCGTGGTGATGGTTTCGAGGACAGTGGTAATATCGATACATCCGCGTCTGGATGTGACTGTACGCTTGACATTGATTCAAGCACGTCTACGAAAGATTGGACCAACGGTGACGCCACCGGAAGCATAGGGGATAGTAGTGCCGTTGTGGGGGGGAATGAACTCGTGATCGGTTCCAGCAGCGACTTCGAGTACTCACTCGTCTGGGAGCCCCAGGAAGGCGACACCTCCGCCACCCTCTCCGAGCAGACCGGCCCCGACGCCTAATTCCCCCTGTTTTCCCGCTTTAACACCGCGTTAACCATTGCTTCAAGCAGTCATTTCTTCGTGCGCCCGAGTTCGGTTTCGTCGCTGAGTTGACCCGAATGTATAATACAAGCACCAAATAACAGGTGTGGTATGCAGGTGCGTGAACTGCTACGAGACGACGACGCAGTCAGCCCGGTCATCGGGGTCATCCTGATGGTCGCGATTACAGTCATCCTGGCCGCCGTGATCGCCTCGTTCGTACTGGGGCTCGGCGGGAGCCAGCAAACGACACCGCAGGCGTCCTTTAGCTGGGACTTCACCGAGGTCGAAGACTCAAGTACAGGCGATAATGTGGTGAATGGCTACGCGGAAGTGAGTCACGACGGTGGGGATTCGATCCGCCACGACGAACTGATCTTCCGCGGCAGCGGATTCGACGGCGACATCATTGACAGCGGTGATGGCAATATCAGTGCAAAATCCGGGAATATAAATTGGCCTGCGAACGGTTCAAGTGGCTCAACGGGCGATACTTCAGCGGTTGTGGGTGGTGACAGTTTGAACATCGGTGCCACCAGCGACTTCGAGTTCTCGCTGGTCTGGGAGCCCGAGGAAGGCGATACCTCCGCCACCCTCTCCGAGCAGACCGGTCCCGACGCGTAACGGCGCATTAATTCCTTCTTTCGATGCAACGGCGGATTAAGGCCTAGTTTACCGACACGACTTATTTTCGCAAATTCGTCGTTGGAACCGGTCATTCGGCCGTTGAGCCGATCCGAACGTATAAGTTAGGGAGCAAGTAACAAGACTCCCATGCAGGTACGCCAACTGTTAGAAGACGACGACGCAGTGAGTCCGGTCATCGGGGTCATCCTGATGGTCGCGATTACGGTCATTCTGGCCGCAGTCATCGCATCGTTCGTGCTGGGACTCGGTGGCAGCACGCAACAGACGCCACAGGCATCCTTCAGCTGGGAGTACACGGCTGATGCGGGGCCGACAAACTCAGGAGACGGCGACAGTGTGGATGGGCTCGCAGTGATATCGCATGATGGTGGTGACTCGATTCCGGCCCAGGAACTCTACGTTCGAGGCAGTGGGTTAGCCGACACCAGTTCTGGAGCCACGAACGACGACGAGATAAACACAGACGCTAACCAGATTGGGTCAGACACCCCGCGGTGGCCAGAAGAGAATGCGACTGGTGCGATGGGCGATCAAAGTGCGGTCGTTGGTGGTAACACCGCTGCTGCTGTGGTCTCCAGCGACTTCGAGCTCTCGCTCGTCTGGGAGCCAAGCGAAGGCGACACCTCCGCCACCCTCTCCGAGCAGACTGGCCCCGACGCATAACTGATCGCGCAGTTTTCGTTTTCTTCACGCCGACCAGCGACAGCCATCGACCAGTCACACCCGCGTCAGGTTTATGCCCCAGTTACACCAGTCACAGGGTAGATGAATCTCGGCTCGAACGTGCCCGCCGTCGCGGCCGCACTGATCCTCGTCGGGACGCTGGCGTCCGGCCCGCTCGCACTGGCCGACCGCCCCGCCGAGCAGACTGGCACCATCGGAACGGGCTCGGTTGCCGTCAGCGAAGTCCGACTGCCCGAGACGGCGACGCTCCAGCAGGGCCAGTTCGGAGAGGAGAGCTACTATCTGGAGGTCCCGGACGCGACTGTGGTCTTCGAGCGCCTCGAGGGCCGACCGATTCTGACCTACAAGCTGGCAATCGACGGTCTGGAGTACAGCCGGGAGTCTGCGTTTTTCCTGGGGCCGGACACCGGCGACCGGATGCAACTCTCGCTCGAACGTGACGAACTCTCCCCGGAGACGGTGCAGAACGATTCGTACGCGGGCGTGTTGCGCGTCATCGACCGGACCGGCGAGGAATCGCGGGTCGTCGCGGAGCGCAACGTGACGGTGCAGGTGCGGCGATGAGTACGCTCGACTCGGGCGTGGCAGGACGACTCGCGGCGCGGACCGAAGCCGTCCGGACGGGAGTGTGGCGATTGCTGTTCGGTGATCGAGTCGGCCTCGCACTCTTTCTCTGTGGGCTCTGCTTTTTCGGCCTCTACTGGCGGCTGGGCATCTACATCACCGACGGGAGCGCCATCGCGAACACGCTCGTCAACGTCGCCGATGGCCGAGTCGTCCTGACCGAAGTCCCGTACGGAAGCGGGCTGGAGGCCCCGGGGACCTACATCGGGAGCGACGGACCGGTCGGTCGCAACTACGGGATCGTCGCTCTGGCGGTGCCGGTCCTCTACGTCCTGCAGGGACTCGGTGCGGTGCTGGACCTCGGTGTCGTCCTGATCGGCGGCTGGTCGCTGGCACTTCTCGGGGCCGTGACGACCGTCGGTCGGCTGGTCGACCGGGAGTGGGTGGTCGTCGGCGGGAGCGTCGCGGCGGTGTTCGCCTTCCTCGCGAACGTCGCGTTCGCGACACCGGTCGCGCCGACGCTGTATCCGATCCTCGCGCTCCAGATCGTGGGGATGGTCGCCGCCGCGCTCTCGGGTGTGTTCTGCTATCGACTGGTGGCGCGTCTGCACGGTCGGCGGATCGGCGTCGCCGCCGGGGCGGCCGTGCTGGTGGCCACGCCGATCGCCTTCTGGGCGGCGCTGTTGAAGCGCCACTCGTTCACCGTGCTGTGCATCGCGGCGGCGCTGTACGCGCTGGCCCGCAGTCGCACCGCGAGCGAATCGGCCGAGACACGCCGGTTCCGCGCGCTGGCGTACGTCCCGGTGGCACTGCTGGCCTGGATTCACGCCGCGGAGGCACTCCTCCTGTTCGTGCCGCTCGTGGTCGTCGATTTCGCGACGGCCGACGCCAACGACCGCCGGACGCTCGCGGTGATCGCTGGCACCTTCACGCTCTCGCTCGCCCCGTTTTTCCTCACGAATCTGCTGGTCGCGGGCAGCCCCGTCGAACCGCCGCGGATGCTCCCGTCCTACGGCGCGATGGAGGGACTCGACCTGAGTGGCGGTGGCGGCGGTGGCGGACTCCTGACAACTGTCCCGCTCGTGGGCGGCCTGCTACGGATCGTGACGCGGTTCGTCGCCCTGCTCGCCGAGGGTGCCGTCGTCGCGCTCACCGAACCGGGCCGGTGGTTCCGCACGTTCCTCCGGGGCGGGTACATCCCCGCAGTCGCCTCTGAGGACGGGTTCCAGGCGATCCGACTGACAGTCCTCGAATCCGCACCGCTCCTGGCCGGCCTCACCGCAGCCCCCGTCGCGGCGGGTCTGTGGCTCCGTGAGCGGGGCCGCGCGGCCGTCGGGTCCCACCTCCAGTCGGCGGCCGGGGTCGTCGACACCGTCGCGCTCGCGACGGGTGTGCTGTTCGTGTGCCTCTTCCTCCCCCGACTCCCGCTCCACGCGCAGGTGACCGTCCGGTACCTCCACCCGCTCTTCCTGCTCGGCGTGTACGGCCTCGCCAGACTGCCGGCCGTCCGATCCGCCGTAACGGCCAACTGGCGGACGACCGGCCTGGCATACGGCGGGACCGTCCTGATCGGCGGCCAGCTCGTCGTCATCGCGCTGGCGGCCATCCAGCCGGGACTCGGTGAGGCGGTCCAGTTCCACGCCTTGCTCGCGCTCGCGACGGCGACCGTCCTCGCGGTCTGGGCCGTCGCCCGAACGCTCTCGGAGACCGTCTCCGGGCGCGCGGGCGCGGTCGTCCTCGGCGCGGCTGCCGGTGTCGGTACGATCTTCGTCCTGCTGTCGGGAATCGAGTACTTCTCGTACGCCGGGGAGTTCGCGCTCCCGGTCGTCAGGTGGTTCTCGGCGGCGCTGCCGCTCGCGTGACGGGCACCTTTTAGTCGTCGGGGGCAAACTCGCGCGACATGGATCGACTGCAGGAGTCACTTCGCGAGGCCCCGATCATCGAGAAGAACGGCTATCACTACTTCGTCCACCCGATCAGCGACGGCGTGCCGATGCTCAAACCCGAACTGCTCCGGGAGATCGTCATCAAGATCATCCGCAAAGCCGAACTCGAAGACGTCGACAAGATCGTCACCCCCGCGGCCATGGGCATCCACATCTCCACCGCCGTCTCCCTGATGACCGACATCCCGCTGGTCGTCGTCCGCAAGCGCCAGTACGGGCTGGAGGGGGAGGTCTCGCTCTCGCAGGTCACCGGCTACTCCGAGAGCGAGATGTACGTCAACGACGTGTACGAGGGCGACCGCGTCCTCCTGCTCGACGACGTACTCTCGACCGGCGGCACCCTCAAGGCCCTCACCGGCGCGCTCGAAGATATCGGCGCGGACGTGGTCGACGTGGTCGCCGTCATCAAGAAAGTCGGCGGCGAGAACAAGATCCAAGGCTCCGATTACGACGTGAAGACGCTGATCAACGTCGACGTGGTCGACGGCGAAGTAGTCGTCGTCGACGAGTTCGGCGACGACTGACGCGATGCGACTCGTCCTCGCGTTCGCCGCCCTGTTCGTCCTCGGTCTCGCCGGTGCCGGGTACGTCATCGCCACCGCCCCCGAACAGGCCGCCGGCTCACAGACGCTCGAACTCTCCGCCGTCGACGCGCCCGAGGACGCGAGGGT
This sequence comes from Halorientalis regularis, assembly GCF_023698535.1. Taxonomy (GTDB): domain Archaea; phylum Halobacteriota; class Halobacteria; order Halobacteriales; family Haloarculaceae; genus Halorientalis; species Halorientalis regularis. The sequence continues at coordinate 92,391 of NZ_JALJCL010000010.1, forward strand.
CACCGCATTCGAGAACCTCTCCGACGACGACCGACGGCTCGTCAGTAGCGCCGTCCGCGGGAACGGATCCGCTCGGATCGACCCCGGCCAGCGCCCCAACGCGAGCCACATCCGCTACGAGGGGTCGGTCTACCGCCTCCGGGTGGTCGTCGGTGACCCCGCCGAAGGCACGACGCTCGCGCACCTAGTGGCAGTCGTCACTGGCGGCGCAGCGGCCGTCGTCGGGGCGCTCGGCCTCGTCGGCGCGCTGTTCCAGGCGTGGCGACGGGAGCGAGATCGTACCCAGTAGCCCCCCTCTACCTCGGGAGAGGGTTCGAGAGAGGGTTACCGCAACCCCCGACGCTGCCGCCGAAACGCCGGCACGGGCCGAACGAGCCCGAAGACCACTCGGTTGAGGGCGAACGCGCTCACGACACCGAGAACGATCCACGGGACGATACCGAAAGCGAGAGCGTCCGTCGCAACAGCGATGGGAAATGCCCACAGAAAGAGCATCCCAGTGCCGATCAGCAGCCACAATCCGCGACGGCTCCGGTCCGCCAGAAGGAAGATCGCGCCACTCGTCACCGCGACGACGACTGCAATCGGCCAGCCGCCCGGTCGACGCGTGGGGAACATCAGAAACGTGGAGATCAGGCTACAGAGCGCGACGAACAACTCCGTCCGAATCACCGTCGTTCCCTGTTCGCTCTCCATACGCGTCTCAATTCTTCGCGACACGTAAATAAATCATCGCGGGAGATCGATTTGAACCGGAGCCGGACGTGCTCACGCCGTTGCGCGCGACTGGCAGGGCTCAAATCGACTCAGCCATTTTTGAAGCTCCCGGGACTCGTCGCTTCGCTCTTCGTCGCTGGTCGCGTCAGAAAGTAGCGGGAGGTAGATTTGAACCGCGAGGACTCACTTCGTTCGTCCTCTGAGTTCAAACTACTACGGCCTATATTCGTCGCTCACGGATTGTGAGCGGCAGAACATAGCGGGAGGTCGATTTGAACCACGGTCGTTTCGCTTCGCTCCACTCCCTGGTTCAAATCGACGCAGCGCGATTTACTACTCGCGTATTGTTCGCAGTAAAAGCATAGCGGGAGGTAGATTTGAACTACCGATCTGCGGGTTATGAGCCCGCCGGAATCTCCTGGCTATCCCATCCCGCTACATCTTCGTAAACCCGACCGCCAATTAAGGGTTGTGATTCCGAAGCCGTCCGTCAATTTCTCCCGTGATCACTCCGCGTGAACACGCCACGTGAACAGGCTCTCGAAGGCGTAGTTGACGAACATCGCGACCCCGACCGCGATCCACTTCGAGAACAGATACCAGATGTCGCTCCCGAACAACAGCACCGAGATCCCAGTGAAGGTCACGAGGCCGTAGAAGATACCGTACTGGATCGACGACCCGACCGACCGCACGGCGTGGGACTTCACCAGCCGACGGAGCAGTTGCCCCGGCTCGCCGATCTCGGCAAAGGTCCAGCGCTCGTTGACCGCGAACATCACGAGAATCGCCGCTTCGATGCTCAGCAGGCCCGCGAGCCACGGCTCGACGCCGATCAGTTCCGTCAGCGCAACGAGGGTGATCGTGTCGGCGATCAGGCCCACGACACCGACGGAGACGAACTGGCCGAACCGGACACCGGACAACAGCGAGTCCAACGTTTTGGGGAGTTCCCGGTCGCTCATGGTTTGTCGATCAGGGCCTCCTCGTCGTCCCGGCGGTCTGCGATGGCGGTGTGGAGTCGGCTGTCCCGGACCTGCTCGACGCGGTGCCGGGCGGTGAACAGCGCCGTGGCCATCCTGATCGAGGTCCGGATCGGCTCGACGGTCGAGCCGGGCTGGTCCTCCCAGGTGATCGGGACCTCCTCGATGCGGAGGTCGAACGCCGCCGCCATGGCGACGAGTTCGATGTCCCAGGCGAACCCGGCCTCGTAGAGGTGTTCGCGGATCCGTTCCCAGCCCACACGGGTGATCGCTTTCGCGCCGCACTGGTAGTCGTGCAGTTCCGCGTCGAGCAACCGGCGGGCGAGCCAGACGAAGCCCTCGCCGAGCCACCGGCGGGCCGTCGTCTGGTGGTCCGATACGGTCGCGTCGGGGTGGCGTCGAGATCCGACAGAGAGGTCGGCCGCGCCCGAGCGGACGGGCTCGACGACGGCGGCCGCCGAGTCCGGCGTCGTGCTTCCGTCGGCGTCGAGGAAAGCCAGCACGTCCGTCGACAGCGCCTCGAACCCGGCGGTGACGGCCGCACCTTTCCCGCGGCGGTAGGGGACGACGCCGAGCGAGACCGGGAGGTCCCGGAGACGGTCGATCACCTGCTCGTCGGGGGCGTCGAGTTCGATGCGGATGGCCGCCGGGTCGAGTCGCCCGTCGATGGCCTCGACGTAGGCCGACAGTCGCTCCACGTCCGGGCGATAGGCGGGGACCACGACACCCAGGGACCGGCTCATCGTCTCCAGAATTCCGCGGGGTGAGTAAAAACGGTTCGTCTCGATACGGTGGCGAACAAGAAAAGGTATAGGGACGGGGGCGTCTCCCACAGGTGATGGAGTTCCTGCTCGTCGCCCTGTGGGTGGGAGCCTTCCTGGCCCTGCTTCTGGCCGGGCTCCCGCTGGCCGACGCGCTGTTCGGTCGCCTCGCCGACCGGGGTGTCGGCGTGGCGCTCGTCTGCTCGTTCACCGTCGTCTGGCTCGTGGCCTACTGGGTCGGCCGCGTCTCGCTCGACGCCGCACCGTTCGTCGCCGTCGCCACCCTGCTCGTGCTCGCGGGTGGCCTCGTCGCCTGGCGCGGCGTCGATCTGGACCGCCGCGTCCTCGCCGAGACCGTCGGCGTGTTCACTCTCGCCTTTCTCTTTCTCGTCGCGATTCGGGCGGTCGACCCCGCCGTCCACCCGCCGGGCGGCGAGAAGTTCCTCGATTTCGGCCTGCTCCAGTCCCTCCTGCGAGCCGAGACGCTCCCGCCGGAGGACATGTGGTTCGCCGGCGAACCGGTGAGCTACTACTACGGTGGCCACCTGCTGGCCTCGCTGCTGGCGCGGCTCACCGCGACCGAGGCTCGCTTCGCCTACAACCTCGCCCTGGCGGGCTACTTCGCGGCGTTCGTCACCGCGGCCTACGGGCTCGCAGGGTCCGTCGCCGCCAGCCGGGACAGCCCCCGGTGGCTCGGCGGCGTCTTCGGTGCCTTCTTCGTCGGCATCGCGAGCAACCTCACGACCCCGCTCCGACTGATCGTCGCCCTCGTCGACGGGTGGGCGACGGCACTGAACGGGCTGGGCGGCGTCGTCGGAGCAATCCTGACGCCGGTCGGGCTGTTCTTCGCCGCGCTCGACGGGCTGATCGGCGCGCTGATCGGGATCCTCGGGGTCGAGACGGACGGCCTCGCGAACGGACTCGGGAAGTTCGACTACTGGGACGCCAGCCGCGTGATCGACGGGACGATCAACGAGTTCCCGCTGTTCGCCTGGCTCAACGGCGACCTGCACGCCCACATGATGGGGCCACCCTTCCTCCTGCTGGCCGCGACGGTGTGTCTCGCGTACTACCTGACGCCGGCCGAAGCCGTGTGGCGGCGACGCGGGCTCCTGTTCGGTGCGCTCCCGGTGCTGGCCGGCCTGCTGGCGGTCGTCAACACCTGGTCGTTCCCCAGCGTCGCCGGACTGACGGTACTCACGGTGTTGTTCGCGCCCGCGTCCGCTCGGACGTTGTTGCCCGAACCGGTCGCCGAGTGGCTCGACACCGACGACTGGCGGCTGGACGAACTCCTGACGCTACTGATCGCTGCGGGATCCGGAGCCGTCGTCGTGGTGGGCGGCCTGCTACTCTCGGCTCCGTTCTGGCTGATAGCGGCCAGTGGGCGTGAAATCGCCCTGTTCCCGCCCCGGAGCGGTCTCGGCGCGCTCGTGCTGGTTCACGGCACGTTCCTGCTGGTGTTCGTCCCCTACGTGCTCCGACACGCGCTCCCGCGGCTCCGTGACGGCTGGCGTGCGACCGCCATGCTCGCCGTCGTCGCCGTGATCGCCGTCCTGAGCCGTGCGTCCGCGGCCGTCCTCTTCCTCCCGCTGATCGGTGTCGGCTGGGCGTTGCTCCGCTGGCGGGACCTCCCCGGCGGCGTCGGCACGCGGATCGGAGACCGGCTTCGATCCGACCGGGCGGACGCCGAGACCGCCGTGAGCGCGGACGGTGGCGACGGGGACACCGGCACAGGGAGCAACGAACCGGCCGACGCGGACGGACACTCGCTCCCGCTCCCCGGGTTCGAGACGGTGTTGCTCGTCGCCGGTGCGGGACTCGTCTTGCTCGTCGAGTTCGTCTACGTCAAAGAGCAGGCCGGTCCCGGCCGCATGAACACGGTGTTCAAGACCTACGCGCAGGTGTGGGCGCTGTGGGCGGTCGCGGCCGGCGCGGCGCTGGCACACCTGATCTGGCAACGCCGACCGGGACTCGCACTCAGCGGTGGCCGCTGGCGGCTCGCCCTGCAGGTGTTCGCTGCACTCCTGATCGCGAGCACGTCGGTGTACGGCGGCCTCGCACTGACCAGCCACTTCGCCAGCGACTCGGTGTACGCCCAGACCGACGACCCGACCCTCGACGCGACCGAGTTCGTCGACCGCGTCCACCCGAACGAGGCCGCCGCGATCCGCTGGGTCGACGGACTCGACGGCCGACCGACGATTACCACCGCCCCCGGGAGCTACGTCTGGGACGGGGAGCGCAACGGCGGGTCCAGCGCGCCGTCGAGTCTGACCGGGGTGCCGACGGTCCTGGGCTGGCACCACGAGATCGGCTATCGCGGGCAGGCGGCCTACGACCGCCGTGCCGAAGACCTCCGGACGATATACACGGGCGACCCGAACGAGAGCGCGGCGCTACTGGACGACTACGACGTGCGGTACGTCTACGTCGGGCCGGCCGAGCGAGCGACCTACGGGTCCTCGCTGGAGGGGATCACTGTCGAGGAAGTGCCGGGCGTGACGGCCGAAAAACAGTGGGACGCAGTGACGATCTACGAAGTCGACCAGTCCAGACTCTAGGTCGCGGACTCGACGACGGTGACGGCGTCGGCGTCGGCCGACAACGTCTCCAGGTGGTTGGGGATGTACCGACGGTACTGGTAGTCTTCACGTTCGTCCTCGGAGCCGACGGTACACCACAACTGGACCCGGTCGGGGCCGTGCCAGTCGCCCTGCCGTGCGACGGCGAAACAGACGTACTCCTCGCCGTCGTACTCGATGACGGCGTCTTTCCGGATGCCGGGGTCCCCGTTGATGATGAGCTGTTTCATGCCCGCCGGTTGGCCCGAATCGCTGTTAAGCGCTTCGATGCCGAGAAATCGGGCGGTGGACGGGTGGGACCCCGGCCACGCGGATACCGAAACCAAACGGGTTTTAACGGGCACTGTCTAACCACGGGACAAGGTAGATATCTATGGAGATGCCACGCCGATTTAACACGTACTGCCCACACTGCAACGAACACCACGAAGTGGAGGTCGAAAAGGTCCGCTCGGGGCGTTCCTCGGGCATGAAGAAGGTCAACGACCGCCAGCGCAATCGGCGCGGCACCGGGATCGGGAACAAGGGTAAGTTCTCGAAGGTGCCCGGTGGGGACAAGCCCACCAAGAAGACCGACCTCAAGTACCGCTGCTCGGAGTGTGGCAAGGCCCACCTCCGTGAGGGATGGCGTGCCGGCCGACTCGAATTCCAGGAGTAAGCATGGCAGGAAACTTCTACAGCGTCGCGTGTCCGGACTGTGAGAACGAACAGATCGTCTTCGGCAAGGCCGCCACGGAGGTCGCCTGCGCGGTGTGTGGCCACCAGCTCGCGACCCCGACCGGTGGCGAAGCGGCCATCGAGGGCGAGATCACCGACACCGTCGAGGCGCGATAGATGAAATACAGTGGCTGGCCCGACCCCGGCGAACTCGTCGTCGGCCGGATCGACGAGATCGAGGACTTCGGCGTGTTCGCCGACCTCCAGGAGTACGAGGACAAGCGCGGGCTCTGTCACATCTCCGAGGTCGCCTCCGGCTGGATCAAAAACGTCCGCGACCACGTCAGCGAAGGTCAGACCGTCGTCGCCAAGGTGCTGGAGGTCGACGAGGACTCCCAGCAGATCGACCTCTCGATCAAGGACGTCAACGACCACCAGCGCAAAGAGAAGATTCAGGAGTGGAAAAACGAGCAGAAGGCCGACAACTGGATGGAACTGGCCTTCGGCGAGGACATCGAGGACGAGACCTACACGGCAATCGCCAACGAGTTCCTCGCGGAGTTCGGCTCGATGTACGACGGCTTCGAGCAGGCCGCCATCCACGGCCAGGAGGCCCTCGAAGACACCGACCTCTCCGAGGAGGAAGTCGAGCGCATCGTCGAGACCGCACGCGAGAACGTCTCGGTGCCCTACGTCACCGTCACCGGCTACGTCGACCTCTCGGTCCCGACGGCCGAGGGCGTCGACGTGATCAAGGAAGCCCTGGAAGCCGCCGAGGGCAACGGGGCGAGTCCCGCGAGCGCCGACGGCGCGAGTGGGACGTCGGGAGACTCGTCTGCCGGAATTCCGGAGGAGGTCGAACTCGAGGTCACCTACGTCGGTTCGCCGGAGTACCGCATCCGCGTCCGCGCACCCGACTACAAGACCGCCGAATCCCACCTCGAAGAGAGCGCCGATCGCGCCAGCGCGGTCGTCGCCAACCACGGCGGCACGGGCGAGTACCACCGCGAGCGCAACACCGACCAGGAGTGACGACTCGTCCGGTCGCCCCGCTTTTGTCATGAAATCCGATATCCGCGTCTGTTCGGCCTGGGAGTCGACTCACGAGCGACCGGTGTACACGCTATCCGAGACCTGCCCGGAGTGTGGGGCCGACGCCGAGAACAGCGCCCCGGCACCGTTCGATCCAACTGACAGGTACGGTGAATATCGACGCGCTATTAAGCGCCGGAACCGCGAGTAGCAGATATGGACGAGTTCGAGATCGAGACGCTCGCGGACCTGGAACTCACGGATCCAGTGCTGGTGGAGGGACTGCCGGGCGTGGGTCACGTGGGGAAACTCGCCGCCGAGCACCTGCTCGAAGAGCTGGACGGCGAGGAAGTGCGCCGAATCTACTCACAGCACTTCCCGCCGCAGGTCAGCATCGACGACGGCGAGTCGGAGCTGGCTTCGGCTGCTTTCCACGCGGTCCACACCGAACAGGGGCAGGACCTGCTCGTGTTGACCGGTGACCACCAGGCACAGGACAACCAGGGTCACTACCGCCTGACCGACCGGATCCTCGACGTGGCCGAGGAGTTCGGCGTCGAGCGCGTGTTCGCACTGGGGGGCGTTCCGACGGGCGAACTCATCGAGGAGTACGACGTACTCGGGGCCGCGACGGATGCAGAATTCGTCGAGGACCTCGAAGCAGCGGACGTGGAGTTCCGCGAGGACGAACCGGCCGGCGGCATCGTCGGCGTCTCGGGTCTCCTGCTCGGGTTGGGCGAGCGCCGTGACTTTCAGGCGGCCTGTCTGATGGGCGAGACCAGCGGCTATCTGGTCGACCCCAAGAGCGCGCAGGCGGTCCTCACGGTCCTGGAAGAACTGGTCGGCTTCGAGGTCGACTTCGGCTCGCTCGAAGACCGGGCCGAGGAGATGGAGGAAGTCGTTCGCAAGATTCAGGAGATGGAGAGCAACGCGGCGGCGGGCCCCGCCGACGAGGACCTGCGCTACATCGGCTAACGGCTCCGAGGGGTTCTTTACTGATCATCCCCTAACGTGTTCGTGAACCCGGAGGTGCTCTGACTGCTTGCCACAGTGGCTCATCGACGGTGCGTTGTTGGGGCTCGCGCTCAGCGCCGTGATCACGGCCGTGTTCTACGTCGGGGTCACTCGCTACCCCGGCCGCGGTGCGGTCGACGGCCGCGAACCGAGCGGCGAATCACACCGCCGTGACGAGATCCGCAACTATCTCGACGCCATCGACGAACAGTACGCCGAACGCCACTTCGTCGAGGGGCAACACGTCGCCTTCTACCTGCCCAAACGCGACGTGGCGATCACCTTCGACGCCCGGGCGTACTACCGCATCGACCGCTCTGACACGTTTCCGGTCCTCGTCGAACACGAGTTACCGGGCATCGCCCTCGGTGCGCGGCTCCCGTTCGAGACGCCCGAGATCAGCTTCGACGAGGATTCGGGCAGCGAACTCGACCCGCGCGAGGCCGCCCACGCCGTCCTCGGACTGCCGGTCGGGGCCGGCCTCGACGACATCAAGCGCGCCTACCGCGAGAAGGTCAAGGAGGTCCACCCGGACCACGGCGGCGACGAGGACGAGTTCAAACGCGTCCGTGAGGCCTACACGACGGCCAAGCGACACGCCAACTAACGGCAGGCATTTACACCACAGAACCCGACGAAGAGTGTGGACGTGACCTACCGAGACCGGGCCGCCCTGCTCGGCGACGTCTTGGTCTGTGCCGACCTCCACGTCGGGAAGGCCGCCGCGGCGAACGTCTCGCTCCCCCTCGGCGAGCGCGACCACCTCGTCGACCGCGTGGCCGCCCTCTGTGACCGATACGACCCCGAAACTGTCGTGTTCGCCGGCGACCTGCTCCACTCGTTCGACCGCGTGGCGAGCGCCGCCGAGGAGACCGTCACCGCGCTGGAGACGACGGTGCGGGACGCGGGCGCGACGCCGCTGGTCACGCCGGGCAACCACGACGCGATGCTCGACGTTGTCTGGTCCGGCCCGACCGCCCACGAGTTCGAGGTCGAGACCGACGAGGGGCGGGCCGTCGTCTGTCACGGGCACCTCGAACCCGAGACCGAGGCGGACCTGTACGTCGTCGGCCACGACCACCCCACCATCACCATCGAGGGGCGGAAGTGGCACTGCTATCTCTACGGCCACGGAGTCTACGAGGGAGCGGACCTGCTCGTCCTCCCCGCTTTCTCCCACCTGATCGAGGGGGTCTCGATCAACCGGCGGTACGGCGGCACCGCCACGACGAACTCGCCGTTGATCGGCGATCTGGACCAGTGCCGACCCATCGTCTGGGACGACGAGAGCGAGGAAATCCGGGAGTTCCCGCCCCTCGGCGAGTTTCGCGACCTACTCTAGTTTCCGGGCGGCGACCCGCCCGCTCTCCAGTGCACCCTGAATCGCGGACCAGCGGGTGTAGTCGCCCGCGAGGACGACTGGTCCGTCGGGCGCGTCGACCGCGGGGAGGTCGGCGCGAAAGCCCGGCGGCTGGACGAATTGGGCCACGTCGATCCGGTCGGTCCGGAGGAGTTCGAGGGCGTCGAACTGACGTTCGGGATACCACTGGCCCAGAACCGCACGGCCGCGGGACTGAAGTTCCGCGTCGCTCTCGTCACGCTCGCCCAGCCACGTCGCGCTCACCAGCGTCCGGTCGTCGGGCGCGTACTCCGAGGCGACCGCCGAGAGGGGTGCGATCTGGTTGGGTTCCGCGTCGCGGGCGTTCAGGACGATCTTCTTGCCGGTCTCCAGTTCGACGTGCCCGGGAAGGCCGTAGTACTGGGTGACACAGCCGCTGGTTTCGGTCGGGACAGCCACGTCCGTCAACTCGGCCACAGTCGGCGGGTCCGTCGCGACGACCGCGCCGTCGGCGCTGATGGTCTCCCCGTCGGTCCCGACGGTGACGCCGCCGTCGCTGGCGTCGAGGCTCTTGACTGCGGTCCCGAGTTCGATCTCCGCACCGGCCGCGCGGGCGCGGTCGGCCAGGTACTCGCTGATCGCCCCCATCCCCTCGGCGGGGATCGCGGTCTTCCCCTCGGACAGCATCTTGAACGTGTAGCGGAACACACCGGCGTCGGTCGACAGCGAGCGGTCGAGCGTGATTCCGCCGTAGAAGGGTGCGGCGAAGTTCTCGACGAATTTCTCCGAGAATCCCCGGGCGTGCAGGTAGTCCCGCACGTCCTGACGTTCGTCGGGATCGAACAGCGTCCCGATGTCGGCCGCCTTCATGTCCCGCTGGAGTTTGAACAGCCGGAGCTTGTCGCCCAGCGTCACGTCGGTGTTGAACAGCGTGTCCGAGAGGTCGCTCGGACTACTCAGGGGGTCGGCCAGCACGGACCGGCGACCGGGGTTGGCGATGGTCGCACCGGCCGAGAAGTAGCGCAGATCGAGGGCGTCGTAGTCCAGTTCCCGCCTGGCCGCGGGGTAGGCGGTAAAGAGGACCTGAAAACCGCGGTCGAAGACGAATCCGTCCTCGCGGGTCGAGCGGACGCGGCCGCCCACTTCGTCGCGCCGTTCCAGCACCGTCACGTCCCTGCCCGCGTCGGCGAGGTGGCGGGCCGCGACCAGCCCGGCCAGCCCGCCGCCGACGACCACGGCGTCTGTCATACCCGGGCGAAGGAGTGGCGACCACTAAAAGCCCGCGCGGTCGGTCGCGAGGGCAACGGTTATCCAGACTACGTGACAAGTCCGGACCGATGTGCCCCGAGACATCCTCCAGTTCGGGCGGTGGTGCGACCAGGTCACCGCTCGCATCGAACGCCGCGTTCGGTGCGATCCTGGCACTCGCCATGCTGGCGGTGCTGTACAGCCTCCTCATCGTGCAGCAACCGCTCCTCGGTGCGCTCGTCGCCTCGTGGGTGATCGGTCTCTACGTCGTCTGGCGGTTCGTCAGGTGGTTCACGTACGCCTACGAGCGCCGGACCGCGGCGATGGAGTCCATGGCCGACTCGATGGACCGGATGGCCGACGACGGGACGGGCCCCACGTTCGGCGACGACGAGACGCGCTAACCGCCCGGGAGTGAACGGACAGGGCTTAGTCCGTCGCGCCCTGACCGGCGGGTATGACCCGCAATTCGGCCGTTCGGGACCTCACCTGCCGAGCGTGTGGCGATTCGTTCGACCCCGCGGAGACGACCGGCCCGTGTCCGTCGTGTGACGGCCACTTGACCGTCACCTACGACCTCGACGCGGTCGATTTCACCCCCGAGACCGCCACCGACCGCCGGTACGAGGGGATCGCCCGTTACGCCGAGTTGCTCCCCTTCACCGCCGAGACGCTCGTGACGCTGGACGAGGGCGCGACACCGCTCGTCGCCTGCCCCGACCTGGCCGAGGAGTGGGGCGTCGGCGCGGTCTACATCAAGGACGAGGGGCGCAACCCGACGGGCAGCGTCGCGGACCGCGGGATGGCCGTCGCGGTGACCGCGGCCGCCGAGGTCGGCGCCGAGGACGTGGCCCTGCCCACGACGGGCATCGAAGGGCAAGCCGCGGCCGCCTACGCCGCCCGCGCCGGACTGGACTCGCATTCGTTCGTCCCCTCGCGGGCGACCTTCGACGCCAAGGCGATGATCAACGTCCACGGCGGCGACATGGAGGTCGTCGGCGGCCGCTACGGCGACGCCGTCGATTCGTTCCGCGAGACCGTCGCCGAGGAGGGCTGGCACTCGCTTTCCCCCTTCGGGACACCCTACCGCCGGGAGGGCCAGAAGACGCTGGCCTACGAACTCGCCGAGCAACTCGACTGGACGGCTCCGGACGCGGTGGTCTACCCGACCGGCGAGGGCGTCGGTCTCGTCGGCGCACACGCCGGCGCGCAGGAGCTTGCGGACCTCGGTCTCGTCGACAGCACCCCCGCGATGTACGCCGCACAGGCCGACGGCTGTGCGCCCGTCGTCGAGGCGTTCGAGAACGGCGCGGACGACACCGAAGTCTGGGAGACGCCGGACACGATCTGTGGCGGCATCGAAATTCCCGATCCGGCCGGTGGGGCCGACGTGCTCACGGCCATCCGAGAGAGCGACGGCGGCGCGGTCGCCACCGAGGACCGCGACGCCCTCGAAGGCGCGGTCAGCATCGCCCAGTCCGAGGGCGTGGAGATCGGTGCCTCGGCGGGCGTCGCGGCCAGCGGCGCGGCGGCACTGGCCGACGAGGGAGAATTCGGCTCCGACGACACCGTCGTGCTGGTCAACACGCTCCCGGGCAACGCCGAGGCGGACATCCTCCGGAACCACCTGGTGAGCAAGGGCATCTGAGGCATGGCAGCCAGTCCCGTCGCGTCGCTCGGTGCCGGCGTCCTGTTCGGCCTGGCGCTGGCGGCACCGCCCGGGCCGATGAACGCCGTCATCGCCGAGGAGAGCGTCCTCCGTGGCTGGCTGGCGGGTTTCACCGCCGGCCTCGGTGCGATGACCGCCGACGCCTGCTTCTTCGCGCTCGCGCTGGCCGGCGTCGTCACGGTCGTCCAGAACGCCCCCACCCTGCGAGCGGCGATGATCCTCGCCGGTGGCGGCCTGATGCTGTACTTCGCGGTCGGGGCCGCGACGAGCGCACAGGCGGCCCTGAGCGTCGACTCGAGGACCGAGACGACCGACGGCGGAATGGGTCGCGGGTTCCGGAAGGCGTTCGTGCTGGCGCTGACCAACCCCTACCAGATCGCGTTCTGGCTGACCGTCGGCGTGGGCCTGCTCGAACCCGGCACCGTGGACATCCTCGAAAAGACGCCCTACATCGGCGCGGAACTGGCGGGGCTGGTCGTCGTCCGGACCGGAAGCCCGCTCCTGCTCGCGGGACTGTTCGGCGGCATCGTCTGCTGGATCGTCGGCTTCCCGGCAGCGCTACGCGCGGCTGGGCGACGGGTCGACCGACTCACGCCGCTGGTCGCCGGCGGGAGCGCGGTGGTGCTGGCCGGGTTCGGCCTCCTCTTCGTGGCCGACGGCCTCGGCGCGCTCCTCTAGTCGTCGATCTCGTCGTCGAGTTCCTTCTCCATGCCGAGGCTCAACTCGGCGTCGGAGTCGCCCATCATGGCCACCTCGGATTCGAGCCACTCCTTGAACCACTTGACGCGTTTGAGCCGCTGGTGGACGACGCTCTCGGCCGTGTCGCTCTCGACGCGGTCGGCGGCGTCCCGACCGCGTTCGAGGACGCGCCCGACCATCTCCGCGGCGTCCATGTGCGTGCGGGACTCGTAGCCCATCCGCAACAGCATCAGCGCCGTGCCGTTCGCGCCGACCTTGTCGAGCAGGTCGGCCTCGATCAGACACTGGGTCTCCAGCGACAGGTCCGAGAGCGGCCCCTGGTAGGAGTGGTCCTCGACCGCGGTACACACCTCGTCGACGAACGACTGGGGGTAGTCGCAGTGGGTGGTCAGGTACTCGCGTGCGATGCGAGCACCCTCCTCGGCGTGGACGTCCTGCTCGGCTTCGAGCTTGGCGATGTCGTGGAAGAGGGCCGCGACGCGGGTCACGTCGACGTTCGCGCCCTCCTCGCGCGCGATGTCGGTCGCCAGCTCGACCACGTTCATGATGTGGTTGAACCGATAGGCCGCCGAGTGCCAGGGATACCACCGCATCCGCCCGCCTTCGTCCTCGTTGACCACGCTCGCTTCGAGGTAGTCGTGGACGAAGACCTGCATCGCCTCGAATTCCGCGTCCGAGACGGGCGACTCCCGTATTTCAACACCCACGGGACCACCTCCGGACGTGACGTTCGCTGTTCATCTTACGGATATAAAAGCGAGTGCGGGTCTTTAGCGTTACGACACTTTGAAATCTACCACACCCCCGAATTCGGCCCCGGGATCCCGGTTCCAGCGCGACGGCACGGACCCCGAACGGTCCGCTCCGGGTCGTGCGCCAACGCCACATCGATACGGTGTGACATGGATTTATGAGAGCCACCGCCGTACTGTAACATATGGAAGTCAGAGCGGCAACTCCTGACGATCAGCAAGCGATCATGGAGATCGCCGAACGGTCGCTGCAAGCGTCCTACACCCTCAGTCCCGGGACCATCGAGGGGACGGTCCACCAGTGGTACGACGACGACGAGTACGCGGAGAAAGTGGATCGGGAAGACATGCTCTTCGTGCTGGCCGAACACGAGGGTGAGCCGGTCGCGTTCACCGAGACCGTGATCCACGACGACGAGACCGGCGCGGACCTGCTGTGGCTCCACGTCCATCCGGACTACCGTGGCGAGGGGATCGGCTCGGATCTGTTCGACGCCGTCCGCGACCGCCTCCGCGAGCAGGGCATCACCCAGCTCCGCGGGCGCGTCCTCTCGATGAACGAAGTCGGCAACACCTTCTACAAACAACGCGGCTTCGAGAAGGTCGGCGAAGGGGAAGTCGAGATCGACGGGAGTCCCTACACCGAGGCGCTCTACCTCGAAGCCGAACCGGAGGGACTCGAACCGCGCACGACCGACGACGGCCAGACGGTGTACATCGACCACGACGACGTGGACAAGGGCTCGGCCGGGCCCTTCCACGTCGTCTACACCGACGAGACCCGCGAGGAGAAGTACGGCTACCACTGCGGGAAGTGCGACTCGCTGGCCAACGCGATGGACGCCATGGGCCGCATCGAGTGCGGTGAGTGTGGCAACAGCCGCAAACCCACGCGCTGGGACGCGGCCTACATGTAATCGGACTTCGGCAGATCGGCCTCGGCCCGTAACTCGGCCATCTCCTCGTCGCTCTCGGCGATCCCGGTCGTCACGAGCAAGCGAACCCCACGACGAACGCTGATGTCGAGTTCGTGAGCCTCGTCCTCGGGCACCATGAGGAAGTGCCCACCCGTGGGGTTGGGGCTGTTCGGCAGGAAGACGTTGTACAACTGTTCGCCGGCCGCGCTCGCGGCTTCTTCGGGGCCGTCACCCGTGACGAACCCGATACTGTAGACCCCGTCGCGCGGATACTCGACCATGACGACGCGCTTGTAGCGGTTCGACCCCTCGGTCAGCGCGTTCGCGACCTGCCTGACACTGGAGTAGACGATGCTGACCAGCGGGACGACGCCGATTCCACGGTCGATCCAGGCGAACACGCGCTGTCCGATCCGGCCCTGCGCGAGATAGCCCAGCAGAACGACGATTCCCGCGATCAGCAGCAGCGCCAGCACCTGCGCGACCGCCTCGATGTTGGCCGTGTACTGGGTCAGCCGCGTCCCCTGCACGACCGGGTCGATCAGCGTCGTCACCCAGCCGACCAGGAACTGCATCGCGACGACGGTCACGACCAGCGGTGCCAGCAGCGCCAGTCCCGCGATGAAACTGTTCCGGAGTACCTGTCGAACTCGCATACCGGACGGTACCGCCGAGCCGAGAAAAGAACCCGCCCCACGCTCATTTCCGTCTGGGGCCCGTCCTACGAGCCGTGACCGACAGCGACCGATCCACCGGGCCCGAGACCGACCGGTCGTGGGACCCCTCCGGCCCCTGGACCCGCGCGGAGGCGGCCGCCTTCCTCACCGACAGTCGCGTCCCGATCCGGCTGAGTTGTCGCACCCCCGGCGGCGGGCTCTGGATGCTCTCGCTGTGGTACGAGTTCCGCGACGACGCCCTCTACTGTGCGACCGCCGCCAGCGCCGACGTGATCGAGTTCCTCGACCACGACCCCGGCGTCGCCTTCGAAGTCTCGGTCAACGACCCACCCTACCGGGGCGTCCGCGGCCAGGGCCAGGCCACCGTCGACCCCGACCCCGAGAAGACCGTCCTGCGGTCGCTCATCGACCGCTATCTCGGCGGCACCGACTCCGAGCTGGCCCAGCGCCTGCTCGACAAGGACCGCGAAGAAGTCAAGATCCGCATCGACCCGACCCGTGTCGCCACCTGGGACTACGCCGACCGAATGGACGACGTTCAGAACTCCGACTCCGAGGACCCCGCGTAGTACCGCAGGAACACGTAAAACAGCGCCACGACCACCAGTCCGGCACCGACCCCGACGACGCCGTCGACGACGGCATGGGGAACGGGGAGTGCCGAGGAACCTGCGTGCGCGAACACCGGGTCGATCATCGTCCTCGACGAGCGATACGGCACCCGGAGATTCAACTGCTTCGGTTCCGGTGGAACGTGTTACAGAAAGAATATATTATTTATTTGGTAGTAGTCCCGGGCGGATTCGAACCGCCGTCCTAGGCTATCCTCGGAATACACCGCCGGGGTGTCACAGTATATACAGGGTGTACTCCTCCAAAGGCCTAGATGATTGGCCACTACACCACGGGACTGCAATACTTCGTTTTGGTTCTGGCGTCTTATGGATTCCGGGATTTCACCATGACACGAAGCACCGATGCCGGGATGTTCTCGTGTTCAGCCAGTCCGTGACAACTCCGGCAGAGCGAGATAACGTTGTCCATAACGTGGGCATCCTGTGGATCGTCGAAATCCCGAACTGGCCTGATGTGATGAACGTCAGGATTACGGCCCATCTCGTCACGGTCTTTACCACAGAAGCGACATTGGTAATCGTCCCGCTCAAGCGCTCGTCTTCGAATTGAGCGCCAGTCACCATTATACACCGCAGTCCCGTCCCCCCACTCGTCGGAGAGCCACGAACTGAGGCAATCGTGGTCACAGAACTTCCGGTCACCATCCCTCGTAAAACAAGGAAGAACCTCGAACTGTTCCCCGCACTGCTTACATTCGCGTGAGACAGGTTCGATGTCGTGGACTTCTGCGTAATGCGTTCCGAGGAATTCGTCCGCTTCCTCGACACACGTCGGGCAGTAGACGCCTTTCTTATCTGACGGGTAGTACTCGAACTCGTCACCACACCGTTCACACTCGGTTTCCTCTTTCGCATCTTTCCAGTTACCGTTGTGTTCGCCGGCGTTGGGATTGCAGTCGTCGCAGTACGTCAGGCGGGCCTTTGGATCGTAAAACTCCGCCCCACAACCGGCACACTCCCGGTTTGGGAGTGGATCGTCGTGGACCTTCGTGTGGTGTTGTTTGACGCCACGTTCAGTTGTGAGTGACTTACCACAGGTCGGACACTCCATGGAAAGCCGTTCGGCCGACGGTTGCAAATATGCAAGCCAGCCGGAGTGAAAGTAAAAGTAGTTCAGTCCGCCGGATCGGGTTCGACTTCAAGCAGTTTGCAGGCGTCGTTTTCGGGGTCGAAGCAGTCCGGACACTGCGGGGCCCGGTCGATGATCGTGTCGAGGCGGTCGGCGACGGTCTCGTCGATGACGGGTTCGAGTTGCTTGGCCTCGGTGCGGAACTCCTCGACTTCGAGGACTTCCAGCAGGAACCGCTCGATGATACAGTAGGTCTGGAGCGCGTCCCGGGCGCGGACGATGCCCTCGTCGGTGAGGGTGACGCCCTTGTACTTCTCGTGTTCGAGCAGGTCCTGCTCCTCGAGTTTGCCGATCATCTCGTTGGCGCTCGCGGGGCTCACGTCGAGCATGTCGGCGACGCGGCCGGTCGAGGCCGGGCCGTCCTCCTCTTGCTGGACGAGATAGATCGCCTTCAGATACTGGTCGGACGTGTTCACGCGAGACCCCCTCCGTACGGATAGCTCCCAGTCATTCTCGTTTCTCCATGAGTTCGGTGACCTCTTCGACCCCTTCGGCTTCTTCCTCCCGGATGGACGACAGCGTCTCGATCAGTTGCGCCCGGTCGACGCTGAGTGCCGCGTCGGAGTCCTCGATGGCCGCGATGAGGTCGTCGTAGAACTTGTAGGCCGTCTCCTCGTTACACAGCTGGTCGTAGAGGACGCCGTCGAAGTCCGCCTCGGACTCGTACTGGGCCCTGACCAGCCCCTTGATCTCCTCGAACGGGATCGTGTCGGCTTCGAGGTCGTCGATCAGATCCTCGAGTTGCTCGCGGTGGCCGGCCGACTCCTCGGCGGCCTCGGCGAGCAACGCCTCCAGTTCCGGGTCGTCGACCTCCATCGTCCGGGCGTGTTCGCCCGCTCGCGCCTCCACGACCTCCTCGAGGACGACGCCGATCTGCAGTAACCGCGCCAGCTGGTGGTCGCTGGACACCGGTTGCTGGACGCTCACAGCGACCACCGCCAGCGGCATCGACTCTGTCCCGCCTGCATACCCAGGAATCGGGGAGGCGGGAACTTAAGCCGTTCCCTCGGGACCGACACCGCTAAACGGCCGCTGTGGGACCAGCGACCATGCCCCGCGCCGACGAGTTCCACGACTGCGCCGACTGGGCGAGCGACTAGTCCCCGTTGTACGAGCGACTGTGCCGCGCCGCCGCAGACGACGATGCCCTCCTCGACCTCGCCGCGACGGCCCCGCCGAGTCAGCCCGCCCCGAACCTCCTGCTCGGTGCCGTCCACGACCTCCTTCTCTCCGGTGTCGACCACCAGCTGGCCGACTTCTATCCCACCTGTGCCGACGACCCCGCCGATCCGACCGAGCGCGATCCATTTCCAGCGTTCGAGGCGTTCTGTCGCGACCACCGCGAGGCGATCCGCGAGCGCCTCGGCGATCGATTGGTCCAGACCAACGACGTGGGCCGGTCGGCCGTCCTCTATCCGGCTTTCGCTCGCGTCGCCGGCGCCGACGGCGGCCCCCTCGCCCTCGTCGAACTCGGGGCCAGCGCCGGGCTGAACCTGCTTTGGGACCGGTACCGCTACGAGTTCGACGAGCGCGTCGTCGGCGACTCCGACTCTCCGGTTTGCATCGAGACCACCGTCCGGGACGGGACGCCGCCACTGCCCGACGAACCGCCGACCGTCGCAGAGCGGTGGGGTGTCGACCTGAATCCCCTCGACGTGACGGGCGACGCCGACGCCCGCTGGCTCCGAGCGTTGGTCCTGCCGAACCAGCACCGACGGCACGAACGACTGGCCGCCGCGCTGGACCTGGCCGCCGACGATCCCCCCGAACTCGTGGCCGGTGACGCCGCCGAGGTCCTGCCCGACCGCCTCGGCGACGCACCGACGGACGCGACGCTCGTCGTGTTCAGTACCATCGCGCTCTACCAGTTCCCCGACGAGGCCGTGACAGCCGTCCGGGAGACACTGGCCGAGGCCAGCCACGACCGCCCCGTCCACTGGCTCTCGGGCGATCCGGCGACGCCGCCCAGCGATCCGACCTACCGACACGTCCGCTTCGAGGACGGCACGGCCGAAACCGCAGAGATCGCCGAATTCGAGGCTTACGGGAGCTGGCTCTCCTGGCTGGCGTGACGTAAAAAGACGAGACCGCGAACCAGCAGTTCCTACTCGCGCAGTCGGTGCGCGATCAGGTCCGCGAGGTCCTCGCGGAACTCGTCGACCGCGACCTCGGAGAGGACGGGCTCGAAGAAGCCCTCGACCAGCATGTTCTCGGCGACCTGCTCGGGGATCGACCGGGAGGTCATGTAGAACATGTCCTCGGCGTCGACCTGTCCGACCGTCGCAGAGTGGCTGGCCTCGGTGTCGTGGTTGTTGATGATCAGCTTCGGGGAGGCGTCGGCCTCGCTCTCGTCGCTCAGCATCAGCGTGTTCTCGCGCTGGTAGGAGTTGGTGTCCCAGGCGTCCTGACCCACGTCTTGGACGCCCTCGTAGACCGAGCGGGCGGTGTCGTCCAGCACACCGCGGGTCACGAGATCGGCAGTCGTGTGTTCGGCCTCGTGCCAGACCCGCGACCCGAGATCGAAGTGCTGGTCCTCGTGGCCGAAGAAGGCACCGACGATCTTACTCTCGGAGCTGTCACCGAGCAGGCGGGTCTCGACGCTGGTCTTGGTCAGGCGCGACCCGATGTTGCCCTCGATCCAGTTGACCGTGGCGTACTGATCGGTGTGGCCGCGCTTGACCTGGTAGTTGTAGGTGTCTTCGTCCAGATTCTGGAGCGCACCGTACTGGACGTGGGCGTTCTCGTCGGCGACGGCTTCGACGACGCCGCTGTAGTAGCGCCCGCTCGCATCCGAGGTCGCTGACGCGACCTCGCTGTCCTCGCCGGTCTCCTGCCGTTCGAGGATGGTGACCGACGCGGACTCCTCGGCGACCACGAGCGTGTAGTTGAACAGCGCCCGGCTGTTCATCCGGGTCCGGATCTTCACGTCCTCGGCGTCGACGCCTTCGGGGACGTAGACGACCGTCCCGGCCGAGAACAGCGCCGTCGACAGCGCGGTGAGGTAGTTGCGCTGGGGATCGACGACACTGCCGAACTGTTCTTCAATCAGGTCGCCGTGTTCGTCCAGCGCCTCGGACCAGGAGAGCACGTCGACGCCGTCGGCGTCCACGCGGTCTTTCTCCTGAGCCATCTCGAGGGGGTCGACGAAGCTCTCGTAGTCGAGGGCGTCGAGGTTCGTCCACTCCCGGCCCGGCGTCTGGATGACCGCGGGCATGTCGAGGTCTTCGAGCGCGTCGAGCGCGTCGAGTCGCGTCTCCAGCAGCCACTCGGGCTCGTCGAGCTGTTCGCTGATCTCCGCTACCTGCTCCTCCGTGAGGTTTGCGTGTACCTGCGTACTCATAGTGGAATCCGGGGATTACCCGAGCGAGCCCTCCATCTCCAGTTCGATGAGGCGGTTGAGTTCCACCGCGTACTCGATGGGCAACTCCTCCGTGATCGGCTCGATGAAGCCAGCGACGATCATCTGCTTGGCGTCGTCGTCGTCTAGCCCGCGCGTCTCCAGGTAGAACACGTCCTCGTCGCCGATCTTCCCGACCGTCGCCTCGTGGGCCACGTCGACCTTGTTCTCCTGGATCTCCATGTACGGCATCGTGTCGCTGGTCGACTCGTTGTCGAACATCAGCGCGTCACACTCCACCGACGTGGAGGAGTTCTCCGCGCCGTCTGCCATGTGGACCAGGCCGCGGTAGTTCGTCCGGCCGCCGTCCTTGCTGATCGACTTGGACTCGATAGTCGACTTCGTGTCCGGCGCGTTGTGGTAGACCTTCGCGCCGGTGTCGATGTTCTGTCCTTCGCCAGCCATGGCGATCGTGATGTGGTTGTCCGTCGCGCCCGGGCCCTTCAGGATCGTCGACGGGTACAGCATCGTCGCTTTCGACCCCATCGACCCCGACACCCACTCCATCGTCGCGTCCTTTTCGGCGATGGCGCGCTTGGTGTTGAGGTTGTAGGTGTTCTTCGACCAGTTCTGCACCGTCGAGTACTGGACGTGGGCGTTCTCCTTGACGAACACTTCGACCCCGCCGCTGTGGAGGTTAAAGGCCGAGTACTTCGGCGCGGAACAGCCCTCGATGTAGTGGACTTCGGAGTTCTCCTCGGCGATGATCAGCGTGTGCTCGAACTGGCCCATCCCGTCGGAGTTCATCCGGAAGTACGCCTGCACGGGCATATCGACCGTGGTGTCTTCGGGGACGTAGACGAAGCTCCCGCCCGACCAGATCGCGCCGTGCAGCGCCGCGAACTTGTTGTCGCTGGGCGGCACCGCTTTGGTCATGAAGTACTCTTTGACGATCTCTTCGTGCTCTTGGACGGCCTTGTCCATGTCACAGAAGATGACGCCCTTGTCCTCCCAGCGCTCCTGCATGTTCTGGTAGACGATCTCCGATTCGTACTGGGCGCCGACGCCCGAGAGGGCGTTCTTTTCGGCCTCGGGAATGCCCAGTTTGTCGAAGGTATCCTGGATCTCGTCGGGGAGGTCCTCCCAGTTCTCGGCGCCCCCGCGCGTCTCGATGTCCGGGCGGATGTAGGGAACGATTTCGTCGACGTCGACCTCGCTCAGGTCGGGCGCGCCCGGCCAGTCGTCGGGCATCGGCATCTCCTGGAACTGCTCGAGCGCACGGAGTCGCCGGTCGAGCATCCACTGCGGTTCGTCCTTGTCCTCACTGATGACACGGATGGTCTCCTCGGTGAGGCCCTTCTCTGCCTCGAAAGCCGAGTTCTCCTCTTTCTTGAACTCGAAGCGCTTCTCCGTGTCCGTCTCTCTGAGATGGTCTTGATCTGAACTCATTGGTGATGTTGGTTTATTTCTCTAGCTATATTAGCCTGTGCTAGCCCTGCACGGTTACGCGGTTTCGAAGAACTCCTCGCGCACCCAGTCGTACCCCTTGTCCTCGAGTTCCTCGGCCAGTTCGGCGTCGCCGGACTTGGCGATCTGGCCATCCAACATTACGTGGACGTGATCGGGTTCGACGTAGTCGAGGATACGCTGATAGTGGGTGATCTGGAGGATACCAGCGCCCTGCTCGTCGCGGAGGGCGTTGATACCGTTGGATACGTCCTGCAGGCGGTCGATGTCCAGCCCGGAGTCGATTTCGTCCAGCACCGCGATCGAGGGCTCCAGGATCGCGGCCTGGAGGACCTCGTTCTGTTTTTTCTCCCCGCCGGAGAAGCCGGCGTTGAGGTACCGCTGGGCGAAGCTCTCGTCCATGTCCAGCAGTTCCATCTTCTCCTGCAGTATCTCCTGGAATTCGGCGACACCGATGTCGCCTTCTTCGGGGTCGCCTTCCATCGGGGACGTGTCGTAGCCGGCCGCGTCCTCGTTGGTGTCGTCGGCGTCGGCTTCCTCGTCTTCGTCGTCCTCCTCGAACAGCTCCTCGCGCTCCTCGAGTTTGGCGTTCAGCGCCGTCCGAAGGAAGTTGACCATCGTGACGCCCTCGATCTCCGCAGGGTACTGGAAGGCCAGGAAGATACCGAGCGCCGCGCGCTCGTTGGGTTCCAGCTCCAGAAGGTTCCACGTACGGAGGTCCTCGGGAACCTCCTCGTCGAGGTCGTCGAACTCGTCGTCCTCGATGTGCAACAGGACTTCACCGTCGGTCACTTCGTAGGCCGGGTGGCCGGCGATGATCTTCGCGGTCGTCGATTTCCCACTGCCGTTTGGACCCATCAGCGCGTGGATCTCGCCGGATTCGACTTCGAGATCGACCCCGCGCAGGATCTGCTCGCCGCCCTCCTCGGCAACTTCAGCGTGTAGGTTGGATATTTCGAGTGTTGCCATTGTTTAGGGACACCTAAGTCGTCTCAAACTCCGTGCGAGACGTTCATAATACTTTCGCATTCACCCAGTTAGGATTTCGTCAATGGAAAATTTGATTTCGTAATCTGGAAAAGCAGATGTCCCCGTGGCGATGGCGGCCGTCACTCACGACCCCTGTGATGGGCCGGCATGACGGAGGCAGTGGCCACAGAACCGACGGCCGACACCTGTTTTCGCCAGCAGTCACGTGAAATGCCCACAACATTCATGCCCCGTAACTGAGTAGTTCTGATGGAAATGCTGCAGTTCAGTTGGCTCCTCTTGCCGCTCGTCTTCCCGCTTCTCGTCGCCGTTCCAACGATTCTCGTGATCGTCAGGAACTTCGAAAACCCCCGCCTGTCGCCGATCCCGCCTCTCGTGTTGATCGTCGCGGTCTCGCTGTGGTGTCTCAGCGACGCGGCGCGGCTCGCGGTCACCGACATCGACGCGAAACTCGCGCTGTACCCCGGCTACTACCTGATGGGGACCGTCGTCGTAGTCTCGCTGTTCGTCTTCGCCGCCGACTACACCGAGCGGTCTGCCTGGTTCCGGCCGAGCCGGCTCGGACTCGTCACCGCCCCGCTGTTGGTCTCGACCGGCCTCGAAGTCACGAACTTCCGCTCGTGGACGATTCAGTCGGCGACCACCGTCACCCGCAACGGCACCGTCGTCGCCGACGTGACCTGGGGCCCCATGTTCTACCTCCACCACGGCCTCGCCTACTGCTTCGTCGCCGGCGCCGCGTTCATGTTCCTCACCTACGAGACGACCAACCGTCACTATCGCGGCCAGGTGTGGTCCATCGTCGGCGCACTCACCATCCCGTGGTTCCTCAACGTGGCCTATCTCACCGACCTGACCGCGTTCAACTACACGAGCATCGGCTTCGCCGCCGCCCTCCCCATCGGCGTGTTGATGGTCTTTCGCTACCGCATCCTCCGTCTCATCCCGGTCGCCCGCTCGTCGGTCGTCGAGGAGATGGACACCGGCTACCTCGTGCTGGACCGCGGTGACGTAGTCGTCGACGTCAACGACCGTGCAGCGGAGTTGCTCGGGATCGACCCAGAACGACTACTCGGCTGTGATCGGGGCGTCCTCGAATCGACCTTCCCGCAGATCGAAACTGCCTTCGAAGGCGACGACGGCTTCAACACCCTCACGCGGGTGGAAGACGGCGAGGAACGCTACTACAACGTCGAAACGTCGGCCCTCGGCCCCGGCGACGACGGGACGGCACCGGACACCGGGTCGGTCGTCCTCTTCCAGGACGTGACCGCACAGATCGAGGCACGACGACAGCTCCGCGATCAGAAAGAACGCCTCGAAGAACAGAACGAACGGTTGGAGGAATTCGCCAGTATCCTCTCGCACGACCTCCGTAACCCGCTCTCGGTGGCGGACGGCCGCCTCGAACTCGCTCGCGACGAGTACGACAGCGTCCACATGGCGAAGATCGCCGAAGCTCACGAGCGAATGGACGAACTCATCTCGGACGCGCTCGCGCTGGCCCGACAGGGACAGGCCGTCCTGAACCGCGAGCCAGTGTCGCTCGAACGAGTCTGTCGGTCCGCGTGGGAGAACGTCGACACCCGGTCGGCGACCGTCGAAATCACGACGGCCCGAACCGTCTCGGCCGACGACTCACAGCTCACCCAGCTGTTCGAGAACCTCTTTCGCAACGCGGTCGAACACGGTGGCCCGGACGTGACCGTCACGGTCGGCGATTTCGAGGACGGTTTTTTCGTCGCCGACGACGGTCCCGGCATCCCCGCGGATCAGCGCGACGACATCTTCGAGAAGGGGTTCACGACCAGCGAGTCCGGGACGGGGTTCGGGCTCAGCATCGTCCAGTCCATCGCCGAGGCCCACGACTGGGAAATAACCGTCACCGAGGCCGAGACGGGGGGCGCATGCTTCGAGTTCGCGGACCGCTCCGACACGGACGACGCCAGCGTCGACGTCGAGTCGGTCGCCAACGCTACATGAAGTTCCCGAGGCCGGTCTGTTCCTGCCCGCTCTTGACCTCGTCCCAGGAGATGTCCAGCGCCTCCAGAATCCGCTCGATTGGCCCTTTGAGTGTCTTGTCGAGCATCTTCTCCCAGTCGACCTCGAACTCCTCGGGCACCTGATCCTCGTACTCGAAACAGATCACGTCCGGGTCGCGCCGGAACTCACCGTACAGCGGATCCGTCGAGGGGTCCAGTCCGTGTTCGGCCTCCACCTTGTCCCAGAAGTCCGAGTGCACCCGGTCGAGGTAGAGTCGCTTGGGTTTCGACCCCGAGGAGAAGTTCGTCCCCAGCAGGAGGTTGGCGTACTTCGCGCCGCGGACCTGCGCGGTATCGGTGTCGTAGTTGTCCAGTTTCTTCCCGATTCCGCCGGGGATGGCGATGTCGTCCAGACTCAACTGGCCGGCCTCGAAGTCCTGGATGACTTCGTGGACGTAGTCTTTGATGTCCTCCGTGTCCGCGCCTTTCACGATGCGGTCGATCACTTCCTTCTGGACTTCCTTGGTGATCGGCGCGATGTCTGAGCGCTGGTACTCGAAGCCCGTGATGTCGATGTCGTCGACATCTTTGCCCTCCTTCCAGACAATGTGGCCGGCGTAACGTTTCTTCTTGCCCGCCTGGAAGAACCGTCGGTAGAGCTTCTCGAACTCGATCTCGAACCGATGGAACTCCGCGTTGAGCTGTTCGAGCGCGAAGTCGTCGTACGATTCGTTGATGACTTCTTCGAGTTCGAATCCCTTCTGGATCGTCGCGGCGATGGTCCGGAGTTCTTCGTCGCCCATCTCCGGGTGTTTCTCTCGCATCTCGTCGGTGACTTCGACCTCGCCCTCTACGTCGTCGGGACTGACGCTCCCGAGTTCGAGCATGACGGAGTCGGTGTCGCCGTATACAGCCTTGTACCCTTCGTTTTCGACGACCTTGTCAGTGTACTCGATGACATCTCTGCCGGTCGCCGTCACCGCCGCGCCCATCTCCTTGTCGTACAGTCGGAAGCGATCCCACCCCAGCACGCCGTAGAGCGACTGCCCGACGAACTGGAGTTTGCCGTTTCGACCGGCCATGAGCGTGTGGTTGTCTTCGACCGTGACACAGTACACACCGTCGTCGGCGGTCGAACGTTCGCTGCTTCGGTGCATCCGGAGCGTGTTCTTGCTGTCCTCTGTGACGTAGATGCGGTATGCGCCGCTGTCCTCGTTGAAACTGGCCGTGAGACCGAGGTGGGTACAGAGCCGAAGCACGTCGTCGCGAAGTCGCTCGCTAGCGGTGCTGTACCGCCAGGAATTCTCTTGCCGGTCGCCGTCGCCGTCGATGAGCGTGTCGAGGAACCGCCGTTTCTGGCGCTGGCTGCACTCGAAGACGAACTCCGGAATCCGCTTCTCGAAGCTGTCCGTTCCACAGAGTCGTTCGAGGAAATCGCCGAGGAGTCTGGAGGTGAACTGGTAACTCCGGTCGTCGACGTAGTAGTCGAACCCCATCCGGTCCAGCAAATCACCGATCCCATCGTGGTGGGACTCACCGCCATCGGCGATGGCCTCCTGTGCGATCTTGATTGTCGTCGCCGAACCACGGACCTTCTCTCCGAACTCTTTGGTTTCGGACGTGTAGACGTTCCCCTCGGTAATGTACCACGCCAGCAGGTCGAGGAAGTCATCACCGTCGAACGTCCGTGGAATCCACTTCCGACCGGATTCGGCGTGGACGTACGTTCGCTCGGCGACGGACTCGATATACTCACGGTTGGCCTCGAACTCACCGGGGCCGAACACGTAGCCCTCCTCCCCGATGTCGTTTTTCAGTACTTTGTCCGGGTAGTAGCCGATTTCGGCGGCGAACGTGTGTCCGTGAACCTCGGGTCTGACCCACACCTCGTACTCGTCGAGGTACTCGGTGAGGTCTACCTCGTCGAGGTACTCGCCGTCGGGTCCGTCCCAGTCGTGGGGAAGTTCGTAGTTCGTCGCGTCGTCCAGGTCACCGGCTTCGACGAAGTCGTACTCGTCTTCGGTGATCCCGTTCGTCTCGTTCTTCCGGACGAGCATCCGGTGGTTCGGCGTCACGCTGAAGTCGATCTTGTTCGTCTCGATGTCGACCAGATCACCCCGATAGTCGGGATATGCGTGCGTCTCGACGACCGGTTTGACCTCCATCTCCATCGTATCTGGGTCCAGCGAATACACCTCGTCACCAACGTCGAGGTCCCGGATGTTGCGAACGCCGTCGGGCGTTAGCACGTCGGTGTCCGGCGTGAAGCAGTTCATGATCACCTTCACGGCGGCCTGCTGCCGGTCGAACTGTTCGTACTCGCTGGAGTCGGGATCGTGGTCGTTCCGCAGGGATTTCTTCTCCTCGCGCTCGGAGAGCAGTTCGTCGACCATCTCCCGGATGACGCCGTCGGGCTCCTTCCGGAAGTGCTGGCCGTTCGGGGCGCGGAATGTGTCACCCTCGTAGGCATCGGGGTCGACCTTGGTCTCGGGGGATGCGTTAATCGTCACCATGCACATCGGATAGAGCGACTGCCCGATCCACTGGAAGTTCCCGTTCCGGCCGGCGAGGACGACGTGGTTGTCCTCGGCGGTGATACAGTGGACGTTGCCGTCGTGTTCTTCGACGGTCGCGTTCGTCGACTTCTTGAACGAGCCTCGCTTGCCGACGGAGACGTACCAGGTTCCGTCCGACTGTTTCGAGACGGTCGGTTTGTGACCACAGCGAACGGCGACGGTTGCGAATCCGTCTTTGAGAGCTTCGCTTTTCGTCCAGAACTTTCCGAGTCCAGAGTCCGCCCGACTCCCGTCGCCGCGGATCATCGTGTTCAGGAGAACCGCCAGAAGTTCGCCGTCCAGTTCGAACACCCACTCTGGGAGCCGCTTCTCGCTGTATCCCTTTCCACAGTTCTCGACGAACCAGTCGAGCAGATACGCGTTGGAGACGTTGACGCCACGATCATCGACACTGTGATTGATGCCCATCTCGTCGAGCAGACGACGGATAGCCTGCCGCTCGGAACCCTCGTCCTGATGGATCGTGATGCGTCGGTTGGCCTCGTCTGCACTCCCTTCGGTGACGTACCAGCCGACGAGTTCGAGCCAGTTGGACATCTCGAAAGAGAGTGGCGTCTCCCGATGTTGTGCCTCGTACTTGAGAGACACTTCGTCGGCGTGTGCCTCGATAGCGTCGCGGTGTTCCTGGTAGACCGACAGCGGAATCAGATACTTGCCGACTTTTTTCTGGAGTCCCATTGCTTCGGAAGAGCCACGGATCAGGTCGAGTGAGTCCGTGACCTGCTCAGGCATTCGGTGGCGGAACGTCCGGAGGTCGTCCTCGTAGTACGCGACGACGTGACCACCGTCTACTTCGTCGATCAGGTCGAAGGTCTCCGGAGAACGGCCCGACATCGATTCGTGCTGGGGGAAGGCGTACCGCTCGTAGTCGGGAATATCCCGGTACTCGTCGAACTCGAAGTCGGCTGGGTCCTGCTCGTCCCAGCCGCGTTCCTTCGAGTAGAGCATTCGGTGGTTCTCGGTGATCTTGAAATCGTGCGTGTTGCCCGAGAGATGGTGGAGTTCGCCGAATTTGTTCTCGTACTCGTGGGTTTCCGCGACCGGCTTGACCTCACACTCGAACGTCTCGGGGTTCAGCGTGTACACGTCCTCCCCCTCGTCTATCTCGGTGATGTTCCTGGGCCCGTCGGGTGTGAGAACATCGGTGTCCGCACTGAAACACTTCAGGTCCAGTACCGTCACCATCTCCCGCACGCCGGTGATGGGGTCGAAGACCGCGCCGCCCTCGTAGTCCTCGGCGTCGTGCTGACCCTTCGAGGGGAGTACCAGGTTGCCGTGGAGTTTGTGGAGGACGTACATGTCGACGGCGTCGCCGGGCGTGGTGGCGTCTTCGAGTTTACAGCCGACGAAGGAGGCGACCTCCTGCCAGAAGGGGATGATCTCCTGTTGCTCGTTCAGCTCCACGCAGAGTTCCACGTCCCGGAGGTTGTACTCCAGCAGGCGCTCGGGGTCGTCCTCCCAGAGGTCGCCGATGTCGCCCGGATAGCGCTCCTTGCCGACGCCTAGTTCCTGTTCGCCGACGGCGTCCAGGCGGTAGGAGTCGAGTTCGGTGAACTTCGTGCGCTGGTAGGCGTAGAGCAGGTCGAAGACGACGCGTCCCTTGATGTTGGGGCCCTGCCAGTTGTTGCGCCAGACCTCGTTCACGCGGGAGAGCCGTTCGGCCGAGAGGTCGTAGTCGTGGTGTGGCCCCTGGAGTTCTTCGAGTCGGTCGAGCAGGTAGGGAACGTCGAAATCGTCGCAGTTGTGGACGAGACAGTTGTCGGCGACGAAATTGTGCGTCGTCGTTTCGATGTCGTACGTCGTTTCAGTCCCCGTGACATTCACGTCTTCTACAGCTACGAAGACGTATTCCTCCCACTGTTCGCTGGTGGTCTCGTGGCGTTTCAGGTTGATACCTCGTCGATGTTTATCTCGACCGATGCGCTTCTCGTCACTCCCCGTCTCAGCCTCGAACAGCGCATAGGGAACGGTCTCACTCTGACCGCTCTTCCCGCCTTCGAGGGCCTCGATCGCCTCGACTTTTTCGGGATGGTTCATATGGGGAAGAATGTCCCGCTGCACTCGATTCAGGTCACGCTCCGCGTCCGGGACACGAACGATGTTCTCGCGCTGCTGCGCGTATATTCCGAGACGCCGGAACAGTTTGGTGTACCACTCCCCGATGGAACGGTTTTCCGCGGCAACGACTACGGACGACGAGACACTCCCGTCCCCGTCGATGACGCCAGCGAGGAATCGAGCAACGTACTCTTCAGGGAGTTCGTACACCTGCGAGAGGTCGACATCAGCTTCGTTCTTGTCACCCAAGGGGATTCCGAGCCCGTTGAATACGTGCATCCTCGCCCAGTCGAGGACATCCTGCTTGTAACAACCCTTCCCGTCGGGTTGGAGGGCGGTATCACCGGGGAACTGCTCGTGCAACTCCTCGCGGGTGTTGTAGAACCGAATCCCATCATCAGTCGACATCGTCCCGTCCGTGAGGACGAGTCCGGCAAGGTAGACTTCGGTTTCGGAGATCTCGCGGTCCAGTTCGATACCGTTACGCCGATATTCACGACCTCCATCCGGCAGTGGAACTTCGTATGTGTCCGCTGCGGTCCGACAACGTTCGGGAGTCCAAACGTCAGTTTTCGGATGATACAGTGTCTCTTTCGTCACTTCGAACTCGTCGGCGAGTTCGGTGACCGCTCCGTGCGGGAGTGCAGACTTGAATTCTTTTACTTGTGTTTTATCGATGAAACGCTGGTTCTCGGTCGGGACGAGTTCCGACAAGGCCGGAATGGTTGGAGAATCGATATTCAGTTTCCGAGGCTTGAGAACGTAGTCCCCCGGTTCCACGTCGTTACCTCGCTTCCAGTCGACCCGTTCGTCGTCACCGATCATGATCCGGTGGTCGCCAGACGAACGGAGCGACGTTCCGTCGGCGAGGTCGAACTCGAGAACCTCTTTCTCGCTTTCCCACTTGTTCGTCACTTCTGCCACTGCGGTCTGCTGTTGATCGTTGCCAACCACTTCGTCGCCAACCTGAACGTCCTGTATCTCTCGGACTGTCCCGTCAGCCATCGAAACCTCGCTGTCAGCCGGAAGACAGTTCCAGCCAGTGACGAGATCTGGATCGGTGTCTTGGACGAGGTAGTCCACGAACGCTTCGAGCATCGCCTCCTCTTCCTCGAAGACGCGCACGTCGGCCTCGAAGTCGTCCTCGATGGGGTCGTAGGCGGCCAGGGCCTCGGGCGGATCGATGCCCTCGTCGGCGTCGAACAGCCACGTGATGTACTCGTCGTCGTAGGAGTCGTGGGAGGTGAGACAGACGATCTTCTCCTCGCCGTCCTCGGGGAACCCCTGGCGGTCGTCGACCTCGATGTCGAAGGTGTTGACGCGGGGCTGGGCGCTTGCGTCGACGGCTTCGATCTCCTCGTGGGGCACCCGGATCGGTTCGTCCGCGGCCTCGCGGCGGACGGGCACGCGCACGCCACTGGTGATGTCCTTGTCGATGAGCAGGCGGTTGGGAAAGAGGATGTCCGCCTCGTAGTGATCGTACTCGTCGCGCATCTGGCCCACGTCCCGGGGTGTCTGGCCGAAGATTTTGGTCAGGCGCTCGCCCCGGATCGACTCGTAGGGCTCGCCGTCCTCGTCTTCCTCCTCCCAGCCGGTGATGCGGTCGCGCTGGAGGTCCGCGTCGGTGAGCGAGTCGGTCGGCGCGTAGAAGTAGGGTCTGAACTCGTAGACTTCGACGTGGACCAGTTCCTCGGCGCCGGGCGTGCGGCCGAACAGGTGGACGACTGGGAACTCGTCGTCGCCACGGCCCTCGACGGTGTAGTCGATCTGTGTCACCGCGAAGGTCACGTACTCGTCGGCATCGGGATAGCGGATGTCGTCGAGGTCGACGATCTCGAAGGTGTCGCCGCCGTTTCCCGCGACGGCCGCGGCTTCGGCGGCGGCGTCTCGCTCGTCGCCCTCACCTGTATCGCTCCTCGTCCCGTCCTCGAACGCAGAGAGACCTGTCTGTGTTCCGTCCCCGGTCTCGTCCATACTGTCCACCCGTTCGAGACCCCCGATTAAAATCCCGACGGTCCCCGCGTTTCGAGCCGCGACTGGAACACAAGGTATATGCCATGACACGTCATACCACAGTCTGAAGCGACATGACGGACCGCGCAAACGGAAGTCGGTCGGAGTTGGACAGTGCCGAAACGGGACCGGACGGCCCCGAAGTCGAGACAATCGAGGCCTACGAGACCGACGACGGAGTCGTCCTCTACGACGCCCAGAACCCGCTCGCGTGGGTCCAGTCCAGTGCGGCGACGACGCTGGAGGACGCGGTGTAAGCCAGTCACGGAACCCTTTTCTCGGCGGCTATCCGACGCATGGGGTAGTGAGCGAGGACGAGGAGCGCTGGCCCCACGAGCCCGACGACCCGGGGAGTCCCGAGAGCGTGGGCGAACCCGATCCGGAGTCGGATCTGGCTCCCGGGGCTCCGTCGGTCGACATCCCCGAGCCACCGGACCCATCCGAGAACGACGCGCCGGAGGGGCTGGTCCGGTCGTTCTGGAAGCTCGTCGCCATCTTCAACGTCGCCCTGTTCGCCATCGCGCTGGGCCCGATGCTCGTCGTCTTCCGCGGCCAGGTGGTCGACGGCGGGGCCGTGTTCTTCCTCGGCATCGCCTTCTTCTTCTACGGCTACGTCCGCTATCAGCGCGCAAGAGACAAGTTCGGCGACGACGGCTGAGCGCAGTCCAGAACGGTTACCAGTCACCGAGTACTACCCGCAGTCGATGCGTACCGTCCGCGACGAGTCCGGCAGGCGGCTGTTGCTGGTCAAACAGTCCGGCGATTCGAGTCGCGTCCGCGACCCCGAAACCGGCGAGGAGCGGTACCTCCCAAACGACCAGCTGGAGTTCGTCGACGCGTCACCCCTCGAAACCGCCGCGCGCTCCGTTCCAGCCCCGGCGCGGACGATCCTGACCGCCGTCCGCGACGACCGGGCACTCGGTCTGCTCTTCGAGCTCGACCGGCGCGGCGCGGTCGCCGTGCGCGACCTCATGGGTGGGTACGACCTCTGTGAGAGCGACCTCCACGGCCTGCTCGGGGAGTTCCGCGCCGCAGGCATAGTCGCCGACGCGACCGTCGCCGGTGAACGTGGCTACGAACTCACCGACGTGGGGCGCGAGGGGCTTTCTCACCTCCGTGACGGCACGACCGAGACCGCAGACAGCGATTAGTCCGTCGCGGCGTCGGCGACGGCCTCCCGCGTCGCCTCGTCGGGGTCTTTCCGCACCACCGTCGACCGGTTCGTCGTGGCGTCTTTCGAGACCATCACCAGATCGTCGGCCGCACCGAACAGTTCCTCGTCGTGGCTGACGACGAGAATCTGCTCGACACCGAGGTCGTGCATGTGTCTGATGAGGTCCACGAGCCGCGAGACGTGCCCCGAGTCGAGAAAGACGGTGGGTTCGTCCAGGATCAGCGGTGGCATCGGCGCGGCCCCCTCGATCCCCTCGGCCAGCAGCTGGTAGATCGCACAGCGCAGGCTGAGGTTGAACAGCGCCCGTTCCCCGCCGGAGAGCTGTTCGGGATCGAGTGGCTGGCCGTCTTTCTGGTAGACCGTGAGTTCGTACTCGCCGTCGAGTTCGATCCGGGAGTAGGAGTCGTTGCCGTAGATCAGGTCGAACGTCTCGTTGAGCATTCGTTCGAGGCTCTCGACGTTGCGCTGGCGCAACTCCGCGCGTAGCTGCCCGTACATCTCCTGCAGTCGCTCGGTTTCGCCGTACAGCGAGTCCAGGCGCTCGACCGTCGCTTCGAGGTCGTCGTACCGGTCCCGCAGCTCCTCCAGTTCCTCGATCTCCTGTTTGACGCCGCCGATCTCGTCGATCAGGTCGTCGCGCTCCGCGCGGAGTTCGTCGAGTTTCGGCTCGACTTTCTCGATGTACTCGACGGCGCGTTCTTTCTCCTCGCGAGCCTGCTCGACCGCCGACTCGTCGAATTCGGCGTCGAGCTCGTCGCGCTGGTCGCGTTTGTCCGCTAGCCGGTCGCGGCGCTCGTCGTTCAGCTCGGCCTTGTTGGTCCGTTGCTCGCGCAGGCGCCCGATCTCGTCCTCGCGGTCGGCGATGCGCTCGACGGTCTCCTCTATTGCTTCCAGCCGGTCGAGGCGGTCGCCGATCCGCTCGCGTTCTTCGTTGCACTCGGCGACGGCCTCGCGTTTCGCTTCGGCCGCCGACTCGGCCTCCTGGGCGGTCTCGCGCTTTTGTTCGGCCTCGGCGTCCAGTTCGTCGGCTTCCTCGCGGAGCCGTTCGATCTTCTCGACGGTGTCGTCGAGCCCGTCTTCCTGCTCTTCGACCAGCTGTTCGACGTTGTCCAGATCGTTCCGGAGCGTCTGGAGTTCGTTCTCGCGGTCGACCAGATCGCTGGCCTCGTCGACCTCCTCCTCCAGCCGTTCGCGGCGCTGGCGGACCGAGACGAGTTCGTCCTGCAGGTCGTCGATCCGTTCGCGGTGCTCGTCGATGGACTCGACGTGCGGGGAGTCCTCGACGGGCTGGCCACACTCTGGACACTTCCCGGCGTCGAGCAACTGTTCGGCCTCGTCGAGACTCCGCTGTTCGGCTTCGAGTTTGGTCTCCAGTTCCTTCTGTCGCTCGCGGGCCTCGTTCAACTCGTCGACGAGTTCGTCCCAGTGGTCGCTGGCCTCGCCGACCGCGGCCGGGGCGTCCTCGAAGGCCTCGCGTTTGGCCTCGATGTCGGCTTCGAGTTGCTCTATCTGTTCGCGCCGCTGGGCGAGTGTCTCTCGAGTCTCTGCGAGGTCGCTCGCCAGTTCCTCGGCTTCCTGGCGTTTCTCTTCCGCGCGGGTCGCCAGGTCCTCGGCGCTCTCCCGGAGCGATTCGGCCTCGCTCGTGTGTTCGCTGGCCGCGACGCGGTGGTCCTCGATGTCGTCGCGTAACTGCTCGTCCCGGGATTCGAGGTCCGCGATGGTCGCACTGACCGTCGCCTCGTCGGGGTCGTCGAGTTCCGACTCGGCGAGCAATCCGTCGCGTTCGGCCTCGATCTCATCGATCTCGGTTTTCAGCTCGCCGATCCGGTCGCCGAGTCGCTCGCGTTCACGTTCGGTCTCCTCGATGGTCTCGGTCAGCTCCTCGATCTCGGTTTCGAGCGTGCCGAGGCGCTCGCGTTTCTCCTCGTGTTCCTCGAGGATCGCCTCGGCCTCGTCGCGGGTCTTCACTGCCTCCTGTCGGTTCTCGTCGAACCGCTCGATCTCGGCTTCGAGGTCCTTGCGCTCGGTCTGGAGCGCGTTGAGCCGTCCGTGGAGGTCCTGGTCTTCCTTCCGATCGATCTGGTCGGCGAGGTCGTCGAGCAGCTCCCGCTTGCCGTCCCGGACGTGTTTGACGCCGAGTCGGGCCTTACTGGCCCGCTCGCGGTAGTCCTCCAGCTTGCCGAGCTGGAGCAGGTCGTCGATCATGTCCTGTCGGTCCGCGGGGGAGGCGTTGATGAGCTTGTTCACCTCGCCCTGGCGGACGTACGCACAGTTGACGAACGCCTCGTGGTCCATCCGGAGCAGTTCCGCGACGTGGCCGCGAACGTCGCGCGCGCCCTCGTAGGTCGCCTCGGGCGTCTCCAGCACGCACGTGGCCGTCGTCGCGCGGTCGTCGGTCACGCGCACCCGGCGTTCGACGTGGTAGGACCCGCCGCCGTGGGAGAACCACAGTTCGACCGTGGCGTCTTCGGCCCCGATGGTCACGACCTCGTCCAGCGTCTCGTCCAGGGCACGGGCCCCGTACAGCGCGAAGAAGCAGGCCTCCAGCAACGAGGACTTCCCGCTCCCGTTCAACCCGTGGATGACTGTCACCCCACTGTCGAGGGTCAGGTCCGCGTTCCCGTAGCATTTGAAGTTCTCCAGCCGGACACGCTCGAACCTCATTCGAAATCACCCAGCGAGGGCTGGCCGTTCCCTTCGGTGTCTGGATCCGAGTCGGGGCCGGCCTCGGCGTCTGCCGACTGTTCCTCGCCCGCGTCGCCGCCGTCGGTCTTCGTCGGTTCCTCGGTCGGCGTGGGTTCGGCGGCGTCGTCGGTCGTCGCCGACTCGCCGGTCGGGTCGGCATCGGCAGTCTCGGACTCGGCGGCCCGGAACGCGGCGTCGTCGCCCTCGTCGAGGATGTCCCGGACGCGCCGTTCGACCTCGTCGGTGACGTTCGAGTCGGCGGTCTTGCTCGCCCGGACGGTCTCGTCGATGTCGCGGGCCGCCTCGCTGAGCCCCATCTCGCGGATGCGCTCGGCGACGGCGTCGTCGGGGTCCGCGAAGTTCACGTCGATCTCGCCGCTGTCGGTGACCTCGCGGTGGTCGGTGACCCTGGCGACCAGCGCGCCCGCCTCGTCGGCGTACTCCTCGATACTGGCCGGCGCGACGGGATCGCCCTCGCCCTCGATGTGGACGACGACGACTGCGTCGTCGAGGTCGTACTGGCCGACGCGTTCCCGCACCCGCTCGACGCCCTCGCCCTCGTCGAGTTCGACCTCGACGAAGACGAACTCGCGGGTCGGGAGTCCGCGCCGCCTGATCGATACCTGCTCGTCGAACTCGACGATGTTGTACCCCCGGTCCTCGCGCTCGTCGGCACTCGCCCGTTCGGTCGACCCGCAGTAGGTGATCCAGGTGTCCTCGATCTCGGCTTTCTGCGGTTCGTGATTGTCCCCGAGCAGGACGGCGTCGAAGTCGACGGTCGACTCGGCGAGGAGGCGCTCGGTGTCCCAGTCGGCGTAGTCGAAAGGTTCGAAGAGTCCGTGGGCGACGAGGGCGGCGTTGGCCGCGTCGTGGGGCTCGAAGTCGTAGTCCAGGTCATCGCGCCGGGACCGGGGGACGAAGTCGAGCCCGTAGAACGCCGTGTCGCCGACGGTGACGGGGTCGTCGCTCAGTCGGGTCGCCAGGCCCATCGACTCGAACAGGTCGAGCCACTGGGCGTCGCGTTTGGTCTCGTGGTTGCCGACGATGGCGAGGAAGGGCACGTCGGCGTCGGCCAGGTCCCGCAGGATCGAGAGCGTTCCCAGGATATCGGGCAGGTCCGGCCGGCGGTCGTGAAAGAGATCGCCGGCGTGGACGAGGGCGTCCACGTCGTCCTCGACCGCGTCCTCTGCGACCCGTCGAAAGGCCGCGAGGAAGTCCTCACGGCGCTCGGGTCGGTGGTACTGCCGGTACCCGAGGTGGGTATCACCCGTATGTATCACCCGTGTCATTTTCATCCCCTTGGGCACCACCCCCTAAAGTGGTTCCGCGACCGTGGTGAAACTGGTCCGACCGGACCGCCCGCCGGAAGTCAGCCAGGGTTTCACGGGCGCGTCGGCCACGGCGGGCGGCCGCGTAGTCGCCCGCGTCATCGGCGGCTTCGATCGCCGCGTCGAGACGGTCGAGGCCGTCGTTGTCGAGGAAGTCGACGGCGGCCGCGAGGGATTCGACGGCGTCGTCCGCGGCCGTGACGACGGTCCGGTAGTCGTCGCCACCGAACCACCCGCCGTCGACGGCCGGCGCGTCCGCTGACTGCGCTGCGAGACGGGAGAGGGCGCGCTTGACGGTGGCTGTATCGGGCACGCGTCGGAATGGCCGCGTGACCGTACTTGAACGTTCGGACGTGACTGGAGGCGTCGCTCAGCGGGACTCGTCGATCGTCAGCGTGTATATCCGCTTGCGAGCGTCCGAGAAGGAGAACCGCGACTCGACGACGCCGACCTCCTCCAGCCTGTTCAACCCGTACCGAACGGTCCGGGGCGGCAACAGCGTCTCCTCTGCCAGCTGACTCTGTGTCAACGTGTCGTTGTACTCCAGGGTCTTCGCGACCAGCTTGGCACTGGGCGGGAGCTCCCGCACCGCGTCCCAGCCCGCGGCATCGGCGTCCGTTCCGGCGGACTCTGAGGCACTCATCTTACCCGTCAATTTCGCATACAGGCTAATAATATTTCCTGTTCAGGATTATGCCCAATAGTAATCGCCAAAATCCGGAATCGCGTGCCTTCGGGCTTGCTTCGGTGCTTGTGTCTACCCGAAGTCTCTTATTACTACATCCCTTATCCAGTGCCAATGACCGACACCGTGGACGACGTCGAGTTGCCGTACGACGAGGACGCTTCTCAGCAGGAGAAGATCAACGCCCTCCAGGAACGGCTCGAAGTCCTCGAGTCCCAGAACGAGGAGATGCGGGACAAGTTGCTGGACGCCAACGCCGAGAACAACAAGTACCAGCAGAAGCTCGAACGGCTCACCCACGAAAACAAGAAGCTCAAGCAGTCCCCGCTGTTCGTCGCAACGGTGCAGGAACTCACCGACGAGGGCGTCATCATCAAACAGCACGGCAACAACCAGGAGGCCCTGACGGAGGTCACCGACGAGATGCGCGAGGACCTCGAACCCGACAGTCGGGTCGCCGTCAACAACTCCCTCTCGATCGTGAAGTCCCTGGACGACGAGACGGACGTTCGGGCCCGTGTCATGCAGGTCGACAAGAGCCCCGACGTGACCTACCAAGACATCGGCGGCATCGAGGACCAGATGGAGGAAGTCCGCGAGACCGTCGAGATGCCGCTGAAAAACCCCGGGATGTTCGAGGAAGTCGGCATCGACCCGCCGAGCGGCGTGTTGCTCCACGGCCCGCCAGGCACGGGGAAGACGATGCTCGCCAAGGCCGTCGCCAACCAGACCGACGCCACCTTCATCAAGATGGCCGGCTCCGAACTGGTCCACAAGTTCATCGGTGAGGGGGCGAAACTCGTCCGGGACCTGTTCGAACTGGCCCGTCAGGAGGAGCCCGCCGTCGTCTTCATCGACGAAATCGACGCCATCGCGGCCAAGCGGACCGACTCCAAGACCTCCGGCGACGCCGAGGTCCAGCGGACGATGATGCAGTTGCTCTCGGAGATGGACGGCTTCGAGGATCGGGGCGAAATCCGGATCATCGCTGCCACCAACCGCTTCGATATGCTCGACCGTGCCATCCTCCGCCCCGGTCGTTTCGACCGGCTCATCGAAGTGCCCAAGCCCGACGCCGAGGGTCGCGAACAGATCTTCCAGATCCACACCCGTGACATGAACGTCTCCGACGACGTGGACTGGGCGGCACTCGCCGAGATGGCCGACGAGTCGTCCGGCGCTGACGTGAAGGCGATCTGTACCGAGGCCGGCATGTTCGCCATCCGCGACGACCGCACCGAGGTCCGCATGACGGACTTCGAGGAGGCCTGGGAGAAGATTCAGGAGGAGGCCGACGAGGACGAAGAAGTCTCGAAGACGTTCGCATAGGCCCCATTCTGAACGCTCCGGTGTAGCCCGCTGCCGGCCTCGCCGCCGTCGTATCGAGTCGCCGAGTTCCGACTCCGGAGAAGCCCTGTGGTACGCCCACACGGAGTCGGAACTCGGCCGTGACGATAGCACAACTTCCTTCCACCTGGCTCGTCTGGTATCCGAACGGATCGGTTCTGAGATCCGCTTTCGTCGGTCTCAGTAACAGGATACGGAGCTACTGGTGAGACAATGGAAACTGTAAACATAACGGACAGCGTATCGGTTCCCTCTCTCTCGGAGTTCTTCCGGAAGTACGGGCTCGCGCTCGTCATGGTCGCGAGCTACTTCGGATCGGGGTCAGTGTTCATCGCGAGTGCCGCGGGTGTCAGGTACGGCTACACGCTGCTGTGGGCCGTCGTCGGCGCGGTGTTGCTCGGGTTCGTGGCCCAGGACATGAGCGCTCGCCTCGGCATCCACGGGGACTCCCTGGCGGGGTTCGCCCGGACGAAACTCGGATCGAGGGCCGCGACCGCCCTGATGGTGTTGCTCTCGGTCGGCTGTGTCGCCTGGACGCTCGAACTCACGGCTGCGGTCGGGAAGGGTATCGTCGTCCTGTTGAATCTCCAGGGGATCGGCTGGGAACCCTTCGCGTATCTGACTGGACTCCTGGCCCTCGTCGTCGGGGTACTCGGGTACGACGCCGTCGAGAAGATCATGGTCGCGATGATGTTCGGCCTCCTGATAGCGTACATCGTCGTCGCGGGGGCGAGCGGCCCCGACCTCGTCGCCACGGCCACGGGGTTCGTCCCCTCGCTCGGCCCGACCGGCTCGATGGCGCTAGCCGTGAGTATCCTCGGAACCACGGCGCTGTGGCCGAACTTCTTCCTTGAATCACAGCTCGTCGACAAGAAGGGATGGACCGAGCGGGCCGACGTGCCGACGATGCGGCGCGATCTGTCCATCGGCTACGCGATCGGCGGCATCACGACCATCGCGATCGTCGTCGTCGCGGCCGCGGTCCTCAGACCAGCAGGGTACGAGCAACTGCGGTCGTTCCTCACGCCCGGCCGCGCGCTCGCGTCCGTCCTCGGCGAGTGGGCGATGGTCGTCTTCCTCGTCGGGACGCTCGCGGCCGCGTTCAACAGCATCGTCCCGATCATGTGGGCACCCGCGTACATGATCCCGGAAGCGATCGGCGGCGAAGTCGCCGACAGCAACCGTGTGT
Organism: Halorientalis regularis; assembly: GCF_023698535.1. Taxonomy (GTDB): domain Archaea; phylum Halobacteriota; class Halobacteria; order Halobacteriales; family Haloarculaceae; genus Halorientalis; species Halorientalis regularis. The sequence continues at coordinate 132,033 of NZ_JALJCL010000010.1, forward strand.
TCAAGCTCGTCTACGTGGGCGGTGTCGCCCTCGGGAGCCTCTCGCCGCTGGTCCACCAGTACTTCGGGTTGAGCGTCATCGACATGATAATTCTCTTCCCGGCGTACAACGGCGTCGTCGGGCTCCCCGTTACCGCCGTCCTGCTGTTCTGGGCGGTCAACGACACCGACGTCATGGGCGAGTACACGAACGGCTGGAAGCTCAACGCCGTCAACAGCGCGCTCATCCTCCTCGCCGTCTACTCGGCGTGGAGCGCCGGCCGGTTCGTCATCAACGCCATCCTCACCGGCGGATTCTGACGCGATGGTCGCCGGTCTCTCCACCGCGACGCTGGCGTTCGTCGTCGCCGTCTCGCTGCTGGCGGGTGTCGGGATCACCGCCGTCGGCCCGGGCGGCATCTTCGTCACGATCGCACTCGTCACGGTGACCGACCTCCCGCCGGCCGTCGTCGTCGGCACGGCGAGTGCGACCTTCGTCGCGACGGGGCTAATCGGTGCCGAGAGTTACCGACGCTCGGGCGAACTCGCCTCGCGGGCGGGGAGGCGGATGGCCGTCGTGTTGAGCCTCACCGGACTGGCCGGGGCGCTCGCGGGCGTCCGCCTGAACGCGCTCGTCGACGAGTCGGTGTTCGCCGTCCTGCTGGGCGTGTTCGTCTCGCTGACGGGCATCCTCGTCTTCTACCGCAATCGCTACGGTTCGACCGACGGGGAGTACGACGCGACGACGCGCCGCGGGACGCTTGGCATCGGAGCGATCGGCGCGTTCGTCGGCGTCTCCGGCGGGCTCCTCGGCGTCGGCGGACCGGTTCTGGCGGTGCCGCTACTGGTCGCCGTCGGCGTCCCGATGCTCCTGTCCGTCGGTATCGCGCAGGTCCAGTCGATCTTCGTCGCCGGGTTCGCGACCCTCGGTTACGTCGCCCGCGACGCCGTCTCGTGGCCGCTGGTCGTCGTCGTCGGCGTTCCGGAAGTCGCGGGCGTCGTCGCCGGCTGGAGAGTCGCCCAATCGGTCGACTCGGAGCGTCTCACCCGCGTCCTCGCGGCGCTGTTGTTGCTCCTTGGTCCGTACATCGCGCTCCGGTGAGTGCGTCGAATCGGACCCGAAACGACCGGACGCGAACGGAGACCCTGGTCGGAAAGGAGAAACGGAACGCGGGTCCTGGCGCAATCACAGCGCCGAGAAAATGAGGAACGGCACCACGAAGAGCAACACGAACATCGCCACGAGGATGAGCCCGTAGCCAGCAACTGTCCCACCGATAGTGAACCACGACGGATGATCGAACTTCTCGACGAGGTCGTTCATGGGGGAAATATTCGGGGCGCGGAATTTAGTTGTACCGACTCGATTCAGGCGAGGATCTCGGCGATGCGGCGTGGCTCGCCCGACAGCGCCGGGTCCTCGGCGACGATCTTCAGGACCTCGTGGTCGGTCACGTCGGGGTAGGACTTGCCGATCGCGTCCTCGATGAGAGATTTCTCCAGGCGGAATTCGGTGCCCTGGTACACCACGTCGACACCCTGTTCGTCGAAGGAAAGCGCCGTCATGCTGGGGCGCTACGCCATCGCCGGTAAAAAACTGCGCGGTGTCACAGTCACGGCGGGGCAGCGACGGCTGTCAGCGTCAGACGGGCGTCAGACGTTGCCCCCGAGTTTAATATCGACCCCGACAGTTGTGCGGGTGTGCCGTTGCGCTCGGATCTCCTGGACGAACTGCAGATCCCGGACGGGACTACCGTCGAGGAACACGACCTCGTCACCGACGGGGACGTGATCGTCGGCGGACAGAGTACCGTCGAGTTCGGCGTCCGCGGGCACAACGTCATCGCGGGCGAGCGCGTCCGCTTCGGCGGCGACATCGAGGCCGAGGGCGACTGTCGGCTCGACATGTGGAGCGACGTGGCCGGGAACGTCCTTGTCGGTGAGAACGCGTACATCGGCGAGCGCGTCCACATCGGCGGCCAGTTGATGGTCTCGGGCGACCTCGACATCGGCGACGACGTCGACATCGAGGACGGCTTCGAGGCCAACGGCTGGATCGTCATCCGCAATCCGATGCCGACCATCGTCTTCCTTTTCGTGTACCTCTCGCATCTCCTCCGGATCGGCGAGGAGGAGGCTGCAGACGAGGTCGTCTCCGAAGTGCTGAGCGACGACGGGGCCGAGGGCGACCCGGTCCTGATCCCCCGGAACGGGAGCGTCAGCGACGACGCCTGGCGCGTCTCGACGCCGGCCACCGTCGGCGACGACTGCCGACTGCACGGCAACGTCCGCGCCGAACGGCTGGCCGTCGGCGAGGACACCGTCGTCTTCGGGAGTCTCCGCGCCAAGTCCGACGTGCACGTCGGCGCAGGCACGGAGATCAAAGGCGACGTGACGACCCGGGACGGCACCGTCAGCGTCAGCCCGGGCGTCACCGTCTGGGGTGACATCTCCGCGACCGACGTGCAACTGCACGAGGACGCGACCGTCGAGGGATCCATCCGTGCGCGCGGTGAGATGACCATGTTGCAGTCGGACTCCGGAACTGGAGCGCCGGCGGCCGACGACTCGGCGACCGACGAGGCGGCCACCGAGGCCGACGACCCGGCCGCCGACGAAACGGGCGGCCCGGACGCGGAGCCGGCCGACGAGGCCGACGACTCGACCGACGACGAGCGTGTGACTGTGCCCGAGGAGGACGACGACACGGATGCAGAGCGTGTGACTGCGGAGGACTCGGAGGGCGAGCGTGTGACTGCGCCCGAAGACGAGTCCGCCGACACCGACGACGACTACCGCGAGAACGGCCACGAGGCCGGCCTCGCGGAGTAAATCGACTCTTTTGGCGGCGAGTCAGTGACAGCTACCGCGCGCCCACCACGACCCCCGGAACCGAAAGCCCCTTCCACGCATCCCGGGTATCTCGGGGCATGTTATCGGTCGCACTCGCCGGCAAGCCAAACGCCGGCAAGTCGACGTTCTACACGGCCGCAACCAGGGCCGACGTCGACGTGGGCAACTATCCCTTCACGACCATCGACGCCAACCGCGGCGTCAGCTACGTCCGGACGGAGTGCCCCTGCCTCGAACGCGACGAGCGCTGTGGCGACGAACACTGCCGCGCGGGCAAACGCTACGTCCCCGTCGAACTGCTCGACGTGGCCGGCCTCGTCCCCGGTGCCCACGAGGGCAGAGGGCTCGGCAACCAGTTCCTGGACGAACTCTCGAACGCCGACGCCATCCTGAACGTCGTGGACGCCTCCGGTGGCACCAACGAAGAGGGCGAGCCAGTCGAGGTGGGCGAGCACGACCCCGTGGAGGACGTGGACTTCGTCGAGGAGGAGATGGACCTCTGGCTGGCGAGCATCGTCTCGCGCAACTGGGAGTCGGTCGAACGCCAGTCGCGCTCGCCCGATTTCGACATCGACGAGGCGCTGGCGGAGATGCTCACCGGCGTCGGCGCGACGGAACTCGACGTGGCTCGCACCCTCCGGGAACTCGACTATCCCGACGACCCGATCCAGTGGACCGACGAACATCGCGAGGCGCTGGCCGAGAAGATCCGTCAGCGCACCAAACCCATCGTGGTCGTCGCGAACAAGGCCGACGTCGCGCCCGAGGGCAACGTCGAACGCCTCCGCGAGGCCGCCGAGTACGTCGTCCCCGCGACCGCCGACGGGGAGCTGGCCCTGCGCAACGGGGCCGAGGCGGGCATCGTCGACTACGACCCCGGGGACCCGGACTTCGACATCGTCGGGGACGTGAGCGACCAGCAGGCCGAGGGGTTAGAGCGGATCCGCGAGGTCATGCAGGAGTGGGGCGGCACCGGCGTCCAGAGATCGCTGAACACGGCCGTCTACGACCTGCTCGATCACTTCACGGCCTACCCCGTCCAGAACGAGAGCAAGTGGACCGACGCGAAAGGGAACGTTCTGCCGGACGCACACCTGCTCCCCGATGGTTCGACGCCAGTCGATCTGGCTTACGCCGTCCACTCCGACATCGGCGACGGGTACCTCCACGCCGTCGACGCGAAGGACGGGCGGAAGATCAGTGACGACCACGAGCTCGAAGAGGCCGACGTGGTGAAGATCGTGAGCACGGCGACGTGACGGTCACTCACCGGTGTCGGCCGTGGACTCCGTCCCCCGTCGCTCGGCCAGCCACTTCTCGACGGACTCGTGGACCCCGACGACCAGCGACGGAACGAGGATCATGAACACATGTTCCTCGATCGGCACCTCGAATACCTCAAGGCCAGTCCGGAGCGGGATCTCGAAGACGCCGACTTCGAGCGTGTACCGATCCCAGAGGTAGGCGGGCAGGTAGACGACGGCGACGACGCGGCCGGCGGCACGGAAGGCGTTTGCGTACCGGAGGAGTGCGACCGCGACGGCTCCCCACAGGAATTCGGTGACGAGGTACGTGTAGGGACCGAAGACGCCGATGTCGGGGAGCGAGCGGTTCGAGCCGTCGTCCGTGTTCGGGGCGGACATACGTGCCTATGCGGCCGACAGCCGCATCAATCCGACGCCGGAGGAGACGGGTGTCGACGAACCCCACACCCCACCCGTGACGGTTCGCCGTGTCAGGCCTCGACGAAGGAGACTTTGCCGGCGGCGAGTTGCTCGCGGGAGACGAGCGAGTCCAGGACGCGCTGGAGGTACTCGCTGTGTTCGCTGTCGCCGAGAATGCAGGCTCGCGCCCAGTCGGCGTCGATGCAATACGAGGCGGTCGGCACCAGCGCGTCCCCCTCGTAGATGTGGACCGTCAGCTCGGGCCGGCCGGCCCCGTCTCGGACGACTAGCAGGAACGCGGCTGCGACCGCCGCGACCTGTTCCGTGATGGCGTCCCGGTCGTCCGTGGACGGCACGCGGTAGCCCAGCGACATCGCGTCGTCGGCGACCACGAGCGATTCGAGTTCCGCTTCGGTAACCGCCAGCGATTCGTTCACCGCAGTCTGGAACGTCGACATGTGATGGGATCCCTTGCCGTATACGAACGGGCCCGCCCGGGTGTACGTGTCGCCGGCTATGCCCCGGCATTTATTATATATCTTATCGTTTCTCGGATCGACGTCCCGTAACAAATCCCGGTTTGCGGGCGCCTTCGCGTCGGGTTCCGTGGGCGAGGCGGACGACGGTCACACGGCCAGGGGGCGGAACCAGGTAGCGGCGATCAGGACCGCGAGGAAGAGATACGATCCCCGGATGAGCAACATCGTGGCCAGTCGGTCGTCGGCACGCCGGGTAGTGAGCGCGACGGCCCCGAAGACGGCCGGTGCGGCGGCCGCGCTGGGCGGGAAGACCCCGGCCGCGGCGAAGGCCAGGACCGCAGCCAGGCCGAGTCCCATGAGTCCGTAGGCGGTCAGGCGCGCACGGTCGCGGCCGAGTACCACGGCGACGGTCCGCTTCCCGATGGACTGGTCGTATTCGTAGTCCTGTGCGTCGTCGATCACCTTGATGCCCGAGAGGACGACGAGGAACGTGCCCGCGAACGCGGGCGCGACGGGGGCGAGCGTCCCGGCCTGGACGTAGTACCCGCCGAGCAACGCGATCGCGATACCCGTCGGATAGCCGACGGTCGCGGTCACCGGGTGGGTGTCCAGCTGGGGCGCGTGGAAGTAGCCGATGGCCCACCCGGGCGCCGTCAGCAGCGCGGCCGGGAGGTCGACGAGCAGTGCGATGGCGACGACACAGCAGGCGAAGGTCAGCGTCGCACCGGCGAGCGCGAGCCGGCACCCGCGGGCTGTCAGTGGGTGGTCGTCGTCCTCCCCGCGGACGAAGAAGTCGACGTAGCCGTCCTTGACGTGGGCCGTGTAGAGGCCGGCGAAGACGGCGGTGGCGTGGAGGCCAGCCAGCGGGAGCGACTCGACGCCGGCCAGGAGGGCACCGAACAGCGACGCGGCCAGGGGCGGCAACATGAACACCGGATGAATCTGCGAGGAGAGCGCCCCGACGGCGGCTGTGAGACCGCTACCATGGCGAGTGATTGCCATGGTGCGTTCGTCGTTCTCGGCGCGGATAAAACGTGCCGGCGGCGGGTGACAGGACGGTTCAGACCGCCTGCGCCGCGTCGTCCATGATCTCCAGAGCCTCCTTCAGCGTCTCCACGTCGACGGCGTAGGAGATGCGGGCGTAGCCCGTGCCGTGTTCGCCGAACGCGTCGCCCGGGACGACCACGACGCCGCGCTCGATCACTTCGTCGACGAATCCCTCGGGCACTCGCGGCATCGCGTAGAACGCTCCTTCGGGCGTCGGACAGTCGAGGCCGATGTCGGCCAGGCCGTCCAGCAGCACGTCCCGGCGCTCCTCGAAGGCCCCCACCATCTCCTCGACTGGCTCCTGGGGACCCGAGAGGGCGGCCTCGGCGGCGTGCTGGGAGGCGGCGGTCGCGCAGGCCTGTCCGTACTGGTGGGCACGGAGCATCCGCTCGATCCGGCGCTCGCTGGCGGTGATCCAGCCCAGCCGCCAGCCCGTCATCGAGTAGGTCTTCGAGCACGCACCGACGACGGCGACGTTGTCCGTCTCCGCGAATTCCAGCGGTGAGCGGTGTTCACCCTCGAAGACGATGTGTTCGTACACCTCGTCGGAGAGACAGAGCACGTCGTGTTCGTCGGCGATGCGGGCGAACTCGCGCATGTCCGCGGGCGACTGGACCGCACCCGTCGGATTCGCCGGGGAGTTCACGACGAACACCGCCGTGTCGTCTGTGATCGCTTCCTCGACGGTCGCCGGGTCCATCGTCAGGTCCTCGCGCAGGGGGACTGGTTTCGGATCGCCGCCCGCGATGTGGGTCAGCGCCTCGTAGGAGACGAAACCGGGGTCGGGGTAGATCACTTCGTCGCCCGGGTCGACGTGGGCCTCCAGCGCGATGTGGAGCGCTTCGCTGCCCCCGGCGGTCGCGACGACGTGTTCGGGGTCCACAGTCAGACCGTAGTCCCGGTCGTACTTCGCCGAGATGGCGTCTCTGAGTTCCCGGGTCCCCTTGTTGGAGGTGTAGGCGTCGGCCTCGCCGGCCTCGATGGCGTCGACGGCGGCCTCGCGGACGTGGTCGGGGGTGGGGAAGTCCGGCTGACCAAGCCCGAGGTTGATCGCGTCTTCGCCGGCGGCCTCGAACACCTCGCGGATGCCCGAGATCGACACCTGCTCGATCCGGTCGGAAAACTCCGTCATACCCTACTCCGGGGGACCGATCCCGATAATGGTAGTGGATTCTAAAACAGCTCAGTCCTGCCGGTACTCCTTGCGGAACCCGCGGAACTCCGTCCGGTGAGCCTCCTCGTCCGCGAGGACCGTCACCGCGATGTCCTCGGTCACCGGATCGTTCGCGTCCTCGGCGGCGTCGATCAGTTTGCGGTAGGTCTCGATGGCGTCGTTCTCGGCGTCGAGCACGCCCTCGATCACGCTGAGTACGTCGGTGGAATCTTCGGGAGGCTGCAGCGAGTGCTGGCGCGCCTCGAACTCCGCCGAGCCCGGCGGGCGTGCGTCGAGCTGTTTCAGCCGCTGGCCGAGCATCTCGGCGTGGTTCAGCTCCTCTTGGATGTCGGCCTGGAGACTCGCTTTGACTTCCTCGGCGCTGACGCCGTCCAGCACGATGGAGTTCGTGAGGTAGTTCATCACGGTCTCGATCTCGTCGCTGTACGCCGTCTGCAGGAGGTTGATTACTTCGTCGTTCGTCATCGTTCCATCTTGGATCGCCGGGTACTTAGACACGAACCAAGCGGACAGAAGGGCTGGCTCTCAGTCGGTCGCCTCGTCGAGGTCCTCGATGTGCCCCCGCAAACGCTCCAGCGCCACGTCCGGGTTCATGTAGCCCTGATCGTACTCCTCGAAGACGGTCTCGGTTTCCGTGAGGAACGTCTCGACGGCTTCGTCCGTGTCGGTCATGGAACACCGTCCGACTGGGAGCGGGGTGAAGGTTGCGAAGCGGAGCCGCTCACTCGCTGCCCAGCGTCAGTGACGCCAGGATCAACACCATCCCGCTTGAGACGACCACGGCCTGGACGAGCGCCGCCGACAGGAGGGAGGTGCCGAACAGCTGGTAGATCAGCCCTTCACAGATCGCGCCGACGCCGATGAACACGAACCCGACGGCGACGTACAGCATCGGATCGTTCCCACTCCGTCGGTAGCCGTGGAAGGCAAGCGCCGCAACTGCGAGGGCGAGCACGAGCGTGACGAGTTTGACGAGCAAAAAGGGAGCGTCGATCATGTGCGATCCCTGAGGTTCGACCAGAGGGCGGTGAAGTTGTCCGCGAGTTCGTCCCGCGTCGTGACCGATCCCTGGAGTTCGCCGTCGTCCATCTCGAGGTGAAGTTCCTCAAGCGTCGTCTCGTACTTCCGTCGGTGGGCCCCGTCGTCGTCCACGGTCGAGCGCTCGTCGACGAGTTCGTAGTCTTGGAGCGTCGAGACACGACGGTAGATCGTCGCGAGCGAAGCGTCACAGATATCGCTGAGGTCTTTCGCCGTCCGTGGCTCCTCGTCGGCCGCCAGCAGAATTCGCCGCGAGTAGTCGTCCGCGAGGAGCTGAAGAACATCGGCGATCGGCGCACGCTCGCCACCGTCCATGACCTCACGTACACCACCCCCGGACAAAGGCCCAGCGGTTCGGCACTCACTGCCATTAGTAGTGCGTGTTTTAAACAAGACTGCAAAGAGCCAGTTCGTTTTAGTCGGCCACTGGCGAACGAGGGGTATGAACCGTTTCCGGACACGCGTCCTGAAGGCGCTGGCGGTGGGGACCGGCACGTTCGTGCTCTTCGGGGTCGTCACGGGATTGATCCCGAATCCCCTCTACGTCCGCATGGTCCCGCGGACGGGACTGGACTACCTGTTCCTGACGCTCACTGCGGGCGCGCTCGCCCTCTATACGTTCCAGCGAACGCCCGACGGCGACGACGGGGCTGCAGCCGCCGGGACCGCCCTGGGCTTTCTCGCGTTCGGTTGCCCGATCTGTAACGCCATCCTGCTGGCGCTGTTCAGCAGTTCCGCACTGATGACCTATCTCGACCCGCTCCGGCCGGTGCTCGGTGTCGTGAGCGTCGTCGTCTTCGCGGGACTCCTCTACGTTCGCTCCCGGCGATCCTGTGAGGACTGTGCCGGCTCGCGATCGGCGGGTTCGGGGGCCGACTGAGACCCATGCCGGATTCGACTGGAGCGTCTGCCGACGGTTCGGACGCCCGGTGGCCGCTCGTGGCCGTCGGCGGTGCAGTGAGCCTCTGCTGTCTGTTCGCCGCGCCCACGGCGACCGGCGCCGCGGGCGGTGCCGTCGCGGGGGGCACGACGGCGGCGCTCGGCGGGGGTGTCATCCGCGTCGCGGTCTCGGCCCTGACGGTCGGTCTCCTCGCCGTCGTGTGGCGACGACGCACCGACGCGAGCGGTTGTGAGCAGTAAGGTCGTCGGTCAGGTCGGTTTCGTGCCCGTCGCTTACTCGCCGCCGGTCGCAGACGGGATCGTACACCGACGGGGATCACCGAGCCGGGAGAGGTAGGCCACGAGGAGGAGGAGACCGGCCAGACGGAGGAGGTTCCCGTCGAAGGGCAGCATCGAGAGTGCACCGACGAATCCGAGCGTGCCGAGGAGGCCGGCCCCACAGCTCGCACAGCCCGAGGCGAGGAGCCCGGGAAGGACGCTGGACAGTCCGCGAGCGCTCGTGCCCCCAGCGTGACGGATGCGGCCGATTGCCGTCGTGAGGGCGATCCCGGTCAAAACGGCGTAGACGACGATCAGGCCGAGCGCGACCGCGCCGACCGACTGGTAGGTGTTCGCAGTGAGTGCGACGATCGCCTCGTCGAGGTAGCCCAGATCCGTCGTGAGCATCTGCATCGAGTAGGTCGGAAACGACGACAGAATCAATAGGGCGTACGTCACGGCGGCGAACGCGAACGTGGCTACCGTCCGCCCGGTGGAAGTGAACGGATACCCGAAGGCCGCGACGAACCGCGAGATGTGGGCGTCGACGGCGTCGTTCATGCGTTTTTCACTTTGGAGATGGCCGAGTCGAAGCGCTCGTAGGGCTGTGCGCCGACGATTTTCCCCGCCTTGTCGGACTCGCGATTGTAGAGGACGAACGCCGGCGAGCCGCGGATCCCGTACTGGGACGCCTGCTGAACGTCCGTTTCGATCGCTGCCTCGATCTCGGTGCCGTGGCTGTCCAGACACGTCTCGACGGCGTCGGCGTCGACACCCTCGACATTCGCCGTGATTTCCAGGAGATTCTCCGCGGACGCCCAGCCGGAGTTTTTCTCCCCCTGTGCGTCGAACACCGCCGAGTGCCAGTCGAGGTACCGGGCGGCGTCCCCACCGCGGACCTGTCGCCAGACACACCGATCCATCACCGCAGCGGTCATCGACGACTCGGAGAGGTAGGGGTACTGGATGAACACGAAGCGGACAGTCCCCGGCCGGACGTGGTTCTCGACGATCTTCGGGAAGGAGTCTGCCTCGAACCGGCGACAGAACGGGCACTGGTAGTCGCTCCAGTAGTACACGTCGACCGGGGCGTCCATCTCGCCCATGATCGGGTGGCCCCCGAGTTCGATCCCGAGGCCGGTCGTCTCGGACCTGCTGTGAAACTGCGTGCGGTTCGATTCACTCGAGGTCGGTTCGGCGCTGTCGGAATCGAGTCGTGAGGCACCGTAAACGACACCCCCGCCGGCGACGAGCGTGCCGATGCCGCCCAGCATGGCTCGTCGTGTCGTCGACGAATCCGGACCGTCCATGCGTCCTGGTCGTGGTGGAGCCCACATAGTGCGTGCGGCGATTTGCTGAGCCTGCAAATCGCGAGGTCCTTCGCCGGTGGCTCCCGAGAAGTGGCCGACCGACCATCGCTCGTGTCCCGCCAGCGAGCGGTTCCGAGACCAGTCGCTGGCGAGTGGGAGCGGTTCGGGAGGGGTGTTATTACGACTCGCGGTGGTTGGTAGCGTATGCAGGGGCTCCGATGGGTCCAGCTCAGTTCGAAGGAACGGGACGCGTTCCTCGGCGACGGTGGCACGGGCGTGCTATCGTTCTCGACACCACCCGAAGAGCCACCGTGGCTGCTCCCGATATCTTACGGGTACGACGCGAACACGGGGCTGTTGTACTTCAGTCTCTCGTTCCCGGCGGGTTCGACGAAGTCGGCGGTCGTCGACGGCCCGGTCGCGTTCGCGACACACGAGGAGACACCTGACGGCTGGCGAAGCGTCGTCGCCGTGGGCACGCTGGAAGAGGTGGCCGACATGCCCTACGAATCGAGCGCCGTGCAGGGGCTGTGGACGGTGGAGATCCCGGCGGTCGATATCTTCGATCGGCCACGCGAGGAGGTTACGTTCCGGGACTTCGTGCTGGATCCGGAGACGATAACAGGTCGAAAGGAAGTCCAGACCGAAGGCTAATCCGGGTCGACTGCTGGCGTCGGCCCGGGAAGTCTCACTGGAAGCCGATGGGCTGGGCCTGCGAACTCTCGTCGCCGGCCTGTCCCATCTGCTGGGCGAGTTGCTGGCGCGCGTTGGCGATCTCTTCGGCCTGATCGACCAGTTTCTGGGTGTCGACTTCGATCCCTGCGACGGGTGCGATGGCGTCGATCAGGAGCGTGCGGGCGGCCTCGGGATCGGGGAACTGGGCGTTGGATTCGACGACGAACCCGAGCCCGTCGAGGTCGTCCTGTTCGGCTCGCGAGAGCAGGTTGCCGGTGGGCCCGCTGATGAGACCGCTCTGTGGCGGAGCGGGGATGTCGTACTCCTCCAGCAAGTCGCCGGCATCGCCGGTCGCGATTCCGTGGAGTTTCGGCGGCCCGTCTTTCTCGGCCGGGAGGCCGCTGAGATACAGCGGCAGGGCGTCCTGCTCGTCGATCCAGCCCGAGAGGCAGGCCGCGAACTCCGTGGCGTCGCTGGGGGAGACGGGCACGTCGCTCTGGAGGGCGAGCAGGTCCCGCTCGTGATCGGCGTAGATCCGGACAGGCGGTTCGACGGTGGGGTCGCCCTCGTGGTAGACGGCCACGTCGGGCAGTCCCGCACACCGACAGGATGCGTAGTAGCTCATGTCGAACGTGTCGACGAGGTGGTCGGTCGCGATCTTCCCGACGAGCCCGACGCCCGGCAGCCCTTCGATCAGGACCGGGGACTCCAGCGAGCGGTCGTCGTGGACTTCTACGTGTGCCATGGCCGACCTTGGAACGGGAGTGAGTAAAAAGTCCGTGGGCCGTCGCCGTCCGGCGGTCGGGTGTCGGATCGCCGGCCAGTGCCCTCGACGGCCGTGTAGGCGTTCTGTGCGCGAAGAATTCCACGAATATTATGTGGAATTGGGTAGAATTGCCGGGTGATGATACTCGGGGAACGGGATCCGGAAGTGAAAGCGGGGGTACAGGATGTTGATATGTCCGGGCAGACGGTGCTGGTGACCGGGTCGACGAACGGCCTCGGTCGGCAGGCCGCTGTGGCGATGGGACGGCTCGGGGCCGACGTGATCGTCCACGGACGCGACCAGGCAGCCGGTGAGAGCGCCGTGCAGGAACTGGAGGGACTCGGCTCGGACGCCCAGTTCGTCTCGGCCGACTACACCGACGTGACGGCGGTCCGAGAGATGGCCGCCGAGGTCGAGACGGCCGTCGACGAGATCGACGTCCTCTGTAACAACGCCGGCGGACTGTTCGAGGACGGCGAGCGGACCGACCTGGGCGTGGACCTGAACTTCCACATCAACCACCTCTCGCCGTTCCTGCTGACGACGGAGTTGCTCGACACGCTCGCGTCGGACGCCCGGGTCATCACGACGGCGTCCATCGGTCACCGCGTCTCCTCGCTGAACCTCGACGCCCTGATCGAACCCGGTCCGTTCTCGGAGTGGGCGGCCTACTGCCAGTCGAAGCTGGCGAACATTCACTTCTCGAACGAACTCGCCCGGCGACTGGACAACGCCGGGAGCGACGTGACCTCGAACTCCTTCCACCCCGGCATCATTCCCGGGAGCGAATTCTCGCGTGCGCTCCCGGGCCCGATCCAGCAGTTCGGCGACCTGCTCGACGACGTGCCACTGACCGACTCGCCCGAGGACGGCGCGGCCACCATGGCCTACCTCGCCGCGTCCGGAGACGTCGAGGGAGACACCGGGAAGTACTACGCACGTTGTCGCAAGCGCCGCCCCGCACCCGACGCCCGCGACGAGACGGCCCAGCGCGACCTCTGGAAGCGTAGCGCCGACCTGCTGGGCATCGAGGAACCGCTCGCCGACTACGCCTGACGAGCCCAGGGTTTTCCGTGCGAACGTGGACGTGCCGGTATGCGTGGGAACCGCGGTCCCGTCGCCGGCCCGTTCGTGGTGATCCTCGCCGGGGTCGTCATCGCCGCCGTGCCGCTCCTGTTCGGGGATATCCTCGCCGTCTTCGGAGCCGACGGCGCGCCGGCGGTGGGCCTCGGAATCGGTGGTGCGCTCGTCCTCGTCGGCGTGGCCGCCCACCTCCAGCCCTCGTTCACGACCGAACTCGGTGTGGTCGCCATCGTCCTCTCGCTGCTGTCGGTGTTCGGCGCGCTGGGCGGCCTCGTCGGCGGCCTCCTGCTCGGCGTCGTGGGCGGGAGCCTCTGTGTCGCCTGGCAGCCGTCGACGGAGTGACCGGGCCGGCCGGGACCGCCCCCGAGCCGCGAGAGGGTTTTGTGTCTCGGCCTCGTCGCGTCCCGTATGGGTTCGATCACCCTCTTCACCACGTCGGAGTACGAACCGCAGGCGTTCGACGCCGTTCTGTTCCGGGACGGACTGGTCGTCTGCGTGCGAGCGGACGAGGAGTCGGTCCGGCTGGTCCCCATCGACAAAGTCAACCACGTCGACGGCGACGCCGAAGACGTTCTCGTCGAGACCGAGATCCCCGAATCGTTCTACGGCGGGGCCGAGTACGGCTTCGCCGAGGTCGAGCAGTTCCCCGACCTGCAGGCCCACCTCGAAGACATCGAGCGCGAAGCGTACTGACCGCGCACTCCCCGCTGGTCGAGTCGCCCGGGCCGGATGGCCGACGTTTTTACCGCCGGGAGCGAACGGACGGCCGATGGAGGTACTGGACCGTTACGAACCGCTGATCGACGACTTCGAGGCGTTCCGTGCGGCCTGCGAGCGCCCCCTACCGCCGGTGGTCCGCGTCAACACGATCGAGACTGACCCCGAGACCGCACGGGAAGCCCTCGAATCGGAGGGGATCAGCGTCGACCCCTGCGAGTGGCATCCCGGCCTGTTCAGACTGGACACCCAGCCCGGGGCGAACTGGCCGTACTACCACGGCTGGCTCCACGGCCAGGAGGAGGTCTCGGCCGTCCCCGCGACCGTCCTCGATCCCGACCCGGGCGACCGGGTATGGGACGCCTGCGCCGCGCCCGGGAGCAAGACCACCCAGCTCTCGGCGCTGATGGACGACCGCGGCCTGCTGGTGGCCACCGACAACAACCTCGGCCGCATCTCCGCACTGCGGAGCAACGCCGAACGACTGGGCGCCACGAACGTCGCCGTCACCCGCGAGGACGCGCGCAACCACTCGCTGAAGCCCTGGGAGTCGAAACCCTACGACGCCGCACTGGTCGACGTACCGTGTTCCTGCGAGGGGACCATCCGGAAGAACCCCGACACCCTGGACGAGTGGTCGCTCGAACACGTCGAGGGCATCGCCGGCTCACAGAAGGGTATCCTCCGACGCGCGGTCCAGACGGTCCGGGAGGGGGGACACGTCGTCTACTCGACCTGCACGTTCGCGCCCGAGGAGAACGAAGCCGTCCTCGACCACGTCCTCACAGAGGAGGACTGCCGGCTGGTCGAGTTCGACCTCCCCCTCGACCACGCGCCCGGCGTGACCGAGTTCGAGGGCGAAATCTTCGACGAGTCGGCCCGGAAAGCGAAGCGAATCTACCCGCACCACAACGATACGGGCGGGTTCTTCTGTGCGAAACTGGAGGTGACCGGATGACAGACCAGCACGACGGCCAAGAGTTCGTCCGCCTCCCGACCGATCCCGGCGACCGGATTCACGAGGACCAGCCCACTCGTGAGGAAGTCCTCGACTGGTGGGTCGACCGGTTCGGAATCGGCCGGGAGTGCCTCGCCGAGTTCAGCTACTGGGAGAAAGGCCGCGGGAAGATCTGGGCGTTCCACGCCGACACCGACTCGCCCGTCCGGGTGGAGGGACTCGGCATGAGCGTCCTGCGGACCCGCGGTGACCACTGGAAGCCGACGACGAACGCGGTCCAGCGATTCGGGAACCGAGCGGAGCAGAACGTGATCCACCTCACCCGCGAGCAGGCCGCGGCGTTCGTCGCGGGCGAGGATCGGGAGATCGCGTGGGACGGCGACTGGGGCTACCTGATCGCCACCCACGACATCGTCGGGGAGACCGAACCGCTCGGTGTCGGCCTCTACCTGCACGGGGAGTTGCGCTCACAGATCCCGAAGGGGCGGCGGCGGGACCTCGGTGCGGATCAGTAACCGGCGCGATACTCGCCGTGTTTGACGCCCAGGAACAGACAGATCCCGCCGAAGACGAGCGTCGACGGCAGGACCATCATCACGATCGTGGTCGTCGCCATCGGGATCGGCGCGGCGATCAGGCCACCGATACCGACGACGATCAGCACGGCGAACAGTGCCAGCGTCTTCGCCAGATCGAACTCCATATCTGACCCGTGGGAAGCGACGAAAATCAGGATTGTGTTTCCGGCGGGCCGGTCCGCGGGACGGCGCTCGTCTCGGCGACCTCAGTCGTCGTCACCGTCGTCACCGCCGTCGGCTTTCGGCCGGACGAGGTCGGCCAGCGTCACCAGGATGCCCAGCACCCAGCCGACGGGGACGGAGAGGCCGAACCACATGCCGGCGAAGGCGATCCCTTCGAGGTCGTACCGGGTCCGGAGGTACGCGTTCACGTTCGCGAAGTCGAGTGGGTTCTCCAGCAGCCAGATGGCGAGGCGCTCGCTCTCGGGGAGGACGACCGCCGCGACCGTCGGCGAGTACAGCGCCGCGACGACCGGCGGGAGGAAGATCGCCGTCATCGCGAACGGCCACGCGAACACGACCGTCGTCACCCGCCCGCCGATGACGCGGAAGCCGACCGCCAGCGCCGCGGCGACGACGGCGACCGTCGAGGCGGCCGCGACCGCGAAAAAGCCCTCCGTGAGCCCGTCGAACCGGACGTACGACGCCGCGGTCAGCGCGCCCCAGAGGACGACAAAGAGAGCGACGACGCCCACCGTCCCGAGTCGGAGCGCCGCGCTGTCGAGTCGCCGGCTCTGGAAGCGCAAGACGACGCCGAGCAAGACGAGTGGGTAGACGAGTCCGATGATCGGAATCCCGAGGTAGTACCAGGTGTTGTAGGTCAGTTTCTCCCGGGCCGTCTTCGGTTGCCACTTCCCGAGGACGGAACTCGAAGCGTTGCGCTGGCGCGGAAAGAACAGCTCCATCCAGGTCTCGTGCATCCGCCGCAGATCGAAGCGGATATCGTCGACGACACCGCCCGACGCGCGTCCGCGTCCCGCTGCCATGTGCGGCGGGTAACGACGCGGGGGGTATAATCATTCTGGCCTCGTCAGACGGGTGTCAGTTGGCGTGAATACGAGGGGTTCGATGGCCGCTCCGGCCAGTCACCAGGCGTCGGGCGCGAAGTCGGGGTGGACGCGGCGGTCGCGCTCGTCGATGGCGTCGATCCGGTCGATATCCTCGTCGGTCAGGTCCAGGTCGCCGCTCTCCCAGTTGTCCCGGATGTGGGCCTCGTTCGTGGCCTTCGGGATGGCGGTGACGCCTTTCTCGCGGAGCCACGCGAGACTGACCTGCGCGGGGCTGGCGTCGTGGGCCTCGGCGATGTCGACGATGGTGTCGTTCTCGAACACCTGTCCGCGGGCCAGCGGCGAGTACGCGACCAGTTCCAGCTCCGTCTCCGCCGCGTACTCCCGCAGTTCCGCCTGTGGCAGGAGGGGGTGCATCTCTACCTGGTTGGCGAACACGGGCATGTCGGCGTGGTCGCGAGCCGTCTCGACGTGGTCGGGCTCGAAGTTCGACACGCCGAAGCGCTCGATCTTCCCCTCGTCGGAGAGCTGATTGAACGCGCCGATCGTCCCCTCGGGGTCGTACTCGCCGGACGGCCAGTGGATGTACAGCAGGTCCACGTAGTCGACGCCGAGTTTGTCGAGACTGCGCTCGGTACTCTCGATTACGTCGTCGTGGGAGAGCTGTGAGATCCACACCTTCGTCGCGAGGAAGACGTCCTCGCGGTCCACGTCGGCCTCGGCGATGCCGCGACCGAC
This sequence comes from Halorientalis regularis, assembly GCF_023698535.1. GTDB lineage: Archaea > Halobacteriota > Halobacteria > Halobacteriales > Haloarculaceae > Halorientalis > Halorientalis regularis. The sequence goes on from NZ_JALJCL010000010.1 coordinate 149,256, forward strand.
GGCGTCCTCGTTACCGTAGGCCTGTGCGGTGTCGATGTGGCGATAGCCCGTCTCCAGTGCGGTTCGGACGCTCTCTGCACACTGGTCGGCGTCGTCGTTCTGCCAGGTGCCGAGACCGAGCATCGGCATGCCGCTGGCACGCGGGACGCTCTCGGGGTCGAGTTGGGGGGTCATAGTCACCGGAGGAATGAGTGCCGCGCGCAAAACCGTTGTGAAATCGGCACCGGCCTAGTTCTGGAAGAGTTTCGCGATGGCCGCGACGGCACTGGCGGGGTTGGCCCCGGCACCGTCGAACCGCTGTTTCGCGTAGTCGACCAGCAAGGGGAGGTCGCCGGTGTGGATGAGCTTCCCGATGGCCAGCGGACTCCCCTTGTTGGCCCTGGCCAGCGTCTCGTCGGGCGTCTGCCGGAGATCGGCCATCAGCTGATCGTATCGCTCGTTGGGCGCGAGATAGAGGAGCTTCGTCATCAGCAGTCGGTTGCGCATCCGGGGAGCGACCCGGTCGTGCCAGAGGTCGTCGTAGGTCGCCATGTTCTCGGCGGAGGTATCGGGCTCGTTGGGCGTGAGGCACTTGTCGGCCGTGACGGCCGCGACGCGGCCCGACTCCATGCACTTGTGGATGCCCTCGCCCCACAGCGGGTCGATGGTCGGCACGGTGTCGCCGATGGCCATGAAGTTGTCCGTGCTCAGCGTGCCGGGCATCTGGATGTGGGCCGACCCGCGGTGCATCTTGCCTTCGAGTTTGGTCGCGTTCTCGAAGCGGGGATCGGTCTCCAGCCAGTAGTCCAGATGGTCGTCGATGGTCATCCCGTCCTTGCCGCGGGACTGGAAACGCTCGTTCTGGATGTAACAGAGGCCGACCTTGGCGGTGTCTTCCCCGGTGTGGAAGATCCAAGAGTACCCACCGGGCGCGAGGTCGTGGTCGAGCCGGAGCATCATCGCGTCGGTCAGGTCGGCGTAGCGGTCGTGATCCACGCCGAGACCCTCGAACTCGTACTCGATGCCGATGGCCTGGTTCCGGCGTTCCAGATCGGTCACGCCAAGTTCACGGGCCAGCGGCGCGGACGGACCGGTCGCGTCGACGACCACGTCGGCGTACACCTCCTCGGAGCCGTTGTACTCGACGCCGACGATCTCGCCGCCGTCCATGATGGGGTTGGCGACGCGAGCGTCGAACCAGTACTCGGCCCCCTTCGAGCGGCCTTCCGCGACGAGCCACTGCTTGAAGTCGGCGAATTCGAGGACCGCACCCGCCCGTTCCTGGACGTAGTGATCGTTGGGCGACTCCAGGACGACGTTGTCGGTGTAGTTCATCACCACGTCGCTTGGCACGTTGAACGAGGCCATCATCGACGGGAACGTGCCGGCGGTCGACTTGTTGCTCTGGCGCGGGAACTCGTCTTCGGCCTCCGTTTCGAGGACGAGGACCTCGTAGTCCCGTGCCGCCAGGTCGCGAGCGCACTGTGCTCCAGCCGGCCCTGCACCGGCGACGACTACGTCGTAGTGATCAGTCATAGCGTCGTGTTGTGAACTGCAGATCCGTTCTCGTGGCGCTGTTCCCCACCGGAAACCGAACCGTCTCGCCGTGCGCAGCACCGACACCCCGACGCCGACACCGTGACGACGGCCCCCACCGCATCACCCCACACGATGTTTTCGGACTGCGCACTCATTGTTCACCATTATCGCTTCATCTCGTAAAAAAGGACCCTCTCCGCGGCGAAAACAGCCGGCTCTCGCGGCCTGGATCGAGGGTTGTTAAAAGTGGCCGTAAGTGAGAGGTAGAACGTTCATCAGGGGCCCGGTGTGAAAGAAAAGCACATGTTCGACGACCAGCCGGTACGGGGGGAACTCGACGAGCACGTCGAGAACATGCTCGACTTGCTCAACGACTACGACATCACACTCTCGAAGGGGACACCGGAGGACGCACGCGAGCAGTTGACGATCATGACGAACCTCTCGACGGGTGAGCCAGAGGCGGTCGACACCGTCGAGGACGTCGAGATTCCGCCTGCCGGGAACGGCGAGGAGCCCATCCCGGCCCGGGTGTACGCGCCGGCCGGCGACGGTCACCCGACGGTCACCTTCTTCCACGGCGGCGGCTTCGTCGCGGGCGATATCGACACCCACGACGAACTCTGCCGGATGCTGGCCAACCGCGCGGAGGCGGTGATCGTCTCCGTCGAGTACCGCAAGGCACCGGAAGCTCCGTGGCCGGAACCGATCAAGGACGCCTACGCCGGCGCGCAGTGGACCAGCCGCAACGCCGACGAGTACGGTGGAGACACGAGCACGCACGTCGTCGCGGGCGACAGCGCCGGGGGGAACCTCAGTGCCGTCGTCTCGCTGATGGCCGCCGAGCGCGGCATGCCGAACATCGACCGGCAACTCCTGCTCTATCCGGCCACGACCTACATGGACCCGATGCCCTCGCGGGCACAGAACGGGGACGGCTACTTCCTGACGGCCCAGGACATGCTCTGGTTCGTCAAACACTACATCGACGACGAGATCGACGCCCACCACCCGTGGGCGTTCCCGCTGAACGCCCGGCGTGACAAACTCGCCGAGACGCCGCCGGCGTTCGTCCTGACCTGCGGGTTCGACCCGCTCCGGGACGAGGGCCACGCCTACGCGCAGGAACTCGCCGAGGCCGGCGTCGACGTGGAGTACAGCAACCACGAGTCGATGATCCACGGCTTCCTCAACATGGAAGGCATCGTCGATCACACCTACGAGGGCGTCGAGGAAGTCGCCGAACAGATCCGCAAGGCCTGACGGCGCGGTGTTTTTGTCGCCGGCACACTACCTGTCAACATGGTCGAGTCCGGCGTCGTCGTCGCCGACACCGAACGCGAGCGGGCCGACGCCCTCGCCGTCCGTCACGCCGTCTTCGTCGAGGGACAGGGCATCGCCGAGGACCGCGAACTCGACGGGCTGGACGACGGGGCCGTCCACGTCGTCGCGTACGACGACGGGAACCCCATCGGAGCCGCCCGGCTCCGCGAGCCCGAGACGGGAACGGGGAAGGTCGAGCGCGTCGCCGTCCGCGAGGACCGACGCGGCGAAGGGTGGGGACGGCGCGTGATGGCGACCGTCCACACCGCGGCTCGCGAGCGCGGACTCACGCGACTCGTCCTGCACGCACAGACCGAGGTCGAAGGGTTCTACCGAGGACTCGGCTACCGGACGGTGAGCGACGAGTTCGAGGAGGCAGGGATTCCCCACGTCGAGATGGTCCGGGCGCTGGACTGAACGGGGTCAGCGGCTCGTGAACTCGACGTGTTCGACGAGGCCGACCAGATCGTCGAGTGGGGGGCGTGGCTCCACCACCGTCGCCTCGGGGTCGTAGCTGAGGACCCCGAGCGCGTCGAGTTTCGGGAGCGTCCGGTGATGCAGGTCGACGACGACCCGGCCGCGGTCCTGTGGCCCCTCCGGGTGGAGACGGATCTCGGTGGCCAGTTCCTGAGCGGTCACGCTCCCCTCGGTCCCGTGGAGGACACGGACGACGGCCCGCCGGCGCTCGTCAGCGAGCGCTTCGAGTGCCTCGTCCACCGATAGCTCCCCGAACCCCGAGAGCCCGCGAACCAACTGCTGGCCCATCGAGTGTGGATACGAACTGTACCGGCAAAGTATTACTGAGCGACTTTCGATCAGATCGTGATCGAGGATCGGGAAGTGATCGTGTTCAGCGTTCGCGTGTGCTGTCGGACGCGACAATCCCGTCGAGGAACTCCTCGACCCACTCGACGGCGGCGTCGGTATCGTTCGTGACGACTGCCAGCAAGCGGTCCATGTCGTTGGAGACGGAGACGGCGACGCGGCCGTCACCCACCGCCGCGCCGTAGTTGTAGGCGTGCTCGGTCGCGTAGACGGTGGTGGTGTCGGCGTCGACGATAGCGCCGAACTTCTCGGGGTAGTTTGCTAACCCGGTCTCGACGACTTCTTCCGAGAGAATCAGGCGGGCGGGCAACCCTTCTTCGACGGTCAGTCGGTGGAACCCCTCGACGATGTAGGGGATGATCCGGTTCGAGTAGCCGTAGAACTCACCAGCGGACCGGGCGAGGTCGACCATCTCCGTCAGCGGTTCGTGTGGCGCGTGATCCTCGGCGTGGTGGATCTCGGCCCCCTCCAGAAGCCGCATGTCGAACCCGGCGTCACGGGGGAGGTGCGAGAGGAGACTCTCGGCTTCGGTGAGCGTCCCCAGCGTCCCGGCCACACGCTCGAACTCCGCACAGCAGAGGTCCCCGAAGTTGGTCAACTCGTAGACGGTCCCCGTCGAGGTGAGAATGCCCGCGTCCTCGAGTTCACGGAACGCGCGGTCGACTGTCGGACGCGACGCCCCCGTTCGCTCCTCGACGGCCTGCTTGTCGAACTCGTCGTCACACAGACACCGGAACACGTCGTGGCGCTTGTGGAAGAGGTGGAGAACCTCGGCGACGGAGTCTGCACTCATCACCCCACATCTCCGCCCTTACCGAGTAAAGCATTCTGGTCGTTAGGTTCACATTTCCAGGGTAGCGTCGACAGGCGGTTTGCGATGCCGTCTCCGAGGGCCCGCCGACGGGCTACGGAATCCCGCTCGACGACCGGCCCCCGTGGAGGCCGCATCACCGGTTCGGCGGCGGTCGCGGTGCGTGGCGGTCGCTGTGCGGGCACGGTCGTCGTACGGAGCGCGCCGTCGGCGCGCTCCGCTTTTTTGATCGACCTCTTTTCCGTGAGTAGTGCGGATCGGAGGTCCCGCATACCATGCGAACGGGCGCAAAGCGCCCGTGAGCAGATGGTGCGCGAAGCGCACCCGAACCGGAAAAAAGGTCGTCTAGTAGAACTCCCGGACGAGATCCATCGCGTCCTCGGGTGCGCCCTCGGGGATGTCCGCCATGGAGTCGGTCAGCCCTTCACGCTCGTCGAAAGGCACCGAACCCTCGTCCTGGTAGATGACGCCCTGGTACTCCTTGTCGGCGTCGAGGATGGCCGACTTGGCGTCGTCGTAGTCGGTCGGGTCGTGGTCGGCCTCGCTGAGGTCGACGATGGTGTCCCGGAAGTAGTCGTAGGTGTCCACGTCGTTGAACGTGACACACGGCGAGTAGACGTTGACGAAGCCGAAGCCGTCGTGTTCGATGGCCTGCTTGACGATTTCGGTGTGGCGCTGGCTGTCGGAACTGAACGACTGGGCGATGAACGTACCGCCCGCCGCCAGGGCCAGCGCCAGCGGATTGACCGGCGGCTGTTTGGGCCCCTCGGGCGTGGTCGCCGTCTCGAACTCCTCACGCGAGGTCGGCGATGCCTGCCCCTTCGTGAGGCCGTAGATGCGGTTGTCCATGACGACGTAGGTCATGTCGACGTTCCGGCGCACGGCGTGGATGAAGTGGCCCGCACCGATGGAGTAGCCGTCGCCGTCCCCGCCGGCGACCATCACTTCGAGGTTGGGATTGGCCAGCTTCGTCCCGATGCCCACGGGCAGTGCGCGACCGTGGACACCGTGGAGCGCGTAGCTGTGCATGTAGGTGCCGATCTTCCCCGAACACCCGATCCCGGCGACGACGAACGTATCGTCCGGGGAGTTGCCGGTGTTGGCCAGCGCTTTCATCATGCCGTTCATCGTCCCGAAGTCACCGCATCCGGGACACCACGTCGGTTGCTTGTCGGATTTGAAGTCCGTGAATCTGATCTCGGAGCTCATTATTCTGCTTCGACCTCGGTGGGTTCTGCGAGTTTGTCTTCGATTTCCTCTGCGAGTTCGTCGGCCTTGAATCGCACGCCGTTGTACTTGTTGACGCGCTTGACCCGCGTCAGCGAGTCGTGTTCGATCAGGTCGGCGAACTGTCCGGTCGCGTTACACTCGACGACGATTACGTCGTCTGCGGCTTCGATCTCCTCGGACAAGTCTGGACGGGGGAAGATGTACGGCACCGAGATGAAGCGCACGTCGGTGCCCTCCCCCTCGAGGAACTCGAGAGCCTCCCGCATCGCGCCCTCGTTCGAACCCCACGAGAGGACGAGGGTGTCCGAGTCGGGATCGCCGAATTCCCGGTAACTCCAGTCTTCCTCGTCGCGAGCGGTATCGACTTTCCGTTCGCGTTTGTCGACCTGCTCGATGCGCACGTCCGTGTCCTCGGTCCGGCGACCGAGTTCGTCGTGTTCCAGTCCAGTCGTCATGTGGGCACCGCCCTCGACGCCGGGGAGGGTGCGCGGGCTGACCCCGTCGGCCGTCGGGAAGTGGGGCTGGAACTGCCCTTTTTCGTTCTGCCAGGCGTCGATATCGTTCTCGTCGACGATCTTCCCGCGCTCGATCTCGACCTCGTCCATGTCGAAGGTCTCGGGCGGGAACGTCTGCTCGGTGACCGCCAGCGAGAGGTCCGCGACCAGATACACCGGGGTCTGGTACTTCTCGGCGAGGTTGAACGCCTCGACGGTCTTCCAGAAACACTCCGAGATGTTCGTCGGTGCGACGACGAAGCGCGGGATCTCGCCGTGGCCCCCGTACAGCAACTGGTTGAGGTCGCCCTGTTCCTGTTTCGTGGGCATCCCGGTCGACGGCCCGGACCGCATCACGTCACAGATGACGAGGGGGGTCTCGCTGGTCGCCACGAGCCCGAACGTCTCGGTCATCAGGTCGATACCGGGGCCCGAAGTGGCCGTCATCGCGCGGGCTCCCGCGCGGGCCGCGCCCAGCGCCATGTTGATCGCGGCGAGTTCGTCCTCGGCCTGGACGACTTTCCCGCCGTAGCGGTCGATCCGGCCGGTCAGGTACTCCATCACGTCCGTCGCGGGGGTGATGGGGTAACCCGAGTAGAACCGACAGCCGGCGGCGATGGCACCCATGCCGATTGCCTCGTCGCCGTTCAGGAGGACGTAGTCGTTGTCCGTGGTCTCGACGTCGTAGTCGAAGTCGTGGTCGAACTCTTCCTGGACGTAGTCCTGGCCGAGTCGGGCGGCCTTCTTGTTGTTCTCGACGATGGCCTGTCCCTTGTCTTTGAACCGCTTTTCCAGCGATTCGTCGAGGTTCGCGATGGGGAAGTTCGTCACCTCGCAGGCAGCCCCGAGGGCGACGATGTTGCGCATGATCGCGCCGCCGGCGTCCTCCGCCAGCGACTTGAGGGGCACGTCGAGCCCGATCATTCCCTCGGGGACCTCGACGTCCTGCATCGTGGTGCGCTCACCGTCGTAGATGATGACGCTGCCCTCGTGCAGTTCGTTCATGTTCTCGTCGATGGTTCGCTCGGTCAGAGCGATGAGAATGTCGAGTCTGTCGACGACACTCTCGACGCGGTCGACCGAGGTACGTACCTTGTACGCCGTGTACCCGCCACGGATACGCGACGCGAAGTCTTTGGAGGTGAAGACGTGGCGACCGGCACGGGACAGAGCTTGTGCGAAAATCTTGCCCGTCGAGTCGATCCCGTCGCCAGCTTCACCGCCGATGGCCCAGTTGAGGTCCGCGGGCATACTAGCGAGGGGCTACCCAGCCACGACGCAAAAGCCTTCTGCAATAGGTGTTCAGGTCCACAAATCGTTCAGCTAACTGACTGTACGTCCATTTCTCTTCGGATCGAAAGCACCTTTCGGCAAGGGCTCCCAGAAGGGAAATATGGAAGACGAACCCCTCTCCGTCGCCGCCGTGTCGTCGGTCGGTCAGAACGCCGTCGCCATCGCCTTCGAGTCGCCTCCCGACTTTGCCGCCCGCCCGGGACAGTTCGTCAAGCTCGTCGCCGAGGTCGACGGCGAGCGCGAGAGTCGCTTCTACACCATCTCCTCGTCGGACGTGGCCGACACCTTCGAGGTCACCGTCGAGATCGACCCCGACGGCGCGCTCGGCCCGATCCTCGCCGAACTGGACGCCGGCGACACCATGACGATTTCGGGGCCCTACGGCAACGCCTACTACGAGGACGAGCCACGCGCCGTGATTCTCGCCGGCGGTCCGGGCGTCGGTCCCGCGGTCGGCATCGCGCGCCGCGCGCTCGCTGACGGCAACGAGGCCGCCATCGTCTACCGCGACGACGACCCCATCCACGAGGACGCCCTCGACGAACTCGCCGCCGAGGGCATCACGGTCCACGTGCTGGACGCCGACGACGACATGGGCGAGGCGACGACCGACGTGTTGACCCACGACGAGGGCGAACAGGTGTTCGTCTACGGCTTCGCGGACTTTCTGGACGCCGCGACCACCGCCATCGACGCGGCGGGTGGTGACCCCGATGGAGCCAAGGTCGAGAACTTCGGCTAGGGCGGCGAAACGCGGGTGAGGTTTAACCCGCGTCGGTCGGTACTCGGTGGCGATGCACGTGTGTCGGTGGGCCCGCCTCGCGGGCCGGATCGGTGCCTGCCTGCTCGTCGTGAGTGCGGTCGCGGCACTGGTCGTGTCGGGTTCGGCCGTCGTCCAAGCCCAGGAAACCGCCACCGGGACGGCTACGGCGACGAACGCGACCGGCAACGGCTCACAGCTCCAGACGGCCGCGAGTGACGGCGACGATGGCAGCGATGGCATCGTCGGAACGGTGCTCGGTCTCCTCGGCAGTCTGGTCGGAGCCCTCGGGGGGATCGTCTGGGCGATCCTGGGTTTTCTCGACAGCACGATCGGCCACGCCCTGGTCGGGATTCCGCTGGGGATCTACCTCGGCCTGAAGATCATCGCACTCTACCTGGAGTATTACGAGTAGCCGCGTCCCGAACCGTTATTCGAGGGGCGACACCACGGTGGGCCATGGGACTACGCGACGCGCTCGGCGAGTGGTTCGAGGGCGAGGCGGAACGGGCGACGGACGTGGCCACCGGGGAGTCCGCGGCGCTGGACCTCGCTGCGGAGATGGCCGAGCACCCCCGGACCGTCACGCTCCGTGACGGCCGAGAACTGGGTTATGCGACCGTCGGCGACCCCGAGGGCGACCCCCTGATGCTGTTCCACGGGTTCCCCAACTCGCGGGTGTTCGCGGCGGCGTTCGATGGCGTTGCTCGCGAGCAAGGCGTCCGCGTGATCGCCCCGGAGCGCCCGGGCTTTGGGGTCTCCGACCCGGACCCCGACCGGACGCTGACCGACTGGCCGGCCGACGTGGCGGATCTGGCCGACGCGCTCGACCTGGACGGGTTTCCGGTCCTCGGGATCTCGGCTGGCGGCCCCTACGCCGCGGCGACGGCGGCGCTGCTCGACCAGCGCGTCGAGCGGGCGGGAATCGTCTGTGGCCTCGGCCCGATGGCGGCGGTCGGGCTCCGGAATCGGCTCTGGTACTACAGCGCTCGGTTCCTGCCGCCGGTGACGAAACTCGGGCTGTGGCTCGGCGGGCGGCAAGCCCTCGACGACCGGGACGCCTTCCTCGAATCCATGGCCGACAGCGCCGCGCCGGCGGACGGCCCGGTCTGGACCGGCGAACTCGGGACGGTCGTCCACGCGAGCATGGTGGAGTCGCGCCGCCACCACGGCCTCGATCCGCTGGTGACGGAGACCGCGCTGTTCGGCCAGCCGTGGGGGTTCGACCTCGGGGCAATCTCCGTCCCGACGTGGCTGTGGTACGGGAAGGCCGATACCGTCGTTCCGCCGGCGATGGGGTACTATCTCGCAGACGCCATCCCGACAGCGGAATCGCACTTCTACCCCGATCTGGGACATCTCTCGACGGTCGCGGAGACCGAGCGGGAGGTCTTCGAGACACTCTCGGCCTGACTCGTTCTGCCGGGTCGGAGGACATTTTACTGCGAACGAAAAGGCTGGGTGAGAATGGTCCGCGACGTGAATCGGACGGAGGTCGACCGCCGGCAGGAGCGACTGCTGTCGGAGTACGGTGACGTGCCCGTCCGCGAGGAACACGAGGAGGTGCCCGCCGGCGTGTTCCCGGAGTTGCGCGACCTGGCCACGGAGGGGTACACCGGCGGCGGCTACGTCTGGGTCGTGCGCGAACCCCCCGAGACGGCCCCGCTCTCGGAGTCGCTCCCGGCCGACATCCAGGAGGACCGGCGCGTCCTGATGATACTCTCGCGGGGCTCGACCCGGTGGGGCCTGCCCGGCGGCGGCCGGGAGTGTGGCGAGTCTTACGAGGAGACCGCGGTCCGCGAGGTGCGGGAGGAGACCGGGATCGACTGTCGGATCGTCGAACCGTTCCTGCTCCGCCGCCGGGTCAGCGTTTCGAAGGGTGAACACGACGAACGACTCCACACGCTGTGGGTCTTCTTCGACGGCCGGTACGAGGGTGGCCACCTCGCCATCCAGCCCGGCGAACTCAACGGTGCAGCGTGGTTTTCCCAGCCGCCCGCGCGGATGCACCCGGAAGGCGAGTTCCGCGCCGCAGACTGGGGCTGATTGTTATCACGGCCGATAATACGGGAGATACCTTTTACTCCGTCGAGAGACCTATTCGAGCAAGAGACACTGTCGTAGAGGGGACGGTGTATCGATCACGCCAATGTTTCAGTACAGTATCTACGTTCCCGCGTTGTTGCTCGTCGCAGGCATCTCCGCGGTGGCCGCGTACCTCGGGTACGTAAAACGCGACCGGCGCGGGACCGTCTGGTACGCCGGGTCCATGGCCGCTATCGCGACGTGGTCGCTGTTCCTGGCGCTGACGGTCGCCAGCACGAGCTACCGGCTGAAGCTGGTCTTTTTCGCCGGGTTTCTCGTCTCGAGTGTCGCTCTCTGTAGCTGTTGGTTCCTCTTCGCCGTCGCTTACACCGGACACTACGACAGATTACCGCGGTACCTGCCACACGCGCTCCTCACCGTGCCGCTCGTGTACGTCCCGGCGACGCTGACGAGCGCAGTAGACGACCTGGTGATCGTGAACCCTCGACTCGTCACGGAGGGCGGAACGGTGTTGCTGACCTACGACGCCTGGGGGCCGATCGCCTGGGGATTCATCCTATTTACGTACACGTTGCTGGTGGCGGCGACGGTCCTCCTGTTCCGGAAGGCGCTCCACTCACGGAACGTCTACCGGAAGCTGAGTCTGGTGCTCGGGTTTGGTGGGCTGTCGATGTGGACGACCAACATGATCACCGTCGCCGGGTTCAGCCCGTTCCCGCACATGATGCTCGTCCCCTTCTCGTTCCTGTTCTGGGGGGCCGTCGCGCTCGTGCTCTTCACGAGTATCAGATTCGTCCAGATGATTCCGGTCAACGCCATTCTCGCCCGGTTCAGTTCACGCTTCGACGACGTGTTGCCCCTGGCCCGGGACTTCGTGATCGAGGAGATCGACAGCGGCGTCATCATCATGGACGACGACGCCCGGATCGTCGACATCAACTCGACGGCACGGAAGATGCTGGGGCTGGACGAGCGCGTGGTCGGCAAACAGGTCCACACCGTGGTCGACATCGGACAGTATTTCGACGACTACGAGACGGGCGAACGGGTCGGCAACCATCGCGAGCAGGTCTGGATTTCGACCGAGAACGGCGAGTACTGTTACGACATCAACGTCTCAGAGATCGTCAATGACGGTGAGGTCGTGGGTCGGTCGGTGATGATCTACGACATCACCGAACAGAAAGAACGCGAAGAACAGCTCCGCGAGCGCGAGGAGGAACTGCGCCAGCAGAAACAGGACCTCGAACGGCAGAAACAGCAACTCGAACACCAGAACGAGCGGCTGGACCGGTTCGCCAGCATCGTCTCGCACGACCTCCGCAACCCGCTGAACGTCGCCACCGGCCACGTCGAACTGCTGGAGGCCAGACTCGACGCCGAACACCGCGAGAGCGTCGAGGAACTCGATACGGCCCACGAACGCATGCGGGACATCATCGACGACGCGCTCACGCTGGCCCGCTCCGGGAAGGCCATTACCGAGAAAGAGGACGTTGACGTGGGATCGGTCGCGACCGAGGCCTGGGAGAACGTCGACACCGACCGGGCGACGCTAGAAGCCGACATCGATCTCCGGCTGGAGAGCGACCGTGACCGCCTGCTCAACGTCTTCGAGAACCTCTACCGGAACGCGCTGGACCACAACGACGGCGACCTCACGATCAGGGTCGGTACCCTCGCGGACGACACCGGGTTCTACGTCGAGGACACCGGCGACGGCATCCCCGAAGACGAGCGCGACGAAGTGCTCGAACAGGGCTACACGACCCACGAGGAAGGCACTGGCCTCGGACTCGCCATCGTCCGGGATATCGTGGGCGCTCACGGCTGGGAACTCTCCATCACCGAGAGCCCGGAAGGCGGCGCGCGCTTCGAGATCGAGTGTTTCCGCGAACCGGTCGAAGTCGAGACGGCGGCGGCCTAGTGTTCGACGAATTCGAGCAGGACACCACCGGTGGATTCGGGGTGCAGGAAGGCCACGTCGTGACCCCAGGCCCCGCCCCGCGGTTCCTCGTCGATCAACTCGACGCCGGCCTCGCGAGCGCGAGCCAGGGCCGCCTCGACGTCGTCGGTCGCCACCGCGAGGTGGTGGATGCCCGGGCCGTTCCGGTCCAGATAGCTGGCGATGGCACCCTCGTCGTCGAGGGGTTCGAGCACCTCGAAGAAGCCGTTCCCGAGGTCGAGAAAGACCACCGTCATTCCGTCGAACCGTTCCTCGTGGGCGACCGTCGCGTCGAACAGCGCCGCGTACTGTTCGGCGAGCGCGTCGGCGTCGTCTGTCGCGATCCCCGCGTGATCGAACTGCATACCCCGGCTGGGAGCGGCGGGACAATCAGCCCTGCGACAGCCCCGAGTAGTGTGCAGTGTGGTAACTGTCATCAATTACTAAGACGGTTCGCCGTGACCGTGGGGTATGGAGGCACCGAAACCGGGGCGACTGGACGACGACAGGCAACGGATCTACGAGTACGTCGAGCGGGAGGGCCGCGTCGAACCCGAGCGAGCGCGGGCGGCGCTGGGGTTCGAGCCACGCCGCTTCGGCCACCACCTCTCGATGCTCAAGCGCGACGGCTATCTGACCGAGCGGGACGGCCAACTGGAGATCGCGATGGACCCCGGCACGGCCGAGCAGTACGAGATCGACGGGCTCACGGTGACGATCCGCCCGGCCCGGCAGGACGACATCGCGGGCATCGTGGGCACGCTCCGGCAGGTCGCCAGCGAGGGTTCCTACATCGAGGCCGAGAGCGTCGCCCAACAACTGGATTACGAAGACTCCCTGCTCCGGCACAACGAGTTCGAGTCCCGCGTCTTCTTCGTCGCCACGGTCGGCGAGGAGGTCGTCGGGTGGGTCCACCTGGAGATTCCCGAACTCGACAAACTCCACCACACCGCGGAGTTGACAATCGGGCTGGTCGAGGCCCACCGCGGCCACGGCATCGGGAGTCGTCTGCTGGATCACGGGCTCGACTGGGCCGAGGAGATGGAGCTGACGAAGGTGTACAACAGTTTCCCGGCAACCAACGAGGGCGCGATCGAGTTCTTCGAGGCCCACGGCGGGGCGGTCGAAGCCGTCCGCGAGGACCACTACCGGATCGACGGCGAGGCCGTCGACGAGGTGATGATGGCGGTCACGCTGTAACGTCAGGGGGACCTATTCGGGGTCGAAGATGTCCTCGATCCGGCAGTCGAAGTAGTCGGCGAGCGTGAAGGCCAGTTCCAGGGAGGGGTCGTACCGGCCGCGCTCGATGGAGTTGATCGTCTGCCGGGTCACGTCCACCTCGGCGGCCAGGTCGGCCTGGCTCAGATCGCGTTGCTCGCGTCGGTCACGCAGGTCGTTTTTCATGCGTTGTATCGGACGACCGTATAGACGACCCCCCACAGCAGGAAGAGCGCGGAGTAGGCGTAGATGCCGCCCCAGACGACCGGCGGGATCGTGTAGTAGCCGAGGCTGTCGAGCAGGTAGAGACCGATCACGACGGGGAGCCCGACGTAGGCGGCGATCATGATGAGCGCGCCGCTGGCCCGCTCGTGGAGCCGCTGTTCGCGCTCGTCGCTCAGCCGGACCGAACTCGCGAACTGCAGGTACAGCAGGGCCGTGATGCCGCCGAGACAGGCGACCGCGTACACGACCAGCCCGACGAAGGTCCGATCGAGCAACATTCCGGCGAAGAAACTCGCGATCCCCACCGCGAAGACGGCCATGATGATGCGATTGTAGCGCTGTCCTCTCCGTGCTGGATGATCCTGTGTCGTCGACATGGTTTTCAGGGCGGTGTAAAGCGACGTTTCCGTAAAAGTCGCTTTACAGTAAAGGAGACTTTACACAGATACTTAGTTCTGTCGCTGATCGGACGACTGTCGAAAACCAAATCGAGAGAGGTTCTCCCGTCAGATACCGCCGCCCTGGTACTCGCCGAACACGTCGCGCATGGCGTCACAGATCTCGCCGGTGGTGGCGTAGACCTTGACGGCGTCGATGAGGTACGGCATCAGGTTCTCGCCGTCGCGGGCGGCCTGCCGGACCGCGTCGAGTTTGGCCTCGACTTCCTCGTCGTCGCGGTCCTCGCGGACCGCCGCGAGCGTCTCCTGTTGTTGCTGTTCGACTGCTTCGTCGACCTCTTCGATGTCCACGTCCTCTTCCTCCTCGACCTCGTATTCGTTGACGCCGACGATGACCCGCTCGCCTTCCTCCTGTTCGCGCTGGCGCTCGAAAGCCACGTCCTGGATCTCGCGCTGGACCCACTGGTCCTCGATGGCCGGGAGCATGCCGCCCTTGCCGTCGATCCGCTCCAGAATCTCGAAGGCTTCTTCTTCGAGGTCGTCGGTCAGACTCTCGACGTAGTAACTGCCGCCAAGCGGGTCGATAGTGTCGGCCGCGCCCGACTCGTGGGCGAGGATCTGCTGGGTCCGTAGGGCGGTCCGGACGCTCTCTTCCGTCGGGAGGCCGACGGCCTCGTCTTTCCCGTTAGTGTGGAGGCTCTGGGTCCCGCCCAGCACTGCGGCGAGCGCCTGGTAGGCCACGCGGACGACGTTGTTTTCGACTTGCTGGGCCGTCAGCGTCGACCCCGCGGTCTGGGTGTGGAACTTCAGTTGCTTGGACTTGGGGTTCTCGGCGTCGAACCGCTCCTCCATGATCTGGTACCACATCCGCCGGGCCGCGCGGAACTTCGCGACTTCTTCGAGGATGTTGTTGTAGGAGGCGAAGAAGAATGACAACTGGGGGGCGAAATCGTCCACGTCCAGGCCCGCCTCGATGGCGGCCTCGACGTACTCGATGCCGTTCCCGAGCGTGAAGGCGATCTCCTGGGCCGCGGTCGCCCCGGCTTCCCGGACGTGGTAGCCCGAGATGGAGATGGTGTTGAAGTTGGGGACCTCCGCGGCGCAGAACTCGAAGATGTCCGTGATGATCCGCATGGAGGGCTCGGGCGGGTAGATGTAGGTGTTGCGCGCGATGTACTCCTTGAGTACGTCGTTCTGGATGGTCCCCCGAAGTTCCTCGCGGTCGACGCCCTGCTTGTCGCCGACGGCGATGTACATGGCCAGAAGGACCGACGCGGGCGCGTTGATCGTCATGGAGGTCGAGACCTCGTCGAGGGGAATGCCCTCGAAGACGGTCTCCATGTCCGAGAGGGAGTCGATGGCGACGCCGGTCTTGCCGACCTCGCCGGCGGCCATGGTGTTGTCCGAGTCGTAGCCCATCTGGGTCGGGAGGTCGAAGGCCATCGAGAGGCCGGTCTGGCCCTCGTCGAGCAGGTAGTTGAACCGCTCGTTGGTCTCCCTGGCGGTTCCCATGCCGGCGTACTGGCGCATGGTCCAGAGCCGGCCGCGGTACATCGTCGGGTAGACCCCGCGGGTGTACGGTTCCTCGCCCGGGAAGCCGAGGTCCTCGTCGTAGTCCAGATCGGACACGTCGTCGGGGGTGTACAGGCGATCTACGGTCTGTCCCTCCGTATCGGTGGTGAACGTGTCTTTGCGCTCACCGAACCGCTCGACGGTCGGCTGGACCGACTCCTCGTCCCAGTCGGCCTTCGCCGAGCGGATCTCTTGGAGGTCCTCCTCGTCGAACATAGCTGTGTGAACGGCGTGCCGGTGTATAAGCGTTGTCTGACCGGCTGGCGGTCCGGCGCGGTTCGAGCGCGAAACCGGCCGGGAGGTATCGACCGGTCGAGAGCGGGTCGGGTAGAAGACAGGACGGAGTCGGCCGCCCGGGCGCGCAGGTCAGCGGCCGGTGTCGTACTTGTAGGTGGCCTCCTCGGGGTCGATCCCGAAGTCCTCCGGGCCTTCCTCGGGTTCGCTCTCGCCCTCGTCGGCGGCGGCGCGTTTGAACGCCTCCCGGAACTTCCGGGGCATCCGGAACTCCGCGACGGTGAGTGCCATCGGAACCGCGTCGGGTGCGGTCGTCTCGCGCTTTTCCTCCAGCCGGTCCTGGAGTTTCGCCGGGAGCGAGCCGGTCTCGACGGGCTCGAACTCGAACTGCCGGAGGTAGTCGGGTTCGTCGGTCAGCGCGTAGACGGTCTCGAACCCGTCGTCGCCGGCCTTCTGGATGAGGCGTTCGACGACGTGTGCGCCGACGCCCTGCCCGCGCCAGTCGTCGAGAACGCCGATGGAGGTGAGTTCACAGACGGCCTCGTCGTCGGTCTTGTGGACGCGAACGCGCCCGAACCCTGCCTTCTCGTTGGACTCCTCGTCGATGGCGATGACGTAGTCCCGCGAGCGAAACGCTGTCTCGTCCAGGCCCATGTCCTCGATGTGATCCAGAAGCCAGACCTCCTCGCGGTTTTTCGCGTCCCGGACGTACATACCCCGTCCTTGGCCACGCCCGGCTAAAAACGTTGGCAGGCGCGGTTCCGGGGGCGACCGCCGCCCCGGGGGGAATCAGTCGGCGCTCGCCTCGCCGACCGAGAGGTACTCCTCGAGCAGGTCCTCGCGCTGACGCAGGTCCTCGATGGAGCCGTCCCAGGCGTTCTCGCCGCTCTCGATGATGTAGGCCCGCTCGGAGAGATCGAGCGCGAACTCGACGTTCTGCTCGGTGATCAGCACCGTCACGTCGCGGCTGACGATGTCTTCGAGGACCTCGCGCAGGTCCTCGACGATGACCGGGGCGAGCCCCTCGGTCGGTTCGTCCAGCAGAAGCAGGTCGGGGTTCTGGACCAGCGCCCGCGCGACCGCGAGCATCTGCTGCTCCCCGCCGCTGAGGTTCCGGCCCCGGTTCTCCCGGAGTTCGTCGAGGACGGGGAAGATGTCGAACATCTCCTCGATCGGCCGGGGCTCGGTCCCCGAACAGGAGTCCCGTGCCACCGAGAGGTTCTCCACGACTGTCAGCGTCGGGAAGATGCGGCGTTCCTCGGGGACGAGTTTGATCCCCCGGTTGCTGATGCGGTCGACCGACTGGTCGACGATGGAATCGCCGCGGAAGGCGATGGTCCCATGCCGCCGGGGAACCGTACCGGTGATCGCCCGCAGGGTCGTCGTCTTGCCCGCGCCGTTGCGGCCGAGCAGGGCGACGACCTCGTTTTCCTCGACCGACAGTGAGAGGTCGAACACAACGTGGCTGTTGCCGTAGTATGCGTTCACGTCCGAGAGTTCGAGCAGGCTCATGGTTCACCTCCGAGGTAGGCCTCGCGAACGCGTTCGTTGGCCATCACCTCGTCGGGCGTCCCGTCGGCGATCAACTCGCCGTTGTCCAACACGAGGATGCGGTCGGAGATGCCGAGCACCACGTCCATGTCGTGTTCGGTCAGTACGAACGTGATGTCGGTCTGGTTGTCGAGGTCCTCGACCAGTTCGACCATCTTCTCGGTCTCGGTGGCGTTCATCCCGGCGGTCGGCTCGTCCAGCAGGACGACCGACGGGTCCGTGCCAAGCGCCAGCGCGATCTCGACCTTCCGCTTGTCGCCGTGCGAGAGGTTCTCACAGACCGTGTCCGCGACGGACTGGAGGCCGGTCATCTCGAGGACCTCGTTGACCTGCTCGGTGAGGGCCGGGTCGTCCCGGGCGACCGCCCGCAGGTCGAGCGTGCGGTCGTTCTTGCTGATGCGGGCGATCCGGAGGTTCTCCGAGACGGTCAGGCCGTCGAAGACGTTGTTGATCTGGAACGCCCGGGACAGCCCCAGCCGGTTGACCTCGTACGGTTCGCGCCCGCTCACGGTCACCATCTCGTCGGAGTCGCGGGGCTGGAGGCGGGCGACGCCGTCGGTCGGGTCGAGCCGACCGCTCAACAGGTTGTAGAAGGTCGTCTTCCCGGCCCCGTTGGGGCCGATGATGCTCGTGATGTCCTCGCTCTCGATCGAGACGGTCACGTCGTCGACGGCCAGCAGTTTCCCGAAGCGGCGTTCGAGCCCTTCGGTCTCGAGGACGGTCGTCACGCTTCAGCACCTCCGACGATGCCCTCGGGCTTGAGAAGCAACACGGCGATGAGCGCGACGAACGGGAACAGCTGCCCGGCACCGGCGGCGAAGATGCTACCGACTGCGATCATGATGCCGATGAGGTACGCGCCGACGAACGCGCCGGTGAACGAGCCGAGGCCGCCGATCACCACGACGACGAAGGCGTTGATGATCACCTGATTGCCCAGTTCGGGCGTCACGGACTGGAGCGGGGCCGCCAGCGCGCCGCCGAAGCCGGCCAGCGCCGCGCCGATGAAGAACACGCCCGTATAGAGTTTGGGCACGTCGATGCCCAACAGCAGAGCCATGTCACGGTCGCTGGAGGTCGCACGCACGACGCGGCCGAAGTTGGTGGTCCTGAGCGCGAGGAGTATCCCGCCCAGCACGAGGACCGACGCGAGGATGACGAACGCCCGGTAGGAGGGGATCGCCGCCGTCTCGGACAGCACGAGGCTGAACCGGAGACCCGGCGGCGGGTTGATGATACGCGAGCCGGAGCCGAACACGTACCGCACGCCGTCGGTGATGATGAGGACGAACGCGAACGTCAACAGCAACTGGTCCAGTTCGTCGCGGTCGTAGACGCGCCGGAGGAACCCGACCTCCATGACGACGCCGATCAGCCCCACGACCAGCGCCGCGAGGACGAGTCCCAGCCAGAAGTTCCCGGTCGCGCTCTGGACGGCCATGATCCCCACGTAGGCCCCGATCATGTACAACACGCCGTGCGCGAAGTTCAGTACCTCGAGAACGCCGAAGATGAGACTCAACCCGACCGCGATCAGAAACAGATAGCTCCCGATACTCAGTCCGGTTATCACTTGGTCCACGACCAGCCCTGTGTTTACCATAGAATCCCCTCTCTATCAGGAATCGATTAAAACTTTCGCCGCCTTTATACACACCGACAGGATCGGAGCCGCGTATTGCCTTCGAGTTATATAACATATCTGACAACGATTACATATAAACCCGGATCTATTAACCGGGCATGGCTGTATAAGGACTACCATGCTTGATAATGGTGAGCGGAGACGTGCCGGGGCGAGCAACGATCGGGCGCGCCTCGTGAGCCGCCGGAAGTTTCTGGCCGCGACGGGCGGCGGGGCGGCAGTATCGATGGCCGGTTGTCTCGGCGGCGGCGGTGGTGGCAGCGGCGTCACCATCGGCGGCGTCTACCTGCTCTCGGGGCTGGCCGAGGCGCTGGGAGCGGGCTCGGCCGCGACGGCCGAGGTCGCCGTCGAGGCGATCAACGAGGAGGGCGGCATCATGGGTGAGGACGTCGAACTCATCATTCGGGACCACGGTGACGACCCGCAGGGGCAGCTCCAGAGCCTGGTCCAGGCGGAGGGAGCCGACGTCCTGCTCGGGATGACCTCCTCGGGCGTGACGCTCAACTCCGGGCCGACGGTCGAACAGCTCGGCGTCCCGTGGACCCTGACCGACATCGGGACCCCGTACGTCACCGAGCCCAACGAGGAGAAGTACGGTGACTTCTACGGCGGGGACGGCAAGGCGGCCGGTCTGCCGAACGTGTTCCGGACGAACTCGAACACGTCCCACATGACCTACGCCATCGCGAAGTACATCTCGGAGAACTACGACTCCCCGCGGATCGCGAACATGGGGCCGGACTACGCCTACGGCCAGCAGTGCTGGGACTACGTGCAGGCGTACATGGACGGCCTCGGCGTCGACTACGAGGTCACCGCCTCGGAGTTCCCGGAGCTGGGCGCGACGAACATGACGCCCCAGATCAACTCCGTGCTGAGTTCGGACCCGGACCTCTTGTTCACGAGCTTCTGGGCCAACGACACGGTCACGTTCACCAACCAGGCGGCCGAGCAGGGCCTGTTCGACCAGGTCGAGGACGTGTTCGACACCATCGGAGCCGACCCCAACAACTTCGACGCGCTGGGCGACACGATGCCCGAAGGGATGCACTACTCCGGTTGGTACTGGCCGGGCGCGTACGACACGGAGGCCGACGAGCAGTTCATCGAGCGGTTCCGGAACGCGTACGAGAACGATAGCGAGGTGCTCGCGTACCCGCCGTTCACCGGCGGGAGTACGTGGGCGGCGGTCCACATCTACAAGCAGGCCATCGAGGCCGCGGGCAGCACCAACCCCGACGACATCATCTCGGAGATGGAGGGGCTGACCTACGAGAACGACCCCCGTGGTTCGATCACCATCGACGCCGAGACCCACCAGGCGACGGCCAACTGCGTGATCGGCGAGTCGTCGTTCGACGCCGACGTGCCATACGACGGCGCGGGCCAGGTCAACACCCAGACGTACAGCCTGGATCGGGACACGGCGCTCGATCTGCTAGAAGGGAGCGATCTGCCGCCCGGACTCTGAGATGAGCTACGGATTCACAGAGCGGTTTCGGAGCGTCGGAAGCACGTCCTGGGTGGTCGTGGCAGCGGCAGTGCTGATGCTCGCCCTGCCGTTCGTGGTCGGGCCCTACCAGCGCGACATCCTGACCCAGACGATCATCCTGGCGCTGTTTGCCACGGCGTTCAACCTGCTGTACGGCTACACCGGCCTGCTGTCGTTCGGCCACGCGATGTTCGTCGCCGCCGCCGGCTACACGGTCGCGGCGACCGTCGGCCAGGTCGCCCCCGCCCTCGGGTTCGCCAGCACGTTCGGCGGCGTAGCGCCGCTCGCGACGTGGGTTCTGGGTCTCCTGCTGGGCGTGATCGTCGCCACGATCCTGGCCGTGTTCGTCGGATTCCTGTCGGTGCGGCTGGAGGAGATCTACTTCGCGTTGATCACGCTGGCGTTCAGCATGGCGGTCTACGTCATGGTCCTCCAGGACACCGTCGGGACGATCATGGCGGCGTTCGGCATCGGCGACGGGAACTTCACCAACGGGTCCGACGGACTGACGTTCGTCATCGGCGAGGTGGAAGTGTTCGGTCTGCAGTTCAACCTCGTGAACATCATCGACCCGTTCGTGTACTACTTCGCCGCGCTCGTGGTCGTGTCACTGGGGGTCTACGCCCTCTGGCGGATCGTCCGGTCGCCGTTCGGGATGGTCTGTCGGGCCATCCGGGAGAACCCCGAGCGAGCGTCGGCGCTGGGCATCAACGTCAACCGCCACCAGTGGATGACGTTCATCCTCTCGGGCGCGTTCAGCGGCCTCGCGGGCGCGCTGCTGATCCCCCTCGAGGGCAACGTCAACCCGAGCTACGCGTACTGGACGTTCTCGGCCGAGCCGGTCATCATGACCGTCATCGGCGGTCCGTACGCGTTCTTCGGGCCGATCGTGGGTGCGTTCACGTACGAGTACCTCCGCTGGTTCATCCAGCAGTTCCCGCTGCTGGAGCAGTACTGGCAGTTCAGTTTCGGCGTCCTGCTGTTGCTCGTCGTGCTGTTCTTCGACAACGGCGTCGCCGGCGGGATCAATCGACTCCGGGCCTGGCTCGGGGTCGCGCTGGAGCGGTACCGGGCGGACGGCGTCGGCGGCGTCGGCGCGTTCGCCAGAGAGACCGTCGTCTCCTACGCCGCGTGGACGAAAAACGAAGGCGTCGCCCTCGTCCGGCAGGTAGCGGCCGACGTCGGATCGATCCCGAAGCGGGTCGCCGACCGCTTCTAGTCGGTTCCGGCCCGCTCCAGTTCGTCGAGCGCCCCGACCACGCGTTCGAACAGTTTCCGTTCGCTCCGTCGGAGGTTCTTCGAGACGGCCATCTTCGAGACGTCGAGTTCCGCCGCCAGCGTCGAGAGCGTCCCTTCACGCGGGGTGCCGAAGTACCCCTCC
The DNA here is from genome assembly GCF_023698535.1 of Halorientalis regularis. Classification (GTDB taxonomy): domain Archaea; phylum Halobacteriota; class Halobacteria; order Halobacteriales; family Haloarculaceae; genus Halorientalis; species Halorientalis regularis. Next base: position 171,217 of record NZ_JALJCL010000010.1, read on the forward strand.
TCGACCGCCGTCCGGACGGTCTCCCGTTCGACGGCCGAGAGCCCGCGACAGCCGTCAAGCAGCGACCGCGCGACGTCCGCGTTTTCCATCAGTTCGTAGTAGCCCTCGAGCCCCATCGACTCGCGGGACTCGACGGTGAAGTCGTTGTCCTTGCTGAGCGCCGACAGCGCGCCGTCGGCCCGCTCCTCGCGGTCGAAACCGACGTTCCAGATCTCGCTGCCGTCCTCGATCTCGAAGGGGCCGGTGATGTAGCCGTCGTGGGAACGAATCGTCTCCATCGCGTCGGTCTGCCGGATGCGGGACCGCAGCAAGGCCAGATCCTGCTCCCGCTTGATGAGGTCGTACTCCCGAACGTTCTCGTGGTCACGGAGCGTCTGTAGCCCGTTGTCGAGCGCCTCGGAGTCAGCCCCCCTGGCCACGATCCGCGTCTCCAGTTCCTCGGCGGCCGGATCGAAGTCCCACTGCTTGGTCAGGAAGGACACGTCGTTCCTGGCTGTCGTGTCGATATACGGACAGTCGTACTGGACCATGTCCATCTGCAGTGATATCATTTGTCACACCTGCACGTTCGTAAACCAGTCTCGGTGATAAAGATAATGTTAAATAATACATACTGTTCCCGGGCGTAACGTCTCGCCGCCGGCGGCGGACCCGGCCGTCGGGCGAGCGCGCCGCGCCGTCACCGACCGTAACCTATTTTCGGAGCGTCGATTTAGGCTAGCCTAAAATGGTGGGAGAGAGCCTCTCGAAGATCAGGGCACGGATCGAGGATCTGTCGGTCGACGGCGGGGAGTACTGGGTCGTCTGCGGGCGGACCGGCGTCTGTCCGGTCCCGGTCGCGGGCGCGCGGTTCCCGGACCGGGAGACGGCCGAGCGAGCGGCGGAAGCGGCAACGGCCTACCGGGCCGTGTTGCGCCGGTGGGACCCGCAGGCACCCTGTTACGACTTCATCGCCTGCGAGGAGCCCGCACGCTCGACCCGGACGGTGACGCCACCCACGACGGGGGAGCCGGCGTCGCTGACGGGCTTTTGCCACGACGTGGCCGCGGCCGTGTTCGAGACGCTGTCGGCGGAGGGGTACGCGGATCTGGAGTCGTCGATCATGGACGCGTACTGCGAGACCGCCGACGCCATCGACGACCCCGACGACCTCTGTCTGCACCTGTTGCGGACCCTCTCTTTCGAACTCGGTGCCAGACTGTCCGAGTCGGAACAGACAGCCATCCTCCGGTCGGCGGCGACGGAACTCACAGACGGGGACGAGACGGATCGACCGCTGGACGCGACCCTCCAGCGGTTACAGCGCCTCGACATCGTCGACCAGTACGCCGTCGACGCCCACACCGACACCGCGGCCGGGAGCGCCTGGACGGTGACGATCACGGATTACGCGCTCACCTCGCGGTCGGCGTCGTTACCGACGTTGCCCATCGCCATCGATCTGCTCGGGCGGCTCCCGGGCCCGGCGCTGACACTGTCTGACCCCCGGCGACTCGACGACGGAGGGTGGCGATTCGACCTCGCGGTGACCGAGGACGGGGAATCGGGCGGTCTGGTTCGCGTCCAGGCGGAGTCCGGCTAACGAAACCGCCGAGCGGCGGCCGTCCTCGACCGGCGCGCCGGACCGCCAGTTCCGACCGTGATAATTCGGCCCAAGTGTTTATCAAGTATCTTAGCTTACCCCGAGACATGGCAGCCTTCGGGTCGGCGTCGACGACTGTCCTCTACGTGGGTGCCGACGGGAGTGTCGTCGAGCGTGCGCTTCCGGACCTCGGAGAGGCGGGCGATACGGCGACGGTCACGGTCGCGTCGGAGATCAGGGAGACACTCGCGGCAGTGGCCGAAACCGGGGCCGACTGCGTCGTGAGCGAGTACGGCCTTCCGGATGGGACCGCGACAGACCTCGTGACACGGCTCCGCGAGGAGTACCCAGCACTCCCGGTTCTCGTGCTCGCAGAGGACGCGGAGGACGCGGCCGAGAGCGTCGAGGCGGGCGCGACGGACTCGCTCACGATGGGGCTGGCGACCGCCAGCGAGGAACTACTGGCCGGCCGCATCGAGGGCGCGCTCCGGCGTGACGACGCGCCGGACGCGGCGGCGGTGACGGGGCGGCAGTACCGGACGCTCATCGAACACGCCGAGGACATCGTGACCGTCGTCGCGCCCGACGGGACGATCCAGTACCAGAGCCCCTCCGTCGAGCGAATTCTCGGCTGGGACCCCGGCGAACTCGTCGGCGAGTACGTGTTCAACTACGTCCACCCGGACGACCGCGAGGAGATGCGCGGGCGGTTCATCGACCTCACCGAACAGGAGGGGACCGTCGTCGAGGACGTCAGGTTCCGGTTCAAACGGGCCGACGGGTCGTGGGCCTGGGTCGAGAGTGTCGGGAGCAACCGGAAGGACACGACCGTCGGCGGGTACGTCTTCAACTCCCGGGAGATCACGGAGCGGCGGGAACGCGAGCGGGAACTCGAACGCTACGAGACGGTCGTCGAAACGATTCCCGACGAAGTCTACACGCTGGACGACGAGGGTGTCATCACGTCGGTCGTCCCGCCGGCCGGTCGCGACCTGACCGTCGCCGGCTACGAACCCGACGAACTCGTCGGCGAACCCGTTTCGACGGTCATGGAGGAAGACGACGTCGGGACGGCCGAAGCGCTGATCCGTGACCTGATCACCGAGGACGGCACGCGTGGCTCGTTCGAGATGGACCTCGTCACCGAATCGGGCGACCGGATCCCCTTCGAGAACCACGTCGCCGTCCTCCCCTCCGACGACGGCTTCCGGGGGACCGTCGGCGTCCTCCGGAACATCGCCGAGCGCAAAGAGCGCGAACGGAGGCTCCGGAAAGCCGAAACGACGTTCGAGAACGCACAGGACGGGATCGTCCTCGTCGACGTCACGGACGACGGTCGGTTCGAAATCCAGCGTGTCAACTCGGCCTACGAGTCGATGTCGGGACTGTCGGCGTCGGAGATGATCGGCCGGACGCCCCGGGAGATACTCGACGGCGAGATCGGTGACCGGGTCGAAGCCCGGTTCCAGAAGTGTGTCGAGCAACAGACGGCACTCGGCTACGACGAGACCTTCGACATCCCCGGGATTCCGACCCACTGGCACACGCGGGTCGCGCCGGTGGTGGTCGACGACGAGGTCGAACAGCTGGTCGTCGCGACCCGGGACATCACCGAGCGCAAGGAGCGCGAACAGGAGCTGAAGCTCCGGAACCGGGCCATCGCGGAGGCCCCCATCGGCATCACCATCGCCGACCGGACGCGGCCGGACACGCCCGTCGTCTACGCGAACGAGGGATTCGAGCGACTCACGGGATACGACGAAGCGGAGATCGAGGGGCGGTCGCTGACCCATCTGGTGGGTGCGGAGACCGACGAGGCGAAGCGAGCCGAACTGGACGCGGCCATCGACGGCGACGAACCCGCCACGGTAGAACTCATGCTCGCCCGGAAAGACGGGACGCCGTTCTGGAGCCAGGTCAGCGTCGCACCAGTGCGCGACGAGGACGGCGACGTGACCCACACCGTCGCGTTCCAGCAGGACATCACCGAACCCAAAGAGTACGAGCAGTGGATCGAACGCCGCTTCGACGAGTTCAGCGAGGTCCTCGCGGAGGACCTCCGGGAACCGTTACAGGAGGCACAGGCGCAACTGGCGGCGGCGCAGAACGCCGACGACGAGCAGGCGCTGGACGCCGCCGCGGACTGGCTCGACCGCGCCGAGAACCTCCTCGACGACCTGACGACCGTCCACTCGTTCTCGGTCAAGTCCCGCGACATCTCCGAAGCTGCCCGGCGCGGCTCGAGCACCAGTGAGTAACGACCCAATCGGTCACTGACTCTGTATTATCACCCGTGATAGTAACGAGCGAACGTATTTGTAGCGACACAAACTAGAACGAGTTGAGAGCGGCTTAACCACGGGACGAGGCCATGACTCAGACAGGGCCGGTCGTTATCGTCATCGAAAGCAACGCGACACGAGCGGAGCTGTACGAACTGTGGCTCGAGGAGTGTGCGGTTCGGATCGCGTCGACGAAACGGCAGGTCGCCGAGGAGTTCGACGAGGCGGTCGACGTGGTCGTGCTGTCCGAGGGGTTCGGTGACGGGGCGGCACCGACGGTACTGGAGAAGATCCGCTCACACAGCGGCTACTGTGAGGTCGTGACGACGACGGCCGACCGAAACCGGGTGTTCCCGGACCTCGACGTGGACCACCACCTCACGAAGCCGGTGTTCGAGGACGAACTCCGGTCGCTGGTCGACCGGCTCGCGCGCCGCTCCCGGTACCGGGCGGCGGTGATCGAGTACTACAGACGAACGACCCAGCTGGCCTCGGCGGAAGTCGGCGTGGCCGCCGGCGAATCGGAGGGCGAGGATTGCACTGCCCTCGAGCGGCGAGTCAGGGCGCTCAAACGGCGACTCAAGCGACTCCAGCAGGGGATGGACATCGACGACATCCGTGCCGTCCTCGATTCGATCAGTCAGGACCGGAAACCGGAACCCGAGTCCGACGACGAGAGCAAGTACGCACCCGACAAGTGCGTCAACTGCAGCCGGCAGTGGGGCGTCGGGCCAGGCGACGACCCGTCGCGTGGGTACAAGCGACTCGGCTCGTACGTCTGGCGCTGTACCGGCTGCGGTCACGTCCAGATGCAGACCGACCCCAGCCACCAGCGGCTCGCCCCGTACCGCTGACACGTCCGCTCCCGGCGGGGGAAGCTACTTTAGCGGGTCGGCGGAATACCAGACCATGGCATCCGAGTCCCTCGCCGACCTCGACGAGATCGTCCACGAGCCGAGCCAGGCGTTCGTCGAATCGACGAACGTCTGGGAGTTCATGCAGACCTACGGCATCGACGACTACGAGGCGCTGATCGAGCGAACCACGACCGACATCGACGGCG
>NZ_JALJCL010000011.1 GCF_023698535.1 Halorientalis regularis
CCGCTTTGTTGCGTCGGCTTCATCGACCTCCGCCAAGATCTGGCGGAGGTCTTCGACAGAGACGTTCTCCAGCCTCGCCATACCTCTTCTCGTGGCTGGAGTTCCATGAAGTTTTAGCCCTCAGTATCACTGCGTTCGGACTCGGTAAACCGCCTCACTGCGCTCGGCGGATGCTCACGCAGCCGCCAGCAGACGTGTTTCCAGCGAGCCCCATTCTTTGCACCGCTGGGATCACTCTCTACCCACTGTTCGCCTCGGTGGTCGCGGCCGACTTCGATCAGTGTGTGATTTGCAAACACCGCACTTAATTTACCAGGCGTTCACAGTTGAGGATATGTCATCCGACGCCGATCAGGGGGAGCGGGCGGCTGGCGAGTCGACTGGGGCGACAACATCGGCGGACGCGACCGACGCGCCGCTCGCACCGTACCCGCCGAATCTCGATCCGCCGTGGTTGCACTTCACGGGGATGATGGCGGATCTGATCGACTTCGGTGAGCGGGCGCTGGCGACGCGTGATGTCTGTCGCGTGCGGATGCTGGGTCGTGGCGACCAGTACGCCGTGGGGCATCCCGATCACATCAAACGTGTCCTCGTCACGGAGCGGGAGAAGTTCCGCAAATCACGGGACTTCCGCATCGCCTTCGGGGAGGGACTGTTGACGGTCGAGGGCGAGGAGTGGCGGGCACAGCGGGACGCGATGCAACCCCTGTTCACCCGGGATAGCGTGCTGGGCTACGCGGACGGCATCGTCGAGCAGGTCCAGCGACGGGTCGACCGCTGGGCGGACGGGCAGCGGCTGGACCTCCAGCGGGAGTTCACCGATCTGGCACTGGACGTCCTCTTCGCGACGGTGCTGGGGCGGGAACTCGAACTGGACGGCGACCGGCGGTTGCGCGAGAGTGCCGAACACCTTCACGAGTGGTTCCAGCCCACGTCGTATCTCCTGCCCGAGTGGATGCCGACGCCCGCACGCCGGCGGTTCAAGCGGGCCAAGCGGACGCTCGAAGCGGAGGCCGAGCGCCTCCTCGACGAACGCGCCGGGGAGGCACCGGCCGATCCCGCCGAGGCCGAGGACCTGCTGTCCCTGCTGGTCGGGTTGCGCGAGGCCGGAGTCGCGGATTCGGGAATGCTGACCGACGAGCGGTTGCGCGATCAGATGGTGACCATCGTCTTCGCCGGTCACGACACCACCACGACGACGCTGACGTTCAGCTTCTGGGCGCTGGCGAACCACCCCGAGATTCGCGAGCGGTTCCACGCCGAAATCGACGCGCTGGACGGGCCGCCGACGGTCGACGACCTGGACGACCTGCCGGTCACGGAACGGGTCGTGACCGAGACGTTGCGGCTGTATCCGCCGGTGTACCAACTGCCTCGTCTGACGACCGAGCCGGTCGTCTTCGACGGATATCGGGTGCCAGAAGACGAACTGGTCGGGCTGGCGATCCGACACGTCCACCGCGACCCGCGGTTCTACGACGACCCCGATACGTTCCGGCCGTCGCGGTGGGACGGCGACCTCCGATCCGAACTCCACGACTTCGCGTACGCGCCGTTCGGGGGCGGCCCACGCATCTGTATCGGTCGGCAGTTCGCGCTCTTGGAGGCGAAACTGACGCTGGCGACCATCGGACAGCAGTACGATCTGGGCTGGCTGGGCGAGAACGACGCCGACGGCGAACCACCGGTCTCGCCGGAGATGACCCTCCGGATGGAACCGGGCCAGGAGTTCCTGGTGACCGAGCGCTGACTACTGTTTCTCGAAGCGGTGCATCACGATCTCGGAGTCGTCGTCCCACTCGAAGTTGTCGTGGGCGCGCTCGAGAATCTGCTTGTAGTGATCGAGGTCGCGGGCACCTTCGGCCTGGGCGTCTTCGTCGGTCATGTCGCCCAGGGTTCGGTCGTCGACAGCGACGACCTCGAAGCTGGTATCGTCGATCTCGAAGGTGTCACCCTCCTCGGCGTACTGCTGGCCGCGGTGGATCTGGGTCACTTCGCCGTCGAGGGCTTGACTCTGCATCCGGTCGCTGGGGAGCAGCGTACTGGGTTCGAGTTCGGACACACAGGGGAGAGGGGCTGGCGACCCAAAACGGTTCAGCTTGCGGCACCGGGTTCGATCAGTCGACCAGGCCGTAGCCGCGCCGGAACAGCTCCACGTCGAGGGCGACGACGGCCAGGGTCAGCACGGAGAGGACGGCCAGGGACTCGTTGGGCGGGAGTTCGGCCGCGCCGAAGAAACCGTAGCGCACGCCGTTGACCATGTAAACCATCGGATTGAACAGCGAAACGGTGTAGGCGATGCCCTCCAGCGCGTCCAGCGAGTAGAAGACGCCGCCGAAGAAGACCAGTGGGCGGAGGATGAACTGGTTGAGGACGGTGAGGTAGTCGAAGTCACGCGCCCAGAGCCCGCCGACGACGCCGAAACTCGCAAAGAGCAGGCAGATGACGAGCATGAACGCCACCAGGTAGAGCGGGCGCGCGACGGGCACGCTGGTGAACAGTAGGCCGATCAGCCCGATGATGATCCCGACGACGAGGCCGCGCAGTGCCGACGAGAGGATGTAGGCCAGCACCATCGAGGTGTAGGGGAGCGGCGAGGTCAGGACCTCGTGGATGTACTCGTTCCATCTGCCGTGGAAGATCGAAAAGGACGAGTTCTCGAAAGCGTTCGAGATGGCACCAAGGACGATGAGGCCGGGGAGGATGAACGCGATGTACTCGATCTCCCGGCCATCGAGGACGAACGAGTCGATCCGGCCGCCGAGGATGACGCCGAACACCGAGAAGTAGAGGACGTTCGTGATCGCCGGCGGGAGGAACGTGTTCCGGGGCCGCCGGACGAACCGCAACACCTCACGGTGAAACAGCGTCCGGAAGCCGGTCGGGAGCAGGCGGTCGAGGAGGCCGGGGCTGGCAGTCGCGGTCGTCGCCCCCTCGGTCGCGGCGTTCCCGCCGTCGCTCGCCACGCCGACCTCGTCGTCCCCGTTCATGCTTCCACCGCGCTCCCGGTGCGGGTCATGTCGACGAACACCTCTTCGAGCGACGCACGTTCGATGTCGACTTCGGTGACGGTGTAGCCCATCGCCTCCAGCTGGCGGAGCAGGTCGGGGACCACCGAACTCCCGCGGGCGGCGGTGACGACGAGGTCGCTGTCCTCGATCCGGGCGTCGTGCACGTCGGACAGATTCAGTTCGGGCGCGGTCGCGGGCGTCGAGCCCATCGAGACGGTGATGCGGTCGGTGCCCCGGTCCATCAGCTCGTCGGGGCTGGCCTCCTCGACCTTGCAGCCCTCGTCCATGATCGCAACCCGGTCACAGAGGCGTTCGGCCTCCTCGATGTAGTGGGTGGTCAGCAGGATGGTCGTCCCGGCGTCGTTCATGCGGTTGATCACGTCCCAGAGGTCCCGGCGCAACTGCACGTCGACGCCGGCGGTCGGTTCGTCGAGGATCAACAGGTCGGGGTCGGAGACCAGCGCTCGCGCGAGCATGAACCGTCGTTTCATCCCGCCGGAGAGCCAGTCGAAGCGTGTGTCCCGTTTCTCGTAGATACCGACGGTCTTGAGTGCCTCCTCGGCCCGGCGGGTGGCTTCACCCGAGGGGATGCCGTGGTAGCCGGCCTTGTGTTCGAGGACTTCCTGGATCGGGAAGAACCGATCCACGTTGTACTCTTGGGGGGCCAGGCCGATGGCGTCGCGGGCCTGCTGGTACTCGGCCTCGACGTCGTGGCCGAACACGGCCGCCTCGCCGTCGGTGCGGTGGGCCAGGCCGACGAGGATGTTGATGAAGGTGGTCTTGCCTGCGCCGTTGGGTCCGAGGAGCCCGAAGAACTCCCCGGCCTCGACCGAGATGTCGAGTCCGTCGAGGGCCCGCACGTCGTCGTACTCCTTGACGAGATTCCGGGCTCGGATGGCCAGTGTCATTATCCACTGTCAGCACTCCTGGGCGGGTAAGCCCCACGTTCTCGGGTCGTCGCCCGACCCCAGGATTCGCCGCCGAACGGCAAGTAATTCGCATCGAACGCGGTTCCGAAGGCCGGAACATTGATATGACTTGGCAGATATGGAGAGACCAAGAGACCGAACCGAGTCAGCACCGGCCACACTGCTGGGCCGTCGCGTTGCTGGCCACAAGGGGGGACGGCACCACATCGACAGCGTGCATAGTGTGCGCTGGCGGACGCGACGACGGCGTATCCGTCGACGACCAGGGGATGGTCGGGGGCTCGTGTCGGTCGGACGGTAGAACAATGTACGATACCAAACGGCTAGCCAGCGGCGTTGGCGTGTTGCTTACGTTGTGGGCCTTGGTCGGGCTGTTGATACTGAGTACGGGGGTGGGCGTCTCGGTGCCGCTGAGCAGCACTGGGGGATTCAACGTATCGGCCGACTACCTGACAGCGTCCGAGGCGACCGTCGTGCCCGCCAAGACCAAGATCGTCACGCCATCGGTGCTGTTCGAGGTAGAGCGCAGTTACATCCGCGATCTGAACTTACAGAAGACGCTGAACGTCAGCGACGTGCCGGGACTCACGGGACGGTTACAGATACAGATCCGGGCCGAAGAAGCGACGGCGGATGGCGTCGCGTTCAAGACCGACCGGATCACCGCCCAGACCGCGACCTGGCGGGGGTTCGTCCTCGACGAACGGACGGGGCCAAAGATCTTCGACCGGTTCAAAGCCTACGCCGGGCCGAATCCGAACCAGGCACCCAACACCAACGACCCGCTCCAGGTCGAGGGCAGCGACCCGGGTGCGATCAGGCCGAGCGACGGCGACCCGGCCTTCGAGTTGCGCGGGGCGAAGATCACGACCTCGACGCTCTCGGCGGATCGACTCCAGCTCTCGGATCTCTCCCTGCGAGTACGCTACGACTTCAACAACGACGGTGAGTTCGAATATGGCGCGTGACGACACGACCGACGACGGGGCGGCGACCGACAGTGATCCGTCGTCCGGGCGTCCGGACGGCCCTCGCGCCCGCTTGGACCGGTGGACTGCGACCAGACCGACGCTCGGTGCGACGCTGTTGGCGCTCGGGAGTACCGTCCTCGGCTGGCGCGTCCTCGCCCAGCTGTCGACGGTCCCGATGGGGCGTATCACGCCGGTGGGCTTCGCCGGCGCGACGGCACCGTTCGTCGGCATCGTCCTCGGGCTGTTCGTCCTCGCGAGGCCCGAGAAGGCCCGACTCGCTGGCGGTGCCGGCTTCGGGCTGGTCGGGTTCACTTTCGCCGGCCTCCTGCTCTCGGGCGTTCCGTTCGCCCACCCGGAACTGGTCTTCACCGGGTTCGTGATCGGCGGGATCGGCGCGGTGATCTGTCTGGCCTGGGACCGCGACAGTACCGTCCGCATCGAGCGGGGGCTGGTGTTCCGCGCCGGCCGTGCCGCGCTGGTCTGTGGCCTCGTGCTGGCGCTCGCCTTCACCGCCGCGCCGGCCGTCTCCGGTGACACGTTCCCCGCCCAGTCGGACACACTGGACGGGTTCGTCGTGAGTCAGTCGTCACTCGACGCCGGGATGTACAGCTACCAGACCGACTGTGACACCGACCCCGGCTTCGCCATCGGCGGCGAAGACTGTCTCGATATCACCGTCGACAGCACGAGCCAGGAGACCATCGACCGGGTCGCGCGCCAGCAACTCGACAGCACGAGCGTCGCGGACGTGGAGATCAACGACTTCCTCATCTACGAGAACCTCTTCACCGACCTGCGTGGCGGCCGGAACGTCTACTTCGAGCTGACGGCCTCACAGGCCGTCGCGTCGAGTGAAACCGACAACGGCCGCGCCATCGACGTGTACGTCTCGGAGTTCCGCTCGGAGAAACTGACCGCCCGGCTGGACCTGATCGAGTTCCCTGGTACGCCCGGCATCCCGGCGGACAACATCGCCTACTGGACCTGTACGCCGCACAACGACCGCGGCTTCGGGACGATCAACGACATCCGGCTCGGGCTGGACACCAACCCGCGGCTGACCAGCGGCCGCGACGTGTCGCTGCTGGCCCACCAGCTCGGTAGCTCCGAGACGGTGCTGACCGATTTCAAGCTCAAGATCGGTGCCGAACTGGGTAACAAGAGCGGCGTCCGCGAGCCCATCCCGGCCGACGACGGGCCGACCGAGCCGAGGAACCCCGACAAGTGTCTATGACGACCGACGGGCCCGAGATCGCCGCCGGCTCCGACGGCGTTTTGACCGCCGCGGACGAGGAGGCCGACGTGGAGACGATTACGTTCGCCGAGTGGCGTCGTGCCCGCCCGTTCGCCGGTGCCGTCTTGCTCGTGGCCGGCGGGCTACTCGTCGCCTGGCCGTCGCTCCAGGTCGTGTTGAGCACCCAGCCGTACGATGCCTATCCGACCTCCAGTCTCGGGACCGTCGTCGGCGCGGGTATCGTCTTCGTCGGCGTGGCGGCGCTGTTACGACCCGAGCGGGCGCGGGAACTCGGTGTTCTGGGCCTCGTACTCGCGTCGGTCTCCTTCCTGGTCGCGTTCGGCGGCTATCTGATCGGCATGCTGATCGCGAGCGCGGGCGGGATCCTCTGTTTCGCCTGGCGACCGACCGAGGAGTACGAGCGGTTGATCCTGGACGAAGAGAGCGACAAAGAGACGTAGCTCAGCGGCCGAGTTTCTCGCGGCTGATCTTGACGCCGCGGGGCGTGATGATGATCTGATCCTCGTCTTTCTGGACGATGTCGCCGCCGACGCCGCGGGCGACCTGCTGGAGCTCGTCCGTAATCTGCTCCATCGTGCGGTCCTGAGTCGTGTGTCGCGTGATGTCGGCCACGACGATGTCCCCCGCGTACACCGCGTCCTTGATATCGATGACGTCCTGTTTCTCGCTGATCTTGGCGATGTGCATCTGCGTGTCGGCCTGTGCCTCCGGCGTCTGGACGCCGTCGAGTTCGACGTAATCGTCGGTGCGACGCGTCGACCCCGACTCACCCAGGAGTTTGTTCATGAAGCCCATACCCGCGAAACCGGCGCGCAAAAGTATAGGTTTTTCGTCAGACATACCTACGCGAACTAGCATTTCCGGCCGTCTGGGCCGTCAGACCGGAGAACGGACGGTTCCGGGCGTCGGTCACTCGTCAGACGGAAAACTCGTAGAGATCGTCTCCAACGTGGTGGATGCTGTCGACCACCTTCCCCTCGTCGCCGACCATGTCGTCGCCGTCGGTGCGGGCCCGGCCGACCGCCAGCACCTTCCCGTGGTTCTCCTCGGCGATGGCGACCAGGTCGCCCGCTTCGATGCTGGGATCGGCCTCGGTGATCCCCGGGCGCATCACGTCGGCCCCGTCGCTGACGAACGAGATGGCGCCCGCGTCGACCGTGACGACGTTGCGCTCGGGCGGGTACTCGTTCGCGCCACGGACCGTCAGGAACCGCTCCTGCTCGCCGCGCTCGTCCTCGATGTAGACGACCGCGGGTTCGCCATCGACCAGCACGAGATCGTAGTCGGTCCCCTCCAGTTCGACCTTCTCGTGGGTGTCGGCGTCCATGGTGACGCCGAGTTTCGCCTCCAGCGCGGACTCCAGTTCGTCCACCGCGTCGGCACGGAGGTGGTGCCGTGATTTCACCTGCATACCCCCCACGTCGCCCGCTCGCCGCATAAATCGCCCGCTCTCCGGCCCGCGGTTATCATGCATGATATTGGGTAGCAAAGGCTTTTATTTGTGATCGAGCTAGCTAAAATTGGATGGCACGCTGGTCGCAATCGAGTCACGTCGGACGAGCACAGAGCGTCGAGGCGGATGGATCGTCGACCAGTAGCTGTGTCACCGAGGTGAGCCAGGAATGAGTGTCGTCGATAGAGCCGCACAAACCGACGAGGGCCAGTTCGACCAACTACCGGAGTTCGAGTTGGAGTGTATGTACGACGACTGGGACGAGCCGACGGAGGTGACGATTTTCTCGACCGCCGACGAGGACAGTCTCTACACGGCCTGGCTCACAGCGGACCGGGACCACGCCGTGTCGCTCGCTGACCTGCGGTAGGCGATTCGCGACTCGTTCTCCCACTCGAAAAGGGCTAAGTACTCGCCGGCCGAACGGCCGTACATGTGGGGTTCCCGGCGGAACCGGGACGGCGCGCAGGTCACCTGCATCGCCTGCGGTGACTCGGTCGCCCGGAGCGACGCACGCGAGTACGACAAACACGGCGACCGCTGGAACCGCGAGGACAAGGAGTTCGAGTTCTTCTGTAAACACTGTTATCGCGACCTCTGTCACCAGCCACGCGACGGGCTGGAGTCACTGCTCGTCGAGAGCCGAGCCGGCCACAGCGACCGCGAGGAGTTCATCGCGACCTTTTACGACCTGCTGGCCGACCACGGTGACTCCCCCGAAGGCCGTGAGTCATAGCGACGGGCGTCGACACGACTAACTACCGGGTTCCCCTACCGGGCCCCATGAGCGACCAAGCAGAGGCCGGAACTGCGGAAGGCCAGGGCCCCGTCGAGATCGACGAGGAGCTGGCCCGCCACCTCGCCAACAAGCGCGAGGAGTTGTTCGAGAAGTTCGATATCCGCGACGACTTCCCGCCAGCCGTCCGCCAGGAGGCCGAGGAACTGACCGACGACGTGCAAAGCGAGGTCGAGGCCGAACTCGACGACCGACAGGACCTCCGGGAGATGACCACCTGGACGACCGACCCCATCGACGCCCAGGACTTCGACGACGCCATCTCCATCGACGTGCGTGACGACGAGATCGTCCTCTGGGTCCACATCGCCGACGTGACCCACTACGTCAACCCCGAGACCGAGATGTGGTCGGAGGCTTTGAAGCGGGCCAACACCGTCTATCTGCCCGCCTACACGATCCACATGCTCCCGCCGGTGCTGGCCGAAACCGTCTGTTCGCTGGTCCCCCACGAGGACCGCCTGGCCCACACCGTCGAGATGCACCTCGATCCCGAGACGCTCTCCTACGAGACCATCGACATCTACAAGTCCGTCATCCGCAGTGACGCCCGGCTGACCTACGCCCAGGCCGAGTCCCTGCTCGACGATCCCGAGAGCGCCGACGACCTGCTGGAAGACCCGGAGGTCGATCTCGCCACCAAGTGCGAACAGGTGTGGGATCTGGCCGACCGGCTCCACGAACAGCGCAAAGAGGACGGCTCGCTCGTCCTCAACCCCCGGCGGGACCGCGCCCACACCATCATCGAGGAGTGTATGCTCAAGGCCAACAAGGCCGTCACGCACACCCTCCAGTGGGACCGCGGTCTCGAAGCGATGTACCGTGTCCACCCCCAGCCAACGCCCGACCAGTGGAACGAGGCGCTGCAGGAGATCCAGGACCTGGACGGCGTCTCCGTGTCGGCCAGCCACGAGGACCCCCGCAAGGCCGTCAACGAGACCCTCGAAGAGGCACCCGAGCGCCAGCTCAACCAGATCCAGCGGGCGGTGATGAAGGTCATGCCCCGCGCGAAGTACATGAGCGACCCCTTCGGCGGCCACCACGCGCTGAACTTCGAGATCTACGGCCACTTCACCAGCCCAATCCGCCGCCTCTCGGACCTGGTGAACCACTGGATCGTCTACACCGACGAGGTGCCCGCCGACCTCGGGGACCTCTGTTCGCACGCCTCGGACAAGCAGAAAGACGCCGAACAGTGCGAACGCGAGTACCGCCAGTTCCTCGAGGAAGTCGGGCTCGACCCCGCGGCGGTCAACAACCGCGGACTGGAAGTCGTGGACGGGGACGACTAACCCAGCCACCCACGGGGTCGAGTGGATCCCGACAGACCTGGCCGGCGGTCACGGCGACGCCCGCGGCCGCGACCCCGACGAACACGTCGCTGTGGACGACGACGGCAATCGCACGGCTCACCGCCGGCCACACCGGGAACCCCACGGTGTCGCTCGTCATCGTCGGTCGAGACGGACCACGACGTGCGTGCCACGAGTGGTCGGGGGCCGCGACCAACCCCTCTCAGCCGAACGGGTTCGAGACGCCGCTCGGCGGGAAACGACCGGAAACCACCGGCACTAAATTATCGTTTATAGAGCCGAAAATTAATTACGTGCGGCCCCGAGTGGACAGTCTACGATGGGGACGAGTAGCATGGGGGCATCGCGAATCGAGGAGTACTACACGGAGAGCCACTTCGATTACAAGCTGCTCTGGGCGCTGGAGGACAGTCACGGGCTCCACGCGGGGTACCACGACGGGCGCGACCAGTCACACGCCGAGGCCATCGAGAACATGAACCGGGAACTGGCCGACCGAGCCGGGATCGGCGGGGACGATCACGTCCTCGACTGTGGCTGTGGTGTCGGCGGGAGTAGCGTCTGGCTGGCGACCGAACGGGGGGCGACGGTCACGGGCGTCGACATCGTCCCGTTGCAACTCCGGGAGGCTCGCAAACTGGCCGCCGAGGCGGGCGTCGCGGACCGGGCCACGTTCACACGCGGGGACTTCACCGACCTGCCGCTGGCCGCCGACTCGGCCGACGTGGTCTGGGGTATCGAGGCCATCTGTCACTCAGAGGACAAGACCGAGTTTATCGAGGAGGCCGCACGGGTGCTTCGACCTGGCGGACGCCTGATCGTCGCCGACGGGTTCCGCGCGGTCGATGCGATGACGCCCGGCGAACGCGAGTCGATGACCCAGTGGCTCGACGGCTGGGCGGTGCCGAACCTGGCGACGCTCGACGGGTTCGGTACGGCCCTTTCCGGTTCCGGGTTCGACGCCGTCGAGACCGACGACGAGACCGAGCAGGTGCTGCCGTCCTCGCGGCGACTCTACTGGGCCAGCCGACTCCTCCAGCCGTTCGGCCGCGTCGCGAGCGCGGTCGGCCTGCGAAACGAGACCCAAGAGGACAATCGGCGGGCCGCCCGCTACCAGTACGAAACGCTCACGGACGGACTGTGGCAGTACGGGATCGTCTCGGCAGAACGGTAGAGCCTCAGACGTTGTCGGGGGTCTCGGCGTCGTCTTCGACGGAGCGTTTCATCGAGTCACGTCGGCTCTTGGCGTCCCGACCCGTACACTCCTCGAGGAAGTCGTTTTTCGCGTCGACCGCGTCGGCCGCGGCGTCGGCCTTGCCCTCCGCGATGACATCTTCGGCGGGCCGTTCCACGAAGTCGACGCCCAGCTTGTCTTTCTTGCCGTCGTACTCGACGGTTCCAGCGGTGATACGATCGAAGACCGGGTTGTCCGGATCTTCGACGACGTAGAGGTCGCTGCCCTTGTACTCCTTGGTCCCCGACACCTCACCGAAGAAGTCCTCGATCTTGGCCTTCATATCCGGTACTCGCTCTTCGAGGTGCTCGCCCCGACGCATCTTATACTCCCGCATGAGAGAACGTTTGGACAGGGTTCGGTTTACTCTTTTCGCGTCGCGTCCTCGGCCCGATGTTCGAGGCTCCCCCGGTGACAGGACGGACAGAAGTCGCCTGCACGCAGCGAGGATTCCTCGACGAGCGTCGTGAATTCACACTCCGGGCAGTAGAACTCGCCCTCCGGGACGGTGACCGTCGCCGCCCCCGCCGGCTCGACGTCGCTGTCGATTCGCTGGGTCAGGCTCTCGCCCGGTTCCCAGTCCTCGCCGTCGCCCTCGTCCTCCTCGGGCCAGTCCACCTCCGGTGCCGTCGCGGACTCTTCCTCGTAGCCGTACTCGTCGGGCCACTCCTCGGTTTCCGCCTGCCCGGCCGCCGGTTCCGGGTCCTCGCTGTCCTCGACCGCCTCCGTGGCGGCCTGTTCGATCGTCTCCGGGTCGGGTTCGGACTCGGCTTCGGGGGCGCTCTCGTCCTCGGGCCACTCCCCGGGCTCGCGCTCGGGTTCCTCGTCGTTGTCGTCGAGGATGACCGCGCCGTCGTCCTCGGCCGTCGGCTCGTCCTCGACGCCCGTCTCGCCCGCGGTGGCGATGTCCGGTTCGGGCTCGGGCTCCGGCACGGACTCGTCGTCCGTCGTCGTGTCGGCACCGTCGCCGCCCGCGTCGAGCAACTCCGCGTCGTCCTCGGCCGTGTTCATGTCCGGCCCCGGCGGGGGTGCCTGGGCGTCCGTTTCGGCCGCCTCGGGCTCGCCCGGTTCCGGTTCCGGTTCCGGTTCCGGTGCCGACGCCGCTGCCGGGTCGGCCTCGGCGTCGGGTCCGCCCTCCTCCGAGGCCGCCAGCGAGGTCACCTCCTTGTTCTCGGAGACGACCCGCCGCTTGCCACATCGCTCACAGACCTCGACTTCCTCGATGGTAATGACGACTTCGCTACCCTGTTCCTCGCGTTCCTCCTCGACCTCCGTCCCGCTGAACTTGTGCCCGAGTAGCGAACACTTGATACCCATTGACACGATACTGGTCGCCCGCCAATCTTAAGCCTACTGCTTGGGTGTCTGACACCTGTCACTGCCGGCGAATCACGCCAGCAGTGACCGGACCGCGAGTGACGGGCCGCTGGCACGCCTGTACTGGACCACGGGCGTCTCGAAGTCTTAAGACCCACCCGGCCGAACGGTGTCCTATGAGAGCCAAGCGGGAGTACCGCGACCGTGACGAGACGCAGGTCGCGATACTCGACGCTCTCGCGGACCGCCGCGACGACGGGATGACGGTGTTCGAACTCCGGTCTCGGGTGGACGCGGACATCGACGAACTGGAGACGGCCCTCGCGGATCTCAAATCCGACGGCCTGATCGAAGCCACCGAGGAGGACGAACGCACCGTCATCCTCCCCGAGGACCACGCTATCGGCCGGTACGACCCCGACGACGAGCCCTCCCTGCTGGACCGGATCCGGTCCTGGCTCGGACGCTGACGAATCCGGCAATTTAACGCCGCCGAACGCCCATCATCTCACAATGACCGTTCTCAAGGCTGTCCACGAGGCCCACGGTGCGACCTTCCGCGAGCAGGGAGGTCGCCGCGTCGTCGATCACTACGGCCGTTCCGAGCGAACCCACGCTGCTGTCCGCCGCGTCGTCGGGTTCTGCGAGTTCGGCTACGGCGTCATCACCGTCACCGGCGACGACCGCGTCGAGTTCGTCGACAACGCCGTCTCCAACCGCGTCCCGTCGACCGACGGCCAGGGCGTCTACGCCCTCCTGCTCGACCCCCAGGGCAAGATTACGACCGACATGTACGTCTACAACGCGGGCGAGCGCCTGCTCGTGTTCACGCCGCCGGCCCGCGCCGAGCCCATCGCCGAGGACTGGGCCGGGAAGACCTTCATCCAGGACGTGGAAGTCGAGGTCGCCACCGACGACTTCGCCACGTTCGGCGTCCACGGCCCCAAGGCCACCGAGAAGATCGCCAGCGTTCTCAACGGTGCAGCCTCGCCCGACGGGGGCCTCGGGTTCGTCCGTGGCTCGATGGCCGACACCGGCGTCACCGTCATCCGTGACGACGGCCTCGCCGGGGAAGAAGGGTACACCGTCGTCTGCACCGCCGACGCCGCCGAAGACGTCTTCGACACCCTGGAGAACCGCGGCATGAACGCCGCGCCCTTCGGTTACCGCACCTGGGAGTCGCTGACGCTGGAGGCCGGCACGCCACTGTTCGACACCGAACTCGAGGGCGAGATCCCCAACGTCGTCGGCGTCCGCAACGCACTGGACTTCGAGAAGGGCTGTTACGTCGGCCAGGAAGTCGTCTCCCGCGTCGAGAACCGCGGCCAGCCCAGCCGTCGCCTCGTCGGCCTCACCGCCGAGGCCGTCCCCGAGTCCGGCGCGGCGGTCTTTGCCGGCGACAGCGCGGTCGGCGAAGTCACTCGCGCCGTCGACAGTCCGACCCGCGAGGGACCCATCGCACTCGCGCTGATCGACTACGACACCGCGGGCGACCTCACAGTCAGAATCGACGGCGAGGAACGGACCGCCTCCGTCGTCGACCTGCCTTTCGTCGAGGGGTCCGACGAGTCCGCCCGGCTCCCGACCTACCCCGACGCCTGACGAACCGGTCGGCACAGCGACACGGCGCTGGAGCGTACTTGCCGGGTGATAGTAAACGTCTACCAATGGCTGGTCGTACCGAGGGTCGCGGTGCCGTCGACGACTTCCGCGAGATCGTCGACGTGGCCGGTGTACACGCTTGATCCGGACGGCTCCCTCACGTTCGTCAACGCCACGCTGTGTGCCGAGTCGGGCTACACTCGCTCGTCGCTGATCGGGACCCACGTCTCGGAGATCCTGCCCGAGCACGACGTGAACCGGTGTCAGCGGGCCATCCGGGACCCGCTGGAGACCGGCGGACGGACCCGCGAAGTCACCGTCACGGTCGAGACGCAGGACGGCGAGTGGCTGACCGCGACGCTGGTCCCCTCCTCGCTCCCGCTTTCCAGCGGGTTCCGCGGGACTGTCGGCGTCGTCCGCGACCTCGAACCCGGGCGTCCCGGCTAGCGCGAGAGAAGTGCCCGCAGTTGCTCGGTCGAAAAGAGCGTCGTCGGCCGATCCATGTGGACGGCGATCTCCCCCGAGAGCGCCCGCATACCGGCACGCTGGATCGGTTCCGGCACCGAGTAACCCGCCCGGACCAGCTTCCCCAGCCGGATCTCGGTCCGCAGGTCCGCCCGCCAGGCGTCCTCGTAGTCGCCCAGCGTCCCCGGATCGGTGGGGTCGATCTCCCGGGCGGCGTGGTCGGCCGCCGTCATGCCGTAGAGGATGCCACCGCCGGTGAACGGCTTGGTCTGGGCGGCCGCGTCGCCCAGCAGGAAGCTCCGCCGGCCCGTCACTCGCGGCGGCGGGCCGATGGGGATGAGGCCCGAACACCGGCGGTCGGTCTCGACGCCGTAGGCGTCGGTGAATTCCTCGAACCGTGCCCGCACGTCGGCCCCCGGTGGCGTCGCCAGCCCGTACTCGACGCCGGCCTCGCCGCGGGGGATGCGCCACGCGAAGAACTCGGGGACGGTGAGGTGGACGTCGACGAAGTCGTCGTGGTCGGGGTCGTCGGTGAACCCCAGCACGCCGTGGAGTAACTCCTCGGGATCGGGGAGGTCCAGTTCCGAGCGTACGCGGGACTTCGGACCGTCCGCGCCCGCGACCATCCGCGCCTCGTAGGTGTCGGTGTCGTTCGGCCCGCGCGCCCGAACCCGCACGGCGTTTCGCCCCTCGGTTACGTCGACGACCGTGTGTTCTTCCCGGAGGTCCGCGCCGGCGTCCCGCGCCGCTTCGGCCAGCGTCCGGTCCAGTCCCACCCGGTCGATCACGTTCGAGACGACCTCCTCCTTGTAGAAGGGGTGGCCCTCGCTGTCCGGGCCGCCCGTGTGAAAGCGTGCGCCGTACACCTCGTTCTGGAGGAGGTCGTCGCGAGCGCCCGGCGGGGTGTAGTCCCAGATGTCCGTACTGACGTGGCCCGAGCAGGCCAGCGGTTCGCCGACCCGCCCCTGCTCGAAGACGAGGACGTCGGCCCCATCTGCGGCGGCCCGGCGCGCGAACCGCGAGCCCGCCGGTCCGGCCCCCACCACCACGAAATCGTACATATCTATTCGATGCCCGGCGACGCCCATATACCTTCTCGGTCGCGTCCGAGGCTTTATGTCGGGAAACGGAGCCAGCCCTGGCCATGGCCTGACGTTCGCCGTGGCACGGTCTGCCGTCGCGCGACCGCCCGTGTCACGACGTGCCGCGGTCGCCTGTTCGCTACCGACCGTCGGTGACAGCCGTGTCGACGTTGCCGAAGACGAAGCGGGTACCCTGGTCGTACTCGCCATCCAGCGTGACGGTCCAGCCGTGGGATTCGGCCATCGTCCGGACGATGGAGAGCCCCAGGCCCGTGCCGTCGCCGCTGGTCGTGTAGCCGTACTCGAAGACGTCGTCTGCGTGTTCGTCGGGGATGCCGGGGCCGTTGTCGGCGACGTAGAAGCCGTCGGTAGTGACTCCGACCTCGACGGTCATGTCGTCCGAGCCGTGGTCCACGCTGTTCCGGACGAGGTTCTCGAAGATCGTCAGAAGCTTCGAGCGGTCGGCCTGGAGCGTGCGGTCGTCGGCGACGGTTAGCGTGGCACCGTCGGTGTCGACGTTCGCCCAGGCGTCGCGGGCCGTCTCTTCGAGGTCGACGGCCCCGGTCTCGTCGACGGTCTTGCCCTCGCGGGCGAGCGTGAGGATGTCCTCCACGATGTCTTCCATCCGGTCCAGCGAGCCCTGCGTCGAGGTGATCCGCCCCTCGGCGCGGTCGCGGTGTTCGGGCGTCACGTCCCACTCCTCGAGTTCGAGGGCGAGTGCCTCCGTCTGGCCACTGGCGACCGTGATCGGGTTGCGCAGGTCGTGGGAGATCGTCGTCGCGACCTGATCGAGACGTTCGTTCTGCTTCTGGAGTTGCCAGCGCGACTGTTCGAGATCCGTCACGTCGCGAAACAGGATCGCGTACCAGCCGACTGCCCCCGACCGACCGCGGGTGATCGGCGTCGTCGTGACCGAGTAGTGGTGTTCGGTCCCGCCACGAGCGAGCGTGATGCGGTCGGTCGTCCCCGCTTTGCCGCCTGCCGGCAGGTCGATTCGGTCGGCGAGCGACGGGAAGGCCGCGGCGAAGGGTGCCCCCTTCTTTTCGGGGAGGGCCGGCCAGGTGTCCAGCGCCGCGGCGTTGTAGTCGACGAGACGGCGGTCGCCGTCCAGCACGAGGACCGGGTCCGTGAGGTGTTCGACGACGGCGTTGCGCGCGACGGGCAACACGTCGAGCAGGTCGAACCGGAAGAGTCCGAACGTGGAGAAGACGACGTAGGGCAACGCGCCGAACGTGGCGTGGTGCAATCCGTCGGCCGGCAGGAGACCAGCCTGTCCCAGCAGTTCCGCGACGCCGATGGACAGCCCGCCGAGCAGGATCAACAGGACCTGGGTACCCGATCCAGTACCCGTCGCCAGCAGATAGTTCGTCAGGACGAACCAGGTGTAGCCGATCAGTCCCAGCAACACGGTGAGGATGACCACCAGGCCGACCCCGTGTTCGATGACGACGTATGGGAAGGGATCGGTCACGAGGACGAGGTCGGTCCACAGCAGGTCCGTGACTCCGAGGGAGTTCAGCGGTGCGAGCACGAGCAGGCTCCCCATCACCCCCACCAGCGTGGCCTGGACGCTCCGTCGCTCGTGGAACTCCCGACCGGTGTAGACCGAGACGAAGACGATGTAGGTCGCGAACGACGCGAAGAGCAACAGTGCCTCCACGATAGCGACGACCCGCTGGAGCTCGGGATCGCGAAGCAAGAGGTGCAGGAAGGTGCTGGCCATTCACAGCCCACCGATACCGAGGACGCCGACGAACCACTTGGCACCGCGGCGCTCCCACCGGTTCGAGTAGATCCAGTACAGCAACGACAAACCCGTGACAAGCGTCACTATCGGCCAGGCGAGATACGCGAGCCACACCACCGGCGGTCCCACAGTATCCGAACGTCGGTGATCCGCTACATGAAACCTCGACCGATATCGGTGCGTGACAACGCGGCCCACGGCCGGGTTCGCGTCTCAGTCGCTCGGTTCCGCCATCGCTGGCTCGCTCCACCGCTCACCGTCGAACCCGGCGAAGACGAGCCGGGTCCCCCGGTCGTAGTCGCGGTCGAGCGTGACGGTCCAGCCGTGGGATTCGGCCATCGTCTTGACGATGGAAAGTCCCAGCCCTGTCCCACCGTCACTGGTCGTGTAGCCGTACTCGAAGACGCTGTCGGCGTGTTTCGGGGCGATGCCGGGACCGTCGTCGGCGACGTAGAACCCGTCGACAGTCGGGCCGACTTCGACGGTCACGTCGTCCGGTCCGTGGTCGAGTGCGTTGCGGAAGCAATTCTCGAAGATCGTCAGGAGCTTCGAGCGGTCGGCCTGAAGCCGACGGTCGTCGGCGACGGACAGGGTGGCGTCGTGGGTGTCGACGTTGGCCCAGGCGTCGCGGGCGGTGGCTTCCAGCGCGACGGGTTCGGTCTCGTCGACGGTTTTGCCCTCGCGGGCGAGCGTGAGGACGTCGTCGATGATGTCTTCCATCCGGTCGGTGGCGTCCTCGACGCTCTCGACTTCCTCGTGGAGTTGCTCGCGCTCCGGGGCCTCGATATCGAGCGCGTCGATGCGGGTCTCGATCAGTTCGAGGCGACCCGTCGTCACGTTGATCGGGTTCCGGAGGTCGTGGGAGATCGTCGAGGCCACCTGATCGAGGCGTTCGTTCTGTTTCTGGAGTTGCCAGCGGGACTGTTCGAGTTCCGTGATGTCCCGCAGGAGAATCGAGTACCAGCCGGTCTCTTCCCGGCTGCTCTTCGAGACGGCCGAGACGGTGACCGAGTAGTGACGCTCCTGCCCGTCGTAGGTCAGGGAGAGTTGCTCGGTCGTGTCCTCGTCCCCGGGCGGGACGGTGACGGTCTCGGACAGCGCCGGACAGACCCGCTCGAAGGCCGCCGGCACCTCGTCGCTGATCCCGGGCCAGACGTGCGTGGCCGCCTCGTTGAAGTCGACGACACGCTGGCGGTCGTCGACGACCAGCACGGGGTCCCTCAGATCCTCGATGACGGTATTTCGCGCCACCGGCCTCACGTCGAGCAGACCGAAGCGGAACAGCGAGACGGCCGTCAGCAGGTAGAACGGGAGCAGGCCAAACGCCGCGTGACTGAACCGGAGCGGGAAGACGGACGTGTACTGACTGATGGCGTCCAGGGTCATGATCGACAGCGCACCGATGATGAACAGCGTCAGTTGCACGCTAGACCGGCGACGCGTGGCCAGCAGATGATTCACCATCAGATAGATCCCGTACGCCGCCGGCACCTGAATGAGGACGATAATCGCCGCGAACACCGGCCCGCGCTCGACCACGAGGTAGGGGAACGGCTCGGCTACCATCTCGAAATTTGCGAACAGGAGCTGATGGCTCCCGCTCGTCGGTGCCAGTACCAGATACACCACGACCGCCGCACCGAACAGGCCCTGGACGGCCCGCTTCCGGTGGAGGTCGTTCCCGGTGTACGTCGAGACGAACACGACGAACGCCCCGACGGTCAGGATGGCGGAGAACGCTCCGACGACGTAGCTGACCCGGCTGAAAAGCGGACCGACCGGGAGCAAAAAGACGAGCACCGCTGCCGTCAAGAGCAGCCCAGTCCCGAGCATGAGCAGGAACCACCGGGCACCGTCGCGATCCCACTGCCGAGTGTACACCCAGTAGCCGACGACCGTCTGGGTCACCACGGTCGCTACCAGGACCCCGACGTAGATCGCCCACAACCCGACCCGACTCTCCGCCATGGGACACCTTCAGGACTGTACTATTTCAAGTGTTGTCCCGGTTCTCAGCGCTGAAAGACGCCGGTCGACTCCGCCCTGCTCGCGGGTCGTTCCGCCCCGCTCGCGTGTTCGACGGACTCCCTTCGGTCGTCCGTCTAATCGTCCCCAGCCCCAGTCGCCTCCGCGTCGCCCTCGGCCACCGCCGGTTCCCGGTCGCTTCGGGGCCCCTCCAGATCGACCGCGGGCAACAGATCACGCAGGTATCGCCCGGTGTGGGACGCCTCGGTACGGGCGACCTGCTCGGGCGTTCCCGTGGCGACGACTTCGCCGCCGTTCTCGCCGCCCTCCGGTCCGAGGTCGACGATGTGGTCGGCGTTCTTGACGAGGTCGAGTTCGTGCTCGATCACGACCACGGTGTTGCCGTCGTCGGTCAACCGGTGGAGTACGTCGATCAAGCGCCGCTCGTCCTCGGGGTGGAGGCCCGTCGTGGGTTCGTCCAGCAGGTACAGCGTCTCGCCGCTGTCTTTCTTCCCGAGTTCCTCCGCGAGTTTCACGCGCTGGGCCTCCCCACCGGAGAGCGTCGTCGACGGCTGGCCCAGCCGCATGTAGCCCAGCCCCACGTCCTTCAGGAGTTTCAGCCGCCGGCGGATCTGCGGGTGGCTCTCGAAGAAGTCGTAGGCCTCGGCGACGCTCATCTCCAGCACGTCGGCGATGGTCTCGCCCTTGTAGGTGACGTCCAGCGTCTCGTCGTTGTAGCGGGCCCCGCCACACTCCTCGCAGGGCACCTGCACGTCGCTGAGGAAGTTCATGTCGATCTTGACGGTCCCCTGCCCGCCACACTCCTCACACCGGCCGCCCTTGACGTTGAAGGAGAACCGCCCCTTCTCGTAGCCGCGCTGTTTCGCGAGTTTCGTGTCGGCGAACAGCTCCCGGATGTGATCGAAGACGTTGGTGTACGTCGCCGGGTTCGAGCGCGGGGTCCGCCCGATGGGCGACTGGTCGATCAGCCGGACGGTCTCGATCCGGTCCAGCCCCTCGATGTCGTCGTGGTCGCCGGGATCGACGGACGTGTTGTCGTTCATCCGGCGAGCCAGTCCCTTGTAGAGCACGTCGTGCATCAGCGTGGACTTGCCCGACCCCGAAACGCCCGTGATGGCCGTGAAACAGCCGACGGGCAGGTCGACGTCCACGTCGTCGAGGTTGTGCTGGCGCGCGCCACGGATGGTGACGTGGCCGTCCGGATCCCGCCGCTCCCCCGGAACGTCGATGAACCGGTCGCCAGCGAGGTAGTCGCCGGTGATCGAGTCCTCGCACTCCTTGACGTCCTCGACGGAGCCGTTAACGACCACCTCGCCGCCCTGCTTGCCCGGGCCAGGCCCCATGTCGATGATGTTGTCGGCCCGCCGCATCGTCTCCATGTCGTGTTCGACGACCAGCAGGGTGTTG
The DNA here is from genome assembly GCF_023698535.1 of Halorientalis regularis. Lineage (GTDB taxonomy): Archaea > Halobacteriota > Halobacteria > Halobacteriales > Haloarculaceae > Halorientalis > Halorientalis regularis. The sequence goes on from NZ_JALJCL010000011.1 coordinate 20,572, forward strand.
CCCAGATCACGGAGTTCTTCGAGCGTGTTCAGCAGGCGGTCGTTGTCCCGCTGGTGGAGGCCGATGGAGGGCTCGTCGAGCACGTACAGCACGCCGACGAGGCCGGAGCCGATCTGGGTGGCCAGCCGGATGCGCTGGCTCTCGCCGCCCGACAGGGTCGAGGCCTCCCGGTCCAGCGTCAGGTACTCCAGCCCGACCTCGCACATGAATCCGAGGCGGGCGCGGATCTCCTTGAGGATCTCCTCGGCGATCTTGGTGTCACGCTCGTCCAGCCCGGCTTCCATCCCCTCGAAGTGATCGAGAGCGTCGCCGATGGACATGCGGTTGATTTCGGTGATGCTCGTGTCGGCCACCAGCACCGCGCGGGACTCGGCCTTCAGCCGGGTCCCCTCACAGGCCGGGCAGGTGGTGACGGCCATGTACTCCTCGATGTGCTCGCGGGCGCGGTCGCTGTCGGTCTCCACGTGGCGACGCTCCAGGTTGTTGATGACGCCCTCGAACCGCTCGGTCTTCTCGCGGGTGCCGTTCTTGGTCGTCCACTCGAAGTGCACGAGGTCGTCGGTGCCGTAGAGGAACTGCCGCTGGATCGACTCGTCGAGGTCTTCGAAGGGCGTGTCCAGGTCGACCCCGAAGTGTTCGGCCACGTTGTCCAGCTGGCGCGAGTAGTAGGTCCGGTTGTAGCTCCAGGGCTCGAAGACGTTCTTCAGGGGCTTTTCGGGGTCCTGGATCACCAGATCCTCGCTGACCTCCTTGGTCGAGCCGATCCCCTCACACTCCGGACACGCGCCGTGGGGCGAGTTGAACGAGAAGCTCCGGGTCTCGATCTCGGAGATATCGATGCCACAGTGCGTGCACGCCAGGTCTTCGGAGAACTCGACGACGAGGCGGTCCTCGGCGACGTCCTCGCCGTCTTCGTCGGCGTCTGCCAGATCGCCCGTCGAGCGGGCCGACGCCCCGCCGAGTTCGGCGTCCTCGGGCGGGTCCGGCAGGATCACCTTCAGAACCCCCTCGCCCTTTTCGAGGGCGGTCTCGACGGAGTCGGTGATCCGCGAGCGGGCCTCCTCGCTGACCTTCACGCGGTCGACCACCACGTCGATTGTGTGGTCGTAGTTCTCGTCCAGGTCCGGGCGATCCATCGTCAGGTCGAAGCGCTCGCCGTCGACCTCGACGCGGGCGTACCCCTCGCTGACGAGGTCGTCGAACAGATCCTCGAAGGCCCCCTTCTGGTCGCGGACGACGGGGGCGGCGACCTTCGCGCGGGTGCCCGCCGGGAGATCCAGGATCCGGGAGACCATGTTCTGGGCGCTCTGCTCGCCCACTTCGCGCCCACACTCCGGGCAGTGCGGCGTGCCGACGCGAGCGTAGAGGAGGCGCAGGTAGTCGTGGAGTTCGGTGACGGTGCCGACCGTCGAGCGCGGGTTGTTGGCGGCGTTTTTCTGGTCGATGGAGATGGCGGGCGAGAGCCCCTCGACGTTCTCGACCTGTGGTTTGTCCATCTGGCCCAGGAAGTTGCGGGCGTAGGCGGACAGGGACTCGATGTAGCGCCGCTGACCCTCGGCGTAGACGGTCTCGAAGGCGAGCGAGGACTTCCCCGACCCCGACAGCCCCGTCACGACCGTCAACTCCTCGCGTGGAATCGTCACGTCGACGTCCTTGAGGTTGTGTTCCTCGGCCCCGCGGACCTCGATGTGCTCTCTGGTCATTGTACGCGGTCAAGGTCCGGTCCAGTGAAACCTTGTCGGTTCCCGCCAGGGTGCCAGGGGGATTCGAGGAAAAGGCTCATGCAGTCGCGATTTGACGGCACGGTATGGCGACCGCGAGCGAGTACGACATCGAGGGGCTCGATCTCACCGACGACAGCTACACCGTCGAACAGAGCCTGATCCGCAACAAGTACAAGTCGATGGATTCTGGCGGTAGCGTCGTCCTCCGTGGCAAGCAGAAGCTGTTCAAGCTCAAGGAGAAGTTCCCGTTCGTCGACGACCAGGGCGAGGACGTCTTCGAGGTCGAGGCCACCGGGATGCTCGACGTGGCCGGCAACTACGTCCTGCGTGACTCCCGGACGGACGAGGACCTCGTCGTGCTGGACAACGACTTCTCGATCTTCCAGGACACCTGGACCGTTCGGGACGCCGACGACGGGCACGAACTCGCCCGCATCGACTCCCGGGGTGCCGTGGTCACCCTCATGCGAAACCTCCTCCCGCTCGGTTGGCTGATCCCCCACAAGTACGAGATCACCGACGCGAACGGAATGCACGTCGGCACCATCGAGGGCCAGTTATCCGTCCGCGACCGCTACGAGATCACCATCGACGACGCGAGCCCGGTCCCGAAAGAACCCATCGTCGCTGCCGCGATGGTGATCGACGCGATCCAGGGGAACTGACGCCGTTCCGTCGTTATCGCTCGTGGAAATCGGGATCGGCTGGTAGTGGCCGTCTCTCCTGAAATATCATCGGTGAAAATACATTCTCACTGCCTGTAGCACCCTTTCCGTGCGCGAACGGTTCCCCTGCTTTATTGCACGCGCTCTCGTTTTCAGTAGTAATGCCAGCGACAGTCTATGCAGTTGCCGGCGGCAAGGGCGGTGTCGGCAAGACGACCACGGCGGCGAACCTCGCGGCGACGTTGCGGGCGACGGGTCGGGAGGTCGTCCTCGTGGACGCTGACCTGGCGATGTCGAACCTCCAGGGAATCGTCGGTATCGACCACGAACCGACGTTGCACGACGTGCTTGCCGGGAAGGCCGACCTCGAAGACGCCATCGTCGGCGAGTCGGCCGACGCACTCGACGCGGCCGGCAGACTCGACGTGTTACCCGGTGCGAGCGAACTCGACGCCTTCGCGGCCGCCGATCCCAGCGGGATCACGGAGGTCGTCGACGTACTGGCCGGTCGGTACGACGCCGTCGTCCTCGACACCGCCAGCGGCGTCTCCCGGGAGAGCGCCATCCCCATCGAGGCGGCCGACGAGACCATCGTGATGACCACGCCGGACCGCGCCGCGGTGCTGGACGCGAAGAAGACCGCCGAGTTCGTCCGCGGACTCGATTGCTCGGTCGCCGGCCTCGTCGTCTCCCGGACCTGCCAGGGACTGACCGACGAGGAGATCGTCGACATCGTCGAAACCGACCATCTCGCGACGATTCCCGACCTCGACGTACCCGGTGCCGACCCGCTGATGCCCTACCGCACCCTGGTCGTCCGGTTGCTCATCGGTCACGACGTTGCGACCGACCCCGCCGCAGTGCTGGACATCGAACCCGGACAGACACCCCGGATCACGAGCACGCTCGAACCGACGCCCGAGAAATCGGCGACGAGCGTCGAAGTGAGTACCCCGGCGGCCGCGTCCGGGTCTGGCGACGCGCCCAGTGAGACGCCTGCCACCGCCAACGGCGACGAGTCGGCCGCTGCCGAAGCGTCGACCGACGACACCGAGGACGAGGAACGCGAGGGCCGCCTCGGTCGGTTCGTCGACGCGATCGGTCGGTAACCGTTCCTATTCTCCGCTGACTGCGCCGATTACCGCCTGGCCACACAGGCTCCCGCCGACGCCACAGAACAGGCCATAACAGAGGAGGGACACCAGCGTTCCGGCGCGGGACGGCTGGTAGAGGATGTTGTCGACCTGCAGGGAGAACGCGAAGGTGCCGGCCAGCGCGATCAGGACGTACCCCGTGGCGATGGCCATCCCGGTCGCGAGTGTGGCCCCCATACTCCGCCGGATCGGGACCCGGAAGAACGTAAACAGCGCGCTCGCGACGGTGAGCACGACGGCCGGATAGAACCGCAAGAGCAGTGTGTGCTCGACCATCGGCAGGTAGTTCATCGTCAGCGGGATGCCGTCGGGCAGTGCCGTCGTCAGGCCGGTCACGACGACGTTGTGCGCGTTGTAAAACAGGAAGCCGGCCCGGACCGGCAGGTTCCCCTCGGGCAGCGACAGCGACCCCGCGACTGCCACCGCGAACAACCCGAGGTACCCGAGTACGAACGCCCCCAGACCGGTGGTGAAGGCTGGAAACCAGGGAAACGTCTCGAACCAGAACTCGACGCGCACGTCCAGCGGTAGCTCCTCCCGGTCGACGCCAGCCTCCCCAACTGGCACGGCGACCCGTTCCTCCTCCGTGGCCCTCGGTTCTTTGACCGTCACATTGTCTCACATTCACGCAATCGGAAAAAAGCGTTCCGCCGTCAGACGCGTTCCGGCAACCACCCGCCCGACACCTCGACGTTCGCGCCGCTGCAGTAGTCGCTGTCCGGTGCGAGGAAAAAGAGCGTCGGCTGGATCAGGTCCTCGAAGGCGGCGGGCCGGCCCCGCGGAAGGTCCTCGGGGAACTCGTCGGAGTTCTCGACGACGTACGGCGAGACCGCGTTTACGGTGATCCCGTCGTCGGCCGTGTCGGCCGCCAGCATCCGCGTGAACATCAACACGCCCGTCTTCGCCACGAAGTAGGGGAAGTTCTTCGGGCTCACCAGCGCCCGCTCGGCGCTGGCGTACCCGATGTTGACGATTCGCCCCGCCCCCGCCTCGCGCATCCCCGGCAGGGCCCGCTTCGAACAGAGATAGGTTCCGTTGAGGTTCGTCTCGATGACGGTGTTCCACGTCTCGAAGTCCATCTCCGCCCAGTGGACCGGCGCGAACGCGCCGACGTTGTTCACCAGCACGTCCACCGCCCCTATCCGCTCCTCGACCGCCGAAAAGAGCGCGTCCACCTCCGCCGGATCGGTCACGTCGGCCTGGACCGTGGTCGCGGCGACGCCCTCCTCGCGGGCGCGCTCGGCGACTTCCTCGGCGGCCGCGTCGCTCGTCCGGTAGTGAACCGCCACGTCGGCCCCGCAGGCCGCGATGGCGAGCAACAGTTCCTGCCCGACGCCTTTGGCGCTCCCCGTCACCAGTGCCGTCCGCCCCGAGAGATCGGGTGTGAGCATACCCCCAATAGGGCTGCCGGGCGCTTAATCCGCCCGCCCCGCGGCCGCCAGTCAGTCCTCGGCGGTCGAGTCTGCGTCGGCCGTCGTCTCCACTTCGGCGTCGTCGTCGCTCGCCGCGTCCGCGTCGCCGTCGGCGGTGGTCGCGTCACCGTTCGCGCCGGCCGTCGCGCCGCCGTTGGCCGTGGCGTCGGTCCCGTCGTCCGTCGAGCCGATCCCCAGCAGGGATTCGGTCAGCGACGTGTCCTCGGTCGATGCGGCCGCGTCGGGGTTGGGCGTCCCGGTGGCGGGCTCGGGACCGAGGTCCGGCGAGGGGCCGCCCCCACCCGTGGTCGCCGTCGCGCCCTCGTCGTAGCCGACGAAGCCGTCCCACAGCACCAGCGCCGCCGGGAGGACGAAGATCGAGGTGAGGAACGAGTAGAAGATGCTCACTGCGGTCAGAATACCGAACTGACCGATGGCCGGGAACAGCGCCAGTGCGAGCACGCCGATACCGAAGACGGTGGTGAGCATGCTCGACAGGAGCGCACCGCCGGTCCCCCGGACTGTCCGGTCCAGGGCCCTCGTGAGGTCGTGTTCCCGGCGCTCGTCGGCGAACCGGTGGGTCACGTGGACCGAGTAGTCGATCCCGAGCCCGATGGTGATCGCCAGCATCGTCGCCGTGATGGCGTTGAACGGAATCCGGGCGAACCGCATCGTCGCCGCGACCAGCGCCACCGTCGTGATGATCGGGATGACGTTCGCGATACCCAGGGTCGCCCGTCCCTCGAGGATGTAGTAGACCAGCAACAGGAACAGGGTCGCCCCGAGCAGGGCCAGCGCCAGGCTCTCGATGGCCGACATGAAGATCACGTCCGAAACCGCCTGGAAGACGACCGTCTGGCCGGTCGCGACGGCGTGGAACCGGAAGCCGTCGGCCATCTCGCGGGCGTCGGCGGTGATCTCGGCCTGTTCCGCGCCGGACTCGACCGTGTAGACGACGCGGGTCGCCCGGCGGTCCTCGGTCATGTAGTTCAGCGCCTGTCCGCGGGCCGGCGAGGACAGCAAGGCGTCGTACACGTCACCGAGGTTCTGGTCGGGTATCCCGTTGTCGTTGCGGTCGTTGCGGTCGACCAGCTGGGCGAACGACTCGTTGCGCTGGGCGCGGTCCTGGATCACCGTGACGATGCTCGTCGAGTCGGCGTGGCGGCCGCCGTCCGTCAGGACGGTGTCGGGTGGGTCGTCGCCGGCCCTGTGGATACTCTCCAATGCTGTGGGTTTCTCTAACTGCCCCTCGACGTACATCGTCACCGAGTCCGACTGGGTGGAGTCGAACTTGTCCTCGAGGAAGTTCGTCGTCTCCGTGACCGTGTACTCGTGGGGGCGGAACGGCTCGGGCAACTCCATCACCCAGTCGGGGTTGTCCTCGGGTGGGAGGAAGTCCTCCTGGGCGAAGGAGGTGGAGACGCCGGTGGCGTAGTAGCCTGCCCCGGCGGTCCCGAGCAAGATCAGGATCAGGAAGATGGCGGGCGCGCGGTCGGCGATGACGACGCCGATCCGGAGGACGCCACTGAGGGCCGACCCTTCCGAGCCCATCGGGGTCTGACTGAACGTCGGGATCGGGTACTTCTCGCGTTTCCGGTCCAGCCACACCTTCGCCGCCGGGAGAAAGATCCCGAAGATCAGGAAGGTGAAGACGATCCCGATGCTCGCGACGACCCCGAAGTCACGGACCGGGCCGAGGTCGCTGATCAGGTTCGCGGCGAAGCCGATGACCGTCGTCCCCGTGACGATGAAGAAGGCCACGATCAACTGGTCGGTCGTGACCCGCATCGACTCCTCGATGGAGTAGTCGTGGGCTCGCTCCTCCCGGTAACGGTTGATCGCGTGGATCCCGAAGTCGATCCCGACCGCCAGCAACAGTGGCGGGACCGCGATCAGCATCTGGCTGAACGGGATCCCGGCCAGCCCCATGAACCCGAACGTCCAGACGATCCCCATTATCAGTGCGATCACGCCCAGCAGCAGGTCCATCAGGTCGCGGTACGCGATGATCAGGAAGAACGTGATGAAGACCACCGCGGCCGGCACGACGATCAACAGCGAGTCGAGGATGACGTTCGAGAACTCGCTCGCCAGCACGCCCGACCCGAACACCTGGATCGACCCCTCGACGGTCGACACGACGAAGATCGACTGCTCCTGGATCGGCGTCAGGGGGCTGGTGCCGCCCTGACCCGACCCCGACGAGAGGCCGGCTGGGACCTCGTGGCTCACCGAGCCGATGGTCGCCGTCGCGGTCGCGGACTTGGGGTTGAAGTCGTTGCTCAGGAGGCCGGAAAACTGCGGACTCCGCTCGGCCGCCTGCGCGACCGCCCGGTCGATCTCACCGGCGGTCGCGCCCTCGACGGCGTCGATCTGTTCCTCTAGCGTCGTCGCCGTCGGATCGAGCTGTGTGGCGACGATGCGGGCCGCCCCGCCGGTCGAGATCACGCGCAAGGAGTCCCGTTCCTTGAGTCGCTCCTGGGCGCGCAACATGCTCAGCAGTGACTCCCTGTCGAGGACGTTCCGGTTGTACTGGATGAGCGACGTACTCCCGGTGTCGGCGGCGAACGTGGGGGAGAACTTCTTGTTGACCTGCGTGAAGGCCTCCTCGGCCGGGAGGCCGGTGGTGAACTGCGAGGTCCCGGCAGAGGTCCCGACGCTACCCAGCCCCATCGCGAACACGGCGGTCACGAGGAGGAACGCGAGGATGATCCGGCCGGGCCGTTCGACGATTGTCTCGTCGATCCGGTCGATGACGCGCTGGTGATCCATGTTAGCGGAAGCGCATGTAACCGCCGATAGCGACGACGAGGACGACGCCGACGCCGACGAGTGTCAGCGGGAAGCCGCCGCCGCCACCGCTCCGCTCGTTCACGTCGATGGGGACGCGGTAGCGGTCCGAGAGCAGCGTGTCACCGTCCGTGTCGTCGTACTCGAAGTCCAGCGAGAGGGGGTACTGCTTGGGCAGTGCGCCGCTGGCCCCGACGTTGAAGCTGATCGTCGTCGACTCGCCCGAGCCGAGTTCGTCGATGTACGCCTCCGAGTCGGAGACGCTGATCGGGCTGTCCGCGAATACCTTCGCCGAGATGGCCGACAGCGTCTCGTTTGCCGTGTTGGTGACCTCGACGCCGATGGTCGTCGAGCCGCCGTTCTCGACCGAGCCGTTGACGATACTGACGGCGAAGGCGTCGGAGCCGGGGGCCACGTCCACGCGGGTCGGCAGGTCGTCGCTCGTGCGTGCGTCGCCCTCGTTGTCGCGGTACTCGGCGACGAAGACGAACTGCTTGGGCCCGCTCGTGGCGGCGTCGCTCGCCTCGATATCGAGGTCGAACTCCGCCGACTGGCCGGGTCCGAGCGTCCCGACGGAGTACTCCCGGTCGGTGGGGGTGAGGTTCTGGAGCTGGTTGGTCAGTCTGACGACCACGTCGTCGGCGACCAGATCGCCGTCGTTGCGGATCGTCCCCGAGAGCGTGCCGTCCTCACCGACGCGGAGCGAGGACTCGACGTTCGACAGCTCGAAGTCCGTCTCGGGCAGGGGGACGACACCCATCGAGAGCCCGTCGGACTGGTGGGCCACGCCGTCGCTGTCGTCGTAGCTGGCGGTCGCGCGGAAGGCGTAGCGCTGCTGTTCGGCGTCGGACGAAGCCCGGACCTGATACTCGATGGTCTTCCGTTCGCCGGGTGCCCACTCGCCGGCGTAGCGGGTCGCCGAACTCGACTGGCCGAACGTGAGGTCGCCGTTCAGCGATTCGAGCGTGACGCTCGTGTCACTGGCCGTCTCCGTCCCGGTGTTCTCCATCGTCACGCCGACCGTGCCGCTGGAGCCGACCTGCACGTCGGACTCGGTGTCGACGATCTCGAACCGGGCGCTGTCCTCGATCCGGAGGGTGACCTGGAACGTATCGGTCTCCGTTTTCTCGTTGTAGGTCCGCAGGCCCGAGTCGGACTGGGTAATCTTCGAGTAGTACTCGTAGTCGACCTTCGCCGTCAGGGTGTAGGTCCCTGGCTCGGCGTCTTCGGCGACGGCGATGTCGAACGGCACTTCGGTCGAGGCCTCGCCGGGTAACTGGCCGACGGTCTGCTGGTTGGTCTCGATGGACACCGGTGCCTTCCCGGACTGCAGATCGACCGTCATCCCGCGAGCGTTGGTGACCTGGGCCTCCAGTCCGCTGGCCGAGCCGTAGTCGACCTCCCCCTGATTGTTGATCTGCAGGGAGAGCGTCGTGTCTTCCCCGGCGACGACGGCGTTGTCCCCGATGGACGCCGACAGCTCCGGATTGCCCGACACGACGAATCCGCCAAGCGCCGGCATCGGTACCAGAAACAGTGCGACGACTCCGAGAACCGCGAGTTGTGTTCCTCTCATGCTTGATTGAACGTTCAGTCAGTTCGCGTACTTGATTGAACGTTCATTCAACACAAGTATCTTTCCATTCGGTACCAGGTCCGTCGCTCGATGGGAAGAGTCGAAAGGCTATTAGTCGGTGATTGAATATTCAGTCAACAATGCCGAAGCGGACGGACCTGTTCGAGTCGGATCCCGACGACACGCGCGAGGCCATCATGAAGGCCACGTACGATGCACTCTCGAAACACGGCTACGCGGATCTGACGATTCAGCGTATCGGCGACGAGTTCGACAAGAGCAAGTCGCTGTTGTATCACCACTACGATAGCAAGGACGCGCTCCTGGTCGACTTTCTGGGGTTCATGCTCGAACGGATGGAAGGGACGATTCCGCTCGAAGAGGCGGCCGCCGCCGACGACCGTCTGCGGGTCGGATTCGACCACGTGTTCGCCGAGATTCTCGACGGGGACCGCGAGCAGTTCAACCGGGCGATGACTGAACTGCGCGCCCAGTCCGCTCACGACGACTCCTTCCGCGAGCAGTTCACCAGAAACGACCGGTACTTCGAGTCCAGAGTCCAGGACATCATCGAAGAAGGCATCCAGCAGGGCATCTTCCGGGAGGTCGACGCCGAACAGGTCGCGTCGATGCTCGTCACCATCATCCAGGGCGCGACCTTTCAAGCGACGACCAGCACCGAGCCCGACCTCGACGCGGTCCGTACCGAACTGGACGCGTACATCGAGTCCAGACTTCTCGACGACGACTGAGTCACCGCAACCGCACACCGCCGCCCCTTACTCCCGTCGCTCCCGCCCGGCCCGGTCCTTCCAGGTCCGTTCCTGTGCTCGCTCGGCGGCGTGGCGCTGCCCGTCCGCAACCGCCTCGCGAGCCTCCTGCTCGAAGGCCTCGATCTCGTCGAGAAACCCCTCCTGGAAGCTCTCCAGCACGTCGTAGGACCACCGGTCATCGTCGATGACGCCGTGGGGGAGATACCGGTCCCGCACCGCGTCGGCCAACTCGTCGTAGCCACACTCCCGCAACAGGGGTTCGGCCTCCGCGAGGTGGTCCATCGCGTGGCCCGTATTGTGGTGAAACTCGACCAGATGCCCGTGTGCCCGGTGGAGCCACTCCAGCCCGAGTTCGACCTGGTGTAACGCCGCCCGTTCGTCCTCGGTCAGGTCCGCCGGTGTCGTCGATCCGTCCGATACCATGTGCTACGATACCACGTCACAACTATTGAACCTGTCGCGGCGGGTGGCCACCACAACCCATAGGTGTCGGTGCCCCGAGGGTCGAACATGCGCCGCCGCCAGTTTCTCGCCGCGACGGCCGGCATCGGACTGACGCCGGTCGCCGCTGGTCGTTCTCGCCCGCAATCGTCCTCCTCGTCCGCACCGCTCGGGACGCTCGAACTCCCGGGTCTGGCCGAAACCGTCGTCGGCGACGACGGCACCACGGCTTTCGCGGCCGTCTCTGACGGGTTCGCGACCGTCGACCTCTCGGACCCGACCGCCCCGGTCCTGCTGGCCGAACGCCGCGACATCCTCGCCGGCCGCGCTGACGGCCCCCTGCGCAACGTCTGGGACGTAAAATGCGACGGCGACACGCTCGCCGTCGTCGGCCCGGCCAACCCACGTCGGGACGCCATCGAGGCCGCCGTCTTCTACGACGTGAGCGACCCCGCCGACCCCGAGCGACTGGGCGTCCACGAGACGCCGTATCCGATCCACAACTGCGACATCGACGACGGCGTGGCCTCCCTCACCGCAAACAGCGCCGGCAGCGTCGGCCTCGCGACGGTGTCGGTCGGGTCCGATCCCGAACGACTGGGCGGTTGGGCGCTCACCGACCACGACCAGCGGTGGGCCGACGTGCGCTACTCGCTCGCGAACCTCCACGACGTGTACGTCCAGGACGGCCTTGCCTACCTGGCTCACTGGGACGCCGGCACCTGGATCGTCGACGTGAGCGACCCGGCGACCCCCTCGCTGGTCTCCCGGGTCCGCGGCCGGCCGGTCGAGGAACTCCGGGAGTACGGGCGCAACGGTGCCCGACGAGAGGGGCTCCGCCGGCCCGGCAACGACCACTACGTCGCCGTGAACGAGAGCGGCGACCTGCTCGGCATCGGGATCGAGGCGTGGTTCCAGCCCGGCCCCGGTGGCATCGTCCTCTACGATGTGTCCGACGTGGCGAACCCCCGACGCCTCACCCGGATCGACCCGCCGCCGATCCCCGAGGAGGAGAGCGCCGGCTACTCGAACGGCGTCTGGACGACCGCCCACAACTTCACGTTCGCCGGCGACCGACTCTACACGTCCTGGTACCAGGGCGGCGTCAAGGTCTTCGACGTGAGCGACCCCGCGAACCCAACCGAGATCGCCGCCTGGCGCGACACCGACGACGCCTGCTTCTGGACCGCGTGCCCGGCGGGCGACGCCGTCGTCGCCCCCAGCGTCGACCAGCCGCCCGGGGTCGACATCACCGAACGGCTCTACACGCTCCCCGACCCTGGCTCCGGCCTGACGCCCGCGGACGGGGGCGGAACACCGACCGACGGTGCGACCGACACGGTGTCGAGGGCCGCCACCACGACCGACGCCAGCGGCCCCGGATTCGGGGTGCTGGCGGGGCTGGCCGGACTCGGACTGGGTGCGTGGCGTGCGACCCGAGACCGAACGGAGTGAGGGCTCGGGGCCGGACGAGCGACGAGTGAAACGAGCCCAGAGCCACGCGCTGGAACGACCACCGACGGGCCCTCAAAGCGCGTTCTCGACCGCGCCGGCAACGTTCCGGGCTTTCTCGGCCAGGTCCTCGGGCACGTCCCCCGATTCGACGGCGGCGTCGAGTTCGTCGTCGTCGACGCGCTCGACCCGGCCGTCGCCGTGTTTCACCACGTCGACGTGCAGGTCGACGTAGCGCACGGTATCGGGGAACACCTCCACGGGCGTGCAGACGTTGACGTAGGTGCCTTTCCGGCGGTCCTCGGCGTCCCGGTAGACCGTCGCGTACCACCAGCGCCCCTCCTTGAACTTCGTCACCGCCACGTCACCGGCCTCGATGGGTTCGTCGATGGCGTCGAGGGTCCCGCCGGGCGAGAGTTCCCGCGAGACCGTCACGGTCCCGTCGGGGTCGGACGCGGCCACGTCGCCACGGCCGAGGCTGATGTAGCGGCCGTCGGGCTTGCCGTGGCCGATCTCGACCGAATCGCCCTCTCGCGGGCCGAACTGCCGGGTCACGACGCCGAAGGGGAAGTCAAGCCCGTCGCCGTCCCCGCCGTCCGTCGAGCCACAGATGGCCTCCGCGAAGTCGACGGCGGCGCTCGCGCGGTCGTCGCCGGCCTTGATGCGGTGGTGGCCGGGCATCGTCGGCACCACGTCGCGCCGGCGTTCGTCCAGCGCGAAGCGGGACTCGCGCCCGAACCATATCCACCGTGTCGCCGACCCGTCCCAGCGCCGTCCGACCGTCTCCCCGGGATCGGGGGCGTCGGCCAGCGCCTTCTCTAGCGATTCGGCGCGGTCGTTGTGGGCCTGCAGGGCGTCGGCGAGCGCGTCGAATTCCGCGTCGTCGGACAGGTGCCCCCAGCGGACGCCCCAGCCGTCCCGGGGGTCCGCCGCGATGAGGTCCACGATGTCCGCCGGGCCGCTGCCGCGGGTGGTCGACCCGCCCCGCACCAGTTCGGCCAGCGCGCCCGCGAACCCGAGTTCCGTGTCGAGGACGGCCCTGTTCGAACCCCAGGGCGGGGCGGGTTCCCGTACCTGCACGCGAACCCGGTCGTCGGCCTCCACGCGGTCGTCGGTGCGGTCGTAGGGCAGGAACCCCTCCACACCGTCGTCGAGGCGGACGACCGCACCGCTACCCAGCGTCTCTGTCACCCGGCCGTCGAACACAGCGTCCTGCGGCGCTGGGTCGGTCCAGACGAGGGTGTCCCGTCCCACGTCGGCGAGCAGATCCGCCAGCGTCGCCACCGCCTCGGGGTCGCCGGCGACGCCGACGCCCTGTCGGTCGCTCGTCGGTTCGACGCTCGCGTCGGCGTGAACCGGCGGGAACGAGCGCTCGAAGCGGTCGGCGATGGCGTCGGAGGCCTGGACCACCGACAGGTCCTCGCGGTCGGCGACCGTCTCGGTCAGGGCCGTGCTGTAGATGCCACGAACGCGGACGTTCATAGCGACTCGGGATCGGTGCTGAACCGCACCCGGTCGTGGACGGTCGGTCCCAGGGTCAACTCGACGGTCTCGTCGGTGAGGACGCGGCCGCCCTCGACGTAGACGCCCCAGCCGTCGAACTTCAGATAGCCCCGCAGGTCGGCGGCGTGGGTGTAGAGGTCGACGTACTCCACGTCGTGTTCGACGATGTCGCTGGCGCTGTGGGCGATGTCCATGTCCGAGTGAACGGTGTCGACTCCGTCGAAGAAGTCCTCGATGGCCTCGGCCGTCTCGGCCGTCGCCTCGACGACGCGCTCGGAGGTTGCGTCGATCTCGTCCGTCGACAGGCCGGCCTCGCGGAGCGCCCGCTGTGTCCGCTGGTCGAAGTGCATGCCCGGCCGTTAGCGGGCCGGGGTCCTAAAGAATCAGGTTCAGGATCTGCACGAAGATGCCGAAGAAGGCGCCGAAGGCGACGACAGTCTTCGGGTCGATTCGGATCGCGTTGTTGTCCTCGGCGTCGAAGTACCGGACCAGCCCGGCACTCGACATCAGCCCCCCGCCGTCGTTACTGCTCATACCCGACAGTGACCGGTCCCCGAGGGTAAGCTTTTCGCCTCGATCCGATCGTATGAACCACCTCAATTGACCGGCTACTTAAATTGGTTCAGATACGGCAGAGAACGCTCACCCCCTGACATACGTCATTGTGTGTCACTGGGGGAAGCGATGACAGACGAGACCACTCACCAGGACGAACAGGATCGGGACTCGGGATTGAATCGGCGGAGCGTGCTGAAGGCCACGTCGGTGGCGGCGGTCGGGACGGTGGGACTCGGTGCGGCCAGCGGGACGGCCACGGCCGAGGCGGCCGAGGCGGAGTTCCTCGGGAACTGCCTGGCCGACCTGCCACAAGCACCCGACGACGCACCCATCGTCGACCTGGCCGGCGACGGTCTGGAGACACGCGGGGCGATGCCGTCGGGCGACGACGAAGTGCTGTTTTACATCCACGGCTGGCTCGAAGACGCCTCGGGCGGCGGCGAGAACCAGGGACAGGCGCTGGCGGACGCACTCGCCGCGAACGGGTACGGCGCGCCGGTCGTCTCGGTCCTCTGGGACTCGAACACGCTCGACTGGTGGGGCGGCAAAGACGCCGCCGAAGCCGCCGGCGCGGAGTTCGCCGGCTGGCTCGACGGTTACATGGCCGACAACCCCGACACCAGGGTTCGGGTCGTCGGCCACTCGCTGGGCGGGCGCGCCGCCTACGCGATGCTCGACGCACTGGACGGCTCGGTCACGTCGGTATCGGCCATCGGTGCGGCGAACGATCCCGAGACCGTCTGTGCGGACGGCCGGTTCGGCGACGGCATCGCGGGGTCGGCCGACGCGGTGTACAACTTCCACTCGAAGAACGACGACATCGTCTGTAGCGCCTACAAGTTGCTGGAGATGACCGAGGGCGTCGGCTGTGTCGGTGCCGAGTGTGACGGTGGCTGGTTCGACGACGGGTCGACGCCGGACACGTACGCCGACGTGGAGGTCACCGACGCCGTGTTGAATCACTGCGACTACTTTCGGCCCGACAGGGGCTGTGTCCCACAGATCGTCGATCGATTCGACGACGGTGGAGCCGACGCGGAGAGCGACGACGAAGACGACGGCTGGTGGTAAGCGGGTGACCGGCCGTCTGAAGAACCATTCACCGTATCTCGGCGAGCGTGTCCCGAAACTCACCTATCGCGCGGTCCGACACCGCCGCGTCGACGAGTTCGCTCTCGATCCGGCGGAGGTGTTTGCCGACCGCACTGGCCGAACAGTCCAGATCGGCCGCGATGTCGTCGTAGGTCGCCTCGCGTGGCGACTCGTAGTACCCCTTCTCGACGGCGACCAGCAACACCTCCCGCTGGCGCTCGGTGAGGCCGGCGAAGCGCCGGTCGGTCCCCGGGTCGTAGTCGCCGATGCGTTCGATGGTCACGTCGACCTCCTCGCGCGTCGCCGCGATCTGTTCCTGCAGCTGCTCTTTCGCGCCGATCACGGACACCCGGAGACTCGAGATCGACGGGTCGACGAACTCCAGCGGGAAATCGAGGTGGGTCGCATAGGAGTCGTGGAGTTCGAGCAGGTTCCTGATGAGGTCGCTGGGGTGGTAGTGGACCTGGAGCATCACGTGATCGCCGGCGTCGGCCACCTGGTAGTCGATCACCTTGTCGCCCGCGTGGGCGAAACTCTCGTCGATCTGATCGCGGGTCGCTTCCGCCTCGTACAGCATCACCGCCGTCCCGTCGGTCAACAGGCTCTGTTCCTGTATCGACCGGAGGACGACCCCACACTCCCGGAACACCACCTCCCCGGGGTCGAAGTACCCCCGCTCCGGCGTCAGCGCGTACGTGACGTATCTCACAGTTCCTGTACCGTGAACCGTCTCAATAGTGATTGTCACCGTTTCGAGGCTCAATACGTCTCCGGCCAGTGATCGACCCGATGTAAAAAAAGTTCGCGCAGAAAGATAAATTAAATACAAATACGAGTTGATACAATGTTGCGGTGTGACTGTCACACGGGCGTCCGCCCGTGATGCGGGGTGACCTGACGACCGGTGTTCCGAATCCCCTATCGGCTCGTCGGTGCGACCCCGCGAGCGAGCGCGCCCGTTCGTGCGACCGGTTCCGCGGTGCGATCACGGGACCTGCCGCGGTGTCGGGTGCTGACACCACGTCGCGTCTGTTCCCCACGCAGGCGTCCCGACTCTCACTTTTCGGGCGCGACCGTGCCGATCAGTTCGCGCCGTCGGCGTCCGCCCCGACCCCGGTTTCGGGGACGACGCCCGTCAGGAGCTCGCTCTCGATGCGCCGGAGGTGCTGGCCCACGGCACCGGCCGAACAGTCCAGACCGGCGGCGATGTCTTCGTAGGTCACCTTCCGGGGCACGTCGTAGTAGCCCTTCTCGACGGCGGTCCGTAACACCTCGCGCTGGCGCTCGGTGAGCGTCCCGAACTCGCGGCTGGCGGCCGGTTCGTAACTGCTCACCTGCTCGATGGTCACGTCGATTGCCTCGCGGGTCGCCGTGATCTGGTCCTGCAGTTCCGATTCGGGCCCCAAAAGCGAGATTCGCAGGCTCGACGTGTCCGTGCGGACGAACTCCAGAGGATACTCCAGATGGGTCGCGTGTGAGCGGTGGATATCGAAGAGACTCCTGATAGCATCGCTCGGATAGTAGTGGACCTGGAGTCGCCGCGTCCCCTCCCCACCGGCGGTGTCGTAGCCGATCACTTTCTCCCCGGCCTGGGACATGCTCTCGTGGATGTCCGCCTCGTCGGCCGAGACCTCGTAGAGCGCCACGAACGACCCGTCGGTGAGGATGCTGATGTCTTCGATGGTGCGGAGAATCACCCCGTGATCCCTGAAGACCTCTTCCCCAGGATCGAAGTACCCCCGATTCGGCGTGATGACGTAGGACGCGAACCGCATACGCGCCACTTTCGTGACCCGGCGAATAAATGTTCTGTCGTGTCAGTCGCGGCCACTGGCGCAGTCCGGTGGCTCTCTCCCGATCTGGGTCGCCTCGGCAGTGAAAACGCTTATCGGGAACCGTGGGCTACAACCGTCGTAGATCTATGACAGTCACGCTCAAGGACTTCTACGCGGACTGGTGCGGTCCGTGTAAGACCCAGGATCCCATCCTGGAGGAGCTGGAGACGGAGTGGGAAAGCGTCGAGTTCGAGAAGGTAAACGTCGACGAGGAGCAGGACGTGGCCAACGAGTACCAGGTCCGGTCCCTGCCCACGCTCATCGTCGAGAACGACGACGGTATCGTCGACCGGTTCGTGGGCGTCACGCAGGCCGACGACATCGAGGACGCCCTCGAGAAAGCCGGCGCATAAACCGACGACGATCCGATTTTCCGGGTCCCCGCCTAGAGGACCTGTCGCTGACAGGTGCCACAGAGGTTCTCCTCTTTCACGTCGACCTCCCGAACCGTCGGCGAGAAGTTCATCACACAGCGTTTGTTGTCGCAGTGTTCCAGGCCGAGCGTGTGGCCGATCTCGTGGACGACCTCCTTGCGCACGCGATCCGAGAAGATGTCCTCCGCGGAGCGATTCGAGAAGCCGCCGTCCGAGGAGGTCTGGAGCCGGTAGGTGGAGATGACGCTGCCGTTCCCGTCGAGATAGGCGAGCCCGAAGACGTAGTTGCGCCGCCGATAGAACAGGTCTTTCGGGGTGATGGCGATGTTTTTCTCTCCCGAGCCGACGTGGCTGGCGAGTTCGATGAACTCCTCTGCGCGGAACTGGTCCCGATTGGCGTCGTAGGACCCGTCAGGCACCGGCTGGGCGTCGTGGACCGTGACCTCGCAGTCGTAGACGGTCCGCAATCCGGCGGAGGCTTCCCGCTTGACCGGGGCGTCCACCTCGCCGACCGGCACGATGTCGACGTGCATGCCAACGTATATGACCGGGCTGCCCATAAACATCCCGCCGTGTCCGACGCTCGTCACGCCGCCCTCGTCGACAGGTTGGCCACCGACGACACCCTCGTGGAGGTGGGAATCGGCAACCGCCCTGCCGTCGCCGCCGCGCTCGCCGACCGGGGCTGTACCGTGACCGCCACCGACGTATCCGACCGCGAGGTGCCCGCGAGCGTCGCGTTCGTCCGCGACGACGTGACCGACCCCGACCCCGCCGTCTACGCCGACGCCGACACGATTTACGCGCTGAACCTGCCGCCGGAACTCCATCGGCCGGTTCGCGATGTGGCCCGCGAGGCCGACGCGGACCTCCTGTTCACCACGCTGGGCGGCGATCCACCGCTGGTGTCGGTGACCCGCGAGCCCCTCCACGGGACCGGCGAGACGCTGTTTCTCGCCGAGGGCAGTCGGTCCGGATAACCGTGTGGTGTGATGGCACACGACGCCCCTCGCGGTTCGACAGGTCAGAAGCGGTTTTCAAGGCGGCCCCTCTTGGGACGGGTATGCAGGTAGACGCGGTCGTGCTCGACATCGACGGGGTACTCGTCGACGTCGCCGACTCCTACCGCCGAGCCATCGTCGAGTCTATCGAACACGTCTACGGGGACACGGTCGACCGGGCGGCCATCCAGCAGTTCAAGGACGCCGGAGGCTTCAACAACGACTGGGAACTCACCTACGCGGCGGCGCTGTACGTGCTGGCCACGCAGTACGGGCTGGACCGAGACATCGAATCGTTCACCGACATGATCGCCGCGACCGGCGGCGGCCTCGACGCCGCCGAGACGGTCGTCGTCAACGCCGTCGGCCCGGCCGAGCGCGAGCGCATCTACGACGCCTGGGACACGGACCGCTTGCGCGAGGTCTTCCAGCAACTCTACCTCGGGAGCGACCTGTACCGCGACCTCGAAGGCGGCGAACCGGACATGGACACCGAGGGGTCCATCAACGACGAACCGAAGCTCGTCGACCCCGAAGCACTCGCCCGCCTCCAGCGCAACTTCGACGTGGGCGTACTGACTGGCCGGCCCGCCGCCGAGGCCGACATCGCGCTGGACCGCGTGGGGCTGGACGTGCCCGAGGACCACCGCTTCACGATGGACGACTGGGACGAAGGGAAACCACACCCACGCGCGCTGACGACGCTGGCCGAGCGGTTCGGGGCCGACGCCGTCGCCTTCGCCGGCGACACCCTCGACGACGTGCGCACCGCCGGCAACGCGGCCGAGGCCGACCCCGACCGGACCTACTACGGCGTGGGCGTCCTCACCGGCGGGTTGACCGGCGAGTCCGGCCGCGAGAAGTACGAACGCGCGGGGGCGGACCTGGTGATCGACTCGATCAACGACCTGCCCGGCAAGCTCGACTGACGGCGGCAACGTCGGCCGCTCGCGCAACGCTTTTCGGGGTATCGCCGTACCTACGAGTATGCAAATCGCACTGCTGGGCGGCACTGGTGACATCGGTGAGGGACTGGCGCTTCGCTTCGCCTACGACACCGACCACGACGTGTTGATCGGCTCCCGCGAGGCGAGCCGCGCCGAGACCAAGGCCCGGGAGTACGAGACCGAACTCGACAGCCGCGGCCGCACCGTCGACGTGGCTGGCCACGACAACGCCGCCGCCGCCGCGGCTGCCGACGTGGTCGTCCTCGCGGTCCCGGCCTACCACCTCTCCGACACCGTCGAGGCCATCGAAGACGCCATCGACGAGGACACCGTCCTCGTCACCCCCGCCGTCGGGATGAAACGCGACGAGGACGGCTTCCACTACAACCGCCCCGGCGCGGGTAGCGTGACCGCGCTGGCCGCCGAGGCCGCCCCCGAGGACGTGCCCGTCGTCGGCGCGTACCACAACCTGCCGGCGGCCCGGCTGGCCAACCTCGACGCCGATCTCGGCATCGACACGGCCATCGTCGGCGACGACGCCGACGCCGTCGACACCGTGACCCGCCTGACCGAGGCGATCGAGGGCCTGCGCCCCGTCGACGCCGGCCCGCTGGCCAACGCCGCCGAGATCGAGGCGATCACGCCGCTCCTGATCAACGTCGCCAAGAACAACGACGGGATGCACGACCTGGGCGTGCGGTTCGAGTAGGGCCCGGCGACCCGTTTTCACAGCGACAGTTCCACTGCTTCGAGTCCTCGCGCGTCGAGATACCGCTCGATGTGGGGGTGGCGTTCGCCGATCTCCTCGGGCTGGTGGGCGTCCGAGCCGACCGTGATCGGGATCCCGTACTCGGCCAGCACGTCGAGGAAGGCGGGCGACGGGTGGAACTCGCCGTACTCGTCGAGCGCGCGGCCGGCGTTGAGTTCCGGGATGGTCCGGGAGTCGGCGAAGGCCTCGGCGACCCGCCGGTAGTCGGCCTCGGTCGCGAGGTCACGGAGCGCGGGGTTGCGCTCCACGAGGTCGACGTGGGCCGCCACGTCGAACAGTTCCGAGTCGATCAGGGCCACGAGGTAGTCGAAGTAGCGGTCGACGGCGGCCTGCCGGTCGCGCTCGGTCTGCTCGGCGAAGTAGGGTTCGACGTGGACGTTGACGCCGTCGAGGTAGTGGACGCTGCCGATGGTGTACTGGAAGTCGGCCTCGTCGAGAAACGCCCGGATCGCGTCTTCTTCCTCGGGGTGGTAGTCCATCTCGACGCCGTCGTAGATTTCGATCTCGGACTCCTCGCGGAGTCGCTGGATCGCCTCCCGACGGCGCTCGTAGGTCTCGTCGAGGTTGAACCCGAGCAGGTGTTTCTGCTCGGCGATCTCCTCGCGGTCCGAGACGTTGCAGTGGTCGGCGATCCCCACGCCCGCGAGCCCGGCCTCGGCGGCCGCCCGAACCATCTGGAACAGGAAGCGCCCGTCGGAGTACGTCGAGTGGACGTGATAGTCCCGGTCCATCTGACGTGTGTGCTACCGGTTCCCGCTGCATAACCCCCCGTTGCGTTTCAGCGTTCGATGTAGGCCGGGTTCCTGCCGGTTGGGTTCGCGACCCGCATGATCGAGACCACCAATCCTTTTTGACAGGTCCGCGAACGGTCGCCCGTGAACGCGCTCGAACTGTGGACTCGGCTGGGGGCGGGCCTCGCGTTGATCCTCGCGAACGGCTTTTTCGTCGCCATCGAGTTCGCCCTGACCCGTGTCCGCCAGTACCCCGAAGCGGAGTTCGACAAGCCCGGGCTGCGCCGCGCTTGGGAGATGACCGACGACCTGGAGATCTACCTGACCAGCTGTCAGGTCGGGATCACCGCCTCATCCATCGCGGTCGGGATCGTCGCCGAACCGGCGCTGGCGGCCATCTTCGAGCCGTACATCGCGAACACCGCGCTGGCCTCCATCGGTGCCGGCGGGATCATCGCCTTCCTGATCATCAACCTCGTCCACCTGACCCACGGGGAACAGACGCCGACGTACCTCGGGGTCGAACGGACGAAGTTCGTCACTCGCTGGGGCGCGACGCCACTGTACTGGTTCGCCTGGCTCATCTCGCCGATCATCAAGATCGGCGACGCCATCGCCAAGTGGACCCTCAAACTCTTCGGCGTCGAGATGACCGGTGCCTGGCTCGAAGCCGAAGAGGACATCATCGAGTCCCGCGCGGACCTGCGCAACCGACTGGACTACCTGCTCGAACAGGGCGACCTCTCGGAGGAACGCCGCGAGGAGATCCGCAACGCCCTCCGGGTCGGCGAGGAACCCATCAGCGAAGTCATGACGCCGGTCGATGACGTCGTCTTCCTCTCGACGGAGGCGTCCGTCGCGGAGAACCTGGACCGGATCGGCTCCAGTCCCCACACGCGCTTCCCGCTGATCGGCGACGCGCCCGAGGACTTCCTGGGCATCGTCTACGTCCCCTCCGTGATCGACCGGATCGAGGATCTCCAGGCCGGCGATACCTCCTTCGAGGAGGTCGCCGCCCCGCCGATGACGATGGCCCCAGAGACGATCATCAGCGACGCCGTCGACCAGTTCCAGGCCGAGAGCCAGGAACTCGCCCTGATCCTCTCGGAGGGTGAGGTCGTCGGCCTGCTCACCGCAACCGACGCGCTGGAAGCCGTCATGGGCGACATCGAGGACCCACTCGACGAGAACGTCGACCTCTCGGCGGAACGGCGGCGACTGGACTAGTCCAGCCGGGTTCCGTCACGGGGGCAGAACTCGTACTCGTCGGCGTCGGTCCGGAACCCACACTGTGGACACTCCCGGACGCGTTCGCCCTCGTCGTCCGCCCCGTCGCCCCGGAACAGGAAGGGGACGAAGGGGAGAAACAGGAAGAACACGAACGACTCGAAGTACCACCAGAGTGCGACACTGACGAGGAGACTCACCGCGACGCCGAGCGCCGCCGTCACCGTCCGCGACCCGACCATGGTCGGCCCTACGCGCGTCACGGTCAAAAAGTGGCGGTGACGACGGTCGATCCCGAGCCTGCCCGCTCCAGCGTGTCTCCGTTCGAACTCGTCCCAACTAATACGTGATTCTAGCCGACACCTCCGACCGTGACCCTGTGCGAGCGCGTCTGGGACGATCTGGTGGGGCGGTACGGAGCCGACATCCGTGCGGTGATCCGGTACCATCCGATAGAGTACGAAGAACGGATGCGCGACGACGTTCGGGCGCAGTACACCGACAGCGACGTGCAGTCGTTCGTCGACGAAGCGATCGTCAACCAGCTGAGTCTGGAGTCGAAAGTCGACGCGGTCGACCTCGGCCCGTTCCACGGCCTCGTCCGAATCTTCGACGACGCGTGGGTCCTCGTCTGGCCGGACAGTCTCGACGAGAAGTCGGGCTTTCTCGTCACGCTCCAGCGCGAGAACTCGTCCGTCGGCATCGACGCCATGGAGGATATCGACGCGCATCTCTCCGAGGAGATCGAACCACGGATTCCGGCCGTTCAGTCGGTATAGTAGTACTCGCCGTCCTTCTTTTGCTGGCGGTCGAGTTGACTGCCCGGCTTGTTGACCCGCGGACGTGAGGTCCGTTCGTCGCGCCGGAAGGTCACGTCGAGGTTGGCGAGGAACTCGTTCATCCCCTCGCGCATCCCCTTGGGCGCGGAGGCGTGGCCGTGCTGGGCGGGTTCGCCGTCGAAGACGAGCAGGCGGTCCGCCAGCAGGTCGATCATGTAGATGTCGTGGTCGATGACCAGCGCCGTGGCGTCGTGAATCTCGGTGTACCGGCGGATGGCGTCGGTCGCCAGCACGCGCTGTTCCACGTCCAGGTGGGCCGAGGGCTCGTCCAGCAGGTAGAGATCGGCGTCTTTCGAGAGACAGGCCGCGATGGCGACTCGCTGGCGCTCCCCGCCCGAGAGGTCGGTGAGGTTCTGCTCCATCACCCGTTCGAGCTGGAGCGGCTGGGCGATCTCGGTCTTCCAGTAGGAGGACCCGAAGTCGTCGGTGATCGACCGGAGGAACGCGTCGACCCGCATGTGCTGGTCGATCTCGATGTACTGGGGCTTGTAGGAGATGTCCAGTTCCGCGTCGACTTCGCCCGTGTCGGGGTCGAGGCGGCCGGCGAGCAACTGGGCGAACGTCGACTTCCCGATCCCGTTGGGACCGACGACGCCCAGGACCTCGCCCTCGTGGATCTGGCCGGCCTCGGCTTCGAGACTGAACTCGCCGTCGCCGTAGGACTTGGTGAGTTCGGGGTACTCGGCGACCACCTGGCCGCTGGTGACGGTCCGGGGCGCGTGTTCCTCGAACTCGATGGCGTCCTGCCGGATGCGCATGTTCTCGTTCTCCAGGTAGCCCGAGAGGTACTCGTTGATCCCGTTGCGGACCGACTTCGGCGGCGTGATGATACCGAACGCCCCGGGGCTCCCGTAGGCGAGGTGGATGTTGTCCGCGAGCAAATCGAGGATCGCGAGGTCGTGTTCGACGACGAGCATCGAGCGGTCCTCCTCCTCGGCGAGTTCCCGGATAATCCGGGCCGCGGTCACGCGCTGGCCGATGTCCAGATACGGCGTGATCTCGTCGAGGAAGTAGAAGTCGGCCTCGCGCGCCAGCGTGGCGGTCATGGCCACGCGCTGGAGTTCCCCGCCCGAGATGGAGTCGATGTCCTGATCGAGAACGGCCTCGATACCGAACCGTTCGACGAGGTCGTCGAGCGCCCCGCGCTCGTCGGTCCGCTCGAGCAGCTCGCGGGTCTTCCCGTCGAACTGGTCGGGGATCTGGTCGACGTACTGGGGCTTGCGGGCGACGGTCACGTCGTCGTCACGGAGGTCTTCGAGGTAATTCTGGAGTCCGGTGCCCCGGTACTCGTCGAGGATGGTGTCCCAGTCGGGCTCCTGGTTGAACTCGCCGAGGTTGGGCCGCATCTCGCCGGCGAGAATGTGGATGGCCGTGGTCTTCCCGATGCCGTTCGGGCCCAGAATGCCGGTGACTTGTCCTTCCTCGGGGGCGGGCAGGCCGTAGAGGGCGAAGGCGTTCTCGCCGTAGCGGTGGACGGGCTCGTCGTCGAGTTCCTGTGGCAGGTTGATGATCTCGATGGCGTCGAAGGGGCACTTCTCGACGCAGATGCCACAGGACTCGCCCAGACAGAGTTCTTCGCTGATCGAGATCTGGTCCGGGCCGCCTTCGTAGAGGTCGTCGTCCTCGTGGCGTTCGTCGCGGGTGACGATACACTCCTCGCCGGTCCGGTTCGGTGGGCAGAAGTTCGCACACTCGTAGTTACACCGGTCGGGCTGGCACCTGTCGAGGTCGACGACGGCGATACTGTCTTCGGCCATGTTAGAAGGGGAGTGATGTGTTCGCGGTTAGCAGGACGGCCCAGGAGACGAACCAGAGCGCGAAGGTCATGAAGCCGACGTAGAGGTAGTCCTTCGCGCCGAAGTCGTTGACGTCGATGCCCAGCAGTTTCAGGATCGGGAACTGGACGAGGACCGCCCCGAGGACGACCAGCAGCGCGGTGTCGTTGGTCGCGGCCACGGTGGGATCCATCCCGGCAGTCACTGCCGCGGAGGCGACGGCTGCCCCGATTCCCGCGATGGAGGCAAGCGTCGTCACTTTCAGCCCACGGATGTGGGCTGCCCGCCGTTCGGCCGTGTCCGTTGCCATACCAACGTCTCCGCCATCGGGCCCCAAAAACCGTTCGTTGTCGTGTCGCTTTCCCCGGGCGGTCCCGGTCGGCGTCGCGGTTCGGCGCGCACCGACACATGCCGAACGGCCGCGATGGGGCTGGATTCGGACTGTTCGGTCAGTCTGTGCATCAATCTTTATGCACCAGGCGCGCCACCGTCTACGCGATGGCAGAATCCGATGGGGAGACTATCGCGGACCTTCCGCCGAGTGCGAAGCTCGTGTACAAGGTGCTGGAGTACAACGGGCCGCTCACCCAGAAGGGGATCGTCGAAGAGTCCATGTTGTCCGCCCGTACTGTCCGGTACGCCCTGGAACGGCTCGAAGAGGTGGGGGCCGTCGACGAGGACGTCTACTTCGCCGACGCCCGGCAGAACCTCTACGAGATCGTCGATGACGCCGAGGAACAGCCCTCCGAAAGTACTGAATCGGCCGTCTCCGACTGACCAATCCGCCGGTTGCGCCGCCGACGGCACCGCCGGTAGCTGCGTACCGGGCACGACCGAGTGCACGTTTGATGCCTCCCATATCAGTACAGACGAGGAGCTAGCGGATACCACTCGCGGCCCCACTGTTTTCGGTCTCAGGTGGCCTGTGGCAACCATCTGCTCAGGGGCGCAAGCACCCGTTCGTACGGTATGCGGGAGCCTTTGCTCCCGCACTACTCGGCGCAAAAACGTCTCCAGAGATCTGCGATCTCTGACGGGCGGTTCGAGAGACGCCGTCGGCGTCTCTCGTCAGCTCGGTAGTCCAGCGGACTAACGGCGACTCGCGGGCGCATGGCTCCCGCGAACGTGGGCGAAAACCGCCGGTCCGACGACCTCACGCTACGATGGGATGACCTGAATCGTCTTCCCGCGGTCGATCGCCTGCTCCAGTTCCTCGGCGATGGCGCTCCCCCGCGAGACCTGGATCTCCCCGCCCCGCGAGACCGTGGCGGTGAACAGGTATTCCCCGTCGGCCTGGACCTCGACGGTCTCGCCGGCGTGCCCCTCCATCGGGACGATCACGTGCCGGGAGGTCACTTCGGGCGTGACGATCTGGCCCGGCTGGCCGCCACCGCTGTCGCCACCGCCGCCACTGCCAGTACCGCCCGACGCGCCGCCGGGTTTCTCCGAGAGCGTCCGCACGTCGATGTCGATCCCCAGCCGGTTCTCGATGTCGGAGATGCGACCGCCGCCCTTGCCGATGACCTGTGAGATGTCGTCGTCCTCGACCCAGACGACGGCGGTGTTGGGTCCCTTGAGGTCGACCTCGACGTGGCCGTGGGCGACGGAGCGAATCTCCCGTTCGACCTCCTGTTTGGCGATGCGGTCGACACCGGAGTCCTGCCCGCCGCCCTCGCTGTCCTCGCCGATCGGGACGGTGACGACCTGCCGGTTGAAGGTGTAGATCTCGTACTCGGGCTGGCCCGTCTCGAAGTCCCGGATCATGATGACCGGGCGCGCGAGGTCTTCCTCCATCAGTCCCTCCGGCACCTTGACCTCCGTCGTCACGTCGTAGACCTTCTCGACGCGGCCCTCCTCGATGTAGACGACGGTGTCGACGACCTGGGGGATCATCCCCAGTTCCACGCGGCCGACCAGCCGCTGGAGCGAGTCGATCGCGCGGGTCGCGTGGACGACGCCGATCATCCCGACGCCCGCGAGGCGCATGTCGGCGAACACCTCGAAGTCGTCGGTCTTGCGCACCTCGTCGTAGATGGTGTAGTCCGGCCGGACCATCAGCAGGGAGTCGGCGGTCTTGGCCATCTCGTCGCCCAGTTCCGTGTACTGGGTGATGTTCGGGCCGACCTGCAGGTCCCGCGGTTTCTCCATGGTTTTGACGGCGAAGTCGGCGTCGGCGAGGAACTCGGCGACCGCTTGTGCGAACGTGGACTTCCCGGCCCCGGGCGCGCCGGAGATCAGGACGCCGCGCTGGTGGTCGGTGAGCCGCTCGCGGAGTTCGTCGGCGAACTCGTAGTCGTCCAGCTCCGTCTTGACGATGGGTCGGACCGCGGTGATCTCGTGGCCGTCCGCGAAGGGCGGGCTGGCGATGGCGATCCGCATGTCCCGGAACTGGACGATGGTCATGCCGGGTTCGGAGAGTTCGATGAACCCGTCCGGGCTGGCGCGGGCGCTGTTCTCGATCTCCTGGGCCCACTCCTTGAGTTGCGCTTCGGTCGAGGGCTCGTCGCGGATCTCCTCGTAGTGCATCTCGCCGAGTTCGCCCCGCTTGGCCATCGGCGGGACGCCGGTCTTCAGGTGGAGACTCATCGTCGTCTCGTCGAGGAACTGCTCGATGGTGAGGGTCTCGACGGCGGTCTCCTCGACGATGGGTTCGACGTACTCGACGGTGATCCCTTTCGCCGTGGCCACCTCGCTCTGGACGATGTCGGAGGTGAACAGGGTCGCACCGTGCTCGGCGGCGGTGTCGCGGATGATGGCGTCGATTTCGCCCTCGCCGGCGTCGTCGATTTCGTCCGCGTCCGGGCGCTGGCCGACGTATTCGAGGTCGATCTCGCCGTCGTCGGCCAGATCCGCGAGCGCCTGGAGTTCGGTCAGTCCGTCCCAGCCGCTGTCCCGCCCCTCGTTGGCCTGTGACTCCAGTTCGCCGACGACGGCTTCCGGCACGTAGATCGTCGCGCCGGCGAAATCACCGGCTTCGACGTGGTCGGACACGCGGCCGTCGATGACGACGCTGGTGTCCG
Source organism: Halorientalis regularis (assembly GCF_023698535.1). Classification (GTDB taxonomy): domain Archaea; phylum Halobacteriota; class Halobacteria; order Halobacteriales; family Haloarculaceae; genus Halorientalis; species Halorientalis regularis. The sequence goes on from NZ_JALJCL010000011.1 coordinate 48,230, forward strand.
GTACAACGTTCATACCCACAGTAGGAGCCGCTCGCCTCATAAGGGTCGTGATGCTGTCGGCCGAGCGGGGCGGCCTAGATCGCCTCGATCTCGAAGTCGGCGGCGTAGTAGTCCAGCGCGAGGACGACGACCGCGCCGACGACTGAGACTCCGAGGAAAGTGATCGCCACGTCGACCGTGAAGCCGACCTCCCCCCGGACCGTCGCGACGGGTGCCCGGAGCGCCCCCACGACGAGCGCGACGAGGAATGCGAGCGTCACCTCCCGGCTCCGGTTCAGGGCGTACCGGACCGCCCGCGAGATGGTGAACAACCCGACCAGCCCGCCGGCGACGAACGTCACGACGATGGTTCCGGGACCAGTGACCGCTTCGACCGAGCCGCCCGTGACCAGCCCGGCCAGCCCGTCGACGAACTCCGAGAGTGTCTCGGACAGCCTGGCGTGTTGCCCGAGGATGACGAGAATCAACGACCCCGAGAGGCCGGGGAGAATCATCGCGCTCACGGCCACCGTCCCGGCCACGAAGACCAGCGGGAGGCCCCCGCCGAACAGTTCCTCTGCCTGGCCGGACATCAGGAAGGCCAGCAGGAAGCCCGCGACGGCGGCGACACCGGCGCTCACGGTCCGGATCGAGATGGCACGCAGGAGGACGACCGCGGAGGCCGCGATCAGCCCGAAAAAAAAGCCGTAGAGGACGACCGGTGCGCTCTCGTTGAGGACCGTCACGATCCGGGTGACGATAATCACGGCCGTGAGGATACCGGTCAGCAGGATGAGCAGGAACCAGCCGTCCACGTCGTCGAAGATGGCCTCGGCCCGGCGGACGGAGATCCCCCCGTCGAGGGGAGTGAGCGCCTTCAGAAATCCCAGCACCGCCCGCGGCGTGACGGCGGTGATGGCGGTGATGAGCCGCTCGTAGATCCCGACGATCAGCGCGATGGTCCCGCCAGAAACCCCCGGAACGGCGTCGGCACTCCCCATGAACATCCCGATCAGGTACGTCGACGCCCACTCTCTGAGCGGCGGCACCGACGCCCCGAGCGTCGGGGTCTCGTCGGTCGTGTGGTCCGGCGATGACGGCATTCACTTCGAGTTCCACGAACAGCATCTTGTCTCTTGGGAAACGGGTCGGGCCGGCCCTGCCGTGGGCTTTTGTCGCCCCCGCCCGCAACCGACGGGCATGGACGCCATCGAACTGACCCGGGAACTGGTGGCCATCCCGAGCCACGACTCCGAAGCCGCCGTCGGCGACTCCATCGCGGACTGGCTCCGCGATCACACCGACGCCGAGGTTCGTCGGGACGACGCCGGCGCGGACGAGAACCGAGGGGGGAACGTGTTCGCCCGGAAGGGATCGGGCGATACCACGCTCGCACTGGTCGGCCACCACGACGTGGTGCCGCCGGACGACTCGCAGGTCACCGACTCGGGCGAGTACGTGATCGAGGAACGCGATGGCCGCATCTACGGCCGCGGCACCGCCGACATGAAGGGGGCGCTCGCGGCCGCGATGGTCGCCTTCGCCGAGGCAGAGCCAGCCTGCGAACTCGTCTTCGCCTCTTTCGTCGGCGAGGAGGTCGGCGGCGTCGGTGCCCGTCGCGCCATCGAGAACGGCTTCGCCCCCGACTACGCCGTCGTCACGGAGGGGTCGACCGGATATTCGGCCCCCCAGACCACGGACGTGGCGGTCGCGCACAAGGGCCGGCGCGGGAGTACGATCACGGCCCGCGGCGAGGCCGCACACGCCAGCGAGGTCGAGCAGGGCGAGAACGCCATCTACCGCGCCACCGATGCCGTGGGGGTCGTCCGGGACCTCGATTTCCCGTCGACGGAGGTCCTGGGCCACTCGGTGGCCGGTTCGGTCGCGGTCACCGAGATCGAGGGCGGGTCGGCGATGAACGTGCTCCCCGAGTGCTGTGAACTCACTGTGGACGAGCGAACCGTCCCGGGCGAGCGCGCGCCGCTGGAGCGGGTCGAGGATATCGCGGGCGTCGAGTGGACCGTCGACCAGGACCTGCCGCCGATGGCCTGCGGTGATCCGGAGCTCGCCGACGCCGTCCTCGACGCGGCCGACGACGCGCAGGAGAACACGCCCGAACACGTCGTCAAGCCCCACGCGACGGACGCGGGATGGTTGTCCGACGCAGGGACCGACTGCGTGATCTGTGGCATCGCCGAACCCGGCGAGGCCCACACGGCCGACGAGAGCGCGTCGCTCGCGGTGATCGAACGCTGTGAGCGGATCTACCGGAGACTGGCGGACTCGTTCTAGAACAGATCGCTCGGGTCCGCGTCGGTCTGGTCTTTCCGGTCGACCGCCAGCGCCTCCAGCGCCGCGCCGAGGTCGGCCTCGTCGGGCAGGGCGTGGATCTCGCAGGTGAACGCCACGTCGTCGGTCTGGAGCGTCGACTCGATGGTGAAGGCGTGGGTCTGGAACGGCCCCAGTCGCTCGGTGATGAGTTCCACGAAGGCCATGTTCATGTCGCCGACGTACTCGGGTGGGGTGTGTTCGACCCCGGTTTCGAGGACGTTGGCCCAGCCGTCGATGAAGCCACTGGTCATGATGTTCCCTAACTCCTCGATGGCGCTCTCGTGCATGCCGGTGAACCCGTCCTCGTCGGGATCGACGGGCATCATCTCCTCGGCGATGTTCTCGGCGGATGCCTCGTCGAAGAGGATGACCAGCGAGCCGCTGGGCGTGCCGTCGAACTCGACGGTCGTGCCGACGTAGTCGCCGTCCTCCAGCTGGGCGGCGATGTCGTCGATGGGGGTGAAGGTGATCCCGGCGATTTCCGTGCTGGTCTCGATGCCTGCCATCTGGGTCACGCGCTCGGCCGCCGCCTCGGTGCCCTCCTTGGTCAGGTCGCTGAACACCGACAGCTTCTCCAAGGGGATCTCGTCGGCTCCCTCGGCCCCGTCCTCGAACCCGAAGAGCTCGTCCTCGTCGCCGGGGTCGAACGCGTCGGGGCTGTCGCTCGCCGCGTCGTCGGTGGCGAAGCTGCCGGCGTCGTCGCTCGCGCCGAACGCGCCCTCGGCGCTTCCACCGAAGGGGTCGTCCGCCGACGCGTCGGCACCCTCGCCGTCGTCCGCCTCGTCCGCGGCCGCCGGTTCGGGCGTCGCGGTGTCTGCGTCCGCGCTGGCCGATTCGTCGTCCCCGCCCGGGACGATCAGTTCGTCGGGTTCGGTGTCGGCGTCCTGCCCCCCGATCTCGTCGCCCTCGGCTTCGGAGAACACGGGGTCGAGCGCCGAGCGGTCGGGTGCGAGGTAGATATCGATGCGGCCTTCGCCCGACCGCCAGGTGATCGAACTCTGGAAGACGAGCGTGCTGTCGGTTTCGGGGCCGGTGGGGTCGAGCTGGAGCGCGTCGGCGTCCGGGTCGTCGAGGTACGTCGGTGCGGTCATCGAGAGCCCGGCACCGAGGTGGTCGCCCCAGTCGGTCGTGAACGACCCCATCATGATGTTGGCCATCTCCTTGAGCCCCGCGGAGGCCATCGAATCGTCGGCCTCGCCGGGGACCAGCGCCTCGACGACGGCCTCCGTCGCCGGCTGGTCGAACAGCAGGAGGGCCGTCCCGGAGAGTTTCCCCTCGATGTCGAAGCGCACGACCTCGTAGCCGCCGCTGTCGATCCGCTCGATGACGTCCTCGTGGTTCACTAGCAGGATCTTCGTCGTCCCGATGGCGGTACTGGCCGCCGTCATGTCGGTGAGCGCACCGTTGGCTCGCTCCGTGCCGTCACGGGTGAGCAGATTCAGTTCCTCCAAGGCGTCGATGTCGATTTTCATCGTTGTCCCCAGCGGCCGGGTCCCGCCGACACTCCATCGACCGGGCCTGTCACTCTATCTCACGAACCGTCTTGAATAACTGTTACGCCGCGATTATCAAGTCTGGAACTGGCGTGGGGTGCCTGCCGGGGAACCAATCCTTTTGCCGCGTCGGCCGAAGGTCCGCGCATGGCAACGGATCAGGCCGAGCATCCGGACGCGTACGAGTCCCTCACGGCGCACGTCCGCCGGATGACCAACGTCGGTAACGCCGCCGGGGTCCTCAACTGGGATCAGCAGGTGATGATGCCCGAGGGCGGCACGCCCGCCCGCTCACAGCAGACAGCCGCGCTGTCGGCGCTCCACCACGAACTGCTCACCGACGACGAGCTGGCCGACTATCTGGAGACGCTGGACGGCAAGGACCTGGACGGCGACCGGGCCGCCGTCGTCCGCGAGGTCCGCCGCGAACACGAGCGCGCGACTCGCGTCGACGGCGATCTGGTCGAGGAGATCTCCGAGACCACGTCCAACGCCCTCCCGACGTGGGAGCAGGCGAAGGCCGAAGACGACTGGGACGAGTTCGCCCCCACCCTCGAACGGATCGTCGAGTTGAAACGCGAGTACGCCACCCAGATCGACCCCGACCGCGACCCCTACGAGGTCCTCTTCGAGGAGTACGAACCCTACCTCGGGATCGACACGGCCGAGCGCATCCTCGAACGCCTTCGCGAGGAACTGGTGCCGCTGATCGACGACATCGAGGCCAGCGACGCAGACCTCGCCGATCCCTTCGAAGGCACCTATCCCGAAGCGGACCAGGAGGAACTCGTCCGGGCGGCACTGGACACCCTCGGATACGACTGGGACCGCGGCCGACTCGACACCGCAGCCCACCCGTTCTCGATGGGGACGCAGTTCGACGCCCGCGTGACGACGCGGTTCAAGCCCGACGATCCGCTGGACGCCCTGGGCTCGACCATCCACGAGTTCGGCCACGCCACCTACACGCTCGGACTCCCCCAGGACGAGTACGGGACGCCGCTGGGGCAGTCCCGTGACCTCTCGGTCCACGAGTCACAGTCCCGGCTCTGGGAGAACCACGTGGGCCGCTCCCGGCCGTTCTGGGACCTGTTCGGGCCGACGGTGAACGACCACCTCGGGACCGACGTGTCGCCCCGCGACCTGTACGAGGCGGCCAACCAGATCTACCCGGACAACCGCATCCGGGTCGAGGCGGACGAACTCACCTACCACCTCCACATCATCCTCCGGTTCGAGATCGAACGCGACCTCGTCCGCGGGGACCTCGAAGTCGACGAGATCCCGCAGGTCTGGAACGACAAGATGGACGAGTACCTCGGGGTTCGGCCCGACACCGACGCCGAGGGCTGTCTGCAGGACATCCACTGGACCCACGGCAACTTCGGCTACTTCCCCACCTACTCGCTGGGGAGCGTACTGGCCGCCCAGCTGTTCGCGGCGGCCGAGGACGACCTCGGAAATCTGGACGAAGACATCCGGAACGGGGAGTTCGACGATCTCCACGACTGGCTCACCGAGCACGTCCACCGACACGGCTGTCGGTACACGACCGACGACCTGATCGAGGAAGCCACCGGCGAGGCCCTCACGGCGGATTACTTCGTCGACTACGCTCGCGGAAAGTTCGGCGACCTCTACGGCCTGTAGTTCGCCGAACGCCGGTTCGACCGCACGCTTAACCGCCCCGCCCGCCAAACCCGGATATGAGCGACCTCAATCTCGACCCCACGCAACTCGACCGGTACTCCCGGCACATCATCATGGACGACGTTGGGCCCGAGGGCCAGAAGGCGCTGCTGGACGCCGACGTACTCGTGCTCGGGGCCGGCGGCCTGGGCTCGCCGATCATCCAGTATCTGGCGGCCGCGGGCGTCGGCCGGCTGGGAATCGCCGACGACGACGTGGTCGAACGCTCCAACCTCCAGCGCCAGATCATTCACGCCGACGCCGACGTGGGCCGGCCGAAAGTCGAGAGCGCCGCCGAGTTCGTCGCCGACCTCAACCCCGACGTGACCGTCGACGCCCACGAAACCCGCGTGACGGCCGAGAACGTCGACGAGTTGATCGCCGACTACGACTTCGTCGTCGACGGCAGCGACAACTTCGAGACGCGTTTCCTCGTCAACGACGCCTGCACGCTCGCGGGTGTCCCCTTCACCCACGGCGCGATCTACCGCTTCGAGGGCCAGATCACTTCCTTCACCGAGGGTCGGCCCTGCTACCGATGTCTGTTCCCCGAAGCGCCGCCGGCCGGCGAGATTCCCGACTGCTCGGAGGCCGGGGTGCTGGGCGTCCTCCCCGGAACCGTGGGCTGTATCCAGGCCACCGAGACCGTCAAGTGGATTCTCCAGGACGCCGGCCTCGCCCCCGACGCCGACACCCTCGACGGCCGGATGATATTCTACGACGCCATGGACATGACCTTCGAGGAGATTCCGGTCCAGCACAACCCCGACTGCCCGGTCTGTGGCGACGACCCCGCCATCTCCTCCGTGCAGGACGTGGAGTACGTCGAAACCTGCGCCATCGGCGCGGACTGAGCCAGCAACCCGGGTCGCTGGACCCCCTCTCGCCGCCTGGTTTTCATTTTCTATAATTGGGCGCGTATATTTATGATGGATTTTCTCCAACCTGTAGGCAGTCAGGTGGCTTCCATCGATGTCGATCTCATCACCCGAAACTGAACTGCCGGCGTTCGGTCTCGAAAAGCCAGGCTACGTCGAGTCGGTGTTCGCACTGGTGTTCGTCTGGGGTTTCGGCGACGCCGTCTCGACGCTGATCGCGCTGGCCTTCACCGGCGACATCGGGATGGAGGCCAACCCCTTCGTGCGGCAGTTGCTCGCCCACCACCCCTTGCTCATGCTCGCGATGAAGGCCGCCGTCGCGCTGATCGTCGGCGTCACGCTGTTGACCTACCGCGACACCATCGAACGAGTGCCGCTGTGGCGCTCCTGGATCCTCACCGTCACGGGCCTCGGTACCCTCATCGTCGTCACGAACGTCTACGTCGGGCTGTCGGCCATCTGAACCGCTATCACTTCCTGCTCGAAGCCCTCGCCCGTCCAGCGCCACGACCCGACGAACGGTTCCGCGCCGCCCAGCGCGACGATCACGTACGAGTAGCCCGTCCAGGTCGCCTCCCGCTCGTCCGTCGGACTCGGTGCCGGCGGCCCCGCCGGATGCGAGTGGACGAACCCGACCACCTCCCGCCCCGCGTCCTCGATGGCCTGCATGTGCGCCAGCTGTTCCGCCGGATCGAGTTCGTAGGTCGTCCGCGGCTCCTCGGCGACGTTTGCCACCCGCCGGTAGCGGTCGGCGTGGCTGCGCTCACACTCCCCATCGCCGCCGCGAGCGCCCCCGAGCACCCCACAGCACTCCTCGGGGGCACACTCCCGAGCGTGAGCGATGCTCCCGTCGTACACCTCGCGGGTCAGTGCGAGCATCTCAGGCCAGCGCGCCCGGGAACGGCCGGACGACCGAACTCGGCGGCACGTCGAACAGATCCGGATGCACGCACGCCGCCAGGTGTTCGAGTGTGTCGACCAGCCGCGGCCCGGGCCGGTTCACGTAGTGGTGCCCGTCCATCGCGAAGACTCGCCCGTTCCGAACCGCAGTCAGGTCCACCCACCCGTCACGGTCGAGCAGGTCGTCGCGGTTCCGCTCGGTCTGGTCCAGCTCGAACCCGCAGGGCGCGGCCACCAGCACCTCGGGATCGTACTCCCGAACCGCGTCGAACTCCCGGGGCTCGGACCGCGCGCCCGGGTCGGCCATGCCGTACGCGCCGCCCGCCAGTTCGACCATCTCGGGGATCCAGTGGCCCGCGACCATCACCGGATCGAGCCAGTCCAGTACCGCCACGCGCGGACGCTCGTCGGCGGCCGCCACCGTCCGCTCGACCGCCGTGACTCGCTCGCGCAGGTCCGCCACGAGGTCCGCGGCGCGTTCGCTCGTCCCCGTCGCGTCCCCGATCCGGCGGATGTCAGCGAACACGTCGTCCAGACTGTGTGGGTCGGTCGTGAGGACGGCGGCGTCCAGATCGAGCCGTTCGACGGCCTCCCGGACCAGCACCTCGTCGACGGCACACACGTCACAGATGCCCTGTGAGACGATCAGGTCGGGGTCCAGTCGCTCCAGGGTATCGAGGTCGATCTCGTAGACGCCGTCGCCACTCGCCTCGGCGTCGGCGACCTGCTGGTTTATCTCCCCACCGCTCGCCTCGGGATCGACCCGCGACCGGTTGACGGCGGGTACGTCGGCGGCGGCTGGCGGGTAGTCACACTCGTGGGAGACGCCGACGGGCTCCAGCCCCAGGGCATAGACGATCTCCGTCGCCGAGGGGAGCAGCGAGACGATGCGCATGGGTTGGCTACGGCCCCCATCCTCAAAAAATTAGAGATCCCGGGGTTTGTCGATGGGTTCGTCGGTCTCGTCGGCGTGGCCGATCACCCACTCCAGCGGGACCAGTTTCGTTCGCTTGCCCACGTCGAGACGGATCTTGTCCGGTTCGTTCTCGCGGTGCTGGTGTTCGATGGGCGGCGCTTCCGCGACGATCCCCTCGGTCGTGTAACCGTAGACCGTGCTGTCCGGCCCGCCCTCGTGGTAGAGCAGGTGGTCGCCTTCGACGTACCACGAGGACCTGGCCACCGCTTCCTCGGTGGCCTGTTCGGACATGGTGTCCCGATCCGACGGGTCGACCAGCAACGCCGCCTCCCCGACGTTCGGTGGCTCGCCGCCGCGACGCGCGGGCTGTTCCTCGACGACGGCGAACCCGACCACCTCCGCAACGTCGCGTTCGTCGGCCCACTCGGTCAGTGCCGCCGACACCGCGTCGGTCGTCAGCTCCGAGCGCGAGTCGACGGCCAGCGTCGACCGCTCGACGACCCGGTCTCCGCCCGCGGTCTCGTACTCGACGACGAGCCGAAAGGTAACCTGTTCGCCACGCGAAACGACTCCGACCTCGAACTCACTCCCGGCTATTGAAACCTTGCCCATACGCGTTCACTCTGCCTCTCCACAAGATTCCGCGTTCTGGTTAATATGGTTCCGGATTGTATCACATCCACGAAGCTAAATGCCCGGCAGGGCAAGTCCCGCTGATGACGGCGACCGAATCCGGGACCTTTCGGGTCTACGGGAGCGACCGTGACGAGGGGGAGTTGAGCTTCGTCGAGCAGGGCACCGAACAGCCCACCTACGTCCGCACCGGCGGGTACGACGCCTCCCTGGCCGAGGCCGTCGCCGACCTTCGCCCGGGCCACCTCGTCGAGGCCACGCTCGACTGGAGCCAGGAACCGGCCGCCATCACCGACCTGGCCGTCCTGCACCGCACGCTGCTGTTCGTCGCCGACGACACGCCCGACATCTTCGAGCGTGCCAAGGAGGCATTCCAGCAGGCTCGCACCGAGGAGATGCCGATCTATCCCACGCAGACGTTCGACACCGACGGCGAACCCAACGGCGTCCTCTACGTCGTCGCCAGACAGGCCGGCGAACGCGACCTGTTCGCCGAGTTCTGTGACGGCCGCAAGACCATCGAGCCGATGCTCGGGAAGGTCGAGGCCGGCGGCGTCGAACCGCCATACGAGGTGTTCTGCATCCGTCCCGCGACCGAACCCTTCTTCGTGATCTACATCGCGCTGGACGCCGGCGGCCTGCTCGCCGAGACGCTCCACGACGAGTACGACCCCGAACACCCCTGACCGCGCCCCAAGAGCCAAGCCCCGTTCGGCGCTAGGTGGGCTATGTCCACGCCCGAGGATATCTACGAGCGCATCGAGAACCGCCTCGTGAGCCACGGCATCTACGTGACCGACTTCGACCGGGGCGACCCCCTCGAAATCACCTACGAGACCGTCCACGCCGACAGCGATGCGGACGCAGTTCCAGACCGGGACATCGGCCGCCTCTGTAACGTCCTCCGGGACTTCCGCGAGGAGGGCTGGGAGCCCGTCGACCTCCGGGCGACCGTCACCGACCTCGACGGCGAGCGACTGGGCTCGTGGGAAGCCGAGGCTGCGTGGTTCCGCCAGCTGGGTCGCGACGAGATCACCGAGACCGAGTTCTCACAGCGGGTACTGGAGACCGTCGACACGGCCTGAGCGGACCGGCCCGCTCCCGACTCCACCGAAAGGAGTAACTGCCGGGCGCTCGCCTCCTTCGGGCATGAACGTCCCCGTCGTCTGGGAGAACCGCGTGCGCTTCGAGGAGACCGACATGCAGGACGTCGTCTTCTACGCCAACTACGTCACGTTCCAGGACGAGACCTTCTCGGCCTTTCTCCGCGAGATCGGCTACAGCTACGAGGACGTGGCGTCGGCCGGCTGGGATATGCACGTCGTCAACGTCGACATGGATTACCGCGGGCAGGCCACCTTCGCGGACGAACTGGTCCACGGCTACCGGATCGAGCGCATCGGCGAGTCGAGCATGACCGGCGAGTACGTCGCCCGCCGAGCCGACGACGGCGAACTGCTCGCGGAGGGCACGGTTACCCACGTCGCCATCGACAGCGAGACCGGGGAGCCGACTCGGATTCCCGATAGCTTCCGGTCGGCCGTCGCCGACTTCCAGGACACGCCGCCGGAAGAAAGCTAACACACCGGTTTCGGGTCGATTCCCATTCCCTCCAGCGTCGCCACGTAGTCGTCGTACGCCGCCGCGATGGCCGCCTCGGCCGCCGTCGCGGCCCGTTCCCACGCCTCGTCGGACTCGCAGATCTCCTCGAGCAGCGCCAGCCCCGCGTCCCGCCGGTCCTCGGCCGCGTTTCGGACCTCCCGGATCAGGTCAGCCCGTCGTTCGTCGGCCTCGTTGACGAAGAAGTTGACCGCCTGCAACAGAATGCGATCTAGCACCAGCGAAGCCCCGACGAGGCCCGCCGCCGCTCGCTCGCCGTCGCCGTCCTGCCCGCCGACGCCCGTTTCGATGCCACTTTGGTCGGGCACCGCGTCCAGGTCCGCGTCGAGGCGGTCGGCGTGGTCGCCCGCGGTGTCGGCCGCCGTCTCGAACGCCGCGGCGACCCGTTCCTCGTCGGCTTCCTCGCTCCATCGCCGGAACGCGTCGGCGTGGAACAGTTCGGTGGCGGCCAGCACGCCCAGCACGGTGTCGGTGTCGAGGTCGGCCCCGGTCGCGGCCAGCAGGGCCTTGTCCGAACCGAGGCGTTCGAGGGCGGTCCGTTTGGTCTCCCGCACCCGGTCGAGAAACTGCTGTCCGTCCATACCATCGCCTTGAGCAGCCGGCGGCTTAGCTTCCGGGGCCCGTCACGGCCACTCGCCGGCCCCGGTCCCGGGTCGTTTATTCCCGGCGGCGGCCTACCCACCGGCATGAGCGACTACCCGGAACCCGACGTGGCGGTCGAGTCGCGGTCGCCGGAGTGGCTGGCCGACCGACTGACCGCGGGCGACCCCGTGCGCCTGCTCGACGTGCGCAACCGCGACGAGTTCGAGGACTGGCAGATTACGGGTCCGTCGGTCGAGGCCACGCTGATCCCGTACATGCAGTGGCTCCAGGCCGAGGTACAGGACAGCGTCGCCGACCGCGCCGACGAGATCGACGGCGAGGGCCCGATCACCGTCGTCTGTGGCAAGGGCGAAGCGAGCGCCTACGTCGCCGGCCTGCTCACCGAGGCCGGGATCGAGGCCCACAACCTCGCCGAGGGGATGCAGGGCTGGGCTCGCGTCGCCCGCACGGTCGAACTCCCCTGTGACGCCGCGACCGTCGTCCAGTTCCAGCGGCCCGCGAGCGGCTGTCTCTCCTCCCTGCTCGTCGCCGGCGACGAGGCCGCCGTGATCGACCCGCTCCGGGCGTTCACCGACCGCTACGTCGTGGCGGCCGCCCAGCGGGACGCCGAGATCACGACCGTCGTGGACACGCACGTCCACGCCGACCACGTCAGCGGCCTCCGGGAACTGGCCGAGAAGACTGGGGCGACGCCCGTATTGCCCCGCCTGAGCGTCCAGCGTGGCGTCGAGTTCGACGTCGAGACGATCATCGACGGCGAGGAACGCGCGGTCGGTGACGCGACGCTCCGGGCGGTCCACCTGCCCGGCCACACGACCGGGATGACCGCGTTCACCGTCGGCAACGTGCTCCTGTCGGGGGACAGCATCTTCCTCGAATCGGTCGCTCGCCCGGACCTCCAGCGGGGCGAGGGCGGCGCGGAGGCGCTGGCCGCACAGCTGTACGAGTCCCTGACCGAACGGTTGGCCGACTTCGACGGCGACACGCTCGTCGCGCCGGGCCACTACAGCGAGGGGACCGACCCCGACGCGGACGGCGCGTTCGCCGCCAGGCTCGGGGACCTGCGTGAGTCCCTCCCAGTCTTCGAGATGGACCGGACGGCGTTCACCGCCCGGATCATGCGGGACATCCCGCCCCAACCCGACAACTTCGAGCGGATCGTGGCGGCAAATCTCGGGCTGGCGGAGTTGGACGACGGCGCGGCCTTCGAGGTCGAACTCGGGCCGAACAACTGCGCCGCGACCCCGTCGCTGGGCGAGTGAGTGTTACGCACAGGACCGAAACGATTGTTTTTGTTTCCAGCTAGTGCTGAAAAACACTTCTCAGCTAACTGTGGAAACCCGAAACTCCGCACTGCTAATTCTGGTAGGTTTATCACGGTGGAGCCAATCGTTCGGGCCATGCGACTGGAAGACAAGACGGTGTTCATCACCGGTGCCGGGTCCGGTATCGGGCAGGCCACCTCCCTGCGCTGTGCGGAGGAGGGGGCGTACGTGATCGCGACGGACGTCGACGAGGAGAGCGCCGAGGAGACCGCCGCGAAGGTCGAGGATCTCGACACCGGCGGGGCCGAAGCCCACCGCGTCGACGTGACCCAGGCCGACGAGTTCCACGCGGCCGTCGAGGCCGTCCACGAGGACCACGGGCTGGACGTGATGGTCAACAACGCCGGGACGGGCCACCCGCCCGCCGTCACGGAGGACATCAACGAGTCGATGCGTGACTTCGTGATCGACGTGAACCTCAAGGGGGTCTGGAACGGCTGTCACGCTGCCCTCCCGCTGATGAAAGAACAGGGCCACGGCGCTATCGTCAACGTCGGCTCGCTGGCCTCCGTGTTCGGCCTGCCGCGCAACGCCGCCTACTCGATGACGAAGGGCGCGGTCCTGAACTTCACGCGCGCCGTCGCCGCCGAGGCCGGCCGCGACGGCGTCCGGGCCAACACGGTCTGTCCCGGGTTCACGGACACGCCGCTGGTCGAACAGATGCTGGCCACCTCGGACGACCCCGAGGCCGCCCGCGAGAAGATGGAGGACGGCTACCCGCTGGGTCGACTCGGCGAACCCGAGGAGATCGCCGACGCCATTCTCTTCCTGGCCTCCGACGAGGCTTCCTGGATCACCGGCGAGGGCCTGCTCGTCGACGGCGGCTACCGCGCCTCCGGCGGCGGATAACTACTCGTTCGGGTCGAACTCCTCGCCGAATACGAGAAACACACCGGTCCCGACCAGGCCGATGGCCGTCGCCACGCCGAAGGCCAGTTCCGGCGAGGCGGCGTCGTAGAGGTACCCGCCGACCAGCGCGCTCGGGATGGTGAGCGTGTTCCGCAGGAGGTAGTACGCACCCGTGACACGGCCACCGGCGTCCTGCTCGGCCGGACCGACGATCAGCGCCTTGTGGGCGGGCAGGCCGGCGAACCTGAGCCCCGAGAACGCAAAGAGCAGGCCCACGACCAGCGGGTCGGCGGGTGCGTTGATCAGCAGGATCGGGAAGATCGCGTAGACCGAAAAGCCGAGCGCGACGACGGGTTTGAGTCCCACCCGATCCGCGATTCTCGCCATCGGGACCATCGACGCCAGCGCGACGACCATCTCGACCGCCAGCAGGACGCCGAACAGCGCGTCCGGCGAGAGATAGCCCACCAGCGGGAGCGTGGCGTCCACCGCCAGAAACTCCGTGACGACGATGACGAAGAAGACGTACACCATGCCGTTGGCAAAGCGCACGAGTGTGTCCCCCGCCAGCAGGGGCGGGAGCGCGGGGGGCATGGATCGGAGGTCCGCCCTGATCGCCGACAGTCCCGCGAAGGACTTGCCGAGACTGTCGCCGCCGGCGTCGTAGAGGACGTGCTGGGCGACCGTCGCGACCAGCCCGAACGCAGCGGCCACCAGGAGGACCGCCCGGAAGCCCAGGTCGAACCCGTAGACGGCGATCAGGGCGGCCGCGAGCAGGGGGCCGACGAGGAAGGCCAGCCGACGGACGGTTTCGGTACTCGCGAAGCCCGTCGCCAGCCGCTCGGGCGGGACGGCCTGTTTCACCACCGCGAAGGTCGCGCCCAGCCCGAACGACTTCCAGGCCTGCGCGAGAAAGAGCCCGAGGAAGATGCCCACGGGGAGCACGACCGCCTCGACGGTCACGAGCGGGAGGACGGAGGGGTCGACGGTGACGGTGCCGACGAGGGGCGCGGCCAGCCACACCAGAAAGCCCACCGTCGAGGCCAGCCCGAACGCCGTCAGCGCCAGCCGCGAGCCGATCCGGTCGGAGACGGCCCCGCCGGGATAGGGATAGACCGCACTGACGAGGTTGCCGACGGTGCCGAACAGCCCGATCGCCAGTCCGCCCGCGCCCAGCAGGCTCATGTAGCGGGGCACGTACCGGCCGGTCATCTGGAAGCCGAGGCTAAAGGCGAACATCGCCACCGAGAGGACCAGCACGTCCCGTTCCAGCGCGAAGAAGGCCCGGAGCGTCCCCAGCACGCTCTCCCCGTCGTCTTCGACCCGTCCCCCCTCCGTGGCGTCGGCCATACTATCACTTGGCAGCTAGCCGAGTTAAATCGCGGTTCCGACGGCTCCTGTGTGTAACGTTCCCAAACAAAACGAGCGTTTGGCAGTCGATGGCGGCGGAATCGAATTCAGCGGACGCCGATCAGGCGCGTCGCCGCAGGACGAGGACGGCCAGCAGGGCGGCCACGACGGCGGCGACGGGTGTGAACCCGGGACCGATGCCGCTGGAGGTCGTCGTCTCGTCCTCGGTCGTCTCGACTTCGGTGGCGGTGTCTTCCGGCGTGCCCTCGTCGGGGCTGAACCCTTCGACGGTCGCGCTATCCGAGAGGTCGCCCGACTCGACGCGGATCGCGTTGACGCCGGACCTCTCGATGCTGAACGTGAGCTCGCCGTTGGCGTTGGTCTCGCCGACGGTCTCACCGTCGACGGTGACCGTCGCTCCCTCGACGACGGTCCCGTACTCGTTTTCCACGTCGACGGTGACGTTCTCGCCGACGATGATCTGTGAGTTCGAGACGGTCAGGGTGATGGCCTCTTCACGCTGGATGGTGGCGCTCAGCGTCGTCCGTTCCTCGCCGACGTCCAGTTGCTCCGTCACCGTCTCGTACCTTTCCTTCGTGATCTCGACCTCGAAGTTGGTGTTGACGGGGACGCTGGTGGTCGCCTCGCCGTCGGCGAGCGTCTGTGAAGTATCACCGAGCTTGGGGATGGAGACGGTCGCGCCCTCGACCGGCCGGGCGGGGTCGAAGTGGTCGTCCGTCACGTCGAAGGTCACGAGCACGGATCCCGTCTCGATGCGGGTCGAGACCGACGTGTTCCCGGTCACCTCGACGGTGGTCCCGTTGGTGAAGTACCGCTCTTTGAGGGCGCGGAGCGTGTACTCGCCCTGTTCGATGGCGTCGGTCTGGTAGATGCCGTTGGCGTTCGTCCGGGTGTTGACGACGGTTTCGCCGTCGTGGAACAACTGGACGACGGCCTTGTTGACCGGCACGCCGCTCCGGTCGAGGACCCTGACGGTCGCAAAGCCCTTCTCGGCGACGGTGATCGTCACCGACTCCTGGCCGGCGTTGTCGACCTCGTAGGGCGTGTTCCGGACGTAGTCGTCGCTCTGGACGGAGATATCCACGTCCGCGCCCCGTGGCACGTCGATCAGCGCCTGGCCGTTCGAGACGGTCGTCGCCGTCCGGTTGCCACCGTCCCAGGTCGCGGTCAACTCAGCACCGCCGACCGCCGTGCCGGCTTCGTTCTCGACCGTGACAGTGACCGTGACGAGGTCACTCTGTGTCCGTTCTGCGGCCGTTACCGCCGGAACGGCGGCCACCACGACGACGACCGCGAGAAGCAACGTCGTTGTCCGGTTCATGTCCGACGAGCCGGAACACTCTCATATACCTTTGTCGGCTATCACCGACCAACGGCGTCCCGAAACGATTCCTGCGAGGGCGGAATGGACGCTCTCGCCGCGTGTCGAGTTATCTGAGCGGGCCGCCACTTCCGCCCGGTGACCCGTGGTCCAGGTCCGCGATGACGTGCTCGACTTCCGAGGGGTCGATGGTCGGGACCGGCCCGTGGATCGTCCGGGTCAGCGCCGCTGCGGCCACCCCGTGTGCCAGCGCGTCGCCCACGTCGTCGCCGGCCAGCCGGCGGCTCAGGAACGCTCCGACGAAGGCGTCGTGTTGCCCGGTCACGTCGGCGGCGTCGGTCTCGACGGCGTCGCGCTCGTGGATCGTCGCGTCGTGCCAGACCAGCGCCCCGTGTTCCCCGCGGGTCATCACGACCGTCTCGAAGTCGCCCTCGTTGGCGAGCTGGTGGGCTATCTCCGGCGGCTTGCCGGTCTGTTTCAGCACGCGCTGGGCCTCCTCCGTGTTGGTGACGAACACGTCGACCGCCGGGAACAGGTCCGTGATCGTCTCGCGTGCCTCCTCGCTCGACCACAGGTCGGGCCGGTGATCCAGCCCGAGGACCGACTTGCCGCCAGCGGCCCGCAACACCGCCTGTGTCGTCTCGACCACGTCGTCGGAGAGTGCTAGCGACTCGCCGCTGGCGAACACCGCCTCGGCGTTCTGGACCGTGTCCATCGGCAACTCAGCCGGTTCGATGGTCTCCAGGGCCGTCCTGTCGCGGTCGTCGATGGTCGTACTCTCACGGGGTGCCGTGCCGTGTTCGTAGAAGGTCAGCCCCTGTCGGCTCTCGTCGGCGTCGACCCATGCCACGTCGGTCGTGAGCCCGTGTCCGCGCAGTGTCGCGACCGCTCGCCGGCCCAGCGGCGTGTCCGACAGCTTCGAGAGCCACGTCACGTCCGTCCCCAACCTGCTCGCCGCGACCGCGACGTTGCTCGCCGCCCCCGTCGTCCACACGTCGAACTGTTCGGCCGTCTCCAGTCGTGCCGTCGGCGGCGGCGACAACCGCAACACCGCCTCCCCGAACGTCACCAGCTGTGTCATATCCCCAACATCGGAGTCGGGGGGTTTAGTTCGTGTGGTGGGTTCGCACGCCGACACCAGTACACGCGCCGTCTCCGAATCTCGCCACGCTCAGCCGCCGTGGCCGGGGTAGTCCCGCTCGAACCGGTTCTCGACCTCCTCGTGGTCGAACTCGATGACGACCGGCCGCCCGTGCGGGCAGGCCCACGGGTTCTCACAGTCGTCCAGCGCCGACAGCAGCGACACGACCGACCCCTCCGTCAGCGACGTGTTGCCCGTGATCGAGGGGTAACAGGCCAGGTCCGCCAGCAGGTCGTCGGCCACCGCGTCGACGGTCTCGGCGGCCGCCGACTCGCCCGTGACGAAGGCCGACAGCACCTCCCGGATCAACTCCGGCCCGGCCGCCTGCGCGACCAGTTCCGGGACCGTCCGGACTTCGACGGTTCTCTCACCCTGTCGCTCGGCTCGGAATCCAAGCCGTCGCAACGCTGGCTCGTACTCCTCGAACAGCGCCGCCTCGCGGGCCGTGAGCGACAGCTCGACGGGATCGGCCAGCGCCTGACTCGTCGCGCCCTCGGCGAAGCGCTCGCGCAACCGCTCGTAGTTGACCCGCTCGTCGGCGGCGTGCTGGTCGATCAACACCAGTCCGTCGTCGGTCTCGGCCACGAGGTAGGTGTCGCGGTACTGGCCCAGCACCCGCATCGACGGCAGGCGCTCGAACGACTCGCGCTCGCCCGTCGCTGGCTCCCCGTCGCCGAGTCGCGCCTGGTCGGTGCCCGGCCGGAACCGCCCGGCGCTCCCGCGGTCGTGCGGGGCCGCTGGCTCGCCCTCGCTTACAGTCCCGTCGCTCCGCCCTGTCCCGGTGTCGCCGGTGGGTTCCGGTTCGGTATCCGTCCCGTCGGTCACGCGCCCGTCACCCTCGTTTCGGGTCCGCTCGGTCTCTCGGTCCTCGACCGTGCTGGCGTCGACGTCGGCGCTGGCATCGGCCCCCGACTCGGCCGTCCGGTCGGTCCCGCCCGACTGCTCCGGGTCGGCGTCCCGCACGTCGCCCGGCCCGATGGGCGAGCGGGCCGTCGTCTCCGGGGGCTCGGGGGTCTCGTCGACCTCGGTCTCCTGTGCGCTCTCGCCCGCCGACTCGTCGGAATCGGACTCCTCGCCTGCACTGTCGCCACGGTCGGGCGCGATCTCGGTCTGTTCGGGCGCGCTCCGGCCGCGGGGGGCCGACGAGCGGATCAGCCCCTCCCGGAGCAGGGCGTCCTCGACGGCGGTGCGGACCTGCTCGGCGACGCCCTCGGCGTCGGCGAAGCGGACCTCCATCTTCCGGGGATGGACGTTCACGTCTACGGTGTCGCCCGGCAGCGAGAGATCGAGGACGGCGAAGGGGTAGCGGTCGGGCGCGAGCTGGTTGCCGTAGGCTTCGACCACCGCGTCCCGGACCGTCGCGGATCGGACGTACCGGCCGTTGACGTAGGTCGTGACGTACTCGCGGCTCGCCCGGTTGGTCTCCGGGTGGCTCACCAGTCCGGACACGCCGTCGAGGGGACCCTCGCGGCGGTCGTCTGTTTCGTCGTCTCCGTCGCTGTCGGTCGCACGGACCACGTCGACCATCCCCTCGGCCACGTCGCGGCCGTAGACCGACAGCACGGCGCTCTGGAGGTCGCCCTGGCCGGTCGTGGCGAACGTCTCGCGGCCGTCGTGTTCGAGCGAGACGGCCACGTCCGGGTTCGCCAGCGCGTAGCTCGTGACCAGGTCGTTGATATGCGCGAACTCCGTCCCGTCCTGTTTGAGGTACTTCCGGCGGGCCGGGACGTTGAAAAACAGGTCCGCGACCTCGATGGTCGTGCCTTCCGGACAGCCGGTCGGTTCGACGGTCGTCACCTCACCGCCCTCGACGCGGAGTTTCGTCCCCCTTCCACCGCCACGCGGCCGCGTCTCGACGGTCAGCCGCGAGACCGCGCCGATGGCGTGCAGCGCCTCGCCCCGGAAGCCCAGTGTCGTGACGCCGGCTTCGAGGTCCTCGATGTCCCGGATCTTGGAGGTGGTGTGTTCCTGGACGGCCTTGCGGACCTCGGATTCGGTCATGCCGATCCCGTCGTCGCTGACCCGGATGCCGTCCTTGCCGCCGGATTCCACGGCGACCGAGACTCTGGTCGCGTCGGCGTCCAGACTGTTCTCGACGAGTTCCTTCACGACCGAGGCCGGGCGCTCGACGACCTCGCCGGCCGCGATCCGCTCGACGGTCTTTCCGTCGAGTTCCCTGATCGACCCGTCCTCGCTCATTGCACAGGAGTGACAGTCTCACGTACTTGAGTATGCCGCTGGCACATTGGGTCGATCAAACGTCCCCCAGCGCCGCGCCGACGATGACCGCGACGACGCCGCCCCCGACCAGCACGCCGAAGCCGGGGACGTACGACCCCGTCAGGTCGTGGAGCGTCCCCACGAGGACGGGGCCGAGGAAGCCGCCGATCTCGCCGACGGCGAACACCAGCCCGACGGCGACGCCGGTCAGCTCCGGCCCGATCCCGTCGAGATTCGGCGGGATCGCCCGGATCAGCGGGGAGAGCCCGCCGACGCCGAGGCCGGCGATCACGATGCCCAGCGCCGCGACCGCCGTGGCACCGCCCGCGATGACGCCGGCGACGCCGACCGCCGCCAGCCCGCCACAGCCGATGACCGCCCCGCGCCGGGCGTCGATCCGGTCGGCCAGCGTCGGGATCGCCAGCACGCCGACGACCTTCGCGCCGACCAGCAGGGTCGTCGTCTGGCCCGCCCGGTCGGCCGACAGCCCGCGGGCCTCAAGCATCGTCGGGAGCCAGCCCTGCAACCCGTGGACCAGCGCGAGGTACACGATCCCCAGCACGACCATCAGGCGCAGGTCGCGGTGGCTCAGCACCCGCCGGAGGTCCGTCCGGACCGAGGTCGACGCCCGCTCCCGGTCGCCGTTCGCGGTCCCGTCCTCGCCGCCGATGGGCACGATACGGACGACCGCCAGCCAGACGACCGCGTAGCCGAGCGCGGCGACGCCACTCCAGAAGAAGAGCGGCCGCCAGCCGCCGAGCAGGGGACCGACGACGGGCCGCCCCAGCCCGAACGCGCTCGCCGTCCCGACGGCCGCCCCGACCATGTACACGGAGGAGGGCAGGCCGGTCTCGTCGGGCGGGAAGAGGACCGAGACGAGTTTCGGGAGACCGAAGGTGATCGCCGTCGCGCCGACGCCAAGGAGCAGGGTGGCCGCCAGCAGGGTGGGAAAGCCGCCAGCGACGCTCCGGACGACCTGAGCGATGCCGGTCACGACGAGGCCGACCGCGAGACTCCGGGCCGGGCCGATCCGGTCGACCGCGAGGCCCGAGAACAGGGCGATGGGGATGTACGTCAGCGGCACCGCGCCGGCTAGCAGGCCCGCTTCCGTGCCCGAGAGGCCGACCTCGGCGATGATCGTCGCCAGATAGGCCGGCAGGCTGAACCAGACGAAGGTGAGGCTGGTGTAACAGAGCGCCCCGGCGACGACGAGGCCGTAGCGGCGCGACACGACCGACGAAGCCATTCGACGGAAAGTTGAGTCGGCGATACAAAAGGGCGTTCTATTCCTCGGTTCCGAGTCGCTCGGCCGACAGGTCGAGTGCTGCACTGCCCCCGCCGCTTAAGCCCCACCCGCCACAGACTCGGGTATGCGACTCGAAGGCGAGACAGCGTTCATCACTGGCGCCGGCTCCGGTCTCGGCCGGGCCGCCGCGGAACGGTTCGCACAGGAAGGCGCGACCATCGTCGCCGCGGACGTGGACGAGGACGGCCTCGACGAAACTGCCGCGTTGGTCGAGGACCTGGGCGGCGAGGTCGCGACCCACGTGCTCGACGTGCGGGACGGCGACGCCTTCCGGGCAGCGGTCGACGCCGCCGCCGCGGAGTTCGGGATCGACATCCTCCTGAACAACGCCGGCGTCTCCCACGACCGGATGGATTTCGAGAGTATCGAGGACGCAGAACGGGACCGCGTCCTCGACGTGAACGTGAAGGGTGTCTGGAACGGCTGTCAGGCCGTCCTGCCCCACTTCAAGCAACAGGAGTCGGGTGCCATCGTCAACACGGCCTCGCTGGCGGGGGTCATCGGCGCGCCCCAGTTGACGGGCTACTCGCTGTCGAAGGGCGCGGTCGTGAACTTCACGCGGGCCATCGCCGCCGAGGTCGGCCCCGCCGGCGTCCGGGTCAACGCGGTCTGTCCCGGCGTGACCGACACGCCGATGCCCCGGGCGGGCCAGACCGCCGAGGAGTGGGAGGCCCGGAAAGAAGAGCTGTCCCGGCACTACCCGCTGAAGCGACTGGGTGAACCGGAAGACGTGGCCAACGCGATGCTGTTCCTGGCCTCCGAGGAAGCCGACTGGATCACCGGGCAGGCGCTGGTGATCGACGGCGGCTTCTCCTGTGCCTGACACCACGAGCACGATCACCGTTCCTTCGACCAGATCCTGCCCCGAAAGCCACCGATAGAATCATTTCGCTCGCGCTCGCCCATCCGTCGATGCACGAAGCAGACTTTGGCGTGGCCGGCGAGACGGCCATCGTCACCGGTGCGAGTCAGGGTATCGGACGCTCTATTGCAGAGACACTGGCTGCTGGCGGGGCGAACGTGGGCATCTGTTCCCGAGAGATGGACCGGGTCGGCCCCGTCGCCGACGAGATCAACGACAGCGACGCAGACGGCGAGGCGCTGGCCGTGGAGTGTAACGTCCGCGAGCGCGAGCAGATGGAGGCCTTCGTCGCGGAGGTCGTCGACGAGTTCGGCGGCCTCGATGTCGTGGTCAACAACGCCGGTGGGGAGTTCGTCGCGCCCTTCGAGGACATCTCGCCCAACGGCTTCGACTCCATCCTCGACCTGAACGTGATGGGGACGGTCCACGGGATGCAGGTGGCCGGCGAACACATGCGCGAGGACGGCGGGGGCAAGATCGTCAACATGGCCAGCGTCAACGGCCAGCACCCCGCGCCCAACGAGAGCCACTACGCGACGGCGAAGGCGGGGATCATCCAGTTGACCGAGACCGTCGCGACCGAGTGGGCCGACGACGGCATCCGGGTCAACTGCGTCGCGCCCGGGCTGATCCAGACGCCCGGGGTCGCCGAGACGCTGGGCATCGACAGCGAGGACATGCCACCGCGCGAGCAGACCGACCGCCGCATCGGTTACGGTGAGGATATCGCCGACGTGGTACAGTTTTTGGTCTCGCCCGCCGCCGCGTTCATGACTGGCGAGACGGTCACCGTCAAAGGCGTCCCGCGGCCGGGCAACTCGATGCAACACGACCTCGGTCTGCAGTAGGTCGGCCGGGCCCGCGGTTCGACTCGGGTCGGTTCACCCCGGCAAGACGAGATTGAGCAGGGCGACGACCAGCCCGGCCAGCCCCATCCGGGCCGCGGAGACGTACCACCGCTGGCCCGAGATCGAGCCCATGTAGGCCCCGAAGACGCTCAACACGCCGACGCCGAGGACCACGGCCGCGATGGCCGCCTCGACCATCGTCAGGAGTCGCCCCGTCCCCGCGACGACGAACGGCGAGAGCGGGACGAGTACCCCGATCAGTGGGCCGAGGCCGCTCGCGGACGCGTGGAGCACACGCGCGCCTCGCTGTTGGCTCTCGACCCGTGTGTCGTCGAGGTCGGTCAACATCGCCCGCTCCATCCGCCTGATCTCCGCGCGGGTTTCGGCGCGTTCGATCTCCCAGACGCTCCAGACCGCCGACGTGCCCAGGCCCACCGCCGCTCCCAGGCCGATCTTGACACGTAGCGAGCGGAAGCCCACCCCTTCAGGGGTGGGAGGATGTCAAGTCCCGGACCTCCTGATCGAGTTCGAGCAGCGAGCCGGTCGCGCCCTCGACGCTGTCGACGGCGGCGACCTGCTCGGTGAACGCGAGCAGGGACGGTTCGTGCGGTTTCAACACGTCGATGACGAGTCTGCGGACGGCGACCATACCCGGACCTGGCACCCCGACGCACCTAGAGCCTCGACCCGTCGCGGCGGCGAACGCGGGCAGGTCCGGGCCACACCTATACCCCTGCCCGTCGATAGGGGAACCGTGTTCGAACGGATCCTGGTGCCGACCGACCGCAGCGACCCGGCGCGGCGGGCGCTCGAACAGGCCGCCGACCTCACGACACGGTACGACGCGACCCTCACCGCCCTCCGCGTCGTCGATACCCGCGAACTCGACGGGAGCTCCGATCTTGACGAGCGCACGGAGGTGGCTCGGACGGACCTGGACGACGCCATCGAGGACCTCGACGTCGACCCGACGCCCGAGGGGGTCGTCCGGGCCGGCATCCCGAGCGAGGAGATTCTGGACTACGCCGACGAGGAGTGGATCGACCTGATCGTGATGGGGACCCACGGCCGGACCGGCGTGCGCCGCTACCTCCTGGGAAGCGTCGCCGAGAAGGTCGTCCGGCTGTCGGACCTGCCAGTTCTCAGCGTCCACCCCGCGGAGGTCGACGTTGGAAGCGTCCCCTACGAGCGCATCCTCGTCCCGACCGACGGGAGCGACGGGGCCGGCGTGGCCGTCGACTGCGCGACCGACCTCGCGAAAACCTACGGGGCGGACCTGCACGCGGTGTCGGTCGTCGACACCGGCGCGATGGCCCCCGACGTGCAGTTCGACGTGATCAGGGATCAACTCCGGGAACGGGCCCAGACCGCCGTCGAGACGGTCGCCGAAGCCACACGCGAGGCCGGTATCGACGACACGCAGACGGCCGTGCTGGAGGGGCGAGCGCACGATGCAATCAAATCCTACGCCGACGAGGAGCGGATCGACCTGATCGTGATGGGGACCCACGGCCGGAGCGGGCTGGACCGGTACCTGCTGGGCAGCGTCGCCGAGAAACTCGTCCGGACGGCGTCGGTCCCCGTGCTGACCGTCCGGATGCCCGAGGCGTCCGAGTGAGGCCGTTCCGGCGCGTTACGCGGACTCGTCGAGTCGCCGCACCAGCCGTTCCAGCACGTCGTCGAGGTCGAACCCCACCTGCTCGAACCGCCGTAGCTCGGCCAGCAGGTCCGGATCGAGCGACGGCCCGAGGACGAACGCGGCCCCGCCGGTCGCGGTCGCCCGGAGGACCCACCGCGCCAGCGACGCGACCGGCGGGAACCCCACGTCCGTGAGGACCACCGCGACCCGCCAGGCCTGCTCCCGTCCCTCTCTGAGGCCGAGCAGTGACAGTCGCTCGTCCAGCCGCCCGAGCGCCGCGTCCACGTCCGCCACCCCGGCCGCGTACACCTCGGCCAGCGCCCGCTGCTGGGCGTCGATCAACCGGGCCAACACCTCGTTCACCGCGCGGTGGTCCGCCCGCTTTGCCGCCCTGTCGGCGTCGATCCCCACGTCCCGCAGGGTGAGCGCCAGATCGTAGTTGATGTGGGCGTTGATGCCCAGGAAGGCATCCTGGAGTACCAGCGCGTCGCTGCCGGTTGCGGTGCCGAAGGCGATCCGCCAGGGATCGGGCACGGCCCCGAGTTCGCCGCGCTCGAAGGCCAGGAACGCCCGCCGGTAGTAGTTCGCGAACCTCGTGGTGTAGGCACGCATCCACTCCGGGTCCCGGAAACCGCCGGCCGCGATTCTCGCACTGATCCGCTCGGTCATGCGGGTGTAGATGGTCAGGAAGACCGCCCGGCGGTCCTCGCGCTCCCGGAGCCGGTCTTCCAGTGTACGCAGGCGCTCGGCAGCGTCCGCGACGGACTCGAACGCGCCCTGCGCGACGCCGACCAGCTCGGCGTCGGGGGTATCGGGTGGGTCGTACTGCGCTACGTCGTGACGGAGCGCGCGGGCCATCCCCCGGATCCGGCGGGTGTCGACCAGGCGGGCGGCGTCCCCGTAGGCCGACAGCGTGCGAAGCAGCGCGGTCATCGTCGGGCCCTCGCAGCGACGACTGATAGCTGTAGGGGGCTGGACAGTTCTTCAGGCGTCCTGTTCGTGAACTTTCTCTAGCACCGCCGACTCAGCCATCGAGACGACGCCGGCCGATTCGAGCGTCTCGGCGAATTCCTCGCTGTCGTAGTAGGCCAGCGCCTCGTCGAGGCGGTCGTCGGCGACCTCCTGCAGGACGACGACGGTGTTCTCGTCGTCGGTCGGGCGGAACGCCTGCGTCCCGAGCGACCCGTGGGTCGCCCGCCGGTCGGCGTTTGCCTCGTGGTGGCGCTCCCACCGCTCGTAGTCCTCGATCTCGTGTTTCGCGTAGATGTAGGCCATACCAGCAGTGCGGGCGGGAGGGGGAAAGAATCGGGGGCTCCCGCTCCCCTCAGTCGCCGGGCTCGGAGACGGCTCCGTCCGCCGTGTCACTGGCCCGCCCGAGTTCGAAGCCGTCGTAGTCGTCGCGGGCGACCCGGGCACAGATCTCTCGGTAGTTGTCGAGGCCGCCGGGGAAGGGGGTGAACACCTGCGTCTTCCCGGGAACGTTCGCGCCGCGGTACCAGGACTTGGCCTGTGAGAACAGCATATTCTCGGCCAGCATGTTGGTGTTCTGGACCCACTGGTCTTCCGAGTCCTCGCTGGCCTCGATGCGGTCGTAGCCGCGCTCGTCCATGTACGCGATGCAGTCGGCGATCCACTCGACGTGCTGTTCGATGGCCAGTGGCATGTTGGTCAGCACGGACGGGCTCTGGGGCCCGGTGATAGTGAACAGGTTCGGGAAGCCGTGGGTCATGAGACCGAGGTACGTTCGCGGTCCGGCTTCCCACTTCTCTTCGAGCGTCTGACCGTTCTCGCCCTCGATGTCCATCGCGAGGATCGCGCCCGTCATCGCGTCGAACCCCGTCGCGAACACGAGCATGTCCAGGTCGTAGTGGTCGGCCGTGGTCCGAATCCCGTCGGCCGTCACCCGTTCGATGGGGTTCTCGTCCACGTCGACGAGGCTCACGTCGTCACGGTTGTAGGTCCCGTAGTAGTCGTTGTAGTCCATCGGCGGGCGCTTCGAGCCGTAGGGATGATCCGTCGGGACGAGTGTCTCGGCCGTCTCGGGGTCGTCGACTTTCTCGCGGATCTTCTCGCGGATGAACGTCGAGACCACCTCGTTCAACTCGGGGTTCGACAGGATCGACCCCGGCTCGAAACTGTGGAGGAAGCGAAAGCCGCCCTGTTGCCAGCGGTCTTCGAGGACCTCGCGGATCTCGTCCTCCGAGAGGCCGTAGTCAGTTTCGTGTTCGTGTTCGAACGGCATCCCGAGCCGGGAGTCTCGCGCCCGCTCCCAGATGTCGTCGTAGTTCTCGCGGATCTCCTCGTACTCGTCGTCCTCCAGCGGTCGGTTCCGGGCCGGTACCGCGTAGTTGGGCGTCCGCTGGAAGACCGTCAGGTGGTCGGCCCGGCCGCCGACCTCCGAGATGAACTGGATGCCGGTCGAGCCGGTACCGATTACGCCGACGTGGTCGTCGCCGAAGTCGACTTCCTCGTCGGGCCACCGGGCCGTGTGGTACCACTCGCCCTCGAACTCCTCGAGCCCGTCGAAGTCGGGCAGGAACGGCTCGGAGAGACAGCCGACGGCGGTGACGAAGTACCGGGTCCTGACCCGTTCGCCGTCGGCCAGCTCGACGGTCCAGGTCGCCGTCTCGTCGTCGTAGGTCGCCGACGTGACCTCCCGCTCGAACGCGATATCTCGGTGCAGGTCCAGCCGGTCGGCCACCCACTGCAGGTAGTCCAGAATCTCGGGCTGCTCCGGGTAGCGCTCGCTCCAGGTCCACTCCCGGTGGAGGCCCTCGTCGAAGGAGAAGCAATAGATGTGGCTCTCGCTGTCACAGCGTGCCCCCGGGTACGTGTTCCAGTACCACGTCCCGCCGACCTCGCCGCCTTTCTCGTAGACGCGAACGTCCAGCCCCT
Organism: Halorientalis regularis; assembly: GCF_023698535.1. Classification (GTDB taxonomy): domain Archaea; phylum Halobacteriota; class Halobacteria; order Halobacteriales; family Haloarculaceae; genus Halorientalis; species Halorientalis regularis. The sequence goes on from NZ_JALJCL010000011.1 coordinate 75,049, forward strand.
GTTCGCGCAGTTTGTGTAGCATGTACAGCCCGGAGAAGCCCGCGCCGATCACGACGGCGTCCACGTCGGTCTCCGCAGCCCCCCTGTCCACGTCCGCGTCAACGTCTGCGCCAGACACTGTGTATCACTGACGATATACAACGGTCGGTCCCAATTAAAACCACTCCTCCAGAACATCGGGCGTATATGAGTGGCGATCGGTTCGGTGTGATCCGGGCGGTCCGTGCCGGTGGCCGTGGGTCTCGCGGATCTCTTCGCGTTCGTTCTCGGTGGCCGACTCGATGGAATCGTCGGCGGACTCAGTCCAACACCGTCGGGACGCCGCCCCGTTTGAGCCAGCGGGCGATGGTGTTTTTCTGAATCTCGTCGGTGCCGCCGGCGAACCGCCAGCCGCGCTGGAGGCGATAGAGGTACTCGAGCGGGTGGCCCTGCTGGTAGCCGTTCGCGCCACAGATCTGGAGCGACTCGCTGATGACCGATTCGGCCATCTGTCCCGAAAACAGGTTCGCGGCCCCGGTCTGGAGCGGGTCCGGGATCCGCCCCTTCGCGACGGCGTCCTCGGCTGCGCGGTAGGTAAGCGACCGCGACGCTTCCAGCTGGGTGACGAGGTCGGCGAGTTTCCACTCGATGCCCTGAAACTCGCCGATGGCCTGGCCGAACTGCTCGCGGTCCCCCGCGTATTCCAGCGCGTAGTCCAGCGCCGCCAGTGCCCACGTGTTCGAGATCGACGCGACACCGAGCCGTTCCCAGTTGAGCGCCTTCAGCTGTGCTTTGAACGCGTCGTCGCCGCGCGTGAGGACGTTCTCCTCGGGGACGACGACGTCTTCCATGTAGTAGTGGGTCTGCTTGTGGCCGGCCATGTTCGTGTAGTGATTGGCGACCTCGACGCCGGGGTCGTCGAAGTCGACGATCACGGTCCCGAGTCCTTCGGGGAACCGCACCCACGTGACGCCGGCCGAGGAGTCCTCGAACCGCGAGACCCACGTCTTCTCGCCGTTGACGACGAGGTCGCCGTCGCGCTCCTCGACGGTCGTGTTCATCGCGTGCACGTCGGACCCGGCCTCCGGTTCGGAGATACAGATCGCGACGAAGTCCTCGGCCTCGGTCAGCGGCGGGAGGTACTTCTCTTTGGCCTCGGGGGTCCCGAACATGTCGATCGTCCGGGGTGCGGTCATGTGCATCGAGTTGAGATACGCCGCGGTGTCCGGACAGACCCGGCCGACGGCCTCGTTGAGCAACATCGCCTCGAACTCCGAGAGCCCCGCGCCGCCGTACTCTTCGTCGAAGTTGATCCCGAGGAAGCCGCGGTCGGCGAGCAGTTCGAGGTTCTCCCAGGGTGGCTCGTCCTGCCACTCGTAGGCCCGCTCCGCGAACTCGTTTTCGGCGAGTTCCGCGGCGGTCTCGACCAGCATCCGCTGTTCGTCGGTCAGCGAAACCATGGACAGTACTCCCGCCAAACCGTGTTAGGTCTTTTCCCGCCGGCAGCGGTCCCGCTCGGTCCGCGGGACGAACGTTTATGCGGGCCGCCCCGCGAGGGACGCCAATGAGGGCCCCCGAGGAGACGCTGAGCGACTTCGTCGCCGCGCTCACCATCGGCGACGTTCCCGAGGCCGCACGCGAGACCGTCCGCCGCGCCTTCCTCGACACCGTCGGTGTCACGCTCGCCGGCGCGCTCGACGATGCCGGCGCGACCGCGTTCGAGACCGACGGGATCGACGCCGCGGATGCGGACGCGGCCACGATCCTCGGCGTCGGCACCGAGCGGCCACCGACCGAGCGCGCGCTCCACACCGGCACCGCGAGCCACGCGCTGGACTACGACGACCTCGCGTGGGCGATGGACGGCCACCCCAGCGTCACGCTCGTCCCGCCACTACTCGTCCTCGCGGGCGAGACCGGCGCGAGCGGCGACGAGTTGATCGCGGCCTACGCCGCCGGCTTCGAGGTCGAGTGTGCCCTCGCCGCTCCGATCAGCCCCGACCACTACGAGGCCGGGTGGCACGCCACCGCGACGTTCGGCGCGCTCGGTGCCACGGCCGCCGCCGCATCCCTCCTGGACCTCTCCGCGATGGAAACCCGACACGCCTTGACCGTCGCCGCCTCGACTCCCGCCGGCCTGAAACGCAACTTCGGGTCCACGACCAAACCCCTCCACGCTGGACTGGCCGCGCGGTCTGGCGTCACCGCTGCCCGCCTCGCCGCCAGGGGTTTCACCGCCGACCCCGACGCGGTGAGCGGCGACCGCGGATTCTGGGACCTCTACGGCCCCGACGACCGCGACGCCTTCGCGTTCGACCCCGAGGAGTGGGCGCTCGTCGAGCGCGGCATCAACGTCAAGTACTACCCCTGCTGTTACTTCACGCACACCAGCATCGCCGGGATGCAGGCTCTCGCCGACGAGTACGAGATCCGTCCCGCGGAGATCGAACGTATCCACGTCGCAGTCGCACAGGGGGCCGCCGACGCCCTCCACCATAGCGACCCAGACACCGGATTGGAGGCGAAGTTCTCCCTGGAGTACACGGTCGCGAGCGCCGCCGTCCGCGACCGCGTCGGGCTCGCCGCTTTCGACGACGATTGTATCGACGACCCCGCGGTCCAGCGGGTCCGCGACGCCGTCGACTACGAGGTCGACGACGCGCTCCACTACGACTCCCACGAGGCCGTCGTCCGCGTCGAGACGGGCGAGGGGACCTACGAACGCCGACGGGAGAATCCGCCGGGCACCCACGACAATCCCCTCTCCGACGGGGAACTCCGCGGCAAGTTCGAGGAGTGTGCACACCGGGCCGTCCCGGAAGCGACTGCGGACGCGCTCGCGGCCCTGTTCCTGTCGCTCGACGACTGTGCGGACGTGGCCGCGGCGATTCGGGCTGCCGGCCCCACATAGCTTTACTCCGTTCGCCACCTGGTCGACGAACGATAGATGGTAGACCGAGACACGGTCCAGTTGACCGACCAGCAACGGCTGGTCCGGGATTCGATCCGGGACATCTGCTCGGATTTCGACCAGTCCTACTGGCGCGAGAAGGACGTCCAGGGCGAGTATCCCCACGAGTTCGCCGACGCGCTCGCCGACGGCGGGTGGTTCGGGGCGCTCCTGCCCGAGGCCTACGACGGTGCCGGCATGGGGACCGAAGAAGTCGTCGTGATGATGGAGGAGATCGCGGCCTCGGGCGGCGGGTTCAGCGCCGCTCAGGCCGTCCACGGCGCGATCTACAACTCCGTGCCGCTCGTGAAGTACGGGAGCGAGTCGATGAAGGACGACCTCCTCCCGAAGGTCGCACGCGGCGAGGAGTCGATCCAGGCGTTCGGACTCACCGAACCGAACGCGGGGTCGGACTCCACGTCCATCGAGACTCGCGCCGAACGCGACGGCGACGCGTACGTGATCGACGGTCAGAAGATCTGGATCTCCCGGGTGGACGCGAGCGACTACATCGTCCTGATGGCTCGCACCACGCCGAAAGCCGAGGTCGAGAAACGGACCCAGGGGTTGACGATGTTCCTCGTCGACCTCGACGACGCGTACGCTCAGGACGGCCTCGAGATCGAACAGATCGACAAGACGGCCAGCGGGGCTGTCCACTCCTACGAGTTGTTCTTCGAGTCCCTCCGGGTTCCGGCCACGGCCGTCATCGGCGAGGTCGACGAGGGGTTCTACCAGATGCTCGACGGCCTCAACGAGGAACGGCTGGCCATCGCCGCGGAGTGTATCGGTCTCGGGGAAGCAGCCATCGAGGCCGGCGTCGAGTACGCCAACGAGCGCGAGGTGTTCGGGCGCGCTATCGGCTCGAACCAGGCCATCCAGCACCCGCTGGCCGAGGCCCACGCGCGCGTCCAGGCCGCCAAGAGCATGGTGTACGACGCCGCGAGCGAGGCGGAGGCAGGGAGCCAGAAGGACGTCGGCGCACGGGCGAACATGTCGAAGTTCCTCGCCGCCGACGCGGCGTTCGAGGCCGCCGACGCCGCCGTCCAGACCCACGGTGGGTTCGGCATCGCCCGCGAGTACGACGTCGAACGCTACTTCCGCGAAGCCCGGCTCACCAGACTCGTCCCGATCACACAGCAACTCGCGCTGAACTACATCGGCGAGAACGTCCTCGGACTTCCCCGATCGTACTGATGGCGGAAGAATCCGTCTCCGTCGCGGGGACATTCGAGCATCCGACCCGGGAAGCCCCGGAGAAACCGACGATGCAACTCCACGCGGAGGTCGCGGCGGGCGCGCTGCGGGCCGACGGCGACCTCCCGTTCAACACCGACGGCGGCGGCCTCTGCTCGAACCGCCTACGCCGAATTAGCGGAGGGCCCTCGAATGATGACCAACTCCGTCGACTGTGATCCCGACGAGGTCCCGGTCGGTGTCCCCGTCTCCGTCGCGTTCGTGCCCACCGACCGCGAGGACGTCGCGATTCCCGCCTTCCGCCTCGACTGACGGTCACTCGTCGCCGTGCTGCGGTGCGTATCGTTAAGAGGGCGGCCGTCACACCCCATGGTGTGCCACTCTCAGACACACGTGTCGTCGAGTGCGGGCAGGTCATCGCCGGTCCCCTCGTGGGCACGTTCCTCGGCGACCTCGGTGCGGACGTCGTGAAGGTCGAACCGCCAGACGGCGAGTTGTTCCGCACCGATCGCCGACGTCTCGACGGCGAACCGTTCAACCCGGGATTCGAGCTCTACAATCGGAACAAGCGCTCGCTCAGCCTCGACCTGAAGCGCGAGCGGGGCCGCGAGAGCCTCCACGACCTCGTCGAGAAAGCCGACGTGTTCGTCCAGAACTGGCCGCCGGGCGTCGCCGAGAACCTCGACGCGGACTACGAGACACTCTCGGCGATCAACGAGGACCTCGTCTACGTCCACATCACGGGCTTCGGCGAGACGGGGCCGCTCGCGAACAACCCTGGGATGGACACCATCGTCCAGCACATGTCCGGGTTCACGAGCCTGCTCGGGGACGGGCTGGAGGACGGCCCGCCGATTCGCTCCCAGTCCTCGCTCGCTGACGTCTACGCCGCCTACAGCGCCGCGCTCAGCGCCGTCGCCGCGCTCCGGCGCGTCGACCGCGGCGAGGGCGGCCAGAAAGTCGACGTGTCCCTGCTCGAATCGCTCATCCACAACCTCGACGGCGCGTTCGAGTACTACACGAACCTCGGTGAGGTGCCCCAGGCGGGCGGCCGGAACACGTTCAGCCGACCGGACATGCTGTACGGGTCCGCGGAGGCCGCGGACGGCTACGTCGTCGTCGCACTGTTGCTCTACTCCGACCGCATCTGGGACGCCTGCTGTGACCTCATGGACCGACCCGACCTCGCGGCCGCGGAGAAGTACCAGACAGCGGCGGGTCGAATGGACGACGCGTCGAAGCTCTCGACGCTCTTCGAGGCCTGGCTCGTCGAACAACCGGCCGACGAGGCCGTCGAGAAACTCAACGCCGCCGGCGTGCCGGCCGCCCACGTCAACGACATCGGCGAAGCGGCGGAACTCGACCACCTCGACGCGCGCGACGCGTTCGTCGACGTGCCCCACCCACGGTACGGCGAGGTGACGCTGACCGACACGCCGCTCTCGCTCTCGGAGACCCCGCCTTCGATCCGTCGGCACGCACCCGTCCTCGGCGAGCACTCCCGTGACGTGCTCGCCGAACTGGGCTACGACGAGGAGACCGTCGACGCGCTGCTGGCGGACGGCGTCGCCGAACAGGCCTGACCACGGACCGTTACCGCCCTACAAAGGTTTTTCCGCCGACTCGCGGAACCGTATGGTATGATAGGCCGAGACACGGCACCCACCGACGCCGGCGACGTGCTCCGGGACGACGACGGCGACGGCGAGGCCGTCGGCACGGAACGCGACGGGACGCCCCGGAGGGAACAGCGATGAGCCGGCGGGTCCTCGCCGAGGGCGTGAGCGCCGTCCCGAACGGCAGCTACGACGTGCCGACCTGGCAACTCGCGGCGGGTGTCCTCACCGGCGCGGTCGACGACGCGGGCCTCGACCTCGACGACGTGGACGGTCTCTATCTCCCGAAACCGCGGCCGTGGACCGAACAGGGCTTTTTTTCGACCTCGCTCGCGAACCGACTCGGCCTCCACCTCGACCGGAACGTCGAGACCTACACCGGCGGGACCAGCGGCGGGAGCGCGTTCCGACTCGCCGCCCGCGACGTCGCGAGCGGAACGCTCGACGTCGCCGTCGTCTTCGCCGCCGAACGCAACTCCACCGTCGAGACCGACGACTACCTAGCCTACGTGCTCGAAACCTTCGACCACGACATCCAGGCCCCCGCCGGGCCGACCGTCCCGGGGATCTACGCCCAGAGCCTCCAGCGCTACCGTCACGAGTACGACGTCCCGCGGGAGGCGATCGCGGACATCGCGGTGAAAAACCACGGGAACGGCGCGTCGAACCCCGAGGGACTGTTCTCCAGCGGGACAACCGTGACGGACGTCCTCGACTCGCGCCCCATCGCGCGTCCGCTCCGTCTCTACGAGTGTCCCGCGCCCTGTGACGGCGCGGCCGCGGTCGTCCTCGCCAGCGAGGCCGCCGCGTCGGCCGCGACCGTCGAAGTCGCGGGCACCGGGTACGACCACCCGCCGAGCCAGTATCTCGGGACACGCGAGGGGGCGCTCACCGAACACCCCGCGTTCGCGGGGGCCGCCGACGAAGCGCTCGGCGCGGCCGGCCTCGCCGTCGCGGACGTCGACGCGTTCGAGCTGTACGCACCCTTCCCGCACACTGAAGCGATCCTCACTGAGGAACTCGGCCTGTTCGAGCGCGGCCGCGGGGCACTCGCTGCGGCCGACGGCGCGACTGCCGTCGACGGCCCGACCCCGATCAGTCCCTCCGGTGGGCCCCTCGGTCGCGGGCATCCCGCGATGGTCACCCCGATCCTCAACCACGTCGAAGCCGTTCGCCAGCTCCGTGGTACTGCCGCGAATCAGGTCGCGAACGCCGACGTCGTGTTGACCTCGGCGGAACACGGGCACGTCGACGGCGTCAACACCACCGTCTTCCGGGGTGGTATCGATGCGTGAGGACGTGATCGCCGCGCCCTTTTTCGAGGCGCTCGCCGACGATGCCTTCGCGGTGCAACGCTGCGGCGCGTGCGACCGCGCGTTCCTCCCGCCGGCACCCGTCTGCCCGCACTGCCACGCCGCCGACGTGGACTGGGAGCGAACGGACGCTCGTGGTCGCCTCTACGCGTTCACGGAACTCCTCCGGACGCCACCGAACTTCGACGAACCCGCCGTCGTGGGTACCGTCGTCGTCGAGGGCGTCCGCGTCCTCGCACCGATCGACGCGCCCTACGACGCGCTCTCTATCGGCGACCCGGTCGCACTCGTTCCCACCGATGGCGCGGGCGATCACGACCGCGGCCGCTGGGCCGACGCGCCCTTCTTCACCGCTGAACCCCGTCCCGACGCCGAGTGAACGCCGCCGCCACTCTGCGCTGCGACCCGCTCCGCCGTCGGTTGCGGGTCCGACTGCCGGACCCAGGTGCCCACGTCCGTGAGTCGAGTCGGCGACGCGGCGACGGGCCGGACCACTCACTCCTCGGCGACCCGTTCTTGCCACTCCTGGACTTTCGTCAGCAGTTCCACCGGCGGTGTCTCGTCGACACCGCGCGGACCCACCCTCGCTCGAGCCGGGACCGCGGCGAAATATCACCTTTTCCAATAATATTATGTCACGGAATCTCTATTTGTTGGGGTGTGATAGGTGAGCAACCCGTACATCTCGAGTCGGACAAATCGCTCGTTCGAGCGGCTGATAACCTTCGACTGGTGGCAGCTGGAAAAAACGAGAGCAAATGTCGATCACGGACAAAACATCAAAATTCTGAACGGTAAAATGTTTAACAACTGATGTTTTTCGCGTTGAAACTCATACGGTTTGTCTTTCGGCTCTTCCTGAAACTGGTACTGTTCCCGTTCAAACTGATCAAGCGACTCCTGGGCACCGAGCAGTCGACCGAGCAGTGGGCAGAAACGGGAGAGGCGGAGACTGAGGCCACGGAGGGTACCCCGGAGACGCTGGCGGATTCTCCAGAGGGGCTCAGCGTGGCAGCGACGCAGGCGAAAAACAACATCCAGCGGTTCCGCAAGGGGCTGATTGCAGTCGGTGTGGTGCAACTGCTGGTCGGTCTCTTCGCGGTTTTTAATATCGCACAGTCACCGATCGGCGGGTTCCGACCCGCACTGGTCGACGGACTCCTTCTCACAGTCGTCGTCTTCAGCCTCGCACCGATTGGCGTTGGATTCGGACTGACGAGGTGGACGACGGCCTCGTGGTATCTCGGAATGGCGTTTTGCGGCCTTCAAATCGTCCTCTCGGTGTTCGCGCTGCCTGGTGGTCTCATCACGATCGGTATCTACGGCATCCTCGGCTATCTCGGATATACGGGACGACCAGCACTGATGACACTATCGAACGCTGGCGGCTCCCCGACGGGAGATGAATCCGGGCAGCAGGAGTCAATCGAGCGACAGTCTCACGACACAGGGGGGGCGGTCGACCACGAGGACATCCCTCCGTCAGATTCTGAACCGGCAGCTGACGCCCCAACTGACGGTACGGCATCGTCACAGACGGAACGAACGGACACTCCTCCCGCGGACACCACCTCGACGGAACCGGCTCCCGAACCGTCCGCCAACGACGAAACCGAAGATCCGGGCGACGGTGGTCAGGGTGACCACCAATCCGACCCCTCGGAAACGGACGCAGGGGAGACGGACAGTGCGGAACCCCGGGCGGATGCTGGAGCGGTCGAGGGCGATCCGGTCGAGGAGTACCGGGAGGAGCTACACGCCGACTCGGCATCGATCCGGCGAGCAGCGGTCGAGGATCTCGTCGCCGCAACCAGTTCGGATTCCGTTCCCACGCAGGCCGCCATCGACGCACTCTCGGAGCGACTGGAAGACGAGGATCCGGAGGTCCGGGCTGTGGCCTGTCGCGGACTGGGCCAGCTCGGCGCGGAACAGGTCAAACCGAAACTCGAGGACCTTCGCATCGACACCGACCCGGACGTGAGTCGTGCAGCGAGTCAGGCACTTCGGAACATAGAATGAGTACGATGTATCACTCAGTTACCGATCGTATCGAACGTCGAATCGATCTCGGAGACCAGTCGCGGGTCCCTACACCCGACGAGGGGTGGTCCGGATGCGTGTGACCGATGTCGTTCGCGAGGCCGACCGTCCAGTGGCCGAAGACAGAGCTCGCGCACTCGCGATCAACGAAGCACTGCGGGAACCGCTCTCCGAGTTCCTCGACGAGAAACAAACCAAGTTGCGATACGCGGTCGGAATCGGTGCTGCCACCGCGGTGGTGGGCATCGTTGCGCTCGGGATAGTCGATGGGGCTCTGGTCGGCGGCGGGCTGTTCCTCCTCGGTCTGGCCATCGCTGGCGGCGGCTATGCCTACCTCAACGATCAGTCTCCGGACGTGACGGTGCGCTCGGTTCAGAAAGGATACTGGACAGCACACAGTCTTCCCGTGCAGGATGGCTCGATACTCTACGACGCCACCCAGTCTATCGAAACGACGAGTTTCGATCTGGAGCAACTGACCGATCACGACAAGATCGCAGCGGCCAACGATACACTCGCAGACGTCAGTGAGTACCCGGTCGTGATGGCACAGGACGAAAACGTCGAGGACACGCTGACGGAGACGCTCGACGAGATTACGACGGAGATCGAAACTGCAGAAGAGTTCACCGTCGAAGCGCCGATCATTCCCGCGACCGGCTCCGAACGAGCGGCTATCGAGACGTTGCTCGAGATGGCCGACCCGGACGACACCGTCGATGCGGACTTCGACATTCCAGTTGACCAGGCCCGGACCGACATTCAGGAACTCGACGAACTCGAGCAAATGGCGGCCTCGGACGGTGCCGAGAGTGAGTTAGAGGAACTGTCCGACACGAGTCGGACGCTCGTCGATGACCTATCCGGAATGCAGGAGACTGCCGTCGACCTGTTGAACGACCACATCGGGACCGCTGCAGACGCGTTCGGCCTGGTGAGTTACAACTTCTACTGCCCGGACTGTCAGACCGACGATATCGATTCGGTGGTCGAACTCACGGACCCACAGGCTGGGAGCTGGTACTGTGAAACGTGCCGAACGACTCACGATACGTCGGCCGTCATTCCCAGACACCGCCTCAAAGACGATCTCGTGAACCCCGTCTGGGACCAGCTGTGGATCGAGAAAGACGACCAACGTCGCGAGGTGTACGAGAACATCGAGGACCAGAAAGCCGACTTACAGGAGCGGGAATTCGAACAGCGCAGCGAGGAGATCCGGTCGACGACCGACCGGATCCGTGACCTCCGATCGCGGATCCGAGACCTCAAGACGGAAGCCAAAGCCGCGGAGGGGAAAGTCTCGGAGATCGGGGATCTGATGGTCAAGTACGAGCGGATTCACGACGAGCGAAAGCAGGCCTTCGAGCAAGAAGTCGAGTCGTCGTTCGCCGAAATCGACGAGGAGACGGAAGAGATTCTCGAACAGACCCGGAACGAAGAGCAAGAACGAATCGAGGAGGCTGAACAGGCGGCCAAGGAGAAAGCCGAGATGATGCGCGAGGAGAAACGGCGGCGGGAGATCGAGAAATTCGTCGCCGAGCAACAGCTGGAGGACCAACGAACGCGTGCGACACTCGCACAACAAGCGGACCGTCACGACGAGGAAATGGAGATGCAACGGCGCCAACACCGGGAGGAGTGGATGCTAGAGACCCGTGGCCGAACGTCGTTTTCCGGTCGGATCGACAAGGCACGGATGAAAAAAGACCGGCTCCTCGGAGCGTCTGCCGGGGGTGATTCCTGATGGCGAACGACGACCTCCTCAAGCCACTCAGAGCGATCAACGAGACGATATCGAATCTCCGTCAGGACGTCCAGAAGCTCACGGGTGAAGCCAAGAAGATCAAAGAAGCGATCACGAACGGGGCCGAAACCATCCGGGACGCTATACAGGAGAACATCCAGGCACAGGCCGAACTCAAGCTGATGGAGTACGTCATGGAGGTAAAGTCGGTCAAGCCACAGATCGACGCCGAGTACGAACAGATCAAAACGGAGCGGAGCGAACTCGAGGGCCGACTCGAGAGCATCGGCGAGCGATACCAGCGAAAGCAAGCCGAACTAGACGAGAAAGCCCAGGACCGTATCCGGGACCTCGGCTCCCATATCTTCGAGATCGAAGAAGAGCAGTTCGAAGACGGGATCGAAGACCCCTTCACCGAGCAAGTGACCACGGCGTGGCAGTCGCTCCAGGCCCACAACGCCGACGTCGGTGACGAACGGGCAACAGCGGTCAAGGAGACGACGAGTGAGGCAATTCAGCGGATCTACGACTTCATCGACCGGCAGGAGCAGCTCCTCGAATCGATCCGGGATCACCGATACGATCCCGCCGAGCACACACTCCCGACGGACGAACCGGGCCAGTTACAGGTCCCGTACTACGTCGTCGAGTACGAGAAAGACGGTGTGGTCGACAGGCAGGTGATCGTCCCATCGTCGGTGTCCGAGGGCGGGACCGAGTGGTGTAGCGCGACCCTCGAGGCCAGCGACGGCGTGGCGACGCTGCTTGGCAACGTCGACCCAGTTACCGATCCGGCGACGACCGACACGCTATCCGAACAGACGCTGCGGGACACGCTCTCCGAGTACAGTTCGTCCTCACCACTGGGGTTGTCTTACGCCGACGCTGTCGCGGATGCCGTTCCCGAGAGTGGACGCGTCGACGTGCCACAGGAGGTCGCGGAATAATGGCGGAGATCGAACAGAGCCGTGCGGTCGTCGAGGCCGAGGAAACGTTCGATGGACGGATCATTCCCGACGAACAGGCGGAACTCGGACGGCCCGTTCGGTTACGGGATGGGGCCGTGGTTCAGGGAAGCGTCTACGGCGGCACGGTCGAAGCCGACGACGGCGTCACCGTCGAAGGATCGATCATGGCGGCCGCGGGTATCGAACTCGACGGCGCACACGTCGATGGCGAGGTCGGGTCACCCGACAAGGTCCTCGCGACCGACACGCACATCGACGGGACCGTAACCGGCCAGCGTGTTCGTCTCACCGACTGTGTCGTCCGCGGGAACGTCGTCGGTGCCAACGTCATCCTGGAAGACTGTATCGTCCTCGGCATCGCCACTGCCGAACGTGAACTCGCCATCGAGGAGTCTCTCTGCTACACGTTCCGTAGCCAGGGGGAGACGACGCTCGAAAACACCACGCTGGTCCTGCCACAGGCGATCGCCGAGGGCCCCCTGGAACTGACGACGCCCGTCGCAGTGGCCGGACTCGGGCAGATCGAAGTCGACGACGCGGGCGGCCCTGCGGAACGACTCCCGGAGATGGGCGCGGACGATCTCTACGAACAGGACGGGACGACCTATCTCACGCTCGCACCTCGCATCCTGAATCTCGAAAAGATCACCGAACGGTTGGAAGAACTGGAAGACGCAGTCATGGCCGCCGTCGACGACACGAGCGGCGACGACGGAACAGAGATGAGCGTCGACGACGTTCTCTCGCTGTTCGACATCGATCTTCGAGACGGGACGACACCGGACTAACCGAGCGTTCCCCTGCAGACAGCAAAACCGGCGCTACTCGGGCGAAGCAAGGTCGGATCCGAGTGGGTAACTCAGTCGTCGTCCCCGTCGAGTTCGGCCTGCCACTCCTGGACCGTCGCCATCAGCTCGACCGGCGGCGTCTCGTTCACGTCGAGGTCCTGCAACTGGTCGAGGACCGCCTCGGCCGCCGGATCGAGCGTCGCGCCGTCCGCGCCCACTTCGGCCGCGTCCCCGCCGTCGGCCGTCGCTCGCTCGTCCGCTGTGGCCTGTCCCTCATCGCCGGCCGCTCCGTGCTGGAAGCTCCCCGAGGAGAGATCGAAGACGGCCTGCACCGGTTCCCCGCTCCCGCCGCCTTTCGCCTCGATGGCCTTCTCTTCACGGAGCCGTTCCAGCACGTCCCGCGAGCGGTCGACGACCGGATCGGGGACACCGGCCAGATCCGCGACGTGAATTCCGTAGGAGCGATCCGTCGGGCCCTCCCGCACCGTCCGGAGGAAGGTCACGTCGCCGTCGCTCTCGTCCGCAGCGACGTGGACGTTGGCCACCCGCTCCAGGTGGTCGGCCAGCCCGGTCAGCTCGTGGTAGTGGGTCGCGAAGAGCGTCTTCGCGCGGACCTGGTTGTGGATGTACTCCGTCGCGGCCCACGCGATGGAAATGCCGTCGTAGGTCGCCGTCCCGCGACCCACCTCGTCGAGAATCACGAGCGAGTCGTCGGTCGCCGAGTGCAGGATGTTCGAGAGTTCCTGCATCTCGACCATGAACGTCGAGCGGCCCTGGGCCAGCTCGTCCAGCGCACCGACGCGCGTGAAGATGCCGTCGACCAGGCCCACCCGCGCCGACTCCGCGGGGACGAAACTCCCGATCTGGGCCAGCAGCGTGATCAGCGCCGCCTGTCGCATGTAGGTGGACTTCCCGCTCATGTTCGGGCCCGTCACGATCAAAAAGCGCCGGTCGTCGTCCATCGCGAGGTCGTTGGGGACGAACGAGGTGGTCTGTTCGACGACGGGGTGGCGGCCCTGCCGGATGTCCAGGTCCCGACCCTCGACCAGTTCCGGCCGGGTCCAGTCGTTGCGGACGGCGTGGGTCGCGAGGCTCCCGAGCGCGTCCAGTTCCGCCAGCGCCCGGCCCACGTCCTGCAGGAGCGTCGCCCGGTCGGCAACCCGCTCCCGGAGGGTCTGGAACAGGTCGTACTCCAGGTCACCCCGTTGCTCCTCCAGTCGCAGAATCTCCCGTTCTTTCTCCTCCAGTTCGGGGATGGTGAACCGCTCCGAGTTTTTCAGCGTCTTGATCGGCTCGTACTCGTCGGGCACGTCGTCGGCCTCGCTCTTGCCGACCTGGATGTAGTATCCATCAGTTTTGTTCCGGTCGACCTGCAGGTGGGTGATTCCATGCCGCCCCTTCTCGCGCTGATCGAGCGTCTCGATCCACTCTCTGGCCGCCTCGTGTTGCTCGATGATCTCGTCGAGTTCGTCGTCGTACCCCCGCCGGAAGAGGCCGCCCTGCGTGACCGTGCCGGGCGGGTCGTCGGTCAGCGCCTCGTCGAGTTCGGCGGCGAGGTCGGCGGCGCTCTCGCGGTCGGCTCCGGCGACGATCTCGCTCAGCGGCGATTCCGCCAGCTGGTCCCGTCCGTCGATCACCTCGGCGGCGCGGGGCAGGAGTGCGAGCGTCTCGGCGACCCGCAGGAGGTCGCCCGCGTCGGCGCTCCCAGAGGCCGCCCGGCTGGCCAGCCGTTCGAGGTCGTACGCGCCGGAAAGCACCTCCCGGAGTTCTTCGCGAGCCATCGCGGCCTCGGTCAGCGCGGCCACCGCGGACTGGCGGCGCTTCAGTTCTCGCCGAGAGCGCCGCGGTCTGACGAGCCACTGGCTCAGCAGGCGACCGCCGGCGCTGGTGACGGTGTGGTCGATGGTCGCGAACAGGGATCCCGACCGGTCGCCCTGCATGGTCTCGGTGAGTTCGAGGTTGCGCTGGGTGGTCGCGTCCAGTTCGACGTGGTCGCTCCCGCTGTAGGTCTGCAGGCGCGTCACCGACGCGAGCGCGCCCTGGCCGGTTTCCTCGACGTAGGCGAGCACCGCGCCGGCTGCCCGGATCGCCGCCTCGTCGTCGTCGATCCCGACGCTCTCGGTCGTGTCGTCGCCGAACTGCTCGCGGACGCGGTGGCGCGCCCGTCCCGGCGCGAACGACTCCGCGGCGTGCAACGTCAGCGTCGCCGTCGTCCGCTCGCGAATCCGGTCCAGCAGCGCCTCGTCGGCCCGTACGTCCGGGCCGGGCAGCACCTCCGCGGGGTCGAACTTGTACAACTCCGTCAGGAGCGCGCCCTCGCTGTCCTCGCCGCCGACGCTGGTCACGAAGAACTGGCCGGTCGTCACGTCCGCGGCGGCGACGCCGTACCCGTCGCCCTCGCGGACCACCGCGGCGAGGTACTGGGCGTCGTCGTCGGTCGTCTCGATCAGCGTCCCCGGCGTCACGACACGGGTGATCGCCCGCTCGTGGCCGTCCTCGGTCTCGTGCTGGTCCGCGACCGCGACCCGGTACCCGCGTTCGACCAGCGCCGTCAGGTAGGGGGTGAGATCGTCGACCGGCACGCCCGCCATCGGGTACGACGAGCCATGCGAGGACTTCTGTGACACTTTCAGGTCGAGTTCGTCGGCCACGGTTTCCGCGTCCTCGTCGAAGAACTCGTAGAAGTCACCGCACTGCATCGCCAGCAGATCCGCATCCGTCTCCTCCTTGAGGGCGAGAAACTCTCCGACGATGCCCGTCGCCTCTGTCATACCCTGCTCTGGGAGCGACACCGAATAAAACGCTGTGGGTCCGTGGCGGAAGTGGTCGCCCCACCTCGGCCCGGCGGCCGCCGGCCCGTTCGCTACCGCATCCCCGATCGGGTAAAAATTTCAACGCGTAACATATAAAATACCGAAAATAGATGGGAGATATAAACACTTAATTGAATTCGTTTGTGAAGCTTGTTGGTACGCATCATGGGAGCGGACCACAATGCGGACGAACGGGGTACAGACGTGGGGCGGGTGAACCGACGGCGATTCCTCGGGGCCTCGGGGGCGGCCCTGACGGCGCTCGCGACCGGCGTGGGGACGGCCTCGGCGTCGTTCGGATCGGGTGTCACCTCCGAGGACTACACCATCGAGTCGTGGGACGGGACCGAACTGGAGGCGACGCTGTACACGCCCGACGCCAACGAGCCACAGCCGGCCGTCCTGATGACCCACGGCTGGGGGGCGTTCCGGGAATCGCCGCTGACGCTGCCGAAGGCGAAGTTCCACGCCAAGCAGGGGTACACCGTCCTGACCTACGACTCCCGCGGGTTCGGGAGTTCCGAGGGGACCGTCGGGCTCGACGGGCCCAACGAGATCAAAGACGCCCAGCGGCTGGTCGACTGGCTGGCCAACCGGCCGGAGGTGGCGCTCGACGCCACCGACGACCCGAAGGTCGGCATGGACGGCGTCTCCTACGCCGGGGGCATCCAGCTGTCTGCGGCGGCGGCCGACGACCGGATCGACGCGGTCGCACCGCGGATCGCCTGGAACGACCTGCAGTACTCGCTGGCACCGAACGGCGTCATCAAGATCGGCTGGCTGTCGATCCTGCTCGGACTCGGGGGGCTCAGCGCCAACCTGATCGGGCCCGACACCAACATCGACCCGCGGCTGTACGACTGGTACGAGCAGGCGCTGCGGACCAACGACCTGCCGCCGGGCATCCTCGAAGCGAACGAGAAGCGATCCTTCCCGTATTTCGAGGACTACGACACGCCGACCTTCCTCATCCAGGGGTGGGACGACTCGCTGTTCAAGCCCATCGAGGCTGTCCGGACCTACCGGACCCTGCAGGACCGGGGCGTCGAGTCGCGACTGGCCTTCTACGAGGGCGGGCACGCCCCCGAGGAGATCACCGTGCCGTTCGACCAGCGCGGGTACATGAACGGACTGGTGAACACGTGGTTCGACCGCCACCTCCGCGGCGAGAGTACCGACATCCCCCAGTCGAACACGTACCTCAAACAGCGTGAGGAGTTCCGGACCGAGGAGCAGTTCCCGCCGGACGACACCGAGTTCGTCACGTACGACCTCGGCAACGCCGACGCGAACGGGGACGACCGCATCGAGCAGTGGAGCTGGTGGTACGACTCGAACGTCACCTACACCTGGGACGTGCGCGACCGCGCCGAGTGGTACGGGACGCCACAGATCGACCTCTCGCTGGACGTGCACGGCCCCGAAGCCCGGATCTTCGTCAACATGCTCCGGAACGGCGAGCCGATCAACGGCATCGGCGAAGCCTACCGGATCGAGGGCTCGGGCGTCTCGCGGATCAGCTTCGAGTTCCCGACGCTTCAGCGGTTCGTCTCGCCGAGCGATCAGTTGGGACTCCAGATCGAGGTCTCCAGTCCCTACTATCTGGACTCCCGCGAGTCCGAAGGCGTCACGATCAGGCCCGGCGAGTCCAGGGTGAATCTGCCACAGCGACCGCGGTAGCCGCCCGGCACCGTTTTCCGGACTCACTGCTCGCGAACGGTGACGCCGGAGATCTCGAAGCGTGCGCCCGTCCCGGCCGCGCCGTCCGCGATGCGAATCCGCCAGTCGTGGGCGTCGACGATGTCCTTGACGATGGCCAGCCCCAGCCCCATCCCGCCGTTGCTGCCGGCGGTCCCGTACTCGAAGAGGTGGTCGCGCTGGTCGGCGGGGATACCGGGCCCGTCGTCTTCGACGTAGAAGCCATCGGGCTCTCCGTCGTCGTCGAAGACGAGGCCGACGCGGACGGAGACGGACGGGGCCGAGCCGTCGGTGTCAGCCTGCCCGACAGCGTCGCCGGACCCCGTCCGACTGCTCGTGGAGCCATGCTCCACGGCGTCACCGGAACTCTGTGAGTTCCGGTTGCCTGTCGAGCCGTGCTCGACAGCGTTCCGGAAGCAGTTCTCGAACAGTTGCTGGAGGCGGCTCCCGTCGGCGCGGACGGTGCAGTCGCTCGCGACCGTCAGCGCGGCGTCGCCCGTATCGACGACCTCCCAGGCAGCACGGGCGACGCGGTCGAGGCGGACGAGTTGGGTGTCCTGTACTGTGGTTCCCTGGCGGGCCAGCGCGAGCAGGTCGTCGACGATGGTCTCCATCCGGTCGATGGCACCGTCGACGTGTTCGAGGTGGCGGTCGTCACCGTGTTCCTGTGCGAGTTCTAGCCGGCCCCGCGCGACTTCGAGCGGATTGCGGAGGTCGTGGGAGACGACGCTGGCGAACCGTTCGAGCCGCTCGTTCTGTCGTTCGAGTTCCGCTTGCCGGCGCGTCCGGTCGGTGATGTCGCGCATGACGCCGACGGTCCCGCGGAACTCCCCGTCGACCGACCGGAGCGTGACGTGGACTTCGTACGTGCGCTCCCGTCCGTCGGGCGTGGTCAGCGTGACCTCGAATCGCCCCGGCGCGTCGGTGTCGGAGTCGAGGAGCCGCGCGACCGTCTCCAGATAGCGGTCGACTGCCTCCCGGCCGAACACGTCCGCGTCGAGCAGGTCGGTGTAGGACCGCCCGATCAGGTCCGCCCGGTCGATCCCGAACACGTCGGTCGCGCGCTCGTTGGTCGTCTCGACGACCCCGTCGGCGTCGAACACGAAGACTACGTCGGGAACGGTCTCGAAGATCCGCTTGTAGCGTTCGAGTTCGCGCTCGCGCGCCCGCCGGTCGGTGATGTCCCGGACCACGCCCACCGACCCGGCGAAGGCGCCCTCGTCGTCACGGACGGGTGCGAGCGACACCTCACAGGGCACCCGCTCGTCGGCAGCGGTCAGCAGGTCGATCTCGACGGTCTCGTGGGTCCCGCCGCCGTTGGCGAGCAGGCGCTCGATGGCCGCGTCGGCGGTCGCTACCGAGTCGGGCGTCGTGAACCGTTCGACGCTCTCGCCGACGAGATCCGCGTCTTCGTAGCCCACCCGCTCGGCCATGGCCTCGTTGTACAGCCGCAGGTTCCCGTCCGCGTCCAGCACGTACATCGGATCGCCGGCGGTCTCGACGAGCGTCCGGTAGTAGTCCGCGGGCCGAGCGCTCCCGGCCTCGGCGTCGGAACCGCGCCGCGCGGAGTGGTCGCCCGAACTCCACTCGTTGGCCGCCTCGACCGCCGCGGCGAGCCGACCGCTCGGATCCGACTCCGCTGCGAGGTTGACGTACGCGGCCACGTCGACCTCGACCGCTGCGGCCGCCAGCCGCTCGCTCCCGTCCGGCGCGACCAGGACGACGGGCAGTGTGGCGTCGACAGCGCGAACGGCGTCCACGCACCGTCGCCACGCTCCGTCCGGCGATTTGCCGGTCACGACGATGCAATCCGGCTCGGTGTCCGCCATCGCCCGACGAATCGCCGAGACCGTCGCTACCCGTTCGACCTCGTATCCGTTCAGGAGATTCCCGAGGTCGAGTACGGCGTCCGCGAGGTCGGCCGTCACCACCGCTGGAACTGTATCGTCGGTCGTCACCAGTCTTGCTTGCCAGTCTTGCCGACCCCGTTGAATGTTTTCCGGAATAGTTCTATGGAAAAATACCGGATGTATCAGTCTACTCGACCTCGAGCCCGTCCCGGACCGCCAGTGTTCGCTCGGCCAGCGCCGCGGCGTCGTCGGCCAGCAGTTTCACCATCGGTTCCCGCCCGACGCCGCCCCGGTCGACGACCGCGACGGGCGACCCCTCCGCTCGCTCGAACGCCCTCTCGGCCAGCCACCGCTGGATCGACTCCGGCGCGTCGGGTGCGGCATCGTGGACTGTGACGACCTCGCCGTCCAGATCGGACAGCGCTGCCGCCACGTCGTCGTCGACCCGGCAGTTCACCGCGAACCGCCGGGCGGCGTCGAACTCCCGGCAGGCGATCAGGAAGTGCGCGACGTGACTCGACGCGCCGAAGCGAACCCCCCGGTTGGGCCGGACGCCCGAGAGCGTCCGCGTAATTCTGCCTTCGACGGCAGCTGTCTCGTCGGGACGTTCGGCGTAGGGGGTCGCACCGACGACGTTCATCCCGACTTCGGGGACCAGTGGTGACACGTCGCGGTCGACGAACCGCTCGACGACCTCGGTGACGCGCTCGGCCGTCGGTTCGCGGGCGGCCCGGTTCCGACGCTCGACCGTGTGATGGACGCTGCCCGGTCCCTCACCCACGTCCAGCGGGTAGCGCACGGCCCGCGCGAGCAGGTCGACGCCGGTCGCGACGGCCGCCGAGAGGTCGGCCCCGCGAGCCAGGTGGGCCGCGATGGCGCTGGAGAGGGTACACCCCGACCCGTGAGTCGCGTCGGTCTCGACGCGGGGGTGACGGAACGTCTCGACGGTCTCCTCGGTCACCAGCACGTCCACGACCTCGTCGGTTCGGTCGTCGTCGGCGAACTCGACGTGGCCGCCCTTGACCAGCGCGGCGGTCGCGCCGAGGTCGCGCAGTTGCTCGCCCACCGCCTGCATCTCCGCTTCGGTCTCCGGCTCGATCCCGGTCAGGACTGTCGCCTCGTCGGCGTTGGGCGTCACGAGCGTCGCCGCACCGATCAGGTCCTCGTAGGCCGCCTCCGCTTCGGGTTCGAGCAGGCGGTCGCCCGAGGCCGCGACCATCACCGGGTCGACCACGAGGTTCGGGAGGCGGTCGGCATAGCTCTCGACCGTCTCGACGACCTCGGCGGTCGCGAGCATCCCCGTCTTCACCGCGCCCACGTCGAAGTCGTCGAGGACGGCGTCCAGCTGGGCCTCGATCTCCGCGGTCGGGAGCAGGTGGGTCCCCTCGACGCCGCGGGTGTTCTGTGCCGTGACGCTCGTGATCGCGCTGGTCCCGAACGCCCCGCAGGCCTCCATCGTCTTCAGGTCCGCCTGGATGCCCGCGCCACCGCCGGAATCGCTGCCGGCGACGGTCAGCGCGACCGGCCGGGACTCCGGTGCCGCTCGTCGTTTCATACCCCCAAGTCCGGCCGGGACACACTAAGTTGCTGGCGGTGCGGTCCGTCGACTCCGAGCGAGTGCCACTCCCTTATCCATCCTAGTATGCTAACAATACTCCATACAACATTCAGCACAATACTTATATTCGACAACGGCTCCCATACGGGTGAGACGCGACGGACGTGGTGTGATGACACGGCGCGACCGCGCGTGAACACAACAATGGCAGAACCAGCAGAACGGATCGATTCCGAGATCGACGAGAAGTACGGCGAGTTCGAGACCGACGACGGCGACCTGATCGTCTACGACCGCGACGACAAGGCGGCGTGGATCCAGTCCAACACAGTCACGCCGGTCGAGCAATAATCACTCCAGTTTCTCCGCGTACTCCTCCACGGCCGCCCAGAATGGGTCCTATCCCGGGTGGTCCTGTTCCTGGCCGTCGACGGCCAGCCCCGACCTCGCGACGACCTCGCCCACGTCGGCGGCTGGAATCCCCTCGTCGTCGAGGGCCGCGAGTACGTCGTCGACCCCCGACGGGCCGACCGTCGCCAGGCGCGTCCCCCCGCTGATCGAGATCCAGGGATCGATGCCGAAGAAGTCACACGCCTCGACGACGCCGTGCTGGACCGGCACCGCGTCCCGTTCGATCTCGATTCGGACGTCCGCGGCGCGGCCCATCTCGAACAGTCCGCCGTAGATGCCACACTCGGTGGCGTCGTGCATCGCCGTCACCGGGCCCGCCGCCGCGGCCGTCAGCGCGTCCCTGACGGGACTCATGTCGTAGACGCGGTCCTGTGTGGCCTGCAGCGTGTCGGCGTCGACGGCCTCGGCCAGCAGGGGTTCGTACTGGATCGAGAGGGGTCCCGTGGCCTCGATGGCCGGCTTCGTGTCGCTCGTCACCGTCGCTCCCGTCGCGCTCGAACGCGTCGTCGTCAGGCTCGGGACGGTGCTGAAGTTCCTCGGCGAGGAGGGCGAATCGAGCGCCTGACCCGTCGGGTCACCGTCGCGACTGGCTCTCTCGTATCGCGTCTTTTTCCCGTTTCAAGCCACTGGAACGGCTATGCCCGACACCACCGGCGACGACCGGATCACCGTCTACTCCGACTACGTCTGTCCGTTCTGTTATCTCGGCCGGCACTCGCTGGCGGAGTACCAGGACGAACGCGACGAGGACCTCGTGATCGACTGGCACCCCTTCGACCTCCGGGCCGGCAAGCGCAACCCCGACGGGAGCATCGACCACGACGTGGACGACGGCAAAGACGAGGACTACTACGAACAGGCCAAAGAGAACGTCCGCCGCCTGCAGGACGAGTACGACGTGGCGATGGACCTCGAACTCTCCCGGGACATCGACTCCCTGTCCGCCCAGATCGCCTCGGTCCGCGTCCGCGACGAGTACGACTACGACACGTGGCTGGACTTCGACTGGGCCATCTTCGAGGCCCTCTGGACCGAAGGGCGCGACATCGGCGAGCCGGACGTGTTGGCCGACCTCGCCGAGGACACCGGCGTCGACCCCGACGACGTTCGGGCGGCCCTCGACGACGACGACCTCCGCGAGCGCGTCCGCACGCTGTTCGACGACGCGAAAAACCAGGGCGTCAGCGGCGTGCCGACGTTCACGTACGACGGGTACGCCGCCCGCGGCGCGGTCCCGCCCGAGCAGTTGCGACGGCTGGTCGAGGGAAGTTAGGTATCTCTCGTGTACAGTATCTGCGGTTTGATGGTTCGGTCCCTGCAGATGCTCACCCGGCGACAGACCTGACACGGATTCGGAAGTGATGGTCCTGATCCCATAGTTCAAGCTGATGGGGACAATACCATAGTACGAGATGGGCCGCGAGGTCATCGAAGACGTCGAGGACCGCGACGGTAACCTGGTCGTCCGGCGGAAAATTCACCGCACCGACGACCCGAAGTTCCCGAGTGGGTATCGGTACGCGCTCCGCTACGGGCACACCGACGGCCGTGGCACCATCCCCCGATACGACAACGAGAACCGGACGCCGGGTCGTCACGAGCGACACACGCCCGACGGTATCGAGGAGATCGAGTTCCCGGGAATGCTGGCACTCCGGAACCGTTTCACGACCGAAATCGAGGACCTACCATGACCACGGACACGCTGAAAATCACGTTCGGACAGGCCGACGAACACGCCGATGCGGCCCGGGACCGCCTGCGAAAAGCGGAAGCCGGCGAGCGCGGCGGGGAGATCGAACAGGATGCCCGGTTCATCCTGAACTTCGAGGACTTCGGCGAGGTCGAACGCCTCATGCGAACGTCGAATCTGACGCTGCTGGAAGCCATCGTGAACGACCGGCCCGATAGTATTCGTCAGACTGCGGCGGCTGTCGACCGCGACTACAAGGAAGTCCATCGGAACCTGAAAGAACTGGAGTCACTGGGAGTGGTCGAGTTCGAGGACGACGGTGCGAGCAAACGACCGGTCCTCAGAGGTGGTGCAGAGACCGTCGACATCTCGTTCAGTATCGGACGCGGTACTGTCGGTGGTCACTCCGGTGCCTCCGCCTGACTTCCGGAACGAAATTTGTCGGAGACTGCCCCGACTACAGGTCCTCGTCCTCGGACCGAAGCGGCTCGCTCAACCGGTCCTCGGTCTCTTCCTCCAGCTTGTACCGCTGGACTTTCTGGGTCGCGCTCCGAGGCAGTTCGTCCACGAAGAACACCCGGCGCGGGTGGGCGTAGGACGGGACGTAATCCAGCGTGAACTCCCGGAGTTCCTCTTCGTTCACGTCTGTCCCCTCCGCGAGGACGACGTAGGCGACGGGGGCTTCACCTTTCACCTCGTGGGGTGCGCCGACCACGGCGGCCTCCTCAACGTCGGGGTGTTCGTAGAGGGCGTCCTCGACCTCCGCGGGGTAGATGTTCTCCCCGCCGGCGATGATCATGTCGTCGGCGCGGTCGACGATCCAGAAGTAGCCGTCCTCGTCGACACGGGCGATGTCTTTCGTGTAGAAGTAGCCCTCGTCGTCGAACACCTGTTCGTTCTTTTCCGGGCGGTTGTAGTAGCCCTCGAAGACGTTGGGGCCCCGGATCGCGATTTCGCCGGTGACCGATTCCTCGTCCTCGAAGTCGAGGTCGTCGTCGGGGAACGGCTCCAGTTGGTCGGTCGATACCTTCGTCTCCCGCGTCTCGGGATCGACGAGCTTGATCTCCACGTCGTCCAGCACTGGCCCGACACAGCCGGCGGCCTTCTGGACGCCGCGAGAGGGTTCGACCGTGCCGGCGGGTGCCGTCTCGGTCATCCCCCAGCCCTCGACCATCGGTACGTCCCACTCCGCCATGATCTCCCGCCGGGTCGCGTCCGCGAGGGGCGCGGCCGCGCAGGTGACCGAGTCGAGACTCGAGAGGTCGTACTCCCCGGGGTTCTCGCGGTACTCCCGGAACATCATCGTGTACATCGCGGGGACGCCCGCGAAGTTGGTCACGTCGTTGTTCTGGATCGCGTTCAGCATCGGCTCCGGTTCGGGCTGGGCGACCAGCACCATCTTCGAACCGCTGTACAGGCCGGACCCGAGCAGGGCGTTCAGCCCGTAGATGTGGAAGAGTGGCAGGACGAGCAGGAAGGTGTCGTCCGGGTCGAGCGGGAGCCCGCCGTTGTCGTAGGCCGCGATGGTCGACAGCAGGTTCCCGTGGGTCAACTGCACCCCTTTGGGCTTGCCCGTCGTCCCGCTGGTGTAGGGCTGGACCGCTACGTCCTCGAACTCGCGGTCGACGCCGTGGGCCTCGCGGTCGAATGTCTCCGCGTGGTCGGCGATGGCGTGCGAGTAGTTGACCACGCCGTCGTCGGAGACGCCCGGCAAAAAGAGCGTCCCGACCTCGGCGGCCGCGGCCAGCTCCTGGACCTCGTCGGCGAGGAAGGGCGAGCCAAAGAGTACGTCGATGCCCGCGTCCTGAATGACGAAGGCCAGCGTCTCCGGGTCCATCCGGAGGTTCAGCGGGACCGGGATCGCGCCGGCCTTGATCGCCCCGAAGTAGCTCTTTGGGAATCGTGGTGTGTTGGGAATGAACAGCCCGACGCGGTCGCCCGCCCCGACGCCGTGGTCGACGAGCATGTTCGCGACTTGGTTGGCCTCGGCCTCTACCTCCGCGAAACTCGTCTCCAGTCCCTGGAAGACGAACGCCGTTTGCTCCCCGTACCTGTCCGCCGCCATCGACGGCAGGTCGCCCATGTGTGCCAGTTGGTTACCGTTGTAATACTCCATGCCTGTCATCATCTCTCTCACACACCATAAGCGAGGGGGGCCACTCACACGGCCGAAGGTCACCCCTCCAGGTCGGTGGCCGCCGCCCGCAGGTCCGCGCGGGTGTTGACGTTCCGGAGCGAGTCTAGCGTGGCGTGGGTCTCGATCTCCCCTTCCGGGACGAAGACCCAGTCGAGATCGTTCAGGGCGGCGAAGACCGCTCGCTGGTCCCGGGCGAGCGCGGCCTCGCAGGCCGCGACGGTCGCCTCGGTCCGGTAGACCGCCTGCAGGGGTTGATCGCGCCCGTCGACGCGCGGAACCGCGGCGTCGTGTCCCTGCGCCCGCTCGGCGAGGTACTCGACCAGCGCGGGCGCGACGAAGGGCATGTCACAGGCCACGACGACCGCGAACTCGGTCTCGACCGCGCGCAGGCCGGTCAAGATACCTGTCATCGGCCCGCGGTCGGGGTCGTCGTCCTCGGCGACGGTCACGGAGTGGTCGTAGCCCGCCAGCGCGGCCGCGATGCTCCCTCGCTGGTCGGGGCGGCAGTTGACGACCAGTCGGTCGATCACGGGTGCGAGACGGTCGGCGACCCGTCGGAGCATGGGCGTGCCCGCGAGGTCGGCGACGGCCTTGTCGCCGTCCCCGAACCGCGTGGAGTACCCGCCCGCGACGATCACACCCGTTCGCATGACCGGCGCTACGAACCCGGCCCACAAGAAGGCCGCCCCGAACGGCCGACCGCGGCCCGCCGGCCATCCGGAGGGCATATGCCGTCCGCGACACTGCGGTCGCCCATGGACGCGGCGCTTGGCCCACCCGAACGGATGGCGGACCGGGCCGACGAACTGACGCCGATGATGTCGCAGTACTTCGAGCTGTGTTCGGCCTACGAGGACTCCCTGGTCCTCTTTCAGGTGGGGGATTTCTACGAAGCGTTCTGTGACGCCGCCGAGCGGGTATCGCGACTCTGTGAGATCACCCTCACGAAGCGGGAGGACTCGACTGGCGAGTACCCGATGGCCGGCATCCCCATCGACAACGCCGAGAGCTACATCGAGACCCTGCTGGACGCGGGCTACCGCGTGGCCGTCGCCGATCAGGTACAGGACCCAGATGAGGCGACTGGCGTCGTCGACCGTGCGGTCACCCGCATCGTCACGCCCGGCACGCTCACCGAGGACGAACTCCTCCGGACCGACGACAACAACTTCGTCGCCTGTCTCGCTCGCTCGGGGGACCGGTACGGGCTGGCCCTGCTGGACGTGTCCACCGGCGATTTCTACGTCACCAGCACGACCGACGAGTCCGCCGTCGCCGACGAACTCGGCCGGTTCAGTCCCTCAGAAGCCGTCGTCGGTCCCGACGCCCCGACCGACCCCTTCGACGACGACTGCATGGTGACGCCCCACGACCGGAGTGCCTTCGAGGGAGACAGTCCCGAACGGCTCGTCGAGTCGTACTTCGGCGACCCCGGGACCGTCCTCGGGACCGCGGCCGAAGTTCGGGCCTGTGGAGCCCTGCTTGATTATGCCGAATATACGAGAGGTGCGGAGGGCGACGACACCGACGGCGAGCGCGACCGACTGGACTATCTCAACCACGTCACCCGATACGACCCGCGCGAGTACATGCTACTGGACCGGGTGGCCCTGGAGAGTCTGGAACTGTTCGAGCGCCGGGCCGTCCACGGCCGCGCCGGGGCGACGCTCGTGGAGGTGCTGGACGAGACCGCCTGCGCCCTGGGGAGCCGCGAGCTGAAAGACTGGCTCCGGCGACCGCTGACCGAGCGCGAAGCCATCGAGGCCCGTCACGACGCGGTCGGCGAACTCGCCGGCGACGTGCGAACTCGTGAGCGCCTCCACGACCGCCTGCGGGACGTGTACGACGTGGAGCGGCTGATCTCGCGAGTCTCACGGGCCCGAGCCAACGCCCGCGACCTGCGGTCGCTGAAAGACACCCTCGACGTGGTGCCCGAGATCGAAGCCGCGCTGGCCGACGCCGACTGCGCCACGCTCCGGGAGATCCGGGCCGACCTCGACGCGCTCGACGAGATCAGGGACCTGATCGGACGTGCGATCCGCGCGGAACCACCCATCGAGGTTACCGAGGGCGGCGTCATCGCCCCGGGATACGACGAGCGACTGGACGACCTCAGAGAGACCGAACGCTCCGGCAAGCAGTGGATCGACTCGCTGGAGGCGCAAGAGCGCGATCGGACGGGGATCGACTCGCTGAAGGTGGGCCACAACTCCGTCCACGGCTACTACATCGAGGTCACGAACGCCAATCTCGACTCGGTGCCCGACGACTACACGCGCCGCCAGACCCTGAAAAACTCCGAACGGTTCTACACACCCGAACTCAAAGCGAGGGAGGACGAGATCATCCAGGCCGAACAGCGCGCCGACGACCTCGAATACGACCTGTTCCGAGAGGTCCGGGACACCGTCGCCGCCGAGTCCGAACGAATCCAGACGCTGGCCGACACGCTCGCCCGACTGGACGTGCTGGCTTCGTTCGCCACCGTCGCCGCCGAGTACGACTACGCCCGTCCCGCGTTCGTCGACGACCCGAACCGAACCGAGATCGAGGGCGGACGCCACCCCGTCGTCGAGCGCACGCAGGAATCGTTCGTTCCCAACGACACCCACCTCGACGCCGAGAACTGCTTCGCTGTCCTGACGGGACCGAACATGAGCGGGAAGTCCACCTACATGCGCCAGGTGGCGCTGATTCAACTCCTGGCCCAGGCCGGTAGCTTCGTCCCTGCCGCCGACGCCCGCCTCTCGCTAGTCGACCGGGTGTTCACTCGCGTCGGGGCCAGCGACGACATCGCCGGCGGGAAGTCGACGTTCATGGTCGAGATGACCGAACTCGCCGAGATTCTGGCGAGTGCCACCGACAGTTCGCTGATCCTGCTGGACGAGGTGGGGCGAGGCACCAGCACCACCGACGGCCTCGCCATCGCCCGCGCAGTGACCGAGTACGTCCACGACGAGATCGGCGCGCGGACGCTTTTCGCCACCCACCACCACGAACTCACCGACGCCGCCGACGCGCTCGACGGCGTGTTCAACCTGCACTTCGCGGCGGATCAGGACGGCCAGGACGTGGTCTTCGATCACGAAATTCGCCAGGGTCCCGCCGCTGCCTCCTACGGTGTCGAGGTCGCCCGCGAGGCCGGGATTCCGGACGCCGTCGTGGACCGCTCCCGGGAACTGCTCGACGCCGACACCGCCGACCGGTCGGAGCACGGAAAGAACGTGACCAACGGGCACCGGCCGGACGCGCGGACGAACGGCGAGACCGCCGCGACGGCGGACGATGCGACGGCGGGCCGGTCGGGTGACGACGGGGCGGCGGACGCGGACCCCGACCTCGCCGAGACCATCCGCGAGCAGAATCTCGCGACGACGACGCCGATGGAGGCGCTGGCGCTGTTACAGGATCTCCAGGAGCGAGTGGAGGACGAGTGACCGTCCGGTGTCGCCGCCGGGGCGGCGTGGTTGTGGATCCCGGGACCGGCCCGACCGCGGCGTGTCAGGCGGTCGGACTGCCGGCGGCTCCCTCGTCGGTCGTCGCGTCGCTCGCCGGGTCCGCCGACCCCGTCTCGAACGCCCGGGCGTTCTGCCAGACGAAGTAGAGGTACGGTGTCTTCGCCACCACGTCGAGGTACGCGATGATCATGCTGAGTCCCACGCCCGACATGAGGCCGAACCCGGCCGGGCCGACCAGCCAGACGTTCGGGTACGCCAGCCACAGGAGGCCGACGTGGTTCTGGAGGAGTTTGAACAGCCCCTTGCGTTTCGGCTCGTCCGGGAGGTACTGGGGTAAGACGACGTAGAGGACGACCAACAGCGACGCGTGGCCGAGCCCCGACAGGCCGAGGGACAGCCACTTCGTGGGGCCGGTCGTCACTGTCGCGACCGCGCCCAGCAGGATCATCGCGCCGTCGGCCGCGGCCAGCCCGACGATCCACCGGCGGGGTGCGCCGGCGACGTACCCGATGTACCCGACCAGTATCGGCGTCGTGATCAGCCAGTCGACGTACCGCGGGACGACGATCGACTGCTCCCCGACCGTCAGCGTCCCGATGTCGAAAAACATCAGAACGTAGGACGCGCCGGCGACGACCGGGATGACGAGGAGGTACTTGAACGCGCCCCGCTCCGCGAGGGCCGGATCGTCGGTGAGCAACCGCCACCCGATCCAGACCCCGACGCCGAAGCCGAGGACCGCGAGCGCGTACAGGACCCGGACCGGGTCGACGGGCAAGGCGACCATCAGCGCTCACCCCCGTCGGTCGCGGCGGCGCTGTGATGGCGGCCGGGTTCGGTCGTCACCTCGAACCGGTCGATCTCGCCGATCAGTTCGTTCGCGGTCGTCTCGA
This sequence comes from Halorientalis regularis, assembly GCF_023698535.1. GTDB lineage: Archaea > Halobacteriota > Halobacteria > Halobacteriales > Haloarculaceae > Halorientalis > Halorientalis regularis. The sequence continues at coordinate 104,158 of NZ_JALJCL010000011.1, forward strand.
AGCCCCGCATCGTCGCCGTGATCTCGTCGACGGCGCTCGCCTGGTTCGTGACGGTGTCCGCGATTGTCTCGGCGGAGTCTTCCGTCTCGCGGCTCCGATCGGTCACCTCGTTGATCGCCGCCGCGGTCGCCTCGACGGTCTGTGCCTGGTCGTCGGTGGCGTCGCTGATCTCGAACACGCCGTCGTTGATGTCCTCCATCGAGTCGGCGATCTCCTCCAGTTCGCTGAGCGCGTCCTCGACGGTCTCGACGCCGTCCTGGACGCGCGTTCGGGTCGCCCGGACCGACGCGGCCGCCTCGTCGGTCTCGGTCTGGACCTCCTCGACCATCGCGGCGATCTCGTCGGCCCGTTGCTGGGTCTCCTCGGCCAGTTGCTTCACCTCGTCGGCGACGACGGCGAACCCGTCGCCGGCCTCGTCGCCGGAGCCGCCCTCGCCGGCGCGGGCGGCCTCGATGGAGGCGTTCAGCGCGAGGATGTTCGTCTGCTCGGCGATGTCGCGGATGATCGCCACGATGTCCGTGATCTCGTCGGCGCTGTCGGCCAGCGTCTCGATCTGTTCGACCGTCTCGGCGGTCTCTTGCTGGATCCGCTCCATCTCCTCGATCGCGTCGGTCGCGGCCGTCCGGGCCTGGTCGCTGGCCGCGGTCGCCTCCTCGCTCCGGCTCGCGAGGTCGTCGGCGGTCGCGGCGATCTCCTCGGCGGCGGCCGACATGCTGTCGATGTCCTGGGCCGTCGACTCCAGTTTCTCCCGCTGTGTCCGGGTCTCCTCGGTGATCCCGGCCGCGGTCTCCGCGGCGTCGTCGACGTTTCGCTCGATCCGCTCGGCGCTGTCGGCGACGGTCCGTGCCTCGTTCTGGATCTCGGTCGCGAACGACCGCACGTCCTCGAACGCGGCGGTGAGGTCGTCCATCGTCGCGTTGAACTCGCGGCCGATCGTGGCCAGCGCGTCGTGGTCGGTCTCGACGTCGATCCGCCGCGTCAGGTCGCCCGCCGCCACCGCCTGCATCGTCTCGGCGTACTGCTCGGCCGCGGCCCGGTACTCGGTCGCCAACTCGGACGCCTCCTCCCGGGCCTGCTCGGCCTCCTCCCGGGCCGTCTCGGCGTCCTCTCTCGCGGCCTCAGCCTCCCGCTTTGCTGCCTCCAGGTCCTCTATCCGACTCGCCAGCGACTCGCGCATCTCGTCGAGCGTCACGTACAGCTGGCCGATCTCGTCGACCCGCTCGGTCTCGACCCTGGTCTCGAAGTTCCCGTCCGCGATCTCGTTCGCCTGTTCTTCCAGTTCGGACACGGCTGCGATCGTCGCCGTGCCTGTCACCGACCCGAGCGCCAGCAGCCCGGACAACCCGGCCACGACCGTCGCCGCGAGGTTCCCCGTTCCGACCGCCACGACGACGATCAACAACCCGGTCGTCCCGTACCCGAGGAACAGTTTCAACCCGAAACTCCGCCGGACCCGTTCCAACATGCCTGACTGTTGGCTCTCACCATGTTATATGACGGGCCGCGATTATCACGAATTAATATGGTCTCACACCGCGGAAAAATCAACTCCGGCCGTGAGCGGTCGGAACGGGTCAGGCCGCGGGTTCCAGCGCCACGAACTCCATGCCCTGCTCGGCGAGCAGTCGCCGCGCCCGGTCCGTCACAGAGGGCGCGACCAGAATCCCGCGCACGTCGGCCTCGGCGTGGAGGTCACGCTCCAGGGCGTCGACGTAGCGGCCGAGTTGCCCCACCGCATCCGGCCCGACCCGCCTGCGTTTCAACTCCACGACGACCCGCCGCCCCTGTCCGTCCTCGCCGAAGATGTCCACCGCGCCCGCCGGCGTCTCGCGCTCTGTCGCCAGCGGGGTAAAGCCCGACTCGACGAGGTCCGGGTTGTCGAGGACCCGCTCCCGGAGGTCCTCCTCGGTGCCTTCGAGGGCGAGTTCGGTCTCGTCGGTCACGTCGTAGGCGGTGACCTGGATTATCTCCGCGAAGCGGACCAGCAACTCCTCCTCGGGCGTCGAGCGCAGGCTGTGGAGTTCGAGGCGGCCGTCGGTCAGCCGGGCCTCCTGGGTCGAGCCCGGCGGTTGCCAGTTGACCGGCTGGTGGCCCTCGTCGGTGTGGACCAGCGTCGTCCCGTCGGGCTTGCAGACGACGAGCCGGTCGCCCGGGCCGAGATGGCTCGACGCCCGGCCCTCGTACTCGACCGTACAGGTGCCGAAGACCGAGACCACGTCCTCGCGTTCGATGGCGGCGGCGACCGCCTCCCGGGCGTCGGCGGGCGTCGGACTCGCGAGGGTCGTCACTGCGGCCGCGTCCTCGGCGTCCACACTCCCGTCACCCTCGTCTGTCACTGCCCGGCCGTAGTCACGGTCGGCGGATAAGCGCGTCGGGAGCGGGCGACGGCGGTGAATCGGGTGAGAACGCCTCGAAAGCCCTCGGCCGTCTCGACTCCCGCGGCTCGCTGTGCGCTTCGGCCGCGACGCGGCCTGCAGTGCTTGCGTCGCCGGGGTTCGTCGAGACGACCTCGCCCTTTCAGTCCGCCAGGATGTGGAAGCAGCGCCTGCAGATACTGACTGTTCCCGAACCGCCTCAGTCCCCCCACCCTTCCGGATCGGCGTCGGGCCCGAGGTGGACCGTCCGGCCCTCGGCGTGCCAGGACCGGACTTCGCTGGCCAGGAAGGATCTGGCGGTGGCCAGTGGGAGGCGGTCTGCCCGGACCATCGCCAGCGTGGCGGCTTTCAGCCCGGCGACGCGGCCGCGCAGGAACTCCCCGTCCGGTTCCACGCGGTCGGGATCGACGCCGACCAGCGCGCCGTCCCGGGGACGGACCGTGTCGTGACCCGGCAGGCCGAACCAGGCCGCGAGGTACGGCTGGACGGTTCCGTCGGCCGCGACGACGTAGCAGGCGTCGTAGGTCTGCCAGTCGACGTGGCTGGTCAGGAGGTCCTCGAACGACCGGTCGGTCGCCAGCGGGTCCGGGTCGACGCCGGTGAGCGAGCCGGTGCCGTCGGTCGGGCCGAACCGGCTCCCCGGCCGGATCGCGGCGAGTGACGCCGCCAAGAGCCACTCGTGGGCACCCCAGTGTGCGTAGTGGAGGTCGTATCGGCTGTCCGTCCGTTCGTAGGCGACGAGTGCGCGCTGTCCCACGGTGGTCACGGGCCGGGCTGGTCCCGTTCTCGGACAAAAAAGTGCGGCCGGTCAGCTCTCGACCTCGATGCTGTGGCCGCGTCGCGTCGCGCCTTCGAGGACCGGGAGCCGGACTTCGAGGACGCCGTTGCGGTACCGGGCACCGATCTCCTCGGGATCGATCTCCTTGGGCATCCGGAACGCGCGGTGATAGGTCCGCTCGCGCCCGGCTGACCCGTCGACGTGTTCGGCCGAGATGTTCAGTCGGCCCTCGTACCAGTTGACCTCGATCTCCTCGGGCTCGAAGCCCGGCATCTCCACGGTGAGGACGAACTCGTCGTCCTCCTCGTAGAGTTCGTAGTCGTCACTGCCGAACCCGGAGAACAGCCGGGACGGCAGGTCGATACCTCTCGTCCACGAACTGGCGGGATCGGGCAGTGCCATTGCGCAACACCCAGCTAGATGTAGGCTCGCGCTTCGTGATAAATGTTGTTGAGGTATGGTCACAAACCAGAACCGAAACCGCTGTACTGCAGCGTGTTTCTGGTACCACGGACGAAGACGGATCTTCGACAGACGGTCAGTTTATCAGTGACACTCGACCAGTTCCAGGTCCGCCACCGCGTCGCGGGCGCGCTCGCGGAGGTCGTCCGGTTCCAGTTCGCGGAGTCGGTCCAGTCGTGCGTTGGTCTCGGCCTGTACGGGGGCGAAGCGGTTACAGCCCGCGGGGATCGTCGAGTCGGTGAACGTGCCGATCTCCCTGGCCCGTTCGGTGATGCTGTTCTTGTCCATCGTGAGGAGCGGGCGGAACACGGGCAGGTCGGTGAGCGGATCGGTGACGCTGAGGTTCTGGGTGGTCTGGCTCGACTTCTGGCCGATGGCCTCGCCGGTGACGATCCCGGCCGCGCCCGCGTCGAGGGCGACCTCCTCTGCGACCGCGAGGCAGAACCGGCGGAAGGCGAGCATCCGGCCCTGTTCGAGGTCGGCGGCCAGCAGTTCGACCGTCTCGCCGCCGGGGACCACCCGAAGGGGCTCCCGGAAATTGGGCGCGTACGAGCCGAGCGTCCGGACGGTCTCGACGGCTCGGGCGCGGTGGTCCTGGCCGCCGTACTCCCCGAGGTCGACGTACACGGGGACGACGGGACAGCCTTTCCGCAGCATCTCGTAGGCCGCCACGGGCGAGTCGATACCGCCGCTGACCAGCGCGACGACCGGGCGCTGACTCCCCAGCGGGAGGCCGCCCGGCCCCGCCATCTCGTCGAGGTACAGGAAGGCCGCGTCCTCGCGGACCTCCACGTTGACCGTGAAGTCCGGGTCGTCCAGGTCTACTTCCGGCTCGAAGTCACCCTCGACGGCGTCCCAGATCGCCTGTCCGCCCTCCCGGCCGAGGTCCTCGCTGTCCATCGGAAATGTGTCGCCCGCGCGCCGCGCGCTGACGGCGAAACTCCCGCCGTCGTAGTGGGCCTCGGCGGTCTCGGCCATCGCGTCGAGGATCGGGTCAGGCTTGGCCAGGAGCGACCGCGCCGGACTGGTCGAGACGACGCCGAACGCGTCGGCGGCGACTTCGGCGGCCGCCGTGGGTTCGTCGGTCCAGACGAGCGGTCTGGTCGGCCGTCGCTCCACGTCCCCGCCGACGCCGCGGTCTTCGAGCAGGGCCTCGATGTTCTCGACCAGGCGCTTTTCCATCCCACGACGGACGCGACTGCTCTTCGTACTCATGTCCCCGTAACGGACGACGACTGTGTCCGCACCCGGCGGCTCCATACCCGCCCAGAGACGACTGGGGCTTAAATCCCCTTTGTCGTCGGTGCGCGCCGGTGCTGTGCCGCCGACGGCACTCAGCGCAGGGCCGTGTAGACGACGCCGAGGACGCCGCCGTACACGACGTGCCACACGAGACTCGGGATCGCGAAGTTGGGCAGCGGCGGTGCCTTCGGGAACCCGACCGCACCCAGCCACACCGGCATCACCAGCGCCGCGAGGGTGATCCACGTCACGACGCCCCAGGCCAGCCCCGTCCCGACGACGGCGGCCGCCGAGTCGTCAGGAATCGGCGCGAACCGCAGGAGCGCCGCGAACGCGACGCCCAGCACCGCCCCGTGTGCCACGTGGACGGTGATGCCAGCGATACCACCCGAGAGTCCGTACAGCGCCGGGATCGCGGCCGCGATCGTCGGTGGGTTCATCGCGACGATCAGCGCCGCCATCACTGCCGCAGCGACGACGCCACCCGCGACGCCGGCCTGCCAATCTTTCAGCCCCGTTCCACGCTTCATGATCGTATCTGTTTCGGTCGCCATCGCATCCGGAGTGTCCACGGCTGAGTACGTAACACCACCTCGCGTCTGTGTCTGTGTTATAGCCGCACACGAGCGCAAAAAACACATCCGTATCCGGCGACGACGAACCACGCACGGACGCTGGCGGCCGTCTGGGTTCGGTCGTCCAGTGGTCCCCTATCGGCGGCCGGTCACGTGCCGGTCGACACGGATACGTCGAGTCGATGGCCGCAAGGCTGTCGATCTATTCTTGCCGCTCGGGTTCTGAAAAATGCTGGCTTCCGGCTTTTCAGACACGCTACTCCGCAAGCCCAACTGGTTGGGCAAGGATGTTTTAACTATCTAAATATAATTATACAGTGCATCATGCCACAACCTGGTCCGGAGAGCATTTGGCTGTGGATCGGCACCGCACTGATGGCGTTAGGTACGTTGGCGTTCATCGGTATGGGTTGGAACGAGACGGACGAACAGAAACAAGAATTCTATATCATCACGATATTCATCCCGGCCATCGCAGCCGTGTCGTACTTTTCGATGGCCATGGGATACGGCCTGACGGAGGTGACAGTGGCCGGTGAGATGCTGGACATTTACTGGGCTCGGTACGCCGACTGGCTGTTCACCACGCCGCTGCTGTTGATCGACCTGGCACTGCTCGCCGGGGCCGACCGCAACACCATCGCGACGCTCGTCGGCCTGGACGTCGGGATGATCATCACGGGTCTGGTGGCTGCGCTGACCACCGCGAGCCAGGCGATGCGGATCGCCTGGTGGGGCATCAGCTGTGGCTTCTTCCTGGTCCTGCTGTACATCCTCGTCAGCAGACTCACCGCGCAGGCATCGGAGATGCCCGGTGACGTTGGCAACCTGTTCGGGACGCTCAGGAACGTGGTGATCCTGCTGTGGCTGGCCTATCCCGTCGTGTGGATCGTCGGGACCGAAGGCCTCGGCCTCGTCCCGCTGTACTACGAGACGGCCGCGTTCATGGTGCTCGACGTGCTGGCCAAGGTCGGCTTCGGCTTCCTGCTGCTCCGGAGCCGGGGCGTCCTCGACCAGGCCACCTCCAGCACCGCCGAACCCGAAGCCGCCGCCGCCGACTAACCGCCGACCACGGTGCAGTTTTTTCGTACCCGGAACCCACCGATACCACACCAACCACTAACAGACCCGCCCTGGATACCACCACTATGACCGGATCAGCCATCCACGCTCCCGGGGAGGCCCGCCCCGATGAGTGACGGGGCCGTCCTCGCCGCACTCACCTATCTGGAGTTTCATCTCCTGTTCATCCTGCCGCCGCTCGTGGCATTGTTCCTCCTCGCCGGTCCCGTCGAACGCCCCTACGCCGGCCCGTTCGGCGTGGCGCTCCTCGCGGCCGTCGCCATCCTCTACACGACGCCGTGGGACAACCACCTCATCGCCACCGGCGTCTGGGCCTACGGCGAGGGGACCGTCGCCTTCCGGATCTGGCACGCGCCGATCGAGGAGTACCTCTTTTTCATCCTCCAGCCCGTGCTGACGAGTCTCTGGCTCGCCCGGCTGCCGACCGCGAGCGACCACGAGTTCGGTATCTCGCTCCCCCAGCGCGCGCTGGGCCTGCTCGGCGGTGGCCTCGTCGCCGGCCTCGGCTTCGTCTTCCTCGCCGAGTCGACCTACTACCTCGGGACCCTGCTGCTGTGGGCCAGTCCGGTCCTGGCCGTCCAGTGGGCCTTCGGCTGGCCCGTCCTCTGGGAGCGTCGCCGCACGTTCGCGCTCGGCGTCGGCGTCCCCACCGCCTACCTCGCGGCCGTCGACCGCATCGCCATCGAACTCGGCATCTGGACCTTCGACGAGGCGTTCATGACCGGGCTGGCGATCTTCGGCCTCCCCATCGAGGAACTGCTCTTCTTCGCGCTGACGAACACCTTTCTCGTCCAGGGTCTCCTCCTCTTTTGGTGGGTGACCGACCGCTGGGAGCAGGTCCGGACGGTCTGGAACCGCAGGACCCCCACTGGCTCATGATCCGTACCGCCCCCGGCGTCGACCTCGACGGCTCGATTCGGGCCACGCTGACCCGGGGCGTCCTCTGGCCGTCCTGGGTCCTCACCGCCGCCCTGATCGTGCCGTTCGGCTTCGGCGTCACCGTCCCGCCGGTCGTCCAGTACGTCCCGCTCGTCGCCAGCGTCCTCGTCCTCGGGTTGCCCCACGGCGCGATCGACCACCTCGCGCTCCCCCGCGTCCGCGGACAGGACCCCACGCTCCGGGCCATCGCCGGCGTGTTCGCCCTCTATGGCATCCTGGGGGTGGTCTACGCCGTCGTCTGGTTTCTCGCCCCTGCGGCCGCGTTCGCCCTCTTCATCCTGCTGACCTGGGCGCACTGGGGGCAGGGCGACCTCTACGCACTGCTGGCCGTCCTCGACGCCGACTACCTCTCGACCCGCGCCGAGCGCGCGCTCGCGGTCGTCGTCCGCGGCGGGTTGCCGATGCTCGTACCGCTCCTCTTCTTTCCGGACTGGTACCGCCGGGTCGCCAACGCGCTGATCTCGCTGTTCGCACTGGGTTCGACCGCCAGCCTCGCCTGGGTGTTCCAACTCGACACCCGACTCGCACTCGGCGTTGGCTACGCCGCGGTGATCGTCGGCTACCTCGTGCTGACGGGCGTGCGCGCCGGGGCTCGATCCGTCTGGTTCGTCGACGCCGGGGAAGTCGCGTTGCTCGTCGTCTTCTTCGCCCTCGTCCAGCCCGTGCTCGCCGTCGGCGTCTACTTCTGTGTCTGGCACGCCTACCGACACATCGCCCGCCTGCTCCCGCTGGAACCGACTTCCCGGGCCGCGCTCGACGACCACCAGCTTCGTCCCGCGCTGGCTCGTTTCGCCAGGGAAGCCACGCCGCTGACGCTGGCGTCGCTCGCGTTGCTGGGGGGATTCTACCTGCTGGTCCCGAATCCACCCGCCGACATCCTTGGGTGGGTCGGGCTCTATCTCGTCCTCATCGCGGTGCTGACGTTGCCACACGTCGCCGTCGTGACACTCATGGACCGCGAGCAAGGGGTGTGGACTACCGGTCGGTGACTGCCCGCAACTGCGCCCGGGCGTACTGTTCGGACCCGTTCAGCGGCACGGTCCCGGTCACCTGCACGTACACGTTCGCCTGCTGTGCGTTGACGGCCGTCTCGGTCAGCGACGTGACCCCGAACGCCCGGTCCCCGACGCTCACGTTCGTCGCGTTGACCCCGTCCGACCGATAGGTCTCGCGCTGTGCGGCCAGGAAAGCCCGCGCGTCGGCGGGCGACTCGAACACCAGCAGCGCGATCTGGAGGTTCGAGCTTCCGTTTCGCAGTTCGAGGACCCGCCCGGACTCCATCCCCGCGGGCGCAGCGCCCGGCGCGCGCGTGCCGTTGCCTTCCCAGTTTGTGAACTCCGCCGCCGTCAGCAGGTACTCGCTCGCCGGTTCGTGATACCCCGAGGCGTTCGGCGTCGGCGTCGCGTCGCCGGGTGCCCCGCTACAGCCCGCGAGGACGAGGAGCACGGCCACGGCACCGACGACCGCGACGGACCGACTTCGACTTTCCATAAACCACCCGTAGCCACCCACTTCTTAAAAACGTGGTCGCCGTTTCGCCCGCCGTGGCACCGATCCCGACTCACGCCCGCCACAGCCGGCCGGCGACACCGCCTGCGACCCCCGCCAGCGCCGCGAGGACGCCCAGCCCCGGCCCCGTGGTCCCCGTCGCGTCGGGCGGAGCGGTCGTCGCCCTCGAATTATCGGCCCGTGTCGCCGTCCTGGTCGCCGTCGCGGTCCCGACCGACGCCGACGCCGAGAGCGCGAACGTCCCGACCACGCCGGCGTGATCCGAGGGCCAGACCCGTACCGTCTCCCCCTCGGTCTGATAGGCGATCCGATCCGACGCGCGGTGGCCGACGCGGCTGGCCGCCGTCACGGACACGTCGCCGCGGACGAGCAGGCCGTCGACACGGCTGTCCAGCCGCGACTGGGCGTTCCGAAGCCCCGCCGCCTGACAGCAGGTGAACCCGTCCCGGTCGGGGTGCCGCGCGGCGTAGGCATCGGTCAGTTCGGCCGTCAGCCGCTCGTAGGCCGCCGGTTCCGTGCCGGGGCCGCTGTTGAAGTCGCCGCCGACGATCACCGGTCGGTCGGTCGGGAGCCAGTCGAGCAGTTCCTCTGCCTGGCCGGTTCGGAGATCCTGACGTACCGACGAGAGATGCGTCGAGACGACGGTGACCGTCTCGCCGGCCACCGTCACGTCCGCGGCACAGAACCCGCGCTGGACTGCGAGCCCACCGAGCCCGGGAATCAGCGCTGGAACGCTAAACGCCGCCTCGAAGGTCCCGCTCGCGGTCGCCGTGGCGTCCAGATCACTCCGGACCAGCACGGCGTCGCGGTCGGTGAGGCGCACGTCGGCCGTCCCGTCGTCGGTCTCGGCGGGGAGTTCCACGTCCGTCGTGACGGTCGAGGCGGCCACCTCGTACTCCAGCCCCCGCTCGGAAAGCGCCGACTGGATGGCCGCCAGCAGGTCGACGATGACGGTCTCCGCGGGCTCCGGGGAGTCGGTCCCGAAGTCACTCGGGCGCTGAACCCGGAGCACGGCGGCCTCCTGGAGCGCCACGGCGTCCGCGCCGGTAGCCTCGATCTCGGCCGCGATGGCGTCGGCCCGCGCCCTGACGAGTCCGGGATCGACCTCGCCGAGCAGGTTCCCGGCGATCCGTCGCACGTCGGCGAGCGAGCGCGCCTCGAACAGTCTGAACAGATCGACGCCGAGGTAGACGTTGCGGGTCAGGACCGCCAGTTCGGGTGCCTGGGACGCCGACCGAGCCGACGCGCCGGTCGTGGCGGCCGCGCCCGCGCTCAGGCCGGCGACCGCGCCCAGTACCGTCCGTCGGCTGACCGACCTGTCGTCTGCCGGTGGTTCCATTACCGACAGGTTCCGTGACGGCGGCACCTGAAGCTACTGACTGAATCGCAGTCTGTGGTCGGCGGTACGGTCGCGGCGGCTGTGGCGGATGCTGTGCGGAAAGAATCGAGCGTAGCACCCGCGAGCGCGGCGAAGCCGCGCGAGCGGCCTTTTTCCCCAAGTTTCTGCGCAGGGGGTCGCCAGCGGCGACCCTCTGACGGAAAAAGTGGGAACTAAAAAGTGGGTGCGGAGTTATTTGGCGCGGCCCTGACCGCCGTTGTTGCTCGGACGGTTGTGTTCGGTGCCCTTGCCCTTCTGGTCGAGCCCTCGGTTGGACTTCCCGGCGTTGGTCAGGCCGCGGTAGGCCCGACCCCGCTGGGTGTCGTCGCAAATCCAGTTGAGGTCGTCGTCGTTCTCGATGGCGGGGTGGTGCGGGTCGAGCAGGATCACTTCGAACCACTTCTGGCGGCCGTCCTGCCCGACGGAGTAGGAGTTGAGCACGCGTAGGTTCCGATATTTGCGGGTGGCACGCTCCTCGGCGACGCGCTGGAGGTTCTTGCGGCGGGTGATCCGGGTCACACCCTGGCGCTTCGAGCGCCGGCCGGCGGTGAACCGCTGTTTGCGTGCGCCGCCTTTGCGGATACTGGCGCGCACGACGACCACGCCCTGCTTGGCCTTGTAGCCGAGCGAGCGGGCCTTGTCCAGTCGGGTCGGGCGCTCGATGCGTTCGAGTGCGCCCTGGTTGCGCCACTCCTGCTGGCGCTGCCACTGCAGTTCTGCGAGCTGTCCGTCGTCGGGGTCTTCCCACGCCTCTCGGATGTGGGAGTAGAAGCTCCGTGTCATGGGCTATCACCACGGGCGTCGAGTGGTTCAACTCCCCGCCGGGGAGTCACATCCCGTCCTGTGGGCGGAGGCCGTCTCGAACCACCTCCGACGCGGCAGGTGCCCGCTGGTGCCCGTCGACCAGCGAGTTACCGACTCTTCCCCACTGGCGCGGTTAAACACTTCGAACTCTCCCCGGCCCCACCACCGACCCTCCCGTGGTACCTATTCGAAGTAGGTGAGCAGTCGCTCGCGGTTCAGAAATCCCCACGCCGACCCGACGAGCAGGATCAGCAGCGTCACCGCCGTCAGTCGGAGGTCGCCGCTGGCCAGCCCCGACCCGGAGACGTTCACCAGCACGTAGGCCGGCAGGCGACCGAAAAACGAGATCGCGACGAGTTTCGGGAGGTCGATGTCGGTCAGGCCGCCGACGAAACAGAGTACGTCGTCGGGCAACCCGGGGATCAGAAAGATCACGAACAGGCTCACCGTGCCGGCTTCTTCGACGAAGGCGTCGAAGCGAACCAGCAGGTCTTCCCGAACCACGCTCGCCACGAAGGGGCGGCCGTACCGCCGCGACAGCCAGAACGCGACGGCGCTCCCGATGGTGACTCCGACGAGACTGTAGACGGTCCCGCGGACGCTCCCGAACAGGTAGCCGCTGGCGAAGGCCGTCACCTGGCCCGGGATCGGCGCGACGACGACCTGGGCCGCCTGGAGAGCGACGAACACGAGCGGTGCGAGGACGCCGTACCCGTCGACGAACCGGCGCAGTGCCGCCCCGTCGGCGAGCATCGGTAGATACGCCTGGACGAACAGCCAGAGGCCGACGACGGCGGTGACGACGGCCACGGCCGCCGCGACGAATCGCCGGCGGGCCGCCCGTGACTCGAACACGCTCGTCGGTCGTCCCTCGGCCATACGGACACGTCGGATCGATGGCAATTAGTCTCGCCGGTCGCTACCGAACGCCGGGAATCACGCACGCGTTTAACAGGCCACCCTCCGTCCCCCGAACCGTCGTATGTCTCCGTCGGGACTCCCGGATCGCCGACGCCTCGTCCGTGCTGGCACCCGTCTCCTCCAAGCCAGTATACTGGCGATACTGGTGGTCGGCCTCTACACGCGCAACGTCGGGATCGTGGTCAACGCCGCCATCGCGTTCGCGACGACGTTCGTCCCCGCGATAATCGAGCGTGATCTCCGGATCGAACTGGACGCGCGGTTCACGCTCTGGATCACTCTCGCGCTGTTTCTGCACGCGCTGGGAATGCTTGGGTTCTACCACCAGGTGGGGTGGTACGATCGCCTCACGCACACACTCTCGGCGGCGGTCGTCGCGACCGTCGGCTACGTCCTGGCCCGCGCCATCGACGACCACAGCAGGGCCGTCGTCCTTACGGATCGGTTCCTGTTCGTCTACGTCCTCGTATTCACGCTGGGGCTGGGCGTCCTCTGGGAGATCCTCGAATTCGGGACGGCGCTGGGGGCCCGGGTCCTCGGCCTCGAGCCGGTGCTGGTCCAGTACGGACTGTGGGACACGCTGGGGGACCTGCTGTTCGATATGTTCGGAGCCCTCGTTGCCGCGGCGGTCGCGACCGAACGCGTCTCGTCGGCCGTCGACTCGCTCCGACGGGGCCTCGACCGCCACGAGCCGGACGGCGATAGCCCCCTCCGCCCGATCGCCCACGAACGCTCGGCCGTGGCCAGCCTCGACGAGGTGGTGCGGCGCGACCGGACGAACGCGCGGCGCTCGTGGCTGGTCGTGGGCGTCCTCGCCCTCGTGGTCGTCGGCGCGGTCGCGACCGGGGCGGTCCCGTTCGCCGTCCCCGTCGCGATCGTCGTCGCGCTCGCGCTCGTCCCCCCGGTCGCCTACGGCGACCCCCGTGCGACGCTCCCCTGGCAACTCCTCGCTCTCCCCGCGCTCCCCGTGTTCGGCGGCGTGTTCGCCCAGCCGTGGCTCGCCGCGACCCCACTCGTCTACGTCGCCGTCGCCGCCGTCGCCCTCACCGTCGCGGTCGAACTCCACCTCTTTACCGCCGTCCGCATGACGCCCACCTTCGCCGTCCTGCTGGTCGTCGTCACCACGATGGCCGCAGCCGGCCTCTGGGCCGTCGGCCGCTGGCTCGTCGACCTGACGCTCGGCACCCACTTCTTGCTCGACCCCGGCCTGACCGGCGACGAGATCGAGACCCGACTCCTGTGGGAGTTCGTCTACGCCGCTGCCGCGGGCCTGTTCGCCGGTGTCCTCTTCGAGTGGCGGTTCCGACGGGGCTGAACGGCTGTCTCGGGCGCTTTATCGGCCGGCTAGTGTCTGATCTGTCTCAACTGCCGCCCACCGGAAGTTGAGACTACAGCGGGTATAGCGGACCTGTAATGCGCGGTTTCGGCCGAACCGAAAAGGAGAATCTACTTCAGATCGCTTTCTGAACGACCGTTCCTGTTTTGCAGGCAACTATTTCAGGGGATTTCCGAGACTCTGGATAGTGTTGCCACTCAGACGCCAACTACCCGGGGAGAGTCCCTTCACTCTCCGATTCCAGTCTCCTTCTTCACCAGTGTCAGCGTATTGTCGGCTGTTACGATCGGCGAGTGGTCGTACTCACCGGTCAACTGTACCTGCACGAGTAAATCAACTGCCCGCCAGATCGAGTACAGGAGACAGGCGAACGCGAAGTAGAAGAACCGCAGGCCGAAGTGCTTCGACGTTGTGGCGGCCATGAACCGCTCGATCGATTTGTAGCCGCTCTCGATCTCCCATTCCGTACTCGGCAAGGAGCCCGCTATTCCGATTCGTCATGAACACCGAATACTGTCGATGATCGGTGTGTTCGGAGTTCTCCTTCCGCCGGTAGATCAATGTCGTCGAGTGCCACTCTTGTCGCCCAAGTGCAATTTTCGATCAGTCTCGTAGCGGTCTTCCCCCGCTTGAGAAGTCGTTTCGCCTGCGCTTTTTCGCTGGTCTGCATCCGCTTGGGCACGACGTAGGAGAGGCCGCGCTGGCTGAGCATCTCCAGGATGTGCTGGCTGTCGAACTCTCTATCCATCAGTACGTTATCGACGTGACCAGCCGCCTCTGCCGAGTCCAAGAGGTCCGCGGCGATCTCCTTGCGCGCATCGCCTTTCCGTACCGGCCGTGCGTCTAAGACGATTGGGACAGCGTTCCCGACTAACTGGACCGTCGCCCACTGGTAAGCGTACTCGTCGGTCTTCTCCTTCGTGCCGATGATCTCGTCTCCGTGACCCGCACGGTCGCCAGTGAACGGGTCAGATTCGGTAATATCGATGGCAACGATGCCGGCTCGGAAGAATTCCTCTGGCTCTGCGACTCGATCCAAGAGGCGACTCACGGCGTGGCGGTACATCTCCCGAATCTGTGTGACCGAGAGATCACGGACGTGCTCGCGATGGGCGTGGCCGAGTGGTGTTCGCTCTCGCCTGGATTCGTGAGGGGGTGTCATTGAACGGTTACCACACTAAAGAGCTAGATGAACGCCGAGGTGGGATGGTTCCGGTCGTGAGGTATTTTGGCCTGCACCGGATAGTAGCGAGAGTGTTCGGAGGAGACATTACGCCAGCAGAGGAAGTACTCGGTCCCGGAGACGACGCTGACGTGGCGATTGTCGGGGGCATTCACGGCGATGAACCGAGTGGCGTTCGGGCAGTCCGGGAGGTTCTCGACTCCTCCACGAACTTACAGCGACCGATACAACTCGTCGTAGCGAATCCGCCTGCCGTCGCGAGCCATCGCCGATATATCGATGCCGACATGAACCGAGTGTTTCCAGGCGATCCGGCCAGCGAGGACCGCGAACGCCGACTCGCTGCTGCGCTCCTCAAAACAATCAGCGACTGTGGCGTCGTCCTCTCTCTCCATTCCACCCACTCCTACGATGATCCAATCGCGCTCGTTTCACGGTCACACCCCGAGGTACAGGCACTAGCCGCTCGCCTCCCAGTGTCTCACGTTGTTGACCAGACGCCCTGTTTCGAGGGAGCATTCGCAACGTCAGCACCCGTTCTCACTATCGAAGCAGGCCGAACGCGTACCGAGGAGGCGACGGAAAACGCGCGGCAAATCGTTGAGGCCTTCCTCCAGTTGGTTGATGCACTTCCTGGGGAACCTGTAGAGACAGATTCGACGTATTACACGATGACTGAGGCAGTCTCGACACAGCCGGACGCCAACTACGATCTCCTCGTCGACAACTTCGAAGTGGTCGAACCAGGGACAACCGTCGCACGGAGCGATAGGGGCGAATACGTAGCCGATAGCTCCTTCGTTCCGATTCTGATGTCCGAAACAGGGTATGACGACATCCTGGGATACAAAGGCGCTGTCGCTGGCGAGACGCTTTCGTCAGCTCGCAACGCTTGGGGAGTCTCCCCGACTCCTAGGAACTAATTCACCCGTGTCGTTCTGTAGAGAGTGAGTAGCCACCAGACTCTCGGCAGAAGGATGGCAACTGTTTTGCGACACTCTCTCGTGAACTCTTCTCTGACACCCTCTCATCCCGTACCAAGCGACGCCTCGAAGGAGTTCCTCACCCATCACAGAGTATTTAGAGTGATTTTCGCACACGGCTCCAATGAAGTAGAAACCAGCAAGTGGGCCAGAAAAGCCGAGAGGAAAGACGAGCGGCTGTAACGACCCCCCGAGAACGTATGCCAGCACCGCACCGACAATCGCTACGATAGACAGTATTGCCCCGTAGCGATGGATAGATTGGAAGGTTTCGACATCCATAGGATACTCTCGTTCTTTGACGGATTAACTATTTTGTGGACTCCCCATTGACGTCCTCCCCGCGCTGAAGCGCGAGGACTCTTCCGTGGGTAAGGGAAACGCCCCAAGTTATCCCAAGGATTGGTGGCGGCGATTCTGCGGGGGCCGAACAGAAGTGCAGACGAGACACTGATCACTACGAGATACGTGGTGACAGGAACGAGCGATCCCCTTCGAACGCCGGCAATTCTGCGTCAGCACGTAACATCCTCAGGTGACTCCAATTCAGGCTGCTCAACATGCCGGTTCCAAAAGGACGCGTCGAGATACACATCCGTAATGCCAGTCGCTCCTGACAGCCGAGCGATCCTCTCAGTGGTAGCCCAGAGAACTCGCTGGACCGACTGGGGAACCATCGTCATCACCGTCTCATCATAAAGATCCGCCGCGATCACGAGCGACTCTACCGGACCCGGACCAGGAAAGTTGCCGCCCTCATCGCGACCACGTTTGTGGGCCAGTCCCCAGGCGGTGTAGAGCCCTTTTACCATCCGAATCGACGGGAGTTCGGCTCTGAATGCAACTATTTCGTTAGTGTCGTTACGGAAGGTATGCTCGTGTCCTGGTTCGACAGTCAGCGATTCTCCAGGGTCGAGTTGGATTGGCTCTCCATCGCGAACGACAGTGAGCTGTCCCTCAAGCGTCTTGAACGTCTCTGTCTTCGGATGGTAGTGAGCTGGCGGCTCAGGAGAGTCCGGCGACACCCACTGGACAAGAACTGGACGATCGGTGTTCCCCGCGTCTGGTCGCTCCATCAGTGTCGCCCATGTCCGACTTACTGGATCGGAAACGAGTGGACGGGGTGACCGTCGCAGGAGGACACTTGCAGGAGTTTCAGGATTCAATTCGAGTGAGGGCTCGTCAATCGGGCTTCCGTTTACGAGTGGGCGGCCAGTCCGAATGGTCACCTCTTTCTTATCACCGGTACTCTGTCCCTGTTCATTGGACTGCGTCTCGGTCTCCATCTCCGTTACGTATAACGGACCGACGTAGATGGAAATTCTGTGAGGTATGCATGTGGGTTTTATGACTGATTCAGTCGATGGATGGGTTATGAAACACCTCCACGTCACTGTCCATATCGACGACGATCACGCACCGGAATTCTTCGAATTATTGGCCAATTCGTCGGCCATTAATGAGACCCGTTTGGTCGACTGGAGCATGACAGCCGACGATCAGTCGACGCTCTTGTATACGGTCGATGGTGATCCAACGACGTTCGCCGAACGGGCCGCTGACACCGCGGGTATCGATTCGGTGGAACTGTCCGATACCACACCGGGACAAACATATGTGCTGGTCGTCATGCGACCGCTCGAAACCCCTCTGTTCGCTGCTATCCAGCGAGCAAGTACAGAGGCGGGACTCATCGTCCGCAAACCAATCGTATATCGCAATGGAACGATGTCTGCCCGCGTCATTGGAGACGCTTCAGTACTCCAGCGCGCTCTCGACGATGCCCCCAACGGCGTCGAGGTACAGATCGACAGGATCGGCCGACTTCAGAGTCATTCCAACGATCCAGTAGGTACGCTAAGCGAAAGACAGCGTGAAGCAGTCGGGGCTGCACTCGAACTCGGCTACTATAACCAGCCTCGAGAAGCAACTCATGAAGACGTCGCCGCCAAACTTGACTGTGCACCGCCAACAGCCAGCGACCATCTACAGAAGGCAGAAGCAAAAATCATCCGCGCAATGATGGACGAGTTTGGTGGTACTGCATGAAATTCCCACTATATCACGGGTGCTTGGGCTATTGAAGCGTGTCATTGGGCGTCCTCTCAAGGGTGTAGGTTTCAGTGTTGATCTTGGATATATGGGACCACCCGTTAAAAATCACACATGCATATTCTATGGCATGCCGGATCCGCCATAGCTGTAATCCTTGGTCTTGCCTACGTTATACTTCCAAAGAGAATTCACACCTTTGGCTTTGAGCTCCTTCGGCGTTCTTCGTCCGACCAATCTGAAGAGTCCAACACCCCCGTCTGGCTTTACCGGAGGGTGAGGGTGTCATACAACGGTTCACATAGCTGTTCTTCGCTTCCCCGATTCGCTCAGTAGAGCGCGCGTGTCTTGCACAACTGGTGTGGTCGTAGTCGGTCGAGACGGCTGAACAGCTACCGACATTTTGTCAGAAAACATTTTCACTTGGGGGTCAGATGGCGAGATCTATCGGCCAGAATACTCGTCCAATCGTCGGATTGCCTCGTCGAAAACCACCCAGAGTAGAATAAAACCGCTAACGAAGACTAGCGGAAAGAGCGCTGGAATCAGCACTGCGAACAGGGAGAGTTGGATACCAACACCGATTAACAGGAGGTCTTTTTGTCGGTCTTCCTGGGAGGGCATCATGCACTTTTTGATAGGTTCAATATATATCGGTACCGATTACCAACAACTCAAACGATTACTCCAGAGAGTCTACCGGTCACGTTTCATCGAACGACCACTTTCCCTTAACGCTGTGTATTGAGAGGCCAGCGTTGGTGGTTTTGGAGGCGCTCACGCGGTCGTGGACTTGAACGCGGTTGAAATCTTCTCGACCTGCACTCGCATTGTAACAGCCTGTCGTCGTCTCGTCCTCACCCCAAGATGGACTACAAACTCCGACGACATAGCGGACCTCTTCGTAGACTTGTTGGAGTTCATTATGTAAGGATTCAGAAACTACGGGGGTAGAAGGGGATTCAAACCGGTCCCGCCAATCATCGTGTAGCCAGTTGATTTGAGGCGAGCCGGAGCCGGGTGAATTGCTGAGAGTGACGGTTATAGAGCGTGGACTCACCAGAGTGATCAAATCGCACGTACCGAAGCAGTATGTGAAATTCTCCTATGAGTCTTCCCCAGGGTTTAGTGAATAGCTCAGAGACAGAGTAACATGGAACCCAAGGATTACGCGATATTGTTCGCACTTCAGGTAGTCGCAACCGTTGTTGGAATTTTCGTATACATCGGTATCGGTGGTTCGTTCTAATCACTCCTCTAAGACAGGGTACAAAATCGAGATGCAACATACGCATCTACACTGAGCACTCGAGTTTTGCACACACGCGGCTGGATGTGACGTTGGCCGATCACTGAGCCTTCCTCGTACCCCTGCACGGGTTGGGCCGTCGTCGTAATCGTGGCGGCAGCCGAGTCCGGCGACTCTCCCGAGCGGCGGAAATTGCACACAGCGTTTCCGGTGGACGTGTGCAGAACGAGGCTCAGGAAAATATCGACGCGCAACCGGTCTCAGTCGCACCGAAACCGGTCCAACGCGATTCACGCCGATGCGGCCGACTCTGACCCTTCGCCACGAGGGAGGCCGAACTCAACTTCGATTCGGACCGTGTCGTAGGGAACGTACGGCTTCTTCGCGCGCCCATCCTTCTCGAAGTGGATGATGTCGTACTCGGCCAGCAGGTGGAGATCGTCGTGGACATCGTGGACGTCGCGGTCGAGGTGGTCAGCCAGCGCGCGGATGCTCTCGGGTGGCTGTTCCATCACCTCCTCAAGCAGTTCCATCCGCCGGTCAGTGAGCAGCTGGCGGAGCCGCGCCCGGTCTTCGAAGTTGACGACGTGGGGTACCTCCTCGCCGTCCTCCCACTGTTCGGCGCGCTCGATGGCCGCCTGCTGTGCCTGCTCCGCTGGCAGCGACGTGATGCGGAGGGTCGACGGGTAGTCGACCTCGTCCGGGCCGGGCGTGAATTCGTCGTGCGTGGGTTCGGTGTCAGTCGGTTCGTTGCTCATAGATTTCGGTCACCTCGGTTTGGAAGTCAGCGATCAGGTCGGAGAGGCCTGTGAACTCCAGTTTCGTGATGTCGCCCTCGGGTGTGTGTCGATGGTGCCGGCCGACGTCCAGGTGGTAGGGCGCGTTGTCGTATCGCAGGAGCGTGTCGCTGTCAGCGTCCATGTACTGGAAGCTGTACTTCAGCCCCTGCGGGAACTCCTCGCTCACCGGGACTCGCCACGCGACCATCTCGTACCGGCTCCCGTCCGGTTTCTCGCTTCCGTCCCGGTACACAACTGACGCAGGCACCGTCTCCTATGTTGTATTTCAACCCCAACAGAGATAAACCTTACCCGGCGAAGATGCCTGCAGCATTCATCTATTTGTGTATATGTTGTTTGGTGAAAATGGTGTTAAGAACCATTACCACCCAACGAATTGATTCGGACCTGCCCAACTTCCAGACTTTGAGTAGATGATGGGCGCTACAACCAAGACACGGGATTACGGTGCTATTTCATACAGGATATCATCTGGAAACTACATAGTATCTAAATTGGAAGAAGACTCAGACGAGAATTCCCGGAATTGACGGATTAAACCGTCAAAAAGTCAGATTCGAAGAGTGCTGCCGCTCACAAACGACGAAAACCGAGAGGAGGCTTCGTGCTTAAGCGTACCGGCGCAGGAAGTCACCCAATGCACGAACGAATGTATTTGCCGAGATGACCGGCGGTGACCGGATCGGTTCGCCGATCCCGACTTTGATGAGATAATCGGTGAGCCGCCAGAGGTTGTACAGCAGTGACGCCAACACAAAATTACACAGACGTACGCGGTAGTCAGTTGACGATGTCCGCGGGAGGAACTCTTCAATAGACTTGTACTGGTTCTCGATATCCCGTCGGCGGTTGTATTCGTTGACGACCGAGTCGATTTCCTCGGGAGCGACGTGGTCACGGTTCGTGACGTATGCGCCGTAGTTCCCATCAGCACCATCAGTATCAACCGGCGCATAGATGTATTCCGCGGTGTGACGATGGCCGCCGTCACTCTCGAACGGCACATCGTGAATGACACCAGCGTCCACACCCTCGGTCGATTTGATGTCCTCGATGGCGTCGAGGTCATCTTCATACTTCGGGACAGGCGCAAGATACGTCAGGTCACGTTCATCGACTGCTATATAGACATCGTGGCTGTGGAAGCCACGGTCGAACATCACTTGGTCAATGTCGACATACTGTTGTGCCTGGTCCAGAAGGCGTGCGACTAGTTCGCCCTTCGCGTACGAGGCAGCGCCTTCATCCTCCCAGACAGAGTTTTCTTTGACTGGCTCAACAGCGAGGATGATCGGAGCGACATCGCCCACAAGCGTGATAGTGGCGTACTTGTAGCCGCGCTTCACCTCGCCATCGTGCTTGTAGCCGCTTACCATCGGTGGGAACGTACTCTTCGCAATCCCCTCGTCCTTGTTCTCCCACGGCGTGGGCCAGAATCGCTCGTAAGTAATGTCGATAGCGGCGGTGACGTGGCGATCATCGAACGGATCGTCGCCACGAATCGTTCCCAAGATGTGGTCAGTCGCAGATTCGAAGGAGTCCATCAGCGTATCGCGGATTTCCGTGATCGCCGGCATTCGGTCATCCCCAGCGAAGTCATCGATGGTGAGCTGTGCCTCTTCGGTTCCAGGTGTGGCGAATTGCTTGAGCACTCGAAGAATCGTATCGCCGGAGGCAGTGGTATCATCGTCGGTGAGCCAGCCGTATTCGCCTTCGCCGTGGGCGCTCTCGCCCATCGTGCAGATCCGAGCAACCATCTCCAAAATCGCTTTGTCGTCGTAGGTGCGGTTGTCTGCTCGACCGCTGTCGAAGACAGGGAAGGCATACCTGCGCGCGAGTTCGATCGTCTTCGTGGCCTTCTGGCGTTTCCACTCGCGGTCTTGCTCGGTTGCTTGTTCGTCGGTGTCTCTTTTGTCTTCGTCGGGACTTGTCGGTAGAAGTGCCTCCGAGATTACATCGTTCTCATGTGCGACGTGGGCGATAGCAATTGCCGATTCGTCGATAACACGCTGTGTCTCGTCATCAAGGGCCCGCCACGTCTCCGAGAGAGTTTGCTGTGTCGGCGGCGTCGTGAACCCAAACTGTTTGCACAATGCCGGACGGGTATGGAGTTGATCAGCCAATTCATTGTGTGAGAATTCTCGAATCTCTGCGTACAGGAAACAGCGCACCATCTGCTCGGTACTATACGTGACCTTCGCCGTATCTCGTGTGTCAGTTAGTAGGTCCGTTGGAACCGAGAGGTTCCCGACGACCCGCCAAAGGTGATCAGCGTAGTCACAGACTGCTTCTGCGTGAGTGACCAGGGCTTCCGCAACCGCAGGTACATCAGATGACATAGATTTTGGAGCGAAAGGGAGTGGCAGAGAGCATCGTTAGCCGTGATGGTCTCGTACTTAATCTCTGCCGGATTGTGTTTGCTAGAATACTATGTTTGAATCAAGCAATATTGTATATTGACTCGCAACACAAAAGTACTTCGGCGACGGACGATGTTCAAATCACACAATGATTGAGGACAAGGAGATTATTGAGTTCCTCCAAAGGAAGGGAGCAATGGAGATCTTAGTCGAAATAGGCCACGAACCCCAGCGACATACGGACCTTCGCGAGAAATTGTTACTGAGTTCGAGTACTGTCCACGATCGTCTCAAAGTCGGCGTTCAGCATGAATTGTGGGAACAGACACTGGAGCAGCGTCCAAATGGTGTTTCAAAAAAAGTGTATGAACTGACCGATATCGGGCAGGAAGTATGGGAGTTCGCTCAGGACGAAAACCTCCGCCAGTATCACATGGCGAGACGAGATGCAGTTCGACGTGTGCGGAATGCAGAAAATGCTGTACTTCAGTCGGTGTCGCCGGAAGATGCTGATTGGCAAGACGAGATTGACTCGTATATCGAAACCGAGCGCTTCGAGATGCAACAGCGTCTGGATGATTATTTAACTGACACCTGAGTCCGGGACAGTATTGGTATACTGGGCACAGACACGTTCGATCCCCTCCTCGAAGGAGATCTCGGGCTCCCATCCCGTCGCCGCGTTGATCTTCGAGCTATCTTGATACAGCGAGAGAATCCCGCCCTTCCCGTGAGGGACGAGTGTTCCGACGTGTCGGAACCGAGGACCGAACAGGGCGGGCGTGAATCGCTACGCTCCGCTACCCAGCCGACAGTGTTTCTTCCGGCAGGATATTCCACGCCGACCCGAAAGATCAAGTCATTGTTCTGTCATAGGCTATATATAGTGAATCTGGTCACGACACGCACCATTACAGCGGCACTCGCCAACGACCGTGAGGGCGTTGTGCGTGACCTTGATTCACTCGCTCGTGCCGGCAGTAAAATCTGGAACGTCGCTCGGTGGACTGCTGGCCGCATCTGGGACGAAACCGGTGAAATACCCGACGAAGGACCACTCAAGTCCTACATGAAAAACCAACCGTGCTGGAGAGATTTGAACGCTCAATCAAGCCAGGCAATCGTCGAAGAATTGGCTGGCGCTTTCCAGTCCTGGTTCGAACAAGATAACTCAGATGCGAACCCACCGGGATACCGCAAACACGGTGACGAACGACCACGCTCAACAATCACGTTCAAAGAAGACGGCTTCAAACTCGACACAAAGCACCAGCAAGTCCGCCTCTCGAAAGGCAAGAACCTGAAAGATGGGTGGAGTGACTTCGTTCTCTGCGAATACGATACCGGCCCCGATGCAGACCTAACTGCCGTCGAAGACGTACAACAGGTCCGCATCGTCTGGACCGGCGACCACTGGGAACTGCATTTCGTCTGCAAAGTCGCCATCGATGCCGCCGACTCGTCGGGTGAAAAGACGGCTGGTGTTGACCTCGGTATCTGCAACACGGCGGCTGTCTCTGTTGGTGACGAGACGCTGTTATATCCAGGGAACGCCTTGAAGATGGACTCCCACTACTTCCGCCAAGAAGAATACGACACAGAAGGCGAAAACGGTCCAAGCACCCATGCTGAGTGGGCACGCCAGAAGAAATCCCGGCGGCAGACCCGCTACCTGCACGCACTCTCGAAAGACATCGTAGAGCAATGTGCAGACCGTGGCGTGGAGACGATAGCTGTCGGGCACCCGGAGGACATTCGTGCGGATGAAGACTGGGGTCGCCACGGGAACAAGCGTCTGCACGACTGGGCGTTTGACACCGTGCTGAGTCACATCGAGTACAAGGCCGAAGAACGTGGTATCGAGGTAGAGCGAGTTGATGAGTACGAGTTGGCCACGTCAATAACCTGGTGCGTGCGGGATGAAAGCCGATTCGAACCGTGTCGAGCGTGGCTTGTACGTGTGTGAGAACTGCGAACTGGTCGCGAACAGCGACCTGAATGCGGCGGAGAATATGCGAGCGACGGTAACTCCGAGTCCCGCTCGGGATAGGAGTAACGGCTGTCTGGCCCAGCCTTCGGTGCGCCTGTTCGATACATCGATGGGGAGAGTCGCCCCACAAGAACAGGTCTGCCCGTAGACCGGCAAATATCCCAACGCTTGCGGTGCGGTTCGGGAAGCCTCGCCGTCGTCGGGCTACGCCCGACTGCTTGAGGGAGCTTCGCTCCCTCTCCGTTCACGGCGAGGAGGAGGTCACCCGCGCAGGTGTCGTGGACGTAGACGTCCTCGGGAATCGGGTTCCCGACGTACTCGGGTTCGATGTCGGTTCCCAGTTCGTCGTTGAGCAGCTCGACGACGGTGTTGAACGAGTAGGCGTTGCCGGTGCCCAGATTGTAGATGCCGGTCAATTCGTGGTCGGCGGCCAGTTCGATGCCTCGGACGATGTCCTCGACGTGGGTGAAGTCGCGGGTTTGCTCACCGTCGCCGTAGAGCACCGGCGACTCGCCATTGGCCATGTCGTCGGCGAACTGCGCAATGACGTTGGCGTACTCGCCCTTGTGTCGTTCCGCGCCGCCGTAGCCCTGATAGACCGAGAAAAAGCGCAGGCCGGCGACGTTCATGTCGTGGTAGTTGGCGAAGTACTCTCCGTAGCGCTCGCGGGCGAGCTTGGAGGCCTCGTAGCCGGTGTTTACCGTGACTGGTATCTCCTCGGGCGAGGGTTCGGTTCGACTGCCGTAGATCGAGGAATTCGAGGCTTAGACGGCCGTCTCACACCCGGCCTGGCGGGCCTGTTCGACGGTGTTGACGAACCCCTCGACGTTGACGCGAGCGCCCCGCTGTGGGTCGTCCTCGTGCATCTGGAGCGACGAGAGCGCGGCCAGGTGAAAGACTACGTCCACGTCGACGGGGAAATCGTCGTCGAGGACGCTCGCCTCGACGAACTCCACGCTGTCGTCCAGGTTCTCGGGCGTCCCGATGTAGCCGTCGTCCAGCGCGATCACCTCGTTGTCGTCAGCGAGGTGATTCGCCAGGTTCGAGCCGATGAAACCCGCGCCTCCCGTCACGAGTACGCGCTTTTCCTGCATGTCTTCGCACTCAAACACGAAGCACAAGTATTCTCCGCTCCGATCGAATATCTGTCGCAGGATCAGATTGTGTTTCGAACCACTCGACCTCGAAGTGGTTGCGGAGATGACTTGCTTCGGTGGCTTTATTCCCTTGAGACTAAGGGTCTAACCCAATATGGACGACGTACGCGAGGTGACAGATTCCCTCCTCGCAGAGAAACCCGGACTCGAATCCGATCTCGAAGTGCTTCTTGAGGTCGACGACGACGGGCCCTGGACGTTCGACGAAATCCCGCTCGACTCGGGGACCTTCGGCGAAGTCGTCTCCCGCGGTCTCGTCGAGGAAGTTGACGACGGGTATCGGGTAGCGGATAGAGCGGCTGTCCGCGCTGCACTCGACGGTGAAGAAATCAAAACGGATTCCGCCGAGACGGACAGTTCCATTGCGGTCTCGCTTCCTGATGTCGACTGGCGAGCGGTCCTCGCACTCGCAGGGGCGCTCGCGCTCGTCGCCGTCACTCGCGTGGTATTCATGTGGGGCAGCGTCTTTCGGGGCGAGCATATGGTTCTCGCCGGAAACGACCCCTGGGGGTACCGGTACTACGTCGAGCAGATGCTCGCCGCGGATCTCTCGCCGCTCGCCTTCGGATCGCTCACTGAATTTCTCGGAACAGGCCTCGCACAGGATCACCTATACGTCGTCGTCGCCTGGTGGGCGGCCGAGCTTCTGGGCGGGACGCCCGCCGCCGGTCTCGCGCTCGCATGGCTTCCCGTCATATCGGCCCTACTTACGGCACTGCTCGTCTACCTCCTCGCCGCCAGACTGACCACTGACCGGCGTATCGGGCTCGCGTCGGTCCTAATGCTTGCGCTGACGCCCGTCCACGCCAACCTGACCGCGCTCGGATTCGGCGACCACCACGCCTTCTACTACCTTTGGCTCACCCTGACGGCGTATGCGCTGTTCGTGATCGCCACTGAGTACGAGAGTGCGGTCCTGATGCGCGGTGATGGCAGGCTCCCCAGTTCGCGGGCGACCTGGGCCGGCGCGGCGCTTCTCGGGATCGGAATCATTGCACAGTCGCTGGCCCGCTACTCTATCTCCCGTCGGCGACTACGCGATCCACCGCGCAATCTCGGACGT
The DNA here is from genome assembly GCF_023698535.1 of Halorientalis regularis. Lineage (GTDB taxonomy): Archaea > Halobacteriota > Halobacteria > Halobacteriales > Haloarculaceae > Halorientalis > Halorientalis regularis. Next base: position 130,397 of record NZ_JALJCL010000011.1, read on the forward strand.
TCGCACCGGGTTGTCCCCAGTGTTCGGTAATCTGCCGCTGATCGCCGGGATTGCCCTGACTACGTTCTTGCCTATGCTCGCCTCTACCAAGCGAAGGTGGTCTGTCACATGAGCCTGTAGTTTCGCCCTTACGCTGTTCCCCCTTCTGCGTCGTCGGTTTCCTCCTGCTTGACGAACTCGGACACCGGCTAAACCAGCATATGAAAGCCGTTGTCGGCAAAACATTCGCAGATGGCATTGTGGGTCTCGTCTTGCGTGTTCATTCTTCCGGAGTCACTACCACGATATCAGGCTTTTTCGACTAGCTGGAGTGAATGGGCTAGAGTTAGCTTGCATAGATGGCTTTCAAGATCTAATTCGAGGAATATCGATTACTGCTACTCGGATAAACGGACAGGATATCTAACCCGATATCCGTTCTACATCGCCTTGGGATCTACCCCACTGAAAAATTGAAACCTGGCAGCACAGGGTATGAGAAGACTTCTGTAGCACCCCTTCATTAACTTTGAATTCTTCCCTTCGGTTATGCTGACTTCCCGGTGACGAACGAGATGATATGGTCATTTTTGTTGGGTTGGCCGAATTCGGATTTATAGCCGTACAGTAAGTCCTGACGACATTTCTCCCGACCGATCCAGTGGTTCAACCAGAGTAAGTTACGACAGCACCGTTATCGTATGTCCTGCTCATCTCCGCGTCCAACTGTCGTTCCGGATCCCATCGCAGTTCGAACTTGCCGTACTGTGTCCGCTGAACGGCCGCCTGTGTTCGATACGAGACGTACTCGTATGCCGATGTGGTCAGGTTCGCGTTCAATAGTTCGAGTTGCAACGGCTGATACGGCGTCGTAATCTTTCCCACCTGTCGGCCCCGACCAATATCTACGATACGCGACGGAACGGTCTCCTTCGCGTAATAGAAATCAGTGTGAATGTCGCCCTCGGTGAACTCATGATTGAATTCTTTCGCTTCTACCTCACCACCGGTGAGATACATGCGAGGCCGGTCGGGGTGGTCGATCATGACCATCAGTGAAAATATCTGTGAGACGAGAAGCAGGCAGATAACCAATAACTTACTATATTTCCAGAACCCGTCCCGGTACCAGGGTGCAAACGACAGAGCGATCAGCACTCCGAAAACCGGACCGCTGTAACTAAAGATACGACCAGCAGGAACGATATCTGGTTTCAAGACACCGGCAATAGCGCCTATCGCGAGGATAACTGCAGCAGACATGATCAGTATTACCGTTTCGTTCAGCCGTGCCTCCCGCTGGAAGGGCCAGTTCGAGAGGTGATAGCCAAACCACGCCAGTCCGGCGATCAGAAGGAGGGCGAACCCGTGGAAACGCCAGAGACCGATATCGAGTAAGGGCGGAAGCGGCTCGACCGCTGCTGCTGGCGTGAGGTCTGATGCTTGTCCGATACCAGACGGAATCGCAAAGAGGGCAACAACTTTCCCGACCAACCGCTCAAAGTATCCGGTGAGGAAAGACCACTGGACGAACAACAGGATTCCCGAAAGGACTCCGGACCAGAGTACCGTCTGAGAGGAGTTCGAGAGAACGCCACCGTTCGACCCGATATCCCACCGATACAGAAAGCCGTACACCACCGCTCCCGAGCAGACGCTCAATACCATGAAAAGCGGGATTTTGTGGGAAAATGCCATCGTGACCAGCAGAATCGAGGTGAGGACGACAAGTGCCCGATTGTTGCGGACGGAGACGCCTAGGCAAACCAGCACACCACACCACAGAGCAATCCCGAGGGACTGGTTGTGTATCCAGAACCCCTCAACCACCCCAAATGTTTCGATGGTACTAACCAGAGCCGCGATAATGACTAAATTTCCAGACTCCATATTCGGAACGTGTCTAGCGAGCGTTACGGCAGTGAGAGGCAACAAGATACCAAGTACGAATGCATACACTAACAGCGACATCGGTCCGTCGAAACCTGCGAGGAGACCGAACTCTGCGGCGTATACGTTGAACAGCGAGATGTCCTGATAGAAGTATCGAACGATCATGTCTGTATGCCCTGTCTCGATCACGCGCTGGACGCTGATCGCCTTCCGATCGGGGTCCATGCCGATCATACTGGCCGGGAAAAGGAATGTGTAGAGGCGGAAGAAGACGCTCACGGAGACAATGCCTGCGACGAGGGAGGTAGAAGTCCGCCGGTCGCTGACGAGCGCCGTGAGAACAAGCACAACCGTTACGGCGGCGATACCGACGTATAAACCCGGGTACAGCGAAGAAGTGGCATGGGTGTAAAGTGCAGCAAAGCCCAGGACAAGTGCCGTTAGCGAGAGGCCGAATTTCGAGGACCGATCCACAGGTGGGTAGCCGTTTGACTGTCCGGAATATATCTCTTTGGCTCTGGCGAACCGCTAAAATGCGGTGGATTTCATGTTGTGGAGGGTGTCATAGAACTGTTCTCATGGCTATCGACGGATTCAGCGTTACCGGCTCCAAGCCTGCTGTCTGCGGCTCCATAGAAACCACAGTCGCTACGTCGAATAACGCCAACTGAGCGAGAACAGTCACTATACGGGAATAAAATTCCTATCTTTGAACGATTCTAAGCGTCGTGCACTTGGTGCACGCTCTTCTACGTCTGTTACTCTCTGAAAAGATAATGAATATGACTGTACCATGTGAAGGCTTCTATGACACGCTGTGTTGTGCGCTACGACTCCCAGATACAGACGAGAGTTGACCAACAATTTGCTACCCGAGAGCAACCGCTTTTTCTACCTGTACAGTCACAACGACGCTCGAAATAGGTGGTAAGACATATAATTGCGGGACGGATTCTACCGGTCGATGGAAGACGATGGACAGGTTATTATCTCGCTGGACACCGAACTCGGCTGGGGATTCCACGGGTACGATGAGGATCAGTCTCTCAGTGAGGACGGCCGGGCCGAACGGGAGAATATCCACCGTCTCCTCGACCTGTTCGACGAGTTCGAAGCACCGGCAACCTGGGCCATCGTCGGACACCTCTTTCTGGAGTCGTGTGATGGGGATCACGCGAGTCTCGACAGACCCGAGTGGCCGCACACCGGTGATTGGTATGCGCAAGATCCCGGGACAGACGTAGAATGTGACCCGCTCCGGTACGGGCCGGATATTATCACGGCGATCGAGACAGCCGCCCCCGACCACGAAATCGGGTCACATACGTTTTCACACGTCGTCTGTTCGGAACCGACGGTGACGCCGGACGTGTTACGTTCGGAGATAGAAGCGAGTCGTGAACTGGCTTGCGAGCGAGGGCATGACGTGTCGACGCTCGTGTATCCGCGGAACGAGGCAAGGTACCGGCCGGCGCTGTCCGAACAGGGAATAACGGCGTATAGGGGGAAGTCGCCGGCACGAAAGGCAGTCGAGACGGACACGCTCGGAGGGGTTCGTCGATACCTCCGCTTCATGATGGGCTGCGAAGCACCGGTTGTCGTCCCGAGGCGGGACGAATCGGGCGTCTGGGACGTCCCGGCCTCACAGCGACTTTCGTACAATCCCGGCAGTAGCAGTCTCAACGAACGGTTCTCGGAACATCCTCGTGTAACAATGGCGAAACGGGCTATCGAACGTGTGAGTCGAGACGGGGGTGTATACCACCTCTGGGATCATCCTCACGCGTTCACGCCGGAGATGTTCAGAGACTTGCGGCAGATATTGCAGGCCGCTAGGAAGCGGGAAGTCGATATCGTGACGATGCGCGAAGCGGTCGAACGCGTCGACCGAGAGGTGACCGATGACTGACCGACTAGCCTTCTTCGTCGGGTCCACGACACCGTTCAACGTCAGACTGGACGTTCAACACTACGTCTGGATGCTCCGAGAGCGATTCGATATCGACCTCGTGGCGACCGACTTCTCGGGGTTCAGTTCGGCAGTGCTGGCCGACGTGGCTCAGCACGGTGCCACTCACGCATCGAACCGGCCCGGTGAGTATCGTGCAGTTCGTGAGTATCTCGACGCGCACGACCCCGCGGCTCTCGTCCACGTCACACGTTCGGCGCTTCCGCCGTCAGTCGTGGCCGGTGCCGCGAAAAGCAACGGCGTGCCTGTCGTGTATCGGTACGGGTCAGACGAACTCTACACCTATCGTGTGGCGAGCGGGTGGCGAAAGGCCGGCTACTTCTTCCGGAATAACGTCCTCGGTCGTGCTATGCTCCGTCTCTCGGACGTACAGATGGTCTTCGGGCCGACGGCGAAACGCAGGCTCACGAGCCGTGGTTGTGAGCCCGACAACGTCGTCGAATTACCCCCGCCGTTCGACCCTGGCCGGCTGACCATGGATGGGGACAGTTCAGCCCACACAGTGGCCCCACGCGACAGAGATCTCGTCCTGTTCGTCGGTCGCCGGATCCGGTACAAGGGGTTCGACTACCTCGTCGAACGGATTCCAGAGCTCATCGAGTCGCGTCCGTCACTGCATTTCGCGTTCGTCGGCGGCGGGGACAGAGACCCGGAACTGCCGCCGCCGGCCGACGACCACGTCACCGTCGTCGGCGAGGTGGAGCCCGAGTTCATGGGCGCGTACTTCGACGCCGCGGACCTGCTTGTCCACCCCACACTCACAGAGGCGTTCGGGCGAGTCATCGTCGAGGCCCAGCTCGCTGGAACCCGAACGCTCGCACGAGATGTCGGCGACGTCGCAGTCGCCACCGAAAACACGTTCGAGACGGATCAGGAGTTCGTCGATTCGGTCGTCTCGTTCGAAGACCTCTCGCTCGAAGACGGGACGCGATTCGATCGAGCGAAACTCAAGCCAGAGTACGTTTCGTTCTTCGAGCGGCTCACAGCGCGGTGAGACGAACGTTTAATATCCCGCTCCGCCGCACTCTTGAGACATGCACACCCCGAAGACGGTCGTCTTCGGCCTTGATGGTGCCCACTTCGAGCTCATCACGCCGTGGGTCGAGTCCGGTGAGTTGCCGAACGTGCGGAGAGTCCTTTCGGAAGGCATCTCTGGGGATCTGGAGTCCGTCCTCCCGCCGGTAACCTCCCCAAACTGGAAGGCCTACGCTACGGGGAAGAATCCCGGGAAACTTGGGATCTTCTGGTGGGAGAACATCGATACGGACGAACAGCGCGTGAGCTATCCATCGCACCGAAAGCATATACACGAGGCCTACTGGGATCACATCGGGAGAAAGGAATCAGCCGGTGTTCTGGGCGTTCCGACCACGCACCCGGCGAGCCCGGTGAATGGCTTCCTGGTCTCGGGAGCACCCGACGGCGAAAACAGAAACTACGCCTATCCGCCATCCGTCGAGGCGGAGCTGAACGAGCAGTTCGACTATCGTGTGACGAAACGTCACCAGCTCAAAGACCAGCGCGATGCCGCGGTCGAAGAGATCTTGGCACTGATCGACCAGCGATTTGAGGCCGCGAAACACCTCTGTCAGGAGTTCGAGCCCGCGTTTCTGCAGGTCACGACGTTCTACATCAACTCCTTACACCACTATCTCTGGGACGACGATGCGACGCTAGAGGCGTGGCGGATTGTTGACCAGCATCTCGGGGACTACCTGGACAACGAGACGAATATCGTTCTGATGTCCGACCACGGATCGACAGAGATAGAGACCGTCTTCAACATCAATACGTGGCTGGCCGAACAGGGATATCTCGAACTCGACAACCAACTCTCGCGGGGGCTGTTGTCACTGGGAATAAACCGTGATCGGATCGGCAAGGTCGCGGGAACCCTGAACTTACGAAACTTCGCCGCGGAGCACACTCCTCAGTGGGTACTCGACCACTTACCCGCCAGTGATGGCACAGTCAACCGCGAAAGCAAGATGCGCAACGTCCACTGGGATGAGTCGGTCGCTCTCGCCAGTGGCCAGGGTCCGGTGTATCTCCTTCTGAATCGGGACGATGAGCGATACAACCGGCTCCGTGACGAGATACGAACACAGCTCGAGTCGTTAACTGACACTCGAGGACGGTCCGTGGTGGAGACGGTCCACGACCGCGAAGACGTGTATCACGGCCAGTATCTCGACGAAGCGCCGGATCTGATAATCGAGCAGGCAGATGGAGTCCACATTTCCGGCGCTGTCGGCCACGAGGAAATCTTCACCACGACCGATGCGACCGGATGGCAGGCGGAAAACAAACTCCACGGCCTGTTTGCGGCGCACGGCCCGTCTTTCACGACCGGGCAGGTCGCCGACCTCTCGATTCTTGACCTCGCACCGACGTTGCTTCACCTCCACGGACTCCCGGTCCCGTCAGACATGGACGGCGAAGTCCGGATCGATGTCTTCGACGGAGAGTCGGCGGCCAGTCAGCGGACCGTCGAGCGACGAACGATGGACAGGCAGTCTGCAGAACTCGGCCGGATCCGTGATGTAGCCCAGTCGCTGGATGGGTTTTGAGGCGGTCAATCTTTGTAGCCGAGCGCTTCGAGGCGTCGTTCGATCGTGTCGTCGGTTACACGGTCAGTATCGGACGAGTCTGCGTCCGAGCAGTTAGCAAGGCGGTCGGTGACATACGCTTCGAGACGGTCTCGGAGCGAATCGTCGCCGACATCGTCGAACGTCAGATCGCCGGACGTTTCGTCGACCGAACACCGGCAGGTTTCGTCTCGCGTCCGGACTGCGTACCGACGGCGGTTCGCGTCGTCGCCTTCTCCTCGTGCCTGCTGGTAGACAGCGCGGTCCGCATCGCCGTCACCGACCGCCAAGAGCGACCTGCCAGGGAGGTCGGACGGTCCGAGGTCGAGCTCCGAGTGAACCGTCGAGACGATGTCGATCGTACTCACCGGCGTCTCGACGACAGTGCCGTTCGTTTCGGGAGTCGACAGCAACATTGGCACGTGAGTGAGTTCATCGTCGAGGTATCGGGGATGGCTGTAGTAGCCGTGTTCCCCGAACGCTTCCCCATGATCCGCAGTGAAGATGACAAGCGATTCCGAGAGGAGTCCGCGTTCGCGTAGCGCGTCGAGGAACTGCCCGATATGGTGGTCGTTGTACGCAATTTCGGCGTCGTACAAGTCGAGAAGCGTTTGGCGCTCGTCGTCTGTAATAGAGTTTGGGTCACGGATCGCGCGTCGAAAGAGCGACTGTGCGTCGGACGCGGACAGCTGTCCGTCCAGATACCGACTCTCGAACGGTTCTGGCGGTTCGTACGGACCGTGGACGTCCATATAGTGGTTCCAGAGGAAGAACGGCCGGTCGTCGAGTGAATCGAGCCAGCTGAGTGCCCGGTCGTTAATCTCGTCGGCCCGGGCGTAGTGGCGGTTACGGAGCTTGTCGAGGGCGCGCTGAGCGAGTGCGATCAGTTTGTTCTGCCCGAGGTGCAGGTCGTCGTCGAAGGTATCGAAGCCCACGTCGTAATCGTAGGCACGCGAAACGTAGGGGTTCGAGTGAAAGCCGCCGGTCGCGAAACCGGATCGAGATAGTGTCGCGGCCAGCGAGTCTGAGACGAGGTGATAGCTCTCGTCGATGGCTCCATCGGGATACTGACCGGTTAGTAGCCCTGGAACCCCTTCACGAGTGTGTGAGCTGACGCTATGTGCCGCAGTGAATCGGAGCGCGTCAGCCGCAAACTCGTCCAGTTCCGGAGTCGTTTCTCGGTCGTACCCGTAACAGGACAGGTGATCCGCTCGAAGTGCATCGGCAGTGAGCAGTACGATGTTGTCCCAGCCGTCCGGCATTGTCGTGAGGACGACGCCCAGCGTAATATTTCTTAAGAAGCGGTTGTGTCGGCTCGCGTTCGACGGCCCGACGAGTGGATTCGTTCAGTTTCGGGACGACGAAGGTAGACTACGGCCGATTACGGTATGTTTTTCACGGTGATACGACAGACCACAGACGAATGCCGACAATCCTATTTCTCAGTAAAGCACCACCCTATCGACATACTGGTGCCGAACAGGTCGTCTGGAACGTCGGAACCCATCTGGCGGCGAACGGCTGGAACGTCCACTTTCTCTGTCCGGAAGGGGACGATCCCCCGGACGTCGAGAATATCACGTACCACCATCTATCGACGCCGGACTCGTTTTTCGCCGAGAAGGCCACGTTCTTCCTGAAGGGAATACCCGCGTATCGGCGAGTCCGAAGTGCGATCCAACCCGATCTCGTCTACGATAATGCGTCTCCGTTCCCCTTTCTCTACGCGTACGCAGCCGACAGCGACCGGCTCATAACTAAGGTTCACGCGGTGTACGGGCTGAGCGCGTTTCAGAACAAGGACCATCCGATCACGCAAATCGGAACAATTGTAGGCGAGCAGATGTATCGTCTTGTTGATGGGTCGAACATCCTGACGATCTCCGAATCGACCAAGGAGCGGCTCTCGGGTCTCGTTCGGAAAAACGCCGGAGAGGTTACAGTCGTCACCAACGGTATCGATACCGAACGTTTCGAATACGCGTTCAGTCCTGACGGGCCGGTGCTGTCACTCTGTGAGTTGACTCCTCGAAAGAACGTCGAGATGCTGTTGCGTGCTTGGAAAATCGTCGAGACACGGACGGTAGTCGAGAGAGAGCTGATAATCGCCGGGGACGGACCGCAGCGCGAGTATCTCGAGGGGCTCGCTAACGAACTGACACTCTCGACAGTGTCGTTCGTCGGCTACGTCTCCGAATCGGAAAAGCACGATCTGTTCGAGGAGGCGTTTTGCTACGTCCTCCCGACTCGAATGGAGGGGTTCGGACTCACGAACCTCGAGGCCATGGCTAGCGGATGTGTCGTAGTGTCGACCGACGTGCCAGGCGTTCGTGACTACCTCATCGACGGCGAAAACGGATATACGGTCCCGTCAGACGATAGCCAAGCACTGGCCGAGCGGCTGTCGAGCGTACTGAACGCCCCGGAAGAACAACGAAGGATAGCGAAATCGGGACACCAGACGGCCGAACGCTACGATATTTCCGACGCAGCCGAGGCCGAGCGTAAAGTGCTGACGGAGAAGATGGCGGCGAGGGCGGGGAAGCAAAAGCGTCTTTGACAGCGGTCGGGAAGAGGATTACCATGACCAAGACCATCGTTATCGGCCTCGACGGCTCGAACTGGCCGCTGATAGAGCCGTGGATAGCCGATGGAACTTTGCCGAACTTCGGCCGGCTCCGGGACGGGGGTGCATGGGGAGTCTCACGGAGCCACCTGCCGCCGGTCACCTGCCCGAACTGGAAATGCTACGCGTCCGGAAAGAATCCCGGCAAGCTCGGTGTCTACTGGTGGGAGCGGATCGACACCACGGACCAGTCGATGCACCTTCCAGACGCGACGGACTTCGAGAGTCCCGAACTCTGGGATTACCTGAACGACGGCGGTGAGTCCGCGGCCGTGGTCAATCTCCCGATGAGTTATCCACCCCGACAGATCGACGACGCCATGGTCGCCGGCGGTCCACGCTCCCGCGAGGACGACTACACCGTCCCCGCCGAACTCCAGCAGGAACTCGAAGACCAGTTCGACTACAGGGTCCACCCGCCGAACGTCCTCACTTCCAACGAGGACGCCGACGAAGAGGTCGAAATGGTGTACGACCTGCTTCGAACTCGCCTCCGAACGGCACAGTATCTACTCGAAGAGCGCGATGTCGACTTCCTACACGTCACGTTGTTCCACCTCAACGTGTTACAGCACTACTTCTACGACGCACTCGAGACGCGGCGTGCGTACGAAATCATCGACGAGGAGCTCGGATCGTTCATCGATTCTGGCCACGACATCGTCCTGATGTCGGACCACGGGTGCACCGAGATCGACACAGTGTTCTACGTCAACAACTGGCTTGAGGAACACGGGTATCTTGCGACCGAAACCTCGCTCACCTCGCGTCTACACGACTTTGGTATCACACAGGAACGCATCGCGAACGTCGTTCGGACGCTCGGACTCGAAAAGCGGATCCGGCCGCTCGTCCCCAGAGCGGTCATCGAACGGTTCCCGAGCGACGAAGGCGTCGTCCGAGAGGAGAAACTCAAGATGGTCGACTGGGAGAACACGACAGCGATCGGCAGTGGTCAGGGCCTCATCTACGTGGTCGCCGACGATGAGGCCGAGCGCGAGAGAATCCTCGATTCGCTGGAATCCGATCTCGCAGAGGCAACCGGCATCACCGGCGATCCCATCGCTCGCGATATCCACCGGAGAGAAGACCTGTACGAAGGTGATTGCGTCGACTCTGCACCGGACCTGATCTTCGACCAACGAGAAGGTGTCCACACGAGCGAGGCCATGGGCCAAGACGAAACGATGTCCGCGCCGACGAACTGGCGAGGCGAAAACGTACCGTCGGGTCTCGCACTGTTCTACGGGACGGATATCGAGCCGGGGAACTTCGGTGAGATCCAGATTACGGATATTGCGCCGACTATACTCCACTGGCTCGGTTACAGAGTGCCGAACGATATGGACGGGCGACCCGTAACCGAAATTTTCGCGTCCGACAGTGACACTGGAACGCGTTCAGTTACCACACGAGACCCGCTGACGGATCGGGGCAACGGCACCGACCAGCTCGACGACGAGGTCAAAGACCGTCTGGAGCAGATCGGATATCTGGAGTGATGTCGTGGACCTGTTCCGCGTCTCCCGATCAATGATACCCTAGGTCTTCGAGAGCGGACTTCGTGTCCTCGTCGACTTCGAACCGCAGCCCGTCGAACGAAACCTCACGGCTGTCCTCGTTGTGTTTTCGGAGCGCAGTGCGGAGTTCGGCTTCGACCGCCGGATCAGAAACGGGAGAGTCGTCACGGAGCAGTAGCGTTCGGCTGCCGAAGAGGTAGTTGATCACAGATTGGATCGCTCTCTCGACATGGTCTCGGCTGAAGTCCGACGTGGCGAGGTGTTTTCGAATGTATTTGAACTCCCCGTCTCCGACGGACTGGAAGGTGAGTGGACCGCCGTGGATACGCGTCGTCGAGTGAACGAACCGCTTCGGTGCGTCTGTCAGAAGCGATGTCATATCAGCACCCTGTACCGCATCCGGAACGTCCAGACCGAGCGATGCTCGTACTGTCGGAAGCAGATCAACTAACTCGACGAGCGCTTCGTCGTCAACGTCGAGGTCGGTCCAGCGGTCCGATCCTGGCTTGTAGATCAGTGGAACGTGGATCAACTCGTCTGTGGGAAAAATCGCCTGGTGACCGACGAACGCGGAGGGTTCGAACAATCCTAACCGCCGACGCGTATCGGCGGGGAGCAGGAGGGAGGAGACCGACTTGACCAACGGGTGAGCGAACTCCATCCGGGCGTGTTCGTCGAAAACCTCTCCGTGGTCGGCGGTGACGACCATTTCGGTATCGTCGTAACACCCGTTATCACGAAGCACATCGACGAGTTCGCCGAGTTTCTCGTCCGAGTGCGAGACAGCACGCTTGTAATGTCGACGCACTGTATCGACCTGTGTACGGGGTCGCTCCTGCATCGAACGAGCGGTCCCGTCTCTGTCGGGGTGGCTCTCCACCGGAGCCATCGGTTCGTCGACGTCGTCCGGAGTGAGATAAGGGTGATGCGTACCCATCGCCCAGACTACGACGAAGAACCGATCGTCCGCGTGGTCCTCGACCCACGGGAGCAGTGCATCGTTCAGTTTCTCCATAAGCCCCGGTTTGGTTGGGTCGCCATCGGTGCCGAAGTGATAGAACTCGTCGAAGGCCTGTTCGAATCCCCGTTCCGGCGAGACGCCGTAGGTAGTGGAGAAACAGGCGCTCGTGATATCCGCTTTCGAGGCGCGGTCCGCCAGGTGGGGCATCTCCGGCGTGAGCGAATCGGCGTACTGATGACACCCGTGTGCGGTCGGATACAGGCCCGAAAAGATGGAAGCCGACGAGGCGTACGTCCAGGTCGCCTGGGCCCAGGCGTTCGTGAGGCTGACTCCGTTCTCGGACAGGCCGTCCATCGCAGGAGTTTCGGTATCTGACTCCGCAACCGCATCGTACCGGAGGCTGTCGAAAACGTAGAGGATACAGTTCTCGGCACGGTCGCTCATTACCGTATCCTTCCGAGGATGACCCATAAAACAGCACCGCTTGGAACGGCTAGTCGGGACCGGCCGAGTTCGCGGGAGCCAGAACCGATACGCGCCGTTAGGACGCGCCCTCGAATACATCGCGAAGCACCTCAGTCAACCGCGTGGACGCCCGTGCCCAGGTATACTCTCCGAGGGCCTCCGCGGTGGCGCGGACCTGTTCGTCGTCCGTCCGCTGGAGCATCCGCCAGACACCGTCTGCGATGTCGTACGGGTCGTCAGGGTCGACGTATTCCGCGGTCTCGCCGAGGATCTCCGGAATCGCACCCACCCGCGAGGAGACGACGGGCGTCCCGACAGCCGCCGCTTCCAGCGGCGGGAGTCCGAACCCCTCGTATCGGGATGGGAAGAGAAATAGCGCGGCGTTTTCGTACGCGTATCGCAGTTCCTCGTCGGAGACGTATCCGGGCTGGCATATCGCATCCGCAGTAGAGGGGGAGAACTCTTCGGGGTCCAGTACGTCATACGTGGCGTTCTGCGAGGGGCCGACGACGACGAGCGAATGGTCCGTGTCGTGGGTCTGCTTGAACCGCTCGAACGCCCGCAAAACGCCGGCGAAGTTCTTTCGTTCGCTCTGTGCACCCACGTAGAGGAGATACGGTTCGGGGAGTTGTAGCGTCGCGTCACCGGTGGCGTCGCCCAGAAACCGGTCGCCGATGCCGTTGTAGACGACGCTGATATCTGCCGACGAGACCGGCAAGTGAGTGGCGATCTGGCGCTTCGAGAACTCGGAAACCGTCACGATGTGGTCCGCCCTACTCGCGACCCGAGGTAACAGGCGCTTCCGGAAGGCGACGTAGCGATCTGACCCGAATCCGCGGTACTCGGGAACGCCGTGGATCATCACGATGACCGGAAACTCGGTCGGCCGAAGCGGGCAGAGAGTGTTCGGGAAGAAGCCGATATCGACGCCAGATCGCGCCGCCAGCGTCGGGAAGAGCGCCTGCTCCCAGAGTATCCCGAACGGCAACGATTGCGCGTAAAAACCCGTGCTCTCGACGGTATACTCTTGGGCCGCTTCCCGGAGCGAGTCGTGCCCGAACACGGTCGTCCGGTCGACGTTGGTGGGAAGTCGCTTGGCGTGGGTCATACCGACTCGGACGGCTCCACCCGGCTCTTCGACCGTAAAGGTCCGCCCGCTTACTCCGACGTGCATAGACTAGTACGAAAGGGTCCCCTGCGTCCGGCTTTTTTGTTCCGGTTCTTACGTCGAAGCAGTCAAGATTGGTAGTTCACTAAGGGATAAAGTCTTAAACAAATATATTAAAATCTTGGATTGATGGCCCAAGTCATACGGTCGTTACTCGACAGCCTTAGGGATCTATGCCAATACCCTCAACAGGCTTGAATGACCACCAGGGTTTGAATAACACATGATAGATTCCTACTAACAGCCGATAATGAACAATACAAACTCCAGGCTGCACCCGTCGGAGATTGGCAATGCACATCTCAAGGAAGATTATCATATATAGAGAAGGCGGTGTTCAGATAAGGATGAATAGCGAGGCGGTGTGTTTTCTGAGTGCCTATGCCCGAAAACACACGCCTCGGCGAGAGTATCGACCAGATCGACTTAGCGTTTGTTGAACGCGAGGCGACACCGCGACTGCTGATGAAGATCGGTATTCAGTTGCACCTCGCTAGACTCTCGCTTTCGAATACAGTTTAGATTCTTTATACATTCGGTGTCGAGCGAGCGCGATCCACCGTACATAATTGGGTTCATAAGGCAGATCTACAGCCCGAAACTGGATGCAGTCCGGATCACGTTGCGGTCGACGAGACCGTGATCCGACTCAACGACGAGCAATACTGGCTGTACGCTGCGGTCGATCCCGACACAAACGAATTACTCCATACAAAGCTTGAACCGACCAGAACAAACGTTATCGCTCGCGCATTCTTTGCCGAACTCCGCGAGAAACACGACGTTGACGACGCTGTGTTTCTCGTTGACGGTGCAGCACCGCTGAAAGACGCCTGCCAGCGACACGGCCTCGATTTCAGATACGAACGCCATGGAAATCGAAACAGCGTCGAACGTATCTTTCGTGAGGTAAAACGCCGTACCTCTTCGTTCTCAAACTGTTTCAGCAACGCCGACCGAGACACAGCTGACGACTGGCTCCAATCATTCGCCTTCGCATGGAATCACCTAATCTGAACACTACCATAGAGAAGATGATAAGATATATGCCTGAGTAACAGCAGGTTTCTGCTTAACGAACAACGTACAGGAATGGGATCGAACAATAATGTTGAGTACACGGTGGCAATGTGTAATCTCAATAACGATGATACACTTGAAGAATCCCTCAGGAGTGTTGCCGATCAACTTGATGATCGGTTCGAGATTATCATTGTCGACGATGGGTCTACAGACGGTAGCTTAGAGACTCTTAATAAGCTCGAAGCAGAAAATTCACAATTGAGAGTGGTAGATGGCAGTAACAATAATCTGGCTGAAGCTAGAAATCAATCGTTCCGAGAGGCTGAAGGTGATTATATTCTAGAGTCGATGGATCTTGATGATAAATATTCGGAAGGGATCTTAGATTTTGTAGAGGTGTTTGAGCAGATTGATAGCCAAATTGATGATCAAATATACTTAAAAGGCAAATCGATTAATATTGCGTCAAGGGATCTTCTACTACGATACCCGTATCGAAGTTTAGGATATGGCGAGGACAGGGACCTTTGGCGCCGATTATTTGCTAATGACAATATCATTTGGCTAGATCACGAGCCCTTTTATGAAGTCATGCGTGAGGACTACAGATTACGAGAACACATTCGAAATGTATTTAATATTATCGTGGTAGATTTCCGGTCAGGAATCTCATTCTGGAGTTTTCTAAGCTATTCGTTAAGAAATATTCGGAGAGAACCAAGGACAAACTTGTTTAGATTGTGCGCTTCCCTATTTGCCTTTCTAATCGCCATAAGCCGTGGCCGATACACTGGACTATCAGAAGAATATCGGCAGATGGGCGCACTAGATCAGTCAATTAGTAACCAATCAGTGTCATTGGCTGAACTTGAGGAACAACGTGGTATTACGATTGATCGAAGTCGTCTATCAAATCGAGGTGAAGATCTTTTCTATGATGGGAACTATTTGTCTGAGTAAAGTTTACTATATTTATATTCCAAATAGAACTAGCCAACATAGATATATATCAAAATGAGTCTACGGAGAACTGTCGTTCAAGTATTTTCGTCTCAAATTGCAACAAACTTCGCAAGTATCATTGCATTCGTCTATTTCACTAGAGCTCTTGGCTCTAACGGGTATGGTTCATATGTCCTGTTTCTCGGCCTAGTAAACCTCGCCAATTTTGTTGCTGGGTTAGGAATCGGTGGCGCGGTGAAAAAGCGGATTAGTGAGGGTGAACCAGATGTATTTCTAACTGGCCTCTGTTTGAGTCTGATACCACTAGTCATAATTCTATCAATTATAGCAATTTTACTCCCGTACGTAAATTCATATATTGGTGTTCAGGTAGGTCACTATCTCCTCCTCGCAATAGTGATTTCTCAGTTTGAAAAATACTTAATCGTTTCAGTCGAAGGCCAGGCAGATGTCGATACCGCCGCATCAGGCCGACTTTTGCAGCGTATTGTACTAGTTACATCGGGTATCTGCTTGATATATATGGGTTTTGGGGTACTGGGGCTGGTAGTCGCCCTGATCGTGAGTTGGGGTGTAACAAGCCTTTGGCTTCTAACTCACCTATCTGTTGACCTGGGTTGGCCGACGATGAACGCGGCTTATTCACTCGTGGAGTACGCAAAGTTTAATTTCGTCGCCGACGCGGGTGGGAGATTATATAATTGGACCGATACATTGGTTATCGGATTATTTCTCGGACAATCTTTTGTCGGAATCTATGAAGTTGCTTGGCGTATCTCCGGCTTCACGACGATTCTGGCAAAATCGATCGGCAAAACAATATTCCCGACAGTCAGCGAGTCTCACGCACGCGACAAGATGAACACTATCGAATCGCTCATTCCGAATGCGGTCACCGGTGCTATCGTATTGATCGTCCCGGCAGGAGTCGGAGCCTTAGTGGTCGGCCAGGAACTTATTCAGGTTGGATTCGGGACCGAGTACGTGGCTGCTGCGACTCCGCTGGTTATACTGATGTGTGGTCGCATTTTTGAGGGTTTCAAAGATGTTCTCGGTGAGGTACTTTTCGGAATTGATCGTCCCAAAGACAACGCTAAGGCAGTGTTCGTATTCATTATCTTAAACATCCTCCTGAATATAGTGTTTGTACAGGAATTCGGATTACTCGGCGCAGCAATCGCGACGTCGACGGCATTCGCGTCGATGTCAGCACTCATTGCATATTATTTAAGCAAAGTCATCACCATCAAAATTGATTGGTGGCAACTCTTGATGGTCTGCTTCGCCTCTGTCGGGATGGGTGCTGCCGTTTTGGGTATGAAGCAGATCGTCCCAGCCGAGAGTGTGGTCAGTCTAGCCGCTCTAATAGTCTTTGGTGTAGCGGTGTACCTAGTTTTAGTTGCCGCCCCGAAACAGACACGCCAAACGATTCAAGAACTCGCTGGGGAAATACTATAGTGGTCCTTAAGCCGCAATTCTGATCCGCTGTGTTAGAGTTCATGGACAACTTACTGATGTGACTGGGGGGCATTCGTCCGGTATTCTCGTGGAAAGACCCCGAGACAGACCATTTTTCTATCCAGCATAGTTCACTGAACTGCTGGATTTACGTCCGATCACTGACGTCCGTCCACAGATGCTTCCCAAAACAATTGGACGTTATCAGTGCCAGATGGCGGGGCAAAACTGAACCATACGTCAAACGTTGTATCCGTTATATCAATAACTCGGAAACTGTCTACACTGGACCCAGTAGAAGCTGATGTGACTTGGACGTTTGACGGACTGCCAAGGAGATTATGGTTGACTGTGAACCCCTTCGTAGTCCCATCGCCGTCAAATTTAGACAACCCACGGTCTTTTGTCTGTCCGATGCCGTCTCCTCTGCCCCAAAGTATTACACTCGCGTCGTCTGTCGGCTGCGGTAGTTGGCCGTCAGTGGTATCCCATCCGGTGTGGCCGCTGGAGATGAAAGACTGGAGTTCGAATTCGTTGTATTCGCCGCCATTGTAGAGAACAGCTGCATTATCGTTTTTATTGAGGTCATCAAGCGAGAAGTGACCCCCCTCAACATTCGTTGTGTCTCCAAGTCGAAGACCATAACCACCATTGTTCACAGACCGGCCACCACCGATATGAACAGAATTACTGTCCACAACGAGACCGTCGTTGCCGAACCCAGACAGGTCAACAATGCCAACTTTAATGGGACCATTGAATAATACGGCTGGTAACGATTCCACCTTGTCGCCATTGGCATATATGCTATTAATTAATCCACCTGAGTTGATTTCCAGTGACCCTCCTGATTTGACTGTGATGTGATTGATGTTCACATTAAATCCGGAGTCAAGCGTTACATCAACACCGTCGCCGTAAATCTGGTCGGCCCAAGTGGGCGTGCCGAGATAGATACCGTCTGTGCTGGCGTAACAATGCAGAAACGCGACACGAAATCCCGTACCGGTGAACTCGTCAGTTTTCTGTTCGAGTGTGAATGGTCGTCCACCACTATGATGTGAGAGAATCTCGCGGGCGACCGAGTCGTTGGGGCCGCGCCACACGATGTTATCGCCGTCACAGTACCCGACGAACAGTGAGCCGATGATGGCTTCAGGCTGGTCGAGATGATTGGCGGGAGTGGTTGTCCCCTGTCCCATCTCCGAGTAAATGCCCACGTCTGCACAATTGTCAATCCGTAGATTATCGATGTACGTCTGTTTGGCGTAGAGTTGGACGCCAGTGCCAGCGGCGTTGTTCGCCTTGTTACCGTCGACGAAAACGTTTACAAGCCCGATATTGAATTTCGCACCATTCTGGATGGTTCCTGTATTCGATCCAGTGAGCGAGTCGAAATTCTTTGACTTGATGAGGTCTGTATTACTTCCCTCAGCGGCTTTGACGCGAATATTATAGAGGTAAACGTTTGAGGGAATCTCGATAGGATTGGACAGGATAAATTCTTGATTCCGGCCATTAACGATACCAATGCCAAGCTCATCTGTTCTGGGTTGAGCATTATCAAGCGCTTCCTGGATCTCAGAGGCGCTAAGATTTGCGTCGAGATAGTGATGGGATCCGATGTTTCCTTCATCTGTTTGGAGTGCTTCGAACTTCGCGTCAGGAGCACGATTCTGTTCAATCACGTCGTCGGTAGACGTATCGGCAGTCGCGACGAGCAGTGACGGTGTCGATGGCGGTGTATTATTGCCCCTAATCTCATACGTAATTGACTCGTCTGGATCGGCCGCGTCAGGGTCGAACGTCAGGTAGACATAATTTTGCCCGTTACTGTTGGGCAACAAGAGCGCATCAGAGCCGCTTTGCTCGTCCGGGAAAATATCGTAGGCCAACGTCTCATCGCGGATTACTGCATGGCCTCTGCCGATTTGGAGTTCATTAGTTGACCAACTCGGGGAAAGACTGAGACCACGTTCGACATAATCCGACTGATTGTGTTTCGCTGCGACTTCGGCTAGGTTGGTTTCACTCAGTGCGTCTCCGCCGTTGAAAAGGACCTTTCCAGTCATTCGTTTATTACAGTAGTTGATTCGCTTACAGCTGTGTTTTCGCCAACAATTGCCTCTGGTGACTCGTCATTGACTGGCGTCTCTTGTTGTGGAGTGGAGGATGGCGTTTCTGTGGCGGTCTCGTTTGATGTCCGTTCCAGAAGACTGCTACAGCCGGCCACCACTGATGATAAAATAGCAGCCAAAACACCACGTCGGTAAGCCATAGAATAGTTCATCTATGGTTACGGTATATTCTTTCTGAACTCGTCCTCTCGGATGTTATCACAACAGCATGCAACGTCTCTGAAACGTGGACTACGTTACGTCTGGCAGTTCACCACAGCCGACGTTATAGATACCCCAGATCCTCGAGTCGGTCCTCAACATCGTTCTGCTCCCGATCTTCTTCGAGTTCATTGAGGACCGTCCGGAGAAGTTCGTTTACGTACGCTTCGGTCGAGTCGAAACCGGCGATCTCGGCTCGTTTGGAGAGGCGGTCGGGGAGGTCGTCGTCGAGTGCCACATCCATACAGAGTTATCGTCTCGCCGTCTAAATAAGAACCAGGGTGTCGAACAGAACACGACGAGGAGATCCAGACGGTGTACGGAGTAATCGTCACACCTACAACCGGGCCACCTCTTTCGAGAGGTAACAGTCATGTCCGACGTGAGAGAGGCCTTGGACACCCTCCTCTCCGAACGACCAGAGGCGCGGGAGGCCCTGGCGGAGATACACGATGTCGACGAGGACGGGGCCTGGGAGTTCGAGGATATAGCAGTCGATTCCGGACTTTTCGGTGAAATCGTCTCGCGTGGTATCGTCGAGAAGGACGACGGAGCATACCGGTTAGTCGACAGGGCTGCCGTCGCGGCTGCACTGGAGGGGCGATCCGAGCCTGATTCACCGGAGGAAACAGACGAATCGAGTACCGTGTCGGACCTGTTGGATATCGATTGGCGTGCTGCCGGGCCATTCGTGGCGAGTCTCCTCTTTGTCGCGCTGATGCGAGTCGTGTTCGCCTTGGGCGCGGTCTTTCGCGACGGGCGGATCGTTCTCACGGGGAACGATCCGTATCGGCGTCGATTTCTGGTCCGCTCACTTCTCGACGGGCATCCGGCGTTTGACCCGACAGCGCTGGCGGCGCTACCGGACGTGGTCCGGACTGGAGAACCGTTAACTCTCACTGTCCTGTGGTGGATATCCGCATTGTTCGGTGGAACAGAGCAGGCGGTCGGACAGGTGCTAGCGTGGTATCCCGTCGTCGCTGGTGTCGTCGTCGCCGGGCTTGTGTATGGCATCGCCATCCGAGTCTCCGGTGACAGGCGCGTTGCCCTGGCGGCCGTTTGCTTGCTCGCAGTCACGCCGGCGCACGCGTATCGAACGTCGCTCGGGTTTGCAGACCACCACGCGTTCGATTACGTCTGGCTTGCGGCCACGGTGTACGGTCTCGTCGTGACGGCCGGGACGACCCGTGATATCGGGCTGCCTGATCGAACGACTGCAGGCCTTACGATGCTCGTCCTCGGTATCTTCGGGCAGATATACGCGTGGCACGGTGGCCCGATACTGCTCGTCCCACTGGGGATCTGTCTGTTCGTCCTTCCGCTGGGTGATCTGAAGGCAGGGCGGAATCCGCTGCAAGCGAACCGCGGTCTGCTGGGTGCGCTGGCGGTGGCCGCCGTCCTCACCCTCGCGGTACACGTGGCGGTAGAGTGGGGAACGCTCGTCAGGGCACTCATCCCGACGCTGATAGCGTTCTTCGGGGTGGTATCCGTCGGTTTGGCCTGGCGGCTCTCGAAGTCGGGCTATGGGACTCGGCAGGTCGCGCTTGTCGAAGTGGGGGTCGGTACACTCATATTCGGTGTGGTCTGGGCAGCTATCCCACAGTTTCAGACGGTGTTGGGCGACCTCGCTGCATACTTCTCGCGAACGAACGAGACCAACATCGCAGAAACACTCTCCCTGTTCAGCGGTCAGCTGGGCGTTGTCACGGGGCCGATCCTGCTGCTTGGGTTCACGCTCTTTCTTGCGTTTCCATACATGGTCTGGGGCGTCTGGCAGGCGAGGGACGACGGTGAGGCCGGCTGGACCTTCCTCTCGGTGTACGCTTGGTTTTTCTTTGTGTTGGCTGCCGCTATCCAGATACGGTTCGCAGCTCAGTTGGCGGTCTTCGCTTCCGTCTTTGCTGCCCTCGGCTTTGTCCATCTCGCGGAGTGGGTCGATATCGCCGAGCCACCTCGACCGTTCGCTTACAAGAAGGCTGTTGGTTCGGAGGATTTGAGTTGGCGGCCGACACGACAGTCGAAAAATATAGTACTCGCGTTAGTCATGCTCTTCCTGTTGGTTGGGGGTATCGGAATCATCCAGACTCCGATAAAGACACAGCAACTGGCGATAGACGGGGAGAGTTACGAGGTCGGAGAGTGGCTCGCGGAAGCGTCCGCCGATCAAGACGGAGACACATACGTGTTCAGCCAGTGGGGTCAGAACCGGTTCTACAACTTCATAGTCGGCGGAGATTACGGGAGCTATGGATACGCCCAGGAGCACTATGCTGAGTTTCTGGCAGCAACCGATGCAACATCGTGGGCGAATCGGCTTCGTGATCAGAGTTCGAACACGTATGTCGTAATGGGGCCAGTCTCGGCTGACTTTCGGGACTCTTCGCTACAGACCAGATTACACCAACAACTCGGAAGCGCATCTGACTCGGCTCGAGGCCTGTCCGATTTCCGTCTAGTGTATCTAGACGAGGGGTCAGAGTATCGGGTTTTCCGTCCAGCAAAAACAGCGACACTGGTCGATCAGCGTGAAACGAACGGACCAGTGACACTGTCGACGGATGTCACCGTCTCCAACGAGACGATCACTTACGAGCGGCGACCGAACGCTGGTCCGGACGGCTGGTACAGCGTTCGTGTCCCCTACTCGGGAACCTACGCTGGAGACGAAAGCAATCGAACGGTCACGAGCGAACAGATCCACGAGCAAGCAATTCTCATGCCACAGGCCGTCATAGGCCGCTCAGATTCCGGGGCCGTCGCTCACTACGATTTCGACGGGAAGTATCACCCGAATTATACCGCCGAGACCGTCGGCGGATATCACGGCCGAATCAACGCCACGTCACGGATCGAACGACGTACTGATGACGGACAAGCACTCGCGCTTATGGAACCAACCAGTCACGTCACTGTCGAAGACATACCGCCGCTTGTTACTGAAAACGACTCGTTCACCGTCAGTATGCACCTACGTGGGAATCTCACCAGGGATGGAGCATCCTTCCCGACCGTCCTCCAATTCCAAGGGCCGAATGCATCGTTCGGTGTCTGGGCGCGCGATGAGGCCGGTGACTTCGGGGCGAGACTCGACATCAATGACGCGAACACCCGAAACTTCGGGATAGGGCGAGAGAGATTCTCGAACTGGACCCGGGTGAAGGTCGTATACAGTGCAGAAAAGAATGAACTACAATTGTACGTTGACGGGAAACTCGTTTCCGTCTCCGAGACGCCGGGCCGGTCGATAAACGGATTCGAACGACTCTACATCGGATCGGATGGGAGCCCGAGACAAGCAGCACCGGTTCTTATTGACGACCTCAGGGTGTACGACCGAGCGGTCCTCAATCGGACGGCCCCACCGAAGGATTGAGCGAACCTGCACGGTCGCGGAGTTTCGAGTGGGCGCTATCGAGTGTGTCGAACGTATAGCCGCGTTCAGAGAACACCGAGAGCAGATCTGTGAGCGTTCGGTCACCGCGGGCATTCCGCGAGTAGAGCAACCGATACGGGAGCGGTAGGTCGCTCCGACTTGGCGGCTTCACGAGGTCGTGCATGTGGATATTCAACACGAGGACAGACGGGGAAGAATACGACAGGAGCGAAGTGTAGGGCCAGCCGATGACTTGGCAGTACGAGAGGGCAGTCGGAATTCGGAGACGGTTCGAGTACACCGTGAACGGCAACTCGAAGAGGTCGTAATCGGCGTGGTACGTGGGACGGGACGGTTCACCTGTGTTGTCAAAGTGGCCGGGTCGCCACGAGGGGAAGACGCTGGCGTCGAACGCGTATCCGTGCTCGGCTAATAACTCGTAGTCCGACGGCTGAACGTTTCCGTTCGGGAACCGGTAGCCGACGGGCCGTTCTCCGAAGTAGTCACGGTATCGTTCGGTACTTCGTTCGATCTCTTCGGAAATCGATGTTTCGTCTCGGGGGCGGTGAGTGTGAGAGTGAGGGTGAAACGTCACTGGGACGGCGGCCTCACGAAGACGTTCGACCATCTCTGGATGGTGATCGAGAACTTCAGTCTGAACGAAACAGGTAAGTGGAACGTCGAACTGCTCGATAAGAGAAACGAGTGTACCGACCTCCTGTACGGACTGGTACCGGTTCTCCTTGAGCGCGGTTCCGAAGTCACACTCGAAGTCGACGGTCAGGTAGACACGGCGGTCGTCAGGCCAATCGTAGAGGGTGGACGATGACAGGGTCATAACCCCGTGTCGATTGCGCGGAGATGCTGTTTGAGTGCGTGGAGGATTATGCCCGTGAATACCGAAAAAATCCCGGAGAGCGTGAAAAAGACCGACGTGACGGCTAGTCCGAGGGGAAACGTCGTGGTGTTAATGTAATTCGCAAACGTCCAGTATCCGAAGCCGATACCAATACAGGAGACGACGAACCCCGGGATCGCGAGGACGAGCAGCGGTCGCTCCCGTTCGATGGTGGTCAGAAGATTGCTCACCAGCGTCAGACCGTGCTGTAGCGGACTGTGACTGCTTCCGTTCTCGACATCGTAGTCGACTGTTGTCCCTACTTCTTCGATATCGTAGTCGTTGGCGTGTGCGTGATGGAGGATGTCCGTACTCGCTCCCATGTGGTCGCCGAGTGTCTCGTCGGCAGCCAGCGATTTGATCGCACGGCGGTCGTAGGCCCGAAACCCGTTTTGGGTATCTCTGACCCGAGACGACGGCCGAACGACGCCCAGACTGAGGTTCGTCAGGAGGTTCACAACCCCGATTCCGAATCGCCGATACAGTGGGATATCCGTCTCCGCCGCCTCGTCGAACCGACAGCCGACTACGACTTCAGCATCGGTCCGTTGCTGGTGGGTGACCATTCGCTGGATGTCCGCCGGGTCGTGTTGCCCGTCGCCGTCGAGCACAGCTAGATGTGCGGCGCCGCTATGCTCGGCCTGCCGAAAGGCTGTCTTCAGTGCGGCTCCGTATCCTCTGTTCTGCTCATGTTCGATGACCACCGCCCCGGCCTCCCGAGCGGCAGCAGCCGTGTCGTCGTCACTCCCGTCGTCAATGACCATCACCTTGTCGACGTAGTTGGCGGTTTGCTTGACGACTGTGTCGATAGTAGACGCTTCGTTGTATGCCGGGATCGCTGCGAGAACGGTCGGCTTGCTCTCTATTCGAGAACTGTTCTGTGATTCGACCAGATACGTGTTGCTCTCTCTGAATATCGTCGAACTACGTTCGAAATCGATTGGTTCACCTGGATCTTCGTGGTAGATTACCCCGGGGAAACCGTGTTGTTTGGCGTATTGTCGCAGTCTTTTTTTGCGTTCTGCTTCGTCATCTTGCCGATCGACAGTAACGATCGCAGCATCTAAACGGTCCGCGAAGGCAAGCGATTCGTGATAACGACTTTCGTCACTGACGACGACGACGTCGTGACCGCGGTCACGTGCACGGAGTATGAGGCCGGCGATAGCGTCGCTGTTGCCTGTCGTCGGAATGGCGACGAGAGGGCGGTCGCTACGGGGGGTCGACGTGTCAGCGCTTGATTCTTCATCGAGACTGTCCATAATTTCAAGTTATCGGATCCATGCCGACTCTGCCTCCCGAGATGTCAGTGTGTGGATCCACCGCTCGCCTCTTTGTTATCGTGAGTTGAGTAATAGTGATTACGGTCTGGCCTCCGCAAAGTCACGTCCTCGCCGACACAAACCTAGAGGACTGACTTCTCCCGATGAGCGAATAACTGTCCGTTATCACAAGACGACATTCGACGGCCGAACTCTCGTATTAGCCCGCTGAGACGTTGACCCAGAGGTGGGTTTCCCGGTAGGCGTTCGAGACGGACGGTTCGGCCGGCGGACTGTCCCTGTAGAGTAAGTACGCCAGTCGCAGTCGCTGGCCGGTCATCGTCGGTTCGATTTGGCGCGTCCGATGCACGGTCTTGTTGTCCTCGACCGTCGCACTGAATCGTCCGAGTTCGCGCTGTTCCATCACCCGTGTGGAGTTGTTACTCGTTTCGACTCGCTGTAACATCGACACGACGGTGTACTCGACGGTCCCGTGTTCGTGGTTGCCGATCCCGACGACGACCGGTTTCGACTGTCCGACGGTGAACTCGGTGGGATAGTCGTCGGCGACTAACTCCCCGTCCTCGTTCTCGGTCAGCAAGTAAAACTCGGTGAAGCGCTCGCCCTGATTGGGAACGGTGACGGCGTAGGCGACGCTTCCGAACGCTAACATCACGCTCAGGACCAGCAGCACGTTTAGCGCGAGATCAGCCCGGCCATCCGGTTCTAACAACTCTGCTTTGCCAGCTACGACCCACTCGCGGTAGGGGGCCGAGAAGCGCTCTGACTCTGGAAGTGCCCAGCGGCGTCGTGCGGCGATGGCTGTCGCCGCCAGCGTGAAGCCGTTTAGGCCGATGAGGATCGGGACGAGCCGGATCCCCCACGGCGTGAAGTTCAACACGAGGCCGATCAGCGGGACGATGGCGATGCTCAGCCCGAACGAGAGAGCAACGCGTTCGATTCCGTCGATGCCCGACGATTCTGAGTCCGTCGCGTCGGGGTCGCTCTCGGAATCAGCCGGCGATTCGCCGGCTTCGGGAAACAGCGCGGCGATAAAGACGTACCCGGGGACGAACAACACGAGCGGCAGGCCGAGGACGACACGCAGCGGCGTCTCGTTCAGCACCGGTACGAGGACGAACAGATCCGTCACGAGGAGAACCGCGAGTGCGGCTCCGAGATCCGCCGGGAGTTCCCGGATTTGTCGAGGGAGGAGAAGTCGGAGTCGGTCCCCAGTAGCCATTAAGTGGTCCTTGTCCGGTGGGTGTCAAAAGCCTCTTGATATGACGAGCGTTCAATCGTCGGCCGAGCGACTGGTGGAACCGATATCGTCCAGGGTGTCGAGGATTTCGGCTGCTGAATCGGCTGAAACTGACCGCGAGGCGAAGACGGCTCGTTCGTACAGTTCCGTTGCGCGTCGGAGCGTTTCGACGCTGCTCTCGTCGCCGTCCCGACGATACTGGTGGTAGAACTCCCAGTGGGTCGCGGATTCTTCGATCCCCGACCGACGTTCGAGGTCACGGCGGAGTCCGGTGTACGCGAGTTCGACGGCTGCGTCCGGTCGGCCGGCCGTGAGTTGTTCACGTGCCATGTCGAGCAGGGACTCGCCGCTCCCATCGCTGCCTTCGGCCACCCCCACCGTTGGCCCGTCGATGCTCGTCGGTCGATCGGCGGCCCGATTGCGTCCCCGACGACGCCACCAGCGATAGCCGAGGTAGCCTCCGAGGAGTACGAACACACCGGCGACGAGTCCTCCGATCCACAGCAGGCTCCCCGCTTGCGTTATGGTCGCAGTCGTCCCGGCGGTGGACGATTCGAGGTTCGTCCCGTCTCCCTGGTAGGCAGCCTGAACGTCCAGTGTCGTCACGGCATCGCTGAGACCGGATTCGAGCAGTTCCGTTGGCACGACCATCGCCGTCCGGAACTGGCCACTGGGACCGGTCGTCGCCGTCCCGAGTGTCGTCCCGTTCGCTCGAATCTGGACTTCGTGCCCGGCGATCCCACCCTGCCCCTCGGCGTCAAGTCGTCCCGAAACACGGAGCGATCGCCCGTCAGTCCGTGTCGCGGAGACCGTTAGTTCGGTGGGGGTTTCGGCGACCTGAATAGCGGCAGTACCGTTCGCTGGCGCGAGTGCCCGGTCGCGTGCCAACAGCGCGAGTCGGACCTGCTGGGAGCCGGGATCCACCGCCGCTGGCAGGTATAGGTTCGTCCGGAACGTCCCGTTCGACCGGGTTCGGTTGACTGCGAGGAATTCGCCGTCGGTGACGACGGCGACCGAGACGTTGCCTGCGCCGGCGTCCTCGTGTCCGACCCAGCCGTCGACGGTGAGCGTTTCGTTGAACCGAACGTCCGTTGGCCGAACGTCAACGTCGACGGTCGGTTGGACTTGTGTAACGTTGACCGAAACGTTCGTCTCTGTACTCGTGTACTCCGACGTGCTGTTGGGAACGAACCGAACGGGGACGGTGCTGGCATTCACCGGTATCGTCGCTGGTCGATAGTCGACGGTGAACTCGCTAGTCGCGTTCGTTTGCGTCTGGTACGTTTGATTCGCGATCCGCATCCGCACCCGCTCGTCGGCCAGTGCTGTCCCGTTCTGTAGTGTGAGCTGTCCGTCGATTCGGATTGGGTCGACGAACGACCCGCGGGGATTCTGCGTGGTTGCCGTGATTGAGACGACGGTCAACCAGGTTTCTCGAACGACTTGCTGTGTGTCGACGATCTCTTCTCGGTTTTCCTGCACTGATTCGATGGCGTCGGAGTAGTTCGTCCCGCTGTTTTCCTGAAGTAGTCGGTAATTGCGGAGCAGGTCCGTTCCCGTTTCGTCGGCACGCCGGGAGCGGTTGTCGAGTTCCCGTGCCAGTCGCTTGTACTGGCTGTCGTTGAACGAGACTACGTCCCCGGGCTGTATCGTAGCGTTCGATTCGGAGGCGTTCACCTGCTCGGCGATCGAGGCGTTCATGCTCGTTCCATTTATAAAGGACAGATCGGTGAGTGCCGTCCGGTTGTCTCGATCCGTGAGGTTCGCGGTTCCATTATAGACGCCGTAGAGTCGCCAGTAGGCGTCGGCACTGGCTGCGTATTCGCGCTGGTTCTCACGGAGCGATCGCAGCAACTCCGCGCGGTTTTCGCTGCCCGTCTGTGAGGCGACTTCGGCGTATCTATCCAGCAGGTCGCCGTACTGAGAGTCTTCGAGTGAGTCGCGAACCTGGTCGTAGTCGCCCCCACTCAGGTTGACCGACCCGCTACGGATGCGTTCGGCCGCTTGCTGGGCGAGCTGGCGCTCGACCGGACTAAGGCTTCCCTCACTGCTGACTTCGGCGGGATCGCGCTGGTCCGACGGACCAGATGCCGTGTCCCGATCGCCGGCGAGAGCAGCGTCGCCAGCAAGTACGCCGACGCTCACGCCGGCGAGCAGGATCACCATTCCTGTGATCAGCAGCACGGCGGCCGTGCGATCGATCACCTCGTCCCCGGGGGTCACAGCGGAGACACGTCCGCGCCGCGATAAAACTCTTCGTTCTCCGGCGGGGGACCGTCATCTTGAACTGGGGGAGAACCCTCGAACCGAGCAATGGAGGTGACGCGCCGCTTCTGGACCGTTGCGGGTGTTGGAGCAATACTCGCGGCGCTGGCAGTCGTCTTTGCCCGGCCAGTGTTGTTGTATGGCGCTGTGGGTATCGCCGCCTTGCTCGTGGCACGCCAGTACCGGTTTTACCGGTCGCTCGCGGCGACTGACGCGGCGCTGACGGTCGAGCAATCGCTCCCCACGCAGACCGTCGCCCGCAACGAGGACGTGCCAGTCACGCTCGCCGCAAAACTGAACGTGCCCTCGCGAGTCGACCTGACCGTCGAGCTGTCGCTTCCGCTGGTCGCGAGCGGGTCCACTTCGTCGGACCGTCGACTCGAACTTCCGGCCGGGGAGGAGGCGGTGTCGACGACCGTGCCGGTCACCTGGTCGATCGTCGGCCGCGCGACGTTCGACCCGGCAACGGTAACGGCCACGGATCCGGACGGACTCTTTCGCGAGCGGCTGTCACGGGGGTCGACGCCGACGATAACGGTCGAACCGCGGACGCCGCGGTCCGTCCACGTCGGTGAAGGCGGTGACCGCGTCACCGCCGCCTACGGCGGGCACCGCTCCGATCAGGTTGGATCGGGGACGGACCCGGCCGAGCTCCGCCAGTACGCCCCGGGCGACTCGGTCAGCGACATCGACTGGAAGGCCACCGCACGCCTGGACTACCCCCACGTTCGGGAGTACGAGGTCGAAACCGACCACCGGACGCTCCTTGTGGTCGATCACCGGTCGCCGATGGGGACTGGCCCGCCCGGCGAGACGAAACTCGACTACCTCCGGACGGTCGCACTCGCCGTGGTCGACAACGCAGCCCAAGTCAACGACCCTGTCGGACTCGCAACCGTCGACGACGGCGGCACCACGGGCTGGGAATCCCCCGAAACCTCGCCGGAGGCATACGACACGGTTCGGGATCGCCTCCACGAACTGCGTGTGACCCGGGACCGCAGGGAACACCCGACCGTGAGCGATGGAGGGGCGAGTTCGGGCGGACAGAGTCCGGCAGCAGCACGGCGGAAAGAAGCGCGACTGTCCGGCGACGATTCGGCGTACGGGCAGACATTGCGATCGTTCTACGCCGACGCCGAGAGTTACGTCCAGCGTATGAACGACGATCCGCTGTTCGAGACGGTCCGAACGCGTTCGAAGCGTATTTCGGGCGCGACCTGGACCCTCCTGTTCACCGACGACACCGACCGGACACAGCTGCGTGAGACCGTCAAGTTTGCACGCAAAGAGTCGGCGGGTGTGCTCGTCTTTCTCGCTCCGGATGCGTTGTTCGAGCGGACTAGCCTCGCCGATCTCGAACGGACGTACGACGAGTACGTCGAATTCGAGGAGTTCCGGCGAGAGCTGAGCGGGCTCGAAGGCGTGACGGCCTTCGAGGTAAGTCCTGTCGATCGGATCGAGGCCGTTCTCGACGCCGGACGGCGACGGTGACCCTCACTGCGGTACAGTTCGACTCGGAGCGACAGTCTTACCACCTGGGCGACTGCGAGATTAGGCGATGACACCGGAGGTGCTGTCGCGACGCGTCGACCTGACGATGACTGGAGTCGGCGTCGTCGCGTTCGGGTATCTCGCCGCTCTCGTCGCCGTCCCGTCCGGTCCCGACGGGCCGGTCTTGCTGGCCCTCGTGGCGGGTGCGCTGGTCGTCCTGGCCGGAGCGGAACTGATCGCCGGCGCGCCCCCGCGATCGGTCGGGCTATTCGCACTGCTCTACGCCGTTCTCGCCGCGATCTCGTGGGGCCTACTGGCCGTCGTCGATTCGTTCGCGACCGTGACACTACTGCTTGCGGGCGGTGTCGCGCTTCTCGCCTACGGCCTTCATCGGTACGAACTGGTTGCACTCGGACTGGTAGGGGATGTCGATGAGCACTGACGGCGTGGACCGCACGGAGACGCCGGCGGAGTCCCAAGACGAGGATCTCGTCGCCGAAGTGGAGGTGTTGCGGGAGGAGAACCGTCGCCTCCGAGAAGAGTTCGCGCGTGCCCGGCGGACGCAGTACCGACGGACTGCGATCACGCTGGCCGGGATCGGTGTACTCGCTGGGATCGCCGGAGTCCTGTTCGCCGATGCTCGAACCGTCCTGTTTGCACTCGGTGGGACTGGTGTGTTCTTCGGCGTCCTCGTCTACTATCTCTCTCCGGAGCAGTTCATCTCGGCCGATGTCGGCAGGCGTGTCTACGAAGCGCTGGCACGCAACGAAGCCGGCGTCGCGGCCGAGTTAGGCCTCCAAGACGACCATGTCTACGTCCCGACGGGCGACGCGGCCGACGACGTTCGGCTGTTCGTGCCACAGCGATCCGAGTACGAACTCCCCGACGCCGACGCCCTTTCGGACGTGTTCGTCGTCCCGGACGAACCGGCGGGGCGAGGACTGGCACTCGAACCGGCCGGTGGCCCGCTGGCCGTCGAGTTCGGGCAGGCGATCACCAACGATATCGAAGACGACCCGACCGCGACCACCACGGCGCTGGCGGATGCACTCGTCGAGCAATTCGAACTGGTCACGAGCGCCGATGCCGACACCGACCCCGACGCGGGCCGTCTCACCGTCGGCGTTACCGAGAGCGTCTACGGCCCCGTCGACCGATTCGACCACCCAGTGGCCTCGTTCCTGGCCGTCGGACTCGCGAGCGCACTCAACACGCCCGTGACAACTGAGGTTTCGACGGGTGACGACCGAGTGGACTATCTCGTCACCTGTCAGTGGGACGTCGACCAATAGCTTCCGCGGAGCGGAGCCGCCGCGGACGAGTCAGGCGGCGTCGTCGCGGTTACCGCCGTCGCCGACGGCGCGGGTCGACGCGTTTTCGACGGTCTCTCGACCCGGCGGCTGGATCGTCTCGAGGATCGAGTCGATCACGTCCGCGGGAGTCATGTCACTGAGCTCCGCGTCCGTACTCAGGACGACGCGGTGGACGAGAATCTGTCGCGCCAGCGCTTTCACGTCGTCGGGAATGACGTAATCCCGGCCTTCGATCGCCGCGCGAGCTTTCGTCGTGTTGAGAAACGCGATCGACGCCCGCGGTGACGCACCGTATTCGAGATCGGGACTCTCCCGCGTCGCCTCCACGATGTCGAGCACGTACTCCCGGACAGTCTCGTCGATGTAGATCTCCGACACCGTCTCCCGCGCCGACAAAACCTCCTCGGTCGTGACGACCTGCTCTATCTGGGCGGGCCCCAGGTCGGGGTCGTCGTCGAACCGCTCGAGTAATGTACTCTCGTCTTCGCGGCCGGGCGTGTCAACCGTCAGTTTCAGCTGGAAGCGGTCACGCTGTGCCTCGGGCAACTCGAAGGTACCCTCCATCTCGATCGGGTTCTGCGTCGCGATGACCATGAACGGCTCCGGGAGATCGAGCGTCTCCCCCTCGATAGAGACGTGCCGTTCCTGCATCGCTTCGAGCAGCGCGCTCTGGGTCTTCGGCGTCGCGCGGTTGATCTCGTCCGCAACAACCAAGTTCGAAAAGACTGGTCCCTTCCGCAGCTCGAACTCACCGGTCTGCTCGCGATATACGTAGGTGCCGGTGATGTCTGCCGGCAAAATGTCCGGCGTCATCTGAATGCGGTTGTAGTCGAGACCGGTCGCCCTGGCGAAGAGGTTCGCAACTGTCGTCTTGGCGACGCCCGGAACACCTTCGAGGAGGATGTGACCACGCGTGAGAAGCGAGATCGTGAGACTCTCGACGACCGTCTCGTTGCCGATGAGGACCTTCCCGATCTCCTCCGAGACCGTATCGTACAGGGCGGCGGGATCAGTCATTGTCACCGGGTTGCTCCCGCCGACGTATAATCGCTTTCGTCACACGCTGGACGCGCCGATCACTCCACTCCGGATGGCGATCGGTTAGGAAAGCAGTGAGTTCGTCCTCGTCAAGCTGACCGAAGCTGTCCCCGTCTGTCGCTGTCTCGTCCATGGACAGCCAGTCCGGGAGGGACCAGTCAGAGAGGCGGACTCCGACGGCGACACAGCCGAGAGCGAGCAACCCCAACCCGAATTGTAGTAGCGGCGTCGATCGGACGACCAGTAGTGCGTACACGAGCGGCGGCAGTGGATGCCCGTGGGAATAGTCAAGAATCACGTGGTCGCCACTCTCGACGAGGTTCCGTGCGAACCGGTCGTTCCCCGTCCGTTCGAGCATCGCGTTCGTAAATACGCTCGCATCACTGACAACGACGACTCTCCCTTGACCAACAGGTTCAATCACTGCTACCGGACGTTCTCGAACCCGCTCATTATCGTCGAGTTGACTGTTATTATTCGCGTCGATATATGCGAATCCCGACGAATTAACCAGGAATGTGCCTGCCCAAGCGTCTCTGGTCAGGCCACTCCCGGATTCAGGTTCACTCTCCGCAGTGGCCGTTGAGCGATTAATCGCTGTCCCATAATTGAGCGTGAATTTATCGACACCGGTTGTCAGATTGTGATTCGTGACTTCGGTGGCAACCGGGAGTGCTGGACTGCGAAAATGCTCCTGTTCATCCCGCAGGAGTCGCCCATCAAGACGCACAGTGAGACCGAGATCAGCTAGCAAGCTGTTCGTTTGATTGGCATCGGAAGCAACCACTAGCGTCCCACCCCGCCGTACAAACTGCCGAACACGGGCGCTATCGCCAGCCCGATACTGATCTTGCGGCGCTATTATGAATGCGGTTGTGTTACCTGGTGCACCTTCGTACGGCCTCGTACTATAAGCCAGTGTAACAGTACTTTCATCGCTAGCAGTCGTTCTGAGATCGCTCGCTCCACCCCAGTCCCCGTTGTATGGACCATATGGCGTCGCCGAAGTAACGGCTGCACCGATGAGTGCCAGATTTATCGCGAGGAGGACTACCAATAATACCGTTCGTGGATAGTTGAAATTCGGCATCTAGATCAGTCCTGGTGGCAGGATTTCAAGAATCCGTTTGACAACGATAGCTGCAAAACCAACCAATCCGAGCAAGATTGGCCATTTCAGGCGAGATCGCCATTGAGGCATTATGTTGAACGGTGCAGTCAGCTCTACCAGTATTAAAAAACCAATAAGTGAAACAACAAAATAGAGATCAAGTGACAGGGCACCCAGAACCG
This sequence comes from Halorientalis regularis, assembly GCF_023698535.1. GTDB lineage: Archaea > Halobacteriota > Halobacteria > Halobacteriales > Haloarculaceae > Halorientalis > Halorientalis regularis. The sequence continues at coordinate 163,546 of NZ_JALJCL010000011.1, forward strand.
CAAGCAATACCAACGTAGATAGCATCCATGCGATCTGCCCGTGAAGAAACCGCTGTCGCCTGCGCGTGACCATCTACCCGTGTTTGCGTACCCCATCGTTAGAATGTATCGACATTCCTCAGACAATACAGGCAAATACTTGGCAAGCAAAGCTTACTTTCAGAATAAGAAATGTCTGCACAGGGGTCTCACTCTATCTGCTTTCTCGGGTTGCCGGCGATTACCGAATGGATTCACAGTGAGGGGTTTGGGAGGACGCAACGACCACTCGTTGTACTTGCAAGAGAATTCGCTACGCGGGACTACGATGTCACAGTTGTTTCACCAAAACCAACTCCAACCACGTTCCAACAACATGACATAGATCACATTGGGATCCCATCAAACGCAGATCTCACGAAAGACCCTCTCGAAAGGGGGAGTGCATATCTGGATGCCCTTCGAAAAACCGACAGCGATGTATATTACGTACATGGCCAGAGTGGGTTCCTTCCGCTAATCTGGAAGTATACGCAACTCACTGATGCCGAATATATTTTCCACATGACGGACGTGAGTGTGTATCCCGATCATAACGATAGTCGGCTCGGTGAAGTCAGAGACATTTTCGATACTGCAATCGACGATACGACAACTCTTGTTGCGCAAACTCAGCAACATCAGGAGACACTACAGTCACAATACGGTCGTGAAGCGACTGTACTCCAGGACTGCTACGATCTCCCGGCAAAGGAAACCCTCACGTCACCAAGAGAGCGGAAATACTTCCTCTGGGTCGACAGACTACAACCCAACCAGAAGCCGATGCGGTTTCTTGATCTCGCTGACCAGCATCCTGATCTTCAATTCCGGATGTATGGGCCGATAGAAGACACGAATGAGTTCCACAATGAGGTCAAAGAGCGCGCTCAGGCTACCGAAAACGTCAATTTCAATGGCTTTGTCCCGGTTGACGAACTCCCAGCGTTGTACAGTGGGGCAATTGCTGTTGTAAGTACTGCCGAAAGGATGGGATTTCCAGCGCCGCTTGTTCAGGCGTGGGCATATGGTACACCAACACTCTCACGACACAACGCTGTAGGGCAGATTCCATACCGTGGAGATGCGCATACCTCCACAGGTAGCTTTGAGGAATTGAACACAATGATTACCCAATTTTCTGAGCGTATGCCTCTGGTGGATCGATACGAGAGTACTCGACAAACAGTAAAGTCACACTATGCGCCAGACGCTCTTATTCCAGATTATGAAGATCAGATCCAGCAGAGTCTGTCGAATTAACCTTGCCAGAATACGTTGACTATTAGTGGCTGGTTCTCTACGTTACCGATATGACTGGGGTTCGTTCCAATATGCAAGAACGTGGAAGTGGGGGGTCGGTGTGGATTGGGCTATTGTCAGGCACACTCCTATCGATCGTGATGTGGGGGAGTATACTTCTCGTAGCATCCGTTCTATTCTCAGGTTAGTAACGCCATCATCAGAGGTCTTGTACGCTGACTTTCAGCAGATTTCGACTTCTTCAGTAACGCACCGATCATCAACCACGGGTATTCATGTTGATCAGGTAACCCACGGATCTATTGCCCTCGAATTTTGATAATTTGATATTTCAACTGTAATAGTATCTCCACAAGGCCCCTGGGAGCGATTTGAGCAACTGCTGAATCAGACGGTAATCCAAAACATCAGAATTATTTTGATTTGTAGAAATGGCACTGTCTAGTTCTGGATCTGCTCAGCTGGCGTCTGTCCATCGAGTGCTTGATTCGGTCGTTCGTGGTTGTAGTGGTGTCTAAAGCGTCGTAACCACTGTTTCGCGCTTGTCTGACTGCCCCGCC
>NZ_JALJCL010000012.1 GCF_023698535.1 Halorientalis regularis
CGTGGGTTGCCCCCTGACAGAGCTCACGCACGGCCGCGACCAGCGCGTCTTGGAACCCGTTCGACGTGGCGATCTCATGCCAGAGGTCGGCCGGCGCGCTGTTGGCGGTGGCGTGAATGTCGGCCCGTACGTCTCCGCCGTCATTCAGCGACGGTGTCAGGGAGCCCGCTGCCGTCTCAAAATCGAGTGAACGGTCTGCGTCGTACTGAAAGTCCCCGTCGAGCGTGCCAAAGCGACGCTCCAGGTAGGCATCGGCCTCGTCGCGAAGAACTGCCCGGCGCTGCTCGCCCCACTGGTCGAGCCGCTCGTCGACGAGATTGCCGAACACATCATGGTAGCCAGCGTCCTGCTCGAGGGAGGTCGTCGGAACCGTGCAGTCAATTTCGTCTTCGAGCCGGCCGTAGTCATCAACGGTACCGACATACTCCCCGAGTTCGCCGGCGCGCCGCGCGAGCAGTCGCGCGCGTTGCTCGCAGGCGACCTGCCAGTCCCCAGCCGTGGCCTGGGCTTTGATGCTCCCAGGGTCGCGGCTGTGCCCACAGCGGGGACATTCGACGCGGTCCTGCTGGTGGTAGTGCTCGGCCACCCAGAGTGACTCGCACTCGCGGCAGCCAAGCACGGCAAATCGGTCGGGAGAGTGGGTCGCGCCGGCCATGCTCAGGGCTGACTACAGACACGGCTCTTGCCATGCGGGCAGGCACGCTCCCCCGCGAGAGACAGCGCTACCGCTGTCTGTGGGGAACGCTTATTAGCCAGGCTGGAGAAATGAGACGTAAGCCGCGAGGGTAGTGTTGGTGCACAGGAACCCTCGCGGGGCGTCCCATTTTCCAGGCGTTTGGTTCTGAGCCTGTCGTGTCGCTGTAGCTGTTCAAACGGCGCTAACTTAAGTACTAGCCCCGCCGCCCGGTGGTTGGATCGGCTGGCGAGCCGGGCTACCGTGGTGGTGTTATCGGCAGCCGCTGTCAGCGGTTGCTGTCCTGGCGGTCCCCCTTCACCCCTTTGGCTTGCGGGTTTAGACGGCCTCTTGTTGGAGTGTCCGGTTGTATCAAACAAGCAGTTAGCTTTGGCCTGCCGGCCGGTATCGGCGTCGAAACGGTCTAACAGGACCGCCCCGGCCCCACAGAGTGAAACATGGTCACCAGCACCGACAGGGGTGTTCTTGTGGGCGACCGGTTCTGGCGGTATCTGGTGAGGAAGAGCGTCCTCTTCTCGTACATCCAAGCAACCGACGAGCGGCGCGTATCGCCCGTCTCGGGCCGTCAACCCTTGCTCACGGAGTGTCAATGTCCGCTCGGATTTTTTCGTCCCAGCGAGTATGTCACGGACGGCGTCGGTGAGGGCCTCCTGGAACTCGTCGCTCGTCAAAATCGACTGCAAGACAGCAGACGGGGGGGAATCACTAGCGTCGACGTGGAGAGCGTTAACCCGGTCCTGTGAGGACAGAACGAGAGTCACCGGCCACCTCCCCCGTCAGCGTCGAATTTTCCGACGCTCACGGCTCACACTCCGTGAGTTCACAGGACCCGACTGGTTGGCTTCGGAGAGAAATCCTAAAGCCTCCAGGGGCAAAATAGCAATCACGGACATACTGGGGCCAATCAGACAGTCCGTTCCTGGGGTCGTTCCACCGACCCCTGCCATTCACCGCACTCAGCCGCAGGCTTACTCGTCACCTCCGTCGTCTTCGTCCAGGTAGGTGATCTTCTTTGCCTCAAACTCGACGAGTGCCTCCCGACCGTCGATGGTGAGTGCCTGCCGGTGCTCTTTGGGCACGACCATCCGCCCGTCTTTGTCCACCTTCTTCGAGAAGGTGATTCTCTGTGGCTCGTCGCCGCTCATCGTACATCATTGTGAATTGAGACAGGTAAAAAGTGTTTGGCTCACCGTCATGCGCTCAATTGTTGTTCCTCGTCAAAGTTGAAGGGAAACTACGATTGCATTCATCCCGATGTAGCCGACAATATTCCCGTCCACGAAGCGCCGTGCAACCTGCAGGATGATTTTGAGTGTGATCACAAGCACCGCTGTCCCTACTACGAAGATCGCGACTTCGCTGAGAACGGCCGCTTTGCCGCGATGACGCTCGCCCTGTTTCTCGAGTCTGCTATCACTGGCATCTTCGAGGACCGGGACGTGATCGTGATCGACGAAGCCCACGGCCTCCCCAAGTGGGCCGAGATGTACGGATCCATCACGCTCGGCCCCGACACCGTGCCGAACTGGAATCGGATTCCAACCCCCTCGGTTAACAGTATCACCGACGCCGCCCAGTTCGCCGGCCACATTAACGCCGAACTGGAGCAGACCAGAATCGACCTGAAAGGGAAGCCGAATCTCAATCCCGACGAAGGAGCCCAGCTGAACGAAACCGAACGCCTCCTGCGAGACCTCTCATGGTTCCTCAACGAGTACCACAACTCCGACACGGAGACTGAGTGGCACGTCAGCCAGGGAGAAGACGGTGCCGTGACGGTCAAACCGATCAATCCCGAACGTCTCCTGTACCACACGCTGTGGGACCGAGGCAACAAATTCGCCCTGCTGTCAGCAACGATTCTCAGTCGCCGGTCGTTCTGTCACGAAGTCGGGCTCAATCCCGATCGAGTCGCGCTGGTCGATATCGACCACACGTTCCCCCTCGAACACCGGCCCCTATACGATATCATGCAGGGGAAGATGACGATGGACGAGCGCGACGAGACGATTCCAGACATTGCTGAAGCCATCGCGAAGGTCATGGCGAAACACCCAGACGAAAAGGGGCTGATCCACTGTCACTCGTACGGGATTCAAGATCAGCTATACGCCCATCTCGCAGATATCGTCGGCACATCCCGGCTCAGGGATCACGATAGCGCCAACCGAGACCCTGCGCTCGCTGATTGGAAACGGTCCAGCGACCCCGACGTCTTCCTGAGTGTCAAGATGGAAGAAGCGCTCGATCTCAAGGACGATCTCGCTCGGTGGCAAGTTCTCTGCAAAGCGCCATATCCGAATACGCAAGACCCGACAGTGGACAAACGAGTCAACGGAAACGATGACTGGAGGTGGTACTTCGGGACTACTCTCGCAACAGTCATGCAGGCCTGTGGCCGGGTTGTCCGTTCCCCAGACGATTGGGGAGCGACATACGTAGCCGACACAAGTTTCGAGGACCTCTTCAACCGAACACGCCCGCGGATGCCAAGCTGGTTCCGAGAACAAGTCGAAGCCATGGAACAGCCAGACCTCCCCCAGATCGCTCAACACTAACCTTTCGTTGACGGGCGCGCTGGACACAGCGTAGTACTTATACTACCGTAGCACATGTAATACACTATGGGGAGTGTCAGTTTCCGTGTTCCCGACGAGGTGAAAGCACGGATGGAAGAACACGACGAGGTGAACTGGAGTGCAGTCCTCCGTGACCACATCGAGGAGGAACTACACAGTCTGGAATCGCGGAATATCGCCCACGCAGTTGCGACCAGCGAGCGACTGAGCAGTGCCATCGACGCCGACGAGGTGGCGACGACAAACACAGCAGAAACGATCCGTGAGTTCCGCGACACCCGATACGGAGAGGAACAGACCTAATGGCGGACATTGTCGTCGACACCAGCACTGTCGTGAAGTGGTACATTCCCGAACAGTATCACGAGCAAGCCCGAGCACTTCGTGACGATTTCCTCAACGGCAAACACGACCTGTGCGCACCGGCACTCATGCCCTTCGAGGCGGTCAATGCACTCAACTACAGCGGCCACTACGATGGTGAGCGCCTTCGCGAGGCCGCACACTCGCTGGACAACTACGGTATCGAACTCGTCACGTTCGGGTCGGTCGGCCCCATCGCGGAGATCACGAATGCCGTGGACATCACGGCGTACGACGCTGCCTACGTTGCACTCGCCGTCGAACGGGATGAGATAGCCTACACCGCTGATGGAAATCTCTTACAGGATCTGGACGGGAGTGAGTACGAGGACACCGTCGCCCACATCCAGACCTACTGAGCAGTGAGTTGCGTTTCCTGCTGCATACACTCTCTGTATTGCCTACACCGATAGAACGACGATACTAATTTTGAACCAGCTGAAATATCCATTCAGAGAGTGCATCTGATGTGGTCGGGTCGATTTCGCCGTCATTCCCCACCAACGGTGATATCTTGTCGCCAGCCATCAACAGCGAAAAGTCAAGATCCTTCTTTGCTGGGCGGAGCAGATACGTCCGATTCCCGTTGTGGGCAGTCGCTTCACGTCGAATCTCTCCCTTTTCTTCGAGTTTGCTGGCGATCCGACTTCCAGTTCGACTACTCACGTCGAGTTCCTTCCACAACTCGCTCTGATACAAGGCTCCACGATCTCTGATCAATTCGAGAGCACGGTCCTGTTGGGAGTCAGATTGTGAGTCCTCAGTTGCACTGGATTCAGGTTGAGATGCCTCCTCGGTTGCCGATTGGTCGGTCTGAGAATCCTCGTCGGGTGACTCGTCAGTGTTCGCTGTCTGGGCATCCGTTGGTGATAGAAGGTAGGTCCGCCGCCCACTTCGCGTGGTTTCGGTTCGTTCGATTAATCCCTTCTCGGCAAGCGCAGTCGCAAGGCGACTGCCTGCCCGACTGTTGGCGTCAAGCGCTTTCCAAAGTTCGCTCTGGGTGATTTCGCCCCGCTCCTGGATCAACTCCAAAGCCCGTTGTTGTTGAGTCGTAAGATCACCAGTCGCATTCATTGGCTAGATTCGGTCACCTGTTAACTATCCATCTTGTGATCTCTTCTTGTTGAGTCCTCGCGATTGGAGCGATGAGTATCCAAGTCCCGCTCGCGATCGATAGTTCCAGCAGTGTCCAAGACCTCAAAGACGCCGTCCGGCACCACCTCGCTGACGACTCATACGGGCGATCACCAATCGAATACGATGCGCCGCCCCAGATCAGCGATCCCCTCGAAGCCGAGAAAGCCCTCAGTCGGCCAGGGCACAAATGCAGTGGTCGCAATCTCGGCGTCGTGATCAGTTTCAGGGGGAACCGCCCCTTCGCAACGGTCCACTTCTGGGAAGATCCTGCCAGTTACTCACTCGGTGGACACGCCGGGTGGTCGGACGCCGGCGACAGCGACACTCTGATGGAATACTACAGCGCGCTCGATACGCTTCTCGACGACCTTGGCGTACTCCACGATACCTACGGACTGTCCTGCCCCTGTGGCGAGTCCCACCGTACGACGGGCGGATACCGCGAGGTCCAGGAATGGTTCGCCAACCACAACGACGCCGCCCACGGCGAACGCGTCTCCAATACCGTCCTCGTGAAGCAAGAGGTCGTCCCGGCAGTAAAAGTGGAACCGCCCGCTCTCTGACGTGATATCATAAGAAAACTGTCTGATAGATATACCGCTCTACATCTATTCTACCGCGTCTACAATCACATACCCGGACCATAGTGACAAACTTTTTATGTATTGGTCCACTATATCATGATGGATAGTACCATGGAAGCGTCCAAATCCCCGTCAAACAAAATCGGTTCAGGCACGGCGAGTGCCAGGTGCCCTCAGCTGGACGAGAGCCGACAGATTTCGTTCGAGAGCGTGAAAGAGCAGCAGTCGAAAGTCTGGGAAGCAGCAGTCGAAGAGTCGTTCACCATCGAGAAAGGCGGTCGAAACGATCTGTTCACGATCGAAGCCGAAGACGGCGTCGTCGATGATGCCCTGCCAGTCCAGAACGCATCGTTGATCGAGTCTAGTGCAGGCCAGTTCTGGGGCTGGTGCAGTTGTAGGGACTTCGAGAGGGAGCACGTCTGCCCGCACCTCTGCGCGATCCGGATGCACGCGGCGCTGGATATGCTCACCATCCCACGAGAGTGATTGCGGATTCGCGGATGAATCAACAAATGCCAGAATCAGACCGTCTCCGACTCAAATTCGACAATATCCACGTCCAAGCGATCTTGGACGAGGAGAAGACCGTCACCGCTCGTCTCGGCCTAGACTACGATTCTGTCCACACTGGGGACACACTCGTTCTGTGCGATGAAGACGGGACCGAAATCGGTCATGCCACAATTGATCTCGTCGGCAGTCACGACATGGCCTACTTCGCCAGAGTCGCCGGAGACGGCCACTACTCCGGACACCGCTCCTACCGGAAGGTAGGGCAGTTTCTAGACCAGATGCGGCGGTACTATCCGGACAAGGAAATCGGACCTGAAACCGAGATGGTCGCAGTCTCGTGGGAACACTTCATCCCCCGGGACGACTACCACGGGGGGCGAGAGGCGTGGCGGGAGGGACGACAAGAACAGCGATGACTACAGACACTGCCAAAAAGGCCAAACAGAAACGCGCCCAATTCTCGGCGCTGTTGGCCGAGTACGACAGCGACGTAGTGGCGCAGGTTCGAGACGCAATCGAGGAGTCCACAATCGCCCACACGAAAGACGCCAACCTCTCCGTCGAGGAGTGGCTGGAGTTTCTGGAGAATGTCGGTACGGACGCCTACCTCTTCGCGATGGACACCAACTACACGGGACACGGAGAAGCCCGGAAAACCGAGTGGTATCTTAGACACGACGGCGACGCGTTCGTGTACGGAACCGGGAACACCGGAGAGTTGTATCGGGGCGACAACGCAGAGCAACAGATACAGGCCGTGATCGAGAACTACCGTGTGATCCCGACGCCGATGAGCGAATATCCGCTTCGATCAGCAAACGGTGGCGTTGAGAACCAGCGAGCAGAATGAGATGCAGATCGAACTAGACACGTTCCCCATGTCATCGGTCATAGCGGTCCTCAAAGACGCCGGCTTCGAGACACTCAACGAAATCGACAACGGTGGTTCCATCTCCGTGGAACACGACGCGGAGTACCAGGATGATCTCGTCGTCTCGAAACTTTCCGACCGTCAGCTGAGTGTCGCCCACACGTACTCACAGCGCGGCGACATCATGCACGACCCCGAACTCGTCTTTCAACACACCGGGGACGGCTGGGTCGTCATCATGTATCGCCAGGACCCAAGATTCAAGCGAGTGGACAAAAGCGGTCTCGCAATGGACGAATTTGTCTCCGACTGGGACCACCGTCTCAAAGAGCAGGGCTATGTCGACGCCAAGCCAGAGGTACTGTAGCTCAGTCTTCGATTCCTCTCTTTTGCGGCACTACATTGATATATTGGTATATCGAACAGGTAGCCACTACTGCAATGTCGGGCCAATGTGCAGTCTGTGAGGCCTCAGATGTGCTCCTGCGGGACTGCAAGTACTGTACTGGAGCCTACTGCCCCGGTCACGCCCTCCCCGAGAAGCACGACTGCCCTGGTCTGGCCAAGATCAAAGACAAGGAGCAGTGGGTGCGCGACCGGGAGACAAACATTCCAACCTACCGCGGCGAAGAGGTCCGTCCCCGCCCCGACCCTCTTGACGAAGACGAGATCACGACCTACGGGAGCGCCGAGGCTGAGTTCGAGAGTTCGCCGGATGTCGCGGTCGACGGCTCAATTGCGGGCGACTCTGCAACCGAGTCAGGAGAGCAACCGTCCGAACCCAGTGTTGTCCAGAAAATCGTCTCCCGGTTCAAATTTTGGTGACTGCACTACCGCACAGTGTCATTGATTTCAGGGCTTCCGAGAGTGAATATCCCGATCAGTGTGCCTGCGAATGCAGTACGTCGCACATCAAAGCCAAGATCGCCTGATCCGGCCGAGACAATAGATACTGGTGGGCAAATACCCTCAAAACTCCAAATAATAAACGTTTCGGCGAAAACAAGATTTTGAAAACGATAACATATCTTTATGTTTCCACAACTCATATTGGTAGATGCAATGGTAGTAGAAACAGCAGAGCTACAATCGGAACTCGAAGCAAAGGGAGAACTGATGCTCGCAGTCTCAGAATTCGACGAACCACTGGAGATGCATCTCCATGATACGGAGATTGAAGATGGTGTCATCACGATCGAATTGACCGATGGTGTCCTCACGTTCGATGTCGATGAAGTGGTGGCCTTCTGGCATCACACACACTCGTTCGCAGATCTCGGACTGGAAGACTGAGTTCGGCGGCCGGTGAGTTACACTCCGGCAGATTCAGTATAAAGCCAAGATAATCGGCACACTACCCATCCAGATGTGGTGTGCCGGTTTATTGACGACTGGCAGATGAGGAACCGACCTGAGCGCGCTGGCTCCATCCTCTGTACTGACCATTAACTGCGCTACCTGTACTGAGCAAAGCGATGAGGAAAGAATAGTTGAGTCACTGCGGACGCGATGCAATGGTCGTAGAATATCCGACGCTGACGAACTGTCTCAGCTGTGGTTCAAACAAACTCCGCGGTGTCCAGAGCATGGGCGTGACGATCACGGTCACCGAAGACGGACACAAACGGAAGGTCGGCGAGTCGCTCCCGGCGTACAGTTCTCTCAGCTGTATCGAGTGTGAGGCCGTCTTCATCGAAGACGGCGAAATCGTCAACGAGGAGTTCGCTGCGGCGCAGAACGCCGAGTAGCCACCCTCCCACTGTTTCATCTCAATTCCAATGCCACCGATCAAGAACTGGAAGAAAATATCGGACCAGAAATACGAACATCAAGAGCGTGAACTCGAGGTCACACTCGACGACTACAGTCACATCACTCACGACGGGCGCCACTCGCAGTACTACATCACTCTCCACGACGAAGACGGGACCAAGTACGAGATTGGGATGCGAACGTCCAAGCGCGGCGGGCGAAAGCGGATGGTCGGGTTCATGAGGAACCACCCTGATCCGGACATCAAAGCACTCAGAGAATCCGCGACACTGCGGAATCCACAGTAGTCCCAAATCGCTCTCGCCAGCTTGGGGCTCTGTCGGTGAACTGAGTCAGCTGGTCGCTGGTGAACCATATGCCACAGACAGAATCATCTCCCCAAGACCTGGACGCGGTTTACACCGAGCCAGAACACGATCCGGAGACGCCCCACATCGCACAACTGAACCTCAGCCATCCGAAAAACTATCTCGGCGTCCCACTCGCAGTGTGTGCCGACGGAGCAACAACTCGGCACATCACCGACTCGCTCGTTCAGACAGTCGGCTACGCCCGGCTCGGTGCCGAGGAATTGGGCCTGATCACTCGCGAATTCGAGGTCGGATCTGTCGGTCAGCAGGTCGTCGTCATCGCGACGGGCGAATTCGAGACGCCAACGGCGGCTCTCAGCGCCCTCAAAGACCTCAAAGGATCCCACGCCCGTCTCGCAAAGAAAGCGCCGTTCTGGGCCCATCTCGGACAGCGTGTCTATCGGCACTACCTACCCGCCGACTCGATTCTCACTGCTCTCGCAGACTGTGGCGCCATCGGCATCTCAAACGCAGTCACGCTTCCCGATCTCGTCACCCATCTCGCCGAACAGGATATCTCTCTCGCCAGTTCGATCTGTCTCCAGGACGGCTGGGAGCTCTCCCAGCAGGATCAGAAGCCGGCAGTCATTCACTCGCCCGACGGTCGCGAATATCCGCTCACGAGCAGTAGCAGTAACGGCTACAGTGGCCAGTTCCAGCATCTGAAGTCGCATCTCTACCACGTCGGGTTCGTCACCGACCCCGGCGTCGATACCGCAACACTGGATCCCACGACCGACCGATGGGCGCTCACCAAAGCAGGGCGGGCAGTAACAAGTTCTGGAGGTGATGCCGATGCGGAGTGAGCAAAGCTACATCAACGAGATCATCGGCTCATCCTACGTCGACGTCTACGCCGCTTCCTACATCCCTCGATATCGGTATCCGAATCGGCTGATGCACGCAGGCAAAGCCCACAATGATATGCGGGCAATGTGTACGCGACTGATCATCGACTCCGCCTACGAAGACGAGGACATGACCAACGAAGACGTACTCGAATCTGCTCTCAAGCAGTCTGCTGACATTGTCATCCCGAAAGATTATCCCGGCGAGCCTGAACGGACTCGCGAGTCGCTCGTCGACTTCCTCAACCGCTACCAGGACATCGACGGCCGCCGGCCCGAGATCATGCCCGTCCTCCAGCCACCCTACGTCGAACACTACGAAGCCCACGAGTCCTTCTACCAGCAATTCAGCCGGCTCGCCATCGGTGGGCTCCAGTCACTCAACGACCCGGAGAAACAGGTCCGTCGGATCAGAGCGATCAGCGATGCCGTCAGTGACCATACCTATCTCCATGCCTTCGGTGTCGGGACTTCGCTCACGATGATCCGGGCGATTCGGAACGAGCCGAACCTCATCGACAGTTTCGACACCAAGACAGCCGAGTTCGCGATCGTCAACAAGCAGATTCCCGACAAGGAATGGAAACAGCGCCAGCTGACGCTGCCCTCTGGTACCGACATCTCAACGGTCAACGGCCAGTTCGCCAAGAGTGTCCTGTTGATGGCGAACTATATGCTCACCGACCGCGTCGACGATCCCTGCCTGGAAGAGACCTATCACACTCAAACGAATCTCGATACAGTGCAAGACATGATCAACGACATTCCAGCCAAACAGCGACAGCATCGGTCTCAGCTGACAGTGGACAGAAACCAAGCTGGTCAGTCACAAACGTCTACCACGGCTGACCACCCTGATGACAGTACCACTCAGTCTGGGATTCAGAGTTATTGATCGAGAAATGGATTAAAATGCGCAGAATCGCAACACAGGAGTGCGTTCATCCGTGAATTGTCACAAACATTTTTGCTACTGGAAACGGTAGTCTTTGTTGCTCAGAGAAGTCTGAGCATCCTGGATCAGAGTTGATCTGCTGATTCCGGTTCATGACTCCGGGCATCTCCGCATGCCCCTCCGTACAAATGCAGACCAACAAGAGCCAACAGGAGCTTTCGCATTTGTCAGCCGCTATGAGAGTTGCACTCCGGACGTTGAGATGTCGCCGGTAGTACCAAGATGACTGGAAGAGACCCCAAATCCACTTCTCTTCAGGCGGGCGAGGGCGCCATATTCGAGTTTCTTCGGGAAGGGCCAGACCACACAGATCACCCTGTTGACCGATTACGACAACTACGCGAATACGTCGCAGACCTTCCAGAAACAAAAGCGGTGATCAAACTGGGGGATACTCCCCTCCCCAAGCAGTGCCCGTTTGAGAAATATCTCGTACTGATCGACAGCTGGCCTATCCCAGAGCGATTCACGGGGGAACAACACCAGACTGGAGTCAATCCTGACTACGTCCATCGAGAAACCTACACGGATGCGGCAGCCACGTGTGAATGCGGCGCAGTAATCAACACGACACGGGGTGGCGCAGACAATTGCCGGCTTGCCTCCTGCAACTCCTACTATCTCAGCCAAGCACGAACAGAAGTCTGGGAACGCCGCGCGGATATCATCAAACAGTCGCTCCGATACCAGCGGACAGATCAGTACATCGCGGCCAGAGTGGGTGCGGCAAGTCCGCAGGACATCCATCGGATGTACCAAGACCTGAATATCGACCAAAGCACTATCCGTCAAAAAGGGAAACAGCGGCTCAAGGGACTGTTGGAAGACCTGTCCGAACGCTTCACTCATACCGAGTTGGCGGTCGCGTTCGACATTCCACGATCAACGATCTCATCGTGGATCAACGGTAGCTGATCAGGATTTCGCCAGCCCCGTCGCGTTGGGTACCAGCGAAGGAACCACACCATGGCGCTCAATCCGGAAAATGCAGTTCGAGAGCCGCCGGTCTACAGGCGAAACAGCGGCGCTGCATACCACGGTGACAGCCGCATACTTCTCCAAGACATTCCAGAGGACAGCGTCGACGCGGTCGTCACGTCACCGCCATTCGGACTCGCGGATCCCCTCGAATACGGGAATCCAACCGCAGACGACTACCTCGATTGGTTCTATCCCTTCGCCGTTGAATTGACACGGGTGGTGAAACCGACTGGCAATATTCTCATCGAAGTCGGTGGCGGCTGGAAACCGGAAAAAGCGGTCCGAACCTCCTACCAGCACACACTCCCCGCTGTCTTCTGCGGGTCTGAGAGTTTCTCCGTAAGCCCTCTCTCCGCCCACCAGTCCGATGGTACTGAGGGAGGATACTCACCACCCGAGACAACTGACACGGTGTCTCCGCCCCAGCGGGCCCGCCACGTCGGTAGGCTGACCTGGTACAACCCTGGTACCGACCCAAACGATTCGCAGGAGTACGCGAAAAACCGGAAAACGCGCGTTCGGTGCATGGCTAATCCGATCCACTGGTTCACACCTCTCGGTGGCGACGATGAAGCCCACCCGCCGCTAAAAGCCCCCATCCAGGGCTCGTTCAACATCGATGTCGACGACACAGCGTGGGGGTTGTCGAACCAATCTGCCGATACGGTCCCCGACACTGTCCATCCGAGCGACTTCGAGATTCCTGGGAACTTCGTCGCCCAACCGTCCGATCTGCAGACACACCCCTCGAATCGCGACCTGCCGCCACTGCCACAGCTGGCGACACTCCGCTCACCGTCGATCTCGAAGACCGCTTTTACCGATGCGAAGCAGACGGTAGACCAGTTCGTTCGTGCAAAACTCGGCCTTCGCGATGCCCGGCCAGACCCAGATCGTCTCCCAGAACCAGCCGCGCTCGGCATTGAGCCTTCGGAACTCCGAAAGCATCTCTCGAAGTTCTGCGATCCCTCGCCGCTCGCTGGGGGCGCTCTGTTGTCCTACTACCGGTTCATCGAGATCATGCTGGACAGGGAGCCAGCCGCACTCTCCATCTCGAACACGGCATCGAATACGAAATACCTCCAGATGTGTCGCGAGGCGGGCCGTGACTGGCATCCGGCGCGCTTCCCCCGCAAGCTGGTCGAGTACCTCGTCCCACGCGTCTCCAACCCCGGCGACGTCATCCTCGATCCCTTTGCTGGGTCGAACGTCGTCGGCGCGGTCGCCGCTGAACACAATCGGGAGTGGATCGCCATCGACACCAACCGCGACTATCTCGAAACGTCCGAATTCCGGTTCCAGTCCCGCGAGACCGTTACCAGCACCGACGACCAGCAGGAGACGCTCAGTGCGTTTTCCGGAGATTGAGGACTGGCGAAAGAGACGAAATGTCTACCGAAGACGCCACCGAAGAAACGCCGTCCCAAAACGCGACAGTCATCGCGAAGGCACCGGTCAACATTCTCGTCGACGAGGACGAATCGCTCGAAGAGGCGCTTTCCAAAGAGACCGGCGAGCGGTTCTCCGAAGAACGGATGCAGTCGTTCTTCGAGGATGCGTCGTTTGTCGTTGCACCAGTGGACGACGATCAGACCGCAGCCCACGCCGGCCAAGAAATCGACCCGCTGGGCTACTACGTCGTCAGCAACGGTACCGCCTATGGCCCCTACAACGCAGAAGATCGGGCATATCGACGTGCTGCCCGCTGGAGCGAAAGCGAAGACGCAGAGTTCACCGTCGAACGTGGAGCTGTCCTCGCCGACAACTGTACGACCAACTCCCTGCCGGTCAAAACGCCGACCCGCGAGGAATTGCGGGACGGCCAGTAATCTGAGATGTCAGAGAATCCATACCCAAATCGACCAGATCCTCTCGCGGCGGTCGAGCGAGAACGGATCGTCCGCGATATCGCCTGTTGGAAGCACGAACTGGAACGCGACACATCGTCGGAATTCACGGACCAAGACCTCATCGAGTTCTGCGAGGAACTCCTGAGCCTGTCGGATACCGAACTCTACCATCGGTGGGACAATACCGTCGGCGAGTGGGTCCTATCCCGCGGTGATGTCGAGCGCCCGCAGACCGTCGACGACGAAACATTCCTCGAGTACCAGCTCGGTCTGCTTCTCAACGGCGAGCAGACAAAATACGGGTTTCTCAACACCGTTTCAATCCCCCCAGAAGCTCGGGGTTGACGCCAAGACTACCGGTCGATACGTGTTGGGTATTCGCGACTATAATGAATCATGGATACTCCATACACAGACCTCACGCTGCCGTTTGTGGAGAAAGGCGACGTAGTCCGGCTCAAGCGACCGTACTGGCCAGATACGTCGTCCCTTCACCGGAGCGTCAACAAGGCCCTCTCACGGCTTCTGATCAACCACCCCGAGATCGAGACCCGTGACGCTGAGAAGCCGGAAGAGGTGAGTCTCGTGCTCTGTCGGCAAGACGAGCGTGCCCACGAAATCCTCAATTTCACGCACGCTACAGTCGTCGAGATCCTCGATCGGTACTCTGGCGGTGAGTTGAACTGGCGAGCAATCGATCGGTTCCAAGCCGCCAGTGGGACCAACGACAGAGCAGGACGACCCGTCCAAAACGTCGCACTCCAGTTGCACAATCCGAGTACTGGACTCGTCTACTACGACCGTGGAGCCGGAACGCGAGGAATCCCCTCCTACGTGGATTTCCACACCGCTCAGTTGTCGCTCATCCAGAAGCACGATCGCTCCTACGAGCAGAGAACAACAGATATCGGGAATCTGCACCGATCGTTCGGGATCACTGAGGCGGAGCATCACGACCCCCACTTCGACGCCGAGTAGCCAGTGTCAGGTCTACTGCCGCCGCTCATATCGAGTAAAATGGCTGATTTCAAGTCTGAGATACTATCCTATAAAAGAACAGGTGAGTAACTATTGGGTAATGCCAACTGATGACTCTGCAGATTTGAGTAACTGGATAGATTCTCCGGAGCTTGAAGGCGAGAGTGAAACTTATCGTGTCCTTTCGCAATGGATTGAACGTCACACGGATGCGTCCGTGTACTGGAATTCGTCAAACGATTTAGGATACGATGTATTTCGAACAAGTGATGATCGGATTCCAGATCTGCTCACTGTAGATGAGTACAACATTGTCTACGAAGTGAAGAACGCCGATGGGACAGCAACAGAAGACGGAGGAAGCGACCACGCTAATGATGGTGTACTGCAACTAATCGAGTATTGGTCCGACTACGTGGAAGGAAACGTGAAATATCTAATTGATGGAAAATCAATCGAAATCGACAGGTTTGTTCTTGCCACGAATATGGCTCCCTTCGGGCGTCTATATATGGCTGAAGGGAATAGCGATGTACTCCGGACTGGAGATGGTGATGGCCGACAAAAGGCAGTCCAGCACAATCAGGTTCCGAACAACGAATTCAACGCCACAGAGAGGGCGATTAGACTGATGTGGCGATTTGCTGAACACAAACAGGCAGACACTGACGTTGGGATTGGTGCACTGCTATCCACTCGACTTGACGAAGATAATCCTGACCCTACTGCAACCCCTAGATCGCCCGTTGCAGATTTTGAACCACGCGTTCTCTACAAGCAGTTCAAGCCATATGATCAGTCCTGGTCGCATTTGTAATCTGTTCTGAGTACGAGGGCGCGGTTATTGAGGTCCGGCGATGGGTGGTGAAGTCCGGTAGATCATAAACCAGCATACGATTCATCCATGAGCAAACCACAGTAGTTGAGACTGGCCATCTCAATGCATATGCTCGAACCGATCAGTTTCATGAACAGGATTGTTGGTAGAATCCTCAGTCACCAACTGTATTCATGCCCTGTTCGAGAAGCGGGGGTTAGGATACCACCAGCTCCAAGATCTTACTCGTAGTAGTCGAGACGTTCGACAACCTCCGCAAAGGCAACATTCTGCTGAACATCAGTGATCTCGATGGTAACGCGTTCGCCTTGTTTGCTCTCAGGGACAATGACGACGAACCCACGCTCAACTCGAGTGATGCCGTCACCTTGGTCGCCGAGATCTTCGATTTCGACAGTCCGTTGCTCCCCGTTTTCAACGGGCGGTGTCTGTGGGGTATGCGTGGACTGGGAGGTAGCGTCGGTATCGCTGGTCTCGTCTGCTGTCGGTGCGGCTAGCACAGCCACACGATATGTCTTGCTGGGTTGGACCTCACCAGTTTGAACCTCTTGCTCTGGGATTTCGATAACAGCCGAGCCATTGCGTTTCTCGACAGACGCAGAGAACAGACACTGAAGTTGGTCAGGAATATGCATCAATCGTAACCTACACCGCTTGTCTGGCCGAAAGCACTTGATTCTACTCCCCAGCAATCCGTCAGACGATCTCGGAGAGATGGTAAGCCACAAATCCGGGGAATCGCATCAGCCGATGATGAGCGAGCGCCCTCCCCTCAAAGAACAGGCAACAGACCATCTCGAACAAGGTCTCAGCGCGGACGATCCCGGCACGAAGAACTTCCATATCCGGAGTGCGCTTCAGTTCGAGGAGTGCATCGAGGCGACAGACCAAGCTGACAACGCCCACGCCGACTGACGCTGGAATTACTGCTCCGGCGCGACGACATCGTCACACACCGGACACTCGGCCCAGATGCCCTCGCTGCCGTCATCCTTCTCGTATTCGACGAGGAGCCACGTCTCGGGGATCCGCTCGCCGCAGTCTGGACAGCGACCGAGTGATGATTCGTCGGTGTTCATACAGGGTGGAAGGAGCGTGTGACTGGTTCCTTCCAGTTGATACTGGAACGTCCGCAAATGTAAGCGTTCGGCAGACGGTCGCTCTATAGGACACCGTGTTTCCGGTGAACTGAATGTTCCACCTTCGCCGAGTCACAATCATCCAGAGTAGAGAAACGATGGATGTCCGGACAGTTCTCATAAAACTGCCCACCAAAGGTCGGCCAAAGGATAGTCGTAAAGTGCCAGCGTTGTGGGACCAAGGTGTTCGCGAAAATTGCTGAATGTCCTAACTGTGGGGTGATTGAACTCTGCCGATACGATGTCCTTCAATGGTCGCAGTGACGGTACTCCTAAGGGAATGGGAAAACGAGAATTATTCGGACATTCCGTCCTGACAACATTATGGAAACCGAAATTACCCACCGCCCTTCGTACGCCCACCTCGTCGTTTCGCTA
The DNA here is from genome assembly GCF_023698535.1 of Halorientalis regularis. Taxonomy (GTDB): domain Archaea; phylum Halobacteriota; class Halobacteria; order Halobacteriales; family Haloarculaceae; genus Halorientalis; species Halorientalis regularis. Next base: position 16,832 of record NZ_JALJCL010000012.1, read on the forward strand.
GAGACAGGAGAAACTGTCCTTGCCGAACCCGGCGCGATGGTTAGCCACACGCCGTCGGTCAGCATTGAGACATCGTCGTCTCGAGATGGCTTGTTGAGTTCCGCCAAATCGATGCTGGGCGGCGAGTCACTGTTCGCCAACGAATTTACCGCCGAGGGCGAACCAGGAACGATCACACTCGCCCCACCCAAACCCGGAGACATCCGAGAGTACGATCTCAACGACGAGACGCTCTACGCCGTCGACGGTGCGTTCCTGGCGGCTGAACCACCGGTCGACATCGATTCGGAGTTCGGTGGTCTGAAGTCGATGCTGGCCGGCGCAAGTATCACCCCGCTCGCACTGACGGGGTCCGGACGCGTCTTCCTAGAGGCCTTCGGTGGTATCGAAGCCGTCACGCTCGATCACGGGGAGTCCTACATAATCGACAACGAGAACGTCGTCGCATGGGAGGGCACGGTCGACTTCGACGCCAGACGCGTTGGCGACCTGAAATCGACCCTACTTAGCGGTGAAGGGATAGTCATGGAGTTCACCGGGCCCGGTTCCGTCTGGTATCAGACCCGCGGTTTGGACTCGTTTGTCGATACCATCGCTAGTGCGCTCCCGACTGGCGACGACAACGACGCCACGATCGAATTCTGACACACCAAGCACACTTATGTGGAGTTTCTTCCACGTAGCCAGATTATGCCAACTTTTCTTTACTTGTGGATATATGTGAATTTCCAAATATTAGGCTTATAGTTTGTAGACATACTTGTCAATTAGAACACTGGAAATAAGACAGCTCATCATGAGAATAGCGGAGACGACTGCACCATCAAATGAGCCGGATTGCAACCAGTCAAGAACGAATCCAGCACTCAGAGTCAACCCAGCAACAACGACCCGCCAGTCCATAACACCACATTTTCTGAGGCAACAATTATTTTTGTTCACTGTACAAAATGAGCCCGAACCCTGTGGCAGCCTTTTATAATACGGCCACACTGTTAACTGTCAGAATCATCGCCCGACTTGAGCCGAATGCTTGCAGGCACCTGTGGTCTTTGCGGAAGATTGACCGATTGAGGTTTGAATTTATACCTGAAGTTGTATTGTCTTTTATTTTCATTCCGCTCAGTGACAATGCGCTCGGTTGCGGAGCGAATCAGTCCGCTGGCAGTGATTCGGACGGTTGCGTTATATGTCACGATATTTTGAGCGTTATATCGCTGTCCACCTGCGTACTGATCGGCGCGAAGCACCACCGATGTGGTGTTATCTACTTTACTGACATTGGTAACAGTAAAATTCCCTCGATTGAGCGCCCCTTGAAGCGGACCTCTTGCCGTTGAGAGACCACGGAGTCCCCGGGTGAACAGCTCAGTTCGGTTCCGTCTATTATCAAGCGTCACATTCCCATCAGTAACGGTGTACTGCCTGACAGAGGTCTCATTAGCAGTAATAGCAGTTGTAGTGTTCTGGGTCCCGTTTCTAGTTATCCGCTGTCCTTGTGCCACGTATTGTACCCGAGTAAGATTCCTCTCGGCTGCCACTCGGACCGAGGCAGCGATAGAAATAGTGCTGGCATTCGTATGTGTCCTATGAGTCACAACACCCGGCGTTTTGATTGCAGTCGTTTGGTGAGCGCGAATCATCTGCGTCACGTTACTGAGGCCAGTATCGGTAAGCCCTGCCGGGAACTGGTCAAGCAGAGTTGTGTTCGGCGTTGTCGGTGACGCAGTTGGCGTTGGTGTTGCAGAAGGTGTCGAGGGAGAAGATTCAATTGTCGAAGGCGACGTTGTTGATGCCGCAGTCGGCGTTTGTGTTGCGGAGGGTGTCGATGAGTCGGTATCGGATAGGCCCGCACAACCCGAGAGAGCGATAAGTGCAAGCAACCCAACAGCTACGGCGGTTCTTTGCAACTGTCTTTTGGAGGGCATACACCCTAGAATCCAGCGGATGAAGCAAAAACGACACGATATGCCACCCACAATAGCCACATGGTCTGTGTCCAGCTATACTGACCAAATCATTCCACTGCAGTAATTTGAATCCCGTCGACTCTTTTCCGGTGAACTATTTCTTAAACCGATGGAAGTGTTCACTTGGTCTCAAAAAAAGAAAGCCATTGTGAGAGGACTTATGCCGGTCAATGCGAGGGAATTACTCCACGCACCTACTCGTCGGCTATTGACTCGGCAATCTCGATCGTTTCGGATTTTGATAGATCACCGACAATGCTGACTGTGGAATTGTCACGGGGTAGAGTAAGCGCTGCGGTAGAACTACCGCCGAACTCGAACTCAGTATAGTAGGCGGTGTGGCCACCAACGTCAACCTCGTCGTACCGCTCTACGTCCTCATAGTTCACCTCAGTTGAGTCGCGCGTGGAGATGGTCACAGTCTCGTTGTTGGCTGCTTCGTACTGGAGCGTGACCGAGTGGTAGTCCGAACTGTCGAAGACACGAGCTTGCTCGAAGCTGTAAGATTCGGGCATGTCCGGCTCGGGAACCGTGTGAGAGGTTCCGTTCTTGAGCGCCGACAGCGATTCGTAGGTCTCCATGTTCGATTCGTAGCCCGGCTTCTCGGCGTCGTCGGGAATATCGATCGTGAACTGGTCATCTGGGATCGACGTGTTCAACGTGACGTTCTGGAACCGGCTAGTTGTCTCGTACTTGAAGTTCTCGCCGTCAGTAGCGATGTGGATCTGTTGCGGGAAGTACGTCTCTGTATCGATCCAGAGTGTCGCATCAACAGACTGGGTGTCCGGCATCGCACTCGCGTTCGCTGGCGTCACGTTCAGACGGTATGTCTGCTCGCCATCGATCTGCTCAGTTCCCACATACGACAACTTGCTGGTGTTGAGCGTTCGGTCGAGCGGGATTCCAGTGGTGACGTTGCCAGTGTTATTGAACGTGCTAACAGTGTTTTCAGCGGCATTGTAGATCACCGTCTTGCTCTGGTTGCGGACAGTGATCGTCTCGCTCTGGTTGGTCTCTCGTTCTGTTCGGATACGATCGTTTTGATAATCGACCCAGAGGTGCTGCTCGGCGGTCGTCGTCTGGTTCCCGTTCATTTGTACCTCACTCTCCATCGTCAGGACGACGGTATCAAGCGAGGCCATCCGATCACGGAATGTCTCGACAACTACCTCAGCGTCTGGAGCTGGCGGCTGGCTAGCATCGGGAGCTCCACTTGTCTGGGCGGACTGTTCAGGAGTCGACTGCAGGCTCATAGCGGCCGCTCCAGCGACAACACTGGAACAGACCAGCAGTGAGCCGAATGTGACTGCTAGGAGGGCAGTTCGCAAATCATTAGGGACCATTGCAGATCACTCTTACTGCTCTCTCGACATAATACGGGAAGGGCCTGTTCAGGGGTAGAACCCCAGACAAAGTTATAAGTATCTATGGTTGCTTGCGCGCATCTGCCGCGTTTCGAGTTGATAAAGACACCGCGCGGGCGTGAGCAACGAGATCAAGCTGAGTCCGCTGTCTAAAAGATACGCGGTGACGAGAAGTCAGCGGATTCGGCTCGAGAGTCCGGTTCGGACAGGTTTCTGCCAGAATTTCGAATGGTATCTGCTACGCTGACCAGAGCCGCCGCTCACAGCGGCGGCGAACCACCCGCCGCGAGACGGGTTACCCCACCGATCCGAGCGTGTCGTTCCAGTGCTTCTGGACGTCTCGAATCGCCTGCGGCACGCCACCCCGCATCGGGTGGCGTTGCCGCAGCCACTGGATCAACAACAGTCCAATCAACGCTGCTCTATTGAAAATGGAAGACGGCGATAGGATTAGTCCGTAACGGTTTGAGGAAATGAGGTCGAGACGGCGATTATGGGAGTCGCTTTGCTCGACCTCGTTGAGACAGCACTACGTGTAGCCAAACAAGCGTTGGGGAAGCGAGCGGGCAAGCCCGACTCGGGCGGGCTTGCCCGCGAGGCCCACATCGTCGCTCACTGTATTCGCAAGGAGGAGGGCCACAGCTACACCGAACTCGTTGATCGGTTGAGTCTCATGCCGGCGGTCTGCGACCGCCTCGGCATTAACCCGGACGCGCCGCCTGATCCAACCACGTTCTACCACTCGTTCGACCGCTACGCGATGTACGTCTGGCGGGCGTTGCTGCGCATTTCCGCGCAGCAACACCCGCAGTCTGGTCACGTCGCACTGGACAGTACGTTCTTCGAACGGAAACAAGCCTCACAACACTATCTCCAGCGGTGTGGGCGAAGCGTCAAGACGATCAAAGCGACGACGCTGACCGATACAGAATCGTTGGCGGTGCTGGATGTACACTGCTGTATCGAGCGTGAACATGATACGAAGGCTGGCCCGCGGGTCGTCCGCCGGAATGCGGACGACCTGCGGGCCTTGGCCGCCGATAACGGCTCCCAAGACCGGCATACCGAATACGAGATTGCTGCACATGATATCGAGTACCTCGTTCACTACCGCGGTTCAACAGCGAAGGCAACCGCGAATAACGTACTCATCCGAGCGAAGGGCTACACGCAGCGATGGATGGCAGAAACATCCTACTCGACGGTCAAGCGAACGCAGGACTCCGCCCTGCGTTCGCGGTTCTGGTACCGCCAGTTCCGTGAGATCGTTCTCCTGTTCGCCCTCAATAACCTCAAGAAGCTCGCCAAAACGCTATGATCCCGCTCCCGTACCGCATTTTCAATAGAGCAGAACAGACGGAATCCTGGAGACTGGCGATAGTACGCTGAGTCGTTTGACCCAGTTCCGCTAACCTACAGAAGAGCGTAGATCCAACTGGACACGCTCGGTGTCGGGAGGCTTCGGGGCCAGAAGCCCCGGGTTTGAAAGTAGAGATGGGCAGGAAGGGGTGGCGACGAGTCATGCGTCGGAGCCTGCCCACCCTCTATTCCATTCTCTGACTACCCAACCTTTCGAACCCGGAGAACCTCTCTGCTTGACTATCTGATGACGGTTCAGTCAAACTGACTGGGCGGCAGTAGCGAAGGCCAGAAACGGGAAGGGGCGGGCGGATGGAAAGGACTGATACACCATGCTTTCCGCCCACACATCGTTTGTGGCTGGTGGGATCCAATCTTTCGAACCCGGCGAACCTCTCTGGTTAGCTGATAAACACGTCTGAAGCTACTGCTTTTGCTTTTTATAAGTTCAGTTGCTCGTCTGTACTGACCGTTCACTGAGCAGTCCTAACGGGCGTTTGCGAACCGGCACATAACACCCGCTACTGCAGACCCATCCCCAACGATTTTTGTCAGAGCGCTCTCTACTGGTGGCAATGGCAATGGTCCTCGCCACACAACTCTCCAACAAACCGGTCCTCAGTGCGGATGGTGCAGAACTCGGGCACGTGTATAATCTCACGATGGATGTCAAGACGGGCGCACTCGAAGCGGTACTCGTTGAGCCGTCCGACCAGCCGATCACTGGGTTCGAGACAACTGACAACGGCCGGCTCCGCGTTCCGGCCCGCTGCATTGATGATCTCAGCGACTTCTTGATTGTCCGCAAGCCCGGTGAGTAACAGGCAGTCGCGTGTGAGCGCTCGCATCCACCATGGCGGTCGGATCAAGGCCAGTCGGCAACTGGCTGGACGCCTACCAGTCGAGGTACTGCTGTTCCCACCCGCGGTGGCCGCGCTTGGTGGCGGAATAGAAGCTGATGCGGCGATCTTTCGACTCCTTCTCGATCAATCCTTTGTCGACGAGCGTATCGAGATTTGAGTAGAGGTGGCCGTGATGGATTTCGGTCTCGCCTTTGAGCGTGAGGCTTTGGGGTTCGTCCAAGCCGGCAATCACGTACAGAAGATCGCGCTGGAAGCCAGTCAGATCGTGCATAGTAGGCTAAATTAGACAGTCCGCTGTGTTGAATGTATAGTGAGATAACGCAGGGGGCGGGAACTACGGGGCGTGTGACACCGACCCCGCCGCTCTTATATATGAGCTTGTCTTACACGTCAAAAATTTGGAAACTACGGGCGTGACTGGAGCGGTTACAGAGCCGGATGTTGTCACAGTCTCACTGAGGCGAAAACCGACCGGCCGCAATTACTCCTCGCTGGTCTCAGCTTCCTGGCGGTCGGCTTCGTCCTCTTCTTCATCCGAGCGGGCAGCAACGAGTCCACCGCGGGCAACGCTGTAGAGCGGCTCGTTTACGTGCATGACATCGCTGATGCTGAATGGGATGTCGGACTCCTCAAGGTGGTCTTGGAACAGTTCTTTGAACCCATCAGGGCTAGCTGTCCCGCCAGTGACGACGACGGGCACATCGAGTCCCTCTTCGATGTCTTCCTCGTCGACCTCGGCGACGATGTTGTCGATCACATACTCGAGCAGATTCTCGTAGTAGATGGACAGTGCTCCCTCGACACCACCAACATCAGTCTCGAAGTCGAGTGCAAAGTCCTCTTCTTTGATGGAAGTGACCTTATCGACCGGTGTACCGGTCGCCTGGGCTGCCTGTTCGTCAACCCAGTCGCCCCCGCGAGCGACGGAGAACTTCATTACAGGCACCGCGTAGTAGGAGAGACACACGTTGGTCATCCCAGCCCCGAAGGAGATGCCCAAGCCGGTAAACGAGCGGTCCGCTAGCTCTGAGTAGATAACAGCCATTCCCTCGTTGATAGGCTCGGCATCGTATCCCATGTCATCCAGGAACGATTCCAGCGTTTTCTGGTGGTACAGCGTCGACAGGTCGCTGTCGATGGGATCCGCGGGTGAGGAGAAGTACAGTCGCTCGCCGGGATAGTCGGGTTCACCGACCACCTGTTCGATGATGAGCTTCATCATCGGGATAGCCGACTGCTCGTCGCTCGAGAGGATTCCGTGTTGCATCGGGCGGCGGGTCTCCTTGTTGAAGATGTTCGCGAAGTTCAGGGCGTCGTCGCCGACGACGTACACTTTGTCTCCCTTGCGGATGTGGAGAACATCACTCCGGGAGAGCATCTGCTCGGCCATGTCGGAGTACTCAATCTCCACGAAGGAGTTTCGCTGCTGGACAAATACCGTGTCGGTTCCCTCTTGGTCCGCCGACAGGATATTCATCGTGCCCACGTCAAGGCCTGTTGCCATGTGCGTACCCGCGTGTGCTTGTCTGATAAATCTGTTTGCTGGTCTCTCAACCAGAAATTCATCATAATCAGACTCTGCGGCGGTACGCGGATTTGGTTCATTATCTCGCCGACGATCAGTCCGACAGCCAGGAACGCAAACGCGCAATCACTCCATCGGGTTCGTCATCCAGAGCGTCTACCTCATCGTTGCGCTTCTGCTGTTTGAGTTCGTTCAGCGCTGCGGTCTGGTCGTCGACTGTCGACTCTGAGGTTTCCACGTCACGGTCGCCACCCTTGAGTTGTTTGAGGCCCTCAACCTGCGAGTCGACGCCGCCGGGGTTAACAGTCTTTTTCGCCTCGACGTTCAGGCTGCCACTTGCCTCGTCGGCGTAGTCTTCCCTGAACGAGAGGTCGCGGTTGTCGTCTTTTTCGACGCCGCCCCAAGAGAGATCAACATTCGACATTGCCTCATCGATGTCTGCTTGGATCTCCTCGTCGGTCACGGTCTCGGTCGCCTCGTCGGCCCCGGAGTCCTCTGGCACGGCCACAGTGGCCTGTGCCTGTTCCAGTCGGTGGGCGACAAGGGCGCTCCCCGTGACGGCGGCCAACAGGGCCAACCCGACAGCATAGGTGCCAACGACCAGCAGCGTGTTCTGTGTCCCGAACTCGAACCACTGATCGGGGTAGGAGAGGACAAAGGCAACACTTGCTACGATGGTGATTGCGGTGCCGACAAGACCACCGACCGATGCCCGGCGCTCGGTGGGAAGCAGGATGACGACCGACAAGAGCGCGAGCGGCACCGAGAGCATACCGAGAAAATAGCCCGGCTGTGCGAGCGCGAAGTAGCCGCCCGTCCGGAGCCCGTAGAGACTGGCGCCGGCCACGAACAGCACGAGGCCGATAACAGCACAGGTGATACCTGCAAAAAAGAGGCCGAACCCAAAGTACACCTCGGATTCTGTTTCGGGTTCGCCAATGTAGCGTTCGTAGAGTCTAAGTAGCCTGTCGCCTGGGGGCGCGTCGTCAGCGGGCTCGTCTTCAGTCATTGTACGGCGTTACTTCCCCAGCGAATATGATAGTTTGGCCCGAGTCAGTTAATTGTCTGACTGCTCTCCGTTCTCTCCCTCCTCCTGTATATTCTGCAATTGTGAGACAGGGTCGTCATCACGTGTACTCCGGACCTCAGTTACGTTGTCTGGGTCAAGTTGCGGTTTATCAGACTCCTCGGGTGTCGATTCGACACCGGTCTCGATATCTGGCGATTCGGACTCGTCAGCGCCGAACAGCCACTCTCGAATACGGTCCAGTAGCGTCATCAGTAGTGCTTGAACAGAATGGCCTTCACATCGTCACGCGTCCGGGCTGTCTTGGTGCCGCCGTCAGGTAGGTCGACTTCGTAGCGGGCATCACCGTCGCCCTCGCGCCACTTCTCCTCGTGATCGTCGAGCAAGTTCAGCATCCCGGGACCACCGCTGGAGGCACCGTCATCATCGGCCGCCTCTTCATCAGTTGCTGAGATGTCTCTGCCTTCATCGACCACGTCTGTGGTGTCTTCGCCGTCATCCTGTGCTGTTGTCTCGGACTTGCCATCGGACACGGCTGTCGGATCGTCGGCCGCCTCAGCTATGTCGAGGAGGTACGCCATCACGTCGGTAGACTGGACTGAGGTATACTCGCCGGCGTGTGCCGCAGCTAGTTCCTTCCTAATGGCGGCGAACCGCTCGTGTTGTTCGCTCGTAATTTCGATGGATGGCATACTCCGTTCTACACTTCGACAATACAAAACAGTCAGTACTCGCTTGGCCGCCACACCACTCCGCTGGCACTCACTCTTTGTCGTCCGATTTCGTCCCCGGGTCCTCACCTGTTCCGGTGGTGGAAGCCTTGCCGTCTGTGTCGCTGCCATCCTAGTTCTCTGTCACGCTGGTACCGCTCCTCTCGTCGGCTGCTGTGGTCGCACTGTCATCGGAACTTGCCTCAGCTTCGGCACTGTTGTCGCCAACAGCCTCTTTGGCGGCAGCTGTCCCGTCTGTGTCAGCAGTCCTCTCGTTGGTCACAGCATCGCCCTCCGAACTGTCGTCTTCTGTGCTGTCTTCTGTAGCGTCGACGGCGGCACCAGCTTCGTCAGGTTGGGCCGCGGGATCGTTATCCGCGTGATCAGCATCGGAGTCGGTGACCGGCACGATTGTCTCGTCGCCAGCGTTGAGTACATCCGAGTGAGTCTCGCCAGTCGGAAAGTCGGCCCCTGGTTCCGGCCCGGACTTCGCCATGGTCGTCGACTCGGGACTACCACGAAGCTGAAAGCCATCGTCCTCTGTCGTCGCGTCGTCGTCCAGAGGGCCGTCTGGTGGTGTCGTGTCGTCAGTGACGCGGGCCACACCGTCGGGCACGGAGTCTAAAAACTTCGCCTCGAACCGCGTCAGTGCGTCGTCCCACGACTCAATATCGGTGTCCTCCGGCCGGTGGTCGATCAGAACACCGACGTACGAACAGTCTTCACAGACCTGGGAAACAGCCTCTCCCAGTTCATACATGGTGAGGTGGCCACCACAGCGGGGACAGCTCATATGAACAGGTACACTCGGAGAGGCAAAGTTCTTCGTGGTTGCGCCAACGTCGGGGGTGTAACTACCGCTGCCGGTCACCGGCAGTGTCGCACCTGTTTGTCTCGGGCATGCCAGGAGTCCGTATCTTCGAGTCTGGCATCTGCTTCAAGATAGCACGCGCTTCGCTGTCAGCACTCCGTGCATGGACAGCAGTGAGTATACAAGATGCTGAGACGCTTCTGTACCCACTCTTGGGTGAGTGATGATCAAAATTTACTGCCGTGTTGAATAGATTCTGAGTCACAGTTAGAGTGGCTCACAGAGCGGTTCTATGTTGGAGATGGCGAACATGAGGACGATTTCACGGAACTGTCGATACCAGCCGAGCGCTCGCACGGCATCGCCGAGCGAGCGCTTCGTTGTTGAATACGAAGTTTCGGCCATCCAGCGCTGAGAGTAGCCTTTTGCCCGGATGAGTGTGTTATGTCCTCGCGTCAACGGTTTCGATCCACGCTGTAAGATGAGTGGCTCGACACCGAGGGCTTAGAACTCGTATTTCGTGATCCAGTTGTGGAAAGCTTTGTCAGCAGCCACTGATAGCAGGTCGTCCGCGTTCCGGCGGACGACCTGCGGCCCGGTCTTCGTATCGTGTTTCCATCGGGCGGAGATATGTACGTCAAGAACAGCAAGGGACTCTCTATCCGTTAGTGTCGTCACTTTCAGTGTCTGGACGTTACTTCCTGACCGCTGGCGGTAGTACGACGAGGCTGAGCGACGGTCGAAGAACGTGCTGTCCAGAGCTGCGTGACCAGACTGCGGGTGTTGCTGCGCTGAAACGCGCAGCAACGCCCGCCAGACCCACATTTCCAACCGGTCGAACGATTTGTAGAGCGTAGTGAAGTCAGGCAGATTGTCCGGATCTAGGCCAAGTGCGTCACAAATATCGGTCATATACTGTAGCCGATTCGGCGTTTCACGGTAGCTGTGGCTGTCTTCGAGCCGGAAACAGTGGAGAACAACGTGCTTCCAGCGGGCGAACCCGCCGCTGGCGGGCTCGCCCGCGTGCTTCCCCAACGCTTGTTTGACTAGCTGCCGACACTGCTCCACGAAGTCGAGGAGATCGACTTCCATAGCCAGAATCGATTTCCTCGACTTCGCCCTTCTAACCCGTGATAACCGCCGATTAGATCGCTATTCAACGCGGCACGAACAACAATGATTCAATCAGCTGTATTCTGTTGTCTGATAGTCCGAGTTAAGTGATTTTAGACGTAGACGGGTAGTATGGCTGAAATTACGGTCGGTGACGACACCTTGGATGTTGAGATCATTGCCGCAGATACTGAGTCACAGTTCTACATTCGTGTGGAATATGAGGATCCGGCGGGAGAACGGCGACGCAATGAGTGGCAACTGGATGTGGACAAGCGGAGTGAGCTTACCATTGACTGGATCGAACAGACACTGTCGGAGTGGACTGAGCGTCGTGATGACGTGGCCTCTCTGGCGAGTTTCTCGATCCAACGCGTCGACGTTGCTCGGCAAGGCGAACACATAGATGCTTACTCCGCCACCAGCCCCACAGACGACCAGCCTATCGACCCAGCAACGGCCACCAGCGACCTTCCGTATGCACAGGGGGATAGAATCGCCTACTACGTCGACGGCCCTGACAGTACTGTCTACGGCTACACGACAGACGCGATTGTGACAGAACTCCCACCGATCCACAAACAGCATCGAGAGCCAATCCAGGGCAAAGTCGAGATCGATACCGGCGTCGATACCAAACTCATCCCCACAGACTGGGTCGTTGGCCCGGCTGTGGACGGTGACATTGACCGACCGAACGAGAAGATTTGATTCGAGCTATGGCTGTTGTACTATGCAGTTGGACGACTACTTGAGCGTGTCGCTGCCACCATCCCGCCGTGGCCCTGACACGTGAGTCTCGCCGTACTGTCTTCCGGCAAATCGCCCAGCGATCCTACGCCGACTGGCCCACGTACGAGTCGTGCCCGCTATTCGATCGCTCTTCTCTCCCCGCACTGGAATCAGATGTTCGGCTCGTTGCGGAAACCTGGTTCCAACATGACGATCACAATAGCGTTGATCAATTCGTCCACGCAGTGCCACTCACATACGTCCAGTTCGATGCTCACGACCGGTATGCAGGCTCAACAAGCTACGAGATGGAGACGCTGTTTCGCCTATTCCTGCTGAAAGAATGCCATGGCTGGGACCACGAAACCGCGCTCGTCGAATACCTCACCAAGCATCCCGATCTCTGTGATCAACTTGGCCTGGAGTCGGTCCCCAATCAGTCCACCCTGTGGCGGAGCTGGCACCATCGGTTCACTGCTGATCTCCAAGACACCGTCGAGACAACAGCGCGGACCATCCTCATCAAAGCCCAGAATGCAGGCGTCACAGTCCCGCGCGATCCAGAACATCAGAGCCGCAGATACGAGAACGGGAGTACGGAATCAGATCCTGACGACCAGACCGTATTAGAGCAGGCCGAGACCGTCACTGAGCAGGTGAGTTGCGTTGCATTACCAGCGTTCTCACTGGACCGAGGCGAGGGCTGTGAGATCCACGAGAACGCCTACTGGGATCTCCAGACCTATCTCGGACTCCGTGAGAACCTTGCCGTCAACGAAGGGGCTCGGAGCTTCATTCACGAATCTAATCGGGAGCGGACACCGCTCGGCCACGCCCATCGGGAGCATATACGCGACCTCACCATCGAACAGATTCGGGAGATGTACCGCCAAGCCATTGGCCGACTGCTGGGCCGTGTCGCGGAGACTGAGGAATTCCTCCGAGCCGGCATTGTCGCGATCGATGTCACCGAGGACGATCCCTTCACGGGCGATAGGACGGACCACGAAGACGAGATTATCGGGACGAAGGAGAAAACCGACGAGTACGCCTACCAGTGGGCGACGGTCCAGCTGGTTGGGAACGCTGTTCCAATAGTCCTTGATGCGCGCCCAGTCCGGAAAGGCGATACGCGCAAGGAGATCGTCGAGGACCTCTTGGATTCGGCAGAGGCGGCTGTTCATGTCGATAACGTGCTGATGGACCGGGAGTTCGACAGTCAGCACATCTTGGAGATGCTGAGTCAACGTGGGCTGTCCTACGTCGTGCCGAAGCGGATGCAGACGAGTGAGAAAGCGCAGGCGAAACGACTTCTCAAGCGCAACAAGGACCGGTACGAGACAGATCGGAAACTACATCTCGGCGACAACGAGTGGCACTCGACGACGCTGATCTACCGACGGAAAGAGAACTCCGAACACACCGATCACCAGCAGTATTCGGTGTTCATGACGAATCGAAATAGCGGGCTCCTTACTGAGTACGGATACAGATGGGAGATTGAGAGCGGGTACAAGTCGATCAAGCGGTTCATGGGTGCGACGACCTCGAAGCACTTCGGCCTGCGGTTCTTCTATTTCGCGTTCGCGTGTCTGCTGTACTCGGTCTGGCGGGCTGTTGATTTGCTTGTGCAGGTACAGTTGACCGGCGAGTACGAACACTCGCCCATTGTGACAGCCGACAACACGCTGACGCTGGTAAAGAAGAAAACGGGAATCGGATAGTAACGAGACTCTCCTCGCGATAGCGTGTCTTCTCAGTGGCGACACTATCCAGAGTCTCCGAAATCCGCTGGAATAGTTGCCTGTGGAACAACAGTGGCCGTTCAGAAAGCGATCTGACGAAGATTCCGATTATCGATTCGGGCGATAACACGCATTACAGGCCCTCTATGCCCGCTGTAGTCTCAACTTCGGAATGCATGCAAAAGTTGAGACTCTTCTTCTCAATGCATACGATCTCATCGAGATCGATTGAGTCCAAGAACCACTAAGCGAACCTACGGTGAGATGGTCGTCATTTTCTGCAAGCGTTCAGGTATTGGCCAGTATCCGATTCGTCGAGAGTGTCCGTGTCAATATGCCCTCCTTACTAAGCTCTCATATTAGCTATCTGCCGAGATATTAACTGACGGATTAGATATAGCCAGATTTAATAGAATAGTCTTTATTGTTAATAACACGATGGCACACATCCACCTCGGTGAAGGCTCGTTCCCCCTGTGGGCACTTGTGCTGTGGACGACCCTCGGCGTGGCACTCGTCGGTGCAGTCGTCTATCGGATCCGCAAGGGCGGAATCAAGACCCACCAGATCGCACTCGCCGGAATCGGTGCGGCAGCGAGTTTCGCAATCTTCCAGCTGAATATCCCCGTCTGGGGTGGCATCCACATGAACCTCACCGGCCTCGTCGGCATCCTCGCCGGGCCGCTGCTCGGAGCGCTCATCGCACTGGTCGTGAACATCTTCTCGGCAGCACTCGGCCACGGTGCAGTCGGCCTCCTCGGCGCGAATACGCTCGTGAACGCGAGCGAAGCTATCGTCGCCTACTACGCGTTCAAGACCCTGATGGGGATGGACTGGGATGTCTTCCCCGCCGGCGCCAGTGCCGCGACGCTCGGCCTCTCGGCAGGTGCGTTCCTGATGGGAGCGATCATCGTCATCAGCGGCGTGAACGGGAGCGCGCTGCCGCGTGGTGACCTGACGATCGCGGTCGCTGGTCTCGTCGGGCTCAACCTCGGCGTCGCAGTCATCGAGGGTATCCTGACGGGATTCATCGTTCAGTTCCTCGCGTCCGTCCGCCCCGACCTCGTCGGCCTCGCCGACCGTGACACCCAGGAGGAGCCGACCGGGGTGACGGCCTGATGCAGCGCTGGAAGCAGTACGGTGGTCTTGCTGGCCTCTTCGCTGCCTTTCTCGCGGCCGGCTACTGGGGCTTCACCGCCACCGGCGGCGCACTGCCGTGGGCCAAACGCTCTGCGAAAGCGCTCCAGCGCGGTGTACAGGACGGTGGCGGCGCGCTCGTCGACTTTGGCCGCGGAATCGTCGTCGCTGGCCCGATCCGCAAAGGCGGGATGATGCTCGAGTTCGGCGGGCTCGTCCTCCTTATGATCGTGCTCGGTGTCGGCATGTACGTCTACGTCGACCGCTACGGTGGCTTCGAGGACGGAGAACGCCCAGCTCGGTAACCGTGACGACACTCTCGAACCACGTTCCCGATCCGCGGCTCATCACGGCGTTCGCCGAACGGCGAGACGGACCGTTACACCGCGTCAACCCCTGGACGAAAGTCGGCATCGTCGGCGCGCTCGTCCTCGCAGTCACGGTGTTCGACCGACTCGCACTCCTGGCCGGACTGTACGGCGTCGTGCTGGCCGTCTACGGTCTCGCGGGGCTCCCATACCGGCGGCTGGCCGGCTGGTACACGCTCCCGTTACTGTTCATCGTCTCCGTCGCCGGACCGCTGGCGTTTCTCGAACCGGGCACGCCGATCGGAGGCGCGCTCTCGACACCGGTCGGTGAACTCTCGGTCACGTGGGCGGGGCTCGTCCTCTTCGCCGAGCTCAGCTGTCGGTCGCTCACGGTCGTCACGTTCACGCTGGCGGCGTCGATGACGACGAAATACACCGACGTGGCGCACATGCTCGGGCGGCTGCTCCCCCGACCGATCGACCAAGTCGCCTTGCTCACCTACCGGTTCACGTTCGTCATGATCGAGACGCTCGAGGACCTGGTGAAAGCCGCGCTCTCCCGTGGAGCGAACTTCTCGGAGTTCTGGTCGAACAAACGGCTGTACGCCAGAATCCTCGGGATGACGATGTTGTCGGCGATCGAGCAGTCCGAACGCCTCGTCAAGTCCATGGAAGCCCGCGGGTACGACGGCAACATCACGCTGTACGGAGACGTCTCGCGGCCACCGACCCACGAACTGGTCGTCGTCGTCGGCTCGTACGTAGTGGTCGTCGGGTACGCGGCAGTCGCGGTCTACGGGGTGAGACTGTGAGTCGAGACGATTCACCGCTCGTCGACCTCCAGTGTGAGGCCCACACCTACCCCGACGGAACGGTCGGCATGCACGACGTCGACTTCTCGGTGTACCCCGACGAAGTCGTCGCACTCGTCGGCGGCAACGGTGCCGGGAAGTCGACGCTCCTCGAACACCTGAACGCGACGCTCGTTCCCGACGACGGCGAACTCGTCGTCGACGGCACGCCGATCACCGAAGACAACAAGGCACACGCACGGAGAGAAGTCGGGTTCGTCTTCCAGGACGCCGATACGCAACTCGTCGCGCCCACGGTCCTCGATGACGTGATGTTCGGCCTCCAGAACTACGGCGTCCCCGGTGATGAAGCGAGAGCGCGCGCTCGTGAAGCGCTCGCGACTGTCGACGCGGGCCACCTCGAAGACCGGATTCCTCACTATCTGAGCGGTGGCGAGAAACGCCTCGTCGGCCTCGCCGGCGTGCTCGTGCTCGAACCGAGCGTGGTCGTGCTGGACGAACCGCTCGCAGGGCTCGACCCCGAGCGGTCCCAGCTGGTCGCCGAGCGAATCCAGCAGATTCACGAGGACGGTATCAGCGTCGTCCTGTCGACGCACGACCTCGAATTTGCCGCTGAAGTCGCAGATCGAGTCTGTGTGATGGCCGACGGCAACGTCGTCGGAAGCGGAACGCCCCGCGAGGTGTTCTACGACGACGCGCTGTTGACGGACGCGAACCTTCACCCGCCGAGTGCGGTTCGTGTGGCTCGCGATGCAGGGCTGGGGGCGACCGAACAGCCGGTGACTGAAGCGGATCTGGTGGCGCTCCTCACAGAAGCCGACACCCTGGGACCCACACAGACACCCTCTCCAGATGGGCGCGGACACGACTGAGCGCCTCCCTCGGTATCTCGCGCCACTTCCTCGGCGGATCGAGACGGTTGCCCTGCAGTACGCGTGGGTAATCGTCGCGATCAATGTCGCGGGAACGGCATTCGGCTTCTGGTACTACATCCCCCAGTTCCAACTCGAACCGGTCGTCGCGTGGCCGGTCGTCCCGGACAGTCCGACGGCTACGCTGTTCATCGCCTGCTCGCTGGCGCTGTACAAACTCGGCCGGTCGAACGAGTACCTGAACGTGTTGGCGTTTTTCGGTTGTATCAAACTCGGCCTCTGGACGCCGTACGTCCTGACGGTGTTCGCAGACGCGTTTCTCGCGACGGTCACGCCACCATCGCAGGTCGTTCCACTACTCGGACGAGAACTCGCCTCGAACGCGATGTACGCGTTCCTGTTCGTCTCACACTTGGGGATGGTCGTCCAAGCGTTCCTCATCCATCGCTACAGTGACTTTCCGGGTCGAGCGATTCTCGTTGCCGTAATCTGGTACGGATTCAACGATCTTGTCGACTACTTCGTCCCGATTGTCGGGACACCGCATCACACCCTGTTGCCGGTCGAACCGATTGTGAACGGCACCGTCCAGCACGTCTCCCCAGCACACGAGATCGCAGCTGCGGGCGCTGTTGCGCTGACGATACTGGCGACAATACTCGCCGTCGGGACTCGACGCGTGAAAATCACCCAAAACGAGGGATCTGTAGCGGGCTGAGAGCTCACTTTGGGTCCTGGTCCCGTCACAGAACGCCCAGTTCGAACACTGCAAGGTAGATCTGCCCAGCACCGGCTATTATCATCACCAGGGCCGCAACCTGTTGGACCCGCCTTGAGTACGTTCCCAAGGAGCGCCAGGAGTCGATTCCGACGCCCGCGAGCAACGTCACTCCAACAAGTGGGAGCGTCACCCCGAGTGCATACACGGCCAGTACGAGGGCACTCGAATGCGCCGGTAATGCGAGCGCTTGGGTGACCACGCCGAAGAGGAGTGGCACCACACAGCCCGCTGCGGCCACTGCATACACGGCACCGAAGACACCGAATCCAGTTACTGACGCCGGTCGTTCGGGTAGTGGGACGCGAAGTTCCGGTCCGCGGTTCATGAGCGTCGCGATGCCGAAGGCGATCAGCCCGACCCCGATAATCGGTTCGAGTACCGGCAGTGCGGTCTTCACTGGCTGACCCACTGCCAGGACGAGCAACGCGACGACGGCGAGAGCACCGAGTGCGCCTCCGGCAGCGGCACCAGCAGGTGCGAGCATCCCCGTATCCCCATCGTTCTCGCTCAGATAGTACCCCACGTAGCCCGGAAGAAGCGGGAACGCACAGGGGGCGAAGAACGTCGCGACGCCAGCGCTTGCAGCGAAGGCCAGCGCCCCAACGACTGCAGGTTCGACCATGTTACACCAGTGAATCGAGTTGGTCTCGGAGTGTTTTCTCCCCGGCGAGCCCGCTGTGACCGAACTCGATGGTTCCGTTCTCGTCGGTGATGGCGATGTAGGGGAGTCCGCCCGCTCCGAACGCCGCCAGCAGCTCGCTACCGGGGTCCAAGCCGACAGTCCAGGCACCATTATTGCGACTCCACCACTCGGCAATGTCGGCTCTGGTCAGCGTCTCGCTCGGGCGTTCGTTCGTCACGGAGATAAACGATACCTCCTCATATTCGGGCTGAATCGCGTTCAGAATCTCGAGCTGGTCGTCGCAAGGGGCACACCAGGTGGCGAAGAGATCGACCACAGTGACTGTATCTGGTGTGGGTACGAGTGCCTGACCGGCAGTTGATCCGCGTGCGTCCAGGGTCTCGACGCGGATTGGGAGTTGCCCCTCACCTCGGGATTGTATGCCCGGCAGACCGTTTTGGGCAACCCACAGACTTCCCCCGGTGAGTCCGAGCCCTGCGATAGTAGCAACGGCCTGCCGACGGTTCACGCGTTTCTCACCGTTCTCAGATCAGAGATGATAGTTTCTTCATCCGGCGATTTCGAGCGATAAGCGCGCTCGACGAACCCGTCGGCGTTGACGAGCAGCGTCAGGGCCGAGTGTGTGAACATATACATGTCCATGTCCTCGGGTTCGGTGCGCTGGAAGGCGACGCCAAACTGGTCCTGTACGACTGCCTTGGCTCGCTCCTTCGAGGCTGGCCGGAGGAAGTGCCAGTTCTCGTGATCGGCGTCGACGTTCATATCGTCGGCGTACGTCCGAAGGCGCTCGGCAGTGTCACGGGAGGGGTCGAACGTCGTCGGGAAGAACGAAACGGCGTCGCTGTACCCGTTGTTTTGTGCGTGGGCCTGGATGTTTCGCTGTGTCGAGATGAGGACGGGACAGACGGTTCGGCAATGACTGTAAAAGAATGTGAGAAGTGACGGTGTCTCGATGTCACGCAGACGAATCTCTCGGGAATCGACTGGTGCGGGGACAGTTACATCCGGAATCTGTTCGCCCCACGCTGGATACGGAACGTCGCTACTCTCGAATTCTCGGTTGGGTTCCCCGAGAGCGACATTAGGATTCGAATCGCCGAGGCCAACGCTCCCGAGACACCCGGCAAGTCCACCGATTGCTCCAATTGCTCCGGTCGACCTGAGAAACGTTCGTCTGTGCATAATGGGTACTTACGGTCTCGAACATTTGGGGTATCTGGTTTGAGTCTCGAATACACGTCACCGCGTACTCTTGGTCCGTTCTCGTTCGTCTGGATTCGGATGATGCTCTTATAATCATAGAGACGAAACAGCGGGCTAGAACTCGGACTATCTAGTGGTGACAGGATGACACTCGGTGCTCCAGCGGCTGAGACACTCTCGTCAGTGGTACTCCATACTGGGTTAGTAACGTCCGAGCAGATCGAACTCTCTGCGTTCTTCCTGATCGGTCTCCTCGGTGGGGCACACTGCCTCGGGATGTGTGGCCCCCTGGTAACGATGTATGCCAAACAGTTCGGAGGAAGTGCAACGAGCAGTCCCGAGCGGTCTGGGATTACGTTTCGGGAACTCCGCCAACACCTCCTGTTCAACGGTGGTCGAACAGTGAGTTATGCCGCGTTGGGCGGACTCTTCGGACTTGCAGGCGCATTCGTGTTCGACGCTGCGTCGGTCGTCCTGGTATTCAGCGGTGCCGTACGCGCAACGGTCGGGTTGGTCATCGGCCTCCTGATTGTTGGGACCGGCCTCCGATACGTGAGCGGGAGACACGGCAGCCACGGAAGCAGTATTGAACTTCCACTTGTGGGACGACTCGCCGGCGTCTTCGGAACGCTCCAGTCACGTATCGACGGGTGGGCCCAGGGCCCAGGTATCGTCGGTCTGGGGCTCATCCACGGCTTGCTCCCGTGCCCGCTTCTCTACCCGGCCTACCTGTACGCGTTCGCGCGCGGTTCTCCGCTCGCCGGTGTCCTCACGCTCGGTGTTCTCGGATTAGGGACCTTCCCCACGCTGTTCATCTACGGAACGATCGTCCAGTCGGTCGATGCGACCAACCGTCAGCGACTCCACCGTGCGCTTGGGGTGGCGTTCCTGTTCCTCGGGCTGATGCCGATCGCGCACAGTCTCGCGCTGTTTGGGATTCAGGTTCCGCATATCGAACCACCGATCTACCAGCCCCTCAGTGGGTGATGGATCAAGAAACGAAAGTTGGGTTGGTGCCGCAGCGTGTCATAGAAGTCTTCACACGGTACAGTCAGCCTCATTACCTTTTTAGAGAGTTACAGTCGTAGAAGAGCGTGCACTAGGTGCACGGCGCTTAGAATTGTTCAAAGATAGGCATTTTATTTCCGTATAGTGACTGTTCTTTCTCGGTTGGCGTGATTTAGCTTAGCGACCGTACTACCCATGTAGCCGCAGACAGCAGGCTCGGAGCTGGTGACGCTGAATCCGTCGAAAGCCATGAGAACAGTTCTATGACACCCTCTTGGTGCCGGTCAACGACCGAAGTCGAAGGCAACGATTCGCCCTCGTCGATACATGACGAAGGCTTCCATATCGCCGTCGCCAGTCGAAACATAACAAAAAAGACACGAAGGACCGGATGAATTTGGGAGTGTGACCGGGTGAGATAGGCGTTATTCGGTGTGTCTCGCGTAGATAGTACACCAAGCGTTCGGCTCGATGTAACCTTCGACGAGGCTACAGGCACCGAGGCCGTCGTCATTCTTATCGCGGATATAGTGGACACAGTTCTCGCAGATGGCAGCCCCCTGTGCATCGTGGTAGTTGACACCTGCTTTCGACTGGAGGTTTCCCACGGAGCGCTCAGTCCCACCCTGGGCAGTCGCTGTTTGGTACTCATCAGGAACCGGTCCCTGAAGATCCTCGTACTGAGGATCGTCACTGGCGCAGCCTGCCAGTCCAACAAGCGACATTCCACTAAGCACGTGTAAGAGTCTGCGTCGTGTAGGGGTCAAGGATTCGTCCATACTCTAAATTCACATCCCGATTAGAGTAGGCGTACTGGTCCAATACTCGAAGTTATTGTAGACCGGCACATTCTCCTCGTCAGTCAGAACCGAGCTCTCTGCCCTCACTCGAACGGGCATAGTACACTGCAGCAAGTACGAGTGCCATCATGACGACATCGAGTGAGTGTTCGAACGAGTGGTGCATCTCGGGGTTCATACGTCCCATCAGGTACGTAAGTCCTAGACTAGTCTTTCCGAGGAATGTCGAGAACGCGACTGCTATGAGAAGATACGATATCGTCCGACGCCTCACAAACGCGACGAACGAGAGCAACGCGATGAGTATCGAGAACACTGTACCTGCACTGAGCGCAATAAAAAGCAGACTATCGGACAGTGAAAGCCCGGAATGGAGTGGTAATAGAACGTCCGCGGTGAGTGACGATATCGACAGCATGTGATTGAGCCCCAGCACTCCGACGTGGCCAGTCGGGTATAGTTACCCACAGTAGCCAGGTCGACTCAGAAGTTGTGGTTCAATCAGCGAACTTGAACGGCGAACCGTGAGATATAGAAGCCATGGCTCAAAGGTATCTGTATAGTCGAATCGGTGAGTTCGCTCTGCAGTCGGAGACTATCAAACAACGCTCTTCTGTAGCGGATTGTTGGTGAGTTGGAGCAGTAGCTGGAAGTCACAGCGGGCAAGGGTGGCGCGACCGCGCCACCCGACGAACAATGTTCCCATTGAAGACGTTCGTCTCGGAGCGTCGGGCCGCGAATCTGCTGGGACAGATTCGCTGGCGTGACGGCGTCTATTGCCCGCGCTGCCGTGCCGAATCAGCGATTCGGTACGGCAGCTATCGAGAGTTTCAACGGTATCTGTGTAAGGATTGCGGCCGCACGTTCAACGACAAGACTGGCACGGTCTTCGAATACTCGTCGGTACCGCTCAGGAAGTGGTATCTCGCCATCTACACGTATATCCGGCTGAACACGAGCATTCGGCAACTGGACGCTGAACTCGCCGTTTCCTACAAGACCGTCTACCGGCGCGTCCAGCGCTTCCTGCGGGCGCTGGACGCGCCTCGGCCACAACTCGAAGGGCCGGTCGAAATCGACGAGCTGTACGTCAACGCAGGGAAGAAGGGCCGCGAGCGCGATCGGCCGTCGCGCTCGCGTGGCCTGTCCACGCGCGGTCGTGGAACGTATCACGAGGATAAGCCACCAGTGTTCATTCTCGCTGACCGCGGCAGTGGAGAAACCTACGTCCACCCGGCGAAAGCCGCCGACGAATCGACGATTCGACTCCTGCTTGGCGACCGCCAGCAGGAGTCGCTGACCGTCTATACCGATGGCTTTCGGGCGTACGAACCACTCGACGGGGACGACGCCTTTGACCGGCAGTACGTCGTCCACGGCGAGGGTGAATACGCTGATGGAGACGTGCACGTCAACACCTGCGAGAGCCACGCGTCGCTGGCGCGACGGTGGCTCTCCCCCCATCGGGGCGTCTCCAAAGACAAACTCACACCCTACCTCAGAGCGTCACAGCTTCGAAAACGAGTCCGCAGAAAACCCGGCGACGAAGCACTCAAAACCATCCTCGAAACTGCGCTATGATTCCGCCAACAATCCTCTACCCATGAGCGATCAAACAATGACCGGAACACGAAACCGAATTGCACAGCAGGTTCGTCGGAACCCCGGCATCCATTTCAATGAACTTACCCGGACGCTTGATCTCGCACCAGGGCAAGTCCAGTACCATCTGAGGAAACTCCAACGCTCCGATGACGTCCTCGAGGAGTCGCTCTACGGCCGGACGCATTATTACACGCCGGACTACGGAACCTGGGAACGGGGAGCGTTGGCCGTGCTCCGTCGAGAAACCGCACGGGACGTCCTTGTCTACCTCATGGCCAACGGCCCGAGTGCACCCAACGCAGTGGCCGACGGGGTAAATATCGCGCGCAGTACCCTCGAGTGGCATCTCAACCACCTCGTCGAACAGGACCTCGTCGAGAAGCAGCGCGATGCTCGTAACCACGTGACACTCGTTATTACACACCCAGAGGAGACTGCCCGGATGCTTCGGCTGGTGGAGCCGTCGATCGCGGATCGTCTGGTTGACCGCTTCACGCGGCTGGTTGACGGGCTGCTTGCCACCGAACAGGCGAAGAATGGAGACAACGAGTGAGACAAAAGGAACGCTCCTTCGAGAACCGAACCAGAACTCTGCTTTCCGTCGAGTTCAGAGGTTCGAGGTAGTGATGAATCTGCTCGACGACGATCTTCCTCGGCGACAGGTGCTCAAAACAGCCGTTGCGCTTGGGGGCGCGAGTGGCTTGAGTGCCTGCTTGGACCTCGGTGGCTCCGAGCCGGTCCCGACCGGTGATCCGAACGCCAAACCCTCACGCCAACACGCCTGGCGCGAATACATACGCCACGACGAACACGGGAACTCCCAACTCCCGAAACACCAGGTGCTCCTCTACATCAACTTCGACGGGGATGGTCAACCGTCGACTGACACCCGGTCGACACTTGAACGAGCACTCACGGTTCTGGACCGGGCCTACGAGTGGAGCCACGAGGGCTTGCTCCATTCGATCGCGTACTCGCCATCGTACTTCGAGCGGTTCGACGAGCCCCTCCCCGAGAACGTAGAGCTTCCCGAGCCACGGGCGCTCTCACCATTCGAGTCCCCAACCTTCGATACGCAGGACGCGGTCGTCCACCTCGCGAGCGATCGCGCCGACGTGGTGCTCGAAGCCGAACAGGCCCTTCGGGGCGAGCAAGACCAGGCGAACGACGTCTCCGTTGACGCCCGACTCACCGATGTCGCGACGATCGCTTCACGACGGACCGGGTTCGTCGGCGCTGGCCTCCCGGCGAACCACCAGGACGCGGCTGGCATTCCCGACTCGAAGCCGGTTCCGGAGGCCTCGCCGCTGTTCATGGGCTTCGAGGTTGGCTTCGGGGGGAACCAGGCGACCGAGGAGTACGTCACCATCCAAGATGGGCCGTTCGCGGGGGCGACGACGAAGGTGATCGCCAATCTTCGCCAGCGGCTCGAAGACTGGTACGACGAACAGTCCTCCGAGGACCGCGTGATGGAGATGTTCAGTCCCGGTCACGCAGAGAACGACCTCGTTGAAGGGGTCGGGTCGAATCTGGGCTCTGATAGCGGGATCGACCAGTTCGTCGACGACATCGAAGCGGACGCGAGAGACCACGGCCGCGTCGGTCACGCACAGAAAGCCGCCCGTGCGAACCGAGACGCGGACGGGAAGGTGAAACTCCTCCGCCGCCACTTCGAATCGACGGACGATATCGGGTCGGACCAGAAAGTAGCAAGTCTCCACTTTCCGTCCCTGCAGCGTCGAATCGCGGATTTTGAGGATGTCCGTCGGGCGATGAACGGCACCGATTTGACCGAAGTCACGCCAGCGATCCGTCAGCGTGTCAACAACGGCATCCTCGAGTATATTTTCGTCCGCCGTCGCGGGAACTTCCTCGTCCCACCCCGCCGATACCGGGCGGTTCCGACGCCACGACCTAAATCCTAGCCGGGTTGCAATATATGTCCGCTGGCGACGATTCGAGGACCGGACCAGAATCGGTTTTTTCCGGGGGTTCTGAGTGTCGGGCATGAATCGACGTGCGTTGTTGCAGGCTGGCGCTGCTCTCACCGGGTCGGCAGCCCTCGCCGGCTGTATGGGACTGTTGGAAACCGAAACACGGCCGATTGGCATCCCGCCGATCCCGGAAGATCGACCGGACGCTATCTACATTCCAAGTCACGTCGAGGGGATGAAGATGTCCGGGATGGCCACCCAGGGCGATTACGCGTTTGGACTCATGTACAGCTATGCCCACCGGTTCTGGAATGTCAACGGCGATTCCGTCTCGCTGACCGAAATCGCCGACGAGGACGACGTCCACCTGATGGCGAGCGTCTGGGACCCCGAGACGATGACGGTGCTTCCGGACACTGGACTCTCGGCGGAGATCTACCAAGGCGACTCGCTCGTCACCCAGGAGGCTATCTATCCGATGCTCTCTCAGCCGATGGGCTTTCATTACGGGTCGAACTTCGGGCTGAATGGCGATGGAGAGTACACCGTCAAACTGAGCGTCGGTGCGATGTCCACCCGCCGGTCGGGAGCATTCCAGGGACGGTTCTCGGAGCCAACGACCGTCGAGATTCCATTCGAGTACAGCCAGCAGGCGAAAGAGGAGATAATGTTCAAGCGAATGGAGGACAAGACCGCGACGCCCGGGGCGGTTGACCCGATGGAAATGGAGATGATGCCCGACTCGCTGGCGCCGTCCGAAAGCGACCTTCCGGGCACAGTCATCGGCCCCGGGATGAGTAACGATGCGAAATTCGTCGTGACCGTACTCGAGACGCCGCCAGCCGGTATCGACGGGGACGGACAGTACGTCGCCGTGTCCGCACGGTCCCGGTACAATCGGATGATTCTCCCCGCGATGGGACTGGAAGGCACGCTCTCGAGGGGGAGCGAGACAGTCTACGAGGGTGAATTCACACGGACGCTCGATCCGAACCTGAACTACCACTACGGCGCAGTCGTTGACGGTGTCGAATCGGGTGACGAACTCTCGTTGCGGGTGACCGTCCAGCCGCAGACCGCACGGCACGAAGGATACGAGACGGCCTTCGGCGGGCTCATGGGTGGAATGGATGACGTGACTATCACTGTCGAGTGACAAGAAGGAGAAGATACAATGGAAGAAACACACACTCGTTCGTACCGCCCACAAGCCATTGTTCGACGTATCAGATATCACCAGCTCGCCTCGGTCACGCTGGCAGGGACGTATGTACTCATGATTCTCGGTGCGTACACGAGTGCGATCGGGGCTGGCCTGTCCTGTCCCGACTGGCCGATGTGTTACGGAACGGTCGTCCCCTTCTTACACCCGGAGATCATCACCAACTCGCCGTATTCGGCACTCCAGATCTTTGCCGAGTGGGCCCACCGTGGGCTCGCAATGATCGTCGGACTGCTAATCATCTCGACGGCACTCGTTGCCTGGTATACCCGGGAGAGAGCCATCGTGAGAGGATCTGCTGTATTCGCCGCTCTCCTGTTACCGGTTCAAGTCGTGCTGGGTGGGCTGACCGTCACGGAGTCGCTGGAACCGGTTATCGTGACATCACACTTGGCGACGGCGACGTTGATTCTGGTGGCATTGACTGCGTCGACTGTCGTGAGTTGGCCGGCTCTCGATGCCAAGATATCAGTCAGGCGATGAGCTGTATCGAGCGGTTCGTATAATCAGCATCAAAACTCTCCCGCTCGATCTACTGGACTGTTCATTGCTTCGATTTCCGGCTTCAAGCCCTTAACATAACGTTATCTACTATGTCATCGACAGAGCAATCGCGACGGGATGTCTTTCGGACTATCGCACAGTTACAGCATGTCGAGTGGCCTGCATACGGGTCGACACCACTATACGACCGGAGTTCAGTTTCTGCTCTCCAATCGGACATTCGAACCGTCGCCAGAGTCTGGTTCGATCACGACGCCCACGAGTCGATTGCGGAGTTCATATGTCAGTATCCGCTGAAATACGTCGACTTTGGGCAGCACGACGAGTATTTTGGCTCTACGCGATATCAGATGCCACAGTTGGTGCGGTTGTTCTTGCTCAAAGAGATTCACGGCTGGGACCACGAAACGGCAGTCTTGACGTTCCTCCAACAGCGACCGGCACTCCGACGAGACCTCGGTTTTGAGCGTATGCCGAATCAATCGACGGTATGGCGCAGTTGGCACGAGCGGTTCTCTGTCGACCTACGCGAGGCCGTCCAAACGGCAGCTCGAACGATCCTCATCAAGGCCCAGAATGCCGGTATCGCGATTCCACGAGAGCCAGAGCGGAAGCTCAGCTATCGGAACGATATTGAAGACGACTCAGTACCAGATGATCAGACCGTTCTGGAGCGAGCAAAGACAATCACCGACCACGTCAGTCACATTGTCTTCCCGGCATTCTCGCTGGATCGTGGAGACGGCTGTGAGATTCACGAGAACGCCTACTGGGACTTACAGACGTATCTCGGACTTCGTGAGCGCCTCGCGGCCAACGAGGGCGCTCGTAGCTTCACCTGCGAGTCGACTCGTGAGCGGACACCGTTAGGGCACGCCCATCGCGAGCAGATTCGCGATCTCTCGGTATCAGAGATTCGCGAGATGTACCGACAGGCCGTCAACAGGCTCCTGAGCGAAGTCGCGGAGACGGAGCAGTTCTTTCGAGCGGGCATCGTCGCTATCGATATCACCGAAGCTGACCCCTTCACCGGTGATAGAACGGGGCACGAAGACGAAATCATCGGGACGAAAGAGAAGACCGACGAATACGCCTATCAGTGGGCGACGGTCCAACTGGTCGGCAACGCTGTCCCACTCGTCCTTGATGCTCGCCCGGTACGGAAAGGCGAGTCGCGACTGGAAATCGTCGAGGACTTGCTTGATTCGGCTGAAGAGCTCGTTCACGTCGATAACGTCCTGATGGACCGGGAGTTCGATAGTCAACACGTTCTGGAGATGGTCAGCCGACGTGGGCTCTCCTACGTCGTGCCGAAGCGGATGCAGACGAGCGAGAAAGCCCAGGCAAAACGATTGCTCCGGCGCGATCAAGACTGGTACGAGACCGACCGCAAACTCCATCTTGGGAAGAACGAGTGGCACGAGACGACGCTGATCTACCGCCTGAAAAAAGACTCTGAGCACGACGATTATCGGCAGTACTCGGTGTTCATGACGAATGGGGCCAGTGGCCACCTCACCGAGTACGGCTACAGGTGGGAAATCGAGAGTGGCTACAGATCGATAAAGCGATTCATGGCCGCCACTACGTCGAAGGATTTCGGGCTTCGATTCTTCTACTTTGCGTTTGCGTGTCTGCTGTACTCGATCTGGCGAGCGGTCGAGTTGCTCGTCCAAGTCGAGTTGACTGGTGAGTACGAACACTCACCCATTGTGACGGCCGACAATACGCTGACGCTGCTGAAGAAGGAGACTGGAATCGGGTAGATAGGCACTCTGTCTGGGTTAGCGCGCCGTCTGAGTGGCTATACTATTGGAAGTCTCGAATATTCACCCATACGATCGGAAGTGTGACAAGAATGGCCGCTTGGAGAGTGATCTGAGGTATTTTCTACGATCGCATCGGTCAAATTCACGCATTACAGCCCCGCTAAACCCTCCGTAGTCTCAACTTCCCACAACTTCGGAGGATGATTTTGATGTGTGCCTTCTGTCCTTCTGACAACGACAGATATCAACCATGAACTGCCTCACTAACAAACTGCCGACGAGTTACGCCACGAAAGTATGAATCTATATTAACTCCCTACTCCAGTGTTAATACATGGGAGTCGTAAGCATCTCGATGCCGGACGAACTGGAAGAACGGATCGACGAGTTCGGTGACGACCACGGGTACACCGGCCGCAGTGAAATCGTCCGCGAAGCCGTTCGAAACCTCCTCAGCGAGTTCGAGGATAAGCGACTCGAAGACCGGGAGCTAATGGCGATCGTCACTGTCCTGTTCGACTACGAAACGACGAGCGTCGAGGAAAAAATGATGCATCTTCGTCACGATCACGAAGACCTCGTCGTGTCGAACTTCCACAGCCACGTGGGTAACCACTACTGCATGGAGTTATTCGTCCTCGAAGGCCAACTGGAAGAGATCTCAACCTTCGTGGGGAAGATCCGTGCGACCAAGGATACCATCTCGGTCGACTACAGCGTTCACCCCGTCGACGACATCAGCCTCATCTCCTGAAGTCTTTCGTCGGTCGCTACTCCTCTCCGCCGTCCTAGTGCCGACGGCCACTGCTCAGTGACTTTTCAACCGCTCGGCCCAGCACTGACCCTATAACCACACTGTGATCTACCACTGTCCTATCCCCAGTTCGGCTATCCGCTACCGCCACCAGTGTATTAAAAATAAAGTTATTATTAACAACTGTTATTAGAACAGAGCTGAGTGTTGGTACTACATGGGAGAGAGGACACGGCGCGATGTTATTCGAGGCGGAACGACACTCGCAACGGTCGGACTCACAGCCATGGCGGGCTGTCTTGGCGGCGGTACCAGTGGTGAGCTCGACCGACTCACCGTCGCCTACGTTCCGATCTATCCGAATATGCATCACTACGTGATGGACAAAGAGGGGTTCTACGACGACATTCCAGTACCTGTCGAGACCGAGCGCTTCTCAAGTGGTCCAAGCGTCGTGAAAGCGTTCGCCAGTGACGAAATAGACGTTGCTCTGTTCGGAATCACGCCCTCGATGGTTCTTGTTGATAAAGGAAAACCAGCGAGTGTGCTGGCGGCGAACTCCCGTGAAGGGTTCAAGATGATGGGGACCGCCGCGTTCGCCGATCTGTATGCTGAGCACGGTCGAGACGCATTCGAGCGGTTCGAGTCCCAGAACGGCCGGAAGGTTCGGTTCGGTGCCCCACCAGACGGGAGCGTCCCGGACGTCGTCCTACGATACTGGATCGAACAGGACCTCGGACTCGGGGAACTGGAGTCGGTCGTATCCAAGTCGAAGGTGCCACCGGCCAACGCGCCACAGACGATGCAGGCAGGCGATATCGATGCGACGATCATTCAAGAGCCGTTTGCAACTGTCATCGGCAACGACGCGGACTTTCGGGAGGTCGCGTGGTCCGGTGCGGTTCTCGATGGCCACCCGGTGACTGTGCTGTTCGCCCAGAAGCGCGTCGTCGACGATACGGACGTGGCCGAGGGACTCGTCTCGGCACACGTCGACGCGACGAACTTCATCCGCGACAACCCGGAAGCGGCTGCCAGAGACGCCAGCGCAGTCATCGGGTCCGGTGTGAGTGACGACCTCGCGGTGCGAGCGATGGACTCTACCGCATCGAACTTCCTCTCGGACCCGCACGCGATAACCAGTCAGACTGAGACCATGGCACAGTACGTCGCCGATGTCGGGAACACGGACGCTGTCGTCGACAACGAGCAGCTGTTCCATTTCGGAGCGTACGACGCAATCGCACGATGAGTCTCGGAACAGCGACCGACGGCGATGACGAGACGAGCGTGCTCGGCCTGTTCGAAGATAGCAGCCCGCTTCGACTCGGCCGCGGTGCGATCGGTCTCACCGCCTTCCTAGTCGTCTGGTGGGCCGGTGCCCAGGTGACGACGCCGTCGTATCTCCTGCCCGGGCCGATCGCCTCAGCAACTGCCTTCGTCGACCTGTTCACCGAGTCGACACCCGTCGCGTTGCCACTCGTCGGGAACGTGGCGATTCCAGTCGGCCTGTTCAAACTCGGGCAGAGTCTCCTGCATTACATTCCGGGAGTCTTACTCGGAGCGACGGGCGGGATCGCCCTCGGTGTGACGATGGGCTGGTCGGGGCGACTCGACGACTATCTCACGCCGCTCGTTCGCATCCTCCGACCAATCCCCCCGCTGGCGTGGGTCGTCTTCGCCATCCTCTGGTTCGGGATCCATCACACGGGCGCTGCGTTCATCGTCTTCGTCGGCGCGTTCTGGATCAACTTCTACGGCGCCTACAGCGGCGTGGAAGGCGTCTCGACGGACTACACGGAGGTCGCGTCCAGCCTCGGCGTCGAGACTGACTGGCAGATGATTCGCCTCGTGATGCTGCCGGCCGCCGCCCCGAGCGTGCTTACTGCCTTCCGGACGAGCATCGGTCGGTGCTGGATGATCGTCGTCGGGGCGGAGCTGTTCGGGGCACCGGGCGTCGGCTACGAGATCATCAACGCCTCGAACAACCTCGCAGTGGACACCAGCGTCGCATACATTTTCGTCATCAGCCTCGTTTACGTCGGAATGGACGTGTGCTTCCGCACCTTCGAACGGAGGGTTCTGGCATGGCGCTGACTGACTCACCCGCGGAGTCGGGTGTTGTGACAGACAGTGATTCGAAAATCGCCGTCGACAGTCTCTCAAAGCGATACGAGGTTCGCGGGGAAGCCGTCACCGCGCTCGACGACGTGAGCTTCGAAGTTGCAGACGGGGAGTTTCTCTGTATCGTCGGCCCGTCTGGCTGTGGCAAGACGACGCTCTTTCGGGCCATCGCGGGCCTGGAAGCGCCGAGCGAGGGCGGTGTCTACGTCGACGACGAGCGGGTGACCGAGCCCGGTATCGACCGTGGGATGGTGTTCCAGAACTACGCGCTGTTCCCGTGGCGCACCGTACGGGGGAACATCCGGTTCGGGCTCGACCGCCCGACCTGTGAGTGTCCGGATTGCGAGCAACGCGTCCAGGAGTTGGTCGACCTTGTCGGGTTGTCTGGCTTCGAGGATGCCTACCCGAAAGAACTCTCAGGTGGGATGAAACAGCGTGTCGGCATCGCTCGCGCGCTCGCGGTCGATCCCGACGTGCTCCTGATGGACGAACCATTCGGGAGCCTCGATCCGAACACCCGTGATACGCTCCACGGGGAACTACTGGACATCTGGCGTGCGACGAACAAAACCATCCTGTTCGTGACCCACGAAGTCGAGGAAGCTGTCACGCTCGCGGATCGCATCCTCGTGATGGCTGCCGATCCCGGGCGAGTCGACGATGTCGTCGACGTCTCGCTGGATCGGCCCCGTCAGCGAACGGACATCGAGTTCGTCGAATACGTCTCGGACATCCGGGAGCGTCTCGGTCAGTGAGGCCGACGTGATGCGGTAAGAATCAACTGACGACCTCCCAATCGACACTGTTTGTCTCCGGTCGTACCGGAACTAGGCTTATTAACGGAACCTTCCATCGGCTCGTTTTGATCGAACAGTTGATATCGATGCGTCGAGCCAACCCGTATCCGCACTGTCCGGAACATCAAACTCGGGAACGAATGGCTTGATATCCAGCAACGGGGTTCCATCAACGACGTCGATTCCGTCCACGACTACTTTTTGGCCCGCGATGGTATCGATCTCGACAATTGAAATCCCGATTCGGTTCGGCCGTTGTGGGGCCCGTGTAGCGAACACGCCTCTTTTTTTCTCATCGAGGAACGGTACGACGTGTAGTGAGGATCGATTGGGTGATTCATGGAAATGGTAGAGCAGGATACAATGAGTGAACCCGTTCAGGTCCTTCAACCCGTCTTCGTATGCCTCCTCAACTTCGACGATTCCCTCTGTGGCATCGTTTCCGACCGGCTGGATTGGCATCCCTTCGGGTGATTCGAAGGGCGTCCGGATTACACCAATCGCCTCGTAGTCGAAACGGTCACTCGTCATAACTCATGATTGGTCTCCGGATGACAAACCTGTATCGTGGCGGAACTGGGTCTCTCTAGAATCCTCGGTTTGCAGTCGCCACGGTAATACTGGATCCATAGATTTCACCCCTGAAATCCGCTCATTCGCCACGAAGGGCTACCATTAGCACCGTCGTCGCTGTCGCTCGGCGCACTCACCAAGACGAACGCGCTCTCTTCGTTGCCGTTCCGGATCTGTCGCGTCGCCGCTGGGGGAATCCAGACCGCGTCACCGCTCTCCACGGGAACGTCCTCGTCGTCGACACGAACTGTCGCCGACCCAGTGATCAACACGTACACCTCCTCGTGTTCGTCTTCGGTGTGATCGTGTGGCTGTGATCTCCATCCCGGCTCACAGCGAGCGATGGTGATACCAATCTGGCGGCACTCCAGTGGCTCTCGCAGGAAGTGCATCGCGTCCGAGACTTTGTCGACGTCCTCGTAGTTGGTCTTCGTGTAGCTCATCTACTCTCCGTTTCGTGAACTTGCTATTAATAACTTCATCAATATTAGTAAGGAGTAGTATCTGATGTTGGGTGTGTATTATCTCCTCGAAAAGATCGTCGCTACCCGCGGGCGACTCAGTGCGACTCGTGGATGTGTTCGCGGAGCTGATCAGTCTCGTCGAACTCCTCGTTACATTCCGCACAGGTGTCGTGGTGAAGTGCCACGTGCTGGGTGACACCAGCTGCACTCTGGAACTCTGCGTCGCAGGTGGAACACGCGTATGCCATTGCGTTATTATCTTAGTGACAATGCCATAAAAAGAGTTGTTATAATTCGCCCGCTCTTCTTATTCTGAATTACTAAATCATCCGTGCAGAGTAACAACCACGTGCGGCAACAAGGTAAGTTCCCACAGTAGAGATCGTATTCCGGCGGAGGCGTACTATCAATACTGAATTGTGTAATAACAGATTTTATTATATTGGCGTCCTCTTTTATGATATGGGAATTGTCAGCGTCTCCATGCCGGAGGATCTTCTCGAAGAAATCGACGACATTGTCGAGACCCACGACTACTCTGGGCGGAGCGAACTCTTTCGAGAAGCTGGACGAAAACTGGTCCAGGAGTTCCGGGAACCCTCACTCGAAGACCGAGACCTTGTGGCGATCGTAAGCGCGCTGTTTCCGTACGACAGCCCGGCTGTGGAGACGAAAATGACCGAGCTTCGGCACACACACGCAAGTGCCGTCCGGTCGAATTCACACAGTTGCATCTGCGACGATCAGGGATGTGTCGAGACGTTCATCATCGAGGGAGAACTGGCGACTGTCTCGGAGTTCGTCCGCGATGTCGAAGCGACCAACGAAGATGTGCAGGTCGAATACTCACTGTTTCCCGTCGATTCGATTCAACGACCAACGTTGTGAGGCGTGCTACGCTGCAATTCCCAGCGTCTCGAGTTCGTCATCCGAGTACGCATCTCGGAGTTCCTGTTCCGAGTGGTCCTCGACCAGTTCCCGTCGCTCTTCATCGGTCAGTTCCGTCACCGCACCAAAGCAGTGGCACATTGCACCTCATCCTACGATTTCTGGGTGCATAAGGGCTGTTAGCACGGTTATCGAGATTATGTAACACTCTTCGAGAACTATGAACAAATATTATACTGGGCTTCATAATTAGCAACAGCGATGCGTACCAGCTTCAATATCCCGGAGGAACTGCTCGACGACTTCGATGCGACGTGGCAGCGTGAAGGGTACGACTCACGCTCGCGAGCGGTCCGAGAGGCGATGACGGAGTATATCGAGTCACACACCGCCCTCGAATCGGTCGACGGCACAGTCGTCGCCGTCCTCGCGTTCGATTATGAACACGAGCGAATCATTGAGGACATCCATGGCGTGCAACACGAGTACGACGATATCATCGCGTCGACCAGTCACGTACACGAGGGAGACTGGTGTCTCGAAACGGTGTTTTGCCAGGGGGATGCTGCCCAGATACGGAGCCTCCTGTACGATCTCCGTGATTTCGATGCGGTCGGTCGCGTCAACATCTCGCTTGTAAGACGCACCTGACCCAGCACTCAGAATTATTAATACTCTATCTTAGTTTCGTAATAACTAATATTCAAGTGTGTAGATTTCATATCTATGGCTATGAGTACCGATAACTCCGATCCGATTCCAGTGACGGTTTTGAGCGGGAGCCTCGGGGCGGGCAAGACGACGACGCTCAACCACGTCCTGAACAGCGACCACGAACTCGACGCGGCAGTCCTCGTCAACGATATGGGTGAGGTGAACGTCGACGCCGATCTCGTCGAACAGGAATCCGACCTCTCTCAGGAAGACGAAGAGGTCATCGAGATGTCGAACGGGTGTATCTGCTGTCGACTACGCGGTGACATGCTCGACGAGGTCGGTCGGCTCGCTGAAACCCGTGAGTTCGATTACCTGCTCGTCGAATCGTCGGGAATCAGCGAACCGATTCCGGTCGCACAGACGTTCGCACAGGGCTTCGAGGACGCCTCGTTCGACCCGACGGGCGTGTATGGACTCGATACGATGGTGAGCGTCGTCGACGCCCACAGCTTCTGGCAGGGCTTCGAGTCGGGTCAAGTACTGACCGACGACGATCTGGAACCGGACGACAACCGCGTTCCGGAGGAGGTCCTCATGGATCAGATCGAGTTCTGTGATGTGTTGCTATTGAACAAGTGCGATCTGGTGCCTGACGACGAACTGGACGAGATCGAGGCCGTCATCGAGACGCTCCAACCGCAGGCAGAGATCATCCGAACCGAGCACGGGGAAGTCGCACCCGAACAGATCCTCGGGACTGGACGCTTCGACTTCGAGCAGGTGAGCCAATCCGCGGGGTGGAAACAGGAACTCCAGCACGGCCATCATCACGACGCCGCTGCCGAGGAACACGGTGTGAGTTCGTTCGTCTACGAGCGCCGGCGGCCGTTCCACCCCGAGCGAATCGCCCGGACGCTTGCAGAGCTCCCGGATAGCGTGATTCGTGCCAAAGGCTTTTTTTGGTCGGCCGGTCGCGAAGACGTGTCGATGGGACTGGACAAGGCCGGCCAGTCCGTGCGCGCCGGGCCGAAAGGGCAGTGGATCGCGACGCTCCCCGAGCCCCAACAGCAGCGGTACTTCGCTGCGCGTCCCCAGATCAAAGAGGAGTGGGACGACCAGTGGGGTGATCGGGGCATCGAACTCGTCTTCATCGGCCGTGACGTCGACGAGGAGCAACTGGTTGAGCGTCTCGACGAGTGTCTGCTGTCCGACGCCGAGATGGACGAGGACTGGAGCAACTACGTCGACCCGTTCGCACCTGACCTCCAGGAGGAACTGGCCCTCGCAGACCAGTAGCCATGTCGGCCTCCGATATTCCAGTCTCGATCCTCTCCGGCGGGCTCGGTGCCGGGAAGACGACGACGCTGAACCATCTGCTCGAAAACGCGCCCGAAGAACGGGAAATCGCGGTGCTCGTCAACGACATGGGCGAGGTGAACGTGGATGCTGCCCTCGTCGAGCGGCAGGTCACGCTCGACGACGACGAGACCACCGTAACAGAGCTCTCGAACGGGTGCATTTGCTGTGGGCTCGCCAATGAGTTCGGCCAGACGATCGTCGAGTTGGCCAAGACAGTCGAGTTCGACGCGCTCGTTGTCGAACCCTCTGGAATGAGCGACCCCGCAGAAGTCGCACAGACAGTGCGGAGCAATCGCCAGGCAGCGTTTCACTACAACCTCGACACCATCGTCACCGTCGTCGATGCCGCGCTGTTCCACGACGTGTTCATCGCCGGTGCGGAAGTCAACGAGGTGACCGAGGACGCGAAACCTCTCTCGGATCTCCTGGCCGAACAGGTCGAATTCTGTGATCTGGTCCTGCTCAACAAGACGGATCTCGTCACGGACGAGGAGTTAGCTGAGGTCGAGTCCCTGATCCGAGCCTTGCAGCCACAGGCAGACATCGAGACAGCCGAACGCGGACGGGTCGACCCGTGTGTCCTCCTCGACGTGGGACGATTCGACCTCGACCGGGTGAGTGGCGGCGCTGGCTGGAAACAGGCACACAAGTATCACCAGGAAGCGACGGACGACGAGGACGGGGAGGGTCACGATTCAGACGATCACGACCACGAGGACAGTCACGACAACGAAGGACACAGCCACGAGGGACACGACCACGATGATCACCTCCACCCGCCCGAAGAGTTCGGGCTGACCTCGTGTAACTACGGTCGGCCGCGACCGTTCCACCCCGAGCGGCTTGTCGACTGGCTCGCAGACGTTCCTGCCGACGTGGTCCGCGCGAAGGGACTCATGTGGGTCGCCGGCAGAGAGCGACACGCGCTCAATTGTAACCTCGCCGGCACACAGGTTCAAGTGGACGTCAACGGCCAGTGGGCCGCGACCATGCCTGAATTTCAACGGAAGGCGTACCGAGAAGCCAGACCCGACCTCGACTGGGACGAAGAGTGGGGTGACCGCGAGATCGACCTCGTGTTCATCGGCCACGACCTCGACGAAACCGCGATCCAGAACTCGCTCGACGATTGTCTGCTGACCGATGTCGAGATGGACGAGGACTGGGAGCGCTACGAGAACCCGTTCCCTGGCCGTGCCGAGGAAGAACTCGTCTTCGATGCCGATGTCGACAAATGGGGTGTGGCGACCGTATGAGTCTTCAGAACAGGACGCTGCCGGCGCAAGACGACCGGCGAGGTACCGACGCAGATGACCACGACATCGTTGACCCGCTCGGCGTGGGCGTCGTGACAGTCTCTTCCTCGCGAGACCCGACGGTCAGCAAGAGACCGACGGATCCAAGCGGTGACTGTCTCGCGGACGTGTTTCAGCGAGCAGACCACATCGTGACGGCCCGCACGCTGATTCCCGACGAGTATGCGGCGGTGCAGGCGACACTCGGCGAGTTCGTCGGTCGCGACGAGGTGGATGTCGTCGTGACGACCGGTGGCACCGGCGTGACCATCGACGACGTGACACCCACTGCCGCGGCCGACCTGTTCGACAGAGAGCTGGGCGGCTTCGCGGAAGCGTTTCATCGACTGTCGTGGGACGAGGTCGGAACCCGTGCCATCGCCACGCGGGCGACCGCTGGCATCGTCCAGAACGTGCCCGTGTTCGTTCTCCCGGGAAGCGTCAACGCGGTTCGGCTGGCGTCACGCGACATCATCGTCCCGGAAGCACCGCACCTCGCCGGACTCGCAACCCGACACGAGGTAGCGTAGATGCAGGGTTCGAAAATGTATCAGGAGGTAATCCTGGATCACTACCGCAATCCTCGAAGGTGGGGGCGCCTCTCGCCAGCTACCGTCTCTCACACTGGCGAGAACGCTTCCTGTGGCGACGAACTCACGTTCGACCTCAGACTCACGGAGGACGGTGAAACGATCGAAGAGGTCACGTTTACTGGAGAGGGCTGTGCGATCAGCATCGCGAGCGCGAGCCTGCTTGCCGAAGAGCTCCCGGGAATGACGCTCTCGGAGGTTCGTGACCTCGACCGTGAGGACGCCCTCGATCTCTTGGGAATCGAGCTGACGCCGATGCGCGTCCCGTGTGCTGTACTCGCGGAGAAAGTGGTTCAGGACGGCGTCGAGAGCTACGATGAGGGCACGTAACCGATGACGCTGTACGGTATCGGCCTCGGTCCCGGTGCAGCGGACCTGCTCACCGTTCGGGGCAAGCGCGTGCTCGAAGATGTCGCGGTCGTGTACACGCCCGGACGACTCTCCCGGCGAGTCGCTCGGGAGTACGTCGCAGAATCCAAACTCGGTGATCTGGACTTCCCTATGACGCGCGATCCCGAGGAACTCCGGCGTGCATGGCGAGAGGCGGCTGACGCTGTCGCGCCGACTGCGCTCGACGGCGACGGGGCGTTCGTGACGCTCGGCGACCCCTGTATCTACTCGACGTTTGGACATCTTCGCCGGACGCTGGAACGGGAGCATTCGGATGTCGATGTCGAAGTCGTTCCGGGCGTCAGTTCGGTGACGGCGTTCGCCTCGGTCTTCGGCGTCGATATCGAGGCCGGCGAGGAACTCTGTCTGCGTGAGGCTGCTGACGGCGCTGCGCCGACTGGTCCCGAACGCATGATCCTGTTCAAAGTCACCGACGTGCCGACGACCCACGAGAAACTCACCGCCGCGGGCTACGACGTGACGTTCGGACGGCGACTGTTCATGGACGATGAGGACCCACTCATCACTGACGATCCGGACGAACTCGGCGAACGAGATTACTACACGCTTGCGTACGCGGTTCGATCCGACGCAGACCAGACAGCCGACGACTCACCGTTTTCCGAATTGGCCTAACCGGCGTATCGAGTCGCTTGTTTTCGGCCTTGCAGCGAGTGTTATCGAGTATTTCTCGAAGTAGCCCTTGCCAAAGATGGCGAAAATGAGGTATTTATTCAGTGCATTGAATATTGTTCGTTGGGATCAAAGCGTATTCCACGGACTAAATTGTTTTGACGAAAACAGGACTCTGGGAAGAAAAACATATTTTTATTATTCGGTAAATCGTATTCCTATATGCGATGGTAGTAGAAACAGCAGAACTCCAATCGGAACTCGAAGCGAAAGGTGAACTGATGATCGCAGTCTCGGAATTCGATGAACCATTGGAGATGCACCTCCACGATACGGCGATTGAGGACGGTGTCATTACAATCCAGTTGACTGACGGTGTCCTCACGTTCGATGTTGATGAGGTAGTGGCTTTCTGGCATCATACACATTCGCTCGCAGATTTCGGACTGGAAGACTAAGCTCAGCGGGGGGAGAAGAGTAGTCCACCAAGTTCCGTCACAGAGCCACAACGACCGGGATATCTCTATTCATATTTCGGAGACGGTGACTAGCGAATAGCTGGAAGAACCGAACTGAGTGTACTGACGCCATCCTCTGCACCTAGTACAATGGTGAGTGCCAATAGCAGCTGATTTTTAGCTGTTTCACTGGTGCAGGCGAGACTCTCTGATCGATCTCACCATGTAGTAAAAATATTGTTATTAAGATTGCTTCTAAAAATCATAGCTCTTATTACCTAGTCGACTATCGATAATAATTGATGGCAGAACATACACGCCGACGATTCGTTACTGGTGGAATCGGAGCAGTCGCTGCAAGTGCCCTCGCTGGCTGTCTGGGGGGCGGCAACGAATCCAGCGGGACGACTGCCCAGGCGTCGTTTTTCGTCTTCGGTGATTTCGCCTCGAAGGTCGCAGGCGACACAGCGACTGGCGAGACGCTCGTTCCGGTGGGCCAGCACGGCCACGGCTGGGAACCGGGGCCGAAAGTGCAACAGACCGTCCTGAAATCGGACCTGTTCGTTCACGGGATGGAGGGCTTCCAGCCGTGGGCCGACGACATCGTCGAGACGATCAAATCCGACGACGCCGACGTCGCCCTCGTGAACGCCAGTGCCGGTGTCGACCTTCGCGAGGCCGGGCACGCTCACGAAGAAGAGCACGGCCACGAAGGCGAAGACGAACACAGCGACGAGAGCGGACACGGCGGCTCGCCCCCGTGGGAGTGGGCTGGCCTGTATCACCTGGACGCCGGAACGTACACCTACGAGTTCGAGCAGGGGCCGGATCCACGGATGCACCTTGCCGTCCTCGCGACCGATGAGGGTGGCGACCACGGCATCCACCACGTCGAAGAAACTGCACACTCGCTGTACGAGAGCGGTC
The DNA here is from genome assembly GCF_023698535.1 of Halorientalis regularis. Taxonomy (GTDB): domain Archaea; phylum Halobacteriota; class Halobacteria; order Halobacteriales; family Haloarculaceae; genus Halorientalis; species Halorientalis regularis. Next base: position 56,558 of record NZ_JALJCL010000012.1, read on the forward strand.
ACGACGCACACACGCCGGTCGAAGCTGAAGGGACACTCACGCCGTCCTCGGAGTCGCTCTTCACGCTACAGTTCGCCGAGAGCGGGACGACGAACTACCGTCTCCAGATCGAGTCAGCCGGACACTACGTGCTGTTCGCCCAGCACGTTCCCTCGGAGTTCAGCGCGACGCTGTCGAACGAGAGTGGCACGTTGGTCTCGCCAGAAGTGACTGAAACAGCTGGTGGACACGAGCACGAGGGCGACCACGGCCACGAAGGCGAAGGTGAACACGAAAGCGATCACGGTCACGAAGGTGAACACGATCACGAGAGTGAGGGCGGTCACGACGGCGGACACGGCCACGACCACCCGGGCGGGATGGACCCGCACTTCTGGATCGACCCGGTTCGGGCGAAGACGGCCGTCGACAACATTCAGCAGGGCTTTGCGAACGTCGATAGCGGGAACTCGTCCACGTACGAGAGCAACGCCAGCGCGTACAAGCAGGAACTCGACGACCTACACAGTTCGATGCAGAGCAGTCTCGACGGGGCCTCGAAGGACGTCGTTTTCGTCGCAGGGCACAACGCCTTCGGCTATCTCGGCGCTCGCTACGGGTTCGAGGCCAAGACGCTGACGAGCGTCTCGCCGGACGATGAGCCGACGCTGGAGGACATCGAGCAGGCACAGAAACTCATCGACGAGCACGATCTCCAGTACGTCTGTGCGGACCCGCTGGAAAGTCAGACGGCTGCCAACCAACTCGTCGCAGAAACGGACGCCCAAGAGGTACTCCCGCTGACCCCGATTCCAGGACAGACCCAGGAGTGGGCTGACGAAGGCTGGGGGTACGTCGAGGTCATGGAGAACGTCAACCTCCCCACCCTGGAGCAGGCACTCGACGCACGATGACGAGTGAGTGCGAGTCGCATCGACGTGAGACTGACCCGGACTGGGTCGTCAGTCGTGACTGTGACCAGCCACCGCAACTGGCGTCGGCTGTCGTCGATTCCAAAGACGGGCCACCCCGGAGAACGATCTATCCGTCGGACGTGGACGAGATTTCGTTGCTGGCGCAGTGGCTGACGGCCGACGTGACGGATTTCGCCGACCTCGGGGAGTGGCGATGAACGGTACAACGGTCGAGACGGTTTCGGAGGCAGTCGTGACCGTCGAGAACGCGTCCTTTGCCTTCGCCGACCGTCCCGTGGTCGACGACGTCTCTCTCGAAATCGAGCCGGGCGCGTTTCTCGGCCTCGTCGGCCCGAACGGGTCGGGAAAGACGACGCTGGTCGAACTCATGCTCGGACTGCGCCGTCCAGACAGCGGAGCGGTTCGGCTGTTCGGCGAGCCGGCACACGCGTTCGACGACGGCGAACGGGTCGCCTACGTCGCCCAGCACGCGACGAAAGCGGCCGGTCGTATGCCAGTCACTGTCCGCGAAGCTGTCACGATGGGTCGGTACCCCCATCGGCTGGTCGGTCGCTTCTCGGAGACGGACCGACGAGCGATCGACAACGCGCTCGAACGCGTTGATCTAACCGAACTGACAGATCGCCGAGTGAGCCGGCTGTCCGGTGGGCAGCGACAGCGGGTGTTCATCGCTCGCGCGCTGGCTGCAGAGGCGGACCTGCTCGTCCTCGACGAGCCGACGGTCGGCGTCGACGCCGAGTCACGTGAAGCCTTCTACGACCTCCTGCACGATCTGAACGCGAATGGGATCACCATCATCCTCATCGAGCACGACATCGGTGTCGTCACCAACCACGCGACGGAGATCGTCTGCATCAATCGGGAGCTGTACTTCGATGGCGACCCCGAGACGTTCGTCGAGACGAACGCCCTGGCCGACGCCTATGGGGCCGAACAGGCCGTGCTGGAACACGATCACTGATATGTTCGGAACTACCGCTTCGCTGACGCTGTTCGCGTTCGCCCCGTTCGACTGGTTCCTCGATGATCTCTACGGTGCGTTCATGGAAGTGCTTGCGAGAGTGCTCGGGATGCCGGCACTCGAGTACGCCTTCATGCAGCGTGCCTATCTGGCCGCAATCTGTATCGGGATCATCGGTCCGCTCGTCGGCACGTTCCTCGTCCACCGAGAGATGTCGATGATCGCGGACACACTCGCGCACACGGCCTTCGCCGGCGTTGCCGTGGGGCTGTTCGTCAACAACGCCCTCTCGCTGTCGCTCGCACCGATTCACAGCGCGCTCGTCGTTGCCGTCGGCACGGCGTTGCTCGTGGAACTGCTCGTCCAGTACGGCGACGTCTCGACGGACACCTCGCTAGCGATGGTGCTGACCGGCGGCTTCGCGCTGGGGAGCGTGCTCATCACGGCGACCGACGGTGGCATTGCAGTCGGTATCGACGCGTACCTCTTCGGCTCGCTCGCAACGGTCTCCAAAGCCAGCGTCGGTCTCCTGGTCTTCATGACCGGACTCGTGTCGGCCGCGGTTGCGGTCGCCTACCGACCGCTGCTGTACGTCACCTTCGACGCCACAGCAGCACGGGCAGCGGGTATCAGCGTCACCTGGTACAACCGATTGATGGTCGTCCTGACCGCGCTCGTCGTCGTCAGCGCGATGCAGGTCATGGGTGTCATCCTCGTCGCCGCACTGCTCGTCATTCCAGTCGCGACTGCCGACGGGTCGCGCAGTTTCAAGCGCTCCCTTCTCGCGGGCGTCCTCGTGGCCGAAATCACCGTCGTCACGGGCGTGACGCTCTCCTATCAGTACGGACTCGCAGCGGGCGGCACTATCGTCCTCACCGGAATCGGGCTCTACGTGCTGTCTCTGGTGTATCGGCGGCTCGGAGTTCCGACGCGAATGCAGCACAGAACCGGCCGGTGGCGACTCAACAAGCTGTCCGAGCGGATTCACGGCGACGCCACTGCCGAACCGAAAGCCGATGGAGGGTCCGATGACGAAAGACGGTGAGACCCACCGCGACACTGCAGTCGTCATTGTCGGCTGTGGCATCCACGGGACGACTCTCGCCGTCCGCCTGCTCGCCGAGACTGACCTGACGACGGACAACATCCGTATCATCGACGAACACGGGGAACCGCTCGCAGCCTTCGAGGCGAAGGCTCGACAGTGCGGGATGGAAACACTACGTTCGACGTTTGTCCAGCACGTCTCACCGGAACCGTTCAGTCTCGAGTCGTTCGCCGAGGGGCGCGACCGAGAACACGAACTCGTCCCGACCAGGAACTACCCGCCACGACCGACGCTGTCACTGTTCCTCGACCACGCACAGTTTGTCGTGGATCAGCACAATCTCACGGAGTCGGTCGTCGAAGCGCGGATGACGAACGTGACTCGACGGGATGACGGCGTCACGGTCGAGACGACGGGCGGTTCCTTCGACGCTGGGTCTTTGGTCTTGGCTATCGGGATGGGGGGCGAGTATACCTGGCCGACGTGGGCCGACCCAATCTCGGACAACGAACGAATCCAGCACGTCTGGAACGAGTCGTTCTCACCCACAGAAACTACGGCATCCGGAGAGTCACTCGTCGTCGGTGGTGGGATTACAGCAGGGCAGGTCGTGACTACGCTCGCCGAGCGGGGCGGTTCCGTAACGCTCTGTCATCGAACGCCGATCGAGACAGCCGAATCGGAAGCAAATCCGTGCTGGATCAACTGGCGACACGTCGAACGTGAGCTGCACTGTTATCCACCCGGTTCTGAACGACGCTACCGAACCGTACAGCAGGCACGGAACGACGGCACGATACCGCCGTATCTGTTCGACGAGATCAAGGATCTCGAACGGCATACCCACCTCGACTGCCGACATGGCACTATCGAAACGGTCGCACCGGTCACTGACGGACTGCTCGTGCGGTTCGGCGACGGGACCAGTCGAACTGTCACACGCATCCTCCTCGCGACCGGATTCGAGTCGCCGTTCGACTCACCGACGGCTGCCCGTATCGCCTCTTGGCTTGATCTCGAACGTGGCTATTGCAACGTGCCGGTCCTCAACGACGAGGCGCTGGCCTGGCAACGTCGGGAGGGAGAAGGTTCCCAGGTCTACGTGACCGGTGCCCTCGCTGAGGGAACAGTCGGTCCGCTCGCGCGCAACGTCGTCGGCGCGAAGCGCGCTGGCGAGCGGATCGCTACCACATTCGATGGCGGGCAAGGGGATGAGTACGGTCGACCGACGCCCGGACGGTCGCTCGCAGACGACTGATCAACGACGAGCGGTGAGCGATCCTCCTGCGAAACCCTGACGGAAAGATCGATGACGGCGGCATCGGTCTCGGACCGCTACTCCGATCGATCAGTTTCGAAAAAGGACGACATGAAGTCGGTCGCACGCTCGATACGGTTTCGCCGTTCGTCGTGGTCAATCTCCTTGACACCCACCGGGACCTCGCGGTCGTAGGACTCGTAGTAGCCCTCTAGAGCGATCCAGTCGTTGTAGAACTCCGTGTCCAGTTCTTCGATGATTTCGAGTGCGACACGGGCACCGTCCCCTGCGTTGACGATTGCCTGATGATGGGTGTCTGTGAGCCGGCCAGCGGCGTATACATCGTCGACGTTCGTCTCCCCGCGTTCGTCGGTCTGGACCACGGAAACGGAACCAGACGACTCCGTTTCGGTTCGTACCCCTAATTCGTTGAGATATGTGCTGTCCGACCACGAGGCAGCGAGAATTCGCTCAGCCAAGATTGAGCGCTCGCCGAGGTGGAGAACGATTCCATTACCGTCGGTCTCCGCAGATTTGACTGTGCCGTCGACGAGACTACAGCCCGCCTCTCGGGCGTGTGTCTCGACTAGTTCGAGCAACGCTCGCGGTTCAATACCGAGCGGAAAGCCCAGGTAATTCTCGACGAAGGCGGATTTTCGAAGCGTCGATCGGTCGTTCGTGACGACGACGGTGTCGAGTCCGGCCCGGCTACAGAACACACCAGCCGAACAGCCAGCAGGACCGCCGCCGACGATTGCGATGTCGTAACTCTCAGTCATGAATTCGTGATGATCGAGTACTGCGGTTCGGTTGGTACGATCGGTCCTCCTCGCACTCGCCCGTGGCTTCCGGAGCGTGAAAGCACCGGACTCGCGCGCCCTCGACTGTCTCGAACTCGGGATGCCTCTCGGCACACTCTGTCGTCGCCGCGGGACAGCGGGGGTGGAACGGACACCCGGTCGGTCTGTCCGTCGGATCGGGTGGATCGCCGTCGAGCGGTGTCGGGGGTGCCACCCCCGGATCCGGACTCGGAATCGCCTGAAGTAACGCTTCGGTGTATGGATGATTCGGATCCCCGAACAGTCCGTCTGCTGGCCCGACTTCGACGACTTCGCCGGCGTACATGACAGCGATCCTATCTGCGAGATACTGTACAACAGCCAGGTCGTGAGAGATAAATAGATATCCGATACCGAACCTCTGCTGCAGGTCGGCGAGCAGGTCGAGGATCGTCGCCTGTGTCGCCACGTCCAGCCCCGATACCGGTTCGTCAAGGACGATCACGTCAGGGTTGTGTGCCAGAGCTCGGGCCAACGCGACGCGCTGGATTTGCCCACCCGATAACTCGCGAGGGTACCGGTCGGCGATCTCCGGGCCGAGATCGACGCTGCACAACAATTGCTCGATGTCTCCGAGACCGCGTTCGTTTTCCGAACCCATGTCGGCGTCATGTCTGGCCTCGGAGAGCGACCGGCCGACCGGCCACCGCGGATCGAAACTTTCTCCGGCGTGTTGAAAGACGACACCGATTCGTCGACACTGCCCGGCGGAGCGATCCGATACCCCGCCGACGCGAGTGCCGTCGAGACGGACCTGTCCGCGATCCGGCGTGAGCTGGCCGGTGACGAGCTTCGCGAGCGTCGATTTCCCGCAGCCGCTCTCACCGACGAGGCCGACGGTCTCACATGGGTGAACAACCAGCGATACGTCACAGACCGCTTTTGCTGACGAGTCGCTGCCAGAGAGCCGTTCCAGAACCGAATTGCGTACCGAGAACGACTTGGAGACCCCACGTAACTCGACCACGGGGGTGTCCGACGGGGGTTCGAACGCGTCCCGATCAGGTTCTATCATTCTGTCGTTCCCCCGTCTGGCGTCGGTGACACTCGCTGTGGAGACGACTCTCGAGTGGCGGGTAGTGGCGCCTCGAGGCAGCTCAGTCGGTGTTCGGAACTGCGTTCGGTGGTCGGGATGGGACCCTCGCGACACGCCGCGGTCGTGTGACGGCATCGATCTGCAAACGGACACCCCTCGTGGCCGTCGACGGGATCCGGCGGCCGGCCCTGTGCCGAGTGAATCCGCTCACCAGAGTCTGTGTTCCGGACAGAACAAGCGAGCAGCGATCGGGTGTATGGGTGGGCCGGATCGGTCAACACCCGCTCGACCGGGCCAGCCTCCATCACCTGACCGCCGTACAGGACGATCACGCGATCACACGTTTGCGCGATGACACCGATATCGTGGGTGATGAGGAGTATCCCAACGTCTCGCTCGTCTCGCAGGGAGCGCAGCCGTCGCAGAATGTCGGCCTGTGTCGTCGTGTCGAGTGCAGTAGTGGGCTCATCGGCGATCAGCAAGGAGGGTTCACTCGCCAGAGCAACCGCGAGGACTGCACGCTGACGGAGCCCACCCGAAAACTCGTGTGGGAATGCCGTCGAGCGCGACTTGGGACTCGGGATGTCCATTTGGCCCAGTAATTCGACGGCACGCTCTCGCGCGTCCGCCCAGGCTGACCGGTCCCGGAACGGCGGCACGCCGAGGAAATCGAGGAGACGCTGGCGGTCGTTCGTCTCGTGGATCCGCACCGCCTCGGCGATCTGCTCACCGACCGGGAACACCGGATTCAGTGTCTCGGTCGGATCCTGGAAGACCATCGAGATCTCGTTGCCGCGAAGTCGTCGCAGCGTGGATTCTTCGGCAGTGGTCAGTTCGATACCTTCGAATTCGATCGTCCCGCCGGCGATCCGTCCTGGGTCTTCTAGTCTGCAGATAGATCGGGCGGTGACGGACTTGCCGCTGCCGCTCTCGCCGAGGACGCCGACGATCTCGCCACGGTCGACGGTAAACGATGTGCCGTCGACCGCGTGAACGGTTCCGCGATCGGTGTCGAAGCGAGTATGGAGGTCTTCGACGCGAAGCAGTGGTTTGCTCATAGTTGTTCCATCTGTGCCGACTGTGTCGGTGAGAGTGTGTCTCGGAGACTATCTCCGAGCAGGTTGAACCCGAAGACGGTGAACATAATACAGACGCCCGGGGCGTTGACGAGCCACCACGCCTGGCGCAGGTAAGTGCGGCCCGACGCGAGCATCGTTCCCCACTCGGGCGTCGGTGGCTGTGCGCCGAGGCCCAGAAACGACAGGCCCGCAGTCCCGAGAATGACGCCACCAATATCGAGAGTCGCGAGGACGACAACCGGTGCGACGACGTTCGGTATCAGGTGCCGGGCGGTAACGTGGGTCCGGGTGTGCCCGAGCAGCCTGGCGACCGTCACGAACTCCCGTTCTCGGACCGAGAGGACGCTACTCCGTACGAGCCTGGCGTAAGAGGCCCAGCCCACGACGGACAGTGCAAGCATCACGTTCACCAGACTCGGCCCGAGTATGCCGGCGATGACGAGCGCGAGGACGATTCCGGGGAACGCCAGCAGCGTGTCGACGAGCCGCATCAAGGCCTCGTCGATCCACCCCCCGGCGTAGCCAGCGACGAGACCCACCGCCGTGCCGACGACGAGTCGGACACTGGTCACCGCGAGGGCGATTCCCAGCGACAGTCTGGCACCGTGAAGGAGTCGAGTGAGCACGTCGCGACCGAGCTGATCGGTCCCGAGCGGATGCGTCAGCGACGGAGCTTCGAGCCGGCTACTTAAGTCCTGAGTGGCCGGATCGTATGGCGACACGATCGGTCCGAACACCGCGAGGACGAGCAATATAAATACAATTCCGAGACCGACCTGCGCGAGGCGATCCGCCGGAATCACCTCGGTCCACTCATCGCGCTGGTCACTCTCTTGCCGTACTCCCGTATCGGCTGCCGGTCCACTCACGTTGGTTCACCCCCGAGTTCGATCCGCGGATCGAGCCGACTGTAGGTCAGATCGACCACGAAGTTCGTTACAACGAAGACGACGCCGATGAGTAGCGTCACGCCCTGTACGACCGGATAGTCGCGTGCGAAGATCGCATCGACCAGAAGCGTTCCAAGTCCTGGTCGCTGGAACACGACTTCGACGACGACCGCGCCGTTGAGGACGTAACTCAACTGCAACCCGACGATCGTGACGACAGGCACGAGCGCGTTCCGGAGCGCATGCTTGTAGACCACGATCCGCTCTCGCAACCCCTTCGACCGGGCGGTGCGGATATACGCGTCGTCGAGTACGTCCAGCATCGCCGTCCGAACCAGGCGCGCGATCACCGCGGCCATCCCAGATCCGAGCGTCAGTGCAGGGAGAACCAGATATTCGGGGCCCTCCGCACCGGCGACCGGGAACAGGTCGAGCCAGAGCGAGCAGACGATAATGAGCAGGTACCCGAGCCAGAAGTTCGGCATGGAGATGCCGACGAGCGCGCCGAGTTGTGCGGCGTAGTCGGTCCGACTTCCCGGCTCCACCGCGCTTGCTATCCCAGCCGGAATAGCGATGACAATCGCGACAAGCATTGACGCCACGGCCAGTGCGATCGTGTTCGGAAGTCGCTGGGCGATCATCGCACTGACCGCCTGGTCGCTGTAGTACGACTGTCCGAGATCGCCACGGAGTACATCACCCATCCAGCGGGCGTACTGCATCGGGAACGGATCGTCGAGACCGTTGGCGACACGGAACTGTTCGACCGCCGCTTGAGAGGGGCTTTGTCCTCCCATCTGCTGGGTGAGAATCGTTCGCGCCGGATCGCCGGGCGTGACGAAGATCAATCCGTACGTGAGAAGTGACACGGCGAACAGGACGACCCCCATCGTCAGCAACCGCTTCGACAGGTGCCACCCATTCATTGCTGGTCCGTGACGTTCTCCAAGTGATAGCAGGACTCGATCGGATGGGGTCGATAGGCCTCGACGCCAGCACGCGTTGCGACCACGTTGGTGTAGTAGGTGAGCCAGCCAATAGGGAGGTCTCGCTGAAGGATGTGCTGTACTTCAGCGTACCGCCCGAACCGCTCGTCTCGATCGGTCGTCCGTCTGGCTTCTTCGAGGCGTCGATCGACCGTCTCGTTCTCGTAGCCGCTGAACATAGTCGCAGTCTCCGAGTGAACGAAGTCTGACAACCGGTCCGGGTCGGGATACCACAACACCGAATTCGACCAGAGAACGGCGTCGAACGATCCGTTCGTGGCTCGTTCTTTGATCGTCGACGATTCCATTACTTCGATGTCGACTTCGAACCCGACCTCGCCGAGTTGTGTCTGTATCACCTGTGCGATGGTAGGGAGCAGTGGGCGAGTGTCGTACGTCCAGATCGACACGGAGAGGGGGTCGCCATCTCGGGTGCGACCAGTACCGTTCGGTTCCCAGCCAGCCTCGGCCAGGAGATCGCGCGCCCGGCCTGGATCGTGCTCGTACGGTTCGAGGTCGTCGGCGGCCCAATCTGTCACATCCGACGGAAATGGACCGACGGCTGGCGACCCAAGCCCATTCAGCAGATTTTCGACGATCGTCTCGCGGTCGACTGCGTGCATGACCGCTCTTCGAACTCGTCTATCTGCGAACGGTGAGGAATCTAGATCGAATACGAGGTACCGCGCCCGTGGAATCTGGTACGTGTGAGCGGTGATGTCGTCGCGTAATTCGAGCGAATCGACCGTCTCGTTCGGAAGGATCCGGGCCATGTCCAGTTCGTCGTTTTCGAGTTTCAGCCGACGGGTCTGGTCGTCGGTAATTCCTTCGTAGACCAGCGTCTCGATGCTCGCGTTCTCACCGTGGTAGTCCGAATTTGCACTCGCTGTGATACTGGAACCCTGATTCCAGCTTTCGAACTGGAACGGGCCGGTCCCGATCGGTTCGCTGACAGACCCATCGTCGGCGATTGCAGTGGGGGAAACGAGACAGGTCGATCCTCGGGTGCAGTGTGCCGGTAGTGGCGAAAACGGCTCGTCCGTCTTCATCGTCAGCGTCCGATTATCAGCTGTTTCGATCGATTTGACCGGCACGGAAGCCATCGAACTCGAGTCAAAGGCTCGCCTGAGCGATGGGAGTACTGTTTTCGCTGTCAACTCGGTTCCGTCGTGGAACGTGACGCCCTCACGGAGGTCAAATTCCCACGTCTCGTCGTCGACCATGCGCCAGTCCGTGGCTAGACCCGGAGCCACGGTCGCATCGTAATCGACGGTCAACAGCGGTTCGAGTACACTTATACGTCGCCAGAGCCACCCGTTCACGACCGGGTCTCGCGAATCCGGCGTCCATGGAGAGCCAACCGTGAACACGTCTTCTTTTCCACCGGTACCGCTGATTGCCCAGTAGCCACCGAGGCCGGTAATCCCGGCCCCGAGTCCGGACAGTTTCTGTCGTCTGGTGAGTTCGATCATCGTGTTCCTCTATCGGCAGATACATCCCCAGATTTCACGTCGGTACTACGCTGCTCGTTCTCCCGAAGCCACTCGATGAGAGCAGTGAGTTCGTCGACGGCCGTTTCGAACAGGCGCTGTCCCTTCGCCGCCGACGCACTCGTCGGATCACCGACGACACCGTTCTCGCTAAATTCGTCGGTGAGCCCCGCCACCTGTGCCCCGTGGATCCACTCGCCCCAACTCTCGGTGTCGCCTTTCTGGGGTGTGCCGACCAGTTCCGGCACGAGGTAGCGCAGGACGCTCGTCTCGGCTTCGCCGGCATGGCTCACGTCTTCGTCGACCGCGTCTGTCCATGCCCAGTACTGGGCATCGAGCGCGGTCTCTCGTCGCAATTGACGACAGACCGCTTTCAGCGCGGTCCGGTTTCCGCCGTGGCCGTTTACAGTGACAACTGTCTCGATGCCCCACGCTTCCGTCGATTCGAGGACGTGGAAGGTGTAGTCCCGAAACACGTCGGCTGGGATATCCAGCGTTCCAGGGAAGTTGCCATGATACGGTGCGATACCAGCCTGCACGGCCGGAAGAGTGAGGGCTTCCACCCGCCCCGCTGTTGCCTCCGCGATGGCCTCGGCGATGAGGACATCAGTCCCGAGCGGGCCGTGTGGCCCGTGCTGTTCGATGCTCCCGACCGGAAGCAGGCACACGTCGATATCGGACTCCGCTATGTCGGTCCACGACTGCTGTCGGACCTTCACGGCGTCCCACGCTCTGTGCCTCTCACTCGGATCGACGGACCACTCCTCCGGGAGATCATTCCCCGCCATGTCACTCACTCTGTGTGAGGCCGGACCAGCCGACCATGTTGTCGACTGGGTGCCAGTCGATCCCGGTGATATCAGCCTGTCGGCCGAAGACGTACTCGTTGTAGTACAGGGGAATGACTGCACCGGTCTCGACGACCCGTTGTTGTACCTCTCCGTAGTAGTCGCGCTTTTCGGCCATCGTCTCGGCCCGGTACCCCTGCTCGATCAACCGGTCGACTTCGCCGCCAGGATTGTAGACGCCAGTTCCGTTTTGCTCGTAGAGTTTCCGATTGTCACTCCCTTCGGAGTGGAACATCGCCCGGATGAGGTAATCACTGGCCGCACTGTTCGAGCCGAACCCGACGAGTGTTAGGTTCGCCTCGCCAGACGTGAACGTGTCGTAGAACGACGCCGGACCGACCTGTCGGATCTCGCTCGCGACGTTGATTTCATCGAACCAACCTGAGAGGATCTGTGCGATAGTCCTGTCGTCGGTATTTTGACTGTTGATCAGGATGGAGAGTGTTTCGCCGCTATAGCTGGACTGTGCGACCAGTTCCCGGGCCCGTTGTCTGTCGGGTCCGTACGTCGGAAGGTCGTCGTGAGCTGCCCAGGGAATGACCGAAGAAATCGGACCGGTGGCTGGCTGGCCAATTCCGTTCAGGACGCTCTCGACGATCTGGCGCTGATCGACGGCCCAGTTGAGCGCCTGTCGAAGTCGCTCTTCGTCGGTCGGTGACGAGTAGAGGTTAACCGCGACCAGTCCTGCTTCAGGCGTGAGTTGGGTTTCGATCGCCGTTCCGGGGGCCTCACGCAGGGAGGTGGCACGGCTCTTCGGGATTTTCTGTGTGACGTCGGCCGACCCTTTCTTGAGGGACAGTGCTCGTGTATTCGGGTCTTGGATCCACTCGAACGTGAGTTCGCTCGGCTTTGCCGTCTCATTCCTGTAGCCCTCGTACGGCGTGAGTGTGATCGACTGTTCTTCTTCGACATTTTCGACCCGGAAGGGACCAGTACCGGCCGGTGGGTCGGTCGCATCCGGGTGCTGGATGCCAAAGTAATTATGCGAGATTGTACCCGGAAAGGCAGGAAACGGCTCCGTCGTCTGGAACCGGACAGTGGTTTCATCCACTGCGGAAACGCCATTAGGCTCGACGCCGATCCATCCAGGAACCCACGACAACTGTTTGAAGACCCTGTCGAACGAGTGGACAACAGCGTCGGCTGTCAGCGGTTTGCCGTTGTGGAAGGTGACGTCCTCCCGAAGCGAGAAGTCCCACGTCGTCTCGTCGACGGCTTTCCAGTCGGTGGCCAGTAACGGTGCCGTCTCCATCTCATCGGTGGTCTCCACGAGTGGTTCGAAGACGTGGGTGTAATACGGAGAAACACCGTGGAACATATCCCACTTCTCCTGTGTAGGGTCCCGGGCGAGCGCCACTGTATACGACCTATCCGAATTGGCTTCCGAACCACTACAGCCCGCAACAAGTCCGGCAGCCCCAGCCGCGGCACTGCCGAGCAGTTGTCGTCTGGAACAGGCTCTACGCATCGACGATCACCGACCGATTGGACCTGGAGACTGCCCGTACTGAACCGGAAGACGCGCGTGACTCCGCGCGATTTTTCCATACATCTCCTTCTGTCTCGTTTAGTATCACATGAGTGCCACCACGCCCCCTCAAGTAATCAATTTTGGTTTGATTAACTAAATTATATTTGTAAAAGGTCGGCCGTTGGCGCACGACGGAGATTGAATACCGTGGGTAATCTTCCACTGGATTGCGCATCGCGGCCGATAGGCCGGTACCAGATATCTCCATTACACCGTCCATCGCCTTCTCCTTCGACTGCTGAGTGGTCATATCCTGCTGCATCGTGGTTATTATTCTTATGCTCTTTTCTAATAAGTGTTGTTAATAATTACTACTACTTTATTACACTAGTGACTCGAGAACGGATGTGTCTCGCTTTGAGAACGACCGATGAACGGCGAACAAGAAGGGAATATCCTATGATAGATCCTGAAGCTCGGAAACGACGGTATTTCAGGTATCGAACGTTCCAGTGCGTGCGATGACATGACCCTCGTGACAGCGGCAATTACACCGGAAGAAATCGGCTCCATAGCCGTTTCGCCGAAAGCTACGAACAATGCCGATGCCAGACGCGACGCTTTCAATTTCGACGTTGACGACGGATCGCCGACCGCTATCGAGTGCTGCTTTCGCTTCTCTCACCGGCAGGCGCTCACTCTGGAGGGCCTCGAGCAATATCGTCTCTATCGTCCATCCGTTGAGCGTGGGAATCTCTCCAGCCGACATCGCCGTCTCTATTATCTCGTTTTCATAGAGGTATTCCGCGAGTTCGAGACCGTCGAAGGCCCCAAGCCGATCTCGATCATCCTCTTCGAACCGGTTGACCACGAGGAACGTGTCCAGAGCATGACGGTCTGCGACCGTTTCGTACGGGGCCACCTGATCTAACGTCTCGGGCGTCGCGACGACAAATGCTGTATCGAGCGCGTCGGCCGCGGTCGCAAGTACGTCCACACCAGCGTCGTAGTCGAGGATCGCCCAGCTGATACCGAGCGTACCGCTGTCCATCGTCGAGACCTGTGGCTGATCGAAGAAGCCTGCTGCCTCACCGGTAATCTCGACCGCTGTTCGCTCAGTGAGCCGATCTGCCGCTAGCGTAGCGACTGTCGTCTTGCCGACGCCTTCGGGACCGACGAATCCGATCCGCTTGTGATCGTGATCGAACTGTTGCTGTCCACCTACAACGCCCATACGTCCCGATTCAAGTCCCAAACTCATCGTCGAGCTTGCTTTCTGATGGCGGGATCGACCGCTCGATCGGCGGCGATCGTTTCCAGAGCGTCGGTCGCACCCAGGGCCTCCAACTCCGCGACGGCATCTCGGCGAAAGACACCGTGGAGGCCGTTCGTTCGCGTGATCGTTTTGAGTTGTCTGACTGCATCGAGGCGTCCGAGTTCACGAATCGCCTCACGACGCGTCTCACGCGGTGCGGACTTCGTGACGGCTCGTTGGAAGCAGGTACTTGCACTGGGCATCTTAGTCTGCCAGCCCCACTTCCTCGGCGCTCTCGTCGTCGGCCGGTTCGTCCTCGTCGTCGGTCGTGAAGACTGGGAACAGGTCGTCGAACGCCGTCCAGTCGGCGTCCATTTCGGCCTCTGTGAGCAGCGCATCGGTCAGTGATTCGCGCACTGTGTCGTGGTCCATGTCGGTCCCGATGAGCACCAGCCGTGACGAGCGGTCACCGTACTCGGGATGCCAGTTCGCTTCGAGTTCGGGATACGTGTCGAGATACTCCTGTTGTTCTTTCTCCGAGAGAGCCGCGATCCACTGGCCGGCTGGTTCGATGCGGATCGACTGGCCGGCGACGTTCAGCCCGAGCCCCATCTCTTCACGGCCGGCGAGCCAGAAGCGACCCTTCGAGCGCACGACGTTCGGAGGGAACTCGTTCAACACCTCAGCGAAGCGCTCGGGGTGGAACGGTCGTCGAGCTTCGAAGACGAAGGATGTGACACCGTGTTCCTCCTCGGCGGACTCGTGTGGCTCTTCGAGTTCCTGCATCCAGCCGGCAGACTGGCTCGCCGCCTCGAAGTCAAACCTGCCCGTGTCGACGATATCGTCGGGATCGACACGACCGTGTTCCGTCCGGATGATCTTCGCCCGTGGCTGCAGGGTCTCGATCATCGCTTCGATTTCGTCGAGGGTGTCCTCGTCGACGAGGTCACACTTGTTGAGCAACAGGACATCACAGAATTCGATCTGCTCGACGAGGAGATTTCCGAGGTCCTTCTCGGTGTCGCCGTCCATGAGCGACTCCTCGGAGTCGAACGTCGTCCAGAACTGGTGGGCGTCGACGACGGTGACTGTCGTGTCGAGGTCGTAGTAGTCCATTACCTCGATACCCGTCTCCTCGTAGAACTCCGTGGGGTCCAGATCGGCCTGGTCGAATCCCATCGTGAGCGTCTGCGCCACGGGCAGCGGTTCGGCGACGCCCGTCGACTCGATGACAAGGTAATCGAAGTCGCGCGCCTGCGCGAGTTTTGCGAGCGCGTCAAGCAGGTCACCACGAAGTTCACAGCAGATGCAGCCGTTCGACAGTTCGACGAGTTCCTCATCGTCTTCGGAGATGTCTGAGTGTTCCGCGACGCGGTCGGCGTCGACGTTCACTTCACCCATGTCGTTGACGAGCACCGCGATGTCTGCGGCTCGCTGTTCGGTAAGCAGGTGATTCAGCGTGGTCGTCTTCCCCGCACCGAGGTTACCGCTCAAGACGGTGACCGGGATTGAGTCTCGACTCATTGCGTTATTAACGCTAGCGACTATTTTATTTAAAATTGGCTATTTTATATACGTCTTTAACATCACTAAGATTTTATATTTGCAATTTCCGAGTCTCTACCCAGGGCTTCAGTCTTCTTGATCCGGTTAGCGGGACATTTTGGGCCGATTCCGGACTGATTCGATAATGCCTGACATGGGAATGTAGACGCTGGCAGTAACAAATCTAGAACCAAAATCTGGAATCAATAATAACTACTATGGCTCTAGAGCGTAGATTTATTATATCTGCACTCTAGATTGCTAACTACACATGGCACACATTCATCTCGGTGAGGGGTCGTTCCCGTTGTGGGCGCTGGCCCTCTGGACGGCCGTCGGCGTCGGACTGATCAGTATCGTCGTCTATCGCGTCCGGAAAGGCGGCATCAAAACTCAGCACATCGCGCTCGCGGGCATCGGCGCGGCCGCGAGTTTCGCGGTCTTCCAACTCAACCTGCCCGTGTGGGGCGGCATCCACATGAATCTCACCGGGCTGGTCGGCATCCTCGCAGGTCCGACCCTCGGGGCACTTGTTGCACTCGTCGTCAACATCTTCTCGGCCGCACTCGGCCACGGTGCGGTCGGCCTGCTCGGGGCGAACACCCTCGTGAACGCCACGGAAGCGATCGTCGCCTACTACATCTTCAAGACGCTGCTGGGGATGGACTGGGATATCTTCCCCGCGAGTGCCGGTGCCGCGACCATCGGTCTCTCGGCCGGTGCTCTCCTGATGGGGGCGATCATCGTCATCAGTGGCGTCAACGGAAGCGCACTCCCACGCGCGGACCTGACGGTCGCTGTGGCTGGCCTCGTCGGCCTCAACCTCGGCGTCGCCGTCATCGAAGGGATACTGACCGGCTTCATCGTCCAGTTCCTCGCGTCGGTTCGGCCCGACCTCGTGGGACTGACCGACCGCCAGCACGATGACGAGGAGCCCGCGGGGGTGACTGCCTAATGCAGCGCTGGAAGCAGTACGGTAGCCTCGCAGCGCTGTTCACGGTTGCCGTCGCGGCTGGGTTGTGGGGATTCAGAGCCACCGGCGGCGCCCTTCCGTGGGCCAAGCGGTCGGCGAAGGCGCTCCAACGCGGCGTGAAAGAAGGGGGCGGCTCGCTCGTCGATCTCGGCCGGGGCGTCATCATCGCCGGCCCGATTCGCAAGGGCGGCATGGTTCTGGAGTTCGTCGGGCTGGTCGTCCTGCTGGTCGTCGTGGGCGTCGCTCTCTACATCTACGCCGACCGGTATCGCGGCCGGAACAATAAGGCGGCCTGACAGCTGATGACGACGCTCTCGAACCACGTTCCCGACCCGCGACTCATCACGGCCTACGCGGAACACCGCGATAGCCCACTGCATCGCGTCAACCCGTGGACGAAGTTCGGCATCGTCGGCGCGCTCGTGCTAACGGTGACGGTGGCAGACGCGCTGGCGATCCTGGTGGGCGTGTACGCCGCGACGCTGGTCGTGTACGGCGTCGCCGGCCTGCCGTACAAACGCCTGGCGCTCTGGTACACGCTGCCGTTGCTGTTCATCGTCTCCGTCGCGGGCCCGCTCGCCTTTCTCGAACCTGGGACACCAATCGGCGGTGCGCTCGGGACGCCGCTCGGAGAACTATCGGTCACGTGGGAGGGTGCAATCCTCTTCGCGGAGCTGTCCTGCCGGTCGCTGACCGTCGTGACGTTCGCGCTCACCGCGACGATGACAACCCGGTACGCCGACATCGCGTACCTGCTTGGGCGGACGCTTCCGAGCCCGATCGATCAGGTCGCCCTCCTTACCTACCGGTTCACCTTCGTCATGATCGAGACGCTCGAAGACCTCGTCAAGGCTGTCCTCGCCCGCGGTGCGAGCCTTTCGGAGTTCTGGGCGAACCGGCGCACCTACGCACGCATCCTCGGGATGACGCTGTTGACGGCCATCGAGCGGTCCGAGCGGCTCGTCAAGTCAATGGAGGCCCGCGGCTACGATGGCGACATCACACTCTACGGCGACGTTCCACGCCCGCCCCTTCGTGAACTCGTCGCGGTCGTCGCGTGTTACCTCGCCGTCGTCGGCTACGCGCTGATCGCCGTCTACGGGGTGATCCCTGTATGACCGACCAGTCCGCCGCTGGGGACCCACTCGTTGACCTCCACTGTGAGGCCCACACCTACCCCGACGGGACCGTCGGGATGCACGAGGTCGACTTCCAGGTCTACCCGGACGAGGTCGTCGCACTCGTCGGCGGGAACGGCGCAGGCAAATCGACGCTGATGGAGCACCTGAACGCGACGCTCGTGCCCGACGACGGCGAACTCGTCGTCGATGGTACGCCGATCACCGAGGAAAACAAATCGCACGCGCGGAAGCAAGTCGGCTTCGTTTTCCAGGACGCCGATACGCAACTCGTCGCGCCGACGGTGCTGGACGACGTGCTGTTCGGTCTCCAGAACTACGGCGTCCCAGCTGACGAAGCTCAGGAACGTGCGCGAGAAGCGTTGGCGACTGTCGACGCGAGCCATCTCGAAGACCGGATTCCCCACTACCTGAGTGGTGGCGAAAAAAGGCTGGTCGGTCTCGCTGGCGTGCTCGTCCTCGAACCCAGCGTCATCGTCCTGGACGAGCCTCTCGCAGGTCTCGACCCGGACCGCTCTCGTCTGGTCGCCGACCGTATCACGCAGATTCACGAAGAAGGCATCAGCGTCGTCCTCTCGACCCACGACCTCGAGTTCGCAGCCGAGGTCGCAGACAGAATCTGCGTGATGCATGACGGGAACGTCATTGGGGAAGGCACACCACGCGAGGTGTTCTACGACCCCGAATTGCTCGCCAAAGCAAACCTCCACCCACCCAGTGCCGTCCGCGTTGCCCGTGACGCGGGACTGGGCACCGAAACGCAACCGGTCACGGAGGCTGAACTCGTCGAACTCCTTACTGGGAGTGAATCAGGACGGACTGCGACATCGCACGCCGATGGACACAGAACAGACTGACGGCTGGTCCCGGTTTCTCGGGCCACCCATCAGGCGTGTCGAGGATGTGGCACTGAAGTACGCGTGGGTAATCGTCGGTATCAATCTGCTCGGGACAGTCTTTGGCTTTTGGTACTACATTCCTCAGTTCCGTCTCGAGCCGCTCGTCGCGTGGCCCGTCGTTCCAGACAGCCCGATGGCAACGCTGTTCATCGCGCTCTCACTGGCCTTCTACAAACTCGGGCGGCCGAACGAATACCTGAACGTGCTCGCGTTTTTCGGCTGTCTCAAACTCGGCCTCTGGACGCCGTACGTCCTGACGGTGTTCGCGGACGCGTTTCTCGCTACGGTCGTTGCACCGCCGCAGATCGTCCCGTCTCTGGGCCAGGAACTCGCGTCGAAGGCGATGTACGGCTTCTTGTTCGTGTCTCATCTCGGGATGGCTGCCGAGGCGTTCCTCGTCCGCAGGTACAGTGCATTCCCGCTCCGTGCGATTCTCGTCGCTGTCGTGTGGTACGGGTTCAACGATCTCGTGGATTATTTCGTCCCAATCGTCGGGACACCACATCATACTCTGCTCCCAGTTGAGCCAATCGTGGACGGAACAGTGCAGCACGTCTCACCAGCCCACGAGATTGCGGCGGCTGGTGCAGTTGTACTCACCATACTGGCGACAGTGTTGGCAGTGGTGATCCAGCGGATGAGCGATCAAACAAGTACTGACTGAGGGATCGATCCGCCTAACGAACGCATATTTCATTGGAATGAAACTGCGAACGTTGCCTCGTGAGGTGACATCTCTTTAGGAGGGCATCCGAACCGTAGGTTGACGGTTTGAGGTACCACTGAAAGAATTCAGACCGGGATTTCCACAACTACGGAACATCGAACTGTTCAGTTTGATCCAACGATATTTATCGTTTCGATGTAGCGTACTTCGGTCACGATTCGTACTCTGGCGTGCGATCATCCGATCGCGCTAAATAGACCGCTGCGACGACGAGCGCGACCAACACCACGTCGAGCCCGTGTTCTAGCAAATGATGGTTCGCAGGCGAGAGATATCCCATCGTCGACAAACCTGCAACAGCAGATCGGGCGAACAGCGCAGCGAACGCGCCGACGATCAACAAATATGACCGGGAACGCCGTTGCAAGAATGCAGCGAGTGCTAAGCCGAGCAGCAGGGCAGTTGCGGCAGCAGCAACAGTAAGTATCGTTATGAATGGCAACGACGGACCAGTAGCGGTACCGACGTGGAGTAGATGCCACTGAATCATAACGCCCCATTTAGAGCCGTCCACCTGTCCGCGTCGGCTTGCGCTGTCACGATCCCTCCGTGTAATCCAGCGACGTGATCCGGCCGTCGCCGTAGATCACGAACACTTCCGCGCCTGGGTCTTCGGTCACGTCGGCAACTGTCGGGAACGTCCAGACTGGCACGTCGCGTTGATAGACCGCCAGCTGGCTTCCCGAGTCGGGACTCAGAACGGTGATGGTACCGCCGTTCGTGACTGTCACCAGCTCGGCGGTGCCGTCACCGGTGAGATCACCGACGACCGGTGCCGGAGTCATCGTGTTCTCTTCGGGGCCGAGTCTGGTCGACCACGCCTGCTCGCCTGAGGTCGCGTCAAGCGCTCCGACGATGTTGCCCGGTTCGCTGAAGTACACCCGAAGTGGGCCGTCTTTGCCTGCCTCCCCGATTGCGTGCAGCGAGAGCGACGCGCCGCCACGGACCTCGTGTGTCCAGTCCACGCCCCCGTCCGCACCATCCATCGCGGTGACGCCCGAACCGGACGCGGTGAAGACTTCGATAGCCTCCTCGTCGTCGACCTGGCCGACATCGAGGTCTTCGGCGGCTATGTCGGTCGTCCATGCGAGCGATCCATCAGCGTTCAGTGCCACGGTGCGCTCGTTGGTCCCGACGACGACTTCCTGCTGTCCGTCTGCATCGATATCACCAACGGCTGGCGCGGCCCAGACCGTCTCGTTCAGCGAGCGCGTCCAGTACACCTCACCGTCGCCGCCGGCCACGACGACGTGGCCGTCGATGTCGCTCGTGACGATTTCCGGTCCGGATGCGGCAGTGACGTTCCCAATTGTCGGCTTCGAATATCCGTACGTGGACAGGGGGACACGAAACTCTTCGGACCCGTCGGCAGCCGAATAGGCGATGGTGGCGTTCCGGATCGTAGCCGCGACGACCTCAGTCGTCCCGTCGCCGTCCACGTCCGCAATCGCGGGCTCGGTCAGTGCGTGCATGAAACAGTCCGCGGGCGGTGTGGTCGTCTGCCAGCCCACCCCGCCGTCGCCTGGCGCGAGGCGATTGAGGGAACACGAAGTCGGCGAGAGACGCGAGTTGTCGGCCGCGATGGTCGCGACCGGCGCGACTATCACCTCTCCGTCGGAACCGATCCCGACTGCATGGTGGTTGACCGTGTTGTTACGGGCCGTGTCGCTGATCCAGCGTTCGGTGAGTTGCCCGTCCGGTGTCCCACCCCCTCCGAGCGTGAGAACGGCGATGCCCGCTAGAACGACCACCAGCCCTGCGAGTACCACACCGGTCACGGGTCGCATACCCGGAATCCCGCTCGGAGAACGGGAAAACGCTTCGTCCCGGGGACGGGTTTCGAGAATCGGACCACCGGACCTTTCACGCGGAGTTCCCGATGGCCGGTATGGGCCGTTGGACGCGCTGGCTGGTCGTCTGGTGCGGGTACTACGCCCTCGTCGGGGCCGCAAGTGCACACACCATCGGCCGCTCCCGGTTCGGCGCGCCGCTTCCTCTGGCGTTGCTCTACGCAGGGGCTGGTGGAACAGTCGTCCTCACCGCCGTCTGGCTTGGGGTTACCGACGGCGAGACGACCCACGCGCATCCTCGAACCGTGGGCGCACTTTCACCGTCAGCTGGGACAGCCCTCAGAGGCGTCGCACGAGTCTCCTTCTTCGCGCTGTTCGTCGCCGCACTCGGTCACGGCTTCGCTGGACGGCAGGTCGCGGCGGAGAACCTGGCGACAGTGTTCGTGTGGCCGATCTGGCTCAAAGGTGTGGGATTGTTGGCGATTCTCTTCGGCTCGCCGTGGCGGGTCCTCTCGCCCTGGGAGTCGCTGTACGACCTGCTCGTCGCTCTCGAAGGTGAAGAGTTGGCGGTAGTCGGTAATTTGCCATCGTGGCTCGGTGCATGGCCGGCCGTCATCGGCTTCGTCGTCGGGATCGGAGTCGTCGAAAACCTGACCGTTATCATTCGCTCGCCACGGATGACGGTCCTGATGGTCGCTAGCTACACACTCGTCATGCTGCTCGGGGCCGTCGCGTTCGGCCGCGAGTGGTTCGAGCGTGCAGACACGCTGACGGTGCTCTACGGGCTGTTCGCTCGCGTCGCCCCGGTTCTGTTCGATCGGACCGATGCCGGTGGGTGCCGTATCTATCTTCGAACGCCCTGGGCTGGCTGTACGAGGGCCGTCAGTGGCGTCTCGCTCGTCGTCTTCGTCGTCGCGGCCGTCTACACCGTCAGCTTCGACGGCTTCAGCGAGTCGACCGCATATCAGACCCTCCTGTTCGGGACGCGAGAGCTGTTCGGCGTCGGCCCGATCGTCAGCGTCCTCGTCTATCTCGCGGGGCTGCTCGCCTTCGTCGGAAGTTTCGCGCTGGCCGCTATCGCCGTCGAGGCACTGGCGACCGGCGACGCGACCGACTGGATCGCCACTGCCCGCGCGTTCGCCCCGACGGTCGTTCCCATCGCCGCGGCGTACGAAATCGCGCACAACTACCCGTTCGTCCTCCGGAATGTCGGCCAGTTGCTGACTATCGCCCTGGAGTTCGTCGGGGACGGCGGGACGACGATTTCCCTGCTGGGATGGCTTTCCGTTCCGGTGTTCTGGGCTTCACAGGTACTCCTCATCGTCGGTGGCCACGTCGTCGCCGTCGTCGCCGCCCACCGCGTTGCCGTCGACCGCTACGAGACGCTCACACTGGCACGCCGGGGGCACCTACCGCTCGTCGTCGTGATGGTCGGCTATACCGTCCTCTCGCTGTGGATCGTCTCCCGTCCGTTCGCGGCATGACGAGCCGAACGCATGGGGGCCACGTCGCGGTCGGCGTGGCCGGTCAAACCGTGTCTTCCCGTGCGGGTGATCCTGACCCGCTCCGGTACACGGCGTACAGAACCAGGAGCGCGATGAGGAAATCGAGCAGATGTGCGACGACGTGATGAGCGGTCATCGGGACGACGCCGAAGACGGTGCCCCATCCGACGACGGTCCGGGTGGCGAGTGCTCCCAGCGCCAGACAGATCAGCAGGTAGCGCTGCTGGAGGCGTCTGGTGTACGCGACGACCGAGAGGACGAACAGTGACAGCGTTCCGAGTCCGGCGAGGACCAGCCCGGCGACGAGTAGCGGGGCGAATTCCGGCGTGACCCAGTCCGCAGGGAAATCGACTGTGAGTATATCCAGTGCCATCTGTCTCGCCTCGTCGTTACAGGGTCGGCGTATTGAGCCACACGGTGGTTCGGGATGGGATTCGACGGTCGCACCAGAACGTACATTCCGTATTCGTCCCTAGCCCACCCGATGTCAGAAGACCGCGACCGTGGGATTTCGCGGCGGACGTTCGCCAAGTCCGCCGTCGCGATCGGGGGGACGGCCGCGCTCTCGGCCTGTCTAGACTGGTTCGGTGGCCCGGACGTACCCCAGGGCCCGTCGGACCTGTCGACGCTCCCCGCCCGTCAGCACGCCTGGAACGACACCCTCTCGACCGACCAGCACGGCAACGTGGTCACGCCCCGGCACCACGTCTTGCTCCTTCTGAACTACGACGGGAGCGGTCGGCCGTCAGAAGCCGACCGCGAACGGGTCGAACAGGCGTTCCGAAGTCTCGAACACGCCTACCGTCGCGGGAACGACGGTCTCCTCTTTACTATGGGATATACGCCGTCGTACTTCGATCGGTTCGACGGGGAACTCCCCGAGGCCGTCGACCTGCCGGCACCAGCGGCGATGGCTCCCTTCGAGGACCCCGACTTTGATACGCCCGACGCCGTCGTTCACCTCGCCAGCGATTACTCGCAGGTCGTCCTCGCCGCCGAGGAGGCGCTGAAGGGCACCCAGGCGGAACTCAATGGTGTCGAGATGAACGGCTCCGTCGACGGCGTCCTCTCCGTCGCGGACCGTCGGACGGGGTTCATCGGCGAGGGGCTCCCGGCCAGAAACGACGACGTCGACGGCGTGCCCGAAGGTGAGGTGCCTGAGGAGTCACCCCTGTACATGGGCTTCAAATCCGGGTTCGAGAAGAATCAGGCCAGTGAGGATCGCGTGACCATCCAGTCCGGCCCCTTCGCCGACGGCACGACCCAGCACCTCTCGCTCATCCGCCTCCACCTCCAGCAGTGGTACGAACAGGACAGCCGCTTTCACAGGGTGGCCACGATGTTCTGCCCCGCACACGCCCAGAACGACACGGTCGAGGGCGTCGGCGACAACCTCGGTGATTCGAGCAAGATGAGCGAGACGGGGTGTCCGGCACACACGACCGAGGATGCGCGGGAGAAAGGGGTAGTCGGCCACTCGCAGAAAACGGCTCGCGCCCGCGAAAACGATTCACCGATCATCCTCCGGCGGGACTTCGACTCGACTATCGGTGATCGTGCGTCGCTGCACTTCCTCTCGCTCCAGCGGGGGATCGGCGACTTCGTGCAGACTCGTGAGGCGATGAACGGCACCGACGTGGCCGACGAGTCGGCCGTCGGCCAGCGCACCAACAACGGTATCCTCCAGTACATGACCGTCGAACGCCGCGGGAACTACCTACTCCCGCCCCGACAGCACCGCTCGCTACCGACCCCAAACCCGAAGTGAGGTTCGCGGCGGCTCAGGCCGTCGGGGCCGCACAGGTGCCACCGCCTGTACTGGCATCGTCGTCGGTCTCGCCGACGGGATCAGTCGACCGGAGGAAACTCCAGAGTAGCATCGACACTGCACCAGCGAAAAAGAGGCCGCCGACCGGTGAAGTGGGGTCCATGAACGCCCAGTAGACCGGGCTGGCCGCGGTGCCGAAGGCCGCGCCCACGACACCGTACATCGCCGGGGCGCAGCAACAGCAGGCAGTCGCGCCCGAGGAGACGACGGCACCCACGGACGCTCCGCCGGAGTCGACCTCGCGGGTCACCTGCCACTGCTGGGTGATCGACGCCGCGTTCAGCGTGATCAGACCGCCCAGGATCAGGGTCAACAGGACCGTCCCGATAGACACGTACCCCGCCAACGGGATAGCGGGGACGTAGAACTCCAGAGCCGGCCAGTAGACCAGCGGGCTCCCGACTCGGAACAGTCGGACGAACCCCTCTCCGCTCATCCCGACGCCGAGGTCGGGGTTCAGGGTCAGCGACCCCGCCGAGAACGCGAAAAAGCCGGCGAAGGCCAGGAGTGCGAGTCCGCCGACCCGACGGGGCCACCGCCGCCCCAGGAGGAGGCGAACCCGCTCGCGGCGCTCCGTCCAGAGGACGTAGCCGATCGTCGCGGGCACAGCGGCCGCGATCAAATACCCGACGGGATTCGTGAGCCCGCCGGCGGGAAGGAGTGCGGGATAGACGACCCACGCGGCCAGCAGGACGCCTAGCGCGGTGTAACGAGGTCGGCGAGGCCAGTAGCGAATCCCCAGCAGCAGACTGCCGACGACCATCCCCGTCCCGGCGAGCAGGTTCAGCACCTCGAACCAGCCGGTCCAGTCGGGAGCCGTCGGCGGTGTCACCTGAATCTCGACGAGGCCGATGCTCCCGAACAGGATCAACACGAGTCCGACCACGAGTACGGGCAGCGAGTAGTATCTGGATCGGTCGGCCCGGAGCAACCGGACACTCAGCCCGCCGGCAGCGAGTCCGACCACGACGAAAACGAGAAGGACCCAATGGGGCGTGCCAGCATGTGCGGTGCCGGTATGGGCCTGGACGCCCGGGACGATCTGGAGCGTGACGAAGGCGACGATAGCAGCGGGGATCGACCGCCGAATCCAACGCGCCCGACCGCCGGTTTCTCCCGTCGTCTGCATCCCTGCCATTTCGTGTCGATTCCCGAGTCCGGATCAAGAGGATTCTGGTCCATCTCTCGAAATCCGCCGATTCGACGGTCGTACCAGAATTTCTTTTCGAGAAGACCCCCGAACCAATGGTAATGAAGCGCAGACAGTATCTCGCCGTTCTCGGGACGGGGAGCGTCGCGAGTGTCGCGGGGTGTATGGGGTTGCTGGAGACGGAGCAGCGATCGGTACGCATGCCGCCGCTGGTTGACAACCGACCGTCGGCAGTGTACATCCCGACCCACGTCGAGGGGATGGAGATGGCGGGGATGAAGGAAGCAAGCCGGCTTCGACTCGCGCTCTCCTACAGTTTCCCGCACCGGTTCTGGACTGTCGACATCGACCGTACGAATCAGGTGTCGGTCCAGTCCGACGACTCGGCTCACCTGATGGTGAGCGTCTGGGATGGTGAGACGAATACGGTAATTCCCACATCGAACGCGTCGGTGACGGTCACACAGAACGGGAGTACGGTCACACAGAAGGATATGTGGCCGATGCTCTCTCAGAACATGGGCTTTCACTACGGTGACAACGTCCAGTTGGATGGCGACGGCACCTACGAGGTCAACGTTCGGTTCGGTCCCGTCGGGACGCGTCGTACCGGTGCATTCCGGGATCAGTTCGGTGAACAGGCAACGCCCTCTTTCACGATGGAATTCAGCCAGTCGAAGCTGGAAACACTCATGTTCAAGCGACTCAGTGATCGCGAGGGTAACCGAGGCGCGGTAACCCCGATGGACATGGAGATGATGCCGATTCCACAACTCCCGAAGCCGGACGGGATGCCAGGATCGGTCCTCGGGACTGGGACCAGCGGTGACGCGAAATTCGTCGCGACGGTACTCGATTCGCCGCCGGCCGGCGTCGAGGGATCGGGCTCGTATCTCGCCGTGTCGGCGCGGACGCCGCACAATCGGTTCCCGATTCCGATGATGTCGATGACGGCCACTGTCTCCGGGGGCGACAAGTCGAAGTTCGACGGACCACTGACCAGCACACTCGACCCCAACCTGAAGTACCACTACGGGGCAGTCGTCGACGGGATCGAGTCCGGCGATACCATCACGATCACACCCCAGTCCGTCCCACAGGTCGCACGCCACGAGGGGTACGAGATGGCGTTTCTCGACATGTCGGAGATGGAGCTAACGGTCGAGGGCTAGCATATCGACGGAATATTCATCTTCGCGGAGGTCTCGTTACTCCAGGAATCTCCTGAAGAGGCGAAGTAGAGCGGTGTTGGACTGTTCTCCGCCGTATACTCTGAGGGAATCGACACCCGCGAGCCCGTGTTCCCCGGAATCGTCACGCTCCCAGTACAGCCATGCCGCTTCCTCGCTCCCGTCGAGTCCCGTGTCCTCGACTGGGAACTCCAGAACGAGCGACTCGTCACTCTCGCCGTGTCCGCTCTCGATTTCGGTCACGTCTCCATCACCCGCCGGTCGCGCACCACCCCCATCTTGCAGATCGAACCGTGAGCCGAACCGATACCGCACCGCCTCTTCAGTCGGGTCGAAGGTCTCTCGCTCGCCGTCACCGTTCAAGTACTCGGTCGGATGGACGGCCACGGACACGGAGTCGTGTTCCGCCAGATCGATGAAATTGTCTTCGTTCTGGGGCTGGATATCGATATCCAACTGCGTCGGAAAGTGTGCAGCCGCGACACCGCTCACGGCCGGGATGGCCGCGGCTCCCACTCCGATACCGACGGCATTCCCGAGCAGCCGTCTTCGGGTAGTAGTCTTCGTCGATACGTCCATGGCCGCCCGCTGTGTCCGGTCGTTCATACTACATTCTTAAATCGATCCGTTTGCCGCATAGCGGTTCTGGCGCGATCACCGAATTCATTTGAGACCAGCCGACTGGATGGGAGACCTCAACTGCGGGATCGTTTGAGGCAGGTGAACGCCGTTCGAGAGCTACACCACGTCCGCTAGTTTCGTCCGTTGTCGGACGCTTCCAGATACGACACCGGTCGCATCTGGTTCGGTCATTGAAACCGGTCGACGGATCGTGAGGTATAGAAGGGGCTCCCGCTATATTGTGGGCAAGAAGCACACGGACCGGATCACTGCTACACCAATAGTCCATAGATGTCTGATACAAGAACGAGTATCGCGTCCGAGATTCGCCGAACGCCGGGGATTCACTTCAACGAACTTACCCGGGCCCTCGATCTCGCACCGGGACAGGTCCAGTACCATCTCAAGAAGCTCACCGGGACCGACGAAGTCGTCGAAGAATCCCTGTACGGACGGACTCACTACTATCCGGCAAACTATGGATCGTGGGAGCGAGGGGCGCTGGCCGTATTACGGAGGGAGACGGCCCGCGATATTCTGGTGTACCTGCTGACCAACGGCCAGACAAGTCCAGCCACCGTCGCGGACGGCGTGGGGATTGCACGAAGTACGCTCGAGTGGCATCTCGATCACCTCGTCGAACAGGACCTCGTCGAAAAGGAGCGCGACCATCGGAATCATGTCACGTTGGTCGTCTCACATCCGAAAGAGACAGCCGAGCTCCTAGGACTGGTCGAGCCATCGGTCGCAGACCGGCTGGTCGATCGGTTCACGCGATTAGTCGACGGACTCCTTGACGGTGGCGCCAACCCGCCTGCGGAAGACCAGTAATCTGGTGTGTGTTCATCCGTCTCACCGGCACCACACTCGAATTCTGAGTGATAGGGGTCCGTAAAATCGGCTGCACAACCGAAAGTCGAACGAATCTGCCGATCCCGATTCCGAGGATATAGCCGTCGAACGTATCGTTCCAGTCTGCCAAGTGGCCAGTGATTACAATTCGATGGGTGGACCAGAATCCGCTTTGTTATCGGAGCTCACACTTCGAGTTGTGGTATGAAACAGGCACAGTTGTTTTCGTCATTTCGGAGGGCAATCGTTCCCGGAATCAGCTATCACCAACTGGCTCTGACCACACTGATCGGAACATACCTCCTCATGATTCTCGGAGCTTACACGAGCGCGATTGGGGCCGGTCTGGCGTGTCCCGACTGGCCAGCCTGTTATGGCACTCTCGTTCCGTTCTTGCATCCAGAAATTATCGCGAGTTCACCGTATTCGGGACTCCAGATCTTCGCCGAATGGGCCCACCGTACCCTGGCTGTAATCATCGGACTGTTAATTGTCTCGACAGCATTCACTGCCTGGTATACACGTGACAGTGCCCTCGTAAGGGGGCCTGCTGTATTCGCTGCCCTATTGTTACCATTCCAGGTTATTCTGGGCGGACTTACTGTCACAGCATCGTTGGCACCCATCGTCGTGACATCCCATCTCGCGACAGCGACATTGATACTGATTGCACTGACAGCGACGACAGTTGCAAGTTGGCCCTCGATTGTTATCACTCACTGACAGTGTATTTTGAGATGATTTCAGGTTCTACGTAATGGAGTGTACAACGGACCCGTACTCTGCCCGCGATAGTCGGATGACTGATGCCTACACGACTGGCATCGCGATACACGATGACCTTCGGGATGGCGAGTCGCTTTCTGGTGCCGTAAGCGACGCACCAATGCGGACTAGGACACTCGACGACGCGTATCCTGACTGGCACCCTGCGCCGGACTCGTTTCGCGGGATGCTCCGACTGTTCATCTACCGAGAGATCACGGGCGATAGCTACCGCTCCTTGGCTCAGTACCAAGAGCTGGCCGACGCGTTTGGACTGCATCACATCCCCGACGAATCAGTGCTCTCCCGAACGTGGCGTAATCGCTTCAACGATGAGGTCCGCGAATTCATCACTATCGGTGCCCACTTCGTCGTCAAAGAAGTCCACGATCGCGGGCCGGCCATCCCGGCTGTCCGCCCGAAAGATGAGGTTGTTGACCACGAGACTGAATCTGGAGAAGACGATTCCAAAACGGAACGAAAGTTCACAGACGAGCAGATTCACCGGACGACACGCCTCGCCCGTAACCACGGCTTCGATGGGTTCGATTCCGGCCGAGCACACAACACATCCTACGGAGACACTCAGTTTTTCGAGTTGCAGACGTTCATGGGGATGGTTGGCTGTGGCACTGCCCAAGGCGCGTCCCGCTTCCAGTACCGGCGCGGTGAGGAGTACGGCCCCCACGGCGATACTCACCTCCGATCGGTCAAACAATTCGAGTCGGATAGTCTGATCGACGGATTTGACGCAGCCAGCGACCGCCTGCTCTCGGTAATCGCCGAGGAAACCTCATTCCGGCGGCCGGTGACCGTAGCGATCGACATTACGACCGTCCCATACTACGGTGAGGTCGAGGAGATGCCGATGGTCAACGGCATGCGAGGGGAAGAGAAACGCGCGTTCAAATTTGCGACGCTGTCAATCGTCGGCGAGAATATTGCGTTCGTTCTGGCGATCGAACCAGTCCGAGAGAGTTCAGCGTGGGACAAGAATCGGTCAAATCAGGTTCATCAGACCGTCCGACGACTCGTCCAACGTGCGAAGAAGCACGTACCGATTGAGACCGTCCTCTGTGACCGCGAATTTGATTCAGCAGGCGTGTTTCAGGCCCTCACCAACCTTAACGTAAATTATCTGATTCCCACACGGATCTCCAGCACTGAACGGGAGGCGATCGAGATAATGGACGAAGATGGACGTAATGTGGCCGTTGAGAAGGCGTCTATCGATGTTGAATCGGGCACGCACGCGATGCGATTTCTTTACGTCCCGTCGACGAACGGCGATGGGACAGCAGTCTTCGCGACGAATCTCTCCGTTAGTCCAGACGAAGCCGAATCGTTCTGTCGGCGGTACAGCCGGCGGTGGCAGATCGAAAACGAATACAAGTCCATCAAGAACGATTTCCTCGCGAGCACGTCCTCGAAAGACTATCGGGTTCGGTTGTTCTACTTCGTGTTCGCGGTGCTGCTCCACAATATCTGGCGGCTCACGGACTTTCTGCTGAAGGCAGCCGTAGACAGAGAGATGGACTACGCACCCGTGCTGACTGCCGGCGAATGCGTTGAATTGGTATCCTCAGGCCTTATTCCCACGGATTAGCGCCGACACCACCCGATCGGTTGGCGTTCGGGAGTGAGTGGCAACGCTCTGCTGAGCGCGTCTCAAACACCTGTGTTGAGACGAAGTGGCGATATTAGCTCAAATTATGGTTGGTTTTAGATATCTTCGCGTCCCTATTCCATCACTCACCGGCGAAATCTGGCCGTGAGATTGGTATCCTCCGAAACTGTGAACTTCAGAATTGCGATGGAAGTTGAGACTACAGCGGGTACAGCGGGTGTATAATGCGTGGTTTCGGCCGATTCAGTGATCGGAAACCGACTCAGATTACCCTCCAGACGGCACATTCTGTTGAACTTCCAACCATATACGCGAATTTCCACGACTTTCGACAGCGTAGCCACTCAGACGCCGGGCTACCACGGGTAGAGCTCCTCGCTATCCGATTCCGGTTTCCTTCTTCACCAGCGTCAGCGTATTGTCGGCTGTTACAATCGGCGAGTGTTCGTATTCACCGGTCAATTGCACCTGTACCAGCAGATCAACCGCTCGCCAGATCGAGTACAGGAGACACGCGAACGCGAAATAGAAGAACCGCAGGCCGAAGTGCTTCGAGGTCGTCGCACCCATAAACCGCTTGATCGATTTGTAGCCGCTCTCAATCTCCCACCGATATCCGTACTCTGTGAGATGCCCGGTTCCCGTATTCGTCATGAACACAGAGTACTGCCGGTGATCGGTGTGTTCGGAGTTCTCTTTCCGTCGGTAGATCAGCGTCGTCGAGTGCCACTCGTTGTCGCCGAGATGCAGTTTTCGATCAGTCTCGTAGCGGTCCTTCCCCCGCTTGAGAAGTCGTTTCGCCTGCGCTTTTTCGCTAGTCTGCATCCGCTTCGGCACGACGTAGGACATCCCGCGCTGGCTGATCATCTCCAGGATATGCTGGCTGTCGAACTCACAGTCCATCAGCACATTATCGACGTGAACGAGGGCCTCTGCCGAGTCCAAGAGGTCCTCGACGATCTCCTTGCGTGTGTCGCCTTTCCGCACCGGCCGGGCGTCCAGCACAATCGGGACAGCATTCCCGACCAGTTGGACTGTCGCCCACTGGTAGGCGTACTCGTCTGTCTTCTCTTTTGTGCCGATAATCTCGTATTCGTGGCCCGCACGGTCGCCAGTGAACGGGTCGGACTCGGTAATGTCGATCGCGACAATGCCAGCTCGGAAGAACTCCTCTGTGTCTGCTACTCGGTCCAGCAGTCGACTCACCGCCTGTCGATACATCTCGCGTATCTGCTTGACCGAGAGATCACGGACGTGATCACGGTGTGCGTGGCCAAGTGGTGTCCGCTCCCTATTGGACTCATGAATGAAACTCCGAGCGCCTTCGTTGACAGCCAAGTTCTCTCGAAGCCCGAGATACGTCTGTAAGTCCCAGTAGGCG
Organism: Halorientalis regularis; assembly: GCF_023698535.1. Lineage (GTDB taxonomy): Archaea > Halobacteriota > Halobacteria > Halobacteriales > Haloarculaceae > Halorientalis > Halorientalis regularis. The sequence goes on from NZ_JALJCL010000012.1 coordinate 88,625, forward strand.
TTCTCATGAATCTCACAGCCCTCGCCACGGTCCAGTGAGAAGGCAGGGAACGCAACATCACTGACCCGCTCAGTAACTGTCTCTGCCTGGTTCAGGATGGTCTGGTCGTCAGGGTCCGGTTCTGTATTCTCGTCACCGTGTCTACGGCTCTGTCGTTCTGGATCGCGTGGGACTGTGACGCCCGCATTCTGGGCTTTGATGAGGATGGTTCGCGCTGCCGTCCTGATGATGTCTTGGAGATCGGCCGTGAAGCGGTGGTGCCAGCTGCGCCACAGCGTCGACTGATTCGGTACCGACTCTAGACCGATCTGTTCGCGGAAATCGGGGTGTTGGGTGAGGTACTCGACGAGGGCAGTCTCGTGGTCCCAGCCATGGCATTCTTTCAGCAGGAACAGGCGAAACAGTGTCTCCATCTCGTAGCTCGTTGAGCCTGCGTATCGGTCGTGGGGATCGAACTGGACGTATGCGAGTGGTAATGCTTGGACGAATGGTTCGACGGTCTCGTGATCGTCATGCTGGAACCAGGTTTCCGCAACGAGACGAATATCCGATTCTACTCCGGGGAGTGACGTCCGATCGAACAGCGGGCTCGACTCGTACGTTGGCCAGTCAACGTAGGATAGCTGGACGATCCGGCAGAAGACAGTGCGACGAGACTCACGGGTTGGGGCCACAGAGGAATGCTGAACCCGGGATGTTCAAGTATTCGTTCAACTGCTCAACACAGGTGAGATACTCATCCCCGTACAGATAGAGCGCCCAGCCACCCTCTAGACCATTCCTGCCGCACGACAGGCCCGGCAGTCGTTCGGCGAATCGGCCTGACGGATCGGCTCTCTCAGTGTAGGGCGATATACGGCCCCAGCAGCAGCATCAGAACCGCGAGGAACCGCGTCAACCTGTCGGCGTCGACCGCCTGTGCGACCCGCCAGCCGAGCACGACGCCGACGAGTTCGGGGACGCCGATGGCGACCACTAGGGCCCAAGAAACTGCGTCGCGCACGACGTAGCCCAGGGTCGCGAACGCCGCGATGAAGATGGACTGGACCTGCGCGACGCCGACGGCGAACAGCATCGGCACGCCGAGTGCGACCAGTAGCGGGACCGTGAGTACGGGGCCGCCGACGCCGAGGAGGCCTCCAGAAATACCGACGAATGTGCCAACGGCGGCGACGCCGAGCGTTCCCCGCGTCGAGGTCGTGTCGTAGCTGGCACCGCCCGTGCCGTAGCGTGACCGGTAGAACACGAGCACGCCCGTCACCATCACCAGTCCGCCGAGCAACAGCCCGAAGGCGTCTCTCGAGACGAACGCGTTGAGCCGGACACCGATCAGTGCGCCCACGAGCCCGGTGACGCTCAGGACGCCGGCGGAGCGCGGGCCGCCGTGGGAGCTGAGTTCTCCGGAGCGGTAGTATCCTGCCGTGCCGACAAGTCCCGTGGCGATGAACGTCGCGCTGGCGGTGCCGACGATGGTCGCCGGCGGCAGGTCGGTTAGCGCGTACAGCGCGATGGTGACGAAGATACCACCCGGTCCGACGGCGGTGATGCCGATTCCGGACAGCAGCGAGATGACCAGCAGGAGAGCGAGGGTTCCAGCGGGGATGCTAGCGGGCATTCCTCAGAGCCCGCCAGACAAGATGGCGTTGATGACGAACCGACCGGCACTCCACGCGGAGTAGACAGCCAGTAGGATGAGCGCGCTATTGAGGATGTTCAGTTTCCAGCCGTTCGTGTACTCACCCATGACATCGCTATCGTTGACCGCCCAGAATAGCAGCAGAGCGGTTATCGGGAGTCCGACAACTCCGTTGTACGCGGGGAAGAGAATAATCATATCGATGACACTCAGTCCGAGATACTGGTGGACGAGCGGCGAGAGGCTCCCGACCCCGACGCCGATGACATAAATGAGCTTGAACAGGCGAGTGCTCTCGGCGAACTCCTCGCCCATCGCTTCCGGGATCATGTACGCGGGCGCCCACATGATCGGAATGATGCTGTTGAACGCGGCCGCGAGCGTCCCGACGAGGAAGACAACCATCGCCCACTCGCCGAGAACGTTCGCGAGGGCCCTCCCCGGTGTGAGGAAGGTCTCAAGGTGGGTGTAGCCAGCCGGCCGCAGCACGGCAGCAGCTGCGACGACGATGGCGATCGTGGTGACGCCGCCGACGGCGTAGCCGATGGAGAGGTCGCGGCGCATCGTCGGCACGTCGGACTTACTTGTCCAGCCCTTGTTTTCAACGAGCTGTGACTCGAGAAAGAAGTTCGGCCAGAGCGCGGTCGTCCCGAGGATACTCACCGCGAGCGCCATCGCCCCGGCCGATTCGATTGCGGGAACGAATCCCTTCGATACGGCGACGAGGTCGGGGCTACTCGCGCCCGCGACGACGACGTACGCGATGAGGAGACCGAACATCATCGTGACCATCACCTTCTCAACCATGTCGTAGCCGAGGATACCGATGACCATGGCTGTCAGTCCGGTCAGGTAGGCGAACGGATGCCAGCCGATTCCGTGGAGACCGAGGAGGACGACGACCCCCTTCCCGACGGCCGCTGTGAGTTCGAGGGTCCACGCGATACAGCCGACCGCCAGCAGAACCATCAGGATGGTCGCGACGGTCGAGCCGAGTCTCTTCCGTGCGAACGCCGCGAGCGACTCGCCGAAGATGCCGAGTCGGGCGCTCATGTCCTGTGCCATGAACCCGAGGAGGACGGCGCCGACGACGGCCCACAGGAGACCGTACCCGTAGCGGACCCCGGCAGAACTCGCGATGAAGACCGACCCCGAGCCGAAGTAGCTCGCGACCATCACGAATGCGAGACCGTACTGCTGGAAGAGTTCGGTGATTGTGAGGTCTGGCGCTAATCCGGTGAATGATTTGATTTCTATATGCGAATAGTCGAAATTATTGGTTTTTAGCCGATTCGAGAGCAGTCGCTCCCACGGAGTATTCTGGCACGTTGCCCCGAAACTGCCGAGACTAAGCCCAGAATGTAACTATTCAATCCATACCGAAATATGCTGTGAAATCCTGCCGCGACTACTGCCGTATCTGACCACACCCGGCCTTCTGGAGCGTCCGCTTGAGCCAGTTGCGACAGTCATTCGGAACTTTGCCGGACGATGTATTCGCAGATACACTGAGAAGTCACGCAATCCGCGTTTCCTGAATGAACTCTGGACTTTCGGACCATATGCATTGAGAGTCCCAGTCTCAACTACTGAATCGAAACGCAGTCTCCTCTACATACAGCGCTCCCTGACGCAACGTTAGTTTCAGCGGTGGTAGCTAATACCATACCTGTTGTTGGGGTACTCGCGTTCGATATGTTGGCCCTGTAGTTTCGGCATACACCGGTTGATGCGGACCGATAACCTCGTAGAGTTAGCCGAGGAGTACGCAGTGCAACCACGCAATTGGCTCGCTGTCTGTTCGCTGTTGCTGGGGCTGAAACAGTGGTACACAGTATATACCCCTACGCTCCAATCGACTACCTGCAGATGAGATTCAACAGGAAGCAGATAGCTGGCATAACCGCTGTGGCACTCACTGTAGTGTATAGCCTTCGCCGCTGGCGTGATGACTCCGCCACTGTAGACGACCCAGAGTTCGAGCCTGAACAGACAGCTCCAATTGCGGACTGATAACCGATCGAAATACTACCAATGGACTACGAATTCTCACACCGACCGTCGTACACGCACTTGACCGTCTCACTACAACAGGGTGAATCAATCGTCGCTGAACCCGGTGCGATGGTCGGTCACTCAACGACCGTTGATGTCGAGACTGAAACGAGCCGCGATGGGTTGCTCAGTTCAGCTAAATCGATGCTGGGCGGCGAATCGATGTTTACCAACACGTTCGTTGCCAGAGAGGGGTCAGGACAGGTTACCCTGGCACCGCCGACACCAGGAGACATGATGACCCACGAACTCAGAAATGAAACACTGTATTCGACTGACGGGGCGTTTGTCGCCGGAACAGAAGGTATTGATATCGATTCGGAGGTCGGTGGCCTCAAATCGATGCTCAGCGGGGCTGGGATCACGCCGCTCGCGCTGAAAGGCAGCGGCACAGTCTTTATCGACGCCTACGGCGGCCTTGAGAAATTAGAGTTGGCCGCAGGCGAATCGTACGTTCTGGATAACGAGCATCTTATCGCGTGGGATGACACGATCGAGTACTCCACTCGACGGGTTGGCGATCTAAAATCAACGCTGTTGAGTGGTGAAGGGCTTGTCTTCGAGTTTACTGGCCCTGGGACAGCGTGGTACCAGACCCGTGATATGGACTCACTGGTGGAGGTCATCGCTCCGCGACTGCCGAATCAGGACTCAGGCGACGGCATTGAGTTTGAATAAATGGTTGCCTGAATGCAGTATAAGCCGGTGGTGCAGCGGCGACCAAAATTTGTGGACGTAAACTACTACGCGACCTCATGCGGTAGTCCGGAGCAATCTAACTTGTTTGCTGAGCAGTTAGCAGAGAACACTAACAACCGAACATGTCAGTAAAAAAGTTGAAACGGTAGTGAGTGATCACTCTCGTTCATCTAAAACTGTGAGCCGTTCAGATCGAGTAATCGGACTCAGTATACCCAGTCTCATCGCTATCTGATTCGATTTCGGTTCCCGGTGAATCTCCTTGTCGTTCAGAACTTCCTGAGTCAGTTGTGGATGCCTCTGATGATTCTGTAGTGAGGGCAGCTCTGGGACTACGCCCGCGATATCTACCAGCATTCGGGCGTTGCAGAAACATGCAATATGTCGCACATCAAGGCGCACTACTACCGGAGCCACGAGGATCTCAATCCAACCGGATTTGTCCGAGTTGGTTCCGAGAGTGAGTGGTCGGACTCCCCCATTGAGACCAGCTCACTAACTCAAAAATCACATCGATGTATAACCAATCTACTAGGGCTCGCGTAAAACACGCGCGATGTATTCAGCACTTGCCGTTGTAACGGCTATCAGACAGGTCAGTTGAGCAACTGCTGAATATACATTATACACGGGGTGTGTGATAGAAAAATACGGCAGTTGTCCCTTTGCTCGTATGGGTTGGCTGGCGATTTATAAAACAGAGCTTGTCAGAGCTGTCGAAAGGTTGCTGTCGCCGTTGGGCTGGGATCGCTCGAAGATTCGTCGGGAACATTCGTCGGGAACTCGCCGAGACAGGGGTGCCGGAGTTAACGGCGTTTGCGAACACTGAGAAGGATTAACCAACACGAGGGTTACCCGTAACAAGTTTGTTGGTTAACCATACCCCCACGAGGTTGAACCCTCACACCCCGTGTGCGAGATGAAATCGGGAAAACGACGGGAGGGGGTGGTCGAGGAGAGAGCCAACGAAACGCTAGAAATTCACGATTTCACAGAGGAGAAGTCTCAAAGACGGCAATATCGAGATGATCTCTAATATAGAGAAATCTTTATGTACTCACTCTGTCAACAACGTTCAAACTAGAACTAGTGTCGGTCGAAACGAAACAATACGTTTCGTGATATGACCGCACTCATGGCACTGTCTAGTTCAGGGCCGCCTCAACGGGCGTTTGATTATTTAGCGCTTGATTCGGTCGATCGTGGTTATAGTGGTGTCGAAAGCGGCGTAACCAGCGCCGGGCGCTTGATTAACTGCCCCGCCAGAACGAGCGAAAACGGTCGATCGAGACTGTCTGGAACCACTTTTCGATGTGATTCCGTTCTTCATAGTCGAGCTGACCGCTCAGATCATGCCGAAAGAGGGCAGTCAAATACCCACCAGCATCAACCAGAAACTCGGCGTTTGAAACGTCGTGTTTCTCAGTGAGGCGATACAAAAATGCCGCCGCGGGATCGGTCCCGCGGCGGCTGTATACATCGATTTCAAGCAGTAATTTTGACTCCGTATCGATCGCCGCAAACAGCCACTTCTTTTCTACATCAACCTCGATTTGTTTCTCATCGACGGCGACCCGCGACGGCTCAGCCGTCGGCGGGTCGGCCTGCGATTCAGCGAGATCGTGCGTCCAATTCCAGACCGCTCCATGAGAGCGATCAACGCCGAGTAACTCCAATACGGCAGCCACTTCCCGCACCGACAACCCCATCGAATGAAGCCGGACCCCGAACACCCTAACGGGTGTCGGGGTCCGCTCATTCTTCCAAACCTCATCACAATCCACATCTAACGTCTCTCTGAGCAGGTCTGCAAATGTCATAACCACCGCTCACTACGACCTGCTCGCTTCTCAAACTCCCTCAACTAGACAGTGCCGTATTTTACCAACTCTAATCTTCCCAACTCATCATTATGTAGCTGATCCAGAGAGGGATTGCCATCTGCCCATAAGATATATTTCCGGCCAAAACCATATCTTATCCACGCTAAGAAATGGAGGCACTATAGATTCATGAGTTCTGATCCAACTGAGGAATACAACGACGTAAACGAGGCAGCAGTGGCCGACTGGAAGGGCGAGACAACGACACGAGAGCGAATCAAGGCTATCATCACGCGAACGACCGAGCCCACGCCAGCCTCCGAGATCGCCGAAAAAGCACGTGCGAGCAAGCCGGTAGTCCGTGATGAACTCAACGAGCTTACTGAGCTCGGACTCGTCGAGAAAATCGACGGTGGACAGGGTGCATTGTACAAACGCAACGATCAGATGTATATCTACCAGCAGGTGCTGAAGCTTCACGACGAGTACTCCGAGGACGAACTGATTGAGACACTGCAGGAACTGAAGCAGACAGTCCAAGACATCAGGACAAAATACGGCGTCGAATCACCTGCAGAACTCGCACAGCAACTCGACCCAGACGATCAGGACGGCTGGGACGACCATACGATGTGGCAGACCGCCCAGAAGAATCTCTACCTCGCGAAAGCGGCGATCAGCTTCTATGATGCGCGGAAAGTGGTTGCCTGAGCAATGTCGTATCTAACCGGGAACACAGGGCCGATTGATTACGAGGCTCTCCAGCGCATCCGAGACATCTTTCTCGAACACGAACCACTGGTAACTCATCACGACTTAGGTAACCGACTTGACCCTCAGCTAGAGTTGAATATTACCGTCGACGAAGGCTTTGGCGATAGCCCCAGTGGCCGGTTTGATATCGTCTGGACTGAGCGCGACTGTTACAACTTCCACTACACCGAGTCGGATGGCATCGACTTTCGTTTCGATCGCCATCCTGAACCGCACGCTCCAGAGAAGCACTATCACGAACCACCGAATGCGAATACACGAGTCCTTTCGTGTATCGACGTCGAACCAGTCGACATAGTCACTCGCGCAGTGCTGAAATGCTGGCGCACAGCACTCAATCGGGATGACCCTACACTGGTGAATATGCAGTCGAATCCGCCCTGACAGCTACTCATTACCCGTGTTCGGAGGGCAATTCCTCGCTGGCTTCGTTGTTGACCGACCGTCTCTGTCGTCCCTTAGGCCTTCTCAATCGGTGATAGATTACAGCACTCCTGCTGAATACAACGCGCATATGCAGCACGCACTTCAGCTCTGACTTCCGGAATCGCGCTAAACTATATACAGTCGGTGAGTACAGCGATAGATACTGGCAATAGTGGATTTTCCGTTGGCCGTTCAAATAGGGGTATGGAACGTACGCAGGAATTCTACTACGAGCCGGATGAGGACGAAACGCTGAGCTTAGCAGTCGTATCGGCGGTTGCAGAGGCTCACGACGAGGATGTAATCGAACAGGAATGGCGCATCAGTGAAGATATTAATACAGACGCTCTCGACGGACTGTTTCAGGAACATAATCTCAAGATGACTCTCCAGTTTGAGGCGGATACGACGACCGCGACTATCGTTGCCGACAACAACGGAAACCCGATGATCAAGATTGAATCACACCGCTAATTATCAGCTCTACTGAACGCTAATACGTGTGAAACCACTGATAGCTGGCTGGACCCTCTAAATTCAGCAACCGCTCAAATCCCATGTCTGAAATTCGTCACAGTGGCGATTGATGAATAGAAAGCGCGAGTCTTGCACGTCGCAAACCGAGAATCGGGGTCGTCTGATCCAGTAAGTACAAATTCTCTACTGAACAGTCAACGGCAATCCATCAACAACCGATGACATGAGTAGATTCATTAAACTCTTTTCGAGATATTTGAAGTGCGTGGTGTCCAGAGACCATACAGTATCAGGCATAGCCCGACAGTCTGGTTAATAGCGCTAATCGCATACAAAATAGCTTCCTCTGCTATTGGAAATAGAAACTGGAATAATAACGGAAATGGCGTCAAGAGTACCAAAATGAACCCAGCAGCAATGAATAACATCGGTCGTTGACCATTCCGAAGATAGCCGCGCACAGCAAGGTACGCAGTACTGATCCCGAGTCCGAGGCCTACAATGGAAAAAATCAACCCAACTACCGCAACTGGGTGCCATGAACCAACGTCTATCATTTATCCCTCACCTGGCTTATGAATTCGCTGAAACGGTCGGCCATTCTTTCCCGTTTGCTGATAGTCATATCAGTATTCTCCTCGGAAATGCCAATCACAACCTGAGTAGGATCGGCGGTATACATCTGAAAGTGATGGCCATCTTCGTCATACTCCATTTCCGCATCTAAAAGGTCATAAGACGAGAGTTTGTCCGTCCGGCGATAGACTGACTGTGGTGATATATCACACACATCACTCAATTCCTCAGCTGACATCGGCCGTTTCATTGTCTCTTGGAGAATCTTTCTTGAGTGCTCGTCACTTAATATTTCCAATATGTTACTCAGATCCTCATCGGTCATCGTCTCTAAATATTCATGCGATCCACTCTACTTGTCATTGCCATACAGGAGTAAATTGGGACGGATAATAAGGGGTAGTTCACAATTCCATACCTTGGAACTGTGGCTGACGCTTCTTTTGTACTGGTTGATAACACATCGGTACCGATGACAGCGACCGTGACTGGAAGAGAGAGTAACAGCAATCAAAACACCACCATTGCAGCGTTGGTCCACATAGCCGGCCTCTTTTTTGGCTTTTTTGCCATTGCCTTTGTTTACTTGGCTACCGATGATGAGTTTACAAAAGCAAATGCAGCTAATGCATTAAACTGGCATGTTCCTCTCTCGTTGATAGCTCTGTTAGTCGTTATAATTGGCATTACTGTAAGTGAACCCGCCGGTGTAGCAATAGCAATGATACTAGCGTTGGCAACGATCTGTTTCGCGCTTATAGCAAGTATGAAAGCATACCGAGGCCGAGCGTGGAAATATCCGATAGCACCTGAGATAATTGACTTTTCATAAGTAGCGACTCTACAGCAGATCCTGCCCTGTCGAAACCGTTTTGTTCAATTTACATTTTCGTGAGTTTACTGCACATTACGCAGTTCTACTGGCTGGCTGATTCATCGGAATCTGTGTGAACCAAAGATGGCCTACTGCTGACTCCAGCCTCTATATTCAGCACGCGGTTTCTGACAGACTCTGAGTAGATCGGCGTTCAAGGTGGTACAGCGTTCCTCTGTACTGAACGATTCGCAGATGCTCTCCCACAGTTTGTGTCCCCCTGGCGGGTGGGGGAATCATCCCCCAAGAGAGCATATGTCGAACGAGAATTCCGTCACTGACACCGACCGCGCAGTCGCACAACCGAGCCCAGATCCAGTGGACTGGGAAGCTCAGATCGGCCAGTCGATCCGTGACACTGCCGAGCAGGACAGCCACGTCGAACGGGACGCCGTCACGTTCCATCCCTCGCAGTTGGCCAAGTGCAAGCGGCAGGCAACACTCGCCAAACTCGGCCTCAAGGACTTCGACACCCATACCCTCGGGACCTTCCGGGCGGGAACGCTCGTCCACGAGTGGGTTCAGTCGGAGCTGGCCGACCAGTTCCCCGACTGTGAGTTCGAACGCGAGATCGAAGAGGCCTACACTAACCCCGTCAACGGCGAGGAGATCCGTCTGACCGGCCACGCCGATCTGTGGGACCCCGAGCAGGAGATCGTGTACAGGCGGAGCAGGCCGAGTGCCTCGGGGTCGTTCGGAAATCGAAGATTTCCGTGATGACGAGAGACTCCGTCTCTCGAACCACTTGACCCCGAGGGTGAAGGCCGTAAGCTCAGGTGAGTGTTCCACTTTCACTGTGGATGGCTGACATTCAAGATAATCGCACTACTACACTCGTACTGTAGCGAATGATCGACGCACAGGCTCTCGTCAAGACGCTCGACTTCCAACTCGACATCCAGAGTGATAACGAGGGCCTGCTGTACGACGCCACACGTGAAGCACGGTGGGCGTACAACGAAACCATCCGACTCGCCAAAGAAGGCGTGGACTGGGACGCCATTCCCGACAGGGTAGCCGACGACGCTGACCTCGTGAAGAACACTACTCAGCGTGTCGTTGCGAAGGCACTCGGTGCGATGGAGAACTACTACGAATACGACGACTTCGGCCAACCGAGCCACACCAAGGGCGGAACGTACCCGCTTCGTGCGAACTACGAGGAGGGGTACAACCTGTCGCTCACCGACAACGGCGACGTTTCGTTCCGAATCAGCGCGAAGCCGTACAAGCACGTCAAGGGCGTTCTCGAAGGCGACAACGCCCACCTCGACGTTCTCAAAACCGCACTCGAAAGCGACGAGTGGAAGATTGGGACGGCGGAAGCCCTGTTCCACAACGACAATCCCGAATTGCACGTCAATGTCACCAACACCAAGCAGACCGTTCGAGACAAGCAGGACTCACGAACGGTCGTCGGCGTGGACGTGAACGAAGACAACGTGGCTCTCACCGCTCTCTCCGAGGATGGCATTGAGGACTCGTTGGTTATCGACTTCCCCGAAATCAAGTTCGAGCGTCATCGCTACTTCACGATGCGGAAGCGCGTGCAAAACGCAGGGAAGCAGAGTATGCACGACACGTTGGAAGGACGTGAGGAACGGTTCGTCCGCGACCGACTCCACAAAGTGTCACGACACATTGTGGAGTGGAGCCGTCAGTTCAAGACGCCGTGCATCGTCTTTGAAGACCTCAAAGAGATGCGCGACAGTATCGACTACGGTACACGGATGAACCGACGCTTGCACCACCTCCCGTTCCGCGCCCTTCAGTTCTATACGTCGTACAAGGCGTCGTTCAAGGGGATTCCGACTGGCTGGATTGACCCGTACAAGACGAGTCAACGGTGTTCGCTGTGCGGGCACGCCGAGCGTGCGAATCGGAACAAGAAGCGGTTCAAGTGTCGGTCGTGCGGGCATCAAGACCACAGCGACCGTGGTGCAAGCGTCAATATTGCCGTGAAAGGCATCGAGAAGCATCAGGACTGGAATGTGCCTGCTCTCAACAGCCTTCCCCAAGTGCGGAAGGTGCGACGGCGGGCATCGGGGGCCGTGGACGCCCCGACCGTGACCCACGACGCCGTTCGAGGTTATCAGACCGATGGTATCGTGGGAGTGTCCGATTAAACCACAGGAAGCCTCGGGGCTTGACCCCGAGGCGGTTCACATCAACCGGAAGAATCTCGAAATCCGACCCTGGCCGGCAGATACGACGTATCCCTTCGATGTCGACCGGCGGGCGAAACTCCTGCAGAAGGCCCGCGCGATCCGCGATGGGATCCGTGAAGCAGGCGCGATCACCAGCAAGGCCGATGTTCCCTTCGAGGACTGTGGCTGCTGGCTCTGTGGACAAGAGTAATCCAAATCCACCTCACAGCCTCTCCTCGGTGTGTTTGTTTCCCCAGGTGGGGTGAGGGAGCGTTCCATCGAGAGTGCTTCCGAACCAGACCAATGTCGACGACACACTCCGAGCAGACCGACGAAACGAACCAGCAGGAACCGAACGTTGCGTTCGACGAATCCGATTCTCGCGCCGACGATATGCGCGAGCGCCTGGATAGCTGGGTCGAGGACCTTGCCAACCTGACCGACGAAGCCCTCGCCAGCGAGCAGTTCCAGGAGTGGCTGGACGTCCAGAGCAAGTTCCACGACTACTCACACCGCAATACGCTCCTGATCAAGTTGCAGTGCCCCGAGGCAACGAAGGTTGCCGGCTACTGGACGTGGCAAAACGAGTTCGACCGTCACGTCACGGAAGGCGAGAGCGCGATCTGGATCTGGGCACCGATCATCACCAATCGGTGTCCCAAATGCGAGAATGCGCCGTCGTACCACGACAACATCGACTGTGACTACGACGAGACGGACCCGGACAACTGGCCAGAGGGGCTGGTCGGATTCAAGCCCACCAGCGTCTTCGATGTGAGCCAGACCGAGGGCGAGCCACTCCCTGAACTCGATGCCGAGGCCCACGGTGACCCCGACGGCCTCGTCGAGGCGCTGATCGACGCCGGCGAGGAGCTTGGGTTCGAGGTGGACATCGTCGCTCCCGACCAGTGGGAGCACGGGTCGAGTAAAGGCATCTGCAAGCGTCGCAGTCCCGTGACGATGCACCCGATCATCGAAGTTCGGGAACGGAACAACAGCGCCGACCTCGCACGGACGCTCATCCACGAGATCGCCCACGCGATCCTCCACTTCGAGCCCGACGAGGACGAGGAAGAAGCCAAGATCGAAGTCGAAGCCGAAGCCGTCGCCTACGTCGTCTGTCGGCACTTCGGCCTCGATGCAGCAAACTCCCGGTTCTACCTCGCCGCCTGGGATGGGGACGCACCAGAAACTGTCCACGACCGATTGAGTCGGATCTCGAACACCGCACAGGAAGTCATCGAGACAGTCGAACCAACTGATTAGCAACGGTCAACTAGTTCAGAAACCCGTTCCCGAAGTTCGGGGTTCGTGTCGATTTTGTCAAGGGATATGTCCTTCACGACCCAACTGTGGCCACCGGGACAGCGATACAGGTCGCCGTTCGTCGCCGTTTCTCGATCTTCATGAGCGTGCTCGCACACCGGGCAAGTCGCCATATGGCTCGGTGGTCTCCCAATCGAATTTGAAGTTTATCCCTTCCCGGCTCGGTGAGGAAATGCTGTCGTCAGCAGCTTCCATAGCGGCAGACCCACTAGAACAGCTGTACCAGACACTCGCCGACCTTCGCGAGCAGACCCACGGGCCGTACTATCTCGACGACGTCGACGGAACGTTGGACTGGCCCGACCGCGGTGTGTATTTCTTTTTCTTGCCAAACAGCGAGCTCGGAAGGATGTCGCCCGCAGACTGGCGACTGTCCCGGATCGGCAACGTCGGCGTCAGCGAAGGGTCAAGCAACACGCTTTGGAACCGCTTGCGACAAAACCGAGGCAACGTCTGAAGTAAGTACGCCGGTGGCGGCAACCATCGAGGCTCGATCTTTCGACTCCACGTCGGCCGTGCGCTAAACACCGGTATGTTAACTGCAGAAACGGAAACGGCGAGGTCGAAACCTGGAACGGAGCCGGCCCGAATCGACCCCGTGCGTCAAACGGCCGTTATCGGGTCCCATCTAGAGAACTAGGTCGCCAATACAACCGCCACGGCTGTGAACGCGGTGGTGATGACACGGGAGAACGGCGGCGACGGCGGGATGGGATCGACGGGCGGAACGCGACGGAAGTACCTCGCGATGGTCGGCGCGGGGACCGCGAGCGTCTTCGCCGGCTGTGGCGGGGGCGACGGTACCACCACGGCTCCCGGCGGTACCGAAACGCCTGGCGGGTCGGCGCTGTCGGCGGTCCCGTCGGGTCCCTGCCAGCAGCCACCCACTGACAGCACCACCACGTACGAGGGACCGTCCCGGATCAGTCAGGACACGACGCTCGGGTCCGACGCCGACGTGGTCGAACTCGACTACGGTCTCAGCGTCGATCCTGACGCCACGCTCACCGTCGAGTCGGGGACCACGCTCTCGTTCGCCCAGGGAACGTCTGTGTCGGTGGCGGGGACGCTCACGGCCGCTGGCAGCTGTTCGGCGCCGATATTCTTCACCGGCCGGTCGGACACGAGAGGGATCTGGGGCGGCATCACGTTCACCGGCGAGGCCAGCGGGACCCTCGACCACGTCCTCGTCGAAAACGCCGGCTCGGAGGACGGCGCCGGCGTCGAGATACGGAGCACCGGCCCAGTCGCCGTCACCAACTCGGAGATCCGGGGAAGCCGGAACTTCGGGATCTCGGTCGACTCGGTCGCCCGCCTCGAGTCGTTCAGCGGCAACGGAATCACGGGCAACGCCGAGCCAGTCGAAGTCACGGCGAGCAACGTCGACGCCATCGCCGGCGACAACGCGCTGACCGGCAACGACACCGATCGACTGTTCGTGTGGGCCTCGATCGACTACGTGGTCCCGGAGGGGGAGCAACACACGTGGGCGAATCCGGGCGTCCCGCTGTACCTGAACCAGAACCGACTCACCTTCGAAGTCCGGGGCGACCTGACGCTCGAACCGGGGATCGAACTGCGGGTGGCGGAGGGCAACGGCATCTTCGTCACCGGGTCGTTGAACGCGGCGATCCCCGGGGACGACCTCCCCGGAGAGGGAGCCGTCGAGAGCCCGCCCGAGAACGCCATCACGATCCGCGGCGCCCAGGCCACGCCCGGCTTCTGGGAGGGGCTGATGTACGCGGAGACGGCGGACGCGAACAACGTCCTCCGAGGCGTCGTCGTGCGCCACGGCGGCGGCGAGCTCGGCGGTCGCGGCATCTACCAGGAGCCGGCGGGCGTGAGCGTGCTGACCGGCTCGCGCCTCACCCTCGACGGAGCGGTGATCGAGGACAACGACGGGTACGGGCTGTTCGTCAATAAGGAGAACGAACTCCAGACCGTCGACCGAACGCGCATCAGGAACAACGTCGAGCCGGCGATGCTGTACGTCACGACCGTTCCCGCGCTGGGGACGTCGACAGATTACTCCGGCAACGAGACGGACCGAATCGAGGTCGTCAACCCGACGAACGCGATCGAGACCTCGATGACGGTGCCCGCCGTCGACGTCCCCTACCGGTTCTCGCTGAGCCAGGTGGGGACACTTGTTCGGATCGCAGCCGACGTCGTGATCGCCGACGGGACGGAGATCCAGTTCGGACAGGACGCCGGCATCGACGTGGATCACGGCGGTTCGCTGACGATCAAGGGCAGCGAGACCGACGACGGCGGCCGGTCGACGGTGCTACGTGGCGAGGAGGCGACCCCGGGCTTCTGGAAGGGGATTCGCTACTTCGACACCCGAAGCCAGGACAACGTCATCGACGGCGCGGAGATCCGTCACACCGGATCGTCGAACTGGGCGAACATCGAGCCGCCGTCGAAGGCGGCCGTGGCGGCCGCGGTCGCGGCGGAGGCGACGGTCCAGAACTGCCTGATCGCCGAGTTCGAGGGCGCCGCGTTCCAGGCCTCCGGTGATCGGGCGCCAGCGGGCGATCAGACCTCGACGATCACGACGTCGAACAACGTGGTCCGATGACGGCCGTCGCGACGGAAGCCCAACGCCCCGCACGGGACCGCAGCGACTGCGCTCCCGGTCCCGTAACACCGGTATCCTAGCCAGCTAGATCCGGGATAGGAGTCCACGACGGCCGTTGCCCGACGTATGTCCGACGACTCGGACGGACGGCAGGCATCACGAACGGAATCGTACCGGCGACGCGACGTCCTGGGTGCGCTGGGGGCTGCGGGTGCCCTCGCGCTCGCAGGATGCGCCTCCGATGGTGGCAGCGACGACGATGGCGACGGCGGCGGTGAGGACCCAGACGACGGCGACGATGGCGGCGATCCCGACTCGACCGCGACGTCGGGTAACGCCGACGGCGGGCGATCCGGCGGCGACGGCGGACAGCGAGTGGCCTGTGGCTCGCCGTCGTTCGCGTACCGGACCGAGACCTTCCAGCCCTCGACCGGTGACGCGACGTTGCAGACGTCGGTTCCCGAACGTGCGTCGGTGCGGAAAACGACAGGCCTAACGGCACAGATCTACTACCAGAACTATCAGACCGACGCGCTCAGCCTGTACGCGACGTACATGCCGGCGGGCACCGCCGACGACGCCGCCGCTGGCATGGCTGGTGCGGAGGACGTCACCGACGAGTACGACCCCACGGTGGCGGGCACGCGGGTCGTGCGGACCGCCTCGGATGACGGTCGTCGCGTGCTCAGGGCGTTGCAACCGGCCGACGACGGCTACTTCGATGTTCGCGTGACGATCGGCGAGCGAGCGTGTCCGGAAGCGACCGCGGTCGCCGCCACCGAGATGATCGACACTCTCCGGCCGACCGGCTGAGTCGCCCTCCGAACGGGCTGGGTGCGTTCGTTCTCACGATATCTAGGACACCACCGTTCGGAGACGCTCTGAGAGAGATCGTTTTCTTTATCGACACTAACGCCCGCCCGCGTCCGTTCTCACAATCCCGCATCCGGGCACTGCCAGGGGGCATTGTTCAGATTAGCTGGGTCCATGCGAACGCGAAGGTTTGCAGCCAATTTTCGGCCGACTCAGGAGTTGCGTTGCGGAAATGATTAGCAAACTGTTCGGTTCGTCGTTTTACCCCATTGAAGACACGTTCGACGGCATTCCGATTTCCATGAGTGACGTGCTGAAATCGGAGGCTTTCTTCAAAGAGCGCGGCCTGTAACCATGGTGCGCCATCGACGAGAAACACGGCGTCGGCCACGTCATGTTTCTCTTGGAGTTCCTGCAGGAACTGTTTTGTCAGGACGATGGTTCGCGTCGGAAACAGCCGCACATGGAGAAATTCGTTCGTGTCGGGATCGACCGCGGCGTACAGCCAAAATCGTTGATCGTTGAGTTGAATCACTGTCTCGTCGACCGCAACGTGATTCGGGCTCTTTCCGCCTTCGGGCTGTAGATCGGCTTTCTGCCCCCAGTTGTGGACGGTGGAACGAGCGCGTTGGACACCGAAGCTATCGAGAACACAAACAGTGTCTGAAAGCGATAGTTCAGCCGCGTGCAGGTGGATACTGAGCCGCATCAGCGGCTCCGGTGTCGCCTCGCGCTCCACAAAATCTAATTCGATGCAGTCGCTAGAACCGCCGAGGCGGTCGATTTCTGGCATAGGCACCACAAATTTCGACCGCCTCGTCCTTCAGACCTTATCTGAACAGTGCCCTGCCAGGGAGCCGAATAGTTTTTCCGTCCGGACTGTTCACTGACCTGATATCGATCGGTCGGATCCGACGGGGGTCCGGCACGTCGTCTGTGTAACACATGGTACCGAGCTTTCGAATCGTCTTCACCGCGGCCCTCCTTCTCTCGGGGGCCTCGACGCTGGTGCTGGCCGTGTTCTCATACCGGCAACGGGAGAAGCCGGGGGCACTGCCCTTCGCCGGTCTGGCCGCGTCGCTGGCCCTCTGGGCGTTCGTCTACGCCGTGGGAATCCAAATTCGGAACCCGACGGCACGGATCGCCATCCTCCAGATCCAGTGGCTCGCTCATCCGTCGGTCCCGCTGTTTCTGTTCCTGTTCGGCCTCAGCTACACGGGCCACGACGAGGTCATCACGCGTCGGACCCTGCCGCTCATCGCCGCAATTCCGATACTCGTGGTGGTGGGCGCCTGGACGAACCCCTGGCACCACCTCCTCTGGACCGACCAGGTGATCCATGTCGTCGACGGGGTGTCGGTCCTCGTTCCCACGTACGGCCCGCTGTTCTGGATCAACATCGTCTACGGCTACGGCATTGAGGCCGTCGCCATCGCGATGCTGATCCGCCTCGTCTACGAGTCCGACTACCTCTACGCCGATCAGTCGGCGCTCCTGTTGCTCGGGATCGCCATCCCGTTCGTCGCGAACGTCCACGAGATATTCATCGTCGGAGCGACTCCGGCCGTCGACTGGACGCCGATCGCCTTCGCCGCCAGCGGAGTGGCCTTCGGCGCCGCCGTGTTCCGGCACCAGCTGTTCGACCTGATCCCGGCGACCCGGACGCTCGGCCGCGACGACGCCATCACGCAACTGGAGAGCGGTATCGTGATCATCGACAGCGACGACCGCGTGGTGTACGCCAACGGCGAGGCCGGCGACATCTTCGAGCGCGACCCTCGTGACATGCTCGGCCGGCAGGTCCAATCGTTCGTTGACGAAGAGTGGGTCGACTTCGACGCGGTCGACGCCCTCGCTGAGGCAGAACGCGGGGGCCGGACCTACGAGATCCGGACGTCACCGATCACCGACCGCTCGGGCCGGGAGATCGGTCACACCCTCGTCCTCTACGACGTCACTGCCCGGAAGCGCCGCGAGCGCGAACTCGCCACGGTCAATGAACTCAACGCGCTGATCCGCGGGGTCAACCAGGCGCTGGTCTCGGCGACCAGTCGCGAGGACATCGAGTGTGCGGTCGCGGCGCACCTCGCCGACGCGGACCTCTACGAGGGCGTCCGCGTCGCCGACGTCCAGACGTGGATGGGGGAGGCCGACCGCTGGCGCGTCTCGGGCACAGGCGTCGACGACGATTCGGCCGCGACCGTCAGCGGGGGACACGGCGCGATACCACCCGAACTCGATATCGATCGCATCCGTGCCGAGCGGGACGGGACCGCGGACGGCGACGCGCCGGTGACGGCCGCGATCCCCGGTGACGCGACGGCGAGCAACTGGCTGATCGTCCCGATGGTCTACGGACGGACGGTCTACGGGGCGATCGGACTGGTAACCGACCGGACGGACGTCAGCGATCGCGAGCGGGAAGTGCTCGGTGAACTCGGCGAGCTCGTCGGCCATGCCATCAACACCACGGAGTCGCGGCGGCTATTCGCGACGGACGGCGTGATCGAGATGACCGTCGCCGTCGAGGACGACGCCGACCCCGTCGTCGCGGTGACCGTGGGCTGTGACGCCCGGATCGACGTCGTCGGCATCGTCCCGAAGAACGGCGAGGGCAACCACGCTTTCCTGGAGGTGACGGGGGGCGACATCGAGGCGATCCGGGATCGCCTGGCCGCTGCGGACGTCGACGTGCGGATCGTCGAAGGGGACGGTGAGAGCGGTTTCATCGATGTCGCACTCGACCAGGCCACGTCCCTGGCTCCCATCGCCGAGCGCGACACCCAGCTCCTCCGCGGGACGGTCGCCAACGGGACGGCGACGTACGAACTGCTCGTTCCCACCGCCGCAGAGGGTCGGACGTTGATCGACCGGCTATCCGCGGTTTTCGACGGGACGGACCTCCGCGCCAAGCGAGAACGCGACCATCCGTTCGACACGATGGACGGGATGACACCGGAGGACCTCGAGAGCCTCACTGACCGCCAGCGCGAGGCGCTGGAGGTCGCCTATCGCGCCGGCTACTTCGAGTGGCCCCGGGACGCGAACGCCGAAGAGGTCGCCGAATCGATGGACATCACGTCGCCGACCCTGCACAGCCACCTGCGCAAAGCCCAGCGGACGCTTTTCGAGGACCTCTTTGATCGCGATCCAGAGTGATAGGCGCGCCGGGACCGTCCCGGCTCGTCAGGCGAGCTGTGCCGACGTTATCGCGCGTTCCTGCACAGCCGTCACCGGATCAACGCAGGCGACGTTGCCGCGGAAGGTCGCCTCCACGGCGACGAGTCTGGTTTCGGTGGGAAAGAGGATGCTGAGCGTTTGTGGTACGCCGAACCGTTCGTCGTCGGCCGCGACCGCGGCCGCGTCTGAGGGAACGTCGTACCGGTCGGTGACCTCGCGGAGTCGCCAAGTCTCCAAGTGCTCGTCGACCGTCGACTCGCCGTAGTTCAACGCGCCGACGGTGACGGCGACATCACCCAGGCTGACCTCTCGACCGGGGCCGGTTTGCACCGCGTGTGCACGAGACCTCGGGATCTCGGCGGACGCCAGCACCTGATCGTTGTGGGAGAGTTCCGTGCGCTCGTACGAGAACGGTGGCGACGGACAGTTCCCGGTCGGAGTACCGGAACTGTCCCCCGCGGAGCCGGGAGAGTTTCCCGGCCCGTCGCTGGAGCAGCCCGCGAGTGTTAGGACGCCCGCAGTCCCGACCGCGCCGAGCACGTCACGTCGTCGGTACGAATCGCCGGTTCGCGTCTGCTGTCCGTCCGGAGTGTCGTCGGACATGGATCAGTCCGGGACTCCCACCCACTCTTACCCCGGCACTAGCTGACTAGAGCCGGTACTCCGGCGACCGTCGTCACATCGCATTCGGAACGCCTACTCAGTCCTGAACCGGGAACTGGGGCTTCCCGTTCCACCACAGCAACCTGTCGCCTTCGTTCCAAAACTCGCGTCTGAGGTCGATACCTCAGCTGAGACACGACACGAAGCATCTCAAATCGCGGAGCGTGCAGCAGAGACAGGACGCTCCAGCGGACGAAATCCAGCTGGGGTAGCAGCTGCCTGTCTTGAGATAGCTGCTACTGACACCGAAGATGAAATCACGCAAGAGGAGCTTGCGGCAGCAGCTGATGTATGTTCTGCAACTGTCCGTTCAAATCGGGACACGCTCAAGAAACAGCTACGAAGGTGATTGCCGACTGGATTGTGGGCATCTTCTTTCTGAGATCTGTCTTTCCACAGATGAAGTTTGTAAGCAATTTTATACGTTTCTTATTTGGGCTTTGATGAAAAATGTTAGCAGCACATATATAATTGTTAATATGATTGCATCTGAGTTTAAAAGAAGCTGAGGGAGCGTGATCCGACGATATCACCCGTCAGGGCGTTCGTCATCCCACTTTACACTATTGATTGTACACTCAAAGAGACAACATCATTTCTGGCAGAATTAGGTTGTGAATGCTCTCAACAAGCAGTTTGGCAGTGTGTACATCGGCTGGCTGACAAGGTTCCTGATCCGCCAACCACTTACCCGTCGCGGGTCGGTGTCGACGAGACCGCTGTCAAAATTAATGGAGAGTAGTCTTGGTTGTATAATAAAATATAAATCGACACAAAGCTAATCTCTGACGCCGAGTTGTTCGGACACTGCAGCACTGATCAACTGATTGCGTTTCTGCCTGAATCCTCGGAACAGCACGATCTTTCAAACGCCACGGTTTTCATCCATTTATTCGTTCAGCGGCCTGACATTCCTTAATTATGATTAAACGGTCGTGTGGACCATACCGGCCGACCCTCATAAAAAATGGTTTCTCACGCCCAAAATGCGACTTGACTGTTTCCATACTTCGTTGGGGAAATCCGGCGGAGCGGTCGCCTATGAATTGCGCTATTTGTACATTACTGTATCCGTCTCAAACCACACCTATCGCTTCCCGATTGAATGCCAGCCGACGGGGTACTGAATTAGAAAGTACCGGGAAATCTTATTTAACCATCAACGAATATATAATACATCTTTGTTATTTAGAATGTTATACTATCGCGAGTGAGTGTATTGTGTAAATTATATTTTCTGAACCGGTTGCTGTCGGTAAACCTAAATTCAATTCGGACAAAGGCCATCTGAAGTTGGCGTCCCGGAACTTATGTTATGCTGAAAACTCAGCGCTTCAGAGTTGCCAATCTTAACGGCGGATCACCATACAATGGGCATTAGCGATGATACAATAGCTACTTATTTATTCGTCCGTTCAGTTCCTGTGAGTATGTCAAAAGCTGATTCCGCTGTTTCAGAAGCGACAGTCCAAGCCGAGAATATCGGGGGGATTACGAGGACGAAAGTCAACATCCCAGCAGGTGTGACTATTCTTTCTGGAGAAAACGCCACGAACCGGACATCTTTTTTACAGTCGATTATGGCTGCGGTAGGGAGTGATGATGTCACACTCAAGGGTGACGCCGACCAAGGAGAAGTACAGCTCACTATCGGTGGGGAAACGTATCACAGGACCCTCCGTCGCACGAACGGGTCAATTGCATTCGGTGGCGATCCGTATCTCGATGATGCCACGCTCGCTGATCTTTTTGCCTTTCTGTTAGAGTCGAACGAGGCCCGCCAAGCGGTGGTCCAGCAGCGCAACCTACGAGAACTCATCATGCGGCCCGTCGACACTAACGAAATCAAGGCCGAAATCGACCGGCTCGAACGTAAGCGCAACGAGATTGACGACGAACTTGAGGAGTTGAATTCGCTCAAGGAAGAACTTCCATCGTTGGAGGAGCGAAAACGGGACCTCGAGGACCAAATCAAGACAAAACGAGAGGAACTCGCCGAAAAGGAGGCAGAGATCGAATCAGCTGACGCTGATGTCGACGAAACCCGCGAGGAAAAACGCGAACTCGAATCACGGCTGGACGACCTCCGTGAACTCCGGTCGGATCTCGAATCCGTCCGGTCCGACATCGGCGTGCAGGAAGAGAGCATCGCATCACTCAATCGTGAGTTAGCCGATCTCAAATCCGAGCGCGAAGAGTTACCTGACACACCGATGGGTGATCAAGAAGAGATCGACCGAGAGATCTCGCGCCTTCGAGAGCAGAAACAGACGCTCGAATACGAGGTTAGCGCCCTTCAGGATATCATCCAGTTCAACGAGGAGATGCTCGAAGGCGAAGAAACAAATGTTACTGACGCACTCACAGCAGAGGATGACTCCTACGAAGATCTGACTGATCAACTGCTCGAATCTGAAACGACGATCTGCTGGACGTGCGGGAGTGAAGTCGATCCTGAGCGAATCGAAGACACTCTGGACACGCTCCGGACGGTCCGGCAAGACCAGATGAGCGAGATCCGCGAGTTCGAGGACCAACTCGACGAACTCCGCACAGACAAGCGTGAGCGGGAGAAACAGCAACGCAAGCGAGAATCGCTCGATAGTGAAATAGACGACCTGGAAGCCGAAATTGAACGGCGAGAGAGCCGACTCGACGACCTCCAAGAGAAGCGAGACGAACTCAGCGACGAGGTTGAAATGGTCGAAGCGGAGGTAGAATCACTGGAATCAGAGGATTTCTCGGAGATACTCGATCTCCATAAGGAAGCCAATCAGTTGGAGTTCGAGCTGGGCCAGCTCGAATCCGACCTCGACGACGTTACTGATCGGATCGCGACGATTGAAGACCGACTGACCGACGAAGAGGATCTGCAAGCTGAGCGCGAGGAGATCAGCGACGAACTCGAGACCCAGCGGACGCGAATCGATCAGATCGAACAGCAAGCCGTCGAAGAATTCAACAGTCACATGGACGACGTGCTTGATCTGCTCGGCTATGAGAACCTCGCGCGCATCTGGATCGAGCGCATCGAGAAGACCGTTAGAGAGGGCCGGCGCAACGTCGAAAAGACCGTATTCGAGCTCCACGTCGTGCGAACCACCGAATCCGGAGCAACCTACGAGGACACGATCGATCACCTCTCGGAGAGTGAACGCGAGGTGACCGGCCTAACGTTCGCTTTAGCAGGGTATCTCGTTCACGATGTCCACGAAACAGTGCCGTTCATGTTGCTCGACTCTCTCGAGGCGATCGACTCCAATCGGATCGCCGATCTCGTCACGTACTTCTCAGACTACGTGCAATTCCTCGTTGTCGCACTCCTCCCCGAAGACGCTCAAGCACTATCCGATGACTACACTCGCGTGACTGATATCTGAAATCGCGTTACCCTGATTGGCAATCGCATCCACCTTGTTGTACCAATTCTACGAACCCGTACTGTGAGTTACAGTCCTCACAGTGGACGCTAATGTCGATAAACAGGCGAAACTCGCCGAGGGTGATTTTGTCGGTCCCACGGAGTTGGTCGAGACTCTGTTCAGCCACCGAACGGGTGCGTGATTTCAGTCGCTGAATGGTGTCGATTACACTGTCTATGCGATCTGTCTGGCTCTGACCCTCGTACTCCGCCCCACGGTATTCCTTGAGATACGAGCGAATCGCCTGGTACGTAACGAAATCCCGTTCGAGTTGGTCGACATCGATGTCGTTTTGTTCGAGTCGTCGCCGAGCTTCAATTCGGTTGCCGCTGCTCACGTCGTCGTCGGTGAGCAGTCGATAGATGTTGGCAACTTCACCGTCGACCGTCGACATCCCGGCGTCCGTAATCGCGGCTTCGAGCACACGTTCGTTGAACCGATCGGCGAGCGATCGGAGGCTCTCGCGTTCACTCCTATCGGCGGTCCAGAGTGATTCGAGACGGTCGCCGTACGCTTCACCGAGGCCGTACTCGTCGATCAGACGGGCGACTTTGCTGTCGACCGTATTTCCCTCTTCCTCCTCGCTATTTGCCACCATCGTCTACAACGAACTACGACGGATCAATCATTAAAACTGGGGATGTTCACCAGGGAGTTGTGGCGTGGAAGCGAGGGATCCGAAAAGAATAACAAAAATATGTTTGTTATTTTGATGGCGAGCAGCCGGTTCCGGTACAGTCGGCACGTCAGTTCCCTCGGAACCGCCTGGACACTCCAATCCGAGTTGTCCGAAACCGGTTCGGTCTTGCGGAGTGGATCCACTCCCACTTGTTCACGTACATCGAATAATTATTTGATGTCATACATTAATCCTTCTGTGTGGATTCATCTATTCCAAATTGGCAGGGGTTATAGAGCCGTAGAATATTATCGTATATTCGATATACTCAAAGTATTGGACCTCGTCCCCTTCAGTAAATGTTCGCCACTCTGCCACGTTCCCGGTGGCTGATCCCCACTGACTGTCTCACGATGTATTCAAGCGGGCATCTCCGCCGTTGTCCGTCCTCACGAGGAAGTTCGCGGATTCGATACTAGTAAACTGGTCGTTCATGTTGTCACGGGACATCGTGGCGAATCCGTTTTTCGGTTGGTTTTGTCTTTCACACTAGAATCGGGAATTTATATAGGTGTATTCGATATACTCGTCTCAGTGGCGGCAAGCGATACGCGTTTCGATGGGACCCATACGAAAATACTAATACAAGGTGGGGTGTATCATGTTAGCATGGCACTCTCCGAACCCGGCCGGATGGTCAAATCGGCCCGAACTGCGTTCGAGATCATCGAGTACATCCACGACCACGGAGGGGCAGATCTAGACGAGATGACCGACGAGTTCGACCTCGCAAAGAGTACACTCCATGGATATCTTTCGACACTCGAGTCGCTCGAATACCTCGTGAGCGACGGCGGAAGCTACCATCTGAGTCTCAAATTTCTCTCTCACGGGATCGCTGCACGCAACTCCGTACCAGTATCCGGACAGGCCGACACGATCCTATCCGCGCTGGCCAACAAGACTGGTCTAGTAGCTTGGCTCGTTGTCGAGGAACACGGCCGGGCGGTCTACCTTGACCAAGCAGTGGGTGACGAGGTCGGACAGACCTACGGTCGTATTAGCAAGCGAACCGATTTGCACGGCCCTGCTGCCGGGAAGGCTATTCTGGCCCATCTCTCCGACGGGAAAATCGACGCAATCGTGGACAACTACGGGCTTCGCGGACGCACAGACTACACGATTTCAAGCGAGGATGAACTCCACGAGGAGCTTTCGACGATTCGACGACAGGGGTACGCGACCAGCAAGCATGAGGTCGCGCTGGGTGTCCAGTCCGTGGCAGCGCCGGTTCATCACGAGGGCAGCGTACTCGGTGCCATCAGTGTCTCCGGCACCTCAAATCAGATCGACGACCGATATTTCGAGGAGGAGCTCCCGGCCGTGGTAACGACGGCAGCGGCCGATCTTTCGGACCGGTACGTTGAGCAGCACGGCTAATTTGCGATGACTCCCTCTCGAGCCCAGGAATTGCGGCACTACAGCGCCCCTGCGACGACCACGATGAGGGTGTTCGTGGTACCGCCATAATACTTTTTTCGACTGCGGTCCGTGATTATATATGGTGCGCATTGAGAACCCCGATTCGTGCGCCATCTGTGGAAACGAGCTGCCGGACGATCCGACGTGTGTCACGCTCCCGGGTTCGTTCACGCCCGCGATGACACCCCTGACGGAGCCCGGGATTCGGAAGATCGCCTTCTGTAGCGATCGCCATCGGCAGGACTGGCTCGACGCCAAACGAGGGGAATGGCCAGAAGGCGTTGAAGGCGGGACGCCGGAGGAGAAAAACTGAACCGCTCTGTGACTGGATCTGTATCGACCGTCACGAATCACGATCCATGATGAACGTCTCGTCGCTGAATATGAATTGTTTCGTGGGCTGTGTCGTGTTCGGTGTCACCGCGCGGGGACGCTTGGTCACTCTATGAGCAGCGTGACCGTCTCCGGCGTCCGATTGCTGCCCCGGTGTAGGGATCCGTCCACATTCCCGCTCGGATCGCGATTATACAATTGATGATTAAAAAACAGTAAGGTTTTTGTTAATCGGTTCTGTGGTTATGGGTGGCACGGGATGTGTGGTGACAATTCCCGTGGAGGTTAGCCACCGATGAGTACTGAGGATCAATCAGAACACGAACCTCGGCTCCTCGCCCTCGACACGGGCGGAACCATGACGGATTCGTTCATCGTGGACGAGGAGGCGAACTATACGGTCGGAAAAGCACAGACAACGCCAGACGACGAATCAATCGGCGTAAAGAATTCCTTCGACAACGGGCTGGGGTACTGGGGGACCTCATTCAGCGAAAGCGCGGCCTCTCTCGACGGTGTCGTCTACGCCGGGACGGCCATGCTCAATCGACTGCTCGAACGCGAGGGTGAAGGGAACATTGGCGTCGTCACGACGGCGGGTTTCGAGGATCACCATCGGATGGGACGTGGGATCGCGAGCTGGGCCGACCTGTCGTATTCGGGTCGCCTCCACGCTCGGGAACACGAACATCCCGATCCGATCGTTCCCCGTGAAAACATCAAGGGGGTCCGCGAGCGCGTCAACATGCTCGGAGACCCGGTCGTCAGCATCTACGAGGACGAGATCCGGGAGGCCGTCCACGACCTCCTCGACCGGGACGTCCGGGTCATCGCCGTCTGCATGATCTTCTCGTATGCGAACCCGGAACACGAACAGAAGGTCAAAGAGATCGCCGAGGAGGTCAAAGACGAGCGGAACGATGACACGCCGGTGTGGCTCTCGAGCGAGCAGAATCCGGTCCGCGGGGAGACGCCACGGCTAAACACGCTCATTCTGGAAGCCTACGCCGTGGAGCCGTCGCGGGAACAACTGTACAGCATCGAGGACCAGCTACAGGACGAGGGCCTGGACTCGCCGTTCCGGGTGCTAACGTCCTCCGGTGGAACCATCGCGCCTGACCACGACTGGCTGGCCGAGACGATGCTGTCGGGCCCCATCGGCGGCGTCTTCGGGGGCGAGTTCCTCTCGGAGAAACTCGGCATCGACAACCTCGTCTGCTCGGACGTCGGAGGCACCAGCTTCGACGTGGCGCTCATTACGGAGGGGCACTACCCGACACGCTGGGACCAGACCCTGGCCCAGATCCCGACCAACATCCCGATGACTGCGCTGGACTCCATCGGCTCGGGGACCGGGTCGTACCTCCGCGTCGACCGCGCCTCGAATCGTATCGAGGTTGGCCCGGACTCGGCGGGCTACCTCGTCGGCGTTGCAAACGAAGACGCCGGGGTCGAAACCCCAACGGTCACCGACTGTACGGCATTGCTGGGGTACATCAACCCCGACTTTTTCCTCGGCGGCGATATCCCAATCGACGTCGATGCCGCGAGGGAGGCCATCGACGAGCAACTCGCCAGCAAACTCGGCGAGGATCCCGTCGAGACAGCACGTGGCGTGCTCGACATCGTCGAGCGCGACATGGCGAACGAACTTCGGTCCATGGTCCACGGGCTGGGATACTCGCCGGAGAACTACAACCTCATCAGTTACGGTGGCGGTGGGCCGCTCCACGCGGCCGGGTACACCAAGCCTCTGAACTTCAAGGACGTCATCGTGCCCGACTGGGCGGCCGCGTTCTCCGCCTTCGGCACCGCCTGTGCGGATTCGGCGTACCGGTACGACCAGTCCGTCGACATCATCCTCCAGCCCGACTTCAGTAACGCCGATGAGGTAGCAGATATCTTGACCGGCGTGTTCCACAAAGTGCGTGACAAGGCAGCCGATGCGTTTAGACGGGATGGTATCGACGTCGACAAGATGGAATTCCAGCCGGCCGTCCGCGCCCAATACACCGGAATGCTCGACGACCTAGAGGTCGAGATCGAGGAGTTCTGGGACGGCGAACTGAATGGCGGGGACATCGAACGGATCGTCGAGAAGTTCGAAGACGAGTTCGGTCGCGTGTTCCAGCGTGCGGCCCGCTCGCCCGAGAACGGTTATCAGTTCACCGTCGCGATCGGTGAGGGTGTCGCACCATCGCCAAAGCCCACGCTCCCTGATGAGGAGCCGGTCTCGACTGACACGCCGCCGGAGCAGGCCCACAAGAGTGAACGTGCCATCTACTGGGAGGGCGACTGGCACGATGCTGACATTTGGGACATGGACCACATCCAAGCGGGGAACGTCGTCGAAGGGCCAGCAGTCACAGAGGCGCCCGCGACGACGATGCTGGTCCCGCCGGGCTTCGAGGCATCGCTCGACAACAACCGCATTTACCACCTGACTCAGACCAATGAGTAAGCCAGAATCCGAACTCCACGATCCCGAAACTACCACCCGCGACCGCGAGTTCAACGACGTAGAGCCACCGATCGGCTGGGACGGTCAAACGCTCCAGGAGATGCTCAACGAGAGTGAGCACCTGCTGGAGGAAACCGGCCACTACCGCGGCCTCGACGAACTCGAACTCAAAGAACAGGACCCGTTTCAGTACGAACAGATGTACTCGCGCCTCCGTGGCGCGCTCGTCTCCGCCCGTGAGACGGCACTCCACGTGAGCGCCTCACCGATCGTCCGCGAGATCGGGGAGCTGTGCTTCCAGATCTACACCCCGGAGGGCGACTCGGTCGCAGTCTCGACAGGCATCATCGTCCACGTCCACACCGGCTCCCTCGCGATCAAGTACATGATCGAGGAGGACTACGAACACGGTCGTGGCATCCAGCCGGGAGACGTGTTCTGTAACAACGACAACGACCTCGGCAACGTCCACACCACGGACGTCCACACGTTCGTCCCCATATTCTACGAGGACGAACTCGTCGCGTGGGCCGACGGCGTCACCCACGAAATCGATATCGGCGGGATGACTCGCGGCCACGACCAGATCGCGTCTACCAACCGGCACGAGGACGGGCTGTACGCGACGTGTGAGAAGATCGGCGAGGACGACAAACTGTACCAAGACTGGCGGGATCGCGGCCAGCGCGGCGTGCGGACCCCGATGTACTGGGACCTCGACGAGAAGTGTCGGCTCGCGGGCTGTCACATGATCCGCGAGGCGATACACGAGATGATCGACGAGGTCGGCGTGGAGACGTTCAAACAGTTCCTCTACGAGGCCGTCGAGGAAGGTCGCGAGATTATGGAGTCCCGGGTCAAAGAGCGCATGTTCCCCGGGACGTATCGGGAGGCCGGGTTCCACCCAATCCAGTGGGAGGACAAGGCCTGGCAGCCCGGTGCCCAGCAGAACATGATGAACCACCTCCCCGTCGAGATGACGATCGATGGGGACGGCGAGATGGAATTGGACCTGGAAGGTGCTACGCCACCAGGTCCCCACCCGTTCAACTGTGCGAAGGGGTCGATGGAAGGTGCCCTCTGGGTGTACCTCACCCAGTCGCTGCTACACGACGGGAAAGTAAACGACGGGGCCAACTACGCGGTCGACACCAACTATCCGGAGGGGAGCGTGGTGAACCCACAGGACCCAGAACGCTCCTACCACACCCCATGGGCTACGATCTTCTCGACCTACCTGGCGGTGTCGAAGTGTCTCTCCAACGGATTCTTCTCGCGGGGCTTCCGCGAGGAGGTGATAACTGGCTACGGCGAGCCCGGCGACGCGCTGCAGGGCGGCGGGAAGCTGAAGGACTCCGTGGCCGACGCCATCCCGGACGCGCTGGGTGACTACTGGCCAGTCGGTCCGTTCGACTTCTCGTGTCAGGGGCTGGGAGCCTCGGCGTGTCGCGACGGACTGGACTACGGCTACGCGATGTTCAACCCCGAGGCGGACCTCGGCGATGTCGAGGAGTGGGAGCAAACCCAGTGGGGGCTGTTGCAGCTCAGCCGACGGGTCAAGCCCAACACTGCCGGCCACGGCAAGTACCGCGGTGGCTCCGGCTGGGAAGGCCTTCACACCATCATGGGCAGCGAGGACGTCTCGATGTACGCGTTCAGTATCCCCACAGTGACGTGGTCGGCCGCTGGGATGTCCGGCGGCTACCCTGGGGGCACCAGCTACTCCGTGCGCGTCCACGATACCGACCTCGCCGAGCGGGCCGCCGCGGACGAGCCCTACCCCCTCGACGACCAGCCGGTTGGGTCCCTCGAGGAGCAGATCGAGGGCGAGGAGGTCATCCGTGATCAGGACGGTATGTTCTTCCCGGAGGAGTTCGAGAACCACGACCTGCTCCGCTACCAGACCAGCGGGGGCCCCGGCTGGGGAGATCCGCTGGAGCGGCCACCGGCGAAGCTCAAGGAGGACATCGAGGAGGACATCTTTACCCCGGATATCGTCGAACAGGTCTATGGCGTCGTGGGCGAGTACGATGCGGACGACCGCGATTTCACCGTCGACGAGGAGGCGACCAAACAGCGGCGGAAAGAAATCCGCGAAGAGCGCGCCGAGCGAACCCAGTCCTTCGAGGAGTTCTTCGAGGCGGAGCGAGAGCGTGTCGAGGAAAGCGACTGGAACGACGGCGTCCAGTACATGTACGAGGGCGTGTTCGAGCAAAGCGACCAGTGGGCCGAGGAGTTCCGCGAGTTCTGGAACCTCGACGACGCCTACTCCCCCTAGGTGATACCAATGACTGACTTAGACAAACACCGCGTCGAATCGCTGATTGAGGGCGAACTAACCTGGGACGAGATGCGCAATGACGTGCTCCCGGATCCGAAGGACCCGGACCGCTTCGAGAAGACTCGTGAGGTCTTGCAGGATCGCGTCGACTGGGACGATCCCATCCTCGTCCCGCTAAACGATCACCTCTACGTGGTCGGGACCGACGACGGCCGCGTCGTCAGGGCAGAGTGCGGCGAAGACCTCTGTGAGGTAGACGAGAACTGGAAGCGCTCCTGTGAGGTCTTCGTACGCGAGGACGCCGAGGAGTTCGAGGAACTCTACGAGGAGTACATGCACGTCGACCCGGACTGGGCCTTCGAACTCCGGGAGTGGTACTGCCCAGAGTGCTACGAACTCATCGACGTCGACGCCGTCCCGGTCGGCTATCCGGTCATCAAACCGTTCGACCCGGATATCGACACGTTCTACGAGGAGTGGCAGGGACGCCCGGCCCCTGACCGCGAGAGCACGGAGACAGCGGCGGACTGAGGCTGCTGTCCCCCGTTACTGTCGTCGTGGTGTGCGGTATCTTTTTTAAGCATGCTCTACAATAAGTGGCCATGTCGACCGAAAGCGGCAGTTCTGAGCGTCGGCAGAGAAGTGGCGAAGCGACAGGTGCGCCGACGACCCTGACTGAAGCACTGACCAAGAGTCTCGACCGATTCAGTGACCGGGTTGCTGTGACCGTCGGTGGGTCGGCGTATACTTACGGCGAACTCGACGAACGGTCGAACGCGGTGGCGAACGCGCTCGTCGAGCGGGGGGTCGAGCCGGGCGACCGGGTTGCGCTGATGATGTCCAACTGTCTCGGCTACGTGATCGCGGATCTGGCACTGCTGAAGGCCGGGGCGGTCAAGCTCCCACTCAACGATATGCTCACCGAGGACGAGTTCCAGTACATGCTCTCGGATTCGGGTACTGAGACCGTCATCGCCGGACCTACCTTCACCGACACACTGGCATCGCTCGACGCATCCCTCGAGACGCTTGACCGCGGGTTCGTCATCGACAGCGAGAGCGACCAGTTCGACTCGCTCGCGGACCTGGAGACCGAGGGTGACACCACAGAACCGCCGTCCGTCTCCATCTCCCCGGATAGCCCCGTTGGACACTTCTATACCGGCGGGACGACCGGCGACCCCAAGGGCGTCATCCATTCACACGACAACTTCCTCCAGAACGTATACGCACACATCACAGAACTAGACATGACGGGGGACGATACACTACTTTTGATGACGCCGCTCCCACATTCGGCGGGGCTGTTCCTCTGGGCAGCACTGCTTCTGGGTGCCGAATCCGTCATCCGTCCGGGGTTCGAACCGGAACAGGCGCTTCGGGATATCGAGGACCACCAGGTGACGTGGTCGTTCCTCGTCCCGACGATGATCTACACGCTCCTCGACGATCCGAGACTCGACGAAACCGACACGTCGTCACTGGAGACCCTGGTCTACGGGGCAGCACCGATGACCCCAGCCCGTCTCCGGGAGGGGCTTGAGGAATTTGGGGCGGTGTTCACGCAGTTCTACGGCCAGACGGAGGTGCCCAACCTGATAACCGTTCTTGGGAAAGAAGAACATCGTATCGCTATCGATGAGGAGGAGGAACAGCGATTGGGATCGGCCGGCCAGCCGACACTGATGGCCGACGTGAAAATCGTCGACACCGAAACGGGTGAGCGGCAACCCCCCGGACGCGAGGGCGAGATCATGGCGACTGCGCCGTACGTCATGGACGAGTACTGGGAGCTTCCGGAGAAGACCGCCGAGACAGTCGAGGACGGCTGGGTCCATACGGGCGACATTGGGAAGCGCGACGAAGACGGCTACGTTTACCTCCTGGACCGAAAGAGCAACATGATAATCTCCGGCGGGATGAACGTCTACAGTACCGATGTTGAAGATGTCCTCGCGACACATCCAAATGTGGCGCAAGTCGCCGTCATCGGGGTCCCGGATGAAAAGTGGGGCGAGGCAGTGACGGCCATTATCGTTCCGGACGGGGAAGTCACGTCGGCGGACATCCACGATTTCTCGGACGACGAACTCGGCGACTACAAGCGCCCAAAACACGTCGAGTTCCGTGACGAGTTGCCAAAGACGCCCTACGGAAAGATCGACAAGAAAGCACTCAGAGAACCGTACTGGGACGACTCAGATCGCAGTATCAACTGATACTGTCTGACAGCGGATTTCACAGCCAGGGTGTGTCGAAGACGACCGGAGAAGGTGTCTCCGGAGGAACTCGACGGACGACAGTTTCGAACGTCTCTCCGGCAGTATGAGCGGACCGTCACTCGACACCGCGACGTGGAGTGCGGGGAAAATTTAAGTTCTCGGGTGTCCCTGTTGCGTGAGGATGCACACCACCGAAACCGAATGCGGTTGGAATCGCTCGCGTCTGACGCGACACGGATGAGCCGGGCCGACGCTGACGAGTACGAGACCATCACCACGTTGCTGGCAGACCGGGCGGCCAGCAAGGGAACCAGTCCGCTTGTCCATACTGCCGGCGGGAGCTACAGTTACCGGGAGCTACACGAAAGGTCGAACGCGATCGCGAACGCGCTCGTAGAGCGGGGCACCGAACCGGGCGATCGAATCTGTACGTTCCTTCGGAACAGTCCGGAGTACCTCGCGGTCTGGTTTGGGATCGCCAAGGCTGGCGCGGTGATGATCTCGTTGCACAACGACCTCCGTGACGACAGTCTCTCGTACGTCCTGCGTGACTCGTCGGCAACGACGATCTTCCTGGATTCGTCGACTCGTGAGAACTACGAGACAGTCCGCAGCGAACCGAACGAAGTGACGTCGGAGTTCCTGCTCGGCGATCACCCGCCTGAATCCTCGTACCAGACCTACGAGTCGTTGCTTGACTTCGATCAGCGTTCTTCACCGGATCACTCACCGCGGCCGTCGGATCCGATGTCGGTCATCTACACTAGCGGGACCACGGGAAAGCCGAAAGGCGTGATACTGCCCCACTATTCCTACATCAATACCGGGCGGGAGTTCGTGGACAACGTCCTGGATCTCGACCAGAGCGACCGTGCATTCACCACGTTGCCGCTTTCACACTGCAATGCACAGCAGACGACGGTCACAGGGTCGATACTCGCCGGCATCGACTTCGTTCTGTACGAGGAGTTCGACCCGGACCGGTTCTGGGATCAGATCCGACGCCACGACGCAACGGTGTTTAGCTACCTCGGGACGATGATTACCAATCTTCACAACACCGATCCCCAGCCTGACGACGCCGACAATCCAGCGGTGTACGGAATCGGTGCCGGGGCACCGGCGGGTGTTATCGACGAGTTCGAACCCCGGTTCGACGTCCAGCTCCTCGAAGGCTACGGACTCACCGAGACAGCGACCATGGCGGCCGTTAATCCCCCGGAAGCGTCGCGATCCGGAAGCATCGGGAAGCCCCTCTCGTATACGGAGATCGAGGTCGTCGATGAAGAGGACCGACCGCTCCCGCCGGGCGAGGATGGCGAGATTGTCGTCAGACCGACGGAGCCGAACTCGTTCATGCTCGGGTACCACGACAAGCCAGACGAGACTGTTGATGCCTGGCAGAACCTCTGGTTCCACACGGGCGATGTCGGATACAAAGACGAAGACAACTACTTCTACTTCGTCGACCGGAAGGCCTACGCCATCCGGCGGCCGGGCGGCAACGTCTCGTCGCACGAGGTCGAGAACGTCCTCAGTGACCACCCAGATCTACAGGAAGCAGCGGTGTTCGGTGTTCCGAATGAACAGGGAGACGAGGCAGTGAAGGCGGTGGTCGTCCCCAAGCCGGGAACAGACCCCTCCCCAGTCGACATCGTCGATCACTGTGACGGTCGGCTCGCCTACTTCAAGGTGCCACGGTATATCACGATTCGAGACGAATTGCCGAAGACTGCGACCGAGCGGGTCAAGAAGTATGAACTGATCGCCGAGACCGACCAAGATACGTGGGACCGCGAGCGAGGCTATGAACTCAAACGATGACACCGCGCGCCAATTTTGATTCGTCCACCTGACGAGATTACTGCCTTCGTCGGTGTCATCGATTCGTTTCGGCGAACGCTCGTTCTGTTCGCGCTTCGATTGATGGGTCTCGTGTGACCCCCTCCTCGTCGTGAACGACGAGGCTTCCCGTACCGCAGGTTTGGGAGATTTGCTGGTTTGCAGACCAGTCGGCATGACTGATCTCCTGGCGGGACCACGCCGCCGTTACTCCTATACTGTGACGGATTCAGAGTTACCTTGGTATGGGAATCCAGCGGCCCGAAGGGGATTCCTTCAGGCGTAGAGTCTTGAATCCGATATTATCCGTTTACTCGGGCGGTCAAGGCCGCCTCGGTATATGTCATGTAACGAGACGAAGCAAAATAAATCTCCGGGTTAGAGTGACCAGAGCGGCTGGCTACCGGAGCTTACGCGATTCACGCCCGTCCCCAGAACGCTTCGCGTTCTGGTGTGCGAACGAGACGCTTTGCGTCTCGTCAACGACGTGAACGGCGGGATTCTCTCGCTGTGTTAAGATAGAAACAGAACCGGGGACTCGACCCCAAGGCCAACTGAGCGTTCCCGCCGGTCAGTTCTGCTCTACCGACTCGAGTGGTTTGATGTCTTGGACGACACCACGATGCTCCCAGTCGTCAGGTTCGCCTGGTTCCCGTCGCGTGTGCAAATGCAGGTCGCCGTTCGGTCGCAACAACAGGGCATGCTGGAAACCGTCGTCGTCGACGACCAGGCGACACGCCTCCCAGTCGCCGTCCTCATCGGCATCCAGCGTCCGATTCATCCCGATGATCCGGCCGGATTCATGCGTGAACACGAACTGCTGGATTCCCGGCGCGACTTCTGCCGTCTCCTGTGGTCGAAACACCATGACCGACACTTCACCGACATCCGGATCAGTCACGCGTGCGGTATCTCCGTACGTCAGATCACGAACAACAGTGGCTGGCTCTGCCATGGTAAGAGTCCACGAATTGCAATGATTTATAGATAGTGGACGATCTTCGAGAGAATCCTCGCCCGGCAGTCAGTCCAAACGGCACTCCGGACTTGGCGTCGGGGTCACCTTTCGGGACGGCTATCGGATATCGACCGTGCCAGAATCTTCACTCAGGACACCCTGCTCAAACTTGTCACCATACTGCTGTTCGATCCACTGTGAGACCCGTTCCTCCTGACGGTCGACCGTCCACTCCTCCTCCGGGAACGATTCGAACTGTATCCACCCGTCTTCCGTATCCGAGTACCCTATCAGATGGACCTGATTCGTTTCGCTCCCGTACAGCGCCATCGTGTAGATAACGAACGGGTCATCGCTCCCTCCCTTGAGGACGGATAACGGGACGATTCGAGCGTCTTGCTGTTTGAGGTGTTCCGCTTCTTCGTCCGTTAGTGGACGGTCCGGTAATGCTTCCAGCACACTGGTTCAGTTGAGTCTAGGTCACCAAAATGCTTCGGGGACCACTGTTGGTCGTGTTCAGATGAGCCAATTCCATGCGAAGGCAAATGATTGTAACCACTCACCAGCAGTTTTTCGTTCGGCGTTGCTGAAACAGTTTGAAAATAAATAGGTGTGCCATTTTACCTCACAAAAGACACGTTTGGTACTATCCCGATTTTCGTGGCATTCGTATCTGAAATCGAGACCGTGTCGCTGGCAGACGTGTTTCAGCGGGCCCGCTCCATCAACGAGAAACACAGGTCGTCAACGTCGTGTTTCTCACGGAGTTCGGCAAAGAATGTGTGAGCAAGTACATTCGTTCTCACTGGCTCAAGCTTTGTATGAAGTAGTTCGTTCGTCTCGGGATTGACCGCAGCGTACAGCCAGTATTGCTCGTTGTCGAGTTGGATCACGGTCTCGTCGACTGCAACGTGATCCGGCTGGCGTCCGTCTTGGGGCTGTAGATCGGCCTTGTGAACCCAGCTGTGAACGGTGGATCGTTCGCGTCGGACACCGAATACCTCAAGAAACGATACAGTATTCGAAAGCGAGAGTCCAGCCAGATGTAACTGAATACTGAGCCTCATCAGCAGTCGCGGTGTCGCTTCTCGCTCCACAAACTCTAACTCGATCTGGTCTAAACAGCCGTTGAGGCGGTCGGTTTTTGGCATAGAGCACTAAAAACCGCTCCCGCCTCACTTTTCAATCTTATCTGAACACCGCCGTAAATGGGCTTTGTGAACCCAATTATGCACGGTGGATCGTGCGCGTTGGACAATGAATATATCAAGCAGCGAAACAGTATTCGAAAGCGAAAGTCCAGCCAGATGTAGCTGAATACCGAGCTTCATCAGCAGACGCGGTGTCGCCTGGTGTTCAACAAACTCTAAGTCGATCTGGTCGACACTACCGCCGAGGCGTGTGTTTTCGGGCATGGACACTCAGAAAACACACCGCCTCACTATTCATCCTTATCTGAACACCACCGAGAGGATTGACCCTAGTTCATTCGGCTTTAGCTAATACTTAGAGTCATACTAAATCCCATTGATATGAGGAGAGATCTCGTTAGAACGGGACTGCTACGGGACGAAAAGACGGTTTCCAAAGGTTCTGTATCGGCTACTTTCAGCTGCAACAGCGCTTCAGTTGTTAGATTCCTTCATCTACTACCATCAAGCATTATTTCTTGATAAAGTATTACTGATAGTCTTAGCTAAAGATGAATGGCTGCTGACCCATTTGGACACTCGTAGGAGAACGACTGTCTTGAGTCCTCCGAGACTGCGTTTTCCTGCACCAGTTGGGCGGAACCGAGTCACACAGCGTCGGCGAGATCAGTGAACAGAACTTCCTCACGGTTGGCGAGGACGGCGGCACGGTCGCTCGCATCGTCGAGAAGATGCGCCTGTTCGGCTGCATCCGCTGTCTCGCTGACGTCTTTCAGAACCGCTCCGAGTTCGGACCAGTCGTCGGCGATTCGATGCATCCGCTCGCCGAACTGGGCGTCCAGTCCAGCGTTCACACCAAGCGTTTCGAGGAAGGTGCTGTAGAGTCGGCGGAACGCGCCACCGCCAGTGCCCCGCCGCTCGATATTCTGGTAGGCGAAGCGCGCTGTCCACTGTAGGTCGTCGAAGCCCGTCCACTGTGGGAGGTCGTCTGCGAAGGCTCGAATGGCATCGACGCTGCCACGTTCGTCCGGCCCGCCGTCGAGCATCGTCTCAATTGCGGATTCGATTGCCCGCCGTGTCGCGGTGGCCGTCGCCACTGTCGGTTCGGGCGTCTCAACGGCGAGCCACCGCCGTTCGAGTGGCCAGAACCCGTGTTCGGAACTCCACGCGTCGTCGAAGTCGGTCCGCGAGACGGTCTGGGGCTCGGGAAATTCGCTGTCGGAGATCGTCACCGAGTCCTCTGTGACATCGATCACGACGACAGTGTGTGGGCCGAAATGCGTGTCGCTACCGAAGTAGGGGAGGTAGTAGAGGTCGACAAAACAGAGCACCGGCCCCGATTCGAGCCGAGTTTCGAGCGCCTCCCAGGTCGTCGATCTGGAGTCGCTCTCTTGCTGGGCGACGGTGATGCCGAGATGTTCGAAAAATTTCGTCTCGAGGTGTTCGTTACGGCCCATGATCAGACGCGAAGCAGGTCCGAACTCGTCGTACTCGAAGCCGATGCCAGCGCTGATTCCGAAGCACCCGGCTTCATCGAGTCCCCACTCATAGTAATCTGCGAGGTTTCGGAGGGACGCGGACCCACAGTGGTCACCCGGCGCGTGCGGATAGTCGGCGATCATACCAGAGGGTGTGACGAGTTCGGCAAAATGATACCGGTAGTGGGGATTGCCAAACGTACAGACAAGTTCTTGTCACAGGAGTTGGCCGTGATCGAGGGTATCCAGACGTCATCGAGTGCAACAGAAGGGTTCAGAATTGCTGTGTGAGTCCGACACCGTCGGCCAGCAACTCGTGGGAACGGAGTGCGTGGTCGTGGGTCGCGTGAATATGCTGGATCATCACCTCGTTGACGCCAACACTATCGGTGATTCGATCGAGGATAGTAGAGAGCGTCTCGGGGCTTCCGGATATCGCACGCGGCAACTCGGCAATCTCGAGCGTTTCGGATGTCGGTTCAGGAACCGCACCAAGTTCATCGATAGCTTCTTCGATAGAGGGTCTCGTGCCGACGACGCCGCGTTGCATCCGTTTGTACGACGCTTCGGCAACGGCTCGGCGGCGTGCCGCCTCCTCGTCAGTTTCCGCACAGACCGCATTCACGGCAATCATCCCCTGGGGCTCCGCACCACTGGTGGCCAGTGCCGAGGATTGAAACTGCTCGCGGTAGGTCTCGAACGACTGGGTTGCGAGCTGTGGCCGAATGAACGCCGCGAAGCAGTAGGGAAGGCCGAGTTCAGCCGCAATCGACGCACTCGATGGACTCGACCCAAGTACCCACGGATCGGGGGTGTCACCGCCGGAACGAGGTATCTGCAGGTCACTGTATGGATGGTCGTCGGGATAGTCCTCGTACAGATGGTTGACGACCGCTTCGATCTTCTCTGCGTGATCCTCGTCGGGATTCTGGACGTGTCGATCCGTTCCGAGGGCTCGATCAGCCGCTGGCGATCCGTTTGCCCGTCCGAGGCCCGCATCGATACGACCCGGAGCGAGCGCGTCGAGCACCCCAAACTGCTCGGCGACTTTGAACGGACTGTAATGGTTGAGAAGCACCGCACCGGAGCCAAGCCGGATCGTGTCGGTTTCGGCGGCGAGATGTCCAAGCATCACCTCGGGAGCCACGCCGGCGATGGAACCAGCCATACCGTGATGCTCGGCCACCCAAAAACGTGAGAAACCGAGTTCCTCGGCCTGTTTGGCGGCTTCAACCGTATCATTATACGCTGAGCAGGCGCAATACCACGGCCTTCAGGCCGTGGATACGCGCCGTCACTCGGTAACCCATTCCACCGACTTCAACAGGGACGGATATTCCACCGTTCTCAAACCCACCCTTTACAAGCGAATCGAGTATAAGAGGTTATACAGACGTTTCACGATGCTGGAAGTCCACCGTACCCATCGAGCGAAAATCCTCAACTACAGTCAGGTAGAGGACTCGCTTGACCGACACGGGTGGTCGGCCAGCAAACTCTGGAACGTCGCTAACTATCACTCCCGAGATGTCTGGGAGGAGACGGGCGAGATTCCCGATCACGAGGAGTTGAAAGACGAGTTGAAGACACATCCAAAATACAAAGGACTACACTCACAGTCCAGTCAGCGGGTTCTGGAGGAACTCGCTGAAGCCTTCAATTCGTGGTACTCCTCGGACGACGAACGGGACAATCCGCCCGGCTACCGCAAAGAAAACTACTACGACCAACAGGGTCGCCGCGTCCACGAAGAACACCCGCGCTCCACCGTAACGTGGAAGCAAAACGGCATCCGCCACGACACCAAGAACAACCGCGTTCGCCTGTCAAAAGGCGCGGATCACAAGGAACACCCCCGAGCGTGGGAATACATCCTTGTCGAGTACGAGACGCGGCCCGGTGTAGAGGTTGATAACCTGCAACAAGTTCGCTCTATCTACGACCAGCAGAACGAGCGATGGGAGTTGCACCTTGTCTGTAAAGACGAACTCGAGACGCCCAACGCTCCCGGCAACGAGACAGCGGGTATCGACCTCGGTATCAGCAACTTCGCTGCCGTCGCATACAGTACCGAGGACGCTGACCTGTATCCCGGCAACCGCCTGAAACAGGATGGGTACTACTTCCCGAAAGAAATAGCCAAGTGCGACGACAGCAGTGGTGAACGAGCCACACGTCTCCACGCGAAGTGGTCTGAGCGCCGTACCCACTTCTTCCACTCCTTAGCGAAACACATCGTCGAACGGTGTGTCGAGAGGTGTGTTGGTCGCAT
This sequence comes from Halorientalis regularis, assembly GCF_023698535.1. Taxonomy (GTDB): domain Archaea; phylum Halobacteriota; class Halobacteria; order Halobacteriales; family Haloarculaceae; genus Halorientalis; species Halorientalis regularis. The sequence goes on from NZ_JALJCL010000012.1 coordinate 129,196, forward strand.
CAACCTCGGGAAGCTCAACGGTGTTCGAGAGGACGAGAACGGCGGGTCGAAGAACTGGGGGCGGCACGGTAATCTCGACTTGCACGGCTGGGCGTTCGACCGGTTCACCAGCATCCTCGAATACAAGGCGAAGGTTGAGGGCATCGAAGTCGTAGAAGTATCTGAGCGAGACACGAGCAAGACGTGTTGCGTGTGCGGTAGAGAAGACGACAGTCAGCGTGTCGAACGCGGGTTGTACGTCTGCGAGTCGTGTGACGCAGCGTTCAACGCGGACGTGAACGGGGCGGAGAACATCCGTCTCGAAATCAACAATACAGAAAGTAACTCCGAGTCTTCTGGACAGTTGTCCGGGGATAAGAGTACCGGCTGGTTGGCACAGCCAGCAGTCCACCTGTATGACCTCTCCTGCGGATTCCAACCGCAGACAGAGGTGGTGGACTGCAAACCCTAATATCCCAACCTCGGGATTCCTCCGCCTTCAGGCGGAGGAGGATGTCAATTGCGACGACTGTGCGCTGTCGACGCGCGACAACAAGACGGTCGCCGCAGACCAGTTCCGGCCCGGTGATCAGGACCACCTCCGAACCTGCGACATCTGTGGCGCTGTTGGCTGCCGCTCCACCAGCGTCCGTGACTGGGACAGCGGGAAACCAGACGGCGCTCGCGACGACCGAACCTACCGGATCCAGGGTGTCATCGGCTGGACCGTCGAGATCGCCGGCTTCGAAGGAGGGGTCTGCTCTTGTATCGAGTGCAGTCCGATCCAACCCGTCGACTGTGTCCGCCGGCCCGACCGCGAGTACGACGACGACGCGACCGTCCTCTTGACCCCGCGGTTCGAGCAGGACGGCTCTGTTTCAAGCGAGGACCTAGACGCCGAGCATCGACAGTCCGACATCGACATTTGGACTACCTGAGTCGCGAGAGCAGGTATAAATTATTTATACTCTGGTGAGCTATTATGCCCTATGGGTAGTGAGAGTTCGATCGGAACGGGAAATGAAGACCTCGAGGATGCAGCGGGGACATCGATACGACTAGCACTCCCGATCAGAGTTCCCGGGTTGTTCAAGCACAGCGCCAGCGCACATATTCTCAACTTTCTCAGTGACAACCCGGAGATCAATGTCTCGATCCGCCAGTTATCATCGGTTACTCCGCTCAGCGAACGTGCGACCAGAGAGGCTGTGGATGTCCTTGAAGGGCTGTGTTGAATCGCCATACTGCGATGGAATTCACTGTTTCACAGCCCGCTTGATGTTATAGACGACACACATCAGAGCGATTTCTCGGAACTCACGGAACCACGAACGCGCTCGCA
>NZ_JALJCL010000013.1 GCF_023698535.1 Halorientalis regularis
CTTTGAGAAATCGGGACGATTTCGCTAGTGAAGCGGGAGATTTGGGTCATAGACAACTGAAGTCTCCCGCTTCAACTCCTTCGATTTAGCGACCTATCCCGACGCCGTCTAGTGATTCAACACAGCCCTCTCATAACAGAGAACATCTGTTACTATAATCCGAGCTGATACAAGGAATGAGAAAATCAATCCAACGATAGTAATTATTACAGCCCCGAAGACAATACCGAAGACATTCCCCATCAGGAGCGCAGTTATGGTCCCCACGAAACTGAACGCGAACTCTCCGTTCCGTAGTTTTTCTTCTATTTCGTCTTTTGCATCATCCATCTCATGCAAGAGGCTCCATCTGTCAGTGCCAGGATCTTTGATTCCACTTTCTAAAATGTGCAGAACATCATCCCGGAAACTTCTCATCTCATCAGGTGAGCTGATGCGGAATATGACAAGACGAATCGCGCTATCGAAACTAACAATCTCACCAACTTTCCGAGGTAAATCCATCACATATAGAAAAATGGAAATGACGGCTAACAGAGGTAGTAACACTACTACGACTGCGGTCATGATGACAGCAGTAGAAACAACCGACCTCAATCGGCTGAACATATCTAAGCCACCGCACCCCTTTCAAATATCTCTTAGGTGACTTCTCCTCCTCTCGGCCTTCTCGTCGTGTGTTCCTTTGTCATAGTGTTTTGATAAGACCCGACCACTCATATTCACCCTCTCACCAGTCACGTCCTTCGGTTGGCCTGCGTTCCGAGCCGCAGTGACGTACCCGCGACGAAGTGCGTGCGGACTCACTGACCCTGGACACTGAGATGCACCGTTCCAAGTTGCCGCCTCGCACGTCTCGGGTTCTTCATCGAATGGGCAGGCGTTCTCGTAATGACACGGACGAGTCGCCGTATAGACCATCCGTTGAATCGTCGTCCGCGCTCGGCGTCCGTGATCGGTAGCTATCAACGGTTCTCTGCCGTACCCGTCAGCGACGGCGGGCCGGGCGTTCTCGATGTAATCCGCAACCACTCTCCCGTCGTCCTTCTCTATGAGTACATCACGCTCGCCCTTAGCCTTCTTTTTGAGTGGTGTCCCAGTCTCAGGCCGGTGGCGGATTTCAAGCGCGGGACGAACTTCATCGAAGTCGCTGACATCGAGCGCTCGCAGACCGCTGAGTCTCATTCCGGTCTTCCAGAGGATGAGGAAAATGACGTGCCGGTCGCTGGCGTACTCGAACTTCCCGAGATGTTCGAGTATTTTCTTCGACTCTTCGCGGGTCAGCAAGTCGTCACAGATTTCGTCCGACTCGTCGGTTTTCGGGATGCGGACCAACTCAGAGAGGCCCCTGGGAACTGCTTGAATCGTTTCGCAGAACTCGATGAATCCACGCACTGTCACCATGTCGTTCCTGGCAGTGATCGTGGCGACATCGCTTAGACGAGATTCTCTGAACTGCTGAAGATGATCGGAGTCGAGATCCCGGAGGTCTGCGATGTTCCTGTCGTCCAACCACTCACAGAACTGTGCCAGGGTTGTGTCGTAATTGTAGAGAGTCTTCCGTGTGACGCTGTGCTTCTTGTCTTTCAGGTAGCGATTCTTCGCGTCCTCGGGTGGTGTTTGTTTCAGTGGCATCGTTCTATCACGGCTACCCCGAGGAGAGCGCCGGTGAGTACAGACGGTGGCTACGCCAGTCCTTCGTGGCGGGGAATAGGCTCCTGCGTTGCGGCACGCGAGGGCGGGCGATGCGGTGCTGAAATCGCCCGACGGAGCGCGGGGGTTCCAAATCCCTCCACCGGCTCTTTTGGGTCGAACTCTCGTGAGGACGAGAGCGCCACGTGTAGGATTCGAACCATCGTCTCACGCATACCCCTGGTTTTTCAGTCGCTGGCGGATGGATTCGGGGACTGGTTCGTCTTCGACGGACCGGATGTCCAGATCGGCACGGAGGTCGTGGAGTCGTACCTTGGGGTCGCCGACGAACTCGTCGTACTGGAGCGTATCGAGGACGACGACGGCGACGTTGTCCATGGCCTCGGACGTGGGTGGCGGCGTCTGGTTAGGCGTCCCCTTCCGGATACCGTGTGTCGGGGAGTAGTCGATCCATACTGGGGCGGGGCGACGACGTTGGGCGCCGAAACGCCCTCAACCCTTAACAGTACACTCGCCGAAGGGGCTGTCATGAGTGACGCCGATGTCGATCGGGTTCGGGTGCTGCACGTCGACGACGATCCCGAAATCGTCGATCTGGCCGCGACCTTTCTCCGCCGTGAGGACGACCGTCTCGACGTGACATCCGCGGAGACCGCCGCCGAGGCACTCGACAGCGTCCGTGCGGGTGACGTTCACTGTCTCGTCAGCGACTATCACCTCCCCGATATGGACTGTGCCGAGTTCGTGACGGCCGTCCACGACATCGACCCGGAGCTCCCGTGTATCCTCTTTACCGGCCGCGACCGCGCACGGATCGACGCCGACATCGAATCCGCCATCTCCGGCTACCTGCAGAAGGGGTCGGGAACGGAGCGATACGCGACGCTGGCCTCGGAGATCCTCGCGGCCGTCGACCAGGGGAGTCGGGTCGACACCGACGGGGGGTCGGAACCCTCGGCACGACCCGAACTGGCCGACCTCGATCTGGGCGGGCAGGGGGCCGTCCTCGCGAACGCGCTCGACACCGTCCAGGACGGATTCTTCGTGTTAGACCGTGACCGAACCGTCGTCTACTGGAACGAGTCGATTCCCGGTGTGACCGGGTACGACGACGCCGACCTCGACGGGATGGATCCGACTGCCTTCTTCGCACCCGGAGACCGAGACCGAATCACCGACGCCATCGACGAGGCCTTCGAGACCGGGCGGGCGACGGTCGAGGCCGCCGTGCAGCGCCGCGACGGTGGCGAGGTGCCCGTCGAGTTCCGGAGCGCACGGCTGACCGACGACGCCGGTGCGACCGTCGGCGTCGCCGGTGTCGCCCGTGACATCTCCGACCGGATCGCGTACGAACGCGAACTCGAACGACAGAACGAGCGACTCGAAGAGCTGATCGGCGCGGTCTCACACGACCTTCGGAACCCGCTGAACGTCATCGCCGGCCGCCTCCAGCTGGCTCGCGAGATGGACGACGGGGAAGAACACTTCGAAGCGGTCGAGCGCTCGACCAACCGGATGGAGACGCTGATCGACGACCTCGTCATCCTCGCCCGGAAGGGCAAGCCGGTCGACGAGACCGAATCGCTGGCGCTGGCATCGCTGGTCGAGACCGTGTGGAGTGACTGCGGAACCGACGCGGCGTCGATCCACGTCGACACCGACCGGCGGCTCCTGGCGGACCGCGACCGGCTCCGCCGGCTCCTCGAACAGGTGCTGGACAATGCGGTGACACACGCCGGGCCGGACGTGACCGTGACCGTCGCCGACGTGGCCGACGGCTTCTACATCGCCGACGACGGGCCGGGCATTCCCGAGGACGACCGCGACCGCCTGCTCGAATACGGGGAGACGACCGATCACGAGGCCTCGGGGCTCGGGCTCGCGCTGGCTCGGCGGGTCGCCGAGGCCCACGGCTGGTCGCTCCGTATCGCGGACAGCACCGACGACGGGACGCGCGTCGAAATCACCGGCATGGGCGGCGGGTGAGTCACTCCCGTTCGGTCACGTTGCGGAGGACGCCGACCGTCCCCTGGAACTGGTCGTCGTCGTCGGTGATGACGGCGATGCTGGCCTCGTAACACCGTACCTCGTCGTCGACTGTCTGGGTCGCAAACTCGAGGATACCCCAGCGGCGGTCCCTGTCCGCGAGCAGATCGGCGACCAGTTCTCGGCCCCGTTCCAGGTCTTCTTCACGCATGAATCGGGAGATGTGGGTCCCTTCGACGAACTCCCGGTCGTAGCCGCTGTGTTCGAGGAAGGCCTGATTGACCCACGTGAGCCGCTCGTCGGGATCGAGCAGATACACCGGGTCCCCGACGTTCTCGACGACGCGCTGGTAGCCCTCCAGATCCTGTTCGCGACGCTTGCGCTCGTCGATGGCCCGCGTCGTCACGACGAACCCGTTGACCAGCGGATCGTCGAGCAGATTCCGCCCGCGAGCTTCGAGCCAGCGCCAGTCGCCGTCGGCGTCTTCGATGCGGAATTCGGCGCTCGGTGAGCGTTTCGTGTCGATGACGCCGTCGTAGAAATCCTCGCGCAGGCGTCGCCAGTCGTCGGGGTGAATCCGGTCGTACGGGACGGTGCCTTTCAGGTCCTCGACCGGGTGGCCGAGGATTTCCGTGACCGTCTCGTTCTGGTAGGTGATCGCCGCGCCCGGGCGGACCACGCTGATCATATCCGGGTTGGCCTCCAGCAGGCGCTGGGCCTGCGCGCCGCGGCGCTTCTCGTCCATCTCGTCTCGATACTCCGTACAGAGCGCGACGACGTGTTCGGCGAGCGTCCCGGTCGGATCTTCCCCGTCGGTCGTCACGTAGTCGTCGACGCCCGCGGAGATGGCATCGCTGGCGAGTCCCTCGTCGCCGTCGGCGGCGAAGAGGACGATAGGCAGAGCGTCCTGATTTGCACGCACTGCCTCCACGAACGCGACCGGGTCGTACGCCGCGTCGTCCGTGCAGACGAGGCAGTCGAACGGGTCCTCCGTGTCGGCGAGCGGACTCCGCATCTGCGGGTCGATCCGCTGTTGTGCCTCGGCGATCCGTTCGATTCCGTCCTCGAACGTTTCCTCCACGACCAACCCCACCTCCGAGTCGACGCGCTCGAACCCCGCTCCGATCCAGTCCGCCACCTCCTCGTCACCGCCGACGTAACACACTCTGAGCGGACCCCGGCCGACCTGTACCATTGATCATCAACTGCGCACGTTTCGTGATAAGTGTTGGCAACACATCGAATCCCGCTCGCTGTTTAAACCGGTTACACTTCTCTTCCCGTTTCATTCCACGGTGATAAGGGTGTGTATTATAGCGCCCATCTCACTGTATCGTGTATAGACGATCATGAGACTCGTACGCTGCGCCGCCTGATCCGCCCCGAGTACGGCCGTTCGACCGCCACACACCGACGACACATGCCACACGACACGACAGACGCAAGTACCGATTTCGCACCGCTCGTTCCGACGATGCCCCGGTCCGCTACCTGGACCGACGGCGGTGCTGCCGAGACCGAACTGCGAGACCGTAACCGCCGAGCAAGCGGTCGGGCAGATGCCACGGCGGCCGCGGCGGCGGACGCGTCGCTGGTGCCGGATCTACGCTCAGAAGAATCGGGGCCGATTTAAATGCCGAACTCCGCGCCGACGTAGAGGACGACGACGAGGAAGATCCACACCACGTCGACGAAGTGCCAGTACATCGAGACTGTACTGACGGAGGTGTGCCGTTCGGCCGAGTACTGGCCCAGCAGGCCGCGGATGAACACGATGGACAGCAAAATCGCGCCAAGCGTCACGTGCAGTCCGTGCAGGCCCGTCAGGCCGAAGAAGGCGCTGCCGAAGACCGCGCCCTGGAAAGTCAGGCCCTTGTGGACGATGAACTCGTAGTACTCGTACACCTGCCCGCCGATGAAGACGACCCCGAGCAACAGGGTGGTCCCCAGCAGCCCGAGGAACTGCTTGCGGTTGTTCTTCAGGAGGCCGGTGTGTGCGAAGTGCAGGGTGAAACTGCTGACCACCAGGATCAGCGTGTTCACGATCACCAGCGTCCCGAACAGTTCCGGGAGGTTACCCGGGGGCCACGTGCCCGCCCGGATGAAGAAGTAGTAGACGAACCCGGCTCCGAAGGTGGCGATCTCCGTCCCGAGGAACAGTATCATCGCCAGCCGCAGCGTCGAGTCGTCGTGCTCTCCCGTGCCGTGCTCCCAGAAGTTGACCACGAAGGCGTGATAGAGCCAGCCGTACAGGCCACCGAGGAACAGCACCGCGCTCGCGATGAAGGCCCCGGGTCCGACCATCGGGCCGACGATGGCGCTGTCACCGCGGCCCAGCACGTACAGCGCTGCGCCGATGTAGAAGCCACTGGCGCCGATGGCCGTGATGAACGGCCACCAGCTGGCTTCACCGAACCCGCGCGGCCAGTCCTCGACCGCGGGCAGGTGGTGACCGCCGTGGCCACCGTGGTCGTCCGAAGTATCGTCTGCGACGCCCATGTGTGTACGAGAGTTACGAGTCGACCGGTAAAAACCTGCCCAAGTCGTCGCCGCTGGACCCCACTTCCGCCCGTTGCCGGCCACCCCCACGGCGACCTGCCCGTCCCATTCCGGAAGCTACTCCACCGGTCCATCCCAAGCGTCGACAGATGGTGGGTTCGTCACTCCGTCGCCACTGTTGCCGCCTCCTCGTTCCGGTGCTCGCCGGCACCCTGTTCGTCGGGACCGCCGCGGCCCACGGCGGCAGTCTCGGTGCGGGTAGCCGGGAGTCCATCCGGATTCCGACCTGGCTGTTCCTGCTCACCGGCGGCGGCGCTATTGGGGCCTCGTTCCTGCTCTCTTCGTTCGTCACCGACCGACTATTCATCCGGGAGTTCCACGGGTGGGGCCGCGATGCCGTCGTTCCCGCACGCCGCCTCCTCGTCGCACTCGGCCACCTTGCCGGCCTCGCCGGCCTCGCGGCCGTCGTCGTGGTCGGCTTTCTCGGTCCAGACGCCGCACTGGCCAATCTCGGCCTGTTGCTCGTCTGGGTCGGCTGGTGGGCCGGGTTCACCATGACGACCTACCTCGTCGGGAACTCCTGGCCGATCCTCAACCCCTTCCGAACGATTACGAGCGCCCTCCCGACGCTCGACCGCGACTATCCGGACCGCTTCGGGGCCTGGCCAAGCGCCGTCGGCCTGCTCGCGCTGATCTGGCTCGAAGTCGTCAGTCCGCTGGCCGACGACCCCCGACTGCTCGCGACGACGGTCCTCGGCTACGGGGCCGTGACGCTCGCTGGCGCGGCCGTCTTCGGCCCCACCCAGTGGTTCGCCGACGCCGATCCCGTCGCCCGCGTCTTCCGGTACTACGGGCGGGTCGCGCCACTGACCCGGGACGACGACACGGGTCGCCTCCGGCTCCGGCTGCCCGGAAGCGCGCTCACGGACGCCCGACTCGTCGACGGCCTCGACGAGGTGGCCTTCGTGGTGGCCCTGGTGTGGGTCACCACCTACGACGGACTGGTCGCGACACCGCTGTGGCGCGGGTTCGCCACCTGGATCGTCGGCGTCGGCGTCCCGCCCGCGGTCCTGTACCCCGCCGCGCTGGTCGCCGGGTACCTGGCCTTCTTCGGGGCCTACTGGCTGGCGGCCCGCGGTGCGCGTCGACTGGCCGACTCGTACGTCTCGACCCGTGTCCTGGCCCAGCGGTTCGCGCCGCCGCTACTGGCCATCGCCGCCGGCTATCACCTGGCCCACTACCTCGAATACTTCCTCTCGCTTGCCCCGGCCGCGCTCGCTGTTGCGCCGACACCCCTCTCCGGGCCCGCGACCGGGGAAGTTCCCATCGGGGTGGTCCCGGGCTGGTTCGGCGCGCTCAACCTCACCTTCGTCCTGCTGGGGCACCTGCTGGCGATCTGGGTCGCCCACGCCGCGGCCTTCGACCGGTTCCCCGGTCGACTCCAGGCCATCCGGAGCCAGTACACGTTCACCCTGGTGATGATCTGTTACACCATGACCAGTCTCTGGATCGTCTCACAACCGAGTGTCACACCACCGTTCCTATGACCGACACGACCCAGTCGACCGACCGATCAGGCACTGCCACCGGGGACGGACCGGAGATCCCCGACGAGTACGACCTCCCGCCCGACGCGGACCCGTCGGTCTGTGCCCACTGTGGCGCACCGTTCGCCGACGAGGAGCTGCTGGTGCTCCACCGCGGGATCGACCACGCCGATGCCCTCGACGACTCCGAGCGCGACGCCTTCGAAGACGCGTACGAGAGCGAACGAGAGCGGCTGCGGTCGTTCAGGCTGAAAGCGCTCGGTGCACTGGTGTTGCTGTACTTCGGCCTGTTGATCACCTACTCCGTGTTCGCCTAGGCGTCGCGCTCGATCACGAAGCGGGTGAACTCCGCGAGCTGTCCTTTCGGTTCCGGGGCGAGGTCTAGTCCGTCGAGATGCCCCCGCGCTCGTTCCGAGAGCGACTGGGCCCGTTCCCGGGCGTACTCGACGGCTCCGGTCGACTGGTAGAGGTCGAGGACCCACTCGATCTCCTGGTCGGTGTTGTCGTCGGCCCACAGGATCTCCTCGAGGCGAGCGGTGTCCTCGGGCATCGCGTTCTCGACGGCGTGGATGGCCATGAGCGTCTTTTTGCCCTCCCGGATGTCGTTGCCGAAGGCCTTGCCGAAGTCGCCGGCCCGGTCCAGCGAGTGTTCCACGTCGAGGATGTCGTCGCCGATCTGGAAGGCGATGGACATCTGCTGGGCGTATTTGGCGACGGCTTCCTCGACCGCGTCGGACTGGCCGGTGACGACGGCCGCCAGCCGGGCCACGATCCGACCGAGACAACCGGTCTTGCAGGCCGACATCTCCAGATACTGCGCCTCCGTGATGTCGATCTCCCGCTCGTTGTGCCAGGTGATGTCCATCCCCTGTCCGAGATGCGTGCGGTTGAGTTCGTGCATCAGCATCTCGTAGGCCGCCAGCCGGGTTTCGGCGTCGAGATCGCCCGGGTCGTGGGTGATGATCTTCAGCGGGAGGAAGTACATCGCGTTGCCGGCGTTCAGTGCGATGTCGGTCCCGAACACGTGGTGGATCGCCTCCTCGCCCCGCCGCATCGATGCCCCGTCTTCCACGTCGTCGACGATGATCGTCCCGTTGTGGAGGATCTCGGGGATGCAGGCGTAGGGCAGGTACTCCTCGGGTTCCTCGCCGAATGCCTCGACCAGCAGCAAGAACACGACGGCCCGCCACCGCTTGCCCCCTCTGTCCAGTAACTCCCAGATCGGGTCGGCCAGCGCGGCCTGGATCGCGTCCGGGTCGTACGCGTGGCTCGCCGGACCGAAAAATTCCGCGAGATACGCCTCGTCGACGACTCGCGGGAGCAACTCCTCGATGGCCTCGTCGACCACCGGTCGCCACTCCCTGAGCACGTCTCGCATAACCGAAGGGTCACGCCCGCTCCCCAAAAGTGTTCAGAAACGCACCCTCCCCCGGGCCTCGTCACCGTCGCCCTTACTGGCGAGACCGCACGCTTTTGCATGGCGGGGCCCCACGGATCACCGATGAGCGACCCAGCCGAACGGGCGACCGTCGGCGTCGTCGGGGAGCGGTCGGCCGACCGAGTCTCCGATGCCGTCACGGCCGCCGGCGGGACACCCGAGATCGGCGACCCCGACACCGTACTCGCGACCGAACCCGACGCTCTCGTCACCGCCGGCGAGGACGCGCTGTTTGCCCTCGCCGCACGGTCGGAGCTACCCGAAACTCCGGTACTCCCCGTCGAAGTGGGCTGTGGCGTCCGGTCGGTCCCACGGTCACGCGTCGAGGGCGCGATGGACACCCTCGTCGCCGGCGCCGGCCAGGTCGATTCCTATCCCGTCCTCGGCGTCCACGTCGGTGACGCCCGCCGGGCCCGCGCGCTCGCTGACGTGACGCTTCTCACCGCCGAACCAGCGCGCATCTCCGAGTACGCGGTTGCGACCGACGGAACCACCGTCGCGCAGTTCCGGGCCGACGGCGTGGTGGTCGCGACCCCCGCCGGTTCCCACGGGTACGCTCGCCGGGTCGACGCGCCCGTGGTCGCCCACGACACCGGCGTCGCGGCCGTCGCGCCCATTGCGCCGTTCGCGACCGACGACGATCACTGGATCCTCGACATCGATACCGTCTCGCTGCGCGTCGAGCGCGACGAAGTGCCCGTCGAGTTGCTGGCCGACGACCGCCGCGTCGACGAAATCGACCCCGGTGTGCCGGTCTCGCTCTCGGTCGTCGACACGCTCTCTGTCCTCTCGCTACCCGAGAGCAGTCACCCGTACACGGACCCGCGCTGAGCCGTCCGCGCGGACGGATTGGAAAAACACTAAAGCGTCACGGACGGAGATTCTGATATGCAACCTTCGGTAACGCTGTTCGGCCCGCTGGATGCCATCCTGGGTGGCCAGATGGAGTACGTCCTGTTGGCGCTCGCCGTGATCAACATCGGAACCCGGGCGTTCACCTACCGGCAACACGTCACGCAGGCCGAGGAGGGCGGCGCAGAGGCGGTCACGCGGAACCCGATCCACGCCGCGAGCAACGTCCTGTTCATCCTCGCGGCCTTCTACTACACGACGCTCCACGCCCACTCCGGCGTCGTCGTCTCCGTCCTCGTTGCCGGCGTCTTTATCGCCGACTTCTTCGAGTTCGAGGCCCGCAAGGTCGAAGCCCGACGCGGGATCGACATCGAACGACCCAAGGGAGCCATCGGCGCGTCCCTGCTCGCACTCGCATACATCACGTACCTCAGCCTCTTTTTCCTCTTCGAAGGCCTCGTCGGGAAAGTCATCTGAACGCGGCTCGCTCTTTTTTCGGTCACCGGTCACCCGTCCACTGTGGGTCGGGTTTCGATGCGGAAGTGCTGTCGCGGTGGTGCCACTCCGCCGCATTCCCACGCCTGGACCGTGCTTCACACCCCTCCCTCGACACACCGCCGTCGTCGTGACCGGGTGGGGCGGCGACCTGCTCGCGTCGCCGGTCCGTGCTTTCTCCGAGGCCCCGGACGGCGTGATCGGAGCTCGATCACGTCTGTGGGGCACACGCCTCGGCGGTCAGCCCCGGACGCGTCACCGGAGAGCGAACCGTCGACAGGCGTTCGCCGCGAGGCCCCCCTCAGCAGGGTGCCGACATACCTCTACGTGACGGACGGTAGTGAGAAGCGAGTGGAGGCCGCACCGTCTCACGGCCAGTGAGACGGGCAGCCAAGAACTGTCGGTCTGAGTACGATCAGCTACTGCGCTCGGCCCAGGCCTCGCGGGCCTGCTCGACCAGCGGGACGACGACCCAGAACGTCAGCGCGCCCAGGACCGCGAACCAGAACAGCGCGTCCTTCAGGAACAACCCGATGCTGGCGTAGACGCCCGGGTCCGACGGCGGTGGCGCGAGCAACTGTCCCTCCGCGAAGCTTGCCGTGGTGTACCAGCCTGCTAGCACCATCCAGGCCAGTCCCGCGGTCGTCAGGATCCCGAGACCCTTGGCGAATTCGTCAGCCATTATCTGTACCTTCGGCGGTGTCGTCTTTAGACTTTCCCATTCCCGCCGCGCGGAACCGCGTCGAGAACGCGTACGCGGCCGCTCCGGCCAGAATGAGACCGATGCCGAAAAGCGCCGCGACTGGCTGGATCGCCGAGAGCGACGCGGTCGCCCGGTTGGTCGCCGAGTCGAGTACCACGAACCCGCCGACGACCGTTGCGATGGCAAACAGCGTCGTGAACACCGTGATCGCCTTGTAGACTCGCATCGGAACTTCGATGTCGCGGTCGCTACTCCCGTCACCGTCCGTGCTTTCCTCCGCCGTTTCCCCCGACGGCCCACTGTCGGGTGTGTCGGCGGGTTCTACGTCTGGTGACGCCTCGGACGGATCGGGATCGTCGTCTGATATCATGGGAAAAATGCGAATAGGCAGTCGGGGGCGGCGGGACGGGCGGTTACTTCGGCGGCCGCAGCCGGTAGTAGCGACGGTTGAGGGTGAACATGTACCCCTCGCGCATCGACTTGAGGATCGCGTAGGCGATGAACCCGCCCACGAACGGGAGCAGGAAGGTCAGGTCGAACAGGAGGTGTGAGTCCATCGGCACTAGGTTCTTGACCGACAGCACGGCGACAGTGAACGCGAAGATCACACCGAAGACGCCGACCGACGCCCAGAAGGGCTGTTCGACCGGCCGCCGGGCTGCGCCCTTGTTCAGGAACGGGACGATGGTGATCGCACCGACGACGACCAGGTTCGCCAGGACGCCGTAGGTCCGGTCGGCCATCAGGGACTTCCCGCCCAGCAACGCCAGGTCGGGATTGAGCGGCCCGAGTTTCAGGAGGCCAAAGGACCAGTAGAGATACCAGTCCGGCAGGATGACCGCGGGCGTACTCGAGGAGTTCGCCGGCGGCATCATCTCCGGGGGCAGCGTCGCCGAGAGGAACACGATCATGCCGACGAAGAAACTCGTCAGCGCGAGATTTCGGATCATCTCGTGGGGCCAGGCCGGGAAGCCCAGCACGTCACGCTCGACGTAACTGGACTCCTGGCGCAGGTCCTGGTCCTCGCGGCGCGCTCGCTCGAAGTACTCGTAGGTCAGCCGGGAGAGCCCCTGCGTGCGCTCCTTGCGCTCGCTCCAGGTGGGGGTCTCGTCGTCCGGCGGGACGATGCCCGTACCTCCGTCCGTCTCCGTTTCGGGAGTGTCGTTGTCGCTCATTGTATTAGTGTGGTTCCGCGATGCCCTGCATCCAGACGATGCCGATGTGGACCGCGATCAGCCCGGTCACGAGGAACGGCAGGAAGAACACGTGCAGGATGTACATCCGTTGCAACGTGGCCTGCGTTAGCGTGAAGCCGCCGAACAGGAGTTGTGCCGTCCACTCACCCGCCAGCGGGATCGACAGCGCCATCTCGACGCCGATCTGACCCGCCCAGTAGCTCAGCTGGTTCCACGGGAGCAGGTAGCCGCTGTACCCGAACACCATCGTCATCGAGATCAGCACGATGCCGATGATCCAGTTGAGTTCGCGAGGCTCCTTGTACGCGCCCGTGAAGTAGACACGGAGCATGTGCAGGAACACTGCTGCGGTCATCACCTGGGCGCTCCAGCGGTGGATCGACCGAAGCATGTACCCGAAGTTCAGGTCCTGCATAATGTATCGCAGGGACTCGAACGCGACCGTCGGGTCGCCCGACGAACTGGCCGCGGCCGGCGCGTAGTAGAACCCGAGCAAGGCCCCGGATATCGCTGCGACCAGATACGCGATGGTCGAAAACGACCCGAGCGCGTACAGCGGGTACCAGTACCAGAACTTGTTGTCGAGCCCGTACTGCTCGGTGTGGCTCTTGGGCATCTGCATGTTGACCTTGTAGTAGAGGTCTTCCAGCAGTTCCAGGTAGTCGACCAACCGGAGCCGCTTGTCGAGCCACATCAACAGGGTGAGGTAGCGCTCCTCCAGCACCGTGAGGTCACGCTCCTCCATCCAGCCTCTGTGATCGTGTTCGTCTTTTTTCTCGAGACTCATTGTTATTCACCCGGCCGTGGAAGCGCCACGAATGACTTGCTGACCGGACTGAACGGGTTGTACACCGACTGGTGGCACTGACAGTACACCCGGTCCTCCGCGCCGAACTTCGCGCTGCCCTCGTAGGTCTTGAACCCCGGAACACAGCAGAAGTGGGTGCATTTGTTCAGCCAGGCCATGAAATCCTGTTCGGTCGCCGCGTCGAAAAAGTCTCGGACGTCCGCCGGGATGTCGCTGTAGCGACCTTTGCCCTTGGCGACCTTCGAGACTTCCGGGCTGCGAAGCACCTGCACCGGGATGGTCTGCACGTCACCCTCGGAGCGCCACTGCCCCTTGGCGGGTTTGCCCAGACCGCTCTGTCCGATGCCGTTGCCCCAGCTCTCGTAGTCGTCGAAGTCGGACACGAAGAACTTCTCGCCGGCTTCCTTCGATTCGGACTGCCAGGCCAGCGACGCACCGGGAACGGCCCGGAAGAAGTTGTCCTGATCGGCGTCGGGAGTCAGTCCCTGCGCAGTCTGGATGCCGCAGTACTGGTACCAGGCCGACGAGTACGTCGTCCCGTTGATCGTCGTCTCCGCGGTGGTGACTTCCCGACCCTGCACGGTCTCGGTCTTCACTTCGGGCCAGCGACCCTTCAGCGCACCCTCGGAGTCGATGGTCAGCGGGATCAGCGGCATCCCGCGGGGTGCCGGACCGTCCGTGTTCTCGATGCCGACGAACTGCGTGATCCCACCACCGACACCGGTCGGTGAGGTCGCCGTGTCCAGGGCGACCGCACCGCCGACACCGACGCTGGACAACGCAGCACTGCCGACGACGCCTTTCACGAAGCGCCGTCGACCCGTCTCGCTCGGATATTTGTCTTCGTCAAGTGGCATAAATTATCTCTTGTAGTAGGGATACAGCGCCCGTTTGACCCCTTCCCAGGGGCTCTCTTCTGTGAACGACTCGCCGTCGACCTGATCCTCACGGATGTAGAGGTCCTCCCACTTGCGCCGACGCTTCTTGACGATCATCACGTCGGGGAGGAACTCCTTGCGGTACAGCATGAGAATGAAGGCCAGGTCGATGAAGATCACCGCGAGGATGCCGCCGAGGAACATGTTCCCGACCTCGGACAGTCCCCAGCCGCCGATCAGGCCGTAGGTGAACAGGCCGACGAAGATGATCTCGACGACCGTCAGCAACACGATGGCCAGCGCGGCGGCCGTACTCTCTCTGGGCGGTTCGTACCTGTGGATGTCGCCGTAACTGCTACCGTCCGATGACATCGTTAGTCGTTCCCTCCTTTGGTGTGTGGCGATTCACCGTACTTCAGCAGGAAGAAGGTGAACACCAGCGACACGAGCACCATCAGGATGGTCGCCAGACCGACGTAGTGGGCCTGGAAGGGCACGCCCATCTCGTGGAGGCTCTTCTCGCCGCCACCGCCGGCTTTCACCGTCGGGTAGTCCGATCCGACGACCACCGATCCTTTCATCCCGAGCCCCGCGTGGGGGCCACACTTGTAATTGAAGATACCGCTCTTCTCGAAGGTGTGTTCGTACTGGACACCGGAGCCACCGACGGCCGCTCCGGAATCGAGCGGGCCGCCGTCCGCGGAGACGACGTTGTGAGCGCCGCCGTTACCGGTCCACTCGAACTTGACGGTCGTTCCCTTGTCGACGTGGACGGCCGCCGGGTTGAATGCGTAGCCCTGGCTGCCGGCACCGACCTTGACCGTCACCTCTTTGTTACCTGTCTTGTCGGCGACGGACCCGCTGTAGCCGTTCGCGCCGTCGAGCCAGCCACCGAAGTCCGGCTTGGTTGCGCCGCCACCACCGCCGCCTTCGGAGGACGCGGCGGCTGTGCCTGTACTCGCAGACACGGCGGCGGTTGCGCCGGCAGCCCCGCCGGCTGTCCGGATAAAGTCCCGCCTGTTCATGTACACATCAGACTCAGGACTGGGTTTGTATAAACCCACCGAATACGGCCCCGAGACCGGGGTTGACACTCAGGAAACCGGTCCGGAACCGCGGGCCTCCTCGTCGCGCTCGTCGGCCGCTGTGGCGCCCCCGATCTCCGCCGTGGACTCGCCGCTCGCCCCCCCGGCCTCGTCGCGCCACTCTCCGTCCTCGACGGGGAGGAAGTCCGGTCGCTCGCCGTCCTCGATCCCGATGGCGCGCAACCGGTTGCGGTACTCCTCGGCCCGGAACCGGTCGGAGAGCCGGGCGTTCGCCACGGTGAAAAACAGGGCGACGCCGATCACCAGGAAGCCGAACCCGGCGACGATAGCGACGACGTTCAGACCGAACACGATCCAGGCCCCGAGCAGGCCGATCCCGGCCAGCACCTGCATCCCGCCGACCAACTGGAGCATCAGGTTCCCGAGTTCGCCGCTCCCCTCGGGCACCTCCGTCGGCTGGGGGAGGACCTCGCCCTCCGGCATGTCGGGCACGTCGTACTCGTCCATCGAACAGAGGGCGACGACGGGTTTTACGTCGCGCAGGACGGTGCCGAACCCCTCGACGCTGCCGTCCGGGTAGACGGCGGCGTACCCTTCGTCGGAGTAAGCGACCACTCGGCCGTCCTTCAGGCGCTCGACGCGTGCGAATACGTCGCGGACGACCACCCGATTCTTGAGGTCCGCCTCGACCCGGTCGAGCAACTCCTGGCCGGTAATCCACGTGTCGGGGTCGAACGCGGCCTCCCACTCGTCGGCGCTCATCTCGGCCATCTGCTCCGGGCCGAAGTCGTCGAAGTCGTACTGGGCCTCGACCTGTTCGCGCAACTCGTCGGTCGACACCGCCTCCGCTTCGTCCGGGCTCTCGCTCGCTGGCGCACCCGTCTCGGCGTCGTCTGGACCGTCCTCGTCGCCGGCGGACGTCGACTCTGGATCGGCCATTTGGCGGCGATACGGGGGGAAGCCGTATACGCTTTCCGACCCGCGTTCCCCCGGTTTCGGCACGTTTTAGCGGCCCCTGTCCCTAGGCCTGGCTATGGTCGCCCTGTCGGACGCGACGATCGCGACGCTCGTCCTCGTGGCGGTCTCGCTGAGCTTCCCCTGTTTCCTCTACGGGGCCTGGATCATGATCGACGCCGAGGACGTGACGTGGGGGGTATTGACCCACCATCTCAAGTTCATCGGGACCGGACTCACACTGACCACGGTCCCGATGCTCCTGTGGATGGTCCCGCGGCTGTTCGATCAGATGGCCGGGGCCGCCGCGATACACGCGTTTCTCGGCCTGCAGGCCTACGCGATGCTCGTGTTCGGCTTTACCGGTATCGTGCGTGTCTTCAGGGCGAAGTGGGCACACGACCTCTATCACGACTACGACGAGGACGTGTTGCTCGACGAGATTGGGTCCGACCGGATGCAGTTCTGGCGACGGCGCATCCGGATCGGCGTGTTCGGCTACACGTTCTTCTGGATTCTCGCCTACCTCGTCGGCGTCTCGCGGTACGCGATCAAGTACCTCTAGAAGTGAGTGGCCGGAGACTCCGGCCAGGGGTGACAGGCTGGTCGTCGCCACGAGTGCCGGCGCGTCGCGTCCGCGGGAAGCCGTGCAGAACCTGTGAACCACCGGCCGGTCGGATCGGTCGACGATCAGCCGCGATACCGCGAGTAACGAATGCCTTACCAGGCCTCGCCACTGGCCAGGTCCACGTCGCCGTCCACTTTCGAGGACGGACAGATGTCTTCGAGAACACAGTCCGCACAGTCGGGGTTCCGTGCCGTACAGGTCGCCCGACCGTGGCTGATCAGCAGGTGGGTGAAGTCCTGCCACTCCGACTCGGGCACGACTGGCATGAGGTCCTGCTCGATGGCTTCCGGGCGTTCCGCCTCGGTGATGCCCAGGCGGCGGGTCAGCCGCTGGACGTGCGTGTCGACGACGATCCCTTCGACGACCTCGTGGCCGTGCTGGAGGACGACGTTGGCCGTCTTCCGGCCGACGCCCTGGAGGTCGGTCAACTCGGCCATCGTGTCCGGGACCTCGCCGTCGTGGTCCTCGACGATGGTCCGACAGGCGTTCCTGATGTAACCGGCCTTGTTGTTGTAGTAGGTGATCGAGTTCAGGTCCTCGGCGAGTTCCTCCTGGTCGGCCGCGGCGTAGTCCGCGGCCGACTCGTACTTCTCGAAGAGGTGTTCGGTCTCCCCGTTGACCCGCTCGTCGGTACACTGGGCCGAGAGGATGACGGCGATCAGCAGTTCCAGTCGGTTCGAGAAGTTCAGCGAGATGGTCGTGTCGGGATACTCGTCGTGGAGTCGGTCGATGACCTCCTGTGTCTGGTCCTCGCGCGAGGAACGCGGCGTGCCCATGCTCGACTGGCGGTTCGCGGAGAACTTGGCACTATCGTTCGAGCGTGCGACCGCGTCGCGACCCGTCCGTGCCGTTCACCGGAGTCGCAACAGGGCCGGCACCACAGCCCGGGGTCGCGTTTCGACCGGTCCGAGCGACAGCGCCCAGCCGAGACGCCCCGGCGTGGCGTCCGCGCCGACGACTGCGAGCACCGCATCCCCGACCCGGATCTCGGCCGTTTCACCTGCTCCGTCGAGGATTCGGGCAAGTCGCCCGAGTTGGCCGCGCTCCGTGCGGCCGAGGCGGATGCCGGCCCAGACGGACGGGACCTGCACGCGGATGCGGTCGTCGACGGTGCTGATCGCGAGGTCGACCCCGTCGACCGTCACGGAGAGGTTCGCAGTGATGTCGAGTCGGTCGCCAGCACGCGCGACCCGCGCGACCGTGGCGGCCAGATCACTGCTCGTTGCCACGCTCAGTCACGCTCTTGGGTGGTGATACGAACCGTGCCGTCCACCTGCCAGTGAGCGTGATCCGCGTCCTCGCCCACCTTGCTGGGGACGGCTACCTCCATGTCCTCGAACTCGTAGACGATCTCGGCACCCCGACCGGTCAGTCGATCGTAGAGACCGATCGCGAGTTCCGGCCAACTGGTCGTTTCCTCTATCGTCTCGTCCGGGTTTGTATCAGACTCACTCACGTATCTAATCCAGGAGTGGTCTTACTTATAGTTACGCCGAGACCTGCACCGTTGCCACACGGCCGGCCCCCCTCGCACTGCCGAGCTGCGCTGGAGTGACACCCTACAGTCCGAGTTCGTCGCCCAGAATCGCGTGTTGAATCTCGCTGGTCCCCTCGCCGATCTCCATGAGTTTGGCGTCGCAGTAGAACCGCTGAGGGGAGAAGTCCTCGGTGTACCCGTACCCACCGAGTACCTGCACGGCGTCCTCGGCGACTTCTCGGGAAATCTCGCTGGCGTCGAGTTTGGCCAGCGACGAGAGGCGGGTGGCGTCACCGCCGTCGTCGTAGGTCGTCGCGGCCTTGTGGGTCAGCAGGCGAGCGCGTTCGATCTTGCGGTCCATCGACACGAGTTTGTCCCGGATGGCGTCGAACTTCGAGATGGATTGCCCGAACTGTTCGCGCTCGCGTGCGTACTCGCGTGCGGCGTCGAACGCCCCCTGGGCGAGGCCGACCGAGAGCGCCGCGATGGAGATGCGGCCCCCGTCGAGCGTCTTCATCGTCTGGGTCCAGCCCTCGCCTTCGCCGCCGAGCAGGCGCTCCTCGGGGACCCAGCAGTCCTCGAACTGGATCTCACAGGTCGGCGAGGCGTTCAGCCCCATCTTGTCCCAGACGGTCGAGACCGAGAACCCGTCGTCGGCCTCCGGGTCGACGATGAACGTGGAGATGCCGTCGTATCCGGCCTCGGGATCGGTGACGGCCTTCACGAGGATGGACTCGGCCACGCTGGCGTTGGTGATGAACTGCTTGGTCCCGTTCAGGACGTAGCCGTCGCCGTCCCGCTCGGCGGTCGTCTGCATATTCGAGGCGTCGCTCCCCGAACTGGGTTCGGTCAGGGCCCACGCGCCCATCCCGTCGCCCTCGGCGAGCGGGCGGAGCCACTCCTCTTTTTGCTCGTCGCTCCCGAAGGCCTCGATGGGTTTCGCGCCCAGCGACGTGTGGGCGACGAAGGAGAGGCCGACACTGCCCGAGACGCGGCCGAGTTCCTCGGCGACCAGCGCGTACATGAGGTAGTCGCCGCCGAGGCCGCCGTACTCCTCGGCGACGGGGACGCCCATCACGTCCAGGTCGGCCAGTTCGTCGAAAATCTCCGCGGGGAACCGGTGGTCGTCCTCGATGTCCTGTGCGATGGGGTCGATCTCTTCGGCACAGAACTCACGCACCGTCTCCCGGATCATCCGGTGTTCGTCGGGGAGATCGAAGTCCATGGCGCTCCATAGCACGGCGCCGACAAAAACTCTCGGCCGTCGACCCGGTTGCAGGGCCGAAAGGCTTTGTCCGTGGCCCGTCTCGCTTGAACCGATGGCGATCCGTCGACTGCTCAGGGGCCAGCTCTCGGCAGCGGCGGTCGAACCGATCGTCGCGGCGGTCGCCCAGCGGTACGACCTGTCGGCCAACCGCGTGACCTTTCTGGAGGCGGACAACTGGCTGTCGACCCCGCTGGTGATCGACGACGAAGTGTTCGTGAAGATCATTACTGACCGCCACTCACTCGTCCACGCGCTCCTGACGGCGGGTCGAAACCTCGGGGCGTTCTCCAGCGGCACGGCGGGCTTTTTCGGCCACTACGACTCGCCGGTCGAGATGGCCGAACACGAACTCGCCGCGACCCAGCGGATGCGGGAACTCGGGGTCAACGTCCCCGAGCCCCTGGAGGCTTTCGAGGTCGACGGCTTCGGCGTCCTCGTCCTGGAGTACCTCCCCGAGTTCCGGACGCTCGACCAGCTGGACGCGGCGACCGTCGAGGGGCACGCCCCGGACCTGTTCGCGGCGCTCTCGACGATGCACGCCGACGGGCTGGTCCACGGCGACCTGCGGGCCGAGAACGTCCTCGTGGCCGACGGTGACCTCTACTTCATCGACGCGACGAACGTCCGCGGGGACGGCCTCGACGACGCACGAGCCTACGACGTGGCCTGTGCGCTGGGAGCGCTGGCACCCGAGATCGGTGCCAGAGCGGCCGTCGCGGCGGCACTGACCGCGTACTCGCCCGCAGACCTGCTCAACGCCCGGGCGTTTCTCGATTTCGTCAACATCCGTCCGGACCACAGCTTCGACGCGGCCGCGGTCAAAGGCGAGATCGAGCGGGAGGCGACCTGACGGGCCCTCGACCGTGTCACCCCTAACGGCCGGCCTACTCCCCGGGTAGGCGGTGGATAGCTATCACGCTGGATTCGGAACCGCCGCGTGCCGATGACTCGACGCACACGCCGACGACTGCTCGCTGGGACGGCCGCCGCCGCGCTGGCGGGCTGTGCCGGCCCGGAAGATAGCGGTAACGAAACCAGTCCCGACGGCGAAACGGGCGGTACGCCGGACGGTGGCGGGCCTGGCGGTACGCCCGAAGGAGATACGGCGACACCGACGATGCCGGGTGAGGGGACGACCACCGAGGAACCCATGTCGCCGGGCGAGGAGACGGAGACGAGAACCCTCGCGATGCCCGAAAACGAGACTACGACGACCGAAGACGGTGGGTTCCTCAGACCTGACCCCCGACCACCGAACCGCCAAGCGGGGATGGATTTTTATCCTCGCCGATGCAATTTTTGCCGGAGCTCATGAGCCAGCAAATCCAGGGTCCGGCAGGCCACTACGTCGACGGCGAGTGGATCGAGAGCGGCGGCGAGCGGTTCGAGAGCGTCGATCCGGCGACCGGCGAGTCGTTGGGCGAGTTCTACCGCGGGACACCGGCCGAGGTCGAGCGCGCAGTGACCGCAGCCACCGAGGCATTTCCGGCCTGGCGTGACCTCTCGTACGTCGACCGCGCGGAACACCTCTGGGAGGTGTTCCACGAACTCAGGGATCGCCACGCGGAACTGGGCGAGGTCGTCACCCGCGAGTGCGGGAAGGAGATCAGCGAGGGGAAAGCAGACGTGACCGAGGCCTGGCATATGGTCGAGTGGGCCGCGGGCAACGCTCGCCATCCCCACGGTGACGTGGTACCCAGCGAGATCGCCAGCAAGGACTCCTACATGCGGCGCAGTCCGCGCGGCGTCGTCGGCTGTATCACGCCGTGGAACTTCCCCGTGGCCATCCCGTTCTGGCACATGGCCGTCGCCCTCGTGGAGGGCAACACCGTCGTCTGGAAGCCCGCCGAACAGACGCCGTGGTGCGGACAGGTGATCGCCGAGATGCTCGACGACGCCGGCGTCCCCGATGGCGTGTTCAACATGGTCCAGGGCTTCGGCGAGGCCGGCAACGCCATCGTCGAGGACGACCGCGTCGACACCGTCCTGTTCACCGGCTCGGCCGAGGTCGGTCACTCCATCGCGGACAAACTCGGGGGCGAACCCGGCCGGGAGGTGGCCCTGGAGATGGGCGGCAAAAACGCCATCGTGATCACAGAGGAGGCGGACATCGACGTAGCCGTCCACTCGGCGGTGATGTCGGCGTTCAAGACCACCGGCCAGCGCTGTGTCTCGGCCGAGCGCCTGATCGTCCACGATGCCGTCTACGACGAGTTCAAGCGGCGGTTCGTCGACCTCGCCGAGGACGTGGCGGTCGGCGACCCCCTCGACGAGTCGACGTTCATGGGCCCCGTCGTCGACGAGAGTCAGGTCGAGAAGTCCCACGAGTACAACCGACTGGCTCGTGAGGAGGGTGTCGACGTGCTGGTCGACCGCTCCGAGCTGGCCGACGGAGAAATCCCCGACGGCAGTGACGACGGCTACTGGGTCGGCCCGTTCGTCTACGAGACCGAGTACGACCCCGAGATGCGCTGTCTCAAAGAGGAGGTGTTCGGCCCCCACGTCGCCCTGCTCCCCTACAGCGGGGACATCGAGCGTGCCGTCGAGATTCACAACGACGTGCCCTACGGGCTGGCGGGAGCCATCGTCTCGGAAAACTACCGGCAACTCAACTACTACCGCGACCACGGCGAGGTGGGGCTGGCCTACGCCAACCTGCCCTGCATCGGCGCGGAGGTGCAGTTGCCCTTCGGCGGCGTCAAGAAATCGGGCAAAGGCGCGCCGAGCGCCCGTGAGGTGATCGAGGCCGTCACCGAACGGACGGCGTGGACGCTCAACAACTCGACGGACATCGAGATGGCACAGGGGCTGTCGGCGGATATCACGACCGAGGAGTAACCCTCGAAACCGGCTCCAGCCGGCCGGCATCCCGGCCGGAGTCGGTCTCGCCGACGGGACGAGGCGGCTGGCGTCTTTCGACGCCGCCGGACGGACCGAGCGGCGGTGGCCGAGCAGCGAGGCGGGCGCCTGTTAGTTGCCGGCGTGACGTGAAAAGCGCCGTACCGGCAACCACCGGTTGGGCTGCCCACCGCATAAATATTCGGACCGATCACGTGTCTCGGCGGTCGGCCAGCGCGGGGAACTCTTCTCGGACCGACGCGACCTTCTCGGGGTCGAGGTCGGCCGTCACCAGCGTCGGGTCGTCGTCGGCACTCGCGAGCACCGTGCCCCACGGATCGTAGACGGTCGAGCGCCCCAGCAGTTCCGCGTCCTCGAACGTCCCGCTCCCGTTGATCGTCGCCACGTAGGCGAGGTTCTCGACGGCGCGCGCTCGCGGGAGGAGTTGCCAGTGTTCGACCCGGGGGTACGGCCACGCGCTCGGGACGAGCACGAGCGTCGCGCCGTCGTCGACGAGGTCCCGGTACAGTTCGGGGAAGCGCAGGTCGTAACAGGTCGTGATCCCGATACCGAACCCCTCGAAGTCGACGACCGGCGCACGCTCGCCGGGGACCAGCAGGTCCGACTCGGCCGAATCGTACCCGAAGAGGTGGTGTTTCCGGTAGACTGCGCGGCGCTGTCCGTCCCGGTCGAAAACGACGGCGGTGTTGGCCAGTCCGTCCTCGCTCGGCACCGTGAGATCGGTCCGTGCGGCCGTCGCGTCGAGATCTTCGACGACGGTACCGGCGAGGACGGCGATGTCGTGCTCGCGTGCGGCCGCGGCGAGTCGCTGGTGGGTCTCGCCGCCGACCGGTTCTGCGGTGCGGGCGTACAGGTCGAAGGCGAAGTAGCCGACCGAGAACAGTTCGGGGAGGGCCACGAGGTCCGCACCCGCGTCGGCAGCGCGCTCGACGGCGGCGACCCCACGGTCGACGTTGCCGCTCACGTCGCCGGGGTCGATGGACAGCTGGGCCAGCGCGACCTTCACGCCTCGATCCCCAGGTCCTCGCGGATGGCGGCCTCGATGTTTTGGAGCTGTTCGTCCATGTTGCGCTTGAAGTACCGCTCGACGCCGGGCAGTTTGCCGTCGACGGTGAAGCGGTTTTCGACGCGGGTTCCCTCGTCGGTTTCGTGGAGTTCGTGTTCACCGACGACGCGCATCACCTTCGAACGACCGACGAACTCGACGTAGCGTGGCGGGTCGAAGGTCGTCTCCTCGGTCTCGATGGCGACGCGTCTGTCGATGACGGGGATCGGGAGCCTCACGTACCACGTCGCGGTGTGCTCACCCGTCTTCTCGAAATCGTCGACGACGCTGATCGGACGGGCCCGTTTCTCCGGGTCTGCGATGAACGACCATACGCGGTCCCGTTCGGCGGGCAACTCGAACGTCCGCTCGACCCGGACGGTCATAGCCTACCTTCGGACCGCCGGTCAAAAAAGAGTCCGACTTCCCTCGAGACTCAACTTTGGGTGACGCGCCAGGTCGTCGACCGCGCACGGCCCCACTTCTCGATGTCCACGTCGTCGGATTTCTCTGCCAGTCGAGGGAGGCGCGCACCGACCTGTTTCGCCGAGAGTCCGATCTGCTCGGCAATATTCTTGGCCCGGACGTAGGCTTCGTCCCCGCCGACCTGGTCACGGAGGTGCTCCAGGATACGCTGTTCCTCTTCGCTGAAATCGGCCATGCCGAACGTAGGCGGTCCAGACGTTTAAGCTCTCGTTTTACCGAAACGCCTGCCTACGAGAAGACGTGAATCACGCCGACGGCGAGCGATCCGAACACGATTGCGAGGGCAAAGCCCCAGCCGGCCAACAGCTGTTGTGCGGCCGCCACGTACATCACGACTGCTCCGGCGATGCCGAGCGCCCCGAAGAGCAGTCCGAGGCCCAGCGCCTTGTCCGACTGTAGTCCGGTTTCTGCCATTATCCGAGCTACCGGTAGCGCGTACTTAGTTTGTTCGAACCACGCTACTGCCGTCTGCGCCCCGTCTTGCCGGTGCTCCCACTGTCGGCCGGAAGACATATCCGATCAGTTGTACCACACCCCGCCAATGGATACCGAACGGATTCGGTCGGCGTTTCTCGGCAGTAAGCGTCGCATAGCCGGGTCGGTCGGGGGTGGACTGGTCGTGCTGGTCGTCTTCGCCGTCCTTCTGGGCGTAATCGGCGTCCCCGGCGTCGGGGCCGTCGAGAACCGCTTTGGCACCGTCAACGACTCCACCACCGTCATCGAGACGGATCTGGTCGTCACCAACCCCAACCCGGTCGGGGTCTCGCTGTCGGGCACCACGGTCGACTACACCGTGAAGATGAACGACGTGTCCATGGCTTCCGGACAGAAAGCGGGCCTCGCCATCGAGTCCGGCAACTCGACGCTCCCCTTCCGGACCTACATGCAAAACGACCGCATTCCGCCGTGGTGGCACTCC
Source organism: Halorientalis regularis (assembly GCF_023698535.1). Lineage (GTDB taxonomy): Archaea > Halobacteriota > Halobacteria > Halobacteriales > Haloarculaceae > Halorientalis > Halorientalis regularis. Next base: position 24,737 of record NZ_JALJCL010000013.1, read on the forward strand.
CACATCGAGAACCGCGAGCGGACCGAGGTCGTGATCGACGCCGTCGTCAGGTCGGGCCTGCTCGGGGGTCGCCAGATCAGCCTCCCGCAGAACCGAACCATCGAGACCGACCTGCTCGGCCAGTTCAACTCCTCGGAGACGCGCCCCATCGAAGCGGACCGTCCGTTCCCCTCGGACCCGATCCTGTTCGTCAACGAGACGAGCGCCCGCTGGGACCGGGCGGACCTCTCCCGTGAACGCACGCCCATCGCGATGTCGTTCCGGGCGTACAACCCCAAACAGTACCCCTACGCCGTCTCCGAACTCGGGTACACGATCACGATGAACGACGTACAGGTCGGCGAGGGCAGTAGCGAGGACGTGGCGACGATCCTGCCCCGGACCACCCAGCGCATCCGGGCCGACGTCGCCATCCGAAACCAGAACCTCGACGACTGGTGGGTGACCCACCTCCGAAACGGGCAGGTGACCGACCTGGAGATCCAGTTCTACGCCGTCGTCGACCCCGCCGACGACGCCCTCGAGGGTGGACTCGGAGACACCGGATCGTTCCGGATCCCACTGGACCCACTCGACTACCGGACCACCATCGAGACCGACATGTTCGGCACGAAAACCGAAAGCGCGAGCGGGAGCGCCGATACCGGCAGTGACGACGGCGGCCAGTCGACTCCCACGGACTCGGCGGACCGGAGTGCAGACGGCGGCTCGTCCGAAACGACCGCCGAGGACGGTTCCACCACGGAGACCGCAGACGGGACCGACGGTGACACCGGCGGGTCGGTCACGACGACGACCGACGACGACGGCGGACTGCTGGGCTGACTTAAAACACCATGTCATCCCGCGGACAGGGCTTTATCGGACGCATCGAAACGTGTGGTTGCATGACACGGAGTGCTGACGCTCCTGGTCGCGTTCTTCGAGGGTAACGAGGATCGCGACACCGGGAAGGGTGTTACGGCGATGGGGGATCGCATCCGGGTCGAGGTCGACGGGGTGACCCACGAGTTGACCCGCGAACAGGCGACCGAACTCAGGGGGAAGATCGACGACGCGCTGACGCGTCGCCAGGAGTACCTGCACACCGCAGGCGAGTACCGCGACGACGGCGCGTACGTCGTCTCCAGACGTGGCGCCGACTCGGCCGGCAACAGCAAAGTGTTCGAGAGTTTCGAACAGGTGCGCCGGCTCTACGAGCGACTGCCGACGGAGTTCACGGCCGACGCGGTCAGTCGGTCCGGCATCACCGGCTCGCGCCGGCACATGCTCGTGCGCCACTACGCGGAACATCCGGCGTTCGACTGTACGATCACGCGCCGGAGTCCGCTGACGGTGCGGAAGACGACGGCCGACGGCACCGGCGACGAAGCGACAGCGGACTAACTCGCTTCGCTCGCCAATCGGTCACGTCGTTTCAAAAAAGAGACAGCGGTGCGTTACTGGATCTCCGTGTGAACGGACTCCTCGTTGAGTGCCAGGTTCGTCGCGATCTCGGCGTTCCGGACGGCGTACTGCGCGGTCTGCTGGAGGCTGACCAGTACTTCCCGGATCCGGAGCAGTTCCTCGTTTTCCATCTCCGGGAGGTCACTCAGGATGTCCTGCTCGCGGTTGCCGATCTCGGCGTACAGCTCCCGGACCTCGATGGCGGCGTCGTAGTCGCGTTCGACGGCGGCGGTGACGGCCATCTCGGTGATTTCGTTGACCTGATCGGTGAACTCCCGGATGCGCCGCATGGTCGAGGACTCGACGTTGAGCGCGTGGCCCTCCGTTTCGAGGACGATCTCGGCGATGTCCTCGGCGTTGTCCGCGGTGAGTTCGAGGTTCTTCGCGATGGACCGGTACCCGATCAGCGGGAAGCCGTTGTCCAGCCCGACCGCCCGTGCGAGGTTGGGGTTCTGGTAGGCCGTGAAGATCAGGCGGAGCAGGAGGACGAAGATCTTGTTGGCCTGTCGTTCTCGGTTCAACGCCCGCTGGGCGAGGTCGGGGTTGCCGTGGGCCAGCGCCTTGACGCCCTCGTTGCGCATCGTCGAGCCCGTGGATTCCAGCCGTTCCAGCAGGTTGTCCAGCGTGAAGTCCTCGGGGTCGACCGAACAGCGGATGGCGATGCGTTCGGGCGTCTCCTCGATGACGCCCAGGCCCATCAGCTGGGTCTCGGCGTTGTAGACGGCGTTGATGTGTTCGGACTTGAGGGTCCCGTCCTCCCCGGCCTCGACGTGGATGATGCGCCGGCCGAGGACGTACTGGGCCACGATGGCTCGCTCGACGGCGTCCGCGTCCAGATCCTCGGTGTAGATGATCGCTTCAGATTCCTCGGTCTGCACCGACTCGGGCATCACGGTGAGCGTCCCTTTGCCGCCGATGCGCAGAGACACCTCATCGCCTTTCTCGACGTTGTGCTCGGACGCCCACTCCGCCGGTAAGGTCATCGCCAGCGTGGAGGGACCGAGCCGCTGCACTTTCCGCGTTTCCATACTCCCTTTGTGATACCCCAGCGACCTTAATCTTATCTATACACCACTTAATCCGCTGACGAATGTAATAGTGCTTGATCGATCAGGCAGAAATTCCACGTTCCTAAATCACTTGCATCAGCCGTCGCTCGTACCGGCCGACACGGACCTGGAGCCACCCGCGGAGTTCCTCGTCGAGGTCGCTGTCGCCGGTATCGACGCGAAGCGTCCCAATTTCGTCGAGCTTGGACTTCGAGGCGACGACTTCGAGATCACACTGTTCGATGACGGCCGGCGAGAGTTGCTGGTTCCCGCGGCCGAAGACGAACCCCTGCCCGCCGATGGGTGAGACGACGATGACGTTCTCCTCGCCCAGCGCGTCGAGAATCTCGCGCTCGCTCGCGTCCGCGATCAGCACGTCGCCGTCCCGCCACACGTCGACGCCGAGCGGCGAGCCCTCGAAGTCGAGGTGCTCTTTGACCGCGCCGACCGTACTCCCGGGGCCGAGGACGTAGGTCACGCCGTCGCGGGCCTCGCGGGCGACGCCCTCCGCGAGGCTCTCGACAGTACCGCCGCCCAACTGCTTGCTGGCCTGGCGCTGTTCGGCCGCCGGGACGCGCACCACCGCGCGCAACTCCGTGTGGACCTCGCCCTCGCGGTACTCGTCCTCGTCGATGTCGTTGACCTCGGCGCGCTCCGTGTCCGCGAAGGTCGCGGCGATCTGGCCCGCGGCCCGCGGCGTGACCCCGAACACCGACGAGTAGACCTTCACGCCCGCGGGGACACCCAGCATCGGTAGGTCGGCGTCGCGCTCCTGGATCGTCTCCGCTACGTCGACGGCGGTCCCGTCGCCGCCGACGAACAGGATCAGATCGACACCGCGATCCAGGAAGTCCGCGGCGGCGGCCCGCGTGTCGGCCGCCGTGGTCTCGTCGCGCTCGGGCGCGCCGACGACGGTCGGCTCGAAGCCGGCCTCGCGAGCGAGTCCCGCACCCATCGGGTCCTCGTAGGTACAAATCTCGGTCTCGGGGGCGAGTTCGTGGAGCCGGTCGAGGGCCGCACGAGCACGCGATGGCGCGCGTGGTTCCGCACCGCGTGCGCGCGCTTCGTCAACTTTCCCGTCCGTCCCCTTCAGCCCGACGCGGCCACCCATCCCAGCAATGGGGTTGACGACGACCCCGATGGTTCGCATTATCGGACGTACCCGCGGGAGGGTCAAAAGCCGTCCGCTGACGGCAGGCCAGTCACTCCCGACCTTCCGACTGACGAGACGCTCCGCTCGTGGTTCGGGATTCTTAAGACCCAGCGGTCGGAACGGCCGATCATGAACGCGATACTCTCGACTGCCGCCACGAACGCGACGGAGCCGGGCGTCCAGACGGCCGTCATCAACAGCGCCGGGGCCCTCGTCGGCCTGGTGAGCCTCCTGCTCGCCGCCGCGTGGATCGCCTACCTCTACCGCTGACTCACTCCTTCTCCGGTTTCTCGACCCGGTCGGCCAGCCACGCGGCTGCCTCTCGAACCTCGGTCTCGTCGGTACTCTCCAGCTTGATCTCGACCGTCTCGCCGGGGTAGCTCCCCACTTTCACGTCGAAGCGGTCGCGAACGTCGCGGATCCGGGTGAGCAGGGCACTCTCGGGTTCGTCGGCCTCGACGGTCTCGACGTGGCGGCGCTCGCCGGAGAATCGATCGGCGACCGCCTCGAACATCGTCTTCATCTCGTCTGGGACCCCCGGCAGGACGTACACCGATCCGAGGACACAGCCGGGTGCGACGCCCTCGCGGTTCGGCAGCATCTCCGCGCCCGCCGGGATGTCGGCGGTCCCTTCCGCGAGGTCCTCGTGGGAGTATCCTCCGTACTCTTCGAGCCAGGCGAGGGCTTCCTCGCTCCGTGTCACTTCGCGACCGAAGGCCGCGGCGACGCCGTCCATCGTCACGTCGTCGTGGGTCGGCCCCAGTCCGCCGGTGACGACGACGGCATCGTACTCGGCGCGGTACTCGTTGACCACGCGGGCGATCTCCCCGATCCGATCCGGGACGACCGTCACTCGCTCGACGGTCGCACCCCGCTCGGTCAGCCGCTCGCCGAGCCAGGCGGCGTTCGTGTTGACCGTGTCCCCGGCGAGCAACTCGTCGCCCACCGTGACCAGCGCGACGCGCATACCTCGGGTTAGCGACCCGCGAATAAAAGTCCTACAGTCCGGCCACGTCGGGTTCCTCGGTCCGGATGTCCTCGACTTCCAGGTGATCGAGGACGTTGACGAAGGCTCCGGGGTCGGGGACGAGGAAGATCCGAATCCGGAACTCCCGGCGCGGTTCGGTCACGTCGACCTGTGAGTCCAGCACGATGGCCAGCGAGTCGTCGGTGATGTGCGAGAGGTTCGACGTCATCAATTCGCGGCCGGTCCCGCGTTCGAGGTCCGGCGTCCCCATCTCGATGGAGCGTCCCAGGGTGTTGGCCAGGCCGTCGATGAACCCGGAGGTGAAGATGTTACACATCTCCTGGAGGGCGCTCTCGTGGAACTGGTTCAACTCGCCGTCGACGTCCCGCCCGGTCATGTGTTCGGCGACGTTGACCGCCGTCTCCATCCCGAATGTCATGACGAAGTAGCCGTATGGGGGTTCGGTCAACTTGATCGAGGCACAGAACACGTGCTCGTCGCCCAGCTCGTCGGGGATGTCGCCCGGCTCGACCATCGAGAGGCTCTTGACCGCGACCGACGCGTCGAGCCCCGCGAGTGACGACAGGGAGTCGGCGACGTTACCCGCACCGCTCTCCATCAGGACGTTGATGATCCGGAGCTTCCGCACGTCGATCAACAGCGGCATTCACAGTGGGGACGTCGGCCGCCCGGTTCAAGCTTTTGGCCGCTTCGAGCCCCGAACTACCGCATTCCCGGCGGCGGCCCGTCGTCGTCGAAGTCGTCGTCCGTGTCTACGTCCAGCCCGACCTCCTCGCGTCTGCTTTCGAGCGCGCGGATTTGCCGGAGGTAGTACAGCGTGCCACCAACGCCGAGTAGCAGGGCGATCACCACGAGTCCGCCGAACAACCACAGGTCACGTTCCAGATACCACCGGATCGACAGCGACCGCTGCTCTACGTCGCCCCAGGTGAGCGTCACGCGGTCGTTCCTGAGCGTCCGCTCGTACCCGCCGGGGCTGACCTGCGCGAGGATCGGAACACGGACACGAGCGCTCCCGGGGAGCGTCACCACGTACCGCCCCGAGAGGAAGGTCGGGAGACCGAAGCTCTTCCCGTTCCGGGGCGCGGAGAACGCCACCTTCCCGGAGACGTTCTCGCCGGGGAACGAGACGGTCATCCGCTTGCGGCTCAGCTCCACGTCCTCGGCGGTGAGGTTCCGGACGGTCCCGTTCTCGAACTGGAACTTCAGGCCCTCGATCTCCAGGGGGTGCTCCGTTCCCAGCGCGTCCCGGTCGTAGAGTTCGATGGACGACCGGTTCTCGACGCGGTAGACGGCCTCGTAGCGCGTGTCGTTGATGTCGATGGTCGCGTTCGCGTCGGTCGACCAGTCGTACGAGACGTTCTTGCCCAGCGCCTCGGCGTCGGGTTCTCCGGGGCCCAGCACCGAACAGCCCGCGAGCGTGACGAGGGCCGCGAGCGCGACGACTCCGAGGACGAGGCGGCGATTCATGGGACGACGGCGAGAATTTCCGAGGGCAGGTGTGTGCCGATGCTGGCGAGCAGTCCCGGCGGGTCGGTCCCCTCCTTGCAGATCACCGACTGTTCGAGCAAGCCCTGGCGCTCGACGGTCACGATGTCTTGGGCGTGGCCCGCGCGGTTGACGGTGGCCCGCACCTCCGCCCGGGTCGCGCTGTTGACGTTGACCCGACCGGTTCCGCGCGTCCAGTCGTACAACTCGTCGCGCTGATCGTCCGAGAGGCGGGGCGAGTCGCCGTAGACGAACGAAAGCGGGAGATGCTGGACGAGGCCGAACCGCGTGCGGATCTGCTCGGGCGAGCCCTGTCCGAGACCGATCTCGTCGGCCGGAATCCGGACCGCCTGACCGGCGTCGAGGACGAACCCGTCCTCGTCCCAGGATTCGAGGGTGCCGACGTAAGTCTCGCCGGCCTCGAAGTCTTGCGTGATCGCCCCCCACTCCTCGCGGAGCAGGTTCCGGGCGACCACAGCGTCCTCGCCCTCCAGCGTGACCGAGGGGAAGTCGTCGTCCCGGCGGCCGACCTCGTAGGTCACGTCCAGATCGCCGACGGTGTTTTGGATCAAAGAGCCCAGTCCGTCGAGTGCGCGTTCGCGGGCGTCACCGCCGACGTAGCACTTCGTTGCGAGGACGACCATCAGGCTTCGGTCTCTTCTCGCTCGACGTTCAGTTCGTCGCGCAGGGCGTCGATGCGGTCCTCCATGGCCTGGACCAGCGCCGTGTTCTCCATGGCGTCGACCGACGAGCCACACTCGGGACACTCGAACCCGAAGTCCATCGCCTCGTCGAACTCGAAGCGGATGCCACAGACCTCACAGAGGTAGAACTCGTTTTCGTGTTCGTACTGCTCGCGGTCCTCGAGCGCGTCCAGCAGGCGGTACATCTCCTCTTCGAGTTTCTCGGGGATCTTGTCGTACTCGAACGTCCAGAGGTAGGTCAGCCACCCCGAGTCCTCGTCGCGGAGCCGTCGATAGCTCGCCAGATCGTTCTCGTAGAGAATGAAGAGGGCGCGGCGAACGTCGTTGAGCTCCAGCCCCAACTCTTCCGCGAGCTCCTCGTCCGTCACCTCGCCGTCCGGCGGTGCGGCCGCGACGGGCATCCCCTTCGGGCCCACCAGTTCGTGGAGGTACTTCTGTATGACCGGGTCCTCCAGGAGTTCCTCAAAAGCCATTGGTGTATCTATCCGTGCCTAGTTCGTTTAAAAGCACCGAACCGGGTTCACGACTGGGTGCGCTCCCGGGCCTGCCCGGGTCCGGCGTGTCTGTCGTCGCCGGCTACTCGTCGTCGGCCTCGACGACACGCTTCCCGACCGCCTGCGGGACGACCACTTTCTCGGCGTCTTCGAACTCCCGGTCGAGTTCGCGTCCCTCGAACAGGCGGTCGAGAAAGACCGCGAGCGAGGCGATCTCGGAGTGGGGCTGGTTGGTCACGCCGACATTCCAGTCGGCCGCTTCGTACACGTCGAAGGGGATTTTTTCCGCGCCGACGACCACGAGCAGCGGTTCCCGTCGCTCGCGGTGGGCCTCCCGGATCTCGGCTTCCACGTTCTGGACTTCCAGCCCGTACATCGTGAGGTGGACGATCTCTCCCTCCCACTCCCGGAGGATCGATCGCCAGGACTCGACGGTGTCGACGGCGAAGGGGCCGCCGAAGCGCTCGGTGATGTCCGCGACGGTCTCGGCCCGGTTCGCGCCGTCGCCGGCGAGGATCACGCGGTCGGCCCCCAGCGCCCGCGCGGTCAGCCCGACGTGGGTCGTGATCCGCTCGTCCCGGCCCGGCCGGTGGCCGAGTCTGAGTACCGCGACCTCGGGATCTCCCTGCATATGCCCCCGAAGAACGCTGCCCGGTTAGGGGGTTTCGATCCGTCGATTGCGCCGTTGCCCCTTCGCCCGCCGACCGTGCCCGTTCCGAGGATGCAAAGAGTTACACAACCGCCGGGAAAGGAACCGCCATGCGCCCGCTCTCCGTCGCTGCGATCCCGGATATCGCGATCCTGGCGGTGATGATCGTCTTCTGGTCGGTGATGATCGTCGCCACCTATCTGACCAACTCCGACGTGCTGTTCGCGAAACGTGCGCCCGAGAGCCGACGCGAGCGGCTTGTGACGACCTGTGCGCTGGCCACGCTCGGCTCCTTTCTCGCGGGAACGGTGCTGGCTCCGCCCGACCCGTTCAGCCAGGTCCTGTGGAATCTCGGGGGACTCGTCCTGACGATTCCGGCCGCCCTCCTGTACGTGACCTACGGGGCGGAGTTCCGCCGGGCTCTCTGAACCGTCCGCCACACGCTGTAGCGTGTGGCACCGGTGGGAACTCGGTCGGGCAACGGCGAGGACTGACCGCCCGGGGTCGGGATGGGCTAATGGTCGTCCGCTGACTGCCGCTCCCGTCTTCCGGACGGCGTCCGTGTCGTCATCGCTGGGACCGTTCGCCGGCGGCTCCATCGCGGCGATGCTCTCGAACGGCAGGGCCAGCCGATCCGGTGACGGTTCGGCCCGACCGATTCCGTGGCTCGCCCTCTCCCAGCCCGTCGGTCCCGTCGCCGACCACCCGCGTGTCGAGCGCGGTGGTCATGCTACCGGTCGTGAAGAACGCGGGGCCGTCGGCTTCGGTGTAGACGCCCATACGTCGACGAGGGGAGTGAGACGGCCGAACAGCGCGATGTCGATCCCGCTCAGTTCGCTCTCGTCGTGGCCGGGGTGCTGTGGACCGTGCCCAGCAGGGCGGTGGTCTCGCCGGCGAGCAGTTGCCCTGCCGTCTCGGGCAGGCAGGTGGACGTGACGCGTTCCGGCTCCTGGCCCACGGGGGCGGCGGGAACCACTTCGTCGATGCGGACGTGTGTCTCGCTGGTCGTCCCGTAGAGACACCAGCCGACCTCCGTACGCTCGTCGTAGTGGCTGGCGAAGGCGGCACGCTCCGCCTCGCCGATCACGACCGTGCGGCCGCCGCTGTCGTAGGCCATCGCGCCCATCGCGAGGCCGACGCTTCCGACCTACCAGGCGACGCCAGCGCCGAGTACCACGAATCCGGCCGCGAACACGAGGGTCAACCGGGCGAGCGTGCGCTCACTGGTCCGGGTCGCGAGCCACTCGCACGGGCCGGTCATCGCCGCTCCCTGGCCGGATGTACGGCCGTTCGTCGACACTGGGCGTCGGGGCTCGTTCGCGTTCCTGCAATCATCTGCACACCTGCGACGTGTGCCGGCTGCACGTGGGGATGGAATAAGGCTACTTGCAGGCTGGCGACGGGTACTGACCGGGTGGCTACGGACGGTCGCTCGGGCCCGGGAAACTCACGAATCGTGTGGCAGCCCTGGCACCATTCACAAGTGTCTTGACCGGTGGTTTCGCAGGAATTGTATGGACCTGACAGGAAAAGCCCTCCTGGTGACCGGCGGCGCGGGCTTCGTCGGCTCACACCTCTGTGAACGGCTGGTCGAGGACAACGATGTGCGGGCAGTCGACGATTGCTCGAACGGCGACCCCTCGTGGGTCCCCGACGGCGTCGAGTTCGTCGAGGGGGACCTCACCGACCCCGCGGTGGCCGAGGCGGTCATCACCGAGGATCTGGACGGCGTCTTCCACTTCGCGGCCGATAGAACCGTGGACACCGACGACCCGCGCGCCCAGTACGAACTCAACGGCGACCTCACGCTCACGGTGCTGGAGCGGATGCGCGAGGTCGGCGTCGACAACATCGCCTTCACCTCATCCTCGACGGTGTACGGGGAAGCGCCCCGCCCCACGCCCGAAGACTTCGCACCGATGGAGCCCATCTCGGCCTACGGCGCGAGCAAGCTCTCCGAGGAGTCGCTCATCTCCGTCTACGCCAAGAGCTACGGGATGACCGCGTGGGTCTACCGTTTCGCCAACATCGTCGGCCCCCGCCTCCAGAAGGGCGCGGTGATCCCCGACTTCATTCACAAGCTCCGGGAGAACCCGGACTCGCTCGAAATTCTCGGCGACGGTCGCCAGGAGAAGTCGTACATGCACGTCAAATCCTGCGTCGACGCCATGTGTCACGTCGTCGAGAACGCCGACGCCGACCTGAACGTCTACAACCTCGGGACCCGGACGACCACGTCGGTCACCACCATCGCCGACATCGTGAGCGACGCGATGGGGCTCGATCCCGACTACGAGTTCACGGGCGGCGACCGCGGCTGGGTCGGCGACGTGCCCCGAATGCGACTGTCCATCGAGAAACTGGCGGCGCTTGGCTGGAGGCCCGACGACTCCAGCGACGACGCCGTGCGCAAGGCCGCCGAAGAACTCGTGCAGGAGCACTGACCGACGACCCGAGGCGCCCAACGGCAGTCCTTTTATCGCCCGGTTCGTAGCCAGCCGCGTGCAGGTCGTCGGGTACGACACGGGTGTCGGTGACGACCGCGAGCCTGCGCTACGACTCGCGACGGCCGAGGGGCTCGACCGGCTGTCGCTCGCGCCGGGGACCGGCCTCGCCTACACCCTCGACGAGCGCCACTGCGCCGGCACGATCAGCGACGGCACCCACGAGGCCTGCTCGAACCCGACGGCACCGTACTGCGACGACCACACGAGCCGGTGGGCCTGCGCCCGCTGTGTCGGGAACTGCGACCTCCCGCTCCCGTCCTGCCGGGAGGAACACGCGGTCTACCTCGCCGCGTTCGCCCCGGCGACGTTCAAGGTCGGCGTGACTCGCTCGTGGCGACTCGACACCCGCCTGCGCGAGCAGGGGACCGACAGGGCGGCCCACCTCCGGACGGTCGCCGACGGCCGGATCGCCCGGCAGGTCGAGGCCGACATCGCCCGCGAGGTCGGCGACCGGGTGCGGGTTCCGACGAAGATCGAGGGCCTCCACCGCGACGTGGACGAGGCGGCGTGGCGCGACCTGCTGGCCGACTACGATCCAAAGGAGACCTACGACTTCGACTGCGGGTTCGTGCTGGCCGACCGGCCGGTCGCGGAGACGCTGCTGACCGGTACTGTGCGGGGCACCCAGGGCCGGGTCCTCGTCCTCGACAACGGCGGGACGACTTTCGCCGTGGACATGCGAGATCTGGTGGGCTACGATCTCTCGGCGGGCGGGACGGATCGGGAGTTGCAGGCCAGTCTCGGCGCGTTCTGATTCCTTCGCCCCAGTCGTGTTTCACACAAAACACTTACCGTGAACCACGGATCGTCGTGTATGGAGCGTGAAACGAAACTCCTGGGCGCGGCGGGGGCGGTCCTCGTCGCGGCCGCCCTGTTCGTCGCCGTTGCGCCGGGTGCGCTGGCCGACGCGACGCCCGACCCGCCGCCCTCCGAACTCTCGGTTCGAGAACAGACCATCGCCGCCGGCGACGTGACCGGCGGGACCGCCACGCTGTCCGTGCGGAGTCGTCTCTCCCACGACGGCGGCCCCGGCGAGAACGTGACGGTGCTGGTCCGTGCGGTCGACCTCGACACCGATCTGGTGGCCGCGGAGACCACCGAGGAAGTCGGCTCGGTCCAGGGGACCCGCGAGGTTCCGGTCGTCCAGAACATCAGCGTCGACCGCGAGGGCGACTACCGGATCGAGACCATCGTCTACCAGGACGGCGAGCGGGTCGCCTCGGGCAGGAAGACAGTCCGTGGCGTCGGCGGCCTCCAGCCGGCCTACGCCCGGACCGGCGTGGAGTTCCACAGCTTCGAGGGCTTCGGCTCGGGGCAGCTGCCCCCGATCCAGTTCTCCATCGCCGAGACCGAGGGGGCGTCGGCCACGCTGAACGTCACCGCCTACCTGACCAACACCGGTGACGTAGCCAACGATCAGTTGCGGATCACCTTCCTGGCCCGGCAGGCCGACTCGAACATCGTCGCCGACCGGTCGGTCAGGCGGGTCGGGTCGATTCGACCGGGGCGGACGGCCATGCCCTCGACGCTGCTGACGGTGCCCGACGACTACAACTACAAGCTGATGGCGATGATCCAGGCCGACGACGTGCTCGTCGGGACGGCCCAGGCTACCGCGACGCTGAACCCGAACCAGACGGTGACGGTCGACACCACCAACTCGTCGGCCGATACGCTCGACACGAGCGACTTCGAGACCGACGAGGGCGTCCAGCGGACCGAGCGCGCGCCGGACGAGCGCGGGACGACGTCCAGTTCGGGTCCCGGGTTCGGCGTCGGCGCCGTCGCCGTCGCCGTCCTCGTCGTCGCGATCTACGCACGGAGGTTCCAATGACAGATTCGACCGACCCGACCGACGACGCACCGACCGCCGATCCGTCGCCCGCAGGCTCGGACGCGTCCGGCCCGATGGACGGCGAGATGAGTGTCTTCGAACAGCTCCAGTGGGGCGCGCTGGTGCTGCTGATCGTCGCCGCCATCTGGGCGACCGCGCAGTTCTACCTGAGCGCGACCCGGGCCATCGAGGTCTGGGTCGGGACGGGGTACCAGCCCGTCGTGATGGCCGCGTTCAACCTCGCCGTGCTGTTGAGCGCGGTCGCGGGCATCGCCCGACTGGCCCGCCGGCTGGGATCGGTGCCGACCTGAGTCGTCGGACACGACAATCCTTTTCCCAGCCGCTCCCGAACCGGAACCCATGGCAGAGGACGATCCTTCCGAGGAGACAGAAGCAGAGAGCGAAGCCCCCGAGAGCGAAGCGCCCGAGAGCGAGGGCGAAGAGAAGTCCTTCCGCGAGCGGGTCGAGGAGATCCGCCAGCAGCGAGCCGAGGAAGGCGAGGGCGAAGAAGGCGAAGGCATGAGTCGCGAGGAGCGCCTCGAAGAGATGATGGGCGGCGGTGGCGGCCCCGGCGGCATGGGCGGTGGCGGCGGGGGCAACCCGTTCGCGCAGATGATGGGCGGCATGATGGGCGGCGGTCCCGGCGGTGGCATGGGTCCCGGCGGTGGCGGCCCTGGCGGCATGGGTCCCGGCGGCGGCGGTCCCGGCGGCGAAGGCCGCGGTCGTGAACAGGAGGGTGGCAGTGACAACGAGGAGCTGACCCGCGAAGTCCGCAAGCTCCGCGACGAGGTTCACGACGTGCGCCGCACCCTCGACCGGATCGCCGACGCGCTCGAAGACTGACGCCGCTCGCGGTGTCGAACTTTTCCCTTTTTCGGCCAGTCAGCACCTGCTCAGGCCCGTGGCAGGACCATCCGGACCCGGCTGCCGTCGTCGGTCTCGATGTGGAGGTCGCCCTCGGACCGTTCGACGAACCAGTCGACCAGCCACAGGCCGAGTCCGTTGCTGTGTTCGAGTGCGGATTCGGCGGGCAACTCCCGCATGTCGAGTTCGTGGTCCGGAATCCCAGGGCCGTCGTCGCTCACTGTCACCGCCACGGTCCCGTCCCCGTTCGTGACGGTCACGTCGACGGTCGGTTCGGGACTGTCGTTGTGGACGATTGCGTTCTCGACGACGTTCTCGACTGCGACCTCGAACATGCTGCCGACGGTGACCGGTGCGGCGTCGGGCGTGGTGACCGTGACCGACGCGTCCGTGTGGACGGCAGCGAGGTCCTCTGTGACGCGCTCGACGACCTCGCTCGCGTCGGCGACGATCCGGTCGTCGGTCCGCAGGACGGACTCCATCTGTCGGCCCTGCTCGGCCAGTTCGACGATCCGGTCGACGTGTTGACGGATGGTCTCGACGTCCCCGTCGTCGGCGTCGAGTGCGCCTATCTGTCCCTCGAGGACGGTCGCGTGGTTACGCAGGTCGTGTCGGAGGACGCGGTTGACGACGGAGAGCCCGGCCGCAAGCTGTTCGGCTTCCTGTCGGGCGCCTTCGCTGCGTTCGCGTTCGAGCCGTCGTTCGGCGTCGTAGATCCCGATGAGACCGCCGTCGAGCAGGCCGCCGGCCGCCCAGCCCACGAACAGATCCACCGTCGAGCCCAACCTGACGCCCTCGACGGCGTTCAGGTATCCGTTCAGCGCGCCGCCGATACCCAGGGCGGCCGCACCGACGAACGCCCAGGCCGCGACGCGCGTGAGGTACCTCGCACGGTCGCGGTCCGCCTGGACCCAGACAGCGACCGCGACCAGCAGGACGATCACCGCGGCCGGAGCGATCAGCCAGACCGCGACTGTCACGTCCGCCGCGCCCGACCCGAGAATCAGGGCCACGTTCGTGGCCAGCAGCAGGACGGACACGAGCAGGAGCGACGCCACTCCGAAACCGACTCTCCGTCGCTCGTCCCTATTCTTGATCATGATCTGCGGGCCGTCGACTCGTCGGGTCGAAGTCGGCCACGGTAATGAAGCCTGCTCACGGCACGAGACTCGAAGTCCCCTCGATCTCCCTACAGCAACATTTCGTAGACCTCGGAGAGTTTGTCGACGGCGTGGTCGACGCTGACGGCGTCCCGGCGGTCGAGGCAGTGCTCGCGCAACGCGTCGCGCTCGGCGAGCGTCCGTTCGATGGCCGCCCGGAACCGATCGGCGTCACCCGGCGGCGCGCGGTAGCCGGTCTCACCGGTGACGACGGTATCGGAGAGCGCGCCGGCGTCGACGGCCGCCACGGGTGTTCCGCAGGCGTTGGCCTCCAGTGCCACCAGCCCCTGTGTCTCTACGGGGCTGGGGAACGCGAACACGTCGAGCGCGCTGTAGAACGCGGGGAGGTCCTCCCTGTCGAGGAAGCCCAGGAATCGCACGTCCACGTCGGCGTCGGCGGCCTGCTTCTCCAGCCGGTCCCGAGCCGGGCCGTCGCCGCCGAACACGACGGTCACGTCCATCCCGTCGGTGGCTTCGACGATGAGGTCGAGTTGCTTCTCGTATCCGTGCCGTCCGGTGTAGCCGACCAGTGGCTTCCCGGTGTCGAGATCGTGGGCCTCGGCGAACCGGCTCGTGTCTACCGGGCCGAACCGGTCGGTGTCGACGCCGTTGGGGACGACCTCGACCGCCGTCCGGACGCCGATCTCCCGGAGGTGGTGACGGGCGGGTTCGCTCGGGACGACCACCATCTCCGCCCGGTTGAGATACCACTTCTCGTAGGCCCGTGCGGCACGCTCGACGGGCGAGCGGAGCCACCCCTCCGCGATGTAGTCGGCGTACTCGGCCGTCGGCGTGTGATACGAGGCGACCAGCGGGACGCCGTGGCTCCGGGCGAACCTCAGGCCGCTGAGGCCGAGCAGGAACGGGGTGTGGGTGTGAACCAGCTCGGGGTCGGCCGCCGTGATGTCGTCGGGGACACCCGGAACCGCAGCGTTGAACTCGTCGTAGAACGGAAATTCGATGCTCCTGACCGGGTGTTCGTCCTCACCGGGCTCGTAATCGTTGGTCCCCGGATAGACGATAGGCATCCGCCCGCCCCGCTCCGCCCACCGTTTCCGCCAGGTCTGGACCGTGTAGGTCACGCCGTTGACCGTCGGCAGATACGTGTCGGTGAAGACGGCGACGGTCCGACCCATCGCCGGACCGTTCGACGACCGGTCTCTAATACGTTGTGTCATCGACGAGATCATGATAGATACCTTTCAGCTCCTGCCCGACGCGTCCGAGCGCGTGCTCTTCGGCCGTCTCGCGGGCGTTCTCACCGAGTCGCTCGCGCAGATCCGGGTTCGCCGCCAGTTCCGCGAGCGCGTCCCGGAACTCCGCGCGTGTCTCACACTTCAGGCAGTCCTCGCCGTGCGTGTAGAACTCCTCGAACACCGGAATATCCCGGAGGACGACGGCTTTCCGGCAAGCCATCGCCTCCAGCACGGCGATGCCCTGATTTTCGGCTTTCGTCGGGAACAGGTACACGTCGCCGGCACCGAACGCGCCCCGTTTGTCGTCGATCCAGCCGGTGAACGTGAGGTTCTCGGGCGGGTCCTGCGTCCACTCCCTGACGGTCTGTGACGCCTGTGGCCCCGTGTCGTAGGGCCCGAACCAGGCGAACTCGTAGTCGGTCTCCTGGGCCAGGCGACAGAACGTCGTCAGCCCCTTGCGCTCGAAGACGTTGCCGACCGAGAAGACCACCATCCCCTCCAGATCGAACCGGTCGCGGTACTCCTGCCGGCAGTCCTCGTACCCCTCCAGGGAGTCGAGGTCGACCCCGTTGCTGATCGGGCGGATCGGTGCGTCCACGGGGTAGGATCCGATGGTTCGTCTCGTGTACTCGCTCGGACAGAGGACCAGGTCCGCCAGGGAGTAGAACCACTGCAGGTAGCGCTGCAGTGGGTCGGCCAGATACGTGGATCCGCGAAAGCTCTCGGCGAAGTCCTCGCTGGTGACGTGTGAGTGCAAGACCAGCGGGACGCCGTTGCGGCGCGCGTACCGGGCGACCGCGACCGTCCCCGGCCCGATCATGTTGCAGTGGGCCAGATCGAAATCGGCGAAGGCGTCGCCGTCGGTCACGGCACGTCGCAGTCCACTCACCGGATCGCCACCGGCCCACGGCGACGTGCGCACGTCCACGTCCGTCTCGGCGAGCGCACGGCGCTGCTGTTCGACGGCCGTCCCGATGCCGCTCCGGTCGAGTTTCCCTGCGAGTTCCAGGTAGTTGAGCGCCTGCACAGGCGAGGCGAGACGAGCGTGGGAAAAAACCCTACCGAAAGAACACGATGGACGGCGCCGCGACGGCAAACAGAACCTATACCCCGTCTCGCCCGGTGAGTCACGGGTATGCCCAGCGAGGAGCAACTGGCCGCCGAGCGCATCGAGCGCCTCCAGGCGCTCGCGAAGGCCGCTACGTCCGCGGGCGAGACCGACCGCGCCCGGGCGTACGTCCGCCGGGCCCGCCGCGTCGCCGAGCGCAACCGGCTCTCGCTCCCGCCCGAATTCAAGCGGTTCACCTGCGACCGCTGTGACGCCTACCTCCAGCCCGGCGTGAACGCCCGCGTCCGGACCCGGGACGGCCACGTCGTGGTCACCTGTGACTGTGGCGGACACGCGAGATACCCGTACTGACCGCGCGGGCCGACGGAGCGCGGTAGTGAGACCTGCTCCCACACGCTCGGTCGGTGATAGCTTTTAAGAACGGTTGCCGTATAGTGAAGACGACATGACCGAACAGGAGAAGCGCCGGCGGATGCACGACCTGGACGTGACCGTCTGGGTCGGGAAGCACGGGGTCGAGTCCGTCGTCGAGGAGCTGTCGGACCAGCTCGACGACCGCGACATGGTGAAAGTCAAGTTCCTCCGTGCGGCGCGTGGGGGGACCACGACCGAGGACTTGGCCGAGGACCTGGCCGAGCGGGTCAGCGGTGACCTCGCCCGGACCCGGGGGCACACGGCGGTGATCGAGCGGTGATCCTGCTGCAGTCCGCGAACACGTTTCTCGCGGATCAACTCGCACAATTCGGCCTCCCCGCGGCCGGCGCGGTCGGCTCGGCCATCACGTTTCTCATCGCGTTTCTCGTCCTCTATCTGGTGGGCCGGACCGTCGTCGCCCCCCTGATCAATCGGGTGCTGAAGCGACGGGATCTCGACGCACACGCGCGCAAGCCGCTCGTGAAACTCGTGCGGATCGTGACCGCCTTTGCCGCCGTCGCGATCGCCTTCACCTTCGCCGGCTACGGCAACATCCTCACCGCCATCGCGACCATCGGCGCGGCCGCCACACTGGCGATCGGTTTCGCGATGCAGGACGTCCTGAGCAACTTCGTCGCCGGCGTGTTCATCTACACGGACAAGCCCTTCCGCATCGGCGACTGGATCGAGTGGGACGGCTACTCGGGGGTCGTCGAGGACATCTCCCTGCGCGTGACGCGGGTCCGCACGTTCGACAACGAACTCCTGACGGTCCCGAACTCCCAGCTGACCGGCGGCGTCATCAAGAACCCCGTCGCCAAGGAACAACTCCGCCTGAAGTTCCTGTTCGGTATCGGCTACGACGACGACATCGACGAAGCGACCGAGATCATCGTCGAGGAAGCCGAGAACCACGACGGGATCATGAACGACCCCGAACCCTCCGTGCGCCTGACCGAACTCGGTGACTCCTCGGTCGGGTTGCAATCGCGCATCTGGATCGACAATCCGAGTCGTGCGGACTTCGTGAAGGTCCGCGGCGAGTACGTCACCGCCGTGAAAGAGCGGTTCGACGAGGAAGGAATCGACATCCCCTACCCGAACCGCACCATCGGCGGCGACCTGTCCATCGAGAACGTCGACGGCCTCGTGGAGTCCTGACCGAGAGCGGCGGACTCACTGATTCTCGTCGTAGTAACTGTATTCGCTCTCGGTGAAGTAGGCGACGTGGCCGTAGTTCAGCAGCGCCACGAACACCGCGCCACCGACGACGTTTCCGGCGGTCGTCCAGAGGAGGAAGTGCCCGAAGTCGGCCAGCGTGACGGCCGGTCCGAGGGCGATGGCGCTCAGCACTTCGGTCGTCCCGAGCAGGGCGTGGTGGAAAGGGGCGAATCCGATACCGGCGGTGACGATGATGATGACGAGGACGCGACTGGTCGTGTCCTGACAGCCGGCGACGAGCCACGTCACCAGCCCCATGAGCCAGCCGGCGATGACGGCGCTGAGGAAGATCGCCGGTCCGGCCGGGTCGACCAGTTCCGTCGCGAGCGTGGTGAAAGCCGCGCCACCGGCGATCTCGAGCGTCGGGCCGAGCATGGCGATCAGGACGACGAATCCGGCGCAGCCGAGGAGGTTCGAGACGTAGACAGCCGCCCACAGCTCGCCGAGGTCACGGAGCGAGGCCCGCCCGTCCAGCACCGGCAGGATGGCCATGGTGGTGTGGGCCGTAAACAGCTCCGTCTGGCCGAGGATGACGAACAGGAAGCCGATGGTCGAGACCGAGCCGAGGGTCAGTCGGGCGACAACGGGCGACGAGAATCCGTTCGACAGCGACAGCACCATCCCCATGAACAGCGCGCCGAAACTCACGTTCAGTCCGGCCGAGACGCCGGAGATAAACACTGCTGGCGTCGGCCGTCTGATCTCCTGGAGTGCGTTCCGGATCTCGCGCTGGAGGATGTCGTGGTAGGAGAGAGAGTCGTCGAGTCGTTCCCGTTCCGGTCGGTCCGACGTGACGCCGCTTCTCGGCTCAGTGTCGTCACTCCGAGTCATGCTGGTACGCGAAACGAAGGTTCCAGTCGGGACCGGAAGCGCGAGGTGAAAAAGGTTGCTGGCTTTCGGCCGGGCTGTCACCGTCGACGCCCGGCTATCGATATTCGCTCACGCAGAAGTCGTTTCCCTCCGGGCCTTCCATCACGGCCCACGTCGCAGTGTGGGGCTCGGACTCCTCGGTTTTGGTCTCCCGGACCGAAGCACCGAGGTCCCGGAGTCGTTCGACGGTCCCCTCTCGATCCGAAGTCGACAGATCGAGGTGGATCGGCAGGTCACATTCGGTCCTCTTCGGCTGTTGCTCGAACAGTAGATCCGGGCCGTCACCGGGCCGGTCGACGATCTCGGGATCGAGGGCGGGCGGCAGTTCAGGGCGCTCGCCGTCCAGTGCGGCCGCCCAGAACGCGGCCGGTTCGTTCGGGTCTGAACAAGCGAAGGTAATAAACTCTAGTTCAGTCATGCGTTGTGAAAATAACTCGGCCAGGACATGTCACTGGTGACGGCGGAACGTTCTGCCAGTGTCGTGAGTTTGGTCGTTGGCGGTCGGCTGGTTGAATGCCAGCATCCGGCGCGCGAAGCGCGCCGGTTCCACGCGAGCGCCTCCGGCGCTCGCGCCTTTTTCGCCCACGTTTTTGCCGCGAGTGGTAGCGGCGAAGCCGCTACCCGAGCGGGAAAAAGGTGGTATGAGTGGAATGGACCTCGGGTTTGCCCGGCGTTCGGGCGCGGGTAATCCCGCGTGCCTCCTCCACCCCGCGACCCTACGAGCGACGGGTGTCCGGTGATCCGCTGCTCGCTTCCGCGCCTGACGGGGTATCTCCGATCAACCCCACCGGATCGCCCCTGCAGGCGAGCCCGTGGGGACCGCCGCCCCCGCAGGACGAGGCTTCGACGTTGGCTTGCGGGGCCCGCGTCCGTCTGACCGGACGCCCCCGAGCTTCGGTCCCCGCTAAAGACCATATCGCGGGTTCCGAGCAGGGCCTAACTGCCCGACCTAGTCCACTTTCCCCTTATCCGGAGCCCCATAAGGGCCTTTCGGATGCGCTCCCATCGTCCGGTTTCGACGGGGGCTGGAGACTGTCCGAGTCACGACACGGGCCGGTCACATCAGTCCCAGCGCGCGGGCGAACCACGCCGACCCGGCGGGGACGAGGACGCTCACGCCGGCGACGACCCAGCGGTGGGCGGTGTCGATGGCGATCACGTCGACGCGGGCTGTGAGCGCCCACGCGAGAGCGATTACGGTGATCGCCGCGCCGAGAACGAGCGCGACGCCGGCGGCCATCGCCGGATCGGAGCGGCCTTCACGACCCGCGGCCAGCGCGATGAGGGTCACCATGGCGAACAGGGCAGCCAGCAGGGGGTTGACCGCGCCGGACCCGTAGTAGAGGCCGACGCCGCCGGCGTCCACGACGAGGACGTAGGGCGCACCCAGGGCCAGGAGGACGGCCAGACAGCCGACGATACCGACGAGCGGGGCGATCCGGAGGTCGTCCATACCCGTACTGGCAGGTGACCGGACTTAACCGCGGCGTTGTGCCGTCGGCCGACCCACCATCGCGCCGCCCAGCCGAAACGGCCACAAGTGTGCGCGCGAAACGGCTTCACATGGTCGGACTCGGTGACACGAAAAAGAAGATCGAGAAGATGATCTCGGCGGCGGAGGAGCTGTACGAGAAGATGAATCAGTTGCGGGCACAGGTCGACGACCTCCGGTCGAAAGTCGAACAGACCAGCGAGCAGGTCGACGCGATGGAACACGACCTCGACGAACAGCGCGTGCTGATCGAACGGATGGCCCGCGAGCAGGGGATCGACGTGGACGAAGTCCTCGCCGAGGCCGCCATCGAGGATGCCGACGCCGAGGACAGTGCCGAGACCAGCGGCGCAGCGGGCGGGAGCGCGGCCGAACCCGAGGACTGACTCCGGGGTACGCCCGCCTCAGTCCACGAGCCGCTGGTGTTCGACTTTCAGACAGCGATCCTGCACCACGCTGTGCCCGGCGTCTTCGGCGCGGGCGGCCGCCTCGTCGTCCTCGATGCCCAGTTGCATCCAGACGACCGCTACGTCCTCCCGTTCGAGGACCGCGTCGACGATGCCCGCCACTTCCTCGCTGGGGCGGAACACGTCGACGATGTCGATCTTTTCCTCGACGTCGGCCAGTGAATCGACGGCCGTTCGGCCCAGTATCTCGTCGGCATAGGGGTTGACCGGGATAATCTCGTAGCCGTGGCGTTGCATGTACGCGGGGACGTCGTGGGCGGCTTTGCCGGCGGTCGACGAACAGCCGACGACGGCGATGGTTTCGAGGTCGAGTATCTCACGGAGTTCGTCGTCTGTCTCGACTGACATGGGAGAACCGAGGACGGGCGCGATCAAAAGACTGCTGGCGACGGGGGCCGGCCCGGAGTCAGGGGCCGACAGTTTCGGTGTCGACGCCGGGCAACTGGAGGGTGACCGAGCGGTCCTCGTCGGTGCGGACGACGCCGTCGAACAGCTGGATGAGCGTGTTCATCGTCTCCTCGTCGTGAGCCGTCGACTCGATGACGTGGATGCCGACGGCGTCGGCGTTCTCGATGCGGCTGGTGAACACGTGCATGAACCGGAAGACGGTCTGGAGGTTCGAGTAGAGCAGGAGCGTCGACAGCGAGTCGACCATCACGCGGTTGCGTTTGCTGTTGCGGTTGCGATAGAACTCCTCGACGAACTCGGAGAACTTGATCCCGATGCCGGTCATGTCGACCGGCGAGGAGGCGTACTTGACGACGTCCGTATCCGAGGCCGACTGACCCTGGTGTTTGGTGACGCAGTCGACAACACCGATGTGTGCCTCGTCGGGGTCGGTGAGCAGGGAGCGATAGTCCGTCAGCACGCGGTCGGAGTTGTCCCGCGTCGTGACAATGATCGACCCCTCCCCCTGTTCGGACCCGGTTTCGAGTGCACCCATCGCTAACTCGCGCTTGCCCGACAGCGGCGGCCCGGCGACGAGAATGTTGGTCCCGGGGTCGACCGTCGCGTTTCCGAACTCCGTACCCAGATCGTACATGGAATGGCCTCGTTGAGAGCACTCGACCACGAGCAACCGAACGCGGCCGATATTGGTATACTATACTGTGCTGCCGGCATACATATATGCTTTTGTGTACTGACCGCTGCTGACCGCCCGCGGACGCGGTTACGCCAGCGTTACTGCACGCCCGACCACGAAGGCGACTGCCGCCAAGAACATCCCGTATTTGAGGTGGGACTGGCTGGCCGTCGGATCACCGAATCCCTCGTAGCCCGCGTACAGCATCACCAGATCCGCCGGCACCACGACCACGAGGTAGCCCACCCCGAACGTCCCAAGCAGATACGGCACCGGACTCGCCACGACCGCGACGGCCAGCAGCCCCGCCGCGAGACCGAGCGCCCGCTGCTCCCCCAGCGCAATCGGCAGTGTGTTCAGCCCCTCCTCGCGGTCGCCTGCCACGTCCTCCACGTCCTTGATGACCTCCCGAGCGAGTGTCGACAGCGCGGCCAGCAAAAAGAGGACCACGACCGAGGCCAGAACGGTGGTATCGACCGGCCAGACCGCCGCAGTCCCGAACAGGAACGTACTCCCACCGAGATACGCCACCAGCGTGTTTCCGACACCCGGGAGCCCCTTGAACACTTCCGTGTACGTGATCAGCGCGAGCAGGTTGAACACGGCGATGCCGATGGCCAGGAGCGGCAACAGCGCCAGAACGAGTACGACCGCGACGAGAAACATGCCAGCACTGAACACGAGCGCCCCACGGGGCGAGACCGCGCCCCGCGGAATCGGACGGTCCGGCGCGTTGATCCGGTCGATCTCACGGTCGAAGTAGTCGTTGATGGCGTTGCCGGCCCCGGTGGCCAGCACCGTCGCGACGACGGCCGCGAGGACCGGCAGGGTCGGAAGCGAGCTACCGACGGCCACGAATGCACCGATGAACGTCAGCACGCCGGCCGCGATGGCGTTGACCGGCCGCGTCAACTCTACCAGGCCGCGAACGCGCTCCACCGTTCCCATGTGCTGTCCTCCCGACGACCAACTGATAAACCACCCGATACGGCACGCCAGTGGCCCGCTCCGGAACCGTGCCCCTACGTCTCATCGACCGACGACAACCGAGTGGTTTAACACGGCAGGTTGATTACCGAGCGACCGAGGGCGCTTAGCTCAGTCTGGACAGAGTACTTGGCTTCGGACCAAGCTGTCGCGGGTTCAAATCCTGCAGCGCCCATCATTCTGCGTAACGGCCCACATTTCCGGGACGGCGACGGGACGCTTATAAACACATCCCGATTCTGCCGGTTTGATTTCGTTACGTTCCATAACGGGGGTGTTCGCCGTCGTGCGATTCGCCTGCATTTACTGGACGGCGCTGGCCCATAATTCTGTGGATCAGTCAAGCACAGAACATAAATCACCCCGGAAAATGACTCTCAGTTGGTTCCGTACCCGGTCGCTATCGCACTTGATGTACCAGGAATCCCAGTTGGGACTCCCAGCAGAAGGGTAGGCACTGGTGACCTGTACTTTTGAGAGCAGCGCGAATATGACGAGTCGTGACACGTACTGAACGAGCGAGGGGGGCGCTACTTGGCCTGGCCTGTGGCGATGCGCTCGGACGACCCGTCGAGTTCAATTCGGCCGCACAGATCGAACAGCGGCATGACCGCTTGACGGAGATGCTCGGGCACGGTACGCACGGCCAGCCGCCGGGCACGATCACTGACGACACCGAGATGGCGCTGTGCATTGCCAGAAGCCTCGCTGAGCGCGGGCAATTCGACCCCGAGGATATCGCGGCGCGGTTCGTCGAGTGGTACGATAGCGGTCCGTTCGACATCGGAGTGATGACCGCAGATGCATTGCGGCAGATCAAGTCCGGAGCATCGTTGGACGAGGCCGGACAGATGGTCTGGGAGCAACGACCGGAAGGCCAAAACGCGGGCAACGGAAGCGTGATGCGATGTGTTCCGCACGCACTGGCGTTCGCCGACGGTCACGAGACCCTCGTCGAGGTGAGTCGACAGTCCTCATCAATCACGCACGCCGACCCGCGATGTACGACTGGGTGCGCGATCCTGAACAGTACTGTCGCCGGACTGATCGAAGGTCGCGACGATGCGCTCGCGGATTCACTCTCAGCTCTCCACGACGTGCCCGCGGAACTTCGCGACGCACTCGCGCCGATCCCGGACGGTATCGAAGAGAGGGAGCTCGCTTCGAGTGGCTACGTCGTCCACACGCTCCAGACGGCGCTCTACCTCGGCCTCACCGCGGACTCTGCCGAAGAAACGATCGTTACTGCGGTGAACATGGGCGACGACACCGACACCGTGGGAGCAGTCACAGGCGCGGTCGCCGGCGCTCGGTTCGGTGTCGATAGCCTCCCCGACCGTTGGTTTGAAGAACTCGACTGCGAGGTAGAACTCCGCTCGTTGGCGACGACATTGTACGAGGACCCGATCACATCGTGAGCATGCAGCGAAACTGCCATACAGAGACGTGGGAGACGGACCTTCGGCGCGTCGAGTACGATGTCGATCGGGGGCAACGAGCCGTCGAATCCCAGGTACTCCCTAGCGAGACCGGGGACCGGCTAGAAACCGGTTGGTGACGGTGAAAAGAGACGGAGAATGGCGAGATGGAAATAGTTATTACTCAGAGGTCGCCGATGAGCTCTGTCTGGGCGATAGCCAGGTTCTTTTCCTGTTCCGTCGGCTCGGAGTCATCCTCGCCGGAGATCATCTCTACGACGTCCTGTTCGTCTTCCGGAACCTCGACATCGGCTTGTTCGTCGTCGGGCATAGTCGTCCGTTGGCTAGCTACTGCAAACAATTTTCTGCTCGATTTGGAAAGTCGGCTGAGACTTTACTGATTCCGGGACCGAACTACGGTGTCAGCAGAGCAGGAGGTACAGCCAGTATAGGAGTTCGGCGATGCTGTCGTATACTTCAATTATCAATCAGGAACGGGAGTACCGATCCGGTCAAGGAATCGACTGGTGGACTCCCGTTCGTATCCTGCCCGGAAGTCGAACTACTACTGTCTATGGGCCTAATAGCTCATTCCAGAACTTATCGTTTAAATCGGCTGAGGCGCGTACCTTTGAGCGAAGAAGTTGGATTTCACACGAATTGAATTTATCCTGCAACATAGACATCCGTCATTGCCGACTCACTGCTGAATTCAGCCTATTATTTGGCCAAGTAGATCCTGCGCAGAAGGCTTATCGGCCTGACTGACCTATATAAAGCGATGAGACGGAATCCGGACGACGACGAAGACCCGTTCGGCGATCACTTTGGCGGAATTAACGAAATGTTCTCCGAGATGGCCGGCGAAGAGACGGAACCTATTGATGTCCACGAATACGACGATGAGCTTCGTGTCGTCGCAGATATTCCAGAGGCAAACCAGGATGAGATTGATATCCAGTGCGATGGGCGGATTCTAGCGATCCGTGTCGCTCGTGACCCACGGCCGGTAATCAAGCGCATCAATCTTCCAGCGTACGTCGACGATCAATCCGCGGAGATGGGGTACAATAGTGGGATTCTGGAAATCACGCTCGGCCAGACAACCGATCCTGCTAATATCGGGTTCCAGTAAAACGAAGCTGGGCGAAATTCGTTCTATAGTCTCTGATTGATAGTTCTCAGCAGGTGCCGTTATCAGTCTGACCTCAAAACTCGTACTGCGCCACTTCTGTGGACCCACACTCAGGGCACTTCATAGTTGGATCGTCGATTCTGAAACCACAGTGGCGACACTCACAAAATTGACTCCGCTGTCCCCGTCGTGTGACTATATGCGTAATCCGGTTGATCATGACTATCGGTGCATAGGCGAGAACGGGTAAATAGGCCCGCCAGCCACACCGAAACTGAAAACCACAGGACGGAACGCCGGTGACGAAACCCGTGTCAGCCGGATGTCTGACCCCTCAGTACACTGGTGGCCTGTTCCACAGAAGTCTGAAACATCTTCAGTACGGTGGCAAGCCAATATAGTATAGGGCAAATACCAATTCCATTGGGAACGGCAGCCATGTGGGTGCCAGCTAGACTCATTCGAGTGTAACTCTATCAGTGTCCGTTGGTTCCTGCCTAGTTCCGTTCACTTGTTCCTCGACAGTCGCACAGTAGTCCGCAGCGGCTTGTTGGGCTGTCTCGCCTGTTCCAGTTGCGTCGACGCCGTGTTGGGTGGCTGTCCATCGCTCGCCGGTCTTCGTGAGTCGGATCGTCGTCCAGTAGTGGGACATACCATTGCTGGCAGCGGTGCAGTATTAGCTCTTGCAGGGGGATTTCCGGAAATCTGGGATGGGTATCAGGGCCATCCAACCTACTAGTTCGTCACTTCTGAACCAGTTTCAGGAGATCTCCATGGCGTAGGAGGGGGATAGAACAGTTCCCATGGAGCTTGTTTCAGGGAAGGTGGAGGTGAACGTCTGCTCAGTGTGTCTGCATATCTATCATAAGATCGCCTGCCACTGCGGGCTGAACACGGTTACGCCCAGTTGTGGTTTTCCCAGCCCTCGTAGTGTTTCAGTCGGCTCTTGATCTCAAGCGGGTCCCAGTCACACTCGTGGTAGAGGACATCGGCCAGTTGACTGAACTCGCTGTTGTCGAGTTCGATCCCTCGGTTACCTCGGTTCGTGATGTAGGGTTTGGACCGCAGATCGTCGAATATATCGCTAGCAGTGGGGTAGTCACTTGTCTCGATAGCAGCAATAGAGATGAGATTCTCTTCAACGATAGGTGACCCCCACCGATGCTCAGCTATCATCGCGGCGAGGAGAGCACATTTCACCGACGGCTTACGCATATCCCTCGTTTCCTACCCCTTCCTGATAAGAGTACGTTAACGCGCAGTTACGTTCGGGGAAACAGCTATATGCGTACACCGGTAAACCAGAAACATGAGCGAGTCATCGCAGACACACCCGGCAGCGGAGAAGGATACCAAGGAAGCCCGCTTAGAGAATCCGAGCGGCGTCCTCTATCTTTTTCAGCACGAGAGCGTCCCGATCCTCATCGATGCCATCCTCACCCTTCCGCCGGGGCGGGAGTTCACCAAGACAGAACTGGCGGATCACGCTGGTGTGACCCGGCAGACAGTGAGCAAATACATCGATCTCTTGGTAGAAACCGATATCATTGAGGAAGTAGCGAACTCATCACCTCGCCGGTATCGAGTCGCCAAGAGCGATGTTGTGCAGGAACTGTTCGAACTGAACAGTGCGCTGAACGCGGCCGGTGAGTAACTCCAAGCCTCAATTTGCGTGCCCATCAGATTGGTGGGTTCGTGCGTCTGATTCGGGCGATGCATCGTCTGAATTGAGCGTAGATGTGATGCGGGGAGTCGCCCTGCCGTCTGAGCTATTGAGCTTCCAGGCGGTTTTGAATCGGCGACGGGAACGAGCCTTCGGCAATGGTGTACAGTCCGAGCCCCAGAAAGACGAGGACCGGGATGAGTGTGAATACAGGGAGCGCGCTCGTTAACGTCGTT
Source organism: Halorientalis regularis (assembly GCF_023698535.1). GTDB lineage: Archaea > Halobacteriota > Halobacteria > Halobacteriales > Haloarculaceae > Halorientalis > Halorientalis regularis. Next base: position 52,325 of record NZ_JALJCL010000013.1, read on the forward strand.
GACAAGAGGGCGAAGACGATGACCGGCGTGAGAAGCAATATCCCGAACGTTACGAGGGCCCGGAACACTGGTGGTCTCCGCCCGGTTCGATACACAGCGATACCACAGGCGGCTGCAAACGCAACCACGAGCAAACCGAGGAGGGCTACGACCATGTATCGATATCTAACATCAGCACATATGCACTTTCGGGAGCCAGTTGTGATCGTCTCCCCTACTGAACGGATCGAAACGGGAAAACAGGCGTGTAAACCATGATACAGCGCCCTTAGTAACTCGGCTATTACTTGTTTGAACCCGGAGTGGTTTCCTGAATGAATCGAATCAGGTATTCCTGCTAATGTGAGGAAATCGTGGGTTGTAGAGACGATCCATCCTATTGTTGTCGGTGGCGATTTGAACAGGTCGAGGATTTGGACCGAATGAGGGGTGCTACGGTGGAAGATCCCAGATTCAAAAGGTTAAAATAGACAAAATTTCAAGCCATTCTGGCTGAGCGACTTCCCCACTCGGCCTGCTGGCACTCAAACCCCCACCCACCCATGAGTCAGACCACAACGGAGTCGACAGACGACGTATCGGCAACAGACCTAACGGCGTTTCAGAAAGAAGCACTGTTCGCTATCGCCCGTCTGGAAGCCAGCGAGAACGATTCCTACGGCCTCGGTATCAAGCGTCAACTGGCGGAGCGTCTCGGTGAAGACGTTAATCACGGCCGGCTTTACCCCAACCTCGACGACCTCGTCGAGCAGGGGATTCTCCAGAAGGCACAGATGGACAAGCGGACGAACAGATACACGCTCACCGACGACGGGAAAGAGTTGCTCAGAGACTACCGGGACTACGTGACCGAGACCGTCGCAAGCCTCTAGAGCAGCGTATTGGCGTAAATTTTGGATCAAAGGGATGAATCGCCACTCACCAGGCTCGCTAAATCGACCACCGAGCTACTGTCTCAGTTCTGGCTGAATCAGGGACGAGTTGAGGTTAGTTGCGAAATGAGAGATAGAGAAGTCCGCCTGTCGCTGTTACGAGTATTCCAGTACCGAGCATCAGTGTTCGGTATCCTTCGACAGTGCTCACGAAGAACGCATCAGCGACGAACGTAAACCCGACCGCCCCGATTGTCTGTCCGAGACGAAGCATACTGGTTCGTACCCCCATCATCCCAGCACGGAGGTCGTCCGAGACAAGCGTAACCACCTTCATATCGATGGACGGCAACGCGAGCCCGATCCCGATGCCGAACCCGAGTAACGCGATCGCTATTACCGCTGTCGTGGAGGACCGCCAGATGATAAGCAAGCCCGAGCCGAAGGCGACGAATCCCAACGATATCAATTCCGGAGCGGTCCACCGCCTGGAAAACCGTCCATACAGCGATGACGTGACAGCATTCGCCAGCGCTGCGATGGCCAGTATCAACCCGATTGCCGAGGAGGTCAATCCAAATTCGTCGCTCAACAGCAGCGGCAACGCTGTTACCACGGCGCCATAGTAGATGAACACCGCCAAGAACATTGCAGCGAACAGCGCGAGTGCTTCTGGCAACTGAATCACCGCATAGATTCGGGTAATATACGTGGAGAGCTGGACGTCTGACGCACCGGTCGAGTTATCCAATGTTACCACTGCGAGAATCCCAACGGGGATCGAAACCCCAAAAAAGAGAAATGGGACGCTCCACCGTACCGTTGCGAGTACACCACCGAGTAGCGGATAGAAGGCTGCACCAACGCCGATCATACTACCGTTGATGCCGATGAGGGTATCGCGACGGTTCCCATCATAGATATCACCGATCAGGGTAACCGCGAGCATCACGAGTGCCGTGGCCCCGATGCCCTGGAGGAATCGCAGTCCCAGGGCCACGGGAAGACTCGTCGTAAAGGCGATTCCAGCGCCGGCAATGCCGAACGTGAAAAGTAGTGGAACCAGCACCCACTTCCGACCGATTCGGTCGGCTGCGTAGCCGATAAAGGGAGTGAGGAAGATTCCAGGGATCGAATAGGCGGTGATGAAGAGTCCGACCGCTGCATCTGAAACACCGAAGACTTCGCGGAGTTCTGGGAGGAGGGGGCTGATTAGTGAAACGCCCATGACACCGATTAATGAACTCGAGATGATGACATAGAATACGACGGAGTACCACGGGATCTCTGACCCACCCGTGTCTCCGCCCGGGTTTTCGTCCATAGCCGGTATTGATGAGACCGACGTGTGTTTCTCTTATACGACTGCGGTTTCCGGAGACAGGGTCATCCGCATTGCAGAGTAGCCGCTAACTGACAACGTTTCGTTTCCGTCAGCGTCTGTCCGCCGTCAAGTTCCTGCTCCCACTCGTTGGGTTCGACGACGATACCGACCGATGTGCTCCCTGTGAGAGGGACCAACCTCTTCTCAGGAGTCAGAAGGCGACGACGAGTACGGCGAAAAACGCCAGGCCAACGAGTAGCGAGATGAAACCGTATGCTGCCCAGATTAGTCGTCTGGTACGTGTCTGCTCGACGGAGACAAGTCCCAGATCAGCACCCCAGTCGATCGGCGGGCGAAGATCCTCGTGTGAACCATTGAGTGCCAGCCAGAGCAAAAACAGCCCGATGACCGATGCAGCGGTGCCGAGTGGTACCGTAATGAGCCAGTCGGTCGAGACCACATGGAGACTGGACAGCGCACCAACAAAAACAGGGAGGTAGAGACTTGGTGAGTCCTTTCTGCTTACTACAGTCGGGAATTGAGTACGCAGCAAACTCGCATAGGCGCAACCCTGCTGCACACGCCCTGTACCGAGTGGAGCGAGAAAGTGAAAAGAGGTTGGAATCGATGTATAACACCCTCTAGACGAATACGTTGGCGTATCCTCTCGTTCCCCCTATTTTGCACGAATGTCCCTTGTCTTAGATATCAGAGGAAATCACGACGGTCCAGAACCCGGCGTCAGCAGAGCAGGAGGTACAGCCAGTACGGGAGTTCGACGATGCCGTCGCGGACCTCACTAATGGGTTCGGAACCGCGGATGGTGTCGCCGGTCAGGACGAACCCGATTGGAGCGTCGTAGGCACCTGTGAATTCCTCGCCGGCGGCTAATGCGTCGTCGCGCTCGCGGGGTCGGTACGCAAGGCCGACGGGAACTGGCGTATCCCCTATCTCGAAGACGAAGTCGACCTCGCCGTTGCGGCCACGCCAGTACTGAACGGTCGGGTCTACGTCGTTGCCCTGCTGGGCGTTGATCCCGTACGCGAAGCGCATCGTGTGGTCGAACGCGGCGACGCGTGCGAGTTCTGCTTCTCGGTCGAAGTCGTTCCGGACGGTCGACGGGTCGCCGTCGGCGAGCGCGGTCACCAGCCCGGTGTCGCGAAGGAACAGTCGCACGGACCGCGGGCGGCTGTTGTCGTACTCGGTGACGCCGGTCAGGACGTACAGTTCGGCGAGCGCCGAGAGGTAGCTATCGGCGATCGTTCGCCGGTCGACGTCGAAGAGGTCGACGAGTTCCTGGTAGCGAATCGGTTCGACGCCGCGGTTGCGAGCGGCGAGCGCACAGAGGCGTTCCAGGTCGGCGATGGTCTTGATCGACTCGAAGTCTGGGACCTCCTGGTAGAGCGCGTTACGTACGTCGTCGCGAAGTCGTGCGTAGTCGTCGGCGGTGAGGTCTCGCGCTGACTCTACGACGCCATCGCGCTCGTAGCTGATGACGCCGCCCATCGCGAGGTATTCCACGACCTGTGATTGAATGCGGCGAGCATCGGCCGCTACCTGCTCGTACTTGCTCTCGAGTTCGTCGATCAAGGGGTCGATGTCTCCGGTGTCCATCGCGGTGGGGAGGCTGCGTTCGCCCGTTCGCAGTGAACTGGGACTGACGCGAGTTTCGCCGGTCTCGAGTTCGGGATACACCGCAAAGACGTAGTCGCGGAACTTCTCCGGGAGGACAGGTTGAGTGTCGTAGGCGCCATCGTCGAAGCCGACGCGATCCAGTTCGCGTTCGACCTGGAGGCCGGCGCTGGCAGTAACGACGACGTGGCGGTCCTGGTTGTCTGCGAGGAGTTCCGAGACGACCGTTCCCCAGCCGTCGACAGCTGGTTTGTTCGGGTGTTCGATCCGGTGAACGTCGTCGAGCAACACGATCTCCGGTCGGTCGCTATCGGTACGGCCCAGGATTCGTGTCTCGTAGTAACGGATAGCCTGTCGGAGTTGGTCGTCGGAGTCGAGCTGGTAGAGCGGGTCCGCGTCGAAGGGGAGGTAGAGAAACCGCTCCGGTGAATCGCCTGCTTCGATCCGGTGCTTGATGAACGCGTGCAGGAGCGTCGTTTTCCCGACGCCGCTGCGACCGACGAGTGCGAACAGTTGCTGGCCTTCGACACGGTTCCCTGATTCGTCGGGTCGCGCCAGGTGGTAGAAGTCGCTCTTGTGGCGGTCGGGCAGGGAAAACGCGGCCGCTCCCTCGTCCCACCAGGGGTTGTGCTCGTGTAGCGACCGGATGAGGCTGTCGCCCGCATCGAGAGCCATATGGAATTCTCTGTCCTGGATCAAGAAGCCCATCGTAATGGTTCTTTTGACCGAACTATCGTCGTACAAACGGAGGTTACCCCCTGAAACGTGGCCGAGATAAACGGTTCTACCGACATGAACTATAAGCCACATCACGGTGTTGTTTGTATCAACCAGACACTCACCGCTATTCGGATTTGCGACAGATTTAAATCATTATAGCGAAAACAAATGGGTGCATTCGGAGAATAAGGAACATCCAGATGTCGGTTACGAGTGCCACTCCCGAGTCAGTTCGTCGAACGCCCGTCGGTCGCCCGGGGCACGGCGGCCAGCCCGATCCATGAATTCGAATCACACCGACCTTCGCGACGGAGTGCGCAGCGATCTCACCGTCGAGTTCGTCACACAGCGCACACTCGAAAGCTGCGGCGAGACCGTCCAACGTCTCGTCGTAACCACCGACGACGGGGAAGAACACGAACTGGTCGTCACTCCGGCGCGGAGCCCGATCGGCGGCCTCGAGACCGGGAATCGGTACGACTTCCACGATATCGTCGGCTGTGCACCCGTCGACAAAGCGGCATCCGCGCCTGCGAGGTGCCCGGACTGTGGGGACCGGCTTCGAGAGGGAACGACGGTCGACGCAATCGGCGACGCTGTGACCGAGGCGGCTACGACGCTAGAGCTCTCGGACGTGTTCGGCGTCGTAGGCGAAGAGACGACCGTCACGCCGGTCCGTGACGACGACACGAACGTCGACGACTGGCAGCCGCGCCCCCAGAATAACCAAACCCAGGCCGTTACCGCTCCAGACTACGTTTGTGATGCCTGTGGGCGGCACGTCAGTCAGCACGAACTACGCAGCCACGAAGACGCAACGGCGGATAACGCGCAGATAATGGCGGACCACGCCCCTGCGGCTAGTGCTGATATGGCCAGTCCCGAGACGGTCGGGCTGGCGGCCGGCGGGGCGAAAGACGTCACGAACTTCCGGGAGAACGCCGAGAGCGGCTACACGCCACAACCCGAGGCAATCAGCGACGAGGGGCTGTTCTACGACTACTACTTCGAGACGGGCGCGCCGACGGAGACGGACGCGCTGTTCGCGCCGCGATACGCAGCGGCCGTGAGCGAACACCCGATCTCCGGTGAAACCGAGCGCTATCTGTCGGTCGGGCTGGACTCGACGCTCTCGGTGGCGGAGTTCGAACGCCCCCGACTGGATCTGGTCGCCGTACTCGATGTTTCCGGGTCGATGAACAGCGAGTTCGACGGGTACTACTACGATGAACACGGGCGCAAACGCGAGGCCGAGAACGACGCCACGACGAAACTGGCAGCCGCCACTCAATCGCTCTGTGCACTGACCGAGCAGCTCTGCGACGACGACCGGCTGGGCGTCGTGCTGTACAACAACCGGGCGCACGTCGCGAAACCACTCCGGGACGTCGGATCGACGGACATGGATGCGATCCGGCGACACATCGGCGAGGTCAGTGCGGGCGGCGGAACGAACCTCGAAGACGGCTTCGAGGCTGCCTGGGACATGCTCGCTGACGGTGAACCCCGCGAAGATCTCGAACGGCGCGTCGTGTTCATGACCGACATGATGCCCAATATGGGCGCAACCGACGAAAGCGAGCTCACCGACTTGTTCGCCGACGCGGCCGACCGTGGCATCCACACGACGTTCATCGGGATGGGGCTGGACGCCAATGCCGAACTTGCCGACGCGCTGTCGGGGATTCGGGGTGCGAATCACTACTTCGTTCACTCGGCGACGGAGTTCGAGCAGCGCCTGGGCGAGGAATTCGCGTACATGGTCACACCGCTGGTCTATGACCTTGGGCTGGAACTGGAGACCGACGAATGCGAGATCGCCGCGGTACACGGGTCCCCGTCAGCCGACGACGCGACCGGGGAGCTGATGCACGTCACCACGCTGTTCCCCTCGGCCAAGGACGACGGGGAAGCCCGTGGCGGCGTGGTCCTGCTCCGACTGGATGGCGGAGTCGGGCCGGTGAACGTCGACCTGATCGCGTCCTGGACCGAACGCGACGGGAGCGAGCACTCCCAGCGGGTGACCGTCGCGCTCCCCGACGGCACGGAGTCGTTCGACCACGACGGCGTTCGGAAGGCCGTCGCGCTGGCCCGCTACGCCAGGGAACTCCGCTCGTGGGCGAGAAACGTCCACGAGCGCGCTGCGTCGACCAACGGGGTCGACGATTGGCTGCCGACCGACCAGCGGGGCGAACACGAACGGGAATCCGTGCCGCTAGGCGTCCCGGATGAGTACACGGCACGGTTCGAGCAACTCCGGGCGTATCTGGACGCCGAGATGCAGGCTGTCGGCGACGACGACATGGAACAGGAACTGGCGCTGCTCGACATGCTCCTCGAGCACGGTGCGAACAGAAACCCCGACACGAACCAGGAATCCGAGAGGTGACTCACCGATGCACGTGTTCGCCTTCGATCGCGACTGGACCGTCGACGTGAATCCGCACCCGCGACACGAGGCCGTGCCGCTAGAGTGGGTCAAGCATCTCGCCCACGAGACCCATCACGCAGTGTACGCGATCGGGAATCAAGACCTTGCCGAGGAAGCGGCGATCCCCGGCGTGGTCGACATCGTCGGTCGCCACGCCGACAACTGGGACGAGTGGCTCGGCGGCAAACAGCCCGATGGATACTACGAACGATTCCCGACCCGCCGCGAACGCCTGTCACTCATCGCCGACCTGCATCCCGACGCCGACGAATACGTCGTCGTCGACGACCTCGACCTGAGCGATATCGCCGGCTGGGCGCACTACCACGCCTGGGAGTTCGTCCCAGCCGTGGAACGCGGGGAGATACATCCGGACCTCCCTTGGGCTCGCGAGCCTGTCGCCGACGGTGGATATCCGACGAGTGCGGGCATCATCCCGGTCGACGCCGCCGATCTCGCGGAGTTCATCGACGAGTATGCTGACGCGCCGGCGTTCGAACTCAGGTACGATGATGAGAGTTCGGAGCGCACCTACCTGTTGGCCGATATCTCGGTGATCGACCGGACGGTCGAGCGCCCAGCTGCTGCACCGGCGATTCGGTGTCACCCAGCTTCGCCACGAGCTGATCCGTTCTCGGTGCGCGTCGATGCCGTCGAGCAACTGTCGACTGTCGATCCACCGGCAGAGGCGTTCACCGCGGCCGCCGAGGCGCCAACCGAACGCGCGACCGCGCTCCGGCGACTGGCCGAGGCGAAACCCGACGCAGTCACTGTCTCTGCGGTCCTCACGTTGCTGGACAATCAAAACGAAGACTCCCGGCAGGACGCGCTCAGAGCGTTGCGCCTCGTGGCGGATAATCGTCCCGAGGACTGCACGCCAGCGATTCCGATCCTCCGGTCGCTGTTACAGCGCGACGACCTCGCTGCGCCCGCCGATGCACTCGGAACACTCCAAGCGATCGGCGAAACCGACCCCGCTGACATCGCGCCACTGACCGAGGAGATCAGGACGTATCTCGGTGCAGCCGACGACGCGGTTCGACGCGAGTCCGTCCGATGCATCGCCGCGATCGCAGACGGTGACCCAGCGGACGCAGTCGACGCTGTGCCCGCGCTCGCAACCGTCATCGAAGACCAGGCTGACGGGTTGCCGTACGCGGTGTACACGCTCTCCTGTGTCACCCAAGAGTTCCCGGAAGCGGTCGAACCGGCGGCTGGTGCACTCGGTGACGTAATCGCTGACGCCACACAGCAGGATTCCGTCCGGCTGAACGCGACCGCAGCGCTCGGCCGCATCGTCGGTGAACACCCGGACACCGGGCTCGACATCGTCGACGATGTCGCGGCCCTGTTCGACGCCGACAATCGTAAACTCAGGAACAACGCCGTCGGACTGGTCGGTGACGTCGCCACGGTCCACACCGACGTCGTCGAACCATACACCGACGACATCGGATCGTTGTTGACTGTCGACGACACGTACACGCGGATCAACGCGAGTGCGGCGCTCGCTCGCATCGCCGAAGACTTCCCGGACGAGGTGGCCCCGCTTGCACCGCAATTCCGTACGTTGCTCGACGACGACCATCCGGTCGTCCGGAAAAACGCGTGCTGGGCGCTCGGCCACCTCGGCGACGACACGGCAAAATCGACGCTAGAAACGATCAGCGAGACGGACGACGACGAAGACGTCCGGACCCGGGCCATGTGGGCGGTCGCTCAGATCGAAGGTGCACACGACCCGTAACGGCGCGAAGGTTCTTCTGACAGAGCGATGAACATAGCGCACCCACTCGGCGGGGTTCCCTTTCCTACCAATGTCAACACCAGACTCAGACGGCACTCCCAACTACTGGATAACGACCGCGAGTCCGACGATCGAAGCCGTCGTGAACCCGCTGACGGCAGCCTGTACCGAAGCCGGGTACGTTCCCGACGTCGTTCGGATCTTGGACAATCCCACTGTCCGCGAAAGCAGTGCGCGAGCTGCCGAGTTGGCGGGAGAGCTCGTCGCTGCACACGCAGGTGAAGAACCCGACATCGACCGCATCACGATCGAAACCGAACGTAATTTTGAAGCCATCGTCGACTACCACCGACACGCGGTCGAAGACGCTCACGACGACGGTGCGACAGTCGCGATCGACGTGACGCCCGGCCGGAAGTTCATGTCCGCGATCGCCTTCCAGGCTGGCATCCAGTTCGACGCTGACCACGTGTACTATCTGCATCTCCACTCCAGCGACTACTACAATCGGGTCTATCCCGAGATCCCCAGGCCCGGTGTCGACCTCGTGGACTTCACGGAGGTATTCTGATGCTACTGGCACGCTCATCTCTGATGTTACTGCTCAACGCGTTGTACGACCATGGGCAGACCACGATCACAGTCGAACATCCGTCGGACGAGATCGGGGAACTACTGCGTATCCGACTCGACGATACGACCGAAGCGACCGTGAGCATCACCGCCGATCGCTACGAGTACGAGGACCGCCGCGCCGAGGTCGAGCGTGAGTACGGCGACGCCGCCTACGAGGACCTGCCCCAGCCTCAGGATTACGTTCGAACGCTTATCGCCGGCGGGCTGTTCGACGTAGCTAACAAAGACGAGATCGACGAGTTCCTGCGACGACACGGCACGCCGGACTTGGAGGCTGGACACGATCCAGTGATGGCCGGGATCGACACGAACCTGTTTGGCTGGCAACTACCCTCGGTCCTGGATCTCGACCCCGATGCCGAGCAATATCACCGATCCAACGGCAGACCGCCCGTGACCGGATTCGTCCTCTCCTCGGGCGTCAAAGAAGAACTGGACTGGCACTACAAGCACTACGACACTCGAGAGCTGACGCGGGCCTTCGGCGACGAGTTCGAGCGCCTCGACAACCAGCCCGCCGGGGAGAACCGCGAGGGGTTCCTCGGGTTGTATCAGTTCCGCCGGTTGATGGCGCGACGGCAGACTGACTTCGCGTACAGCGATACCGGTGACGCCGAGATCGTCGAGGGATACGTCGACTACCAGGACGAACACCGGAAGGAAGTCCTGCTGTTCAGCAACGACACGGGCTTCGTTGAGCGCGCCAACGACGCGGGCGTCAAAGCTCAGAAGGTCGCCTTCCCGCCGAACGTTCCGAAGCGGGCGACTGTCCAGTGGGAAACGCTGTGTGATCTACTGTACGTTGCAGCTGTCATCTTCGGTGTCATCGTGCTTCCGAAGGCGACGCTATACGGTGTCTGGAACGGAAAGAACGGATCACATTGGAAAAATCAGAAATTGGTCATCGAAAACCGAAGCCCGAAACTCGAAGCACAACTCGACCGCGATAGCCGAATCGTGGACGCGTACGACGGGTAAGGTTCCCGAGTATCGCAGATTCTCCGGCGTAGCCGCTCGCATCCCCTACTCTCCGATCTCCTGTAGTTTGTTTTGGACTTGCGTGTACACTGTCGGATGAAGGTTCATTCCTTCGTTGACGAGATCGTACAGGACATCACTGGCTTCTGTTGGTGACAGCACACCCTCTTTTGCGCATTTTAGCAGCAGTGTGGTCACCCACCAACACTCGACGCCATGACTCCGGGCAACTTGGATCAGTCCCTTGTCGTTGGCCAGAAGTACTTCTTCGCCTTCGTCGGCCAACAAAACCACAGCCGCGTCCGTGACGGCGATCCCCTCCATCGCGGCTACTTCCTCGGCCTGTGCCGGCGTCTCGCACACTGTGACATCCTCCAAAAACGAGCGAAGCGGGGCGGTGCCTCTTTGCCCCTCGGCAATGACTTCTTCTCTCACCCCGTCAGGTGTTCGGATTTCGTCGAAGACAGCAGAGACGAGATCGAGGCGGCCGATCCGCGCCAGCGGGATCAGCGCAGACGAATCCACGACGACCATCAGAGGCGCTCCAAATCGCGTTCGAGGTCCTCGGTCGTGTACCCGATATCGATGCCCTCCTCAGCGGCGAGCGAGAGCATTTCGACGTACGACACGTCGGCCACGTCGGCCGCGCGACGAATTGTAATCTCATGCTCACGGAGTTGCTCCAGTGCCTTCTCTTTTCGCCAGTCCGCCAACCCACGGCGGATAAGACGGCGAAGCACCTCTGATCTGTCCGCGGTCAACTCCGCTTCGAGTTCAGCCAAGACTTCTTCATCGTCCTCTGGGATTCGGGTCGTGACCGTCTTCATCGTTACAACAAGGTACGTTACGATACAGCATAATCGTAACGGTAGCTCCGCCGCGTACCGCTGTTTTCAGGCCGACGTGTGGGAGTGACTATGACCACAGTCAATATTCGGCGAGACTGCGGTTCTGCGCGGACCTCGTCGCTCGCCCGACCTGGATGTACTCAAAGCGACCTGGGTCGTCGACGCTTGATTGAATGTGGTCTAACGTATCATCGTTCATCGACGCGATTTCGATCACCGTCAACGGGCGTTGCGTGAGCGCGTAACTGCTGGCGAACCCGGTTGGCTTTACGACGAGTACAGACTCGGAGTCGGCATCCCTGAGTATGAGTTCTGCGTCTCGGTGGGTGTGGACCGTCGCCGACAGTTCTTCGACCGGGAACAACACTGACGCGTCGTCGTAATCAAGGTAGTCACCAGCGTTGTGATAATGCCCTATGTACATATACTGGTAAATATTAATTACTCCTGTTTATTCCTTGTGGCAGTGCTAATAGTCGCAGACGCAATCTCAATTAAACGGGTTATTCGCTGTCGCAAGGCGCGTAATACCGTCGAGGGCGTCGAAGTCGTCGTCGAAGGAGTATAGATACTCGATATCCTCACGTTGCATGTACGCAACGATAGTCGCGTCGCCAAAGGAGAGTTCCTCGTATCTCTGAAAGAGCGTCACAGCGTTAGTGAAATCCTTCTGGGCCGCGTCGCGTACTTCGAATCCAGCAGAGCGATGGAGACGCTCGTACGTCTCCACGGCCGTTTCGTGACGCTTCCGGTTGTGAATCCAATTGAGGGTTTCGAGCGCGACGTAGTTCGTCACGCGTCCAGTTGGCAAGTCGCCATGGTCCATCTGCCGGACGATCTCCGTCGCGACCTCGTGATGTGCATCATCGACATCCGCCATTCCGATGAGAACACCTGTGTCGACGACTGCGACCGCCATTACGTGTCCCCCGAGAACGCAGAATCATCCTCGTAACCGGCGATATCGTGCGTTTCGGACCCCTTACCCCCCATAGACACCGGTTCGAAGTCGTCGAATGCCCCGTACCGCTCTTTGACGACCTCGACGGAGAGCTCCCCATCCTCGTTGATATTCCACCGGAGTTTGTCGCCGGCCTCGATGTCGAGTCGGTTCCGGAGTGAGGCCGGAATTGTGACCATCCCCCGGTCGCTAACTTTGGTTTCTTCGGGGACATCATCAGTTGCCATATTCGGATATACACACCCTCTCCAAATACATGTTGCGCCACATGTACCCCTCTCGGGTCGCCAATCGGTAAGCCCCCTCAGACTGGAATGAAATCCGGGTCGACGTCACGCAACCGCCCAGTCGTCGCGAAGAAATCGTGGAAGTTCTGGTACAGTTCGGTCGACTTGCCATCGGTATCGTACCGGAGGGTGTGGAAGTCGCCGACGACGGCGCAGTAGCGCTTCGCCCGCGTCAACGCGACGTTCAGCCGCCGCGGGCCGTCCTGTGGTCGCCCGAGGAAGCCGATGTCGCCTTCGGCGTTACTCCGGACCAGCGAGAGGACGATCGCGGTTTTCTCGCTGCCCTGGAACGAGTCAATCGTATCGACCGTGATCGCGTCGCTGCAATCGACGTGGTCGTCGAGACGCTCTCTCACGAGTCGGGCGTGCGCCGCATATGGCGTGATCACGCCGATCTCTTCGGGCGGAACCTCGTCGAGTAACTCAGAGACAAGGTGGACGACCAGTCGGGCTTCGGTCGTGTTCGCCCGGGAGTGATCGACGAGATCGACTGACCCACCGACGTTGTACCCCTGGACTGCCGGTCTGTCCGGGAGCGGCGTGACGACCTCGCCGTTCCGGAGCGTCCGGTCGTAGAACTCCCGGTTCGAGAAGTAGGCGATGTCCGGATGCATCCGGTACTGAGTCTTCAACTGGAGGCCAACCCCTTCGTAGACGCCACCGTCGGCATAGAGATGCTCGAACAGCGAGAGTCCGTAACCCGACGCGGGCGGGTCCTCGGTCGCACTGAACGGCGGGAGCTGTCGGTGGTCACCCGCCAGCACTGCCCGATCGGCCCGGGCCAGCGGGATGCAGGAGGCGGTACAGGTAGACTGCGTCGCCTCGTCGAGGACTACCAGATCGAAGTCTCGGGCGAGCGCGGCCGCGCTACTGTTCGTCGCTGCGACGACATCCGCGCGCTCGGGAACGTCGCCGTACTGTCGGCGGACGAGTTCGTGCGCCGACCGTCCGGCGTTCGCGCGGTCGAGCGTGAATTCGTCGTCGCCGTGTTGCCCGTGAGCGTGCAGGGACTGAGCATCAGGATCGCTTGGTGTCGACGATCCGACGACGAGGTTGTCGAGCGCCTGGTTGGAGTCAGCACAGACGAGCACGTCCTCGCCGGCGTCGACCGCTCGCCGGATGATTTCCAGCAGGGTACGTGTCTTCCCAGTGCCGGGCGGCCCGTGGATGCAGAACAGATCGTCGGCCAGCAACGCGTACTCGACCGCCAGTTGCTGTTCCTGATTCAGTTCAGCATCGAACGACTCACTCAACGCAGCCGCCTCGTTGGAGAACGTCAGCGCCCGGTCGCCGACCAGTACCTCACGGAACGTCTCGTCCCGAAGATCGTCAACTGCGTCCAGTTCCCGCTGGAAAGGCACAGGATTGAGCAGCTCCGAAAGCTCGAACTCTCGGTCACGTTCAAGCTGTGCCCCGACCGCAGCGGAGTCCTCGACCGCGCTCCATTCGACCGTCAGCCAGAGGGTCAACCCGCGGATACGTTGCACGTCGGCCGCGATCGGGAACTGATCGGCTGGGTCATCGGCGGCGTGCAGCAACACTTCGTTGTCCTCGTAGATGCCGAACTCGCTCTCGACGAAGTACGCCCAGTCACCGTCCCTGCGATCCTCCAGACGGGAGTCCAACTCAACTCGGAACCGATAGGCATCGTCGTCCTCGCCAAGACAGGTGAGCGACGGAATCGCGGATTCACCCTGCTCGTAACGCGTCCGCGCCGACTGTCTGCGTGCGCTCTCCCAGTTGCTATCACGCGTCGCATCCCGCTCCTCGGCCACGTACGACCGAAACTCATCCAGCAGGTCACCATCGACGGGATTACGCGGCGGTTCGTGATCGTCGATCGGGGCGTCGTACCCCGGCGGGGACGACTCGGGTAGGTAATCGGAATGCCAGAACCGAATGCGGTCGGCCAGCTTGGTTCGTCCGAACTCCTCGGCCGCGATCGGTTCGTAGTCGCCGTCGCGTTCGACGAGGAAGATTTCGCCTCGCACGTTGTGATCGGTGTATGCGACGAACTCGTCGGTCGGCTCGGCATCGTCGCGGCCGTGAAGCGGAATACAGATCCAGTCCCGCTCGGGATGGGCGAGTGATTCGTGGTGCTTGGCGAACTCGCCGATAGGGCGAACCGGAACGTCCGTGTCCGTCGTGTTCAGATCACTCTCGTCAGCGGCACAGAGCGAGGCACGACCCGGAGAAAACTGCTCGACGGCGTGCTCGAACAGCAGTGACATCTAACTCCAACTGTCCCCTGTAACATATATAACTGTTCGCGAGTCCCATTCGAATCTCCGGGTCGAGTTTGGAGTGGTCGAATTTAGTGTGCCCGTACACTACTTTTTTGAACGGTGGTAGCCATATCTCGTGTATGACTAGTGAGGGTGTCGACTCCGAGAGCAAGGTTTCGGGGAACCAGGCCAATATTCCCGCCAGCATCCGTAACGAGTTGAACATCGACGACGGCGACAAACTCAGGTGGCACATCGAGGACGACGGTACGCTCCGCGTACAGGTTGTTCAACAACGTACCGAGACGTTCAGCGACTTCGAAGGGTACGACGGTGATCAGGAGACGGACGTCACAGCCGAACACGACGCCTGGGGTGTCGATATCGAATAAATGCCTCGCGCACTCGTCGATACGTCGGTTCTCTTCGCGGCCGGGTACCGCCACGACGGAGCACACGACGACGCCCTCCCTATTCTGAAGAGTATCGATGGGGCTGACCTCCCGGAAGCGGTGATCCTCGACTACGTACTGGCGGAGACACTGAATGGCTTGACGACACACGCAGGTCACGAGCCCGCGGTCGATTTCCTCGACCGACTCGAAGAGAATACGCAGTTTCACATCGAGAGTCTCTCCACGGATGCATTCGCTACGGCGAAAGCGCTCTTCCGGCAGTATTCACAGTTCTCGTTCGTCGATGCCGCTATCGTCGCGTATATGCAGGCAGAAGGACTCGGGTATCTCTACGCGTTCGACGATGACTTCGACGTCGCTTCAGATGTCTATCGGCTCAACACTGCAACCAATCCCTATCGTCCCAAATGATCTTGTCTACAGCCGAACGACAATTTTCCGGTTAGTGAATTTCAGCGAATACTGCAAATTAATCGTCCTCAGCAGTGTACGCGCCGTCGCGACGTTTGATACGGACGACGACCAGTTGCGTCCTGGCGGAAAATCACGGAGAGACGGTACTCACCGACTCGGATATTCTTGCACGGGCCGTTCTGGAGCGGTTCACCGTAATCGGGTGGATCACGCCACGGGGAGTCGACGATCTCGTCGAGTTTGTCCAGTATTCGGTCCTGCTCGTCCGGGGACAGTGCGTCGAGGTCGTCCCGTGCCGTCGAGGAGAGTTCCCAGTTCCACCCGTCGTCACTCATCGCTCGTACCGAATTCCTCACGTGCGTCGTCTGCGGTCATCGTCTGTCCTGTCCGGATGTCGTCTTCGGCTTCGAGAAGGGCGATGAGTTCGTCGCGGTCGAAGGTCGGGAATTCGACCGCATCCCGGAGCGTGTACCGAATGAACTCACTCCGGCTGTTGAACCCACGCCCCTGCCACGTATCGTCGATATCAGCGAGAAAGGACTCGGTGACTTTGAAATTCACCGTGACGATCTCGTCTTCACCGTCATCTTGCGTGGTTGCTCCGGACATACAAGAGTAATACGAGAGTCTTACCAATAGATGTCTCGCCGACCCGTCCGCCATGACTGGTCTTCGAGGGCCTGACTCAGTTCTCCTCGACTGATTGTGGCGCGCACGGCAGTTCGTTGTGCGAACACCACTGGCAGTGCTCACCAGATTCGAACTCCTGGAAGGAGGTGTCGACGATTCGGTCCATCGTCGAGGCAACCGTCGATCGAACGCTGTTCAACTCGTCTTCGGGGAAGACGCGAGTCTCGACGTTCGGCCCGATCGGCCCGACGTACGCGTAGCCCGCGCGAGTGACTGGTTCGTCGTAGAGGTCGCGACACGCGAGCAGGTAGATCGGGAGTTGCTTGTCCTCGTCGAGATCGCGGTGGCGCTCCGTCGCTTTGTAGTCGATGACCAGCAACTCGTCGTCGGGCGTGCGGTAGACGGCGTCGATGAAGCCGGTGAGCGTGTGCCCGTCGACATCCAGTTCGAATTCGCGCTCGGCGTCGATCACGTCGTACTCGCTCAGGTCCAGTTCGAAGTACCGGTCGATGCACTGCCTGGCGTCCGGGAGTGCGTCGCGAGCGCGGCGCTGTCCGGCGAGTCGGTCACAGATTTCGTACCACTCCGATTTACTCGCCGCGCCCTCGTCGGCTGCCTGTTCAGCTGTGTCGTGGAACAGCAACCCGACCTCGCGCTGGGAGACGCCATCGTACTCGCTGCCGTCGCCGTCGCTGTAGTCGGCGAAGGCGTTGACGACGTAGTCGAGGTAGTGCTGGCGTGGACACTCCGAGAAGGCTTCTAGCGAGGTGTAGCTGTGGGACAGAGCCGGCGTCGGGGTCACCGGCCCGGTGAGCGTGTCGACTCGGAGCGTGGACTGCTCACCGTTCCCGTCCAGACGCCCGTCGAGCGACGCGGTGGCGAGCTCGAGCAGCCGGTCGCGGCCCGCTGTGGCCGTCAGTTCGTCGTCGCGGTGTTCGACCGCGCCGCCGACGCGACCGACCGGTTCGCTGGCCAGCGTGTCCGTCCAGTCTGTCGCTCCGGGTGGCAGACAGTCCTGGATGTCCCGCCAGATCGGGAGATGGGAGCGGTCCGGTCGCCACGGGACGCGTCCTGGGAGAATCTCCGTCAGCGACTCGGCGATCGGATGTGGATCGTCGTGGTCCGTTTCCTCGTCTTCGTCGTGGCCACCTTGCAGGACCAGCACGTCTTCGGCGCGCGTGATCCCGACGTGCAGGACGCGACGGGTTTCCCGGGCGTCGCGCGCGACGAAGTCTTCGGCGAACGCGGCCGCGGGACCGTCCGACAGCGCCGTTTCCAGCGCGTCGTAGGTTCGCGATCCCGGTTCCCACTCGTCGGCGGTCAGCCGCGGCATCATCACTACCGGGAAATCCAGGCCCTTGCTCTTGTGGACAGTCATGACGTTGACCGCGTCGTCGGCCAGTTCGGGCTGGTCGGTGGGCGTGGAGCCGCTCTCGTCGAACAGCGAGTCGTAGTGCTGGAGCGAGTCGACGAACTCCCCTGTCAGCGGGGGTTGCACAGCATCAGTGCCGTACTGGTCGACGATCTCGTCGAGGTGTGCGAGATCCCGGCGTTCCTGCTCGCTCAGATACCACTCGACGTTCGTCACGTCCTTGAGTTCCGCGTACAGGTGCGACAGCGACGCGGTATCCCGCACGTCCAGGAGTGTCGTGACGTGGTCGCGGGCTTCGCGCACGCGCTCCGGTTCCTCGAACTCGTCGAGGGCCGCGTCGCGGAGTTCGTCGACGAGCGTGCCGTCCTCCCCGGTGTCGTTGAGGCGGCGCAGGTCCGCGTCGTTGAGACGGTACCGCATCGTCAGGACGCGGTTCCAGCTCACCTCGTCTTCTTCGGGGCGTGCAAGTGCTTTCAGGTACGCGACGACGGTTCCGACGCCGACCGATTCCGTGGCCAAGTCGCCGGCGACCTGATAGGGGATGCCGGCCTGGTCGAACGCTTCGAGGATCGGGGTCGCGTGGTCGTTTTTCCGGACGAGCAACGCGATATCGCCCGGGTCGTACGATTGGTCCAGTTCCGCGGCGTTACCGCTCAGGAGGTTCTGGGTGACGGTGACGAGTTGCTGGGCGCGCTTGGTTTCGTCGTCGGCCTCGTCGACGACCGCGACCGTGTCACCGTTGTATGCGGGCTCGTCGACGCGTGTCAGGGTTTTCCCATCGCCCCGGCCTTCGAGTTCTTCGAGGAGGTCGTTCGCGAGGTCCAGGATCGGCTGGCGGGACCGGAAGTTCTCTTCGAGGGGTTCGTCGACGAGCGCGTCGCCGAACTCGGTATCGAGTTCGCCCGTGATGTTGGCGACGTGTGCGCCCCGCCACTCGTAGATGGCCTGGTCGTCGTCCCCCACGACGAACAACTGGTCGTCCGAGACCAGCGACGTGACCAGATCGAACTGGAGTCGGTCGGTGTCCTGGAACTCGTCACAGAACACGTAGTCCCACCGAGCAGCGACCTCACTCCCGGCCTCGGTGTCGAGCAATCGCTTCGTCTCGACGACCAGCCCGTCGAAGTCGATGAGATCGCGCTCGGCGAGTTCCCGTTCGTACGCGGCGTAGCCGGCGACAAGGTCTCGCGCGACGAGACAGTCGTCGACGAAGTCGCCGAGCTGGTCCGTGAGCTCCAACTTCAGGTCCGGAATCCCCGAGGGCGCGCCGCTGCTGTACCCGCCGAGCAAGTACTTCGGGAGTTTGTGCGCGTCATCGGGCAGCGACCGCTCGCCGGCCTCGTGGGCCTCGAAGGCCGCCTCCAGCGCGTCGCACAGGCGAATTAATCGGTCGAGGAAATCGGTGATTGCGGCTTCGACGCCCTCGTCGCCGAGTGCGTCCCGTTTCGCCACGATGGCGGCGCGAGCGTCGGGGAGGCCGCCGAGCACGGACGACACGGAACGCCCGCCGAGGTGGTCGCTGGCGATCGCTTCGATCTCGTCGGCGAGGTCGGCCAACTCGTGGAGGCGCTCAGCTGGCCCGAGGAACGCGTCGATGTCCTCGGGGGCGACGCCGCTGCGTTTCATCGTCCCGACGAATGACAGGAGCTTCGACGCCACACCACTCCCGTAGGAGTCCGGGCCGTACACGTTAGGTTTGACCCACCGATACTCGATGTCGTCGAGGACGTCCAGCACGATAGCGTACTTCTCGGCGTCGCTGACGATCTCGAAGTCCGGGTCCAGCCCGGCCTCGTAGGCGTAGTCGGTCAGAATCTCGTTGCAGATGGAGTGGTACGTGTAGGCGTCGATGTCGTAGCCAGCCGTCCCGATTTTCGCGTTGAGTTTCTCCCGCATCGAATCGACGGCGTTGTTCGTGAACGTCAACGCGAGGATTCGGTCGGGCGACACTCCCTCGTCGATGAGGTGCTCGATTTTCCGGACCATCGTGAACGTCTTCCCGGTCCCCGCGCCGGCGAGTACGCGCATCGGATACTCGTCGGACCGGATGATCGTGCGCTGTTGGTCCTCCGGATCGACGTCTTCTTCGACGGTCGGCAGCCACGCCGGTCGGTCCTCGGTCATCGCTGCACCTCCGCGGCGAGATGCTCCGGGCACATCTCCCGGTAGTCACAGTCCCCGCAGGCCTCCTCGCTGATCAACGTGAACGGCTCCGGATCGTACGCCTGCTCTCTGATACCTTCGTGTGCATCTTCGACGAGGTCCCAGATCACCTCGTAGTGGTCGTCGTAGATCGCGGTCGTCTCGCGTTCGCGGCCACTGGCCGTGACCTCGTAGCCCGTCGGCGTGCTCTCGAACGTCGTGTCGTGGAGCACCCCGTAGAAACTGAACCGGACATCCATCCCGGCTTCGTAGAGGTCCGATTGCTTGATGCCCTCCACGTACGCGGCCGTCTGGAACGCGTTCTTGACGCGGCCCGGCTCGTGGGTCTCGCCGTTCAGATGCTCGGCGAGATACTGCGCCGTATAGGACGTGATGATTCCGTGGACGTTTCGCTTGTAGTCGATCACGTGCAGGCCGTCCTCGGTCCGAAGGACGTTATCCGCGTAGCCATGCAGCCCGAGCCCTTCGTGGACGCATTCGACCCAGATCTCCGTCGCGACCGACTGGCGCGCGTGCCGGATGCCGTCACCGCCGTCCGGAGCGAAGAACGCGTCGATGGCCGCACGATTCTCCGCGCGCTGATACGCCTCGTGAGCGCGCGACGAGTACTCGTCGGAGTCCAGGTGCTCCTCCCACTTCTCGGCGAACGCCTCCATCGCGCGGTCGTGGATGGTCTCTGCATCCTCGCCCGGATCGGTGGCGTTGCAGACGGCCTCTATCGTCTCGTGATACGCTTTGCCCTGATTGGCGTACAGGAGCGTCTGCTCCGGGGCCGACACGTCCTGTTCGTAGGAGTGGTCGTACTTCCGCTGGCAATCCGCATAGGTCGCCAGCCGCGACGGCGACAGGTAGACGACGTCACTCACGGCGCACCCTCCCTGTCGCGAAGTCGATACGGGCACGTAACGCCTCACGCAGTTGGTCGCCGCGCACACCGCTCTCGCCGAGCAACGCGTCGATATCGGCGAGATCAGCTTCCACGTCGTCCAGCGCGACCGTGATATCCTGACTGTTCGTGCGCCGCACGTCCGCCAGCGCCCGGTCGACACGCGACAGGAGATACTCCTCCGCGGCGCGCTCGGTCCGAATCGTCGAATCCTCCGTTTCGCCAAGCCACGGTAGCTCCCGATACGCGTCCGCGAGGAATCGCGAGGGCTGCACGCGCTCGTCCAGCGCCGTGTCCGCGTGTTCGTGCAAGCAGAGATAGAGCTGGGAGTTGGCAACTGACGCACCGACAGCCAGTTGCCGGCGCGCGTACTCGGCGTGATACCGGCGAAACGGGTCGGTCGACGCCGTCGACTCCGTCGTGAACGACGACGCCACATCCTCGCCGGTCACCTGCGTCACGCCCGGATAATCCGGCATACTCGTGACGCGCTCCCGCGGGAACAGCCGACTCACGGCCGGCTCCCCGGGATACTCCGCGTCCACGACGTTCGTGACGAACACGGCCTCGAACGACCCGTTCTTGAGCGACCGCAGGTGATCCACGCGCACCCCGCCGTCCCGTTCGATCGCGCTGGTCTGGTTGTGCTGAGGCGCATACTCGTGGGCGCGCTCCAGCATCCTCGCGAACGACGCCCACGAGGCCTCGAGGAACGCCGTCTCCTCGACGAAATCCGCCATGGTGAACGCGCGACTCACGTTCCCGAACCGCGTTCGTGCCTCCAGCGGGTCGGTGCCCTCGGCGATGCGCTGTTTCAGATTCGACGCCGTCGCCCAGCGACGGAGCGCATCACCCAGGTCGTCCATCGCAACCAGTTCCTCGCGGCGATCCGCGTCAAGCGGCTGCTCCGTGGCAGTGATCGCCGGCCCATCGTCGTCCGTCTCAGCGAGCGCACGGACGACCTGGAGGAGTTCGCGGATCGCCGGGTCGTCCCCGAACCCCACCACCGTCGCCGATTCGGTCGGGATGCAAGCCTGCCGGAGTTCCCGAAGCGTGTCGATCACGGGCTGCCCGCTGCGCTTGAGCGCGACAGCGAACTGCTCGTACTCCCAGCCGTGCTCGTCGCGCAATCGTTCAATCTCGTCCGCGACACGTTCGATCTCCTCGTTCGCAGTGTCCGCCGCGATCACCTCGACGCCGCCGGTCCCTGGGTCAGAATCGGTCTCCTCACAGGCCAGATAGCGGGCCGTCGCGCCCGGTCGCGTCTCCGGTGGTGATTCCTCGACAGTCCGTTCCTCGGTGAACGAGACGCGCTCCGTGATCGGACCCGGTTCCGCCCAGGCCCGCCGGATGCTGGCGTCTCGTTCACCGATACACACCAGCTGTCGATCCGCGGCCAACGCTTCCAGATACCGTCGGTCCTGTTCGAGGAACTCCTCGAACTCCACGACCAGAACCGCCTCCCCGTTGTGAACACTCTCGTCCGTGTCGTCGTCCGAAAGAGCGGCCAAGGCTTCGCTAATCAGCTCCCCGCGCTCCAGGTGATCGTGTTCGCCGAGCCACGCGTGGAACTCGTCGACCGCATTGGTCACCGCTTGCAGTTCGGGTGTGGTATCGAACTCGATCCCCTGCCACACAGCCGTCTCCATGAGCTGTGCGAAATCAGCCTCGAACGACTCTTGCTCGGCGGCCCGTCGGAGGTAGTCGGTCTTCCAGTCTCTGTCTTCCAGGAAGCGATGCACGAGTTCACGCCGCATCGCATCGGACAGAATCGCGCGGTCGTCCGTGCGATTGATCACGTCCGTCGCGTGCACGATCAGCGACGTTACCCGCGGTACTGCGGCACCAGGGAGTTCGGGTTCGAGTAGCGCCTCGAACGTCGTCATACTCGTCGGCGACCCAGCTACTACCAGCACATCCTGTGGGTCGCGGTCCGCGATACACTGTCGATACTGCTCCAGAACTGTTCGCTGAACCTGATCTGAGCCGAACGGGACTTCGATTATCGTTCCGTCGTAGGTGTGCTGCTCACTCATCAAATATCCTCCAACGGCAGGGCGACTGCGATCCGGTTTTCGCTATGATGTGGGCCATATACATACGAGATACTGCGGTACCCATGCCGTCTGACGGAATCCGCATAATAGTAGTGGGACTTACAGAACGCGTAATCGGCTTTAGAAGTCCAGGACCATCGTGAAATCTGAGATGATTCAGATCTATCAGCCAACTTCTCCAAGCAACATCGTCTTTGGACTCATTACTCAGGCAATCACATGTTTTCGTGCAAACCACGGTGCTAACTGGTTTCCTCAGAGACGCCTCCCTACTTACAACCCAGTGATGTCCCTGACATCCTACCTTCGCCCTCTCATTATCACTGGTCAAAAACAAACTGGTTCAGATTGTTTCTACATACTGACCAGAAATACCATACCGCCTCTCACTCGGGTAATGTAAGATTTCTCTCTGCCAACTCTTCCAAGTACTCTTTATACACGTCTTCATCGAGAGTATCCCGGAAGGCATCGCTTTCATCGGCAGTGTAACTGCCGAGCATTCCGAGACCTCCTCCAACAAGCGCCCCCTGCATGGCTGTTCCCCTACCCGCATCGTCTTGAGCGAACCGGGCGCCAGCATCGGCTCCAGCAAGGATAGCTTCGGGGTCAGCCTCCCGGATCCACTTTGCATACTCTTCTGGGGCTAACTGACCGCCAAGATAACCGAATGCACCGAGTAGCGCACCGGCTGCTTCACCGTCTATATTCTCTAATTTTTCACCCTCTCCAGCGAGCCTTGTCATTGCCTCTCCCAGTTCTTCAGGATTAACATCCGCTAACAGATCGCCATCAGCCCCAGTTGCATAAACACCAGCAGAAGCACCAACAGTCAACGAAGCCAACAGCACCAACGATGTCGGGTATGGTGACCGACGAGCCATCGGCCGAGCAGCGTGGCCAGTCTGTATCGCCCATCTGCCCACTTCTTCAGGATCTGCTTGGCCGAGCGTGCCACGAACCTGACCAGCGGTTTCTTCCACTTTTTCTCGCACCTGCTCAGCCGATGATGCAGCATCCTCCTTCAATCGCCGACGAGCCCGCTCCGACGGTGTCTCCACCTCTCGCCGCAACTCCTCAGCCGATTCAGAACTGGCCACAACATCGTCAAGCGTCTGCTCTTCTTCCTCTATATGCTCTTCTAAGAGATTATCCAGCCGCGGGATTAACTCCTCAACACTATCTGCTTCTGTAACGACCGCATTTGCATCTTCTATTGCATCATCTGGGAGTTGGTCAAGCCGGTTCCGCACATCACGACTATCGTAACTAATCGAATCATCGCCTGAAATCGTGTAATTCGCCTCATCAGAATCTACCGCTACATCACCACGCACTGCTCCAACGGTATCACGTAAGTACTCACTCAGTGTCTCCAAGTCATCCTCATTGTAATCGCCCGCCATCGGCACACTGATGTGCGCATTGTCAATCTCAAAGACAAACGTGTTATTCGAGAGACGACCCCCGGCCTCGTAATTCACTGCTTCAATTTCTCCGAGTTCAAGTTCACAGACTTGATCCCCCTCGGTGTTTCCTGCAATCATCACCCACCGCTCGTCAGTAATCAGGTGTAACACACGATATCGGATCGACCGTTCGACCGGGTCAGGAGCTCCTGGACCGTTGAATTCTGGCTCCTTACGATCAGCATGGAACAAAAACTCCGGTTGCTCTTCTGCACGGAGATACCGATACAGCGGCTGGTCATGCAGCCTGTATCGCTGGAAGCCAATATCGTTGCTCACCAACCGATCTGGAGTCACCGAATCGTGCATAGCATCTTCAGCAAGTTCTCTTGCCCGCTCAATATCTGCATCTGGCATACACTACAGCGCGAATGTAACCACCAAAAACCTTAGACTGAGTACACGACCAGAAACTATCTATACTATCTGACCTTCCACGAGACTCATCGACATTTCCCTCAGACTCTATCTCATTCTGATAGTAAATCCCGACATCTTATCGCGAGCACCACGGCCGATTACTCCCACACGGTTTCGTACTCACAGACAGCCTGGTAGTAGCTCTCGTCGTCCACGACTGCTCGCGGAATCTGACCCGTATCGAACTGGGAGAGGTGTCCGATATGAACTGGCAGTAGTCCTGTTGCGGGGTCGTCGTCACGGCTGGTCGCGACGAGTCGGCGATTGACCAAACGTAGTGTCGCTGCCTCACCTCGGGACTCGGCGCCGCGTTTCCAGGACCGAACGGCACTCCCTATCTCGGTTGTCTTGTCGGCTGGAATATCGTCTCGAGGGACGTTGATCCAGATGTGTCCGTGTTCGGTGATGTAGAGGCGGCCCGCGTTGTTACGGTACTCACGGTACGTCGCGACGATCTCGTCGTGGTCGAACGCGGATTCGAACCGGTAGTCGCGCCAGTTCCAGACGAGAGTGCCGTCGTGACTGACACTCCAGCGTTCGCCGTGATTGAACGTGAATCCTGTCCAGATTTTCACGCCGGAACTCGGAGCTGCGGGATCGGTATCGACTTCGTCGAAGTCGATCGTCCCGGCCAGCTTGCCGACGTAGACGGGTATCCAGCCGGTGTCAATCGGTGCTTGGTCGACATATTTGTAGTCGTCGGCGGGAATTTTGGTCAGGATCTCTCTGTCGCTGGTCACGCGAATGCTTCCATACCCGCCACTCTTCCCGAGTAAGACGAGTGAGCGACGGAGTCCGTCCGGCACTTCGGTGAAAATCTTGAGATCCTGTTTCTCCCATTTGAGCACTGGATCGGAGAAATCCTCGTGTGAGACGATGCTGTACTGCGAGCCCCGGTATGCGGAGGGCCACGGTTGCCCGGCGTCTATCGTCACGGTCTGGGCGCCGTCGATCGGTACCTTCGTCGACTCCTCTTCGAGTGTCGCTTTCATTGTTCCGTGTCAGTTTCTTCCATCCCGTCGACGAACCTGTCTAATGCAGCGTAATCGCCGTCTTCTCGCGGGTCGGCGTACAGCGTCCCAGTTGCGCCGTCCTCGGGCAGGTCCTCGTCGACGGGGATTTGCTCCTTACCGTCCACATCATCCTTCACAGTACCCGGCCCGGTTCCTCCGGGGCCGGCGTCTTCTGCCGCGGCTGTCGGCGACATCGCGAGCGGATCGGTGTCACTCACGTAGGCAGGGGCTGGTGGGAGATCGACTAGGTCCGAGAGGTTGCCGTCGTGATTTTCGCCTTCTTCCAATACGGCCCCGGTCACGTCGGGCGGGAACTGTACTTGTCGAAGCCAAGTGGCGACGTACGGGCCGTCGAACAACTCGACGTCGCCTTTCGGTGCGCCTTCCTCTGCGGGCGGTGTGAATCCAGTGTTCGTCACGACTGCGATCGTCGAGGGTGCGCGCCGGCCATCGAGATCGGTGTCGCCGTTCACCACTGCTCGCAGCGTGTCTTCCGAAACCTGGTCGCCGTCCGGGTGGACTACCGTTCGGAATCCGACAGTAGTGTGCTGACGGTTCCAGTACAGGTCGAGTACGACATCGTCGTTTTCCGACGGACGAACCGTCCCGCCGCCGAACCACTCGAAGACCGCGCCGAGGAGGCGTGCGAACTCCTTGTCCGAGAGATACGCGATGTCCTCGATGTTCGTGTAGCGTCGGGGTCGGTCCCGGGGCTGTCGATCGGTGGATGGTGGTTGTGAGAGCGAAACTGTGTTGTCGTCAGCTCCGCCTTCACGATTAGCCGCTGCTTCGACGATGCGTCGAAGCCGGTCTTCAGGCGCGTCGTCGCCGAATTCCGCGTCCCGGAGGTCGTCGATCGCATCCTCGACTGTCCTGTCGCCGTCAGCGACGCGCCGGATGATCGTCTGCACAGATGTAGCGGACATTCTGTCGAGGTGCCGCCGCCACGGCGTCATGAGAACACCCCCTTGAGACGAGCCAGGAAGCCAACCGACCGTCGGTTCACCACTTCGTCCGTCTCACGGTCGACGACGATGACCTCGTTCGAACTCAGCAGCGCCTTCGAATAGATGACGAGGTATCGTTCGTTGGCTCCGGCCGCGTAGCGCCCGAGATCATCAGCGACCGTGTCGGGGACGAGTGTCTCAAGTTTCCCGTCGATGTTGCGGCAAGCCCGGCATCGGTCGTTTTCCAGCGAGGTCTCGGCGTAGGGTTGCTGGCACAGCTCGCAGTCGACGAAGTGCTCGTCACACACCGCCTCCACGGTGACTGGGTCGTGGTTGGCGTGGTCGGCACAGAGCGTCTCACCGTCGACAGTGCAGGTTTCGCGGTGGTCCTGACAGTACGGGCTGTTCTCGTCACACACGTCGCAGGCCCGCATATGACTCGGACAATGGTGTTCGCCGCCGTCGGCGCAGATGACACTGTGTTCGCCACAGCGCGGTGTTCCACACGTCGCGCAAATGTAGTGATGGGAGCTACAGAACGACTCGCCACACCCGCCACAGGCCGCTGCGTGTGACTGCCCGACCGTGTCACCACACGCAGTGCAGACCGTCGCATCGTCGGCACAGACCAACTCGTCGCATTCACTGCACGTGTCACCGTGGTCGTCGCAGAAGTACTCGCCGCACTCGTGACACGTGTTCTCGTCGCGCTGGCAGAGCACGTCGTCACAATCAGCACACGTTTCAGTGTGGTCGGGACAGAGCAGTTCACCGCAGTTCGTACATTCGGCCAGGTCGGCCTCACAGGTCACGGCATCGCAGATGCCGCACGCGTCAGCATGCTGTTCACAGACCGTGTCACCACAAGAGTGGCATTCGACACTGTCCCGCTCGCAGTGCACGTCGCCACCGACGGCGCAGGTGTACTGATCGTCGACACAGAGGGACTGGTCACACGTCGTGCAGTCGACGAGATCACTGAGACACGTGGTCTCGCCACAGACATCACACGCATCGGTGTTCTCCGGTGCGAAGTAGTCCTGGCAGGAGTGACACTCCACTGCGTGATCGGTGCACCGCAGTTCGTCGTTCGCAGTCACTTCGACGTGATGTGTCGGGCACGCTGTCCGACCGCAGTCAGCACACGTGGCGGTATGCGCGGTACAGATGCGTGCACTGGCGGCGTCTTCGCTGGACTCCAGGCAGACCTCACAGTCCGTCCGATGGTCGGGACAGACCGGTGACCGACACTCCGAGCAGCGGTCGAGCGCGTCGTAACAGAACGGGTCACCACACTGGACGCAGTCGTCTCGGTCGTTTTCACAGAGCAAGTTTCCGTGTTCGGTACAGGCGACCTGATGCTCGGGACAGACTGCGTCCCCACAGTCCGAGCACACTTCGAGATGCTGATCACAAATATACGTGCCACAGTCGGTACAGGCGCTGGCGTGCTCTGTACAGTGGAACTCGTTACAGACCGTGCATTCCACGGCGTGACTCGGACCGACGACCTCGCCACACGTCCCACAGGAAACGACGTATTCCTCGGAAATCGGCTCCTCACAGACGCTGCACGTAGCGACGTGTTCGTCACAGACGATGTCGCCGCTGTCCGCACACTCGGTCGTGTGCTCGACGCAGTGAGGGTCATCACAAACTGCGCACGTCTCGGCGTGGCTCGGGCAGACGCCAGCGTCGCACGTCGCGCAGGTAACGACGTGGTCCTTCGCGATCGTCTCATCACAGACGCTACACACTCGTCCGTGCTCATCACAGACAGCGTCCCCGCAGTGGGCACACTCCGTCGTGTGCCCGCTGCAATGGATCTCTTCACACGACTCACAGGGCGCGCGATCGTCCTCACAGACTGCCTGCCCGCAGGTCGCACAGTCAGTTAGATGGCCCGTCCCGAAGTCACCAGCACAGATCGCACAGGTCGCTGCTTCGTCGGTACAGTGGTAGCCACCACACCCGTCGCACGCGACCGCGTGCTCGTCGCACCGGTCGTCACCGCAGCCGGCACACGTCACGCGATCGTTCTCACAGAACGTGCCGTCACAGGCTGTACAGGCACCTGTGTGCTCGCCGCAGTACAACTGTTCGCAGTCATCACAGGTCGTGAGATGGGCCTGGCAGTGCGTCGCGCTGTCGTGCTGACAGTCGCTCAGATGCGTGTCACAGTGGAACCGCCCGTCAGTCTCACAGGTCGTCCCGCAGAGTAGACACACCGTCTCGTCGTCAGTCATACAGGCCCGGGAATGCGCACCACACACGTACCGCTCGCACTCCGTACACGTCTCGGCGCAGTCCGCGCACTCGCTCCGGTTACAGATCGCACACGTATCCACCGGCGTCTCACAGTCCGGACACCCTGACGCACCACAGGATTCACACACATCGAGACAGCCGCCACAGACGACGTTGTCACATTCACAGACCTGCGGCATCGTCGCCGACTCGAACGCCGTGCCACAGGTCGCACAGTCGAACGCATGCGTCTCTCCGGGTCCAGGCGCATATTCCAGCGTCGTCACACCAGTTCGCTCACCATCGTCCACCCCGACGCTGAGCTCGCCGTTCTCGTGAGCGACGAGCGTCATCCCGAGCAACGAAATATCGACGTCGACGGTGTGACGCTCCGTCGTCTCGGCGATCTCCTCGCGTTGCTTTTCCCGGAGTTCCTCGCGACGCTGTTCGATCAGCTCCTGAAGCTCCTCGTATTCCTCTTTGGCCTCAGAGAGATTCTTGCGATACCGCCGCCGCGTCTCGTTCTTCCGTGCACTGTTGACCTTGTCCTGCCATTTCCGAATCTCCTGTTTCTGCGCCGGGAGTTTCTCCTCTAACTCCTCGATGCGCTGATCGTACAACTCCCGGATCTCCTCTGCTCGCTGTGTCGCCTCGTCGGCTGCGTCCGAGGTCAACTCGTCGACTTCATCCTGAATACGCTGCTTGACGACGTCAACTGCTTCCTCGTACCGATCTTCGACCGTCTCGTCGGAGGTCTGCACAGGGACCGTTTCACTGCTCTCGAGCAACGGATCTAGATGGGTGTGCAGTCGCTCTTTCAGCGCCGGGCGTCGAACCCCCGTCTCGAGATCGAACGCAACCGTCTCCAGACGCTCCCGGTGGAACGAACTCGTACTC
The DNA here is from genome assembly GCF_023698535.1 of Halorientalis regularis. Taxonomy (GTDB): domain Archaea; phylum Halobacteriota; class Halobacteria; order Halobacteriales; family Haloarculaceae; genus Halorientalis; species Halorientalis regularis. The sequence continues at coordinate 81,917 of NZ_JALJCL010000013.1, forward strand.
TCGAACTCCACCGAGAAGTGGAAGACGACTACGTCTTCCGTGCGAGTCGCGTCGAACCCTTGGACGGTCGTTTGCAGGTCCGACACGTCTAACACGTCTGGTAACTGAACCTGGAAATCACTAGCCCCAACGCGAAGATGGCCGACCGTGACATCCTGGGTCGCGAGCTCCAACAGCGCGTTGAACGCTCTGGACCCGGGCTGGACGATCAGATCACCGCGCCCCGGCTGCTGGTCTTTCGGATCGAACACGAGCGTCACGTCACGGTCGTCCGAAAGATCTTCGAGTTCGGATGGTAAGTCGACGTGCCAGCACGCCGTATCGGACCGTTCCACGCGACCACCGTGAGTTTCGATAACTTCCGCGGCGAACCGCCGCACTGAGAGCCGGTTCAGAACTGCTCGGTCGACAGAACTCATGCATTCCCTTCGAACTCGAAGCTGTCGAACACACTCTGGTTGAAATCGTTCATCTTCTCGGCGGCCTCGGTGTTCTCCTCGAGATCCACAGCCATCTCCTCGAAGTTGTTCTCCAGTTCGACCTCCGAATCCGCGCTGCGAAGGCGCTCGAACACTTCCTGCTCGAAGTCACTCCCGGACTGCTCCATCCGCGACAGGATATCCCGAAGCCCACCGATGGACTGGTTGAACAGGTCGATCTTCCCGTAGAGTTTGTCCAGTACGTGTTCCTCGACGGTATCCTCGAGCGCCATGTTGAACACGTGGACTTCGCGGTTCTGCCCGATCCGGTCGACACGCCCGATCCGCTGTTCGACCTTCATCGGATTCCACGGCAAGTCGTAGTTGACCAAGACGTTGCAGAACTGCATATTCCGCCCTTCGCTGATCGAATCCGTCGCCACCATGACACCGCCTTCCGCCTCGAAGTCGGCGACTTTCTGGGCCTTCTGCTTACTGGACAGATCACCGTTGACGACGTGGACAGGTTCGTCGAGTGTCCGCACACTCTCGGCGATCGCATCCTGTGTCGGCCGGAACTGCGTGAACACGACCACACGCGTCGTGTTCAACTGCTCCTGAATCGTCTCGATGACGTTCTGGAGTCGCTGTTGCTTGGTCGTCTGCCCCATCCTGTCGACAACAGCCTGGATCTCTTCCATCGACTGCCGCTCCGCACGCGACAGTTGCTTTGATTTGTCGGCGAGCCAGCGACTGACCGTCTTCTCGACAGCATACGGGCTGCTGACGACTTCCTTCTGGAGCGTGAGCAACACCAGATGACGCGCTCCCTGACTGGAGTAGTGTTCGCGGACGTGCCGCGTCACTTCGTCGTAGAGTTCTCGTTCACGGTCAGCAGGTTCGAAGACGTTCGTATGCACCTCGCGGTTCGTGAAATCGATCTTCGTCTCTTCACGCCGGTTCCGAATCATCACCTGCTTGAGTTTGCGCTGAAGATCGTCCGCGTTCTTGATCTGAGCGCTCTCCCTATCAGCGACGTACCGGCGATTGAACTCCTGTTCCGTCCCCAGCAATCCAGGGCGAATGAGATCGACGACGTTGTACAGATCGGTGATGTCGTTCTGGATCGGCGTCGCCGTCGCGAAAAACGCGTTTCCGTAATCGATGGCATCCATCAACTCGTACCGTTGCGTGTCGGCGTTCCGGACGTGGTGCGCTTCGTCGAGCACCACCACGTCCCAGCGCCGTGAGAGTACGTCGTCACGGTGTGTTTTTGATTTCGCCGTGTCGACGCTGGCGACGATTTTGTCGTGCGCATCGAATCCCTCGAAGTCATCGTCGTAATTGCACACGAACTCGAGACCGAACTTCTCTTGCAGTTCGTCCTGCCACTGCGGCGCGAGTTGCGCCGGCGTCAATACCAGAAACGTGTCCCGACTGTCTCGGAAATCCATCTCCTTCAACACCATCCCGATCTCGATGGTCTTCCCGAGCCCGACCTCGTCGGCGAACAACGCACCTGATCCCATCTGGAACAATGCACGATGCGCAGCGTTGAGCTGGTGATCCAGGAGTTTGATCCGGTCTTTGATCTCCTCGACCGAGAGCAACTCCTGCTGCCCCTGAGCGATTGAAAACCGATGTGACTGCACGTTCAGCAGATGCTCTGTCGTCTCGTCAGGTCCGTCCTCACTGAGGGCTTCGGTGGCGACCGACGCATCGTCGATCGAAAACGTCGAACCAGGGGACTGGTTGCGCCTTGCCCCGCCATCTGACATATGACAAACTTGTACTGCTAGCTAACACATAAGAATTTCCGTAGTGTAGTGCTGTTTCACCCATTAATATGTATGATGTAACACAATATGTGTCGACAGGCATATAGTAAACCCAGCGATAGGTTAGACAAGAACGCTTCACTGGTGTTCGATACGATATGTCCGATGGCCACGCATCCGGTGACGAATGGGAGAATCACTATCGCGGCTACCGACTCCACACCAACCAAGAAGGCGACGTCTGGTGGCAAGTCTACGACGGAACCGACCGCCTCTATCTCGACCCAACACCAGAGGACCTCGTCGAACAACTGCTCACGGTCAAACGCCTCGGCGGGCGGATCCGAGTCACCGAAGGAAACGATGTCATCGCCAAAGAAGAACGAGGCGACGACTACGAAACCATCTGGATCGGAACGCTCTCGCTATCGGGCGAACTCGTCCCAGCAGACGACCCAGAATACAGTATCGACATCCAACCTGATAACCTGAGCCCCGGCGACCTCTGGCCTAGCGTGTACGACGGCGCCAAATATTCGTTCGGCCCAGGCGCAGAGCGCGTCTGGTGGAGTAATCCAGGCACGCACAAGCGACATCCCGTCACATCGGCTCTTCCCACCGACATCACAGAGCGACTGGCCCGTTACAAACCACAGGGCGGTTCGCTACGAGTGACTCCCTGGAATGACGTCATCACGCTCGTCGATGCACACCCGGCATCGGACAACCTCCGCCAGCAGTTCAACGACCTCCCCCGCGTCGTCAAAAACATCATCAAACTCCGCAAAGAACGCGGCGTCGAGAAACTGCCCGTCTACCTCGGCTCCATCGACGAAACACCGCTCACGGTAGCCGAACCGGACTCACTCACCGACCAACTCTCGGCCAAAGAACAATCCGAACTGGAATCTTGGGCGTCGTCGCTCGGCTCCACGACATCGACGGACCCGGAAGACCACACAGTAGACGACGCCGACGAAAACGATATTCCACACGACGACCCGACTGACTGGTAGCGATGGGGCGACGCTTCCCGCCGCCGCTGTTCGGGGCCGAGGACATGAAGGCAAGGAGCCGTGCCTTCGTCACGCTCGCCACTGACTCGTCCGACCCCCTCTCGAAAGATGCGTTCGTCGACCGCTGTCGCGACCGCCTCACGAAACCAGACGGTGAACGCTACTCTGAACAGTACATGCGGCGCATCGTTTCGACATACGTACAACTGGGCGTCCTCCGACAAACCAACGATGGACTAACCGTCTACCAGTTCGCGCAGGATTGGATCGACGGCGAACTGGATTTCGGGACGTTCCTCTGGTACGCCGTCAAACGAAAGTGGGCCATCGAAGGCGACTTTCCAGAGGGGGTCGAGGGACTGTACAGTATTCACTCGGTAGTACACCAGGCCGACGCCCCAGTCACGCGCTCCGAGATAGAATCACGACTCGCCGCCGAACAGGGCTACGAATTCAACGAAGAACGAATCCGCGGCTATCCCTCCCTCCTCGAAAGCATGGGTGCCCTCCACCAAACCGACGACGGGTACGTGACGTTAGCGCCCGACCGATTCGCAGAACGGTTCCGTAACGCCGATTTCCTCTGGCAGTTCGAACAGTGGCTCAAACGCGAGGGCCCGAACACGAACCCGCCACCGGATCGAGTAAAGCGAGATCTGGCGAAATACTACATGTACCGGGAATCCGGCGGGCATGGCCGCCATCGGAACCTACTCGATACCGCACGAACCGATTATCTCGCTGACGCGTCGCTTACCGACACCTCGAAACCCCAACTCCGACGCTCGGACCGGTATCTGGAGCAACGACGCCATCGTCGTGAACTTCGCGACGAGATCCAGGATCATTTCGACGCGCTGGATTCTCGCTCCCTCGCCGGGCTCTCGACGGACGTTCTCGAGCGAATGGCGGCAGCCCCGACCGAACGTGAGGCTGTTCGAATCAAATCCAGTGCCGGCTCGGGAATGTCCCGTGCTGACCTCGAAGCGATGGCAGACGCACCACGCCCATCGTACACCTACCCTGACGAGTTCGAACTCTACGACTGGCAACGGGAAGCGGCCGACGAATGGTTCGATACCGACTCAGCGTCGGAGCGCGGGATCGCACAGGTCGTAACCGGCGCTGGCAAGACCGTCATGGCCCTGGAAATCGTTCGCCAGTGGCTCGACCGCAATCCAGACGGTGTCGTGACCGTCGTGGTCCCGACGAAGGTCCTTATGAAGCAGTGGCTGACCGAACTCGTCGAGAAACTGAACGTCCCAGCTGACGAGATAGGCTGGGCTGGTGGCGGACACAAAGACGGCTTCGAGGACGGATACAGAATTCTCGTCAGCATCGTCAACTCCGCAGTCAAAGACGACTACCTGCATGAGACCCTGAACACCGCCGACGCCACTGACCACCTGCTCGTCGCCGACGAGTGCCACCGCTACACCGGCGACACGTTCTCGAACATCTTCGACTATCCGCGAACCGCCTCACTCGGACTCTCCGCGACACCACTTTCGGACCCCAGCGACGAGGAACTCTCTCCAAGTGATGAACTCCTGTTAGAGGAACTCGGTGAGATCTATTACGAACTCTCCTACGACGAAGGGCTTGAACGCGGGTTGATTCCGCCGTTCCGGATCAACTATATCGGATTCGACCTGACCGACGCCGAGGGAACGGCGTACGAACGACTGAGCGATCAGGTCTCCGACGCGGTCACGAAGATCGAAAACCGATACCAGAACCGACTGTACGATTTGAACGGGAGTTTTGCCCGGAAGCTACAGGTGATCAAAGAGAGCATCGACGGTCCGACACCGGCGATCAGCGATTACTTCCAGTACACACAGGAACGCCGGGAGCTCGTCGCCGACGCCGTCGCTCGACAGGCGATTACACTCCGGTTGCTGGAGGAGACGATCGACAACGAGCAGAAGGCGATCGTCTTCCAGGAACGAATCGACCAGTTAGAGCAAATGGTCGCCCCCAAGGAAACCCGCGGCCGAAACCCCCGAACGGGCGACGTGTCACAAGCGGACATCGACAGAACACGCCTCTACGAACAGTACCCGGCTCTCGAAACCGTCGACCGACAGCTCGAAGACCTGTTTTTCTCGGCCAAGTACAAACCCGTGATGTACCATTCGGGCCATCGGAGCGACGCCTGGAACGACTTCGCCATCGAATGGTTCGATGACGACGGCTTCGCGAACGTGATGCTCAGCGTCAAAGCCCTCATCGAAGGCGTGGACGTCCCCAGTGCCGACGTCGGCATCGTCCGGGTCTCATCCGGGAGCGTCCGCCAACGAATCCAGACGCTCGGTCGCGTCCTCCGGACGGGCGAGGACGCGAGTAAACGCTCCGAACTATACGTGCTGTACGCGAGCGATACGGTCGACGCAGACATCTTCGAGAAGCACGACTGGCGAGACGAATTGGCCCGTGCCGACGTTCGCCACCTAACCTGGGAAACCGGCGAAAACGCTGTCGAGGGTGAACTACGGCCTGCAACCGAAGACGAGATTCCAGAACCACCGACGACACGTGAGATTCCCGATCCAGAGACACTCGACGTGGGTGATCCGTACCCCGGTCCACGCCGCGGATACGAGTTTAGCGTCGACGCTGACGGTCGCCCGTTCGAGAAAACCGACGGGCGAAAATACATCAATGACGATGACTACCAGGCTGTCGCAGACATTGCATACGAGATGAAAGGTGGCGGAACGGTGAGAGTGAACGAAGCCAACCACGCGATAACCCGGGTTGACGGCGAAATGGTGTTTCTCGGCGGCCTCAAATCACCGGACAACATCACGTACAGCGAGGCATCCGGCGGACTCACTGATGAGCCCGATATGGACCTCGATGACCTATAAAATATACCTATTAAGTCAAAGATAAAAAAACGTCACTTGGAGTTCGGAAACTACGATTTCGGAAATTACGATTTCCATAGTTCCTCTCGTGCCTCCGGAGAGATTGTAGAATATATGTTAGAATCCCCAAATGAGATATTCCACGCCGTGAACGGTGTGGTTTCCCCGCATGAGAATTCCGACGAACTGCCGAGAGAAGCCCCATGACTCCCCTAGCCACAGGCTGTGGTAGGTTTCGGGTAAAGACCGCACCCCAGTTTCGTGGCGCTCAAAGCCTTCCTGTACTTCGTACTGTTCGTTACCCCCGCCTAATTTCATCCTCCTATATGTAAATGAGATGTAATTTTCGCGGATTTCATAGCGTTCAATCTCTTCTTGAACTTAAATCCCCCCACACACCTAATTTCATGGATTCACTTCATTGAGGGTGGGGGTGGGGTGGTCAAATTCTACATCCCCTGATTAGAAGCGCAATCTGGAAGTCTTTAGACCTTGTTTGAATCTTACTGTATAGACAAAAACTGTTCAATCTGCTGTAACAATATGCTTCCAACAAGTGCTAATAGTCAAGATATCTTGTTACTATACCTTATCCTAGATATTATTTATATGGTGTGGTGGGTACTCTTGTTGTCGGTCGTTAACCCCACCGCAACTCTGGTGCGGAATCCATGAAATTAGGAGTGGGTGTGTTCCAATCCATTTCTACAAGACTAAATCCTCTAATATTCTCTCTTAGAGGCGCTAAAATGCGGATACTGGTTTACTCGACTGTAGCATTCGATGAAGAGTACGAAGACTACGAATGCCGTGAACACTGGCAAACTCGTTCCCGATCAGACGGATTTCATACCTCTGCACTCAGACCCACGCGAGTTCTGCGTTGTGTTCGGCGAGATACGCGGTCTCCAAGCTGGCTTCGAGCACTGCAACCTGCTCGCCCGCTCGCTCAAGAATCGTCCGCTGTAGCAAGTCACTCTGCGTTTCGAATGACGGATTCACGCGCAGTCGATAGTCCTGATCGAACGTGAACAGGCCCCGATCAAAGGCAGCGTGATGCGTCTTACTCAAGGGCACGACGTTCCCCAGGTCTGCCCTGTGGTCGGGATACTCACTCCAGGACAAAACGTGCGCCACGTCTAGTAGTCCCGGATGATCGACGCCGGATACTGGGCACGTCCGGTCGTGCTGTGCGATCACCGTCGCGCGAAACTCCGGATCGACCGCTCGCGCAGTCACCACCGTCTCGTAGGTCCCAACCGACACGTCCGAGTCACCCCCAGCCGGCGTCCACTCCGAATCCGCCCACTCCTCCACCGCACTCTCGACGAATCCTCGCCCCTCACTCGTCAACGCGAACTCGTCGTCCCGTTTCTCGACGAGACCCATGCTTCGCAGCCAATTCACCCGTTGCTTCGCCATATCCGGCTCCCCGGGACTCCACCCCAACTCGGGATGCGTGTCCAGTTGCTGCTCGCTCACTTCCGCCAACGACATCGGCCCAGCAGACAACGCATACAGGAGACTCCGCAGTCCGACGTTCCGCTCACACATGATACCCAACAGTGTCCCGACATCACCCTGCTCAACGTACTCGCGGCCAGCATCACCGAGTTCCCAGTGATCGTCTGTCTCGCGAAGGAATCCGACCTGTTGTAAATAGCTCACTCGCCGCAGTATCGACTCTCGACTCGACACGTTCGGGAACGATCCGCGGTGCCACCCGACGAGCTCGTCCGCCGTCGGCTGATGCGACTCGACGAACTCGAGAATAGCGTCTAACGTCTCGACGTACCGTGTTGCACCGCCGAACATCGGCACAATACTCCGAAGGCGGTCCGAAGGCATGCAGACATAGTGACAGAGCCAGATGATGATCTTTTCCCCGGCAAAGCCGGAACTTCTATGCGACGGTGGTACTCTGTCTTGGTGACTTACCTGCGGTTAGCTTAATGGAATCCGATATTAGCCGGGTCGGAGTCACGGTCAAGCGTGACTTCGAGAACGCCATTGTTGTAGCTCATCTGCGCGGACTGATCGTCGACATATGCTGGCAGGTCGATGCGCGTGCGGAACGGGCGCGGGTCACGTGCTGCTCGGATCGCTAGTACCCGCCCATCGCACTGAATGCCGATCTCGTCTTGGCTGGTGTCAGGAATGTCTGCGACGACCCGAATTTCATCCTCGTATTCGTGAACATCAACAGCCTCCGCCTCATCGCCACCAGATAGCATCTCGTTGATCTCGTCAAAGACATCACCGAACGGATTCTCGTCGTCGTCCGTGTTCCGTCTCATCACTATTTACACCGTCGTCACGCCGATAAGAATTCGGTGCTCGTTCGACAAGCGCGCCTACTTCATCGACTACGCAATTCGATGAATCGCTTTCTTCGTGGATCGCATACCGGCATCGGTGCCGGCATGAGCTTACGGATCAACTTGTTGACCTCCTCTGAGTACTCCTTTGTCGCGCCAGGGTACTCACTGGATCAGACAAGAGAACTGACCACCGAATCTCTGCTCTACGATCGGCGGGTCACTCAACGCCGAAACTCTGTTGACGCTGAACGCGCCACGACTCGTCTCAATCCGTTTCAGGCCGATGGTTCAAATATAATGACAAGCTTCTATGAGAGGGTACGGCTTGGTCGATGAATGGTAGAATGAAAAACATTCATGCTGGCTGCGGGAACGGGTTAGTGCGTGTACCAATTTGTCCCCGATGAAATGGACCGAAAGCGAGCCCACCACCAGGCGGTCAAACAGGATGCCGATGACATTGATGCCAAACGAATCGGGAACCTGGGTGAGATCGCGTTCGAGCAGTTCTGCCGTGAGTATCTCCCGAGCGAGATGTGGGAGTGGAACAACGAAACCGCGATTCGTCGCTGTAATCCCGAGAGTTTTGCCGGACACGATTACGAGGTGTTCGGCTACGAAGTCGATGTCAAAACATCGCGAGACATCCTCGCGTTCAAACCAGACGCCCTCGTCGAAAACGACTCGGACGACGATATTATCGTCATGGTCTGGCACCGAGACAACGAGGACAGCTTGATACTCATCGGGTGGGAGCGAGTCGACACGCTGCTCTCGAAAGTCCGGACCGAACAGCAGTATTCCGGGGACTCACCCATGAAACTGGAGCACCTTGCAACCCGACCCATGAACGATTTGCAGGATCTCGGTCCGAACACCGCGCACATGAACCAGACACCCGAGAACCCATTCCAGCCCGGCGACCGCGTCGAGAAAGCTGCTGACAACGACGCATCGGTCGGCGTCGTGGTCGAAGTACTTCCACCGGAAACTCAGGTCGAACTCTACGGGCAAGAACTGAACGGCGAAGCCGTTAGAGTCGCTTTCCCCAGCTCCATGGACGAAGGCCCAGGCGACTGGCGCGACATCGACCCAGCACTCCTATCCTCGTACTGCGTCGACCAAGATATCAGCCTCTACACCTACAAGCACGAGAACCTCCAGTTCGCAGCCAACCCATTCACCGTCGGCGACTACGTCATCAAAACCTCACACGACGATCCCAACCCAGCGGTTGTCGTTGAACGATCCGAGACAGATGATACTCTCACTGTCGTCTACGAGGGGCCGCGAGGCGACGAAGTCCCGCCAGCTAACCTGCCGGATCATTGTGAGGAAGAAGGCTTGTCGACATACGAGTATTCCCACACAGAACTGGAATTCGCTGACATTGGCCAAACTGATAAATAAAGCCAAATATGAAAGTTAAACCATTCCAATAGAGGTAATTTTAGTAATGGATTTAATAATACAACAAACACTCAAGAAGGAGTCGGATTCAATCAACAAGCTACTGAGCGGATAGCAACCATGGACAGTTAGCGTCATTAAGTGTCAGAGAATAATAAAAGTATCTACCACTGGATCACACTTCACACTATGACACCTATGGATCAATCTATCTTACCCAAGCCATGACCTGGAAGGACTCGGTTAAGCGGGAACTTGATCGCTACCGGGAAGAACACGACCAGAAAACATTCACACTAGCTGAGTTCTATGAGTTTGCCGAGGACCGACTCGCCGCAGAGTACCCGAATAACAACACCATCCAGGCGAAAATCCGTCAAACTCTGCAACGACTACGGGAAGGTGGCGAGATAAAGTTTGTTGACGATAACGGCAACTACCGATTTCCCGAACCGACACCCACCATTCCGGATTTCCGTCTTAACCATCCAAAAAACTACTTTGGATACACGCTGGCTGTAGATATTGCTACAATGAACCCTGCCAGAGCAGTTGCTTCGTTAATGACGGAACAAAATAAGGACGGTAAGAAAATTACAAGCGATATCTCGGGCGCTCGTGCTGGCGCCCACCATCTCGACTTAGTTGAGACGACTGGGGAGACAACTCACCTCACCAATCTCGGTCACCGACTCGTCTCATTTGCAGAGCGTGAGCACGATAGCACAGACGCTGCCCTCAATGAACTGCGTTCGTTCTTTGGCACCTCAAAGTTGTTCGTTGATGCGTTGCCGGCCTGGACTGGGCTCACACGAGAGATTATGGTGAATGATCAGGGTATCGCCCGTCTCGTGGAGCTCATGTTTGATATTCATTCTTCCCGAGATGAGGGGTAGTGTTCAGATTAGCTGATTCCATGCGAAGGCGAATGATTGGAGCCAGTCGTCAGCTGTGTCTCGGTCGGCGTTGCTGAAACAGTTTGAGAACGAAGAGGTACGGCGTTTTACCTCACGAAAGACACGTTCGACACTGTTCCGATTTCCGTGGCGTTCGTATCTGAAATCGAGGCCGTGTCGCTGGCAGGCGTCTTTCAGCGGAGCTGCACCATCGACGAGAAACACAGCGTCATCGATATCGTGTTTCTCGCGGAGTTCAGCGAAGAACGCGTGAGCGAATGCATTGGTTCTCACCGGCTCAAGCTTTGTATGGAGTAATTCGTTCGTATCTGGATCGACGGCGGCGTACAGCCAGTATTGCTCGTCGTCGAGTTGGATCACGGTCTCGTCAACTGCAACGTGATCCGGCTGGCGTCCGTCTTGGGGCTGTAGATCGGCCTTGTGAACCCAGTTGTGAACGGTGGATCGTGCGCGTTGGACACCGAATACCTCAAGAAACGAAACAGTATTCGAAGGATAGAGTCCAGCCAGATGTAACTGAATACTGAGCTTCATCAGCAGTCGCGGTGTCGCTTCTCGCTCCACAAACTCTAACTCGATCTGGTCTAAACAGCCGTTGAGGCGGTTGGTTTTTGGCATAGAGCACTAAAAACCGCATCCGCCTCACTTTTCAATCTTATCTGAACACCGCCGTGTCGCGCCGCACGACGTTCAACAAGCACAAACGCGCCTGCGCGTACGCCTTCCCGCTGGACGCGTTCAACCGCGGCGGCCGGCCCACTGACGACACGCACTCCGAGCAGCCCTCTGTAACCAGTGAGACCACAGAGGATGGCAGTGATGAACAGCAGCAACTCGATGTGGTCGCCGACCAGTCCCCGGAGTCAGGAGAGGAAACGGGAGTCGTGGAGGAGTCCGAGGCGGCGTCAGGCGCTCACGACGTTGGTGGAGAGGAGAACGCTGGAGGGGGTGGTGAGAACGCTGCTGCGGAGGTGCGTGCTCGGTTGCAACGAGCAATTGATGCGCTCCAGGAGGTGGAGGACGCGTTGTAGGTGCAGCGAGCGAAGGGGCCGAATGTGAAGATCGGGGCTGGGTGGTGCGGCGCCAGCAGCTACTGAGGTTCTTATTATAAAGGCTAAACATTTGTGTTCCGGTTGTCATCTCGTGTCATTGCCGTTCAACGGGCTTCGTGGTAATGACTAACTAACCACACTGGTTGCACTGACGTGATGGCGAGCTCAGAAGACAACCCAACAGACCACAACGCAGAGATACTGTCAATTGACGCCGGCGGGACGATGACGGACACGTTCCTGATGGATAAAGACGGGAAATTCACTGTCGGCAAAGCCAAGACGACACCGGAAGACGAGTCCCGAGGGTTCATCAACTCCTCTCAGGATGCCCTTGAGGATTGGAACCTCAATGTCGAGGAAGGCTTCCCAGACCTTGTCTCGACGGTGTACTCGGGGACAGCCATGCTCAACCGGCTGGTCGAGCGCGAGAGCGAGGTCGATGTCGGGATTCTCATCACGGGCGGCATGGAAGACACACTTCGGATGGGGCGTGGCCGACAATCCTATACCGGGTTTTCGTACTCGGACCGGCTCCACGTCAATACACACAAACACCCCGAGCCGCTGATTCCGCGCGATCAGATTCGCGGAGTGCGAGAACGGATCGATGTGAAGGGGAACGAGCTGGTGCCGATTTACGAGGACGACGTCCGGGAGTCGGTCAACGACCTCCTCGATAGGGGTGTTGACCACATCGCGGTGATGTTCCTCCACGCCTACCAGAACGATACCCACGAACATCGGGCCAAGGAGATTGCGGAGGAGATCATCGCGGAGCGCGATATGGACACCGACGTGATGTTGTCGAGTGAGTATTATCCGACGCTCAAGGAGCTCCCGCGGTTGAACACGCTCGCAGCCGAGGCTTTCGCCGCCGAACCATCGCGCCATCAGCTCCAGAATGTGCAAGATGCCGTTGACGACCACGGCGGCGAAGTGGGCGTCCGTGTGATGGCGAGTCACGGTGGCACAGTCGACATTCATGCCAACGAGCTCGCGCGGACACTCATCTCAGGACCGATTGGCGGGATGATTGGGGCGAACTACTTCGGCGAGAAACTGGGCTACGAGAACATGGTCTGCACCGACATCGGTGGGACCAGTTTCGACATGGGGATCATCATCGGGAACGACTGGGATATCGATTACAATCCCGAGATGGCTCGCCTTCTGCTGTCGTTGCCGATGGTCAATATGGAGAGTGTCGGCGCCGGGACGGGAAGTTACGTGCGCGTCAACCCGACGTTCGACAAAATCGAGCTGGGGCCGGAAAGTGCCGGCGACCAGGTCGGTGTCAGCGCTGTCGAGACGGATGTCGAGACTGTGACCGTGACTGACTGTCACGTCGCGCTCGGCTGGATCGACCCCGAGAATTTCCTTGGCGGCGACATGCCTATCGACCGTGAAGTCGCCCTCGAAGAGATCGAAGAGCAGGTCGCCGAGCCGCTCGATATGGGCGTCTACGAGGCCGCGCAGGGCGTCGTCGATATCCTCGAAAACAAACTTCGGAACGACCTCGAGGCTGTCGTCACTGGCGAAGGCTACGCGCCGTCGAACTTCAAGTGTCTGTCCTACGGCGGCGGCGGCCCGGTACATACCGCTGGCTACACCAAGGATCTCGGGTTCGACGAGGTACTTATTCCCGAGTGGGCGGCCGCGTTCTCCGCGTTCGGCTGTGGGGCAGCTGATTTCGAATACCGGTACGACCAGACGACGAACATCGACATCGACGCCGACCTCTCGATGGAGGAGGCGGCCGAGACGGCCGGCGAGCAACTGACTGACATCTGGAAACACCTCGAGGACAAGGTGGCTGCTGAGTTCGAGAACAGCAACATCGGCCGCGACGAGATTGACTTCCAGTACCACATTCTCGGGCAGTACCAAGGCCAGCTCAACGCCATCGACATCGAATCGCCGGTCAGTCGAGTCGATACGGCCGAGAAACTCGAGCGGCTCTTGGATACTTTCGAGAACGCCTACCGGCGCCAGTACTCCGAGGAAGCCCGGTCACCGGAGCTCGGACACACGGTTACACAGGCGTCAGTTCGCGGCGTCCGAGACGTGGTCAAACCGGAAATCCCGACCGAGGAGACGCACGGTCCTGAGCCGCCAGCAGGAGCGCACAAAGAGCCGCGGGAAACGTACTGGGACGGCGAGTGGGTCGAGACGGACATCTACGACCTCCACGCACTCCAGCCAGGCAACGAAATCACCGGGCCGGCTGTCTTGGAAGGTGCCGCGACGACGTTCGTGTTGCCGCCGGGCCATGAGACGTGGCTTGATGAACATCGCGTCCACCACCTCTCGGACTCGGCTTAACACCATTCCCCACTCCCCGTGTAGAGATGCACCTACTGCTCGTCGTGATGCACCGGTTCGGTTGGTGCGAGCCTCGGGCAGTAGGTGCACTACACGAGCCCGCATCTGGCTCGGAACAGATGCACCCGAACACGCTTTGACCATCTATGAGCCAACAACAACAGTCCGAGGAAGACTTCCCTCGCATGCGACGCGAGAAGGAGAAGGTCCACGAAAAGGAAGAAAACGGTGAAGGTATCGGCTGGGGCGGCCAATCGCTCCGTGAGCAGTTTGAAGAACTCGAACGGAAGACGGAGGAGAGCGGCCACTACGCCGGTATCGACGAACTCGAATTAAAAAACGAGGAGCCGATCGAGTACGAGCAGATGTTCTCGCAGCTCCGGGGTGACCTGGTGACGGCGCGCGAGACATCAAAAGAAGTCGCCGCCACACCGATCGTTGAACAGGAAGGCGAGCTGTGCTATGGCCTCTTTACCCCCGAAGGTGATTCCATCGCCGTCTCGACGGGGATTATCGTCCACATTCACACGATGAGCGAGGCCATCAAGTACATGATCAATCACGACTACGAAGAGAGTCCCGGTATCGAACCGGGCGACGTTTTCGTCAACAACGACGTGGACGTGGGCGACGTACACGCCTGTGACATCATGACGCTGATCCCCATTTTCCACGATGGGGAGCTGGTCGCCTGGGCCGGCGGTGTCAACCACGTCATCGACACCGGCGCCATCGGGCCCGGGAGTATGAACGTCTCGCAGTCTTCCCGCTTCGGTGACGGTGCCTACTACACCGCGCGCAAAATCGGTGAGGATCTCGAACTGTACAACTCCTGGAAGAACGACTATCCCGACAAAACGCGAACGCCGGACTTCCTGAAACTCGACGAACGAACGCGGATGACCGGCTGTCTGATGATCCGGGATGCAGTCAACGAGATGATCGACGAGTATGGCGTCGACAAGTTCAAACAGCTGTCCCGCGAGGCCGTCGAAGACGGCCGCCGTGGATTCCGCAACCGCATCGAGAAGACGATGCTGCCGGGCACCTATCGCGGCGCCTCGTTCGTTGACGCCCTCTACGAAGGACAGGATAACCTCACGCGGTCCTATGCGAACGAGAACCACCTGATGCACGCACCCTCGGAGCTGCACGTCCGCGAGGACGGTTCCTTCCAAGTCTCGTTCGAGGGTGCGAACAAGTGGGGCTGGCACCCCTACAACTGTACGCCGGCCGCGATTCAAGGCGGCATCTGGGTGATGCTCACCCAAACCGTCATTCCCAACGCGAACGTCAACGACGGCGCCTACTATAGCTGTGACTTCCACCTGCCGGAAGGATCGTGGGCGAACACGCAGAACACGGAGACAGCCCATGCCTACGCGTGGCACTTCCTCGTGTCCGCCTGGGCACCGCTGTGGCAACACTTGTCCCGTGGCTACTACGCCCGCGGGTTCTGGGAGGAAATCAACGCTGGCAACGCCAACACGTCGAACTGGCTCCAGGGCGGCGGCATCGACCAGTTCGACAAACTCCACGCCGTCAATTCCTTCGAGTCGGCGTGTGAGGGTGTCGGCGCCCGCTACGTCGAAGACGGTGAACCCCACGCGGCAGCCATCTGGAACCCCGAAGGCGACATGGGCGACGCGGAAGTGTGGGAAATGACTGAACCGCTGCCGTTCCTGGGTCGTGCCGTCAAGCCCAACACCGGCGGTGCCGGTCGGCGCGCCGGCGGCGCTGGATTCGAGTCGATGCGCACCGTCAAAGACGTCAGCCGGTGGTTGCTCTACGAGATGGGGAACGGCTACATGACCAGCGACGGCGGGCTCTTCGGTGGCTACCCCGCAGCCTCGGGGTATATCCTCAACGCCCAGGATACGGACCTCAAGGAACGGTTCGAGAATCAGGAGGACTACCCGCAGCACGATCTCGATCCCGAAAGCGGTGACTTCGAGTCCAAAATCGACGGCGAGATCACGCGTCGGCCGGAGGGCATCAGCACGCCCAAGCAGTTCGACGACTACGACATGTACCTGAACTACCTCCGCGGTGGTTCGGGACTGGGCGATCCGCTCGAACGTGACCCCGAAGACGTGCTTTCGGATATCCACGACGGCTACGTGCTCCCCCGGCACGCCAGGGACGCATACGCTGTCGTCGTCGAAAAAGTCAACGAGGAGGCAAAGCACAACTCCGCCGTTCAAGGCGAGTGGGAAGTCGACGAGGAAGCAACCCAACAACTCCGCGCCGAACGTCGTGAAGAGCGTGCGGAAAAGGCCCAGCCGGTCACGGAGTGGCTCGAAGAGGAGCGTGACCGAATCATCGAGGAAGAGGATCTCATCGACGACGTCAAGAAGACCTACGCGAGCAGCATGCGGATGAGCAAACAGTTCGCGGAGTTCTATCACGAGTTCTGGGATCTGCCTGAGGGCTTCGAATTCGATCTCAGCGAGAAGGCCGAGAAGTCGCTCGAGAACCGCTTCAAGACTGGCTTCAAGCGGAAGTGGAAGAATCCCACCAAAGGTCACGAGACGTGGTGGGGTGTCGGCCGCGACGACGAACCTGCGGTTCCCTACACGTGGAACTCTGACCGCTCGATCAAGGATCTCTCGAGCCCCGACGCGTCGTTTGGCGAACCGACCTCCGGAAAAGCAATGGATGACGACTGACAAGAGGTGACAAACAATGCCAGAATCCTATCCACGCGAACACATCGAAGATCTCGTCGACGACAATCTCGAGTGGAACCAGTTGCACGACATGATGAGCGACTTCAAAGATGCTGATCGCTTCCAGAAGGTCCGCGACGTGCTCCAGGAGCGCGTCGATTGGGACGATCCGATTATCATCCCGTATGCGGACCATCTCTACGTCGTGGCCAAATCAGACGATAAGTGGATCATCAAGTGTGATTGCGGTCACGAGTTCTGTGAACACGACGAGAACTGGAAGGCTGACGCGCTGATCAACGTCCGCGACACCGAAGAGGAGTATCTCGACATCTACCCGGAGAATATGCATCCCCATCCCGATTACATGGAACTGCGGGAGTTCTTCTGTCCCGGATGCAAGACGCTGCTCGAAGTGACGAACGTGATGCCAGGCTACCCACTCATCCACGAGTTCGAACCTGACATCGAGACGTTCTACAACGAGTGGATCGACGAGCCGATCCCGACGCCCGAGCAGACAGCATAGCAGGACAGACACTGTCTCTTTCCTGACGACCTATGTCCGCACAACCAACACTGAAACATCTGTACGAGTCGATACTGCGTCGCCACGCGTCAGCACCGGCCATCTCGTTCGACGACCAGACGGTGACCTACGACACACTCGATGCGCAGTCGGCACGCCTTGCCAACGCACTCGTGGAACTCGGCCACGACCGAGAGGACCGCGTGGGGGTGCTCATGTCGAACCGGCCCGAATACGCCGTCGCCGATATCGCGCTTGCGCGTGCTGGGCTGGCGAAAGTGCCGCTGAATGACATGCTCGGGCCCGATGACATCGAGTATATGCTTGCCAACAGTGATGCAACGACAGTCATCGCGGGGCCGAACTTCGTCAACACGGTGCGGGATATCGTTCCGGCGGTCCCGACACTGGATCGGATTATCGGCATTCAGACTGCTGACCAGGTCGCGGAAACAGCCGAGTACCATCAATTCGAGGCGCTGCTCGACGCAGCGACGCCATCAACACCGGACGTCGCAGTCACTGCGGATACCCTCGCTGGCGTCTTCCATACAGGTGGTACCACAGGCGATCCGAAAGGAGTGAAACACACACAAGAAAACCTCGTTTTGAACGCCCACGCACACGCTCTCGAACTCAACATCCAACCCCGCGACAAACTCCTGTTGATGACGCCACTGCCCCATTCGGCTGGTCTCATCCTGGCCGGTGGGTTAACGCAGGGGAGTCACCACGTCGTCACCCAGGGGTTCGATGCAGAGCGTGCGCTCAGGCTCATCGAGCAACGCGACATCGCGTGGACGTTCATGGTGCCGACGATGGTGTACCGTCTCCTCGATACACTCGACGGGCAGTCGTTCGATACGGCATCGCTGGAGACGCTGGTCTATGGCGCTGCACCGATGAAACCCGACCGCCTCCGGGAAGGGCTGGACAAGCTCGGAGACGTCTTCGTGCAACTGTACGGTCAATACGAGACACCGGATCTCATCACGGTTCTCCCGAAGACAGCTCACGACCCGGCGGACGAGCAACGCCTGTCGTCGTGTGGGCTGCCGACAGCGATGTGTGAGGTCAAAGTCGTTGACGACGATGGCGAGGCGGTTCCGCCCGGCCAACCGGGCGAGATTCTGGCTCGCGGGGCTTACTCCATGACGGGCTACTACGAGTTGCCCGAAGTAACTGCCGAGACGATGGACGACGGCTGGATCAAAACCGGTGACATCGGGAAGCGAGACGAAGACGGATATCTCTACATCGTCGATCGGGATGCCGATGTCATCATCAGTGGTGGCATGAATGTCTACTCCGTGACGGTTGAGGACGTCGTCCAGCAACACGAGCAGGTCGCCAACGTCGCTGTCATCGGGATCCCTGACGACGAGTGGGGTGAGGCTGTCACAGCTGTCGTCGTTCCCGAAGGCGACACGATCGACCGAACTGCAATCCGATCGTTTTGTGCCGACCGATTGGCCGATTATGAAGTCCCGAAAACCGTGGAGGTGGTTGATGAACTGCCGACGACGCCGTACGGAAAAATCGACAAGAAGCAGCTTCGGGAACCGTACTGGGAAGACGAGACACGGGAGGTGAGCTGATGCACATCGACCACATCGGTATCCTCGTTGATGATATCGAGTCGCATACATCCCTCTTCGAAACCCTCGGATTGGACGTCAGTGCTGTGGAAACGGTCCCAGGGTTCGGGGTCCGTATCGCGTTTCTTCCCGTCGGCGAGAGTTTACTCGAACTGGTCGAACCACTTGAGGAGGGATCGGACCTTACCGCGGAACTTGCTGAGACTGAGCAGAGGGCCCTGTTACATCATGTTGCCTTGCGGGTTGATGATATCGAGGCGTGGTTGACAGACCTGAAATCGCTGGACGTTCCTCTGGCAGACGAGACTCCGCGGCAGGGAGCAGGCGAAGCACGCGTCGTGTTTTTGGAGCGGCGAGCAGCCAACGGCATTCGAATCGAACTGGTCGAACGCAACAGTGAACCAGCATTCCTCTGATGACGTAAGGGGAAAACATATATCGCCTCCGTTCGTGCAAATCGTTACCATGGTTTCTCCGTTGGCGTCTGTACCCAGCCACTCCAGAGCTTGGACGGCATGGTCTGAACACATGTGAGGTTGTTGGCGAACAGGCAGAGCAGCATGAGAGACCACAGAGACGACGGGCAACTCACTGATACATGCTCAGAATCGAGTTTCAGCTTGGCATGGCGGGGATTCCGTCACGACTCCTCGAGACTGGGGAAGCGGTCGAAAGCATCGAAATTGACAACGCAATGCCTGTGGCAAACAGTGCTGTGTTTCTTTTTTTGACGGTCCGAACCGATTCTGAGGTCACCGAAGACAGCCTTGCGATGGAACTCCCCGGGCTCGAGATCATCGACATGTCACAAGCAGAGGTCAGCTCGCATACCTACTATCTGGGTGTGATCGCCGATTCGACAGACGTGACCGTCTTCGGGTTGCTGACGGAGAATCGAGCGATTCCACACCGCATCGTGGGCAAGAATTCGCAACTGGAGGTTGTTGCCTCTGTTCGTGACTGGAATCACCTGAAAGAGGTCGCCAGTGCTGTCGAGGAAGAATACGGGTCACTCGAGCTACTCGGGACGACACAGACCAACCGCATCGGGTTCCCGTTGGGAAGCAACAAAATCAAACAAAGCATGTCGGGGAAACTCTCCGACGAGCAGTTGGAAGTGCTGGAGACTGCCTATCAGATGGGGTATTTCAAAGTCCCACAAGAGGTAACCGCCGAAGAGATTGCGGCCGAGCTCGATATCAGTAGGTCCACGCTGAGCGAACGGCTCCGTCGTGTCCAGCACAACTTCTGTAAACTCCTCTTTGGACCGCAAGAATGAGTACGATTATCATTATCGACTCTGTCGAGGAAGAATCTGCGGTCGAGGAGATCCTTGATTCTATCGTGACGGCTGGTGAGACGGTCTATTTCCTGCGATTGTCGAGCGCTCGAGGGCTTGGACCACTCATCCAAGCGATCAATCCGATGCTCAACTACGGCGTGGAGTATACCATTGACTGCCTTCCAGAGAATTATGACGCGTCAGATCTTGCCGCCTTCGCTGTCGAGGTTGACGCGTCACGGATCTGTATCGGTATTTCGGAGCGAACGCTCACTGGTAAGGCTCGCATCGACGACGCCACGCAATCGATTTTACTCCACGATGGGATTTCGGGTGACTTGGTGGTTGGAGAGGACGCAATCATCTTGGAGGAACTTGAGTATGGTCAATAACCAATCCAGACGCGAGCAACGGCAAGCGGAAGCACAGCGCGAAAAAGAGAAACTACGAGAAAAGCAACGCCGGGGCGAGGGCATCGGTTGGGGCGGGAAAACCCTCCGCGAACAGTTGGCGATGCTCGAGGACAAGACAGAAGCGACGGATCACTATGCCGGTCTATCGGATCTCTCGATGAAGGATGACGATCCGATCCGCTACGAGCAGTTGTACTCCCGTCTCCGTGGCGATCTAGTCACAGCACGCGAGACGTCGAAAGAAGTCTCCGCTACACCGATTGTCGAGCAGGAGGGTGAGTTGTGCTATGGCCTCTTTACCCCTGAAGGTGACTCTATCGCCGTTTCGACGGGGATCATCGTCCACGTCCACACGATGAGCGAGGCGATTAAATTCATGATTAATCACGACTACGAAGACAACCCTGGCATCGAACCAGGTGATATCTTCGTCAACAACGACCCTCACGTCGGGGACGTGCATCCGTGCGATCTGATGACGCTGATCCCCATTTTCCACGATGGGGAATTGGTCGCCTGGGCCGGCGGTGTCAACCACGTTATCGACACTGGTGCCATCGGGCCCGGGAGCATGAACGTCTCACAGGCATCTCGTTTCGGCGATGGCGCCTACTATACCGCGCGTAAAATCGGTGAAGACTTCGAACTGTATAACTCGTGGCGGAAAGAGTATCCTGCGAAGACGCGGACCCCGAATTTCCTGAAACTCGACGAACGAACGCGTGTGACCGGCTGTCTGATGATTCGCGACTCCGTGAAAAACCTCATCGATCAGGTTGGCATCGAGACGTTCAAACAACTCTCACGAGAGGCCATTGAAAACGGGCGTCGAGGGTTCCGGACGCGCATCAAACGGACAATGTTCCCGGGGACCTACCGCGGCGCCTCATTCGTTGACGCCCTCTACGAGGATCAAGAGAACGTCACTCGTGAGTATGCCAACGAGAACCACATCATGCACGCTCCCTCAGAGTTGCACGTCCGCGAAGACGGAACATTCCAAGTGTCCTTTGAGGGCGCGAACAAGTGGGGGTGGCATCCCTACAACTGCACGCCCGCCGCAATCCAGGGTGGGATCTGGGTGATGCTCACACAGACTGTCATCCCGAACGAACTCGTCAACGATGGGGCCTACTACGCCTGTGATTTCCATCTCCCCGTCGGCTCTTGGGCAAACACCCAGAATACAGAAACAGCCCACGCCTACGCGTGGCACTTCCTCGTGTCCGCCTGGGCACCGCTGTGGCAGCACCTCTCCCGGGGGTATTACGCCCGCGGGTTCTGGGAGGAAATCAACGCTGGCAACGCCAACACGTCGAACTGGCTCCAGGGCGGCGGCATCGACCAGTTCGACAAACTCCACGCCGTCAATTCCTTCGAGTCGGCGTGTGAGGGTGTCGGCGCCCGCTACGTCGAAGACGGTGAACCCCACGCGGCAGCCATCTGGAACCCCGAAGGCGACATGGGCGACGCGGAAGTGTGGGAAATGACTGAACCGCTGCCGTTCCTGGGTCGTGCCGTCAAGCCCAACACCGGCGGTGCCGGTCGGCGCGCCGGCGGCGCTGGATTCGAGTCGATGCGCACCGTCAAAGACGTCAGCCGGTGGTTGCTCTACGAGATGGGGAACGGCTACATGACCAGCGACGGCGGGCTCTTCGGTGGCTACCCCGCAGCCTCGGGGTATATCCTCAACGCCCAGATACAGACCTCAAGGAACGGTTCGAGAACCAGGAGGACTACCCACAGCACGATCTTGATCCTGAAAGCGGCGATTTCGAATCCGAAATCGACGGCGAAATCAATCGGCGGCCGGAGGGCATCAGCACGCCCAAAGAATTCACCGACTACGACATGTACCTGAACTACCTCCGCGGTGGGTCAGGACTCGGGGACCCGCTCGAACGTGACCCCGAAGACGTGCTCTCGGACATCCACGATGGGTACGTGCTCCCGCGCCACGCTGCGGATGCCTACGGCGTTGTCGTCGAGAAAGTCGACGACAACGCGAAACACAACTCTGCGGTGGAAGGTGAGTGGGAGATTGACGACGAAGCAACCGAGCAACGGCGCCGCGAGATGCGTGAGGAGCGCACCGAAGACGCCAAACCTGTCTCGGAATGGTACGAGGACGAACGAGCACGGATTATTGAGGAAGAGGCGCTCATCGACGACATCAAGAAGACCTACGCGAGCAGCATGCGGATGAGTGACCATTTCGATACGTTCTTCCGTGAGTTCTGGAACCTGCCCGAGGACTTCGAGTTCGATCTCAGTGAGCAAGCCGAACGGTCACTCGACAATCGATTCGACACGGGACTTCGTCCGATGTGGGACAATTACACTCAGCGACACAAAACGTGGGCAGACGTTGATGACGAGCCGTACGTCCCATATACTTGGCTCAATCGGTCTATCCAAAGCCTATCCGGGCCAAAGGCTACCTTCGGCGACCACAAGCAAGCAACCGACGACGATTGATTTCCTTGTTCGGTCGTGAGTGAGAACCCTCTCTGGCTTCGGCGGCAGCTCGCTCGTGGCGCTTCTCGACCTGTCGCATCTCCTCAGGATTGTTGTGATATGGTAGTATCGCTCCGAGAGAGGGCCGAGGCGGAGTCAATCTGGAATTTCGAGTTGGTTGCCGTATCCGATGGCCGTCAACACGACTGGTGACTCGAGGAACCGATCAGGTTTCAGGGTGGGATTGGGCGGGTTGTGCTGCTCCCGGATCGTAGCCAGCCTCTTGCAGGTTGTCGAGGACGTCAGTGATGGTATCGAGGGTATTGTAGAGGTTTTCGGTGGTGCGGCCTTCGGTGAGGAAGTCGTTGCTGTCGGTGTTTTCGACGAGGAGGTTGGCGTGGGCGACGTCGTTGCGGAGCCCGGTGATGTCGTGGAGGCGAGTCTCAGCGGTCCCGTTGGTGGAGAAGCCGCAGGTTTCCCAGCAGGCCTTGATGTTGGTGACGATGGTTTCGAGCGTGGAGAATTGCGCGTAGTGGAGTTCGTCTAAGGCGACGTTCGCGGCTTGTGCGTCTTCGTATCGGTCTTGGATATCCTCAAGCTCATCGACAGTAACGGGTGTGTTCTTCCAGTCGGGCGTTGTGTCGAGGATGAGTTCGCGGAGGTGTTCTTCGAGGTAGGTGATGCGGTCGAAGAGGTAGATGCGCGCTGGGGCGGTGTTGAGGTCGGCGCGGGTGAGGATGCCGGTGACGTGGTTGTGCCCGCCGAGAAAGTATACGGGATGTTCGATGAGGGCGTCGAGGACGGTGGGGAAGGCGGCGTCGCCGCTGATTAGGTAGTTGATGGTCAGTGGGGTGAGGTGGTCGTCGAGAGTGTCGCCGTCGTCGTCCGTTGTGACGTCGTCTTTGTGAAGGAACCCGATTGGCTCGTCGTCTGCGTAGACTGGGGCGGCGTCGTAGCCGTTCTCGTCAAGCCATGTGGCGGCGTCGCTCGGAGCCATATTGTCGTCGAGAGATACGACTGAGTGCGTGGCGAGTTCGGCTGCTGTACAGTCGTACAAATCGCGGGGCATATCGACTCGTGGGGTGGCTGGATAGTCAAACTGAGGGACGGAGGTGCCTGCTGAGGTCGGGAGTACGGAAGTCACCCATCACAAATTTAATGCTCATGGGGCATATATTCTCAACTATTAATGCCCAAAGAGCATTTTCAGTCGGCGACGGCGAGCATCGACTACGGGGACGCTGCCGAGCTGTTCCCTGTCGATGATCTTGATGCTGAGGTACTCCAGCATCGGGATGCCCAACTGGAACTTGCCGATGTTGACGGCGAGGATGTCGTTGTTGTTGCCCCGACGAGTCTCGCTACCAGCTACTTTCTCACTCAGCACGCACTCACCGCGATTCCCATCGATAGTCTCCCACCAGCGGCCCAGGCACAACTCGGCGAAGAGGTTACGGCTTCCCTCGACACGTTCGAGCTCATTCAGATCGGGAAATGGACCACTGACAGCCCGAACCACTCACTTGCCGAATTTGGAAACCCCTGACCGTTTAGTGGTGGCTCGAATTGGCCGAAGATCAGCAATACCTTCGCCTGCCAATGACCACTAATCTCGAAGAAGAATACCCGGAGGCCGCCCTGTACATCCGGCAAGCTGTTGGAAGAGTGAGTTATAGCCATGAGAGACCCGCGTTGAGTTCTTCGAGGAACGATGGCCGAATCTCAACAGTCGGTGGGAACGAGAGTTGGTCGTCTTGTCGATTGAGGATGGTTTCGCGAAGGAAGGGATGGGCTGGGTCGAATGAGGGACTCGTTTGGATGCGGTAGTCGCTGTCGATGGTGAACAGCGCGGCATCGAACGCACGGTGGTGCAGCGAGTTCAACACGAGCACATTCTCCGGGTGTTCAGCTAAGTCAGGGTGCTGACTCCGGGGGAGGACGTGCGCGAGATCCAGCAAAGCATCTTCTTGAATGCCAGTCAGGGTGCACTCGTGGCCGTAGCGTTCGAGTGTGTCTGCCCGGAAGGCGTCGCTCACGGTGATTTCCGCAGTCTCATAGCGGCGAACCCGGCCGCTCGAATCGAGGGGTTCACCGGTCGGCCATTGTGCGACCTCTCCTGACTGGACCCACTGCTGCCAGACGTCGGGTGCCGCGCTGTCATCGTTCTGCTGGGCGCGCTCGTGCAGCCAGGTGACGGGGACGGTGTTGGTGTTGAGGATTGAGAAGTGGAACTGGTAGTTCGGGACCTGTGTTCCGTCCTCAGCACGGTATGCGCGCACCTCGAGGTGGTCGGGAACGCAGAGGCCGCAGAATTCGACGACGCCTGATTCGGGTTTGCGGAAGACGAGAACCGGCGGGACGTTCTCGCGCCGACCGGCCGCGGCGTTGTCGAAGGCGGCTTTGATTTTCTGGTTCTGTGTGGACTCGTCGTAGGGGTTGTCGGCTTTCGCGTCGCCCCAGTAGCTGATGTACCCGGCGTTGACAGCGAGGGTGTCCTCCCACGGGTCGTCGTGCTGGGAGATACCGCTGTCGTTGGAGACGAGAACGAGTGCTGCGGGCGTGTCAGACCGGTCCGCACCGAGGTCGCGGATGCCGCCGGTGTTCTTGATGCCGGTGTCGAGCGGGCCGCGAATCCATCGGAGGAACTGGTCGTCCGGGTTGCGGTAACTCCCGGTGTCGCGGTATTGTTGCCCGACCCGGAACGCGTGTTGCATGCTACCGCGGCATTACATCCGTTAGTCAATAAATGCCTGCGTGATACTCAAAAGAGAGCTCAGGATGTGACCTTGTTGGACTTGCCGTAATAGAGCTTGGCGTTGCCGTCCTCCCTCAGGTTACTCACCTTAGCCGGCTGAATGAGAACCAAGATCCGTCACTCTAGAGAGTTGCAGACGCAGACCCCGCCTTCCCGGATCTGGTCTGTCGCGTACTTGTGGACGCTTCGAGCGAGTTGCTGCATTGTCTCCGCTTGACGTTCTGTCGGGCGTCGGCCGCCATAGTAACTGTCTGTGCGGTTGGTGTTGTACAGCTGCCGGAGTTTGCGTGTTGTCGCATCGGAGAGCAGGCCGAGGGCGGTTGCGCCGTCGTAGCAGGTGGTGTGGTCGTGAAAGTCATCGAGATCGTCGCCACCTTCAGCTAGGGCGTAGGCTTCGACGGAGCGTTCGGTCGCGCCGAAGCACAATTCGATTGTCGCGGTATAGAAGCCTTGGCTGGAGAGTGTATCGACCGCCGCCAGCAGCCGGCATGCTTTTGTCAGCTGGGTTTTCCAGTCGGCGTCGGAATTGATCGCGTCTTCGCGCGTCGGGACACCGTATCCTTCTTCGTTGAATGCGTCGATAGCTGCGGCGAGTGCGTCGAGGATGGCTTGCGGGTTAGAGGTCTCTACTCATCGAGATCACCGTCGAAGACCATATCTCGAACGGTCTCGAACTTCTCCGAGTCCTAGACAACGAGACCATCGCCGAGTACGTCGCGGAGCTCGTCAGTGTAGTTCCAAGAGATCGCAACGACACACGCCACGTATGCCATTCTGGTCGCGATGACTGCTCCAGCTCAGTTTCGTCGTCGACGTCATCACGCATCGGTCTCACCGTCCAGCTGGGCGAGGCGGTCCCCGAGTACTGAATCCGAGCTCTGGAAGAGCTGATAGCCGGCGAGGAGAAGCGCCGCGGCCGCGGGCTGGGTCAGTTCCACGCTCCCGGCCGCGAGGTCGACGGCGTTCGTGGTGCTGGCGATCACGAGAGCGGTCACGAACATGAGCGTTAGCAGGACCATGCCGCTGGGAAGGAGCCGTCGACGCGTCTTCCCCAGTTGGTCCAGGAGCGGCAGGCCGACGACGCGATCCCAGACTGACCGGCCGCGCTCCTCGAGGTGATCGATTGCTTCCGTCCCAGCTGTGAGAACAGCCGGCCCGATCTGGCTCTGGTTCTCGGCCGAGTCCAGGAAATCCGACAGCGTGGTATTCTCGATCGACTTCTGTGCGTGGGTTTCCAACGGATCTTCGTTCCCATCGATGTCGTCGTCACTCGCGCGGTAGCGCTCCGGCGTCAGCTGGTCGAGTTCCCACAGATCGTTGTTCGCTCGGATCTCGCTGAAGGTCCGCGGCTCGTCCGGTAGATGGTACGGGATCGTGACGTCGCGGTTATAGGCTTCCTGGAGGGCCATCCGTAGCCGATGATCAGATTTCGTCACGTAGTAGATCGCGGTCGAGAGGTACTTCCAGCCGATAAAATTCGTAATCATCACAGGATTCATTCCGCGAAGAATGAGGTTGTTGACGGCTGTCGCGCGTAACGACTGGGGATAGAGGTTGACATCGACCGCGTCACAGACCTCTTCGAGCCGGAGCAATCGGTTGCGGTACGTCTGCTCGGTCATCGGGGCTTCATACCCACCGTAATACTCCAGATACAGGTCGATCATCTCGCTTTGGCGTTCGGTAAGAACGGGGATCTTGCGCCCTCCGGCGTGGGACTTGGGCGACCAGTACTGGTCGATGAAGTCGGTCCAGTGGGCATCGTCGGCGTCAGCATCCCGTGCGGCCTGCTTGGCGAGCATCCGACAGACAGGACAGTCGTCACTGCACTCGAGGCCAGTCGGGATCTGGTAGTCGACGATCTCGCCTTTGTAATTGCGGATCACGTAGTCATCGCACGTGTGCAACACCTCTGCGTTGCGCCCGCCGAGGCGACCGGCGAACACCAGTAGACCCGACATTTCGACTGCTCTGGCAGGATCTTTGATCGTGGCTGCTTTCTGAAACAGCGTCTCGAACTCATGGGGAGGGAGAACGTCGTCGACGCCAGATCTGCGAACCATATCCGAGAATACTGGCGATTCACGTAAAAGGGTTAGAGGGGGTCGCCATCGGAAGCACGGTCTCCCGACGACCGATGTGTACTTAAACACCCTCAGAACATATTTAAAGAATCGCGTGCATCCGGCACCGGTTAAGTACTCCGCTCAGCGTTACGTAAAAACGGTCTGCCGTCAATTCGAGATAACACCAGTCAGTGGCTGAGCGGGACGATTCTTCCCCCGATATTTTGTCAGGCGTACTCACCACGTTTCTCGTCGTCCCTATTCACATCAACCGACTGGGGAGCATCACTCGCTGGTCTCCAGCCGGTCGATGGTGTCGACACAGACCGCGTCGGAGAGCCGCTCGCGAAGATCCTCGACGGCCGCGCCGCTCTCGATGGTGACGGCGACGGTCACGAGCGTCGCGGTGAACCGCGGTTCGAGCCCGCGGAGCCCGTCGACGGTGACTGCGTGGACGCCTTCGACGCGACCGAGTCGCTGTTCGGCGCCGGTCGCGAGGTCGGCCCCGGCGCTGTCGGGGATTCGGACGGCGAGCACTGCCGGCACGGTCGTCGTGTTCTGTTCAGTGTCGGTGTCTGTGATTGCCATGTGTGTCACCTCCGTTGGAGAGCGGCGCGAGAATCGACCCGTGCGAACCGATGAGTTCGCAGGGAGATTCTCGGTCGGTGCGAGCGGCGAGACGCGACGCGTCGAGCCGCGAGCCGCGCGGTAGCACCGCGAGCCACACTCCGATGCGCGAGGAACGATTCGAACGCTCGTCTCGGCCCTGGCGAGGCCGCGTGATCGGCCAGGCTACACCACTCGCGCGCACTTCGAAAAATTGGAATCCGCACTACTGCGGTTCGACAGCATCGATCTCGTCGATGACCTGCATCGGCTGTTCAGCGTGCTGGATGAACTCCAAAACGTTCTCCGACCAGCCGGAGACGTTGTACACGTCCTCGTAGCCCTCTGGCGTGACGAGGTCGCCGTAGGACGCCAGGTCGATCAGGTACAGCGACGCGTCCGGCGCGACTCTGTCTCGGTAGGCGTCGAACTCCTCGCGAACCGTCGCGGCGTCGTCACTGAACCCGATTCGGGAGTCCCAGATCTGCATGTCGGTGAACACGACGATGCGGTCGACGGCGATACCCTCCTCGCGGAGGTGTCGCAGCGCCTTCCAGCCGTTCGTCGAATGACCGACGTCTTCGTCGATGCCCAGCAGGGCGTCCTGTCGCTGGAGGACCGGCGCGTCGGCGTGCATCGGGACCTCCCGGAAGTCGTCACCGAAGCCACCGACGCGGGCACCGCGGTCGGCGAGGATCGCGCCGAACAGCGAGCCGATCTCCTTGTACCGGAGGGTGCCGTTCTGCGAGAGCGTCGCGTCCATCGACCCCGAGAGGTCGACGGCGACGAACGTCTCGCCCAGGCCGTCGGGGACGGTCTCGACGGCCACGTCGATGGCCTGTTCCAGCCAGCGCTCGACGGCCGGCGCGTCGATCCGGGCCGCTTGGAGGGCCTTGTAGGCCTGGTAGTACCGGAACGGGTACAGCGGGGCGTGCCGGACCGCCTCGAGGTCGAGGTGGTCGACGATCGTTGCCTCGTCGACGCCGGCCTCGAGCATGTTCCGGAGGTTCCGGATCGACGCGAAGATCGGCAGGGTGTACGCCTCGTCTTCGATCAGTGTTTCCCAGGCTTCACGGGTGTTCCCGCGCTCGGAGATCACCGTCTCCCAGGTGTTCGGGGCTGGGAGCGGTTCGACATCCGGGTAGTCGTCGAGGTCGCCGCGCATGAACCGCTCGAAGAGGGCCTCCTGGTCGGCGTCGACCGGCGTCGGGTGGACGCGGTTGAACACGTCGTGGAGCGTCACCTCACGCCGCGAGAGGGTGTACTTCCCGAGCGTGTACGCGTCGGCCATCTCGACGAGGGCGTCTTCGATACCGCGCCGGAGCGGCCACGGCGCGGTGCCGCCGAAGAGGTCGTCGTGGACCGCCAGCGCGGTCGCCGTCTCGTCCATTCGCTGTACGATCGACGGCGTCCACTCGCGGATCAACGACTCGTCGGAGTCGTCTTTAAACCGGTCGTCGTTGGCCGCCAGCACGAGCAGTACCTGCGGCACGTCACGCAGGTACAGCTCCTGCCGAGCGTAGGCGGCGAGTTTGAGGACGAACTCGGGGTCGTCATCGGCCGCGGCGTCGAATCGCTCGACGATGGCCTTGAGATGTGCCTCGTCGGACTCGTAGTACGAGTCCTCGAGCAGCTGGTTGATCGTTCGTTTGTACAGGGCGAGTCGCGGATCGACAGGCGCGAACGCCGCACCACCTTCGTGGTTGGTCGTCCGTGTCGCCTCCGCGAGTGTCTCTTTAGTATCGTTGAATTTCATACTACCACCGGAGCCGTAACAGACGGCTCCAGACTGACTGCCAGCGGGGACCGCAGGCAGCGAACGCCCTCGGCAGGAGTCGAACCAGAGGAAGACTCGCGCTCCGCGCGAGACTTCCAGGGCTCAAATTCGCTTTGCGAATTTGAACCTGCGACACCCGGCTTCGAAGGCCGGTGTCCCCGCGAACGGAGTGAGCGGGGGCTCGTCAGAGCTTGCTCTGACGGTGCTCTGTCCAGACTGAGCTACGAGGGCAGGCAGTGGTCGGAAGATCACCGGCGCGTGTGGATCAGCATGCTACCAGATTACACCAGGGCGGAGGTTCCGCCCCCAGGATTCGAACCCGGATCTCCGGCTCTTGAGGCGAAGGAACGCGCCGGTTCGACGACCACTATGAGTGGTGGCGACCGGGAAACCATCGGAACGGGGTCCGGTGTCGGGACGCTCCCTTTGCCCGGACTTCACGATAGACCGGCTGGTCTACCGCCGAGATTTGAACCCGGGGAATCCTGAGCGAAGTAACGCTCCGACTCGACGGTCGCCGCAATGACTGGTGGGTGGCCGGAAAACCGATGGAGCGGGTGCGGGAGTTGACCCCGCTGGGTGCCAGAGTGAAGGAACGCTCCGTCTCCACGGCCACCCAGTTGGGACGGGGCTCGGTGCCCCAGGCCGGCAGAGCGGATCGAACGCTCACAGCCACCTTACAAGGGTGGTGTCCTCGTGAGGCCCGGTAGGCCGAACGAGGGCTCGTCAGAGCTCGCTCTGACGGTGCTCTGCCAGTTGAGCTATGCCGGCACGAATTCGGGTCGGGGCTAGGCCCGAAGCCTGCGCCAGGGATCGAACCTGGACGGCATCCATACCACGGAAGTGCTCTGCCAATTGAGCTACACAGGCGCAGGGCCGGGTGTGAGTCTCGAACTCACTGCTCGGTCGTCACAGGACCGAAGGTTCCCTGGTACCCCAACCCGGCCATACAATTTCCCGCCAACGGCGGGGAATGGAGCGACCAGGACTCGAACCTGGACCGCCAGCGTTTCAGGCTGGTGCTCTCCCAATTGAGCTATCGCTCCGCAGTGCTTCCGAAGGGAATTGAACCCTCGACTTCCAGCTCGAAAGGCTGGCGTCCCTCGCCATCGGGGACTCCGGAAGCACAGAAGCCGCGGATCGGATTCGAACCACGTCCGGACGTGCTCACTGCGTTGCGGCCGCCGGGTTTGCTCTGGAAACCGCCGGTTTCCAGACCGATGTGATCCTGCTCTGCGGGCAGGTGCGTTCGACCACTCTGCCATCGCGGCCGATGGACGCCCCCGGGAGTCACGAGAAAGAAGTGAGCGTGACGCCGTCTTATTGGTCCGACGGAACTCGAACCCGGTGCCTCCCGCTTGCGAAGCGGGCGCTCTGCCAATTGAGCTAGGGGCCCACGAGAGTGAGAGTCAGGATATGCGGGACTACGCGGTCCCGAACGCCTGGGGACGGAGTCGAACCGTCCACGACCAGGGTAACAGCCCGGCTCCCCCACCACGGGGGACTCCCAGGCACGAGAAAGAGGGGGCCCGACGGGATTCGAACCCGCTATCTTGCGGTTAAAAGCCGCCTGCCTGTACTCATAGGCTCCAGGCCCGCATGCGTCACCCCGGATTCGAACCGAGACTACTGGCTTGGAAGGCCAGTGTCCTCGCCAGATTAGACCAGTGACGCAAGAGTAGACACCCCCGGGACTCGAACCCAGAGCCTTCGTCCTGCCAGGACGCTGCTCTGCCGATTGAGCTAGGGGCCCGCGTGGCACCGAGGACCTCCAACCCTCGCTGCCAATGGACGCACGAGGAATCGAACCTCGATCACAGCCTCGTGAGGGCCATATCTTGCCGTTGGACCATGCGTCCTGAGTGGGCACGGGAGGACTCGAACCTCCGACGAATCCGTTATCAGCGGATCTCTCTGACCAACTGAGGTACGCACCCGGATTGGCGGGGCAGGAGTCGAACCTGCGATCTCGCCGGAGTCAGCGGCGCGTCCACTCCACTGGACTACCCGCCATTGCGGGACCAGGAGTCGAACCTGGATCTCGTCCATACCACGGTCGCACTCTGCCGATTAAGCTACGCAGGCTGAGGGCCGGGTACGAGTCTCGAACTCGCCGCTCGACCGTCACAAGGTCGAAGGTTGCCAGCTACCTATAACAGCTGGAGAGTCCCGCCCTTCCGGTGAGGGACGAGTGTTCCGACATACGGTCGGAACCGAGGACCGAACAGGGCGGGCGTGAAGCGCGTAAGCTCTAATGAGATTCTGCCGAGAGATTGTTGGCCCTGAGTCTCCAACAAGACGGACGAGGTTCACTTCCACTGCGGATGGCTGACATTCAAACCCGAAGCGGACGTACACAGGATTGTCTGATGAAGCGTACCAACACGTTTGCCGTGCGACTGCTCTCCAACGAAGAGGAGCAAGTGCTACGGGACTTGTTGGACGCTTCCGCCGCTCTCTGGAACGAAGTCAATTACCAGCGCCTCATGCGGTACAACGACGAAGACGGCTTCAAGGGCGACGTGTGGGACGCCGATACAGGCCGACTCGAAGGTAAGTACAAAGGTGTTCTCGGTGCGTCCACCGCCCAACAAGTAATTGGGAAAAACACCGAAGCGTGGGAGTCGTTCTTCACGCTCAAAGACCAGTATCACGACGAGTCAAACACGTCGGTCACAGAACACCCCGAACCGCCGGGATTCCGCGGGAACGAAGACGACGGACGTGTTCTCAAAGGCGTCATTCGCAAAGATGCGTACACTGTCGAATGGGGTGAACGGTCCCGACTTGAGATAGTCGTCGGAGAACAACTCCGAGACAGGCACAACAGCCCGAAAAGCCGTCTTCGGCTGGAAGTCGTTGGCGACCCGAACTGGCCTGACTACGAAGACCAGAGCCGGTTGGAATTGTGGTACGACGAGACTGACAGCACCTTCCGAGCTTCGCAACCCGTGACTATTACTGATGCACGGGACACTCCACTGGCCTCAGAGACGGCCGCTCTGGACATTGGTGCAAACAATCTCGTCGCCTGTACCACCACGACCGGCGAGCAATATCTGTACGAGGGCCGCGAGTTGTTCCAGCGATTCCGTGAGACGACACGAGAGATTGCCCGGTTACAATCCAAGCTCCCGGAAGGCCAGTACAGTAGTGAGCGTATCCAGCGACTGTACCGGAAACGCACCCGTCGCCGCGACCACGCTCAAGAAGCACTATGTCGTGATCTGCTAGACCGACTGTACGCCGAAGGTGTCGATACCGTGTATATCGGTGGTTTGACCGACGTGCTGGATACACACTGGTCGGTCGAAACCAACGCCAAGACCCACAACTTCTGGGCGTTCAAGCAATTCACCGAACGACTGGCGTGTACCGCCGAGGAATACGGTATCTCCGTCGAGGTCCAGTCAGAGGCGTGGACGAGCCAAGAGTGCCCGCAGTGTGGCGGCATAGACCGAACGACACGGCATCAGGACACGCTTACCTGTCCGTGTGGGTTCGAAGGGCACGCCGACCTCACAGCGTCAGAAACGTTCCTGAAGCGTCATTCAGAGAAGACAGTCAGGCCGATGGCACGGCCCGTGCGGTTCGAGTGGGACGACCACAACTGGTCGGAGTTACCACGCTCTCACCGTCCCAAAGAACAGCGCACAGACCCGAGTACCGTCCACCACAACGGGAATGTTGCCTCCGGGGAGTCGTAGACCGGCTGAGACTCCCACGGAGGAAACCGCGCCGTCGTCGGGCTACGCCCGACTGCTTGAGGGAGCTTTGCTCCCTCTCCGTTTACGGCGCGGAGGATGTCATTCCACTGGAGCAGGCTGGCCTCGCCAGCTGGGTCATCAGCCACGGGACGGGCAGGACTGAGCGAAGTCGAAGACTTCGCGAAGGCCGGAAGACTCGTCTTCCGGAACTCGAACCTGCAATCTGTTCCGTAGAAAGGAACTGTCGTGCCGATTTGGCTACGAGGGCTCGAATGTCGGGAGAGCAGCGTCTCCCGAGCTCACACCTGTGGCACACTCGCGTGTGCCAAGTCTCCCCGGCACGACTCGAACGTGCGTCTCCTCCTCTACAGGGAGGCGTCGTCGCCGCTGGACCACGGGGAGGTGCTAGAAACCGGGGAAAACCGTAGTGGAGAGTTGTGTGTCGGCTCGATCGCTCTCGCCGCGTACACCGAGGCGTCTCACCCTCGGACCTGCCCGAGTGGCCAGCCCGGTTAATCCCTGGTGCGAGATCGAAGTATCTCCACTACTCGACCCAGTCGTCGAGGTCATCGAGAACGAGCGTGGCCATGGTCTCCCGCGGGAGGGTCGTTCTCTCGCTCGACTTGCAGTGTTGATTGGTGTGCTGTCCAACTCGTGAACTGCGCCGATCGCTGGCAGCCCGTCTTTCTGTCCGGTACTGCTACCATCAAAGGTGTCTGGGCGTTACTCCAGCGCACCGACCGACGCTGATGGACCCGGCCGGATTCGAACCGGCGGCCTCCCGCTTGCAAGGCGGGCGCTCTGCCACTGAGCTACGGCCCCAGAGTACGGGACCACGATTTGAACGTGGGTCCCCGAACAACGCGGGAGGGTCGTTCTCTCGCTCGACTTGCAGTGTTGATTGGTATGCTGTACAACTGTGCGACGGCGAACGACTGTACCGCAACTGTCCGCCGTCGCGAGGCGGGCGTACTTCGGGGTATCCCTGGAATGTCCATCGGATCATGCAGGTTGCAGACCCTTCCGGGCCCAGCTCCCTGCCCGCGTTCGGTACGCGGACAGGGGCTGCCTGCCTCGATGAGCATCCCATTTGGCTCGCGGGTCACTCGCGTTCCCCGCTCGCTCTCGAGGTCCTCCCATTCGGTCGGACCTCGCTGACGCCGACGCCGGGATTTGAACCCGGGTCACGGTCGTGACAGGACCGTATGCTAGCCGAGCTACACCACGTCGGCAGTGTGGCAGTCGCCCCGGCCGGAATCGAACCGGCGACCTCGGGCTCCAAAGGCCCGCGTCCCTCGCCAACGGAGACTCCGGGGCTGTGCAGTGCCGCAGCTATGGCTGTGGGCGAATGGGCGTCCAGCAGCTCAGCGTCCGCTCAGCGCGAACGAAGCTGCACGCTCACACCGCTCTCGGTGAGAGCTGGAATCACGATGCCGCGAGCACCATCCACGGGACCCTCTCGAAGGAGACAGTCCTATCGCTGGATGGAAGGAGGCGGCAGGCCCGTGTTCCCCCGCCCCGGCGGGTAGTCCGCGTAGGGGCCGAGTTATGCGGGCAGTGGTGTCCGGACAGCGCCGGATTGGGTCACGCCATCGCAACTGGCGTAGCCTGGATTCCAGCGTTCCGGATCGGGTTCGTCCCCACGCTGTTTGCGTAGGGGCTCGCCGAAGGTGCCCACGGCTATGGACAAGCGAGCGAGCCGTGGAACGTGGCGAGCTGACATCATACTGAATCTCCTCGGGTTGTGTGCTGTCGACGACTTCAATTACATCTCAACGTGGCAATTGTATTAAATGTGGCTGAGGTATGGTACACATAGACACAATATCGGGTCGGCATACCGTCGTGACAGTTCCAACCTCCGTCTTCATGCAACAAGACGGGCAATTCCCCTTTCTTGGCGCGTCTTAGGGCGGATTCTGTCCAGCATTCAGTGGCTCGAGAGACCTAGAATGATAGGCTACCCGCCAGAGGGTGAGGACAGCACGAGTAACGAGTATCTCGG
The DNA here is from genome assembly GCF_023698535.1 of Halorientalis regularis. Classification (GTDB taxonomy): domain Archaea; phylum Halobacteriota; class Halobacteria; order Halobacteriales; family Haloarculaceae; genus Halorientalis; species Halorientalis regularis. The sequence continues at coordinate 117,892 of NZ_JALJCL010000013.1, forward strand.
GAGACTGCTCGATGCAGGACGATTCGACTTCGGTCGGATCGGACGATGCGTTCGGCGGTGGATGGTAGTGTTCCAGGCCCGGTACGTGGACGTACTCGTCGTTGTGTGGATGGCGTCCCCAGCGGAAATTCACGTCATCAGTGTCTGTGTAGTGGTACTTGTAGTCGTCTCGGGTCGTCCATTGGACGTCGATACGAGCCTTCTCTGCATCCAGCAGTCCGTCATCAAGTTCGACTTCGAGGACAGACGGATTCAGGAAGTCGTCGAGCTGGGCCGCTGCGAGCGGTTCCTCGTCGTCGAACAGGTCCCGAATCGCAATCAATGCTGGTCTGTCGATCGCACCGCGCAGTGAGTGGGATTCGGGAGATGGTGTTCCACCCATTGATTACGAGGGTGAGACACTCCCACTGGACGGCTGAGTATCGTCGGTGACGAACTTCTGTGCGTTGGCGATCGAGAGGGCGGCGTTCGCGAACGCGAGATTGCGACGCGTCGTTTGCCACTCCCGCAGTGTTTCCTCGTCGATCGTCTCGGACTCGGTTCCGGTCCCGGAGAGTACGTCGTTCGTGGCTGCGACGGACAATTCTTCGGGCGATTCGACGCCGAATTCGTTCTGATACTCCCGAACTGTCTCGCGCATGTCGGCGACCCGTTCTCGAAGATCGTCGGTCGAGACCTCGGACAGGATGTCGGCAGCCTGCTCCACGACGAGTGACTCTGCCGACCGCTGATAGAGTGTTCCACCGGTCTCACTCGTTGATGTTGTCACGAATCCTTCGTCGGCGAGCGCTTCGAGATGCTTGCGAGCGGTTTTGGGCGAGGTCCGCGCGTCGTCCGCAATAGTCTCGGGCGAGACCGGACTGTAAGTTCTGCTAATGACCTCTCTGACCCGCTCGTACGGTGTGGTCTCTGCTTCCCATTCTTCACCCACCTTCTCGTTGATGTCAGCGAACGATCCTGGACCGGGTGAATCAGTCATGTCTTCATCTACAAGATTCCGTAGTATAGTCCTTTGGCAAGATTCTATACTACAATACTGTTCGGACACTGAGGTTGCGTTGTTACGAGCGGGGCCGGGACATCTGCTCGATATCACAGATTCTGGGTGTCTTTTCGACGGATTGGTACTGCCGCTGCCACGGGTCTGGCGGGAACAGTCCGTTTCTGTCGAACAACTCCCGAGCCTTCTCGGAGAGCTCGTAGAATTTGTACGGATAGTCCCGCTCGCGCTCCCCGGGGTCGAATGTACGCTCTTCGACGACGCCCACACCGGCTAACGTTTTGAGGTGCCGCCGGATCGAATCTTCGCTGAGTGGCGGGTTCATATACGCGAGTTCTTCGACACTGATTGCGCCCTTGGGATGGCCGACGATATCGGCGAGGATGTCCGCCCGCGTTTTTTTCGGTCGCTTTCTGGAGCGCACTCCACGCATTGAACCCGTCTCCCGTGTCCGATGTTTCCGACTCTCCCTCTGGAGTCATATTTGGGGCTTTGTTCTGGATATCCATAACCACTTGCACTCAGATGAGGTTAGTTCTAATATCTCACGCTGCTCTCGTAGAGAGCGTTTCTCTCCCAATAATTCTCCGGCCTGAGATATTTTTGGTGAACAGTAGCTTTTCACCACCCGTTCTGCGGTAATCCTCTCTGATTTGACTCGATATTTGCCCCTGTCTATGTTCGCGAGCCGCATTACTATTTAAACTCGCGTCGATAGAATCCCCATTATCCGCCTTTCCTGTTGCGAATTCCGACCATTCCCTGACACACTTAAATCCGTTACTCTGAGACAGGATGTAGTGCCCGCAGAACGGCCAGTTCTGACAACACACTTACTAAATTTGGGGCCAAATTGGTCGTAATAACATCGCTGTACTGCGGTTTCCACTGTTTCCTTGTGCTTAGAGGGGGCAAGCTCTATTCGTTACACTAAGGGGAAAGACATTGCCGGTAGCGGGCTTGCTGGTGATTTTGTTTGTAGAGCATCCAAACCTATCGAGAGGGAGCACGGTAGTACAGGATAGCAGTCAGTGACCAATAGGATTCGCTCAAAACTGGAAGCTACTGATTCTCAGCACCCCTTGTTTTCGCTCCGATCCTCCAGTTCGTGTGCTGGGTCGGCATCACACTGGCATCTACTATGGGCGTCAATACCCGAAGAAGCTGAACCGGACGTTCAGAGTAGGATCTCTCATTCTTCAGCTGGGCTGTTTTCCGTGAACTGGCTGGCAACGACATCGAACCAATTGACCTGCGTTCAAAGGGTAATTCTCAGTACATCTCAAGTAACATGGAACAAACCCTGAAAACAGCATTTAGAGCTTGTCCTAAGCACATTTCTGGTAAGGGCGCTATTGAGCATAGGGGGCCAGGGTTTATACCTAAATCATGGCTACACAGTGATGCGATCAGAGGAGCCCTGAACGCGATTGACTGACCTTGGCGCACCGTTGGTCAGTAGAATTCGGGACTCTTGCGAGCGGACCGCACAGGCAGGCAAGCACCGACAGTGACAACTATGCGATAAAAGATGTCCGAATCGTTCGATGCCGAAGATATAGTGAATATGCTCCTTTCGGGGGAGCTCTCAGAAGAGGTTCCAGAGGATGAACTGTGGAACTTCCTTGAGGATACCTTGGACAATTATTCGGAGACCTTACTCGACAAGTTTGAGCAGCGCTTCCCCGAAATCTCTCGCAAATCCAGACCGATTGAGGAAGTTATCGAAGAATTCCGCGATAGCAAACTCGAGGAGGTCGATAGCACAGATCACTACGATACCAAGATCGACTACATTGAAGACTATTTCAAGTCCGAGGTGGCTGCCGAAACGACTGATGAGATCACGAGCGAGGACGTTGAACGTTACAGAAACTGGCGGAAATTCGACTCGTTGGACCGCCAAGAGCCGTTAGCTGATTCAACACTGAGTGACGATATGTACCTCTTTGGGGACCTTGTTGGGTATCTATCCAAGCATCGGATGGTGCCGAGCCGGTTCAAACAACTGGTAGAACCGCCGGACTTGGACCCCGGTGAGGGAGTTGACGAGAAAGAGTTGGACCCGAAGATAGCAAATGCGGCCACGTCGTATTTGAAAAAATACCACCGTGCCAGTATCGAGCACGTGATCATGGAAATCGCCTGTCAAGCTGGCCCACGCCTGTCTGGCCTATACAGTCTTGATGTCGACGACTACGACGATGACGATGAGAACTCAACACTCTCCTTCGAACACTCTGAAGAAACTCCACTAAAACATGACGAAGAGAGTGATCGTGAGATCAAATTACGGGGCGAACTCCCTCAACTTCTGGATGAATACTTGGAAGAGCATCGCCCGCCCGAGACTGATGAATTCGGTCGAGAACCACTATTGACCAAGGGTAATGGCCGTATGAGCCGGTCCGACATTAATACTCAAGGACATAAGTACGTGAAGATATTCGGAGGCTCGATGTCATCAAGCGCAATGAGTGCAGCCTCACGAAGTTCATCTAATGTGTCGAAGAGACGGTTTCCAAGAGACTGAT
>NZ_JALJCL010000014.1 GCF_023698535.1 Halorientalis regularis
GTGCGCTCGTTCTCCCAAACGTCTTGACTGTCCTCTTCCAACGTCTCGCTGAGGAGGTCTGCGAGTTGCATAGGCACTTCTCGCTACAGCCTCCTCGCTTCTCAAACTCACTCAACTAGACAGTGCCTCTCTGAGTTCATACTGTCAGATTGAGAAGCGCAATAAACAAGATGGCTCCTAACTTTGTCGTGAAGCCTCAAGTCCCTCCCTCTGTCATTAATAACTTTGAACATTCTGGCAGCTTCATCGACATCTTCTACTATTTTGATGTTAACTTCAAATCTTTGTGTCAATATTTTAACTATGCTATTTAAGAACTTGTAATATCCGGCATAATCTGTTGAGTCCCCCTCCTTGAACCTTTCATTTTTCCATTCTTTCAACCTGTCACGAACTGTGCTTTTTGCGTTAGCAATCTTTCGCTCTGCGTCAACAAGGTCATTCTGTTGAAGATAACTTTCCGCACTTCGGTTTCCTAAAATCACAGATTCGTATGCATCTTCCGCAAGCCCACCTAACTGGATTCGTTCTATATCCTGATATTCAACATATTTATCTCCAATGTCAGATTTTCTTTCATTTATTGTAGATGATATATCATCACTTATTTGATTGTTTGAAGCGATATCCGCCATTTCATCGATTATAGCCGCAATAGCGATGGCAACAGTAGCTAATCTTTGTTGACCGTCTACGATTCCGAATACGTCGTAATCCTCGAAATCAGTTGGCTCAACTGACCCTCGTTCCTCAAGAACGAGTGTACCAAAGTAGTGGTTTACCTTCTCTTCAGCGTCCTCATCATTATTCTGCTGGTATACGAACTCAATGTCATCAAGTAGGTCCTCAACATTAGACCCATTCCAAGCATAATCCCGCTGATATTCAGGTATAACAAAATAAGATTGACTGAACACTGATGAAAGTGAGAAGTTATCGTCAGGCGTTCCGTCCATAACCCTGTCTATTTCATCCCATTAGCTTAGACTTTTCGCACTAATGAGGATGTTCCGAGTGTCACGATCTTCTTACTATTGCTTTGAAAGAAGTTCTCTTGATACCGATTGTGAAGCAGATATGGCTTGAAAACTGTCGTGACACCACTGACATCCTAACCGGTATTCAGGTGTCTGCGGTCACGGAGGAACGTTCTCAGTATGCCCAAACTGCGCGAGCGGCGCTTCCCCAACTTCGAGGTAGTACGCTCCGATGAGGTCAGTCTCGATTTCTTCGCGCTTGTGCGAGACATTGAGGCGTTCTGCCAGTCGAGAGGTTTGACACCGCTCGCAGACCTTGTTCGTCCTCGCCCAATGCGAGTCGACCACCCCTGTACGCAGAGCCTTTGTAGCTATAAGACGGTCAAGAGGTTGGCTGTCGAACTACAGTTCGTTGCACGTCGATTAAGAATGATGGAAGCCACCCCCACCCAGAGTACACTTGTCCCTGCGAGTCAGGAGAAACCACCCAGATTATCATAATTGGGAAAATTAGGGGTAGAATTAAAACACAGTGAGTACTTGGCACTTACAATGGGACTACTTGAAAAGTTTCCAGGCATCAACGAGGAAAGTACAACTCGGAGAAAGTTTCTCATCGGGTCTGGGTATGGGATAGGTGGACTGGCTATTATAGGGGCGGCGGCAGGACCGCAGGAGGAAAGTGAGAATGACGGAAACGGTGGAGGGAGTACCGACGGAAACGGTGGAGGGAGTACCGACGGAAACGGTGGAGGGGGTAATGATGAAGAGTCATATCCTAATGCATACTATTACGATGAATCCACAGGAATCGTGTTAGAAGATGACATAGAGGCTGAAGCTGACCAAATCGGTTCGTTGTACATACGGGGAACAGCCCGAAATGAAAGTGGTGATGATTATAATTATGTCCAAGTTACGTTTTCAGTCCTCGACAGCTCGGGTGCAAAAATTGCGGATGCACTCGCTAACACAAGTGGCTTAGAAGCAGGTCAGAGTTGGCGTTATGAGGCTTTAGCAGCCTCAGCAGACGATGTTGAGTCTTACGAACTGCAAGATATAGAAGCCTATTGATACTATCGAACTAATTCATTCTTCTCCCACGTTCGGGTTCGGCTCTTCGAAGCCATCACGATAGCAGGGCCAACAACTTAGACCAAGGCCCTGATTCCACTCGCCACAGTCACAGTCGTCCGGTCGCTCGTCGGAGTGGTCGCTCTCCCCTGCTTCGACCGTCACACCACCGTCTGCCTTCATCTTCGGCTCGTCACTCGCCGCTCCGAGAACTGGCTCACGAATCGCCACAGCGACCATATGCTTGCAGGCTCCGTTCTGATACTCGAAGGCAGGGCAGGTGCAATCTGACGGGATACCGCCTTCGACGTGAACCGTGTAGGTGTGTTCTTCTGGCTCCTCGTGCGAGGTGTTGACTACTTCGACATCACCATTTCCGAGCAGAGTGAACTCGAAGGCTTCCCACGATGCGCGCTTTTCGACCGTCACATCTGCATCCAGTAGTTCGACCACTTCGGAAGGGGCTAATTCCGACATCGTTAGCCCTCGATGAAGGTCGTGAACTCGTTTCCGCACTCGCTACATCGGTGGGTGAAGATGAGCGAATCGGAGTAGCCCCGTCGCTTGCTCGTGGTGATAGCCTCGATGGAGCAGAGACACGGCATCCCTGCATCGAGACGGAAACCGGGAAGTTCCCGCAGTCGTTCGATATGCTCTTCGCCAAGTTCTTGTCCGCTGTCGTTCTTAGCTTGCATTGGCCTTGTCACCTGCAACGAGAAGGCCACCGTCCGCGTGTTCCAGCACGCGGGCATTCTTCGAGCGTAATGCCCCATCGGGACAGTGACCTTCTCACCATTTCCTACAGTCAGAAGCGGTAAAAGTCTTTCCCATTTCCTTTGTCGGGAAATGGTTATAAGCCACTGGCCCGATGATGCAGGTATGGCAAGAGACGAAGACTCAGGCACATTCAGGCAGGAATATACAGATGAGGACTTCCTCGATGCAGTCGAGAAACACAGTCCTGCATCAACGTCGGAGGTGGCTGATGAAGTTGGTTGTACACGTCGTAACGCCGATATGAGGCTCAAGAAACTGGCTGATGATGGAAAGGTCAAGCGCAAAAAAATCGCCGCATCGCAAGTCTGGACGCTTGTAGAAGTCGATGAGTAATTGTGATTTAGTGTAAGATTTTATATTTTTAAGCGAAAGCGGCTGAAAAGCCAAATATTACGGGCCTCAGTAGGAGCGGACCTACGAGCTACTGGGGTAGAGTAAATGCACTTGCTAACAACCCACACGTAAGGGGTCAAAATCCTAAGCCGAGAGAGCCGGTTATTCCTGAGTTGAGTTCTGGTTCAAAATGCGGTCGAGTTGATGCAGCCCCTTCGCAACGTAGCTGAATACCGGTGGGTGTATCACGAGTGTCACGGCTTTCTGGATAGTGAATCAGGGTACAGATAGGTAGACGTGGGGGTGTGATTGTGTCGAAAAAGTCGTGACTCCTGTATCAACACCCAACCGATATTCAGCGATTTACGGCAGGCTTAGGCTGGTAACGCCTTTAGAATCTCCTGTAAGAGCATATATAGGAGAAACCTCGATGAACGCTCACGAACCGGTTTCGGGCACTCTCACCCACCTCTTCCAGCGAAACTCGACATCTGGCAACTGATTTGTCATCAGTTTTCGTTCGAGATACCGCAGGAGGATTAGCTCAATGACCGAAAGCTTTAAGTAGCTGCGTTTGCTATTGTATAATAGTATCGGATAAGAAAATAATAGTGTTGTCTGGAGCAATTGTCTCCGCATCCTTTGGTTATCGTTGCCGTTCTGTCAATTATGTCAACTCAAAAGTCATACGTCACGGTCGAACAGCGTGAAAAGGAACTCCTCAAGGAAGCTAAGCGGCGTGACCCCCGTTTCGCATCTCCGAGTCGTGTCACCGATGGCGGGTATATCAGTCTGCTCGCTGCCGAGAAGTTAGAGGAACTCCCTGATGGTGAATCTAATGAGTAAGTACCTCGTTGAAGGCTTCGGGCCGCAGAATCTCGCCCCCTGCAACGAGAGCGGCGGATTGTAGCGCATCGGTGGGGATACGATGAGTGCAAGTGCAGCAACTCAACAGTCGAATCTACAGTCAGCAGCGCCGCAGATTCCCGATGATGAGCGGCTCCATCGGCTCGTAGTAGAAGCGGGCAAGTATCTGGGACTACGTGTTGGTGACTCCCTGCCGATAACGGAGGTTGTCACTCAAGGCGAAGCAAACGGATACACCGAGAGCGAAGTGTATGCTCTCCTCGAACACGAAGGTCTGCCTACTGACGACAGTGCGACGATTCCTGTTCCGCCGCAGGGCGACGTATTCGGAGAACTGTGGCGAACTTATAGAACACCACAGGCGACTTTCTCAACAATCCCCGAAGTACAGGAACTCCGCCAGTGGCTCGCACAACAGCGTGAGAAGCGATGCACCGAGTACGAGGATGGAACACATCAATACAAGGTGCAACACGCCCACTCGCTTCATACGGCCCGTAAGAGAAGCGGTCAGGCGAAAGATGTCGGGCGGCACTTCATCGAGGAGTACAAGCAATTCACCACGGTCATCGTCACCTACTGCGCCGAGAAGGGGCCGAGCGAGACGATTGCAGAACACGCGAGCAAGTTCTACCCGTCCACCCTCTCCCAACCACGGTGGGAAATTTTCAACCGAGATATAGAGACTGAGCAGTGGGCAGGCTGTCGGCTCCTCGCCCCTGAGAACCCCGCGAATGCACCAACCCCTACGTTCACACACGGGCACGCCGTCTACTGGGTCGAAGGGTGGCACGACCGCGAAGCCTTCGAGGAGTTGCGGGAGACGTTCTTGACGGAGGTTGACGGGGCGACCGAGGAATTGAATCCGCTCGACCGAATGATACAGGTGCAACACCACACCTCGGCGGAGATTGAGCCGAGTGACTCGGTGAAGCGCGGCGACCTTGATGCAGAGCGCGGGGCCACTACTGCCGCCAGTGGCGAAGTGGCGGCCAACCTCCCACTTCTGCGAGCGCGAAACGCCTTACGGGAGCGTGATGCATCCGCCGAGGAGTGGGCACGCGCTGATGCCGAGGAATGTCCCAACTGGGTCGAGTACTGGCTGGCGCACCTGCGGCTCGGTCTTGATGGAGACAGTGATACCAGTGGCATCTCTCGATGGGGGACGTTCGGAGACTTCCGCAAGATTGCTGACGAGATGAAGGAAGGTCGGGGGTACGATGAAGAGGTATCTGAGAAAAAGGGCTGTGGTGTTCAACAATCGCCACAGGATAGGTCGCTCAGCGATACTGAAGAGCAGTTTATCACCGAGTATGTCGAAGCTGGCTTACCTGCTGATAGGGATGTAATTGCCGCCGCCATCGAGGAGAACATCAACGAACTTGGTGGGATTGCTCGTGTGGATGTACTGGTCGAAGCGATACAGGCGCGAGTCGGGTGAGGGGTGGAACGATGTGTCTACAGATTTTCACTAACTTGTGCCACACCGTAAGCTGACGAGGTACTCTGTTCAGCTACAACTTCATCCCGATGAACTATACGTATTGTAAGTTCCTCCGAGCTATCGTCTTGCTTCTGTGCGTTTGCTGATATTATTGAAGCATCGTCAGAAACATTAACATAAGATACATCTGTTGTTTCAGACACAACACTGCTTTGCCTACTCACAGTCCTTGTGTTACCACCACCACCAGCCGCACCACTCCAGTCTCCACTATATTCCACTTCTACGTGCGTTTGATAGATACCGAAGGGATATTCACAGCCTTGTTCATTAGGATTGGAAAATTCTGTATCGGGACAAGTATTTGAGCGAGATTCTCCGTTCACCAATATTTCCATCTGGAATCCGAGGTAATACAAGCCGATGAACTCACCAGGAGAGAAATCGTCAGCATTTATCATAGTAAGTTGGAACTCCTGAGACGAATCTGCTTCGATTGTTTTTTCTTCTGAATCAGAAGAAATCTCTCCCTTATTTTCCTCCAAGCCCCATCTGGCAGAGAAGTCAGCCGTAACAGACTGGGCAGTGGGATTTGTAACTTCGACTTGAGATACCAAATCCTCCGTGGATTCATTACCAGTGGCAAATCCTGACACGTCCAGTTGTGATACAGGGTCTGGCGTTGACGTAGGAGTAGGAGTAGGAGTGCTGTCACCACCGCCATTACCTCCATCACTTCCACTACCTCCATCGTCACTGTCGCTCGAACAGCCAGCCAGTGCTAATCCGCTCACAGTTGCCGAGATTGTCGCGAGATACTTGCGACGTTGCATTATATAGCTACTGACCTATGTAGAATAAAAGACTTTTTCCGCCAGTATCGCCAATAAAAATCACAACAAGACGGAATACGCATTCCTCTTCTGTTATACCGTTTCTGCGCTGTCTCAGGTATAGAGCCAATATCATCTGCTAAATCCAGTGATGACGAGCGCGAGTTCGTTGAGAAATACGTGGAGCAGCTGGGAAAACCAAATCGAGAGGTCATCCGAGCGAACATCGAGCGGAATCGAGATGAGTTCGACAAAGAACCAGAAAGGGAGAAAATCATCGGCTCAGTTATGAACGAGCTTCAGACACAAGCGGAGGCTGATTGACCAAAACTAATAGTCATAATTCTGGTAGTAACGCTTGAACGGGAGCAGAAAGAGCAACGAGATTACTCGTAAATTACCGAAGTCTGATATTTCCTGAAACTGCTACAGAAGAGCTCTGAGTTGGTTCTATGGGCATCAAGAAGATTTCACCTTTTGCTAACCGTGGCACGGAGAGAGGGCCAAAAATGGTATCAAAGAAGTAGTCAGTAGCGGTACCTTTATGGTCTAATCTCCCGTTGTTGTAGACGCGCCTCACCGAAAACAAGCAAGGCGCGTAAGAACGATGACAGAAGATTACCCTTACGAAGAGCGGCAGGTACGTCGCTCGCAGAGACACTCGAATCAGTCGACAGTCACCCGTCTCGACACACCAAACGCGGATTCCACTGAAACCACCAGAATCCACAGCAATCCAACGATGAACTTCCAAACCTACACGCAGAGCGAGCCGAATCAGTATCAGAACAACCGCACGCCGTCGCGGAGGGTCGGGCGATGAGTACGCAAGTATCGTCCGGTGAAGCGCCGCAAGACCACTCCATTCCCACGCAGTTAGTCAACGAGGGCCAGTGGCTCTGTTGGGAGGAGGTTGAAACCGATGGACGCAAGCGGAAGATGCCGCGAGTTCCTGACGGGAGCGGAGAGCCCGCCAAAACCAGTGACCCATCGACGTGGGGCAGTTTCGATGAGGCGTATAAGTCCTGTCAGCAACGGAAAGGGGTCGGTCTCGGCTTCGTCCTCACCGAAGATGACCCGTACCTCGCTGTCGACTTCGATGACGTGCGAGACCCTGATTCGGGCGAGACCGAGGACTGGGTTCTCGAAGCTATCGACCGGTGGGACGCCTACGCTGAAGTTTCGCCTTCTGGTACAGGGGTACACGTCTGGCTGAAGGACGTGACTGAGCCAGACTGGTGGGTCGATACAGACCACATCGAGGTCTACGATTCGGGGCAGTATATCACCGTCACGGACGACCACTTCTCGGACACTCCAACGAGAGTTTCCACTCCCTCGAACTTCGAGCAGTGGTTGGAGGGCCACGCCGAGTTAGAGGTGCCTGAGCCGCCGTCGCAAGAGTCGCAGGGCGAATCTGGGGAGTACGAGGTGGACATCGCCATCGACGTATATGACGTGCTCAGCCGTGCCTCGTACCCCGAAAACAAGCGTGTCAGCCATCCATTCCACGATTCCAGCACTGGAGGGAACTTTCAGGTCTTCGAGGGCGGCGAGGTGTGGCACTGCTATCGTCACGGGGTGAACGGGTCTGCACTCCATCTCATCGGGATAGAGCAAGGGGTCATCGACTGCGGAGACCTAAACCGAAACCTCACCGACAAGGAGTGGGCCAAAATCTTCGAAGCGGGTCGAGAAGCGGGCTACGACTTACCCGCACCATCGGACGAGAGCGACTACTCCTCTCCGACGAGCATCGTAGAGGCACTCATCGAATCGCAGGAGCGGTGGATTTCGGAAGCGGAGAAGACCATCACTGTCTGGGATGTCGGTGAACAAGATGCCGCTGAGGTGAAAGAGATATTCGAGAAGCAATCGCTGAACTCTGACGAGTCTCTGGAGATACTTCAGGGGTTGGACAGTGAGTATTCCAACGCCTTCAGCGACTTCTTAGATGACCCCGATGAGTGGACAGTCAGGCTCGCTACACCCGATGACAAGTGGCGAGAAGTGCGTGGATGGTACAGCGAGGATGGTGAAAAGAAGTACGCTCGTGACTTCGCAGTCAGGCTCCTCCGCGAAGAGTACGACTTCATCACGGTGAAGGACAGCGAGCAGATGTACTCCTACGACGACGAGAAAGGGGTGTACGAGAACGATGCCGAGAAGGTCGTGAAACAGCGGTTAGAGGAGATGCTACAAAGCCACTACTCCAAACACGAGGTGCGGGAAATCCTCGCCCGCCTCTCGTCGGGGAGTTACATCGACCGAGGGGAGTTCGGTCAGAGCGGGTCGCAGGTCTGTGTCGCCAACGGTGTCCTCGACATCGAGACAGGAGAGCTGTCGGACTTCCACCCGAACTACAACTTCCGGTCTCGCCTTCCCGTCGAGTACGACCCCGACGCAGACTGCCCGCAGTTCAAGAGCTTCCTCGAAGAGGTCTGCCCCGATGACAAGATTCCGATGCTACAGGAGTTCGTCGGATACTGCCTCCAGCCACGGATGCACCACAAGAAGGCGCTCCTTCTACTCGGTCCAACCGACGCAGGGAAAAGCGTGTTCCTCGACGTGCTCGAAGCTCTGTTCGGAACCGAGAGTACCACCAGCCACTCGGTGCAGTACCTCGCCAACAACCGATGGGGAGAGGCTGACCTCGTAGGGAAGATAGCCAACATCCGTCACGACCTCGACTCGTCGGCCATCGAGAACGCTGGCAAAATAAAGGAACTCACGGCAGGTGACCGAGTTCGCGCTGAACGGAAGCACGAAGACCCATTCTTCTTCCAGCCGAGAACGAAGCACATCTTCTCGGCCAACCAGCCGCCAGCACGGACAAAGGAGGATAGCGGCTTCTGGAACAGGTGGCTCACGGTGGTCTTCCCTGAGACCATCCCCCGTGACGAGCAAAACCCACGTCTGACCGAGAAGCTGACGAGCGAGGAGGAACTCGCGGGTGTGCTAAACTGGGCGGTCGAAGGCTACCAGCGACTCGAACGACAGGGGCAGTTCACGAACGAACCTCGCCCGATGGAGAATCGTCGGCTGTGGGAGCAGTACGGCAACTCCGTCGAGCAGTTCGTCAGTCAGCATCTCGAACGTGCGCCGAGCGAGTTCGTTCGGAAAGACACGGCGTATGATGCCTACAAGAAGTTCGCCAAGGCTGAGGGTATGGAGGTGGTCACGAAGCACAAGTTCACCTCCGAACTGAAAGGGAAAGGAGCCTCGGTCAAACAGCGGCGCTTCGACGGAGAGCGAGAGCGTGTCTACACAGGCTTCCAGTGGTCGGGTGAGAGACCAGACGCCTCCGCTACGGAAGGACTGGAGGGTGACATCGAAGAACTGTTCGGCTAATCGGCTGGTGGTCGCCTTCTGAGTACCGGTGGGGGTTGTCACAGGTGTCACGGGTCTCTCCCAACTAAACCCGTGGCAAGAGAGTAGATGAGGGGTGGAAGTACATACCGTGAGGAGAGTCGTGACTGTTGAGACCCCCACCGGTATTCCCTAACCCATCCGGTTTAGAGCATCCCGCCTGTCGTCTGGCGGGGCGTGGTCATAGCGGAGCGTTGTCTTTGAAGAGCGATGGCGGAGCTGGGCCTGAGCCGCCGCCAATCCCTCTTCGCGGGCCATAAACGTCCCGACACTGTGACGAATCGAGTACCAGCTTATGTCTCGATTCTCGGTGTCAATCCCCGCCTGTTCGCACACTCGTCTGAGGACGTGATTCAGTGCGTGACTTCCGTAGGGGTTCGCCTGTCGAGTGAGCCAGAGAGTGTCCGTGTCTTCGTACATCTCGTACTGTTCCCTCTCGTCCAACCAGCGAGACAACGCTTCTGCGGTCCTATCTGTTAGGCTCACTGTCCAGTTGTCGACGTTTTTCGAACTCTCCTCTTTCGGGATGCGGAGAACTCGGTTCTGTGCATCGACCCACTCGGTTGTGGCACGTTCTACCTCGATAGGGCGGAGGCCAGTGTCGAGTGCGGTCCAGATGAGCGAAGGGAACTTCCACGAGTTCGCACGGTCGAAATCGTTGGGGCCAACTTCGGCCTTCGGTTTCACGAATCGTTGTGCGAGATATTCCTTCCACTCGTCTCGTTCCTCTGGTGAAAGCGAGTTGTACGAAGGAACCGACCCGTACTCCAAGACTGCTTCTCGAACCTGCTGGCGCTCCTCAACAGAAAGGTAGTCGCGCGGGTTCGTCGTACTGGTGTCGTTCGAGAAAGTGAGTTCTGGGTCCCACTCGTCTTCATCAAACTCCCACGCGCGCCATCGGAACAGGGTCTTTAGCGCCTTCATCATATTCGCTTTCGTGTCCTGTGAGGCGTCACTGTAGGCCAGTTCACGCATGTACGTGTCTGCGTGCTCGTGCGAGACGCGCGTGGTGTACCCATCTTCTTGTTCCCACACCCATCGGTAGAACTTATCGACCCTCGCACAACGGATGTCTGCTGTCGCTTCGGCATATCCCTCGCCGCGCTCTGGGTCTTTCCCGAGGTTGAGTACCCACTTGATGAATTTCTCTCGATGACCGCGATAGTCCGAAATCTGGCGTTCTGCAAGCTCTTCTTCCGTTGGCTCAGTGATGACTGTAATCCCGTGACGGCGCGGGGACGATTCACCCGAACCTGTTTTCTTGGCTTTCGTCATTGTGTGTCTCCGTTCGTCGGAGACAGAGAAAACCGCCGTAAGGCGGAGGAATTTGAACGTCCTGACGGAGATTTGAACTCCGGTCCCTGGCTCCGCAAGCCAAGAGGATAGTCCACTACCCTATCAGGACTCATCCATTGGTAGCGGGGTGCCAGATAAAGGGGTTACGGTTCGGTCGCCTTCCGAATGGTTGCAGGTCGCGTTCGCTCAGTGGCCGGAAGAAGGTGCATTTCTTGTCGAAATCCGCATTCTTATGCGAACGGGAGTTGGGATTGTGGTATGGCCAAACAGGTCGCGGGACGGGAGGCGGCGTCGGTCGCGGAACGGCTGACCGACGCCACGAACATCCTGGTGTTAGCGCCGTCGTTCCCGGACGGCGCGGGCGGTGTCTGTGTCGACCTGCTGGGCGGTGACGACCCGTCGGCGATGTCGGTACTCGGGGTGACGTACACGCAGTCACCGGGGCGGTGGGCCGCCGACTACGAGCGAGAGACCGGCGCGCCGCCGGCAGACGGGACGGTTATCAGCGTCGGTGACTGGGGTGTCGAGGTCGGGACTGGGACGAGTGAGTGGACGCTGGAGGCCGTCGAACACGCCGGTGATCTGACCGCGCTGGGTGTCACGCTCAGCGAGTATCTTACGACCGACGCAGAATCGAGACGCCAGCGACTCTGTTTCGACTCGCTGACGGCCCTCCTGCAGTTCGTCGAGTTACAGCGCGCGTTCCAGTTTCTCCACGTCGTCACGGGGCGCGTGAGTTCCGCCGGTACCGTCGGGCACTACCACCTCGACCCCCAGGCCCACGACGAACAGACGCTGGCGACGATCCGCGGACTGTTCGACGCCGTCGTCAAGGTCGACGAGAGCGGCGAGTGGACGATCATCAGCCGGTGACACAAAGACGCGTTTGAGTCTCCGCAATCGCCTTTTTTGTAGGGGGTGACGGGACAGGTATGCAACGACGCAGATTTCTCGCAGCGACCGCATCCGCAACCGCACTGGGCCTGGCCGGCTGTACGCAGGAACCCGGCGACCGCGACGGGAGCGGCGACACGAAGACGAGTCCGGGCGACGGCGGCCCCGGGAGCCAGCCCGAGGGGACGGACCGCGTGACCGAGACCGAATCACCCGACGCCGAGACGCCCGAGACCGACACGCCGGAACCCGAGGGCGACGGCACCAGCGGTGTGAGCGATCAGGCCTGGGGGAGTGGCGGCCGCATGGACGGTGTCCCGTACTCCTTTAGCTCGCAGAGTCCGGAGACCAGCGAAGAGCGTGACGTGGCCGACATCCGGTTCGGCACCGAGGCCGGTGAGGTGGTCGTCGACGGGACGATCAGCGGGAGCGACGGTTGCAAGCGGGCCACCCTCGGGTCGCTCGACTACGACGAGTCGGCGGGGAAACTCACGGTGGGCGTCGAGACCACTCAGATCGAGGACTGTGAGGCCGGGACGATGGCACTCGTCGGCATCGACTACGAGGGGACCTTCGAGTTCGACGGCGAACTCCCGTCGGACGTGACGGTCACGCACGACGGGGAGGGCGTCGCGAGCGCGGCCTACGGCAGTTCGAGCGCGTCGGCCCCAGCCCGGCCGACCACCACGACGGAGTAACGACCTGACGCCCGACGTAGTCTTAAGTCCGAGAACGAGGCAGGTCCCGGTATGGACGGCGACGCGAGGACCGGACGACAGCCTAAGTCACCCGACAGCGTCGGGTCGAGGGAGCGACGACAACGCTTAAACGGAGTCCAGCCCTGCACTGGGACAGACAGATGGGCGCGATAGCAGATATCTACGCGGATCTGGAGACCGACGAGGTCTCCGAGGAGGAGTTCCGGGAGGCCGTCGAGCAGAAGATCGAGCAGATGGGGGGCCTCGCGGACGAGGAGACCGCGGCCATGCTCATCGCCCACGAACTCAAAGACGGGGAGGTCAACGGGATCGCGGACATCGAACCCGGGATGGACGAGGTGAAGTTCATCGCGAAGGTGATGGCCGTCGGCGACCTCCGGACCTTCGAGCGCGACGGCGAGGACGAGGACGGCCGCGTCATCAACGTCGAAGTCGCGGACGAGACCGGGTCGGTCGCGCTCTCCTTCTGGGACGAGCAGGCCGTCTCCATCGACGAGGGCCAGCTCGACGTGGGCGACGTGCTCCGGATCAAGGGCCGACCCAAGGACGGCTACAACGGCCTCGAAGTCAGCGTGGACAAGGCCGAACCCGACGAGGAGGAGGAGATCGACGTGCAACCGGGCGGGACGACGAGCATCGAGGGGTTGACGCTGGGCCAGTCGGACGTGAACGTCCGCGGCCTCGTCCTCGACACGGAGTCGGTCCGCACCTTCGACCGCGACGACGGCTCGGAAGGACGGGTCGCGAACCTCTCGATCGGCGACGAGACCGGCCGCGTCCGCGTGACGCTGTGGGACGAGCGGGCCGACCGCGCCGAGGCGCTGTCGGCGGGGACGGCCGTGGAAGTGGTCGACGGCTACGTCCGCGAACGCGACGGCGACCTCGAGCTCCACGTCGGGGATCGCGGTGCGGTCGAGGCAGTCGAGGAGACCGTCGAGTTCACGCCCGAGACCGCACCCATCGACGGGATCGAGATCGGCCAGACGGTCGACATCGGCGGCGTGATCCGGTCGGCCGATCCCAAGCGCACCTTCGACCGCGACGACGGTTCGGAGGGGCAGGTTCGCAACGTCCGGGTCCAGGACGAGACCGGCGACATCCGCGTCGCACTGTGGGGTGACAAGGCGGACAAGGAGATCCAGCCCGGTGACGAAGTCTACTTCGCGGACGTGGAGATCGACGACGGCTGGCAGGACGACCTCGAAGCCTCCGCGAACTGGCGGTCGACGGTCGTCGTCCTCGAAGACGGGGCGACGACCCAGCCCGCGGGCGGTACGGGTGGCGGTGCCGCGGCCGACCAGGACGCCGCCGAAACGGGGCTGGACGCCTTCGCCGACGGCGAGCCGGCCGAGAGCGACGGCGGGACGGCGACGGCCGCAGTGGAAACGGAGGCAGGGGCGAGCGCGGACAGCGAGGACGGCGAGGTCGTCGAGTTCACCGGCACCGTCGTCCAGACGGGCGAGCCGGTCGTGCTCGACGACGGCGAGGAGACGATGAGCGTCGAGACGGGTGCGACCCTCCAGCTCGGACAGGAAGTGACGGCGCGTGGTCGCCTGTCTGACGGACGGTTGGACGCCGAGGACGTGTTCTAGGGGCTGAGCGGGCGCGAGCTGACTCACGGAAAGCCTTAAGACTGCGACAGTCCCGGTATGGCGTATGAGCGTCGAGCTCCCGTTCGCGCCGGTCGACACGGTCATTCGACGGAACGCAGGGACGCTTCGGGTCAGCGCCGAGGCGGCCGAGGAACTGGCGCGGCGGATCCAGCGGCGGGGCGCACGCCTCGCCGTCGACGCCGCCGAGCGGGCGACCGCCGATGGGCGAAAGACACTGATGGCGTCGGATTTCGGCGTCTCGTCGGTGCCGGACAAGGACACGCTCGAACTCCCCATCGCACCGATCGACCGGATCGCACGGCTCGACATCGACGACTCCTATCGGGTGTCGATGGACGCCCGGATCGCGCTGGCCGACCAGCTGGAGTCGTTCGCCGATGACGTGGCCGCCGCCGCGACCGCACTGGCTCGCCACGCCGAACGCCGCACCGTCAAGGCCGAGGATGTGGAAGCGTACTTCGAACTCGCCCAGTACTTCGGATGAACTTCGGCTACCACGAGGATTGCCTCGACCACCAGACCGGCTACCGCCACCCGGAGAGCCCCGACCGCCTCCGGGCGATTCGCCGGTCGCTCTCGCGCAAGCACGGCGTCGGGTACGTCGCCGCCGACCACGCACCCGAGTCGGCCGTCACCGCCGTCCACGACGCCGGCTACGTCAGCGCCATCAAGGAGTTCTGTGCGGACGGCGGCGGCGACTGGGACGACGACACGGTCGCCGTCGAAGCCACCTGGGACGCCGCGCTGGCCGCGGCCGGGCAGGCGATGTGGGCCGCTGAACGGGCCCTGGCCGGCGACGACGGGCGTGATACACCCTTCGCACTCGGCCGCCCGCCCGGTCACCACGCCGTCGAGGCCGACGCCATGGGTTTCTGTTTCGTCAACAACGCCGCCGTCGCCGCGCGGGCGGCAATCGACGACGGCGAGGCCGACCGCGTCGCGATCCTCGACTGGGACGTCCACCACGGCAACGGCATCCACGACATCTTCTACGACACCGGCGACGTGTACTACGCCTCCATCCACGAGGACGGCCTCTATCCCGGCAGTGGCGATATCGACGAGACCGGCGAGGGCGAGGGCGAAGGGACGACGTTGAACGTCCCGCTGTTGCCGGGCTGTGGCGACGCCGACTACTGTGCCGCCATCGACGACTTCGTCGGCCCGGAGTTCGTCGCCTTCGACCCGGACGTGATCCTCGTCAGCGCCGGCTTCGATGCCCACCGCCACGACCCCATCTCCCGGATGCGCGTCTCGACGGAGGGCTACGGCGCCATGACGACCCGGATGCGCGACATCGCCGACGAGGCCGACGCCGGCCTCGGGTTCGTGCTGGAGGGTGGCTACGGCCTCGACACGCTCGCGGAAAGCGTCACGATGGTCCACGAGGTGTTCGACGGCCGTGAACCGGTCGAACCCGACGAGGAAGTCAAAGACCGCGCGACGAAGGTGTTCGCCGACCTGCGCGATCAGGGCTTCGGCGAGAAGTAGCGAGCGAGTTCGACGCCGAAATCGTCGGCGAGCGCCGCGACATCGTCACCGACCAGCACCGCGTAGTCGGCTTCGAGCGCGCTCTCGACGTGTGCCCCGAGTGCGACCTCAAAGACGGCGTCGCTCGCCAGGAAGTCCCGAGCGGTCGTGAACTCCCGGGCCCGCTCGACGACGTAGCGGCCGTCGGCGACGAAGGGTCCGTAGGGTGGACTCGCGGGATCCGACGAGTCGTCCCCGATCTGGGCGTATTTCTCGTAGAAGCCGCGAGCGTGGTCGCGGACGTGGACCGGCGGGCCGCCGTGGCGCTCGACGGCCGGGCGGTCGGCGACGGCCAGTTCCAGGAAGATGGCGGCCCGGTCGTCGGCGAAGGTGGCGCTCCGGAACACGTCGAACCCGCGGCGGTCGAGTTCGGCGACGATACCCCGGCGGGATTTCCGGAGCTGGGGCCACAGCTGGTCGTCCACGAGATTGGGGGCGTCGAACGTGACCGCGACCGGCGTCGTCCCGCGGGCGACGACGGCTTCGTGGACGGCCTCGGCGTCGAGTGGGTCGGGGTCGTCGGGCTCGAACAGGTCCTCTCGCGGGTCGGCCAGGGACTCGCGGGCGTAGTGCTGGAGACGAGCGACGTTCGCGGCGGAGAGCGCTGCGGCGACGTTACGCTCGGGATCGGTGGGGTCGATGACGACCAGCGGGTCGTCGAAAGCGAGGTCGGCAGTGCCGACCTCGTCGTTCCGAGACGGCGAAGCCGTCTCGCGCTCGGCGGCGTGGTCTGCGGGGTCGATTTCGACCGGCGGGTGCCAGTCGGCGGCGGCCTCCAGCAAGGGGCGGAAGCCACCGTATTCGAGGACGAGCAGCTCGGTCAGGTAGCCCGAGAACCCGCGAGTCTTCAGGTCCGCGCCGTAGACGCCGATCCCCTTCAGGAAGGCCTTGGCGACGCGCACGTCGGCGGCGATGTCGTCGTCCAGTCGCTCGTCAAGGTAGGCGGTGTGGAAGGGCGTGCGGTCGACGGCCGACTGGATGGCAGTGGCGTCGGCCACGTCGTAGCAGGGAACCAGGTCGACGGAGAAGCCCTCGAATTCGCCGACGGTGTAGGGGTGTTCGGCGTACTCCTCGCGGCCGTCGGGGAGGACCTCGCGGCCGACCTGGAGGCCGTACGCTTCGAGATCCTCGCGGTCGAGGTCGGCGGGGAAGCGGACGAACAGGTCCACGTCGCGGTCGCCGGCCAGCCAGGTGCCCCGGGCGGTGGAGCCGACCAGTACCACGTCGGTCTCGACCGGCAGGTCGGCGGTGGCGGCCTCGGTGCGCTCGGTGAGGCGCTCGGTGACCGCCCGGAGGCGCTCACGTTCCTCGTCGTCGGGCGTGACGCGGTCGCGGACGGCCGCGACGACGGCGTCGAACTCCTCGGTCATGGAGAGCCGTATCCGACGACCCCGTGAAAGCGTGTCGATGCCACCCGAAAGCGAAAGCCCTATCAAATAACTCCGGCTACTCAGGAATGCCTGCGGACGTGCCGCCGTAGCTCAGCTGGTAGAGCACCTCGCTGTTACGGTGAGGAGGTCACGCCTGTTCACCGCAGAGACGAGGTTGTCCCAGGTTCGAACCCTGGCGGTGGCGCTTTTCTCCCGACACTACCCTCCGAGTCGCGGCTCCGCGTCGTGACGGGCGATACCGGGCAATATCCCGACAGGCTAAAGGCGAGCCACGCAGAACGCCCGGACACGGGCCCTTAGCTTAGTCTGGTTAGAGCACCCGGCTCATACCAATCACTGACAGCGGTCAGGGATTGTGGGTAACCGGGCGGTCGGTGGTTCGAATCCGCCAGGGCCCATCAATTTTGCTGCGAGCAATCCGCGAGCAGCAAATCGTGTCGCTGGCGGATTGGAGCCCAGAGGACGAGCGGCAGCGAGTCCTCGCGGTTCGAATCCGCCAGGGCCCACTTGCTGCCGCGAACACTTCGTGAGCGGCGGCACCGTGCCGCCCGCGGATTCGAAGCAGGGAGCAGCTATGCTGCGACCGAGGTTCGAATCCGCCAGGGCGCATAACATTTTTCTTATTATTCTAAACCCCATCTCTGCGGTGCTGGTGTCGCGTTTTTTCTCTATCTCTTTATGATATCCTAACTTGTCCAGCGTTCATCCAGTGTATAGACGCGAGTCGCTGTCGTCGTGCTTTCACTGCTGACCGACACAGCGCGGGTACGAAATCTATCGCCGATTGCTGCTGGTTCCCTGTCAGTCGTCGTCGGCTTCGTACGCACCACTCCGATGCTCGATACTGTAGACGTCCAGCATCTGCTCGGCGTGATTACAGTCGGCAGCCAGACGGAATTGACCGACGCGCAGTTTCGAATACGGTGCGCCGGTCAGCGGTTCGAGATAGTCGTCGGGGTCTCGCCATTGATCGGTCACGATCTCGTCGAGTTTGTCAGTGATCCGGTCCTGCGCGTGGTCGTCGAGATCGTCGTAGGTCTGCTTGGCGGGCTTGCGGAACTGCCAGGTCCACTCATCGTCACGCATCGTCGCCGAGGACTTCCTCGCGGGAGGACGTCTCGCTCTCGCCCGTCCGGCGCGCGTGCTCGACGGCAGCGATCTCCTTCCAGCTCTCGCGGGTCAGGTCCGGATGTCGAACTGCGTCGCGCAGTGCCTCTCGGATGAACTCACTACGGCTGTTGTAGCCTTCGTCCTGCCACGTCGCGTCGATGTCTTCGAGGAACATCTCTGTCAGGCGGATGTTGATGTTCGTCTTCTCCGGGTCGCCGCTTGCTGTATCCGTATTCGACATACCAGTGTGTTACAGGCTTGTGGCAAAGAGTATTTTTGTTAATATTTCCGACAGGATAGCGGTAGAACAGTGTCTCATTACCCGGCCGTCTCAATGCCGAACACGTCGGTAAACAACTGGCTGACAGCCGTGAAAACGCTGGACGTTCCCCGCCAGGGCCCATCAGTCGAACGCCCGTTTCCTGGCCGAAGCGGGGTCTCGGTCCAGCACGCTCAGACCGCGGTGAGAGTCGTGTCGAGGCTCGACTCGATGCCCAGCCGGTCGGCGAGGTCCCACATCGTCGCGGCGTTGCTGGAGATCACGGGGACGCCGAGCGTGTCCTCCAGGTCGGCCAGGACCGGAACAGTCCGATAGTTCGTACAGGAGACGAAGACGGCGTCGATCGAACGGTCGTCGGGGACGGCCGATTGGACCTGCCGTTTCGCGTCCGCGGCGGTCAGCGCGCCGATTGCGGTGTTGTCGACGAGTCCCCGGCCATCGAGGGTGGCAACCTCGAAGCCCGAGTCGGCCAGGTACGCCCGCTCGCGGTCGTTCAGTTCGGCGGCGTAGGGCGTGACGACGGCGACCGTCTCGGCATCGAGCGCGGCGAGGGCGCGTTTCACCGACAGAGCCGTCGCGACGGCCGGCGCACCGGCCGCGTCGGACAGCCGCGACTCCAGCTCCGCGTCGAAGCCGGGGCCGTGCAGGAGACTGCCAGTCGTACACGCGTAGGCGATGCCGTCGACGTCGGCGTGGGCGAGCAGTTCCGCGGCACGTTCGGCACCGGTTGCCATCTCGTTGAGGGCGTCGGCGGTCACGTCTTCGAGCGGCACCCGGGCCGCGTGAACGGTCGTCGCCGCGGGTGTCATCGCCCGGAACTCCGGTTCGACCGTGGTGTTCGAAGAGGGGACGACGAGGCCGAGACGCGCGGTCATTCGGTTACCTTCTCGTCACGGCGGTCGGCCTCCCTGGCGTCCTCGGCCCGGTCGGCCGGGTCGCCGTGACCGCCGCCGCCGGGTGTGCGGATCGTCACGGTCGCGCCGGTGCTCACGTCGACGGATGCCTTCGAGGGAACCGACTCGCCGTCGACGAGGTTCTCGCCCATCGCGCCGTCCTCGCCGCCGTCGACGCCGGCGGGCGCGGTGCGGCGGCGTTCGGTGAGCAGGGAGACGGTCGCGTCGGTCTCGACCGTGACCGAGCGTTCGAGTCCCAGCCCGCCCCGGTGTTCACCGTCGCCGCCGCTGTCGGGCCGGAGGGCGTAGGTCTCGACGCGGAGCGGGTACTCGCTCTCCATCGACTCGACCGGCGTGTTCAGCGTGTTCGTCATGCCGACCTGCACGCCGTCCATGCCGTCTTTGTGGGGGCGGGCACCGAAGCCGCCCGCGATGGTCTCGTAGTAGGTGAACTCGCCCTCGCGGTCGCCGATGATGAGGTTGTTCATCGTCCCCTGCCCGCCGGCGGGGAGCCGTTCGGGGATCGCCTCGGCGAGTGCCGCGAGGGTCACGTCGGTCACGCGCTGGCTCGTCTCGACGTTCCCGCCGACCACCGCGGCCGGTGGTTCGGGGTTGAGCACCGTGCCCTCGGGCGCGGTGACGCTGACCGGTTCGTAACAGCCGTGATTCGACGGGATCTCCGGGTCGGTGATCGCCCGGACGACGAAGTAGACGGCGCTCTTGGCGACCGAGAGCGGCGCGTTGAGGTTGCCGGTCACCTGCGGGGCGGTGCCCGCGAAGTCGACCGCGATCCGGTCGCCGTCGACGGTGACCGTCACCTCGATGGGGATGTCGTCGTCGCTCACGCCATCCCCTTCGAGGATGTCCTGGGCGCGGTACTCGCCGTCGGGGAGGTCGGCGATCTCGGACTCGATGCGGGCCTGCGAGTAGTCGACGACGGCGTCGAACGCGTCGAGCAACAGCGAGCCGTGGTCGTCGAGCAGTTCGCCGATCCGCTCTTCGGCCCGCTCGTTGGCGGCCCGCTGGGCCCGCAGGTCCGCCCGGCGCTCGTCGGGGGTCCGGACGTTGGCCAGCAACACGTCCAGCACCGCGTCGTTGAGTTCGCCCCCGTCGACGAGGCGCACAGCGGGCAGGCGCAAGCCTTCCTCGTAGATCTCCTGGGCTCCCGGCGGCATACTGCCGGGCGCGCTCCCGCCGACGTCGGCGTGGTGGGCGCGCGAGACCGCGAACCCGATCACCTCGTCGTGGGGCGCGATGGTCGAGACGAGCGTGATGTCGGGGAGGTGGGTGCCGCCCGCGAAGGGGTCGTTGACGATGAAGACATCGCCCGGCTTCGGGTCGTCGTCGATGATCGCGTCGACGGCGTCGGGCATCGCGCCGAGGTGGACCGGGATGTGTTCGGCCTGTGCGATCATCTTTCCGTCGGCGTCGAACAGCGCGGTCGAACAGTCCTGTCGCTCCTTGATGTTGGGCGAGTACGAGCCGGTGATGAGAACGTGTCCCATCTCCTCGGCGATACTTTCGAGCTGATTCCGCAGGATTTCGAGGGTCACTGGGTCGATGTCGTCGGTCATGGTTCGGTCACCTCGGAGACGAGAGCCCCGTCGTCACGCACCCGCACGTCCCAGGCCGGGGGGACGACGACCGTGCTCTCGTCCTGTTCGATTACCGCCGGCCCACCCAGCGTGCGCCCCGGCTGGAGCCGCCCGCGGGCGTACACTGGCGTCTCGTACACGCCGTCCTCGAAGATCGCATCGCGGTCCCCCTTGAGCGGGTCGCCGGCCGCGTCGTAGTCGACGGGCGGCACGTCGCGGTCGACCGTCGCCGTCACGCGGCAGTTGACCAGCTGGACCGGTTCGTCCATCCGGTAGCCGTAGGCGACCTCGTGGGACGCCTCGAACCGGTCGCGGGCGTCCACGGGATCGAACGAGTCACCGACCTCGACGGCGAGTTCGAAGCTCTGGCCGGCGTAGCGCAGATCGGCCGAGTACCGAACCGTCACTCGCTCGGGGTCACTGATCTCGGCCAGTACGTCGTCGACCAGCTCGTCGTAGATCGGTTCGACGGCGTCCGGGTCGACGGATTCGAGCGGGCGCTGGTAAGTCCGGACCGCGTCCTGTTTCTCGTCGGCCGCCAGCAGGCCGTACGCCGAGAGGACGCCCGACGCGCGTGGGATAACCACCCGCTCCATATCGAGGTTGCTCGCGATCGAGACGGCGTGCATCGGGCCGGCACCGCCGAAGGCGACGAGGCCGAACTTCCGGGGGTCGAAGCCGCGTTCGACCGTGACCGACCGGATCGCACGCGTCATGTTCGCGTTGGCGACCCGGTAGACACCCCGGGCGGCCGCGACCGGCCCGTCCATCCCGGCCTGCTCGGCGAGGTCGGCCATCGCGTCGTGGGCCGCTCCCTCGTCGAGCGAGAGTTCCCCGCCGAGGCTGGTACTCGACCCGATGTATCCGAGGACGAGATTGGCGTCCGTGACGGTCGGTTCCGTCCCGCCGCGACCGTAACAGGCCGGACCCGGTTCCGCACCGGCCGATCGGGGGCCGATGCGGAGCGCACCGCCGGAGTCGACCCACGCGATGGAGCCCCCGCCGGCACCGACAGTCTCGACGTCGACCAGCGGCGTCCGGATCGGGCGGTCGGCGATCTCGCCATCGGTCGTGCGCTCGACCTCGCCGTCACGCACGAGACTCACGTCGCTGGAGGTCCCGCCCATGTCGAACGTGACGAGTCGCGCGCCGTCGTCGTTTTCCGCAGTCGCCATCTCGTTTGCGCCGACGACGCCCGCGGCCGGACCCGACAGCGCCGTCAGGACGGCGTTGTGTCGGACCGTCTCGGCGTCGGTGATGCCGCCGTTTGCCTGCATGATTCGGGGTTCGGGCAGGCCGGCGTCGGTGGCCCGCTCCGAGAGGTGCCCGACGTAGCGGTCGATGGCGGGTCGCAGGTACGCGTCCACGACGGTCGTCGAGGTCCGCTCGTACTCCCGGAACTCCGCCAGCACCTCGTGGGACGCCGAGACGGGCACGGCCAGTTCCTCGCGGAGGACGCGGGCGACCGTCCGCTCGTTCTCGGGGTGGGCGTAGGCGTGCAACAGCGAGACGGCGACGGCCTCGGCGTCGCTCTCGCGGATCGCGTCCGCGACTTCCCGGACCTCGGCCTCGTCGACCGGCCGTTCGACGCCCTCGGTCGTCGTTCGCTCGTCGACCTCGTACCGTCGACGCCGGGGGACGAGCGGCGCGGGTTTCTCCGCGTCGAGATCGTACAGGTCGGGGCGGTCCTGCCGGCCGATCTCCAGCACGTCCCGGAACCCCGCGGTCGTCACGAGCGCGGTTCTGGCCCCCGACTCTTCGAGGAGGGCGTTCAGCGAGACGGTCATGGCGTGGGAGAAGCCCTCGATCTCCTCGGGTTCGATCCCGGCGTCGGCACAGGCCTTCTCGATGGCGGCCATGACGCCGTCGCTCTGATCGTCCGTACTCGGAACTTTGGCCGTGACGAGGTCCCCATCGACCAGCAGGGTCACGTCGGTGAACGTGCCGCCCACGTCGACACCGACGACTCGCTCATTCACTCAGACCACCCCGGCGACACTCAACAGTGTTCGAAGGCCCAGCCAGACCACGATGAGCGTCACGATGGCCCCGAGCGCGTTCGCGACTCGGCCGTTGGTGAACTCCCCGAGGAGGTCGGTCTGGTTCATCGCGTAGATGAGGAAGATCGCGACGATGGGGAGCAGGACGCCGTTGACGACCTGCGCGAACACGATGATCTGGACCGGACTCCCCCCCAGAAGCACCGAGAGCACACCGACCGCCAGAATGACGCCCCAGACCGCACGGAACTTCGGACTCTTGAGGTCGGAATCCCAGCCGAGGGCACCCGTCGTCGCCCACGCGCCGGCCAGCGGCGCGGTCGTCGCGCTGGTGAAGCCGGCGGCGAACAGCCCGATGCTGAAGAAGATCTTCGCGTAGGGCCCCGCCAGCGGTTCGAGTTGCTGGGCCATCTGCCCCACGTCGCTGATCTCGGTCCCGGTCGGGAACGCGGCCGCCGCGGTGACCATGATCGTGATCGTGATGAACCCCCCGACGGCGATCGAGAGGATCGTGTCGGTCCGGGACTCGGAGATATCCGCGGGCCCGGACCATCGCTCCTGTACGTTGCTCGCGTGCAAGAAGAGGTTGTAGCCGACGATGGTGGTCCCGATCAACCCGGTGATCAGGTAGAGTGAACCGTCCGGAATCCCGGGGACGAAGCCGACGGCGATGGCCCCCAGATCCGGGCCGATCAGGACCGCCGAGGCGACGAAGGAAAGCGCCATGACGATCACGAGGCCGACCAGTGCCCGCTCGATCAGCTTGTACTTGCCGGTAAACAGCAAGGCCCCGGCGACGAGGCCCATCACGACGCCCCAGACCGTCGAACTCACGCCGGTGATCGTCGCCAGTCCGGCGGCCCCGCCCAGGATGTTCCCGGCCTCGTAGGCCGCGGTCCCGATGCCGATGGCACCGACGACGAGGAAGATGCTGACGTACTCGACGAGCGGGTTGTCGAAGCGGTTCCGGAGCGCCTCGCCGAGCCCCTCACCCGAAACCAGCCCGAGCCGGGCCGACATCTCTTGCAGAACGATCGTCGCGACGATCGAGAACGCGATCGTCCACAGCAGCGCGTAGCCGAGTCGGGCACCAGTCACACTCGCCGTCGTTACCGTCCCCGGACCGATGAACGCCGCCGCCACCATCGCACCGGGACCGATCGCTTTGAGCCGTTGGATAACGTTCATGATTCTGTCTTGTGATCTGGTATCACGATGCTACCAGTAGGAAAAAAGGGTTGTTGAGAAAACTGTGCATTCAGTGCATCAGACGTATGAAACCGTGAGAAGACGCTCTCACTGTTCACACTCTCTCAGTAATACTTTCGAGACGCTCTCCTCGACCTCGACCTCGAAGGGAAGATCGTCGATGCTCCTCTGGATGAACCGCGTCATGAACCAGCGGACCGATTCGGACGGGAACACGACCTGGTAGCTGTCCCCTTCGGTCTCACGGACCGTCAGGAACCCACAGAAGGAGAGCCATTCGAGGATCTCCCCCAGCGAATCGAACCGCTGTGCGTACTCCTGGGTGTGATACGCGGCGACGCGGTCGACAGTGTCGAGGAACTCCGGGTCCGGCCCGTCGTCGTCCTCGACGTTGTCCAGAAAGGCGTGCAGCAGATCCACGTCGAGCAACACGTGTTCGCCCGTCGTCAGCATCCGGTAGTACGTCTGGAGGGCATCGCTGTTGCTCGCTCGCGCCGACTCGAAGTTGGCGGCGTAGAACGAGATCGCCTCCCGAATGATCTCGCTCCGGTTCTCGTCGGTTCGTTCGGTGAGCTGTTCGAGCGACGACTGGGCGTCGTCGGTGAGAGAGACTGTGACACGATCGCCGGGCATGGGCCTACTCACTGCGAGAGGAGTATAAACGTTGCAGACCGCAGGTGTGGTGGTGTCGATGGACCGACTGGAGTACCGGGGGGACGAGCGGGTCCGAACCCCGATCAGTCGTCGGCGGTCGCTTCTGCGGTCGCCTCGTCGGTCGGGGTCGGCGTCACCGTCGCCGCCGTCTCGTGGTCGGTCCAGCTGAGTTCGCCGTCGTAGTGGAACGCGCGGTGGTCCTGTTCGGGGTCGACGACCGTCAGGGAGAGCCAGCCGTTGTCCAGCAGTTCGGTGACGGCCTCGTTGTTGGCGAGGATCTCGGTCACGCGCTCGACCGGCGCGTGGATCACGGTCGAGAGGCGGAGCGGCTGGTGGTAGGGCTCGTCGTCGGCGGCCATGAGCGACTGGAGCGGGAGACCGGTCATCAGGTCGCCGCCGTTGCCCTGGTAGACGCCGACGTTGCCGACGGGATTGTGGGTGACCTTCGAGCCGCTGCCGTAGACGCCGTTGTCGACAGTGGCGAAGTAGTACTGGGTGTTGATCCACTGCGTGACGACCATGGGGCCGGTCACGATGGCTTCGAGCGCGTCGCCGTCGTCGTCGGTCGCCCAGTCGTAGGAGTGGAGGAACGACCGGCCGTCCAGATCCAGGTTCTCGGTGAGCTCGCGCGGGCCGACGACGAAGCCGGCGTTGCCGGCCAGCCCCCACTCGGGGCGGGTCTCGGCCCAGTCTGCGGCGCGGCGTTCGGTCTCGCGGACGCCAGCGTTCTCGCCTGCACCCATGTCGTCGGCGCGCTCGGCGGCCGCGCCGGCGCGAGCGGTCTCCAGGTCGGCGCGGAGTTGTTCGAGGTCGTCGGCGTGGCTCTCGGGGACCGCCCCGTCGTACAGTTCGACTTCGTCGGTCGTCGTGTTGTGTTCGCCGGCGACGAAGACCGTGTCCTCGGGGATGTCGTGGCCGCGCTCGCGGAGTTCGGCTCTGACTGCTTCGTCGTTGCAGATTGTCGCGAGAACGCGGGCGTTCGGGCCACCGGGGTTGCCGGCGCAGGCCCCGCAGTCCAGACTCGAGTCGAACGGGTTGTTCGCGGTCTGGCTGGCGTGGCCGGCGACGACGACGAGGCGGGCGAACTGCTCCCAGCCCATCAACTCGAAGGCCGTCGCGGCGTACTCGACCTGCTCGTCGAGCGTGAGCCCTTCCCGAATCTCGGTCACGGCGTCGGGGTTGTAGTCGACGGAGGGCTCACAGAACTCGTGGGCGTCGGGCACGCGCTCGTCGGTGGCCTCGTGGGCGTCGTAGACGCGGCCGGGCAGGAGCGTCCGGGCGGCCAGTGCCAGCCCGTAGCCACTGCCCGCGCTCTCGACGTAGCTGAACGCGGTCGCGGCGTTGGATTTGAGCGACTTGATCAGTTTGCCGCCCGCCTCGGTGACGCTCGACCAGCGGTCGTAGGTCGCCTGGTCGCCGGCGTCGGCGGTCGGGCGGTCGGTGATGCGGTGCTGGGCGTCGAGGATGGGCGGGCACGCGTCGACGCTCACGTCGGCGTCGTAGCCCTCGTACCGCATCGGGATGCCGAAGAAGCCGGCGTAGCCGTGGGTCTCGTAGTCGCCCGCGGTCTCGATGTGGCGGCGGATGATCTCAGAGCGCGTGTCGATACAGAACACGAACTGGGCGTCGGGGCGGCCGTCCTCGTCGGTCTCGGCGGCCGTGGCACTGCGGTCGGCCACGGCCTCAACCAGTTCCGAGCGGTAGCTGGCTTCCCACGCCGAGAGCCAGACCTCTTCGAGGGCGACCGAGTCGTCGTCGGTTGCCTCGGCGTCGGTCGACGGGTCGGCGGGCAGCACCTGCGCGTCGAACAGGTCGGTCAGCGTGAGGCGAACGGCGAGGTAGCCGGCCAGCGTGATCGGGTACGTCGACTGCCAGGCGTCGTCGTCCGCGGCGCGTTGCTTGATGAACCCGGTCCAGCCCGGGAGCGCAGTGAGGTGGTGCTCGAAGACCGCCGGCCACGCGTCTCTCGGGTGGTCGGCGAGGACGCGCTCGATGGCGTCGGTGGGGGCCGCGGGCCACGCGTCGGCGGACCCGTCGGGGATGGCGCCGTCGTGGGGGGCGACCGACCGGACGGCGGCGTAGAACCCCTGCTCGCGGTCGGGCATCGACCAGGTGGCCGTCCCCTGGTCCAGGAAGGCCGCGAGCCACTTCGTCAGGACGGCGTCGACGCGGTCCGCGGGCGTCTCGGCCGTGTCGATGTCCGGCGTCGAGTCGGCGGTCGCTTCCAGCCGGTCGAGCAGGGTCTCGGGGTCGGCGTCGTAGCCGTGTTCGTCGAGTTTCGCGGCCAGCACGTCGGAGTCGATCTGGCCCGTCTCCCAGGCCCGGCGGAACACGTCGGGGCTCGGGTAGCCGTCGCCGCCGAGCAGGTCTTCGGCCCGCTCGACGGCCTCGTGGAACGGCTGGTCCTCGAACCCGGCGAGGGGGTTGGCCGTCACGAACGAGTGGAGCGGCCAGACCGAGCCGACGCTGTCTGCTGCCTGTTCGATGCTCTCAGATATCGCTGAGTCAGTATTCATTGTAGTCCTCCGTGGCGGTCAGCAGGGTTCCGGACGACGGCTGTGAGGCGTTGACCAGCGCCACGTAGAGGCGATGGCTCCGCTGATAGGCACCCGTCTCGATGGCGACGTAGGCCACGAGGAAGGCGACCGCGACGAGGCCGTGGACCAGCGTCAGGTCGGTCGGTGCCGTCACGAGCGGGACGCCGGCCAGGACCGCGGCCACCGCGGTGTAGACGCCGGCGTAGACGGCGATGGCGGGCAGGAAGACCAGCGGGACGGCGCCGTACCGGAACGCGGCCGGAACGTCCGTATTCTTGACGACGGTCCAGGTCGCGTGCAGCGTCGTCAACGAGATCAGGCCCGTCAGCAGGAGCCCGCTGTCGAGGTGGGTCCCTTTCCCGGTGAGGAGGGCGAACAGGGCACCGCCGGCGACGGCCGTGAGGAGCGTCACGGCACCGCCGACGAGGGTCGCCGTCCCGGTCGTCGATTTCTCCGGGCTGGTGTGTTCGACCTGTTCGCCGGTCGAGAGGAACAGGTAGGCCTTGTAGAACCCGTGAAGGATCAGGTGGGCGATGGCGGCCCCGAAGAAGCCGAGGCCAGCCTGTGCGATCATGAAGCCCATCTGCCCGGTCGTCGAACAGCCGAGTTTGCGTTTCACGTCGGTCTGGACGGCCTTCAGGAGCTTGCCCAGCAGTGCGCTGGCCGCGCCGACGACCGTGACCAGGAGCATGAACGTCGCGTCGACGGTGACGACGGGGGCAAAGCGAAGGAGGAGGATGCCGCCCGCGTTGACGAACCCGGCGTGCATCAGCGCCGAGGCCGGCGTCGGCGCGGTCATCGAGGAGAGCAACCAGGTGTGGAAGGGGATCAGCGCCGACTGGACCATCGCGGCCAGCAGGAGCAGGCCCGCGGCCACGAGCAGGATCGAGTTCGAGACCGTGTCGACGGCCGTCAGGATGCCCGAGACGGTCGTCGCGCCCGTCGCCCAGGCCAGCGTCGCGAGGGCCGCGCCCAGCAACAGGCTACTGGCGACGAAGTACCGGCGGGCGAGCGCCGCGGCGGCCTGGGCCTGTGGCCAGCCGCGAACGGTCCCGATCAGGTCGGCCATCACCAGCCCCATCGCCAGCCACGCGGCCCCAAACAGGGCGACGTGGTCGGCGGCGACCAGCACCATCACGGAAAGCGTGAACGCGAACAGGCGCGTGAAAAAGCGCGTGACGTGTTCGCTCCCGGCCATGTAGCGCCGCGAGTAACTGTGAACGATACCGCTGAAGAAGGTGACCACGACCCACAGCAGGACGGTCAATCCGTCGACGACTACCAGTCCGGGGGCCTCCCAGCTCCCACCTGTCAGCTGTCGCGCGACGAGCGCACCCAGACTCGCGACGAACAGTGCCCACACGAAGCGCGTGAACACCGCCGGCGCACGCGGCGTCGACGTCGACGTATTCGGGAGCTGTCCCACCGTTTTCGGCCCGGTCTGTCCTGTCATCGTTTGCTCTGTGAGCGGCACCACACCAGTTCACCGGGACCACCGCGACCCCGGCGAACTGATGTCGCCGCCTTCACCCATAGTACGAACGAACTGTGTATTAAATCCTTCTATACGATCAAATTGTTCTCTATAAGCCCCATTATAGAACATTATGGTCTAAATGATGGTACGTCATCACACGGCACCGCGCTCCCTCCAGAGGAACGTTCAGCGGCCGTTCGTCGGTGTTAGGGGGAGAAATACGGCGGCATCCGGTCTCGGCGGGCTGGGTGTCACGGGCGGGATCCGTCGCCGTCGTGGCTCCGCCGGCCGATGATCGCGGACGTACCGGTCGTGAAATCTGGTTTCGTTACCGGCCCGTTCGCTATTCCGAGTTAGAAAGCGATATTGTGCAGCCAGACCAGCGTTGCGTATGCAACAGTTCGAGGGGACGGTCGTATCTGGATCGTCGTTCGAGCCCGTCGAGGGCCGCGTCGTCGTCGAGGACGGTCGGATAACGGCCGTCGAGCGGGCCAGCGTGGACGCGACGGACATCGTCGTGCCGGCGTTCGTCAACGCACACACCCACCTCGGGGATTCGGTGGCCAAGGAGGCGGCCGTCGACCTCGGCCTCGAAGCGGCCGTCGCACCGCCGGACAGCCTGAAACACCGGCGGCTGGCGGCCGCCGACCGGGACACCCTCGTCACCGAGATGCGCCGCACGCTCCAGTTCATGGCGCAGACGGGGACGGCGGCGTGTCTCGACTTCCGCGAGTCCGGACCGACGGGCGCTCGCGCACTTCGGGCGGCCGCGGACGAGACTCCGGTTACGCCGTTCGTCCTCGGAAGCGGGCCAACGAGCGTCCTCGACGTGGCGGACGGGTACGGCGCCAGCGGTGCGAACGACGACGACTTCGAGACCGAGCGGGCGGCCGCCCGCGACGCGGGGGTTCCGTTCGCCATCCACGCCGGCGAGCCGGACGCGACCGACATCCACCCCGCGCTCGACCTCGACCCGGACCTGCTCGTCCACATGGTCCACGCCGACGAAGACCACCTCGAACGGGTCGCCGATCAGGACGTGCCAGTCGCCGTGTGCCCGCGTGCGAACCAGGTGCTGAGCGTCGGTCGCCCGCCGATCCGCGACCTGCTGGACCACACGACGGTCGCACTCGGGACGGACAACGTGATGCTCAATCCGCCCTCGATGTTCCGCGAGATGGCCGTCACCGCGAAGGCCTTCGACGTGACCGCCCGGGAGGTCCTCCGGATGGCGACGGCGGCCGGTGCCGAGGCCGTCGGGCTGAACTGCGGCGTCGTCGAACCGGGCCGGGACGCGGCACTGCTGGTACTCGACGGCGAGTCGGACAACCTGGCCGGCACCGCGGACCCGATCCGGGCCGTAGTTCGCCGTGCGACGCCGCTCGACGTGAAACGCGTGGTTCTACGATGACTCTGCTTCGGAGTCGAACCCGCCGAATGGCGTCGTCTCGTGGCTCCGGACGAGGACCTCGTCGGCGACGGTCAGCCCCATCTCCAGCAGTTCCTGTGCGACCGGCGTGATGTCGTCGTCGGACTCCCCCACGACCGTGACGAGCAGGTTCTGTTCGCCGGTGACCAGTTCCTGGACCGAGACGACGCCGTCGATGGCGAGGATCTCGGGAATCCGTTCCCCGCGCTCGGGGATCGAGGCCGTACAGAACAGCAGCATCCGGAGCGGATACCCTGACTTGGCGTAGTCCACGTCGGCGCTGTACCCCTTGACGATCCCCTCGGACTCCAGGCGCTGGATGCGCTTGCGAACCGTGCTGTCCGAGGTCCCGGTTCGCTCCGCGATGTCCCCCGAGGACATGTTCCGTGCGTCCTCCTGGAGCGCCCGGAGGATCGCCCTGTCCACGTCGTCGATCTCCTCGTCGGCCATGGTGGGATTTCAGTCGTCTCCGCCAAAGGAACTTCGGCTGTTCGGGGGCCGCTCGCGGTGGACCGAGACGAGTCGCGGTCCCGACACCCGAACTCGCCCGAACGCACAAGTCGCGGCGACCGGTAGTGCCCCCAAACCGGCCGTCCGGTGCCAACCCATGGATTCCGAACTGGACTTCGAGGAGGTGTTCGAGCTCGAACGGGAGTTGCGGGCCGTCGAGCAGTCGCTCAACGACCAGCGGACGGAACTCCGGACGGAGTTGACGGCGGCGTTCAGGCGGGCCAACGCCGACACGCTCCACGACGCACAAGACCGTGAGTACCCCCTCAGCAGGCCCGAGAAGCGCGCGGTCAGGCGGGAGACGGCGGGACCGGTCAGGCTCCTTCCGGAGTGGGAAGACGCCTACCGCGAACTGGCCGACGACCAGCGGACGGCACGGGAGCGCCTCACCGCCTTCCACCGCGACGTGTTCACCACGCTCGCCGAGGACGTACCGTACACCCTGACCGCGGAGCCCGGCGGGACGAGCCTCGGTCAACCGTACCTCGACGTGCGCGCACGGGACGGCGACAGCGTGGTCGTGCTGGCGGTCGACAACCCCGAGACCGAGGGCTACGCCTACCGAACGACCGACGAGTACACCGAACAGGACGTGGAGAACGCCCTCCGGCTCTCGGAGAGCCTGCCGGACATCGACATCGAGCGGTTCGGCTTTTTGACCCACGACACCGCGCTGATCGGCGACATCGACGCCGACACGACCGACCCGGAGCGCATCCGCGCCCACGTCCGCGTGGAGATTCTGGAGGGCCTCGACGCCGTCGACTACGAGTACGTCGAGACCGACGAGAGCCCGATCCTTGCCTTTCTGGAGACCGTCGACGAACGAGGATCAGGTGGGGACTGAGCCGCGTCCACACACGGGGCCTCGATCACCCCGACGAGCAATCGGTGCTTCGACCCGATCCGACGACCGTCGGCCGGCGGGACGGGACCGACAGGCTTGTTATACCGTGTCAAGAATTTTTTCCCTGGTACACGAGCGATGTCCGGGAACGACTGTCCGGTCTGTGGCGAGGGGTTCGATTCGGCAGGGGGCGCACGGAGTCACGCCTGGGAGGCTCACGGCGCCTGTCACTACTGTGGGGAACGGGTCGCGGGGGAAGAGAAGGCGGCGCTGTACCGCCACTGGCTGGTCGCCCATCCCGAGGACCTGTCCCGCCGTGACGCCAACCGGGCCGAGAACGAGGTCGATTCGATCACGTTCGGGGACCGCCTCTCGAACGGCGGGGTCGGGGCGGCCGTCCGCGGCCTCCCGCGGCGCGCCTTTCTGGTCGGCGGCGGCGTCCTCGCGATCGGTGGGGTCGCGGCCGGCGGGATCGCGCTCAGCAACGTGCTGGGCGGGGTCGAGGACATCGAGACCAGCGAGCCGGGGCCCGTCGGCACCGCGTCGATCCCCGACTCGCCCGGCGACTACCGCTACGCCGTGATGGGCAGTGCCGACGCGACTGCCACCGTCACCTACTTCGGGAGCTGGAAGTGTCCCGTCTGTGCACGGTTCGGTGAGGGGTTCCTGCCGACGCTGGTCACCGACTACGTCGCGCCCGGAGACCTGCGGATCGAGTTCCGGAACCTCGCCTACTTCGGCGGCGATCCGTTCCTCGGGCCCGACGCGCCGAGCGCGGGCCAGGCCGGACTGGCCGTCTGGAACACCGACCCGTCGTCGTACTGGCGCTTCCACGAGGTCGTCTTCCGGAACCAGCCACCGGAAGCCCAGCGCTGGGCCACGCCGGACAAACTCGAAGCGTTCGCGAAGGCCGCGAGCGTCTCCGATCCGGGTGCGGTCCGGCGCGCCGTCCAGACCGACGAGTACGACGACGCGCTCCGGGCGACGAGTCAGCGGGCCCAGCAACTGGGCGTCAGCGGGACGCCGACGCTCCGGATCGGTGACAGCCTCGTGAATCCGGGGAACCAACAGCAGACGAGAACCCGGATCGAAGCCGCGATCGAGAATGCCTGACCTGCCCGACCCGGCCGCCTGGCTCACCGCCGGGACGCTGGTCGCCGCGGTCGCGACCGCCGGAAGCCTGTTTTTCAGCCTCGGGCTCGGCCTCGTCCCCTGTGACCTGTGCTGGTACCAGCGAATCCTGATGTACCCGCTCGTCGTCGTCCTCGGCGTGGCGACGGTCGAGTTGCGACCGGCGGTCTGGAAGACCGCCCTGCCCCTCTCGCTCGCGGGGCTGGCGCTCGCTAGCTATCACTCCGTGTTGCAGGTCACGTCGAGTAGCTGTGCGTTCGGCGGCGCGTGCGCCGCGATCCAGTGGCGACTTCCCATCCTCGGGCTCACGATCCCGAACCTCTCGCTGCTCGGCTTCGCGCTGGTGACGATCTCCGTCGTCGCCGGATCGGGACTGGTCGGTGGCGAAGCCAGCGCCTGATTCGCTGCACGGACCGGGACGCCGGACCGCTCTCACTCCACGTCCGGCGCGCGCTCGTCGGGACGGCCCGGCAACGCCAGTTCGATCTCCAGTTCGGGGTCGTCGACACCCTCGAAGTCGACTTCCAGTTCGACGGGTTCGCCGAACGCGAAGGGGAGTTCCCACTCGTCGGTCGAGATGGTCAGTTCGTCGCCCGCGCGGAGCTGTTCGCCGAGGTCGATCAGGAACCGACCCGCCTCGTCCGCGTCGAGGCGGTACTCCTGCTCGAAGTCGCGACCGGTGCGGATGAGCGTGCGCTCCTCGTCGGAGTCGGACGGGGTATCGTCTTCTGACATCGTGTGTCGACCGTACCACACCGACGGACACGTGGCTTGTGGTCTGTCCGTGTCCGGCCCCGACAGCGGAAGGGGACGACCGATTCCGGAGGCGAGTCGGCCCCTCGTCACGGGGACCATGCAGGCACGCGTCGTGCAGCCAGCGGACAGCGGGGTCCCGTGACGTGTATCCGTTCGGATCGGAGACACTACTGCCCACTACTGGCGAACCGAGGCCCTTTATTCCGGGACGATCCGGCTACGGTCGGCCAGCGGGGGAAGCGACTTGTCGGTGGAGGGGCAAGCGGGAGGCATGCTCGGGCCTCTGCGAGCGGTCCTCGGATGGATCGGCCTCGGTCGCGAGCGGTCGGCGGGCGACGCCGGGACGGACGGGGCAGCGTCGGACGACGCGGGAGCAGCCGACGACACCGGCTCGGTCTGGGACTTCATCCCCGGCCGTCAGTACAGCGGCCGACACGCCGAGTCCGGCGGGATCGCCCGCGGCGAGCAGGAACGAGCCCTCCGGGACATCGAGCGGAAAGCCGAGATTATCGAGGGCGAGGGCGACCACGCGGACCCGGGAGTCGACCGCGAGGAGCCCTGACGGCGGGACACGGATCGACGCCGGGACAGAGTGGGCGAGGAACTTACGGCACTGGGGCCCCTATCGCGGGTGATGAGCGAGAGCGACCGGGCGACCCTGGCGGGCGGGTGTTTCTGGTGTATCGAGGCGGCGTTCAAGCAACTCGACGGCGTCGAGTCGGCCGTCTCGGGCTACTGTGGCGGCCACGTCGACGACCCGACATACGAAGCGGTCTGTCGCGGCGAGACCGGCCACGCCGAGGCGGTTCAGGTGACCTACGATCCCGACGTACTGGACTACGAGGACCTGCTGGAGGTGTTTTTCAGCGTCCACAACCCGACGACGAAGGATCGCGAAGGGCCGGACGTGGGCACCCAGTACCGGTCGGCCGTCTACTACCACGACGACGGCCAGCACGAGACCGTCGAGCGGTTCGTCGACGAACTCGAAGCGGAAGGCGTCTACGACGACCCCATCGTGACCGAGATCGAACCCTTAGAGCGGTTCTGGGAGGCCGAGGCGTATCACCAAGACTACTTCGAGAAGAACCCGAACAAGCCCTACTGCGCGGCCAACGTCCGACCCAAGGTCCAGAAGGTCCGCGAGAAGTTCGCCGGCCACACCGCCGACTAGTCGCGACGGGCGAGCGCCGCGAGGCAGAGCAGGAGAGCCGCGAGCGCGACGCCGGGGCCGAAGCCGTCGCCGCTGGCGTCGGTGAGCCGGTACTGTGACGGCGTACCGGTCGCGGTCGGTGACGAGGGGGCGGCCGTCGCCGTGTCGGTCGACGGTGATGTCGTCGGTTCGGCGGTCGGCGCGTCGGTTCGCGTGCTGGGAGTCGTCGGCGTCGGTTCCTCGAGGTCGACGACCGACGAGACCGGCTCGCCGTTCCGTCGGAAGGGGCGGTCGATGCCGCCGCCCTCGAAGAGGCGGTCACCGTCCACGTCGACGTAGGCGGTCGCGACCACCGAATCGGCCGTCACCGGTCGCCGGTACTGGACCGTCAGCGAGTCGTACTCGCCGGCCGCGACGTACCGGTTGGCGACGAGCGGGCCGTCCGGCCCGTTCCTGACCACGAGGAAGCCACCGCTGGACAGCGAGACGTTCCGGAACTGGAGCCGGTTTCGGGGAGCGTCCGTCGGGACCGTGGTGAACGAGGCGGTCAGCTCGGCGAGCCGGCCCCGTGTCCGCCGGAGGCGTTGCCCGTCGAGGCTGGCCGTGACGGCGAGCGGGATGCCGGCGGGCGCGTCGGTCAGGTCCAGCGTGAGGTTGGCGAACGACTGCTGGCGGCCGGTGACGGTCGTCGTCCGCTCGACCGAGAAGGGGTGTCCCACGCCGTCGAGCGAGATGGTGAGCGTCGTCCCGGGTGCCAGCAGTGTCTGCCCGACCAGCCGCTGGGCGGGTAACGGGTACAGCACCACGCCGTCGTCCGGCGGCGTCGAGAAGGTCACCGCGGCGGGGAAGATCCCCAGCGAGGACGCGGCGGACACCCCGTCGTGTGTGAACTCGAACTCGAACACCCTGACGGGGGCGATGGCCGTCCCCGGGCCCTCGTCGGCGAGGCCGTTGTCGTTCGTGTCGGCGGTCGCGCGCAACCGGCCGGTGTCGTAAATCAGATCGAACGTGTCCTCGTCGACGCGACGCACCACGAGTTGCTCGGCGGTCAGGTCGATGGCTCGCGGCGGGTCGTCACCGGACGTGATCTCGACGGCGGTGAGTGTCGCGTCCGGGCTCGACAGCAACGCCCGGAATCGCTCGGTCGTGGTGTTGCCGGGCTGGTCGGCCACCGCCGCGCCCAGCCCGGGCGTCGATACGCGCACTACGAGCGCGTCGGAGAGCGCCACGCGCTGTCGTTTGGTGAGGATGTCCGTGGCCGTCCCGGCCCGGAGCGCCTGGAGCGTGTCGCCCGGCGCGACGAACGTGGTCAGGTTGCCGTCACCGGTCTGTGTCGCGTCGGCGGCCGAGGACGGGTTCGCGACGCCAGCGCCCGCGGCGAGCGCGAGGAGAGCCAATACCGTCGTCACGGCCGTCCGACGTGGGCGCATCTACCACGCCCGTTCCACGAGCGGGTATATCAGCTTGGTGGACGGCTCACTGGCCGGGTCGCCACCGGACGTAGGCGTGGTCGGCGGTCAGGCGATAGCTCCCCGGCTCCGGCCGCGGCGAGGGTGTATCCTGGTCGATGAACTCCGGATAGCCGCCGTAGGTCACCAGGGCGAGTGTCTCCTCGGCACTGGGCGGCTGGCGGTCGGCCGTCACCGAGAGCCCCGCAGCCCGGTCGCCGTCGGCCCGCCAGCGGGTCGCCTCGTACGTGCCTGTCCCGTCGTGGGACAGTTCGTAGTTGTACCAGTGGCCCTCGTCGAGGACTCGCTCTCTCGTCTCGGCCTCGCGGTTCCCGCCCTCGGCGTCGAAAAAGAGCAACTCCACGCGGGGGTTCACCAGGAGCTCGACGTTCGACTCGTAGAGCCCGATGGCGACGTGGCCGTCGTCGGCGTACTCGCCGCCCGGAACGTCGGCGGCGTAGAACTGGCCGTCGAGTGTCCACTCGCCGTCCCAGCCGGTGCTGGGGCGAGCGAGCGTGGCACTCGCCGAGTTCCCGCGCTCGTTCAGTTGCTCGTCGGTCGCGTCGCTGATTCGCAGGGCCTTCCCGCCGCCGTCGGGCCCCTGGCGGTCGATTACGGCCACCTCGCCGATCCCCTCCTCGTAGTCGGCCTGCCATCTGGGGTCGCTGTCGTAGTTCCCGTCCTCGAACGTCTCGTGGAGCGGCCCGGACATGGGGCCGGTGGGTTCGGTCGTGGTCGTCGCCGCGGGTGCGTCGTCGGTACTCTCGTCGGTCGGCGTTCCGGAGCCCGAATCACTCGTACAGCCCGCCAGCAGGAGTCCGCTGCCGGCCAGTCCCGCCTGCAGGAGCGAGCGCCGGTCGAGGGAGCTCTCGCGTCCGTCCATATCCGGCGAACGGGAAACGGACGTGTAAAATCACCGGACGTGTCGGTCGCCGTCGAGGTCTGGAGCCACTGGTTCCCACAGCGACCACTGCGCCTGGCTTCAACACCCCATCGACGACAGTGTGGCGTGTGTAGGTCCTCCAACAATCGGGCCGTATGGCGACCGAAGCGCCCGAGTCCTCCGACGCCGCGGGCAGCGAGTTCGACTGGCTCACGCTCGACGACGGCGAGCAGGTACAGTGGTCGGGGAAACCCCACGTCTACAGCATCGTCCCCGCGTTGATCGTGGGGCTCCCACTCTCGCTCTTTTTGATCGGGATTCCCATCGTCGTCGGGGCATACCTGAACCGCGAGAACACGGTGTACCTGCTGACGAACGAGGCGCTCTACCGCAAGAGCGGGGTCCTGTCGCGTGACGTACAGAAGATCGAGTTCGAGAAGGTCCAGAACAGCTATTACTCGCAGGGGCGCTGGGGAACGACGTCGGCTACGGCACCGTCGACATCTCCCCGGCCGGTGGCACCGGTGTCGAGATGCAGTTCCGGGCCGTCCCCGACCCGAAGGCG
The DNA here is from genome assembly GCF_023698535.1 of Halorientalis regularis. Lineage (GTDB taxonomy): Archaea > Halobacteriota > Halobacteria > Halobacteriales > Haloarculaceae > Halorientalis > Halorientalis regularis. The sequence continues at coordinate 37,595 of NZ_JALJCL010000014.1, forward strand.
GTCCAGCAACGAATCAACGAACAGAGCCGCCGGGCGCGGGGGAAGGGCGGTGGCGAGGACGGCGACGACGCGAGCGAGGACCCAGAGCAGATACTCGACGACATCCGCACCGAGTTGCGCGCGATGCGGTGTGCCGTCGAGGCCGACGGTCGCGACGGGGCCACCGATGACGCCACGGAGGGCGAGGATGGTGGGCGAGACTGACGGCTTCGGCGGCGGGATCGGAGCCACCGGCGAGCGGTCGCTGCCCGGCACGACCGAGCAGTGGGCCGCCGTCCGCGAGGAAGTGGTCGCGCTCCGGCGAGCGGTCGAGCGCCGCCGGCGCTCTCAGAGGTTCTCGCGCTGGTAAGAGCCGTCGTAGGTCCCCTCGTGATCGGCCGCCGCCAGTGTCAACTGGGCGATGCGGGCTCCCTGCTGGAGTTCGATCTCGTGGTGGACCTCCAGCAGGCCCTCGCCGCGCCCCTCGTAGCCGGCGTCCCAGATCGCCGTGTCGAGCATACAGGAGTTGCGTAGCAGTGAGGATCGGGGGTAGAGGAAGCCGACGTGTTCCTCCGGAATCGCGATGCGCTCGGCGTACTGGACGACGTATCCACCGGGTTCGAGGTGGTAGAGGCCGTCGTCGTCGGACTCCAGTTCCCGGCGGTCGCCGATGGTCTTGCCGCCGCGTTCGATCCGTCCGACACTCTCCTGCTCGAAGACGGCCCCCAGCGTGAGGTCGACGCCGTTTGGCTGGACCTGTGACTCGCACAGGTCGCCGAGGTGCTCGGCCAGGAACGCGCCGCTTCTGAACATGGGCGAGTGACCGACCAGCGCGCCCAAATCTCTGCCGGTCTGTGTGCGCGCCGCGGCCGCGGGGTGTGTCGGGTCCGAACCCGAGAGTGCGGTTGGGGGCCAGCATCACGCAGACACACGATTTCCCACGACAATGGATGACATCAAAGGGGTACTAGGGATGCTGGAGACCTGATATCGGAAACTCGCATGATTTATGTCGACGGACAGTCGACGAACAGACGTTATGGGACAGACGCTTACGGAAAAAATTCTCGACGATCACCTCGTCGAAGGCGAATTGGAGACCGGCGAGGAGATCGGGATCGAGATCGATCAGGTCCTGACACAGGACACGACCGGCACGCTGGTGTGGCTGCAGTTCGAGGCGCTGGGCCTCGACGAAGTCCAGACGGAACTGGCCGCGCAGTACTGTGACCACCAGACCTACCAGTTCGACTTCAAGAACACGGACGACCACCGCTTCCTGCGTTCGGCCGCAGGCACGTTCGGCGCGTACTTCTCGCGTCCGGGCAACGGTATCTGTCACAACGTCCACAAGGAGAACTTCGCCGCGCCTGGCAAGACGCTCCTCGGTTCGGACTCCCACACGCCGACCCCCGGCGGCCTCGGTCAGCTGGCCATCGGATCCGGTGGGCTCGACGTGGCCGTCGCGATGGGTGGCGGTGCCTACTACATCGAGATGCCCGAGGTCGTCAACGTCCGTCTGGAAGGCGAGCTGCCCGAGTGGGCCACCGCCAAGGACGTCATCCTCGAGATGCTGCGCCGCCTCAGCGTGAAGGGCGGGGTCAGCAAGATCTTCGAGTACACCGGACCCGGTGTCGAGAGTCTGAGCGTCCCCGAACGGACGACCATCACCAACATGGGGACGGAACTGGGCGCGACCTCCTCGATCTTCCCGACCGACGAGAAGACCGAGGACTACCTCGCGCGCCAGGGCCGCGAAGACGAGTACGTCGAACTCCAGCCCGACGAGGACGCCGAGTACGACGACCAGCTCACCATCGACCTCTCGGATCTCGAGCCGCTCATCGCCGAGCCGTCGATGCCGGACAACGTCGTCCCGGTCAGCGAGGTCGAGGGCGTCGATGTCGACCAGGTCATGATCGGCTCCTGTACGAACGGTGGCTACGAGGACATCCTCCCCGCCGCGAAGATGCTGGAAGACCGTTCCATCCAGCCCGACACCGAGATGATCGTCGCGCCCGGTTCGAAGAAGGCCAGCGAGATGCTGGCCCGTGAAGGCTGGACCGCCGAGATGATGGCGGCCGGCGTCAACTACTCCGAGGCGACGTGTGGTGCCTGTATCGGCATCGGCCACGTCCCCGGCAGCGACTCCGTGTCCCTGCGGACCTTCAACCGCAACTTCGAGGGCCGCTCGGGCATCGAGGACGACAACGTCTACCTCTGTTCGCCGGAAGTCGCCACCGCGGCGGCCATCAAGGGCGAGATCGTCGACCCGCGCAACCTCGCCGAGGAACTGGACGACCTCGAAGCGCCCGGCTTCGAGCTCCCCGACCAGTACGAGGGTGCCGAGAACGACATCATCACGCCGGACGACCCCGTCGACGACGACCTCGTCAAGGGGCCCAACATCGGCGACGTCCCGCTGAAGGACGAACTCGACGCCGACCTCGAAGGGGAGGCCCTCCTGAAGATGGAGGACAACATCACGACCGACCACATCATCCCTGCGACCCAGGACATCCTGATGTACCGGTCGAATATCCCCAAGCTGAGCGAGTTCACGCTCTCGCGTGTCGACGACACGTTCGCCCAGCGCGCACTCGACAGCGACGGCGGCTTCCTCGTCGCCGGCGAGAACTACGGGCAGGGCTCCTCGCGTGAACACGCGGCCCTCTGTCCGATGTACCTCGGTATCGAGGGCGTCCTCGCACAGAGCTTCGCCCGCATCCACAAGGCGAACCTCTTCAACTTCGGTCTCCTGCCCCTGGAGATCGACGAGGCCGACTACGAGAACATCGAGCAGGGCGACGACATCGAAGTCGTCGACGACGTCGCCGAGGCCGTCCGCTCCGGGCAGGAAGAGTTCACCGTCCGCGTCAACGACGACTGGGAACTCACCGCCACGCTGGACGCCTCCGAGCGCGAACGTGAAATCCTCGCCGACGGTGGGAAGCTCTCCCACACCAAGAAGCAGGCCGACAGCGGCTCCGGTGCGCCCGCCGACGACTAAAGAGAGATTCGACCAGCGGGAGAATCTCTGAACGCCGAGCGGGGAGGAACGACCCGCGAGGCACGGAGGACGAGCGAAGCGAGTCCTCGAACGAGCGAGCGGCGATAGCCGCGAGCCAGCGAAGCGCAGTCGGACACCAACCGATTCGTTTTTTCGCGGTCGCCGGCTCCGACAGCCACAGCGCTCGCCGTCCGGAAACGGGAGAGGGGGAGAGACCGGGGACGGGCCGGGGCCGACGGTCCCGCCGGGAGGTGTCGGGTGGCCACCGAGCGGTGACACACCGCCAGCGACGACCCCCATCGGAGAGCGGCGGTGCAGGTCCGTAGCTATCCGGCATTTTTTACCAGTAATCGGTGCCTCGGCTCGCCGTAAGGCGTCCCTGTCGCGAGGGCTGCAGGCGGGCGTCTCGGGCTATGTGGCCCTTACCCGACCGCGAGTTCGTCCGCGAAGAACCCGGTAACCGATGCCTTCGAGTCGACGACGCTGCGCCGTCGGCCGGCGGTATCGGCGTCCATCGTCACCCATCGAGGACCGCCACGGTCGCCTCGTTCCATCGCCAGCGCACCTGCGAGCCGGGTTCACTGTCGCAACTGAAGATTTATATTTCTGCCAGTTGGGAATTAACGTTATGACCAAATCTGGGGATCCGGGGTGGCTCGAGTCCGAACGGGAGTACACGGACGAGGTGATCGGGGACGATACGATCCCCGAACTGTTCGCGGCGAGTGTCGAACGCAACGGCGACGGCGAGGCACAGATGTACAAGGGGGGAATCTATCCGCGGTCGCTGACGCCGGCAGTCGTCGACGAACCCGAGCCGGGGGCGTACACGTCGATCACCTACGAGAAGATGGGGGAACTCGTGCGGTACTTGGCCGCGGGCTTCCGCGAGCTGGGTGTCACGTCGGGGGATCGCGTCGGGATCATGTCCGACTCCCGGATGGAGTGGGCGCTCACCGATTTCGCCCTCATGTCCGGCGGCGGCGTGGTGACGACGATCTACACGGAGTCCTCGCCCAAACAGATCAAGTACCTGCTCAACGACCCCGGCGCGACCGGTGTGATCGTGGAGAACGAGCGACTGCTCGACCGACTCGTCAGGGTTCAGGACGACCTGAGTCTGGACTTCGTGGTCGTCATGGACGAACTCGACCGGTACGATCACGTCGATCAGATCCGCACGCTCGAAGACGTCTACGACATGGGTGTCGAACAGTACGACGATGACGAATACAGCGAGTGGCTCGACGACCTGGACAGCCACGACCTGGCGAGTCTCGTCTACACGTCCGGGACGACGGGCAAACCCAAGGGCGTGAAGCTGACTCACCACAACTTCCGGTCGAACATCAACCAGCTCTGGAAGCGCGTGGGTCCGCGACCCGACAAGGACGACGACATGCCGGTGCTGGACTCGGACAAACGAACGATCTCGCTCCTCCCGCTGGCCCACGTCTTCGAGCGGACGGTCGGGCACTTCCTGATGTTCGCGGCCGGCGCGACCGTCGGCTACGCCCAGAGTACCGACACGGTCGACGAGGACCTGAAGAAGATCCAGCCCCACGGGGGCGCGAGCGTGCCGCGGGTGTACGAGCGCATCTTCGCCCAGGCCCGCGAGCAGGCCAGCGGCTCGGAGGTCAAAGAGCGGGTCTTCGAGTGGGCCGTCGACGTGGCCCGCCAGTACAGTCGCGCCGACGACCCTGGGCTCGGCCTCACGCTCAAACGCGGCATCTCCGAGCGGCTGGTCTACAGCAAGGTCAAGGAGGAACTCGGCGGGAACATTATCCTGATGGTCAGCGGCGGCGGGAGCCTGAGCGACCGCCTCGCCGAGTTGTTCGACGGCATGGGCATCCCCATCTTCGAGGGGTACGGCCTGACCGAGGCCGCGCCGGTGGTCACGGCGAACACGCCCGAGGATCACCGGACCGGGACGCTCGGCCGGCCGCTGGTCGATATGGACATCCGGATCGACCCCTCGAAGGTGTCCGACGAGCAGTTCGCGGACGCCGAGGGATACGTCGGCGAACTCCTGGTCAAGGGCCCGAACGTCACGGAGGGCTACTGGGAGATGCCCGAGAAGACCGACGACGCCTTCACCGCCGACGGCTGGTTCCAGACCGGCGACATCGTCGAGCGCGTCGACGGCGACTACCTGATCTATCACGACCGGCTGAAGAACCTCCTCGTGCTGGACACGGGGAAAAACGTCGCCCCGGAACCCATCGAAGACGAGTTCTCGACCTCCTCGCGGGTCGAACAGATCATGGTGCTGGGCGACGACGAGAAGTTCGTCTCCGCCCTGATCGTCCCGAACTTCGACGCCATCAGGCGGTGGGCCGACAACCGGAACCTCGACCTGCCGGCCGGGCGCAACGCCATCTGTGAGGACACCCGCGTCAAGGAGTGGGTCGTCGAGGACGTAAACCTCGTCAACCGGACGCTGGAGAAACACGAGACGATCAAGGAGGTCGAACTCGTCCCCGAGGAGTGGACGCCGGAAAACGACATGCTCACCCCGTCGCTGAAGAAGAAACGGCGGAACATCCTGGCCGAACACGCCGAGCAAGTCGAGCGGATCTACGGGGACAGAGAAGCCAAGCTAGCGGACTGATTTCGCAGCGAGTGGCACGGAACCTCCCGAAAAAAGTGGGCGGAAAACTGGAAGACAGATCTAGGGCAACTCGAACTCGATGGCTGCACCCTGCCCGAAGCCGACACACTCGGTCGCGAGGCCGAGTTCTGCGTCGCGCTTGTTCATCTCGTGGATCAGCGTCACGGGCAGGCGGGCACCGGAGGCACCGAGCGGGTGGCCGATGGCGATCGCGCCGCCGTTGACGTTGTAGATGTCGTCGTCGAAGCCGAGTTCCTGCTGGCAGTAGTAACACTGGGAGGCGAAGGCCTCGTTGAGTTCGACCAGGTCGTAGTCCTCGGGGTCGCGGCCGGTGCGCTCACACAGGCCCTCGACGGCGGGGATCGGGCCGATACCCATCACGGTGGGGTCGACGCCGGCGACGTTGTTGCCGCCGACCTCGGCGAGGATGTCCAGGCCCTGGTCCTCGGCGAACTCCTTGCTGGTGATCATCGTGGCGGCCGCACCGTCGGAGATCTGGCTGGAGTTGCCGGGCGTGACGGTCCCGTCGGCCTTGAACACGGTCGGGAGGCCTTCGAGTTTCTCCTTGGTCGTGCCCGGACGCAGCCCTTCGTCTTTCTCGACGGTGATCTCGTTGCCCTCGTCGTCGGTCCCTTCGATCGGGACGATCTCGTCGTCGAAGCGGCCCTCCTCGGTGGCCTCGACGGCGCGCTGCTGGGAGCGGGCGGCGTACTCGTCCTGGGTGTCCCGGGAGATGTCGTACTCCTCGGCGACCTTCTCGGCGGTCATCCCCATCTGGAGATCCATGACGTTGTAGTGGTCGTTCAGGCGCGGGTGGACGTTGGCCGTGTTCTCACCCATCTCGACGCGGGACATACTCTCGACACCGCCGGCGATGAGCACGTCGCGCTGGCCGGCGCGGACGGCGTCGGCCGCGGAGATGATCGCCTGGGCCGAGGACGCACACCAGCGGTTGACGGTCGTCGCGGGCACGCTCTCGCCGAGGTCCGACAGCAGCGAGATGACCCGAGCCATGTTGTTGCCCTGCTCGCCACGCTGCTGGGCACAGCCCCAGATCAGGTCGTCGACGTCCTCGCCTTCGAGGCCGGTCTCGTCGAGCATCTTGTTGATCAACGGGATCGAGAGATCCTCGCTACGGACGTCCGAGTAGACGCCGTCTTCCTTCCCCTGCGGTGTACGGTACGCTTTGACAACGACTGGCGTGTTATCTGCCATGTGTAGCCCATCAGGGTCGTTCGTGTTAAATCCCGTCGAACTCCCACCGCTGGCACTACCAGTTGTCGAGGGTGGACCGCCCTCTCGATTCCTATGTTAACTACCTCGCATAGATGGTTTACAGTGGAAGTGTTGTCAGGAGCTTCGGTGAACATCACACACGGCAATCGCGGGGATTCGGTGGTGATCGGACGGGTATGAGGGGAGTGGGCGGGGTGGTCGCGGCCGGAGTCCGGGGGGCTTATGTCCGTCGCGGTCGAATCTCGGTGGGAATGAGTGACCCGGAGCTGGACGTCGTCGAGTTCCTGTTGACAGCGACAGCGTACAACGACGACCGCGAGTTAGAGCCGGACGATCTCCCGCCGACCTACCGGACTGTGTTCTGGAGCGACGGCCGCATCGAGCGACCCCTCTCTGCGACCGCGACGACGGCCGCGGACGCGACCGGCGTCGAGCGACCCTGGGACGCCATCTCGGGACTGATGTTCACCGACCGCGACGACTTCTCGGGCGACATCGAGTTCACCGACGCGGACATGGCCGAGGAGTGGTTTCTCGACCGCGCGGACGAGGATCGGATCCGCGACAACCCCACGCTGGCCGCCGCGTACGGCGACGAGTTCGGCGTCGACTACGAGCAAGCCCACGAACTGAACCGGCCCGCACGAGCCGACCGGGCCTGGATCGACAGCCTGCTCGACGAGTACTTCGACGACGAGGAAGAGGAGGAGATGCTCGACCTCGTGGACATCCGCGCCCCCGAAGAAGTCGAGATGACGATGGACGACCTCGTCCTCACAGAGGACCAGGAAGGCGAGATCCACAAGATCGTCAAGGCCATCGAACACCGGGACTACCTCGCCCAGATCGGGCTGCGCGAGATCGGGAAGCTGCTGTTCGTCGGCCCGCCGGGCACCGGGAAGACCTCCGTGGCCCGCGCGCTGGCCCGGGAACTCGACCTCCCGTTCGTCGAGGTGAAGCTGTCGATGATCACCAGCCAGTACCTCGGCGAGACGGCCAAGAACGTCGAGAAATCCTTCGAGGTCGCGCGGCGACTCTCCCCGTGTATCTTCTTCATGGACGAGTTCGACTTCGTGGCCAAGACGCGCTCGTCGGACGAACACGCCGCGATCAAACGCGCCGTCAACACCCTCCTCAAGAGCATCGACGACATCAGTCTCATCGACGACGACGTGTTGCTGATCGGGGCGACCAACCATCCCGACCAGCTCGACGCCGCGGCCTGGCGGCGCTTCGACGAGATCGTCAACTTCCCCAAGCCCGACCGCACCATGCGCTCGGACATCCTCCGGGTCGTCACCCGCGAGATGGAGATCGACGACTTCGACCCCGAGACGCTCGCGGAGATGACCGAGGGGCTGACCGGCAGTGACCTCCGGCTGGTCCTCCGTGAAGCAGTGCTGAGCGCCCTGACCGAGGAACGGACGACGCTCACCCAGCAGGATCTGGAAGACGCCGTCGCCGACTTCGAGGAGCGGGACAACCTGAAGAACCTCGACATGATCGACGGCGACGCCGACGCGCTGGTGGCCGGCGGTGGCATCTCCGGGTCCGACGAGGAAGAGACCGCCGCCGACGGGCACGGCCACGACCACGATCACGATCACGCGGACGACTAGACGGCCGCCCGTGGTGGCGACCGCGAGGTTTAGGGCCCCAGAACTCTTTTCGCTGGGCGAATGGAGGTCACGCTGCTCGGCACCGGCGACACGACCGGTACACCGACGCCCGGGTGTTCCTGTGACACCTGCGAGCGAGCGCGCGAGCGCGGCGTCGAGCGCACCCGGTACTCGGTCCACGTCCGCAACGAGCGGACCGACGAGGCGCTGCTGGTCGACGCCAGCCCGGACTTTCGCCACCAGTTCCTCGAACGCGACGTGGACCTGCCCGATGCCGCCGTGATCAGTCACATCCACTTCGACCATCTGGACGGACTGGGCAACGCCTACCGCCTGTTCGGTGATCTGCCGGTGTACGCCGCCGACGAGACCGATCCCGAGACCGGTGAGAGCGTCGCCGGCACAGTTCGAAGCGACTACGACTACCTCGACGCCGTGACGGTCTCGGCCGAGTCGCCGTTCGAGCCCTTCGAGACCTGCGGATTCGAGGTGACGCTGGTCCCGGTCGATCATCCGCCGCTGGTCTGCTACGGGCTCGCCATCGAGGACCCGGAGACGGGCGCGAAACTCTCGCTGTCGGGCGACACCAGCTACGGGATTCCCGACGAGTCCCGCGAGGCGCTGGCTGACCCCGATCTGTTGCTGGCCGATGGCATCGTCCCGGCCCACCTCTGTGAACACCACCCATACGGCGGGAAACACGAAGACGAGGACGGCGTGCCACGGACGTTCGGGACCAAGCACATGACAATCGAGGGCGCGCGCTCGCTCGGCGCGGAGCTGGACGCCGACGAGACACGGATCGTCCACCTCTCACACTTCATCCCGGCCGACGAGGCCTTCGACGAAGACCTGGCCGTCGACGGCGAGCGGTACGAACTCTGAAATCGAGCGGACCGTTTTGTCGTCCGAGCCGCTGGAACGGACGATGACCGACGCCGAGCAGTTCCCGACCGACCACCCGCTGGTCGCGACCGGACTCGTCGCGGCAGTGGGCGCAGTGGGCTATGCCGTCCCGACCGCGCTGTTCGGGCGATCCGTCGAGCCAGTGCCAGTCCTCGCGTTCGTCGTCGCCTTCACCGCGTGCTACATGGGCGCGGTCGTCGTCTCCCGGCGGCTTGGAATCACGTGAACCGGTCCAGCCCGGACTGGCGGCGCTGTCGTCCCTCGGGCTCGGGGTCCCAGGGCTGGCCGGCGGCGCGTTCGGCGGCCGCATCCACGTCGGGCGGGTCCGCCGAATCGTACCCGTCACAGTCGGGGCCACACTCCCGTGCGGGGTCGACGATCCGGCCCTTCCAGGCGCAGTACGGGAGGCCGCCCCGCTCGAACCGCTCGCGGGCCTCGACTTCCGCGCAGTCGGGGAAGTCGTAGGTCCGCCAGCCCTTGCCGTAGGCGCGTTCGGCCACGCGGCGGCGCTGGCGGCGTTTCTCGGCGGCGGTGACGACCGCCACGTCCGTCCGGGCCGTCCGCCGCTCCAGCACGTCGATTCCCGTTTCGTCGGTGTCCAGCGGCGTCGGCTCCCGGATCACCTCGCGCTCGCCACTGTCGGGGAAGAAGCGCCAGACGCCCACCACCTCGGGGATGCGATTGAGGTGTGCGCCGGTGACGTGGGATTCGGTCGCCAGGATCACCTCGTCCAGCAGGCCGAGGCTTACGTCTTTGCGGAGTTGGGTTTCGAGATCCCCGGGCCGCCCGAGATCGGGCTTGTTCTCGATGCCCACGAGAGAATCGAACCAGTCGTCGGGGTAGCGGGCGGTCTGGCGGACGTACGTGCGGCCGTTGCGGCGTTCGCGCCCGAAGAATCCCAACTCGACCGCGCGGTCGACGACGGCCTCGGCGCGCTCGGGACGGATGTCGAACGCGTCCTTCCAGTACCGGGCCGTCCCTGGACCGACATCGCTCTCGATGGCCGGTGCGGGAATGTGCTCGGGCGTGATGGCCGCCCGGTCGTCGAATCCAGGACCGGGCTCGACGACCACGAGGTCCATCACCCGGTTGCCGTGGCAGGCGGTCCCGAGTTGCCGGGCGATGACGGCCTCGCGGTCGCTCTCCAGACGGGCCGACAGGGCGACCTCGAACGCGAACTCGGACACACCGGGTGCAGGGGCCCGGCGAGCAAAAGCGTCGCGCTCGGGCGTCGTCCGGTCGGGCGGTCACTCCGGTCGGGCGGGCCGCTCGGGGCTCGTGGCGTGATGGAGGGGGTCGGCCGCCTCGCGAGCGCCGGCGTCGTCCAGCACGTCGGACAGGACTTCCCAGTGTCGACGGTCGATCTCCCGGTCGGGGTTCGGGAACGCCGCCTGCGCGGCCTCGATGTCTTGGGCCTCGACGTAGTAGACGAGGAAGGTGCCGTCGTCGGTCTCCCGGAGGAAGGCAGTCTCGGTGTAGACGTTCCGTTCCCGGAGCGACTCGGCGACCTCGGCCTCGCGGTCGCGGCGGTCATCGATCCACTCCCGGAGCGTGGACACTTTCTCGGGTTCGACGCGCTGGCTGGTCAGTGCGACCTCGACCATACACGACGGTTCGGCGCGGGACCGAAAAAGCCCGGGCCCTCACGCGTCCAGCGCGTCCGCGAGGCCGTGGAAGTCCGCGACGGTGAGGTCGGGCTCGCCGCCGAAGGCCACCCAGGGGTCGTCCTTCCGGTCGACCCAGACACCCTGCATCCCGGCGTGGCTGGCTCCCTGCACGTCGAACCAGCCCGCGGTGGCGTGGGCGATCTCGTCGATGGGCGTCCCGGTCCGGGCGGCGGCGTGGCGGTAGAGGGTCGAATCGGGTTTGAACCGCTCGACCTCGTCGGCGCTGACGGTGTCTTCGAGCAGGTCGTCGACGCCGGCGTGGGCGACCATCGAGTCGAGCATCTCGGGGTTGCCGTTCGAGACGATGTAGAGATCGTAGCCGGCGTCGGCGAGCCGTTCCATGCCGTCGCGCACGTCCGCGAACACGTCGAGTTCGTGGTAGACGGCGAGGATGTCGTCGCGCTCGTCGGCGGTGTAGTCGACGCCGAACACGTCCAGCGCGTGGGTGAGGGCGTCGCGGTTCATTTCGTAGAACGGCTGGTAGGCGTCGACGTGGTTGGCGACCATGGTGTACATCAGCGAGTGGGCGCGCCAGAGGTTCGAGACGGGTTCGGGTTCGGGAACGACATCGGCCAGCGCGCGTTCGGCGGCCTCGACGTCGACGACGGTGCTGTAAGAGTCGAACGTGACGGTCGTGACGCGGTCGGGATCGAAAGGCATGGCCGACGAGTGGGCCAGCAAGTGGATAATCTCTGGGGCCGATGCGGGGTCGGCGGGCCGGGGCGATCCCGCCGTCGGCAGGCGAGAACAGCAACTTTATCAGGTGCAGGCGGCGAAAGAACGGTAAGATTACTCTCGAAATGACAGACGAACACCGACAACCGGAGGTGAACATCGGGCTCGTTGGCCACGTCGACCACGGCAAGACGACGCTGGTCGAGGCGCTGAGTGGGGAGTGGACCGACCAGCACTCCGAGGAGATGAAACGCGGCATCTCCATCCGCCTCGGGTACGCCGACGCAACCTTTCGGCAGTGCCCCGGCGCAGACGAACCCGAGAAGTACACCGTCGACGAGGAGTGTCCGGACGGCTCGAAAAGCGAGCCCCTGCGGACCGTCTCGTTCGTCGACGCACCCGGTCACGAGACGCTGATGGCGACGATGCTCTCGGGGGCCTCGATCATGGACGGCGCGGTGCTGGTCGTCAGCGCCTCCGAGCCCGTCCCGCAGGCCCAGACCGAAGAGCACCTGATGGCGCTGGACATCATCGGCATCGACAACATCGTCATCGCTCAGAACAAGGTCGACCTCGTCGACCGCGAGACGGCGGCCGACAACTACGAACAGATCACGGAGTTCGTCTCGGGCACGGTCGCAGAGGGCGCACCCATCGTCCCCGTCTCGGCCCAGCAGGGCGTCAACATGGACGTGCTGATCCAGGCTATCGAGGCGGAGATCCCGACGCCCGAGCGCGACCCCAGCGAGGACGCTCAGATGCTCGTCGCGCGCAGTTTCGACATCAACCGTCCGGGGACGACCTGGGACTCGCTGCTGGGCGGCGTCCTGGGTGGCAGTCTCGTCCAGGGTCGGCTCCGCGAGGGCGAGGACATCGAACTCCGACCCGGCCGGGAAGTCGAGGAGGGCGGCCAGACCGAGTGGCGGCCCGTCGAGACCACCGTCAGGTCGCTCCAGGCCGGCGGCGAAGACGTCCAAGAGGCGACACCCGGCGGCCTGCTCGGTGTCGGGACTGGCCTCGATCCGTCGCTGACGAAGGGCGACGCGCTCGCGGGGCAGGTCGCCGGCCCGCCGGGGACGCTCCCGCCGACCTTCGAGCAGTTCGAGATGGACGTCGACCTGCTGGAACGGATCGTCGGCGAGACCGACGAGGTCGAGGAGATCTCGACGGGCGAGCCGCTGATGCTCACCGTCGGGACGGCCACGACCGTCGGCTCGGTCACCAGCGCCCGCGGGGGCGAGTGTGAGATCGCGCTGAAACGGCCGGTGTGTGCCGAGCCGGGCGCGAAGATCGCCATCAACCGCCGGGTCGGCGCGCGGTGGCGGCTGATCGGCGTCGGGACGCTTCGGGAATGACGGTGTGTCTGGACACGAGCGCGCTGATGATGCCGGTCGAATGCGACGTGCGGCTGTTCGAGGAACTCGACCGCGTGCTGGGCGACCACGACCTGGCCGTGCCGCGAGCCGTGGTCACCGAACTGGATTCGCTGGCCGACGGCGGCGGCGAGGAAGGGACGGCCGCCAGCGTCGGCCGGGATCTGACCGACCGCGCTCGCGTCCTCGACCACGAGGAATCGTACGCCGACGACGCGATCGTCGAACTCGCCGCCGCCGGCGAGTGCGATTGTGTCGTCACGAACGACCGCCCCCTGCGAGACCGCGTACTGGACCGTGGCGTTCCAGTAATTGGTTTAAGGGGCCAGAACAAACTCGCCATTACTCAACCATAACATGTACAAACGGGTTCGACTTCGCGACACAGTAGAGGTGCCCCCGGAACACCTCGCAGACGTGACTCCGGGACGGATCAAGCGACTCCTGCAGGACAAGCTCGAGGGCCGGATGGACGAGGACGTGGGCAGCGTCGTCTCCGTCATCGAGGTCCAGGACATCGGCGAGGGCGCAGTCCTCCCGAACCAGCCGGGCGTCTACTACGAGGCAGAGTTCGACGCGCTGACCTTCGACCCCCAGATGCAGGAGGTCGTCGACGGGGAGGTCGTCGAGGTCGTCAACTTCGGCGCGTTCGTCGGTATCGGGCCGGTCGACGGCCTCCTCCACGTCTCCCAGATCTCCGACGAGTATCTCGCCTACGACGAGGAGAACCAGCAGTTGGCTTCCCGGGACTCCAACGACACGCTGACGGTCGGCGACGCGGTGCGGGCCCGCATCGTCACCAAGAGCATCGACGAGCGCAACCCCCGTGACTCGAAGATCGGCCTCACCGCGAAACAGGTCGGCCTCGGGAAGCACGGCTGGCTCGAAGCCGAGCGCCAGGAACGCAAGAGCGAGGCGACCACGGGTGAGTAGGCATGGCTGATAGACTCGTCTGCCGCGAGTGCCACCGCGTCCAGCAGTCCGGCGAAGAGGAGGCGTGTGTCTCCTGTGGCTCCAGTTCGCTGACCGAAGACTGGGCCGGCTACGTCATCATCGCTCACCCCGAGGAGAGCGAGGTCGCCGAGGAGATGGAAGTCGACGAGCCCGGCAAGTACGCGCTGAAGGTACGCTGACGTGACCGACGACACAGACACCGAGGTCGTCGTCAGCCTGCAGGAGGCACTGCGCAGCGAGCTCAAAGACCCGATGGGCACGGTCTACACGGAGGCCGACGCGCTGTTCGCGGCCGCCGACCCGCCCCTGATCGCGGTCGGCGACATCGTCACCTACCACCTGATCGAAGCCGACCACCGGCCGGACGTGGCGCTGATCGACGGCCAGACCAAGCGCTCGGCCATCGAGGACCACATCCAGGAGGCCATCGACGCGGGCGTGTTCGACCGCGAGGTCGACGTCGAAAACGCCGCGGCGGGCCTGAGCGCGGGCCTGCTGTCGGCGCTCGCGACGGCTATCGACGCCGCGAGCGACGGCGAGTCGACGGTGATCGTCGTCGACGGCGAGGAGGATCTGGCGACGCTGCCAGCCATCGCCGCCGCGCCGTCGGGAGCCAGCGTGGTCTACGGCCAGCCCGACGAGGGGATGGTCCTCGTCGAGTGTGACGAGGCGATCAAAACGCGTGTGACGGACCTGTTCGAGCGGATGGACGGCGACGACGAGCGGCTGTGGGACCTGCTCGACGGCTGAGCCGGGCACCACCTGCGGGCGGTACGGGCTTCGAAATCCTTTTACTCGTTTCGCGGGGAGTACCACCAAGAACCATGGATATCGACATCATCGAGGAGACGGAGAATCCGATGTTACACCGAACCGACGTTCGGTTCGAGATGGTCCACGAGGACGCGACGCCCTCGCGGCTCTCGGTTCGTGACAGTCTCGCCGCCAAGCTCAACAAGGACGCCGAGGAGGTCGTCGTCCACGAACTCGACACGAAATACGGGATGCGCAAGACCGTGGGCTACGCGAAGGTGTACGACAGCCCCGAGTTCGCCGCCGACGTGGAGCAAGACCACATGCTCGAACGCAACAAAATCATGGCCGACGGTGAGGCCGAAGAGGAGGCCGAGGAGGCATAGATGCCCCGCCACGAACTCTACGAAGAGGACGGGACGATCGAGAAGGAAACGTGCCCGCGCTGTGGCGACGCCTTCCTCGCTGATCACGGCGACCGCCTCCACTGCGGCCGGTGCAGCTACACCGAGTGGCAGTAGGGCTCCGTTCAGTTTTCGTCCCGCCGATTCCGCCGGAGCAAAGCGGCAGCACTACCGACGCCAGCGAGTGCGCTCGCGATGCCCAGTCCCGGCCCCGAGCCGGACGTGGTAGTGGCTCCGGGTTCCTCGGCCTGCGCCGCCGTCGTGGTCCGGTCCTCCCGGGCCGTCTCGCCACTGGCACCCATCGTCCGGGCCCGGTCCGTCGGCGCCGTGCCGTCGGCGGTCGCCGTGGTCGTCGCGGCCGGAGTGGCCGTCGGCGCCGATTGGGAGTCCGACTCGGCCGATGGATCGTACAGGCCGAGGAGCGCGGATCCACCGTTCCCGCCAGCGACGATGACTCCATCGTCGGTTCCCAGCAGATCGTTGAACCGGCTCCAGCCGTCGGTGTCGTAGATCTGCTCCCATCGCTGGTCACCCGCCTCGTCGACGGCCACGAGCCACGCGTCACCGGTCGAACCGGTGCCGGACCAGCCACCGAGTATCGCCCCATCGTCGGTGGGCGCGAGCGAGAACAGGATGTCTCGTTGGTTCCGGTCGTAGCGGTGTTCCCAGCCCACCTCCCCGGGTGACCCGATCTTGGCCATCCAGCCGTCGGTGGCCTCGGTCTCACCACCGGCCGAGTAGCCGACGAGGTACGCGCCGTCGTCGGCCGGAACCACCTGGTTCGGGACGGCGTTCGTCTCGTAGGCCCGGTCCCAGCGCATCCGGTTGGTCCCGGCCAGTGACGCGACCCAGGGGTTGGGGGCTCCCTCGGCGGTATACTGCACGCCACAGAGCAGGAACGTTCCGTCGCCAGCCGGCCGAATCGTGAACGCGAGGCTGTCGTTGCTGGTTCGGTCGCTGTCGACCGACCCATCTTCGTCGACGGCAGCCGTCCAGATACCGGCCTCTCGCCGCCCGAGGAGGAGATAGCCGTCCCCGGTTTGGGCGGCCGAGAGGATTTTCGTCGCGTCGTCGTAGGAGCGTTCCCACTGGATGTCGCCACTGCTCGATACCGTCGCCGCCCAGCCGCCGGTGGTCTCGCCCTCCACTCGCCCGCCCGCCACGAGGTAGGTTCCGTCACCGTTGGTGACGACCGTCTCGACGGTCCCGCGGACGCCGCCCCGGTATCGACGGTCCCACTGGAGTTGTCCGTCGGCGTCGGCCCGGCCGAGCCAGGCGCTCGTCTCGTCGCTATCGGACGCCTGCCGGCCGCCGACGAGATATCCCTCACCCTGGGCCGGAACGACCGACGATATCACGGTGTACCGTGAACCGCCGTAGCCGTTGGCCCAGGCCAGCGGTCTCTCCAGCCCCTCGTCGTCCGTGTCGTCCTGTGCGGCCGCAGGCACCGAACCGGCCGTTGCGAGCACCGTCCCACCGACGGCGGTGCCGCCGAGTGTCGCGAGTACCTGCCGCCGTCCGATCGCTCGTCGCATTGTCTCGTGACGGAGTGCTCCCATTCTGGTATTTGAACCTTCGGCCGACGACAGGGTGCTGGAGGCGGTGGATGACAACCCCTTTGGCCGCTCGTCGCCTCTCGACTGGCAAGAGTGACGCCGGACACGCGCGTGCTGGGCATCGAGGGAACGGCCTGGGCCGCCAGCGCGGCTGTCTACGACAGCGCGGCCGAGACCGTCGAGATCGAGACCGAGGCCTACCAGCCCGACAGCGGCGGTATCCACCCGCGCGAGGCCGCCGAACACATGGGCGACAACGTGCCAGCGGTCGTCGAGCGGGCGCTCGGGCACGCTCGCGAACTGGCAGCGGAGGACCCCGACTACGACGCCGACGGACCGCCCGTCGACTGCGTGGCCTTCTCCCGCGGTCCCGGGCTCGGCCCCTGTCTGCGGATCGTCGCGACCGCGGCCCGCGCGGTCGCCCAGCGGCTGGACGTGCCCCTCGTGGGTGTCAACCACATGGTGGCCCACCTGGAGATCGGCCGCCACCGCTCGGGATTCGAGTCGCCGGTCTGTCTGAACGCCAGCGGCGCGAACGCCCACGTCCTGGCCTACCGGAACGGTCGCTATCGCGTGCTGGGCGAGACGATGGACACCGGCGTCGGCAACGCCATCGACAAGTTCACCCGCCACCTCGACTGGTCCCACCCCGGCGGCCCGAAGGTCGAAGAAGCCGCAGAGGACGGCGCGTACCACGAACTCCCCTACGTCGTCAAGGGGATGGACTTCTCCTTTTCCGGCGTGATGAGCGCGGCCAAACAGGCCGTCGACGACGGGGTTCCCGTCGAGGACGTGTGTCACGGCCTGCAGGAGAGCGTCTTCGCGATGCTGACGGAGGTCAGCGAACGCGCCCTCTCGCTGACCGGGGGCGACGAACTCGTCCTCGGTGGGGGGGTCGGCCAGAACGACCGCCTGCGGGAGATGCTGGGTGAGATGTGCGAACAGCGCGGCGCGGAGTTTTTCGCCCCCGAACCGCGCTTCCTCCGTGACAACGCCGGGATGATCGCAGTGCTGGGCGCGAAGATGTACGACGCGGGCGACACGCTCTCGATAGCGGAGTCGGGCATCGACGCGGACTTCCGGCCGGATCAGGTCGAAGTCAGTTGGCGCGGGCGGGCGTCGGACACGACGCCCGCCGAACGAGCGAGCGGCGGGACGCCGCGAGCCGACGAACTGCAGGGCGCGGAGGCGACGGTCGAGATCGACGGGGAGCGCGTGATCAAACACCGACGCCCGCGGAGCTACCGCCACCCGAAACTGGACGAGCGGTTGCGCGTCGAGCGCACCAGAGAGGAAGCCCGGCTCACCGCCGACGCGCGCCGCTACGGCGTCCCCACGCCGGTCGTGCTGGACGTGGACCCCTGGGAGACCCGGCTGGTCTTCGAGCGCGTCGGCGACGCGGACCTCCGCGAGCGATTGACCGAGGCGAACGTCCGTGACGTGGGGCGGCACCTGGCGACGATCCACGAGGCCGGGTTCGTCCACGGCGATCCGACGACGCGGAACGTGAGGGTTTCCTTCGAGGGAACCAGTGGGGACGATGGCCGCACCTACCTCATCGACTTCGGGCTAGGCTACTACACCAACGACCGCGAGGACTACGCGATGGACCTGCACGTGCTGGCCCAGTCGCTTTCGGGGACGGCCGACGACCCCGAGGCCCTGCTCGCGGCCGCCGAGGAGGCATACAGTTCTGTGGGAGACGAGCGCGTTCTCGATCACCTGCGCGAGATCGAGGGGCGCGGGCGGTACCAGTAGTCACTCGGGGGTCACGTCGGCGGCGTGGTGGTCGTAGTAGTCGGCGACGAAGGCGACGAACAGGAACTTCAGCGCCATCGCGCCGGCGGTGGCGACGGCGGTCCGGACGGGCTGGCGGCGGACGGCCGCGCGGACGGCGTAGAGGGTGAGGAAGGCGTTGGCGACGTTCAACAACTGGATCGGGTGGCAGCGGTTCCCGTGTTCGAGCCAGAGGCGTTCGCCGTAGACGACGCGGGTCATCCACGCGTCGTCGTCGGACGGGGGCGGGAACAGGACGGGATCGAGGGCGACGAACAGCACGGTGCCGACCAGCAGGCGCTCGTCCCGGCGGTAGATCGAGAGCATGAGGGGGGAGACTGGCGACGCGCGACCAGCCGCTTTTCGGGTTGGCGTGACGTTCCCGGACGGCCTCGCGCACGGCGACTCGGGACGGCTGTGACATGTGTCAACAGATACGACGAGGTGAGATACAGACGAGTCCCGATCTGCCCCGTCAGGACAAACGTCTTAACGGGGCCAGACGAAATACGGAGTATGGCTGACAAGCCGGAGTCCGGTGAAATCTTCGGGGTACCGTACAACTTCGAGCGGCCGAGCATCAAGCGTCTGCTCTCGTCGTACTGGCGGCCCGGCGAGGGGATGCTCGTCGAGAAGCCCTTCGGCATCGGCTACACGCTGAACCTGGCCAACTGGCGGTCCTGGATCGTGCTGGCCGTCGCCGGCCTCCTGTTCTACCAGGGTCGGCAGTCGAGCGAGGAGGGCGAAGCCGGCGACGAGGACGAGCCCGTCGAAGTCATCGTCGACTGAATCGACGCGTCTTTTGACCGGCGGCGCACACCGCCGGGTATGCTCCGGTTCGTGACGACCAACCAGGGGAAGGTGCGGGAAGCCCGCGAGTATCTCGGGGACGGAACGGTCGAACAGCTCGATTTCGACTACACGGAGATCCAGGCCGACGATCTCGCGACCGTGGCGGCCCACGGCGCGCGGGAGGCCTACCGCCACATCGGGGAGCCGGTGCTGGTCGACGACGCCGGGCTGTTCGTCGACGCCTTCGACGGCTTCCCCGGCCCCTACTCCTCGTACGTCGAGGACACGGTGGGCGTCGAGCGCGTCTGGCGGCTCACCCGCGAGGAGGACGACCGCGCGGCGTCGTTCAAGACCGTGCTGGCTTACTGCGACGGCGAGGGCTTCGACGCGTCGCCGGAGCCAGTCGATCACGAGCGCCGCGGGCAGGACCAGAGTGCCGAGGAGCGCGCGGCGGCGACGACGGACGACCAGGTGGCCGCGGGTGACCTCCCGGTGAAGATCTTCGAGGGGTACGTGCCCGGCGAGATCGTCGCGCCGCGGGGGGAGGGCGGCTTCGGCTACGATCCCATCTTCGAGCACGACGGGACGACCTTCGCGGAGATGACGCCGGAGGAGAAGAACGCGGTCTCCCATCGCGGGCGAGCGTTGGCGAAGTTCGGGGAGTGGTACCGGGAGCGAACGGAGTGAGCGACCGGTACGTCGGAAGACGAGCGAAGCATCTATGTGACGTGCTGATTCAGTGACAGGGATGCTGGAGACGAGAGGGAAACGGCTGGCGGCGGGCGCGGGATTGCTGTCGGGGGCCGTCCTGACGACGACACTCTTGTTCGTGTATCAGGAGAGTCGGTTCCGACTCGTTGCCCCGGTCGCGGGTCTGTTGGACGCCACGATCACGTACTACGTGCTGTCGAAGAACGTCGAGTAGCGGAGAGGCGTTCGCGAGCGACGACGAGACGGGCGTCTGAACCTCACGCTCGCGGGTCCCGGTCCGGGCCGGGATACGCGCCGCCGACGACGACCCCGTACATCGCTTCGGGATCGAACAGCGAGACGAACGCCCGCGGGTCGCGGACGCTCACGTCGACGTGTTTCCGGAGGGCCGCGCCGGCCTGGACGGACTGGAGTCCTTCGTCGAAGGTGAGGAGGTGCGGGGCGTCGCCGTTGTAAGCGGAAGCGAGCGCCGGGTGGTCGCCGGGCGGGTGCTCGACGGGTTCGCGCAGGGCCTCGATCGTCTCGCGCCACTCGCCAGCCAGAGCGGCGTCGGCACAGTCGGCGATCACGGCTTCGGCGTCGTCGAGCAGGCGGTCGCTGGCGAGCAGCGACACCCAGTCGTGGGCCCGCGCGATGTCGAGGGCCTCGCGGGCGGGCCCGTCCACGAGTAGGTCGGCCGCCAGCACGTCCGCGTCCGCGACGAACCGGGCGGGGTTCGGTCCGTCAGTCATCCTCGTCACCTCTGCGGGCCGCCAGTCGTTCGCGGACGGTCGCGAGGGCGACGTCGTACTCGTCGGCGCGGTCGAAGAGATCGGCCCAGGTCATACCCGGAATGGGTGGGCAGGTGCCGAAAACCCACCGCTCACGCGAGCCAGCGCTCGCGGGCGAGCCAGTACCCCAGGCCGGCGAGGAAGGCGACGCCGACGTTGGTGGCCACGGCGAGCAGACCGATGGCACCGACCAGCGGCAGGTGGTCGGTGTCGAGCGCGACCCGGCCGAGCTGGACGGCGACGACGCCGAGCAGGGTACCCAGGAGTGCCATCGGGAAGGACAGCCAGAGGCCGGCCACAAGCGCGCCGGCGAGATAGAGCACGCCGAGGACGACGTTGGCGGTCCCACTGCGCGCGCCGAAGGCGTACTTCCCGGCGAGGCCGCCGCTGCCGTGACACATCGGCAGGCCGCCCAGCGGCACCGCGGCCAAGGACATCCCGCCCATGCTCCGGGCGAGTCGGTCCGGCGACACGTCGCGGTCGAACAGGTCGGCACAGAGCAGCGAGGTCGCGACCGCGGCGTTGCCCACGGTCATCGCCAGCTGTGCCATAGTACCTTCGAGGGCACCAACCGTGAGCGCGGGACCGCCGGTCGGAAACAGCGACGCGGCGGGGAGTGCGGGTGCGGGGACGCCCGCAGCGACCGCGGTCCAGACGGTGCCGGCCGCGAGGACGACCAGCGCGGCGGCGCGGCGGTAGCCGGCGACGGCGACCACGCCAGCCAGCGCCGCGCCAGCGGCTGCGACCGCCGGGTCGCCCAGCGCGAGGTCGAGACCGGCCTGGGCGAGCAGGAGAGCGACGGCGAACTGAACGCCGCGGATGACCGGGCGGCCGACCACGGTCTGGAGGCGGGAGAGCGTCCCCGTCGCGCCGACGACGAGCAAGACGCCGCCCGCGAGCAGGCCGGCGGCGACGAGTTCGCCGTAGGTCAGCGCACCGGCGATGGCCAGCCCTGCCAGCGCCTTCATCGGCTCGACCGACAGCGGGAGGCCGTACCGGAGCCCCCAGACGATCTGGAAGACACCGAACCCCACGAGGACGTGGGCGAGCGACGCGGGCGTCAGCGCACCCAGCGCCACCACGAGGGGCAACACCGTAACCGAATCCCCTAACGCGCCCGTCAGGTCCCCGACAGCCACGGGAAGACGCTCCTCGACGCGTTCGACGGTCGATACGGCCACGACACGCTTTCGGAACCGGTGGCATATCAGCGTTGTCAGCAACCGTTGGCCGTTTCACGACGCGTGCCACGTGTCCGGTATCGGCTAGCCGCCGCGACGCGGCGGGCGGTCCGGTCGCCTCGTGAGTGGGGCCCTCGTGTGGTTCCCCCGAGTGTGACGGATGTCTGACGCGATTTTAAGTACTACCGGCACCTGCTGAAAATTAGGGCGCGCTCAGGCGGCCTCAGTCTCCCATCCTTTCGCGCGCCCGGACACCGTTGACCCCACCCCACTTTCCTTTCACCGACGCCGAGGGCGACGGCTCAGGCACTCTCGCCGCGCAACTGTTCGCGAGCGGCCGGCAGCGAGTCCGGATGTGAGATCAGGGCCACGCTGTCGTCGGCCTGGATCTCGGTCTGTGGCAGTGGGATCGTCATGGCCTCGTTCGCGCGCCCGTGGGCGTAGACGCGGGCGTCGGCAGGGAGATCGATCTCGACGACGCGTTTGCCGATCATCGGCGAGTCCTCGGGGATCTGCACACTGGCCGCCGAGAGCTGTTCGGTGATATCCGCGAGGACGTTGAAGTCACCGCCGAGCAACGCGGTCTTCGCGCCGGCGGCCCCGAGCCGTTCGGGGTAGATGATCTCGTCGACATCCTCGGCGTATTTCTCGTAGATCTCCTCGCGGTAGTCCTCGTCGATTCGCAGTACCGTTCGACAGCCGTGGTGTTTTCCGACCATACAGGCCGCGAAATTCGTGTTGAGGTCACCCGTGAGCGCGGCGATGGCGTCTGCCGCCTCGATTCCAGTCGCGTCCAGCACGTCCTCTTCGGCTCCGTCACCCTCGACGACGGCAAAGCCCTCCGATTCGGCGCGAGCGATCTTGTCGTGGTCGCGCTCGACGATGACGACCTCGTGCCCTTCCGACTGGAGGGTCTGTGCGGTGCGCATCCCGACGCGCCCGAAGCCGACGATAACGAACTTCATGGGTGTGTGGTATGCCACCATGGATAAAAACACTAGCCCCGCTGTCGGTGCGGGAGCGGCCGGACGGTCACGCCGCCCGAGTGCCGTGTCGAGGCGGTATCCGGCGGGACCCGGAGGCTTATGCATATTGGTCACTTTACACAGGGTGATGTCCGATCGGGACGCTGTGCGTGACGTGTTGTTCCAGTACACCGATAGCCGGCCCTGCCGACTGCTCTGGGGGGCGCTGGGCGATGGCGGTGACCTGGCCGATCTCGACCTGGCCGACTACGTCGAGGTGACGCGGGTGACCGACGGCGACGTGTGCCTGGTGACCAGAGCCGACGAAGCAGACATGTACCTGCGGTGGGACCGCTCGCTCGGGCGTTTCGTCTACGCCGCGTTCTGGCCGCCCTGGGGCGTCGTCGACGCCGGCGCGGCCGACCGGGCGCGTGCGGAGTCGCTCCTGGCCGAGCGCGACCGGCCCCGGCCCGTCCCCTTCGCGGAGACGCCCTTCGCGAACGGCGGTCCCGCGTCCGATCTGTCCGACTGGCTATAAAAACGAAGACGGTTGCCGCTCAGTTTCCGACGTCCATCGCGCGGTCGACGACGTCCTCGCTGTACAGCTCCGCGAGGTCGTCGTGCTGGTCCGGGCGGTTCTCGTAGACGTCCTGGAAGAGCTTGACCGGCGTCATGAGGGCCTGGTAGGTCGCCTCGTCCCACATGCGGTCGCTGGAAACGTCGACCTGTACGCCGTCGATCTCGACGGTGGCCGCGCGGGTCATCGCGATGGCACCCTTGCCGGCCTCCTTGGCCGCCTCGAACTCCTCCATGGAGTCGACGATGTCGTCCATGCTCGGGACGTAGTCGACCAGATCGAGCAGTTCGTCGGCGAGGTCCTCCTCGGACTCGACGAAGATCTCGTCGCTGCCGACTTCGAGTTCGTAGCCGCCGTCCTCCTCCTCGAGTTCGATCCGGTCGCCGCTGTAGACCTCGACGCCCTCTCGACTTTCGAGTTCGACTTCGCGACCGTCGGCGTCGATGATCCAGTAGCCCTCCTCCGGCGGGAGCGGGCTCTTGTTGGCCTCGACGACCTGCCCGGGGGTCAGCGACCAGATGCCGAGCATCCCCATCGCGTTGTTGGCGGTGATGCGCTCGTGGTAGCCGTCCACGTCGCGGATGTCGTCGTAGGGGCCGTCGACGGAGATACAGCCGGCGGCGCTGGCCGCGCGGGAGGTGTTGTGGCGGAGTTCCTTCCACTCGGGGAGGCCGCCGGTCGGCGTGATCGCGCGCTGGTCTTTGGTGTAGTCGACCTCACCGTCGACCAGCAGGAACAGGCGTTCGAGGTTGTTGTCGGCCTTGCCCATCTCCTCGCGGAGCTTGCCCATGGCCAGCTCGGCGGAGCCGGACTCGATGATGACGGACATCGCGAGGCTCCCCTCTTCGAGACCGTGCTCGTTCTCGACGATGGTAATGAACTCGTCGGCCTTCTTCCAGTCGTCGATGTCGCCGACTTCGGGGATGACGAACCCGTCGATGTTCTCGACGGCTCCGTTCTCGGGGTCGGTGATCTCGAGCATGTGCTGGAAGCCCTTGTAGCGCGTCGAGGGGTCGTCGCGGTGCCAGACGACGCGGGGGTGGATCTCGCCGGGGAACTCCTCGCCATCGTCGGCGACGACCTCGGCGATGTTCTCGGCACCCTCGTCGCGCATGTTGGGCGCGGTGGCGTCCTCGTTGTCCGGCACCCACACGTCGGGGGCCTGCATGCCGCGCAGACCGATGGCGCTCCGGAGCTTCTTGGCCGAGTCGTCGGCTCCGCTCTCTGCTGTCGGAGTCGTGAAGAACGTCCGCACGAACTTTCGGTCGTGGAGACGCTCGTCGATTGCAGTCATTGTAGTCACTCGAAGGGATTACTCCGCGGTTCTTAAAGCTGGCCGAATCGAGTCGCAAGCCGGCTATGCGGGTGCCTACCGTCCGGACGCCGACCGGGACGGGGTCACTCGGAGTCGTCGCTCGTCACCAGCAGCGAGTTGTCGACCAGGTTGACGATGGCCCGGCGGAGCCGTTCGGTGACGGCCTGGTCGGAGATGCCCAGTTTCTCGGCCAGCTCGACGGTCGTACAGGTCCGGGGGATGTCGTAGTAGCCGGACTCGACGGCCAGCACCAGCGCCTCCCGCTGGGTCGGCGTCAGTCCGAACCAGGGACCAGCATCGGGTCGTGTGGGGTTGTACACCCGGATCACCTCGAACGAGATGCCGGCGCCGTTCAGCGACTCCCGGAACTCGGACAGGCAGTCGTGACCGGGGAATCGGAGTTCGAACTGCCAGGCGTCGCTGTGGCCCGTCGCGGCCAGAATGTGGCCATCGTTCTCGACGATAGCGCCGAAGAAGTGGTCGAACTCGACGTCCCAGTCGATGGCGTACAGCGTGCGGTCCTCGAATTCGTCGATCTCGGTGACCGCGTCCACAGCGGGGTGGTCCCGGACGCTGGATTCGAAGGAGGACCGATCGCCGTCGTAAACCCAGAACAGCGGCACCGCTCGCTCGCCAGCGGGCACCATCGTTTCCACCTCGATCCGAACGCCGGGGACGATATCGAGGATGCGACCCAGCTCGAAATCACTCGCGACAACCTCCATCTCCACGATGACACTCATGAGCCGTTCAGTGTCCTGTGGTTCTTGTTCTGGGGTCAAATGTGGCTGCCTTGGTATGCGAGGCTACACGGTCCAGTCATAAGCAATCCCGGGTTTTTTTTAAGATTTTGGACACTGGTTCGGAGACGACGGACGGATTGGGCAGTAATGCATGGTATACCATGTTAATCACGGGGTTGTTAAGTCGGGGCCCCATAGCAGGGAGTACGGCGATTGTACACTGCTACGGACCTCGCGCGGCGCGACTCGGGGCACCGGTTCTGCCGAAGTCACTGCATACCCCCGTGAGGACACCATGGAAGACCCACACCTGAACGTCACCGACGAACCGAGGTTCGAGACGATACTCTCCGAGTTGATACACACGGCACACCAGAACGGCATCGACGTCGAGGGTGGCTGGGACGTCGACGGCGAGGACGGCCACCCCGACTGGGACGTGGTCGTGACCGTCGTCGACCGGGCCGCCGACGACTGAGCGGGCGACGCGTTTTTCGACAGCATCAGACGGACGGAGCAGCCGCTATCCGGTTCGCGTCGAAAGAAAAGCGGCGATTAGAGACCGCTGTGCTCGCGGGCCAGTGGCCCGCTCGCACGTCCGGGGCTTCTCGCTGCGCTCGAAGCTCCCGTCAGTCGTCCTGGTCGGAGCTGATGACCGCGTCTTCCTCTTCGTCGCTGAAGCCGGCGGACTCTTCCTGGCGCTTGGCGGCTTCGGGGTCGAACTTGGCCTCGATGTTCTGGAAGCGCGGGACGAACGAGAGTTCGTGGTGGCTCTCGGTCTCGTGGCCCAGGTAGCGGTCTTCGAGGTCCCACTGCGCTTCTTCGTCGTTCTCGGCGATGTTCTTCATGTCCTCGTAGACCGCGTGTGCGCCCGAGTGCAGGGCGTACAGCGTGATGAACTGGTACTTGTAGCCGAGGTCGCCCAGTTCCTGGAACGTGAGCGGGTCCTCTTCCTCGGACCAGGCGAAGGAGCTGGAGTAGTTGAACGCCAGCTTCAGGTCGGGGTGGGTCTCGTGGATGGTCTCGGCGTACTCGACGGCGTCCTCGCGGGACGGGTCGGGCATCTCGGGCCAGACCAGGTCGACGCCGGCGTCGGCGTACATCCGACCACGCTCGAGGTGTTCCTCCCAGTCACCGTTGGCCGAGCCGTAGGCGTCGGTCCGGGCGATGATGACGGTGTCCTCGTCCTGCTTCGCGTCGACGGCGGCCTCGAAGCGGGCCTTGGCGTCTTCGCGGGAGACGATCTTCTTGCCGGCGATGTGACCACAGCGCTTCGGGGTCGTCTGGTCCTCGATGTGGACCGCAGCGACGCCGACCTTCTCGTACTCTCGGACCGCACGGCGGACGTTGTGGATGCCACCGTAGCCGGTGTCACAGTCCGCGATGACGGGCAGTTCCGTGGCCTCGACGATGCGCTTTGCGTTCTCGACCATCTCGCGCATGTCGACCATCTCGAGGTCCGGGAAGCCGAACTGGCCCAGGACCGTCGAGTACCCCGACATGTACGCGGCGTCCAGACCGGCCATCTCGGCCAGTCGGGCGTCGAGCGCGTGGTAGAGACCGGGCGCGAAGACGTAGTCCTGGTTGTTCAGCTGCTCGCGCAGTTCGCGTGCCTTCTTGTTGTCGACGTCGCGAAGGAACGGTTCTGTCGTCTCGACACTGCTTGCAACGGGGTCTTCCCCATCTGAGTCGTGTGCCATGGTTATTGCGTCTAGGTCCTCCAGTAGAATCGGTTTATCTCTGTCGAAACGGTCCGCGAACGGTGGGACCTACGTGCCGCCCGAAGACCGTGCGGGAGAGCTCCAGTTCCGGTCGGCATCCGTGTTCGACCCAGCCGGTCGACCCCACTCCGGGGGCCAGCAGCGGCGCGAACCGCCCACTGTGCCCACGTGCCGACAGCGGCTGACGACTGGAATCTGCGACGGATCGTACACGGTAGCATGGAACTCCGCCCGCGTTGCCGCGGTGTCTGTTCGTACGCATCCGTCACGAGCATACATCAGCGGAAAAATGTTATGGTCTATAATGTTAAAACTCTTTAATCGGCCTCCCGGACCTAGAGCGAGCTAACGAATATAAGGGATTGTGGTTCTCTAGCACGGGATTTGGCGGTTATCAGATCTCGGTCGAGCCGGCGCACACAGCCGTCGCTCGGGGGTATGGCGTCGAAGTAGAAAGGGTGGGGGATCGGTGGGGGGTGGGGTGGGGTGGCACCGTGTTGGTGCCTACTCATCGATAATCGTGGATGGGTAAAGTATCTTGTGGCCGAT
Source organism: Halorientalis regularis (assembly GCF_023698535.1). Taxonomy (GTDB): domain Archaea; phylum Halobacteriota; class Halobacteria; order Halobacteriales; family Haloarculaceae; genus Halorientalis; species Halorientalis regularis. The sequence continues at coordinate 65,438 of NZ_JALJCL010000014.1, forward strand.
TATCAGCAATAAAACTCAAGCGTGATGAACGTCGGCGTCGGTCCGGAAGAACGGGCAGTAGATGTGACTCTCCGGTCCGTTTCGGCCTCGTGACTCTGCACCCGTCGCTGTCGCTCCGTGGTCGTCGAGTCGCGAGAAGCGCCTAGGCCGGAATATCAACTGCGTCGGTGTGACCAGCAGCCGGCATCCGATGGTGTCGGTGGCGTGGTACCACACCGGCGCTTGTCCGTGAACTCGGCCTCGAACCCATCGGGGTAAGCGGTAAATCCGCTGTTCGGAGTCACCGTTCCGGACTTCAGGGCGAGTTGACCGTCGCCCGTCCGCCGTGACGACTGTTGGCCCCGGCGGACGTACCGCAATCCGATATTTTTCGCTGCGTTGTAATCCGCGTTCGCTTCCGTCTCACAGGCCCGACACTCGAACCGGTCACGAGTGGGACGGTTCGCATCGGTGACGAACCCACACTCGCCACACCGTTTCGACGTGTCGGCAGGGTCAACCTGTTCGACCGCGATGCCGTGCCGTTCAGCCTTGTACTCGACGAACTGGTAGAGTTTTCTGTAAGCCCACCTGTGCCCCCACGCATCGTCCGTTCGTTTCCGGATGTGTGTGAGGTCCTCGAAGACGATGCGATCGCACTCGTATCGGACAGCTTCGGTGACGATTCCCTTGGAGACACGATGCATCTCGTCGCGAACGGTTCGCAGTTGGCGGCCGCTCGCCTGTTCGAGCGTTCGGTGGGCGCTTCGGGTTCCGGTCCGTTGCAGCCCAGCACGTGTCTTCTCGAATTCGCTGAGAGTGTGATGTAGCTCTCGTCCCGAAAAGAACCGCGCAGTGCTTGTGACAGCGATGTTTTCGACACCGAGGTCGACCCCGAGAACCGTTCCGTCCTCGGCGGTGTTCGGTTGGTTGTTCGATTTCGGGCGTCGAAAACCGAGATGGAGGAAGTAGTCGTCCCCGTCAGCAGTGAGCGTGCTTTCGGTCACTTCCCAGCGTTCCGAATCAAGGAACCGCCACTGAAATCCGTCGTCGTCTTCCGGAAGGACGAGCGGACAGCGAATCCGGTTTTCGGTCGTACTGAGAGACACCGTCTCGTCGTCGAACAGCGTCAGCGTTCGAGAATCGTACGTCACTGTCGGCGCAGTGAACCGTGGCGTGCTGGCTTTCTCCCCCCTCGATCTGCGCTCGATACAGCCAGTTATCGCCTCTGCGGCTTGGTGTGTGGCGAGAATCGCATGTTGGCTCCCGAGATCGGTCTGCTCACGCAGGGGATCGTAGGCGAGTGACTGGACATCCGACTTCGCCTGACAGCGGTTCCACGCGAGGTCGGTCGCGATCTGACATCCACGCTTCCACTCGGATATCGTCTCTTCGAGTAGCGCGCGCTGCTCGTCGGAAACGTCGAGACGAGTGATCGCGGTCCGATACACGCAGTCGTCCGCCACGGGTCCGTTGCCGTCCGGCGGTTATGTTAATGTGACGATGAGACAACAGTTCGAGCGTTCTGCTCTCACACCTCGACTGTAGTACCACCGGTCGGAATTCTAGAGGTTACAGCCAGTGCGGGTCGGCGACGAAAATTCGAGAGAGCCTGAGGCGGGAATTGAACCCGCGGTCTCGTCCTTACCAAGGACGCGCTTTACCGCTAAGCTACCCAGGCGCTCGATGGGTTTCTACACCCGTTTTTCCTCTTCCGCACCCGATTCTACTACAGAGGCGTATAAGAATGTGATGAAAGCCACCGCGTGTGCCGTACCGTGACGCGCCATCAAACAAATCAGGGTGGGGCATTTATGGGTGGACTTCAGGAAGAGCAGCATCAACCAGTTCAGTCTGTTTTTCGACGGGAAGAGGTTCCAATTGAGAATGGCATTTTTTACAGACAGTTACTAAATTCGTTAGATCATTTGCTTTGTCTAAGATACGTTCGACGGCCTTTCGGTCAGATTCGGATAGAGATTCTTCCGAACGAATGTCATCTTTTAGCTTGTCCGGCAGTATTTCAAAAAAGGACATAATTTTGTGAAGATGGTGAACCTCTAAATCACGATCATAGATATCGGTATGCTCCTCCGAAGTCAAGCCACAACTACGGCACTTGTAATTATCGCGCTCACGGGCTTGTTCAGCGATATTACGCCAATTTGAACCATACGGAAATTCCAAATAAGACCCATCATCGTACGCATACAGATCAGCAAGTTCTTTCATATCATTCCACGACTCAAACGAGTTTTTCATCACCCACGGTACTGGGTCTGTAGGACGCCGATGCCTCCTATATTCTCGTATTCTTGGACTCCGGCCAATTTTTTCAGCCACATATTGGAGTGCCTCGATGCATTCCTCTTCAGTATATTGGGACGGTTGAGGTAACAGCCCAGCGCTATCTAACGCCTGATTCCACGAGCCAAAGAGTCGCATTATCGTATCTACGGACGGGTCTGTTGGCTGTTTTAATTTGAGATACACCCTTTTTGATAACTGTCCGTCATGCTGTTCACTGACACGGGATATAGAATTGATTACTTCTGATTTAGTCCATCCATGCTTCTCCACAACCTCAAGACCCGCGGCCTCCTTCGCGGCATTCCAAGATGAGAATTGATGCTTTATGTTAGCCGCAGAGATTTCACCCTCAGAAATTGTGTTGTCATATTCTCTTTGACTGGGGCTCTTCCCAAGCTGATTCGCAACTTTACGGAGCGCACGAACACACTCCTCCTTTGAGGGCCCATCAGGGCCCGAAGAACAGGGGGATAATCCAGCGGCTTCCTTTGCTGTATTCCATGAATCAAATAATCCCTTGTAGGCACCCACGTTCGGTTCATCTTTGCGCGAAACCTGCTTATATTCCTCTAAAGTAGGGCTTCTGCCCAAGCGATCTGCGACTCGTTGTAGTGCATCAATGTATTCGTCTCGTGAGGGACTAACCTCTCCTCCAGTCGGTCTTCGGTCAATATCGTGTTTCTTCATCCAACGTAGAATAGTGTCTCCAGAAACCCCAACAATATCTCCGATCTCTTTGAGATTTAATTCCTCTTCCCAATATTTCTCTCGGAGCCAATCTGCATTTCTGTATTTTTTCGAGTTCTCAGTCATCCCAGCTACTATCCATTGTTGGTCACCTTATCCAAAAAATGTATTCTCTATATCTCTATCTGAACACATTATAGAAAAAGAAACTAAGGATCTCTGTTAGCGAGTTTCGCTTACCAGATTTGCTCCACCGCTGATGACCGAGTTTCGGAGTCTGAGTGGAGGTACTTCATCGTCGTCGTCACGCTCTTGTGGCGAAGTTGCTCCTTCGCGTGGTGTGGCCCGACATGATTCGCCCAATGAGTCGCCACGCCGTGCCGAATTGAGTACCACGTCCCGGCCGTCCGCTGTGCCCGGTTCTACTGGGCTGCTGTTTGAGCTACCCACCACTAAGGTCGTGGGATTCAGCGTGGACTCCTGTTCTAACCTCTGGCGAGGCAGGGGAATAGTCTCCGTTCACGTTCAGCGTCCCGCTGTTCAAGCGCACGCCCAAGGGTGCGCCTCCATCGCCCCCGGTTTGGTTGCGACGGAGATACCGTAAGCCGATGTTTTTTGCAGCGTTGTAATCCGCGTGGTTCTGATAGCCGCAGTTCAGACACTCGAAGTCCTCACCATCGCGGTTATCAAGATGCGTGAACCCACAGTGCGAACACCGCCGCGACGTGTTCTCTGGATCAACCTGCTCAACCTCAATCCCGTGTTCTTCGGCCTTGTACTCTACGTATTCGTAGAGACGGTCGAACGCCCACTGGTGACCCCACGACGCACCAGTTCGCTCGCGGATGTTAGTCAAACCCTCGAACACAATCACCGAACATCCATTTTCGCAGGCTTCTGCGACGATCTCGTTGCTAATGCGGTGCAGTATCACTTTGAACCGCCCTTCCTCTTTTTGCCCCACGGACTGGATATTCTCGTGTGCCCATCGGGTCCCGCACTGCTGGAGGGATTCACGACGGTTCTCGTATTCTCTGCGCCAGTGATCGAATTCCCCGCCTGTCCAGAACGTGCCCGTCGAGGTGACGGCGAGGGTGTTCACGCCGAGGTCAACCCCGAGAACCGTTCCGTTCTCAGTGGTTGTCTGTGACGATGTGTCAGACTCCACTTCATTCTTGCAACGGATGTGAAGTATCCAGTCACCGTTACGATAGTGCAGTTCCGCACCCGTGGTTTCGTACGCGTCTGAAAACAGGTACTCTGAGTGCGGTGTGTCGCTGTCCTCGTCGGGAAGCACGTACTCGGCTTCGATTCGTCCGTCGGTGGTAGCGAGGCTCACATAATCGTCATGAAACGTCGCGGTGCGCTTGTCATAGACGACGTGCGGACTGGTGAACTGGGGTTTAGACGCGCTCTTGTCCTGCTTCCAGCGTGCGACCACGCTCTTGCAGGCTTCGGCGGCCTTGTTTCTCGCTGCTTGTACCAGTCCACCGTTGAAGCCGTCAGTCTGCTCGCGTACGTCGTCGTAGGTTTCATCGTCCAACGTCGTCTTGCTGGTGGTAACGTACCCGCCCTGAAACGCGTAGTCAACGACGTACTGTGCCGACCAGAGGAACGCATCGACGGTGTCTTCGAGGAGTGCAGCGTCGTCACTGGCCACGTCGAGTGCAACGGGCACGGTACGCCGCACTTCCACGTCTTATACGTAAAACGGGTGTTACATAAACAATGGGGAGTCGGACTACCATCGTAGCAGAGCTTGGTTCCCAGCTGCCACCTTCATATCACGTCTAAACAAATGGGATTTTGCTACAATATAAAATAAACCACGTCGCCGTGGCGAACCGTGACGCACCACCCACAGCGAGTCCAGAATCGTCGATTCTCGGGCGTCAGTGGTCCGCGGAGGTCCGCGCACCGCTGGCGGGCGACGGGTCGGTCCCGACCAGTCCGCCGAGTCGGTCGCGGACCTCGGCGGTGAGGACGGCCTCGGCCTGTGGGAGGTCGCCCTCGACGGTCGCGAGGTCGGTGACGAACTCCCGGCAGCCGACGGGGGCGCTCCCGCCCGCGGCGGTGGTGCCGGCGACGACGGCCAGCTCGAACACGTCGGCTTCGAGGTTGCCGTCGAGCGTGGGGTCGTCGGTCTCCCGGCGGACGGTCTGGTCCTGGCCGAACGAGCGCACGACCGTGACGGCAGCCTCGGCCGCCTCGGTCCGTGCGAGGAGGTAGAAGCCGCGTGCGACGAGGATGTCCGCGACCAGTACGTCGAGATCCGCCGCGGCGGCCGCCCGTTCCTTCCCGTCGCCGTCGCCGGATCGGGCCGCCGCGACCGCCGAGGTCGACCAGTCGTCGAGTCCGCCGCGGCCGGCCCACGGTTCGGCGTGGGCCAGCGAGCGGGTGAGGCGGAGCCCTTCGTAGATGAGCTGGACGCCGGCGGCGCGGTCGTCGATGCCGTCGGTGCCGACCTCCTCGGCCCCAGCAGAGGCCCCCTCGGCGACGGCCGCCGCACTGCACAGCGTCAGTGCGCCCGGCGCCATCGATCCACCCTCGATGCGCTGCTCGATGCGCTCGAAGAGACGATCCGGATCGACATCGTCGACGGCCTCCAGCGCCGCTCGCCGAACCACAGCGGCTTCGTCCATTACGCTGAACTAGCGGGGGGAAAGGCAAAGACCTTTGGAAACGACCGACCACGGACCCCGCATGATAACGACCGAACGGGCCGACGACGTGCTGGTCGTCACGCTCGACCGGCCCGACCGACGCAACGCCCTCACCCCGTCGGGGCTGGACGCACTGGAAGCGGCCGTCACCGACGCCGACACCCCCGTCGTCTACCTGCAAGGGGCCGGCGACGCCTTCTGTGCCGGGGCCGACCTGAACGTGGTCGCCGACCTCGACGACCCCCAGGAGTTCGCCGCCCACGGCCAGGTGGTCGCTCGCGCCATCGAGGACGGCGAGCCCGTCGTCGTCGCAGGGATCGACGGGCCCGCCCGTGGCGGTGGCGTCGAACTCGCACTCGCGTGTGACCTCCGGGTCGGCACCCCGGACGCGAGTTTCGCCGAGACCGGCGTGGAACTCGGCCTGTTCGGTGCCTGGGGTGGTACCGCACGCCTCCCCCGCGTGGTCGGCGAGGGCGAGGCCATGGACATCGCGCTCTCGGGACGGGTCGTCGACGCCGAGGCGGCGCTCCGGATGGGACTGCTCTCCCGGATCACTGCCGATCCACGGGCGGTGGCGGACGAGATCGCGGCCAACGACCACGGCGCGCTCGCCGTCCTCAAGCGCCGACTGCGCGACGGCGCTGGCACGACCGAGCAGGAGCGTCGGGAAGCGGACGCGTTCGCGGACCTGCACGCCGCGGCCGACTTCGACCGGACGTAGCGCCGCGGGGACGAGACTGCCGGATCGAAAAGGTTGAATCGTGGAGTCTCCAAGTGTGGGGGTACGACACGGGGAATCTCATGCCGGAATGTAACTACTGCGACGCGTCGTTCGAGCAAGAGGGGGCGTATCTCGAACACCTGCACACCGAACACGACGAATCGGAACTGAGCCGCATCGACCGTCGCCGGGTCGCCGACCACGTCGGCGACGACGAGGAGGGGGAGTTCCCGACGGGGCCGGCCATCATCGGTGGGACGCTTCTGCTGACGGTAGGTATCCTCGTCTACGTCGTGTTCTTCCTGAACATCGGCGGCGGGAGTGGCCCCGCGGCCGCCAGCGGGAGCGTCGGCGACGTGGAACAGACGCCGTACGGCCTCCAGACCGTTCACCAGCACGGAACCATCGACGTGATCATCGACGGGAACACGCTCGACTTCAGCCAGCAGCAGTACCAGCTGCAGGCCGACGCGTTCCACTTCGAGAGCGGCAACGGCGTGCGCTGGCACAAACACGCCCAGGGCGTGACGCTGGAGTACGCCATGTCGACGCTGAGCATCGGCGTCACCGACTCGTCGGTCACCTTCCAGGGGACGACCTACAACGAGAGCGACCCGGACACGAACGTCACGGTCGCCGTCGACGGGAACGACGTCGACCCGTCGTCGTACGTCCTGCAGGACGACGACCGTATTCGGATCGTCGCCAACAGTTCCTAAGACAGCGGCTCCGGCCCCGGCGGCGTCCGTCGCTTGTGCGCGCTGCGCTCGTAGAGCCCGCGAACTCGGTCGATGACCGACGGATCGACCCCGATCTCGCGGGCGGTCGCGGACTTCGACAGCGGCCCGTCGACGTGGAGCGCGAGCACCGAGTCGAGCGTCTCGTACGTCAGCCCGAGTTCCCGTTCGTCGGTCTGGCCCGACCACATCTCGGCGCTGGCGGTCTTTTCCGCCAGATCGTCGTCGACGCCGAGGTGTTTGGCCAGCTGGCGTACCTGCCCCTTGTAGAGGTTGGCGATGGGATGGCAATCGACCGCGCCGTCGCCGTACTTGGTGAAGTAGCCGACCAGTGCCTCGCTGCGGTTGCCCGTCCCCAGCACCAGCGCGTCCTCCTGGTTCGCGTAGAAGTAGTTCAGGATCGCGCGCGCCCGGACCCGGAGGTTTCCGACGGCCGTCCGGACGGGGTCGGACTCCACGTCGGTTTCGGGGTCGATCCCCGGCACCACGTCCAGAATCGTGTCGACGATGGGTTCGACCGGCACCACGTCGTACTCGATCCCGAGCGTCTCCGCGACGCGTTCGGCGTCGCTCATGTTCCGTTCGCGGTTGACCTCGCTAGGCATCACCAGCCCGTGGACGCTGTCGGTCCCCAGCGCCTCGACGGCCAGGTACGCCGTCAGCGTGCTGTCGATCCCACCCGAAAGCCCGATGATGGCGTCTTCGACCCCCGCCGCGTCCACCTGGTCGCTGATGAACGACGTGATGTGATTCCGACGGGCGTCCAGTTCCGCCGTCGACAGGGAGAGATCGAGCGGCTGATCGGCACGTGCAATCGCGTCCGTTTCTGCCATGCCCGTTCGTTCGACCCCGATGAACTAATACGTCCCGACGCCCCCCGATTTCCGGACAGGCGTTCGGTTCGAGCGGGCGGAAAAGAACAAATCTCGTCCGACACGAAGTCCGGCGTGGTCCCGGAGGAAAACTGAGGCCACCGGAAGCCGGGGGCAGGTCGATGGGCCACGGCGTGACGGGCAGTTTCGAGCTCTATCGCGTGTTGGCCGCGGTCCCGGGAGCGGGCCAGTCAGCGACGCACGGGGCTGACGAGGTCGCTGGTCGCCGCGCACTCTCTCATCTCGGCCCACGTCTCGAAGTCGGTGGTCGTGGCCACGAACGCGTCGCGTTCGTCCGCGGAGAGCCGCTGGACACTCCCGACGGTGTCCCGCTCGCAGGGACAGGCGCGGCAGAACGCCTCGAGCGACTCGAAGTCCGTGTGTTCCCGGACGAACGACCGGCAGAAGAGTGCCTCGGTATTCGGTTTGGGTGTGACGGCTCGTGCGACGGTGGTCGCCAGGCGGGCAGGGGCGTACGTCCCGACCCGATGGTCGAGCGCCATACACCATCCCTCCCTCCGGAGACGTGTAAAACCAGTGCCACACGACGAAGTCGGGGATGTCGGATAGCCCGTCCCGGCCCGAACGCGTCACGAGTCGTGATCCGTGCACCTCACTCGGGCGTCGGCGTCTCGGTCTCGGCGACGGTCACATCGACGGCCGCGTTCGGGACCGCGTGGACGATCCGGACCTGTGCCGTCCCGTCGTCGGTCTCGTTCGCCGGTGTCTCGTCCTGTGCGACGCCCGCTGTCGCCCCGGCGACCAGCAGGGTCCCGAGGAGTACGGCCACCGGAACGACACCGGAGGTGCGGCGCGGATAGTTCGTTGGTATGCACCGATGCGAGGACCGACGACGGCTTGGTCATGCGCGGGATAGCAACGGTCTGCAACTGTTGTCCGGCGGTCGGTCTGGTGATCGGCGGATTTGGCTCGGCTTAGGGCGCGTGCAACGGTCGCTGGGTGCGTCGAGTGAAACGCTACGTTCAAGTGCCGGGATGCGGTACGCTGGAACGTGAGCGCGCCGGTGTACCATCGAGCGAAGCGAGATGGTGCTCGGGGCACGAGCGAACGAAGTGAGCGAAGTGCGCCGATGGTCCAGTGGTAGGACTCGAGCTTCCCAAGCTCGCGGCCCGGGTTCAATTCCCGGTCGGCGCATTTCCTGCGGCGAACAATTCGTGAGCCGCAGGTATCGGAGAGGGAATTGAAGTAGAGAAGACGCAGCGCAACCGACGGGAGCGACCGTCTTCGCGTGGTTCAATTCCCGGTCGGCGCATGACAATTAGAACAGATCGTCAGTCGTCTCTGCTGACCGAAGCGCCCCGAGAGTAGTATATCGAAGGCCTTGCGGGTACTTCGTCTCGTAGGGAACGGGGTCTTCCAACTCGTACAGACTGTCCGGTTCAAACCGAATCACCATCTTGTCCTCTGCGATTTTCGCGCCGTCGGCGTACTCTTCGATGGGGCGAGATAATTCGGCTTCTTCAGGTGGAACTACATCCTTGACCGTAGCGAAGTATTTGACCTGTCGCACGTCGCCAGTCACGTACATTGCTACGTACTCAAACTCGCTCCCGACACGAACGAACCCCCACGCATTGTTCTCCTTCAGGAAGGGCAGACCGGATTCTTTCGTCGGGAACACTGCGACCTTCGCGTCCCCGTTGCCATCCACCTCGGCGCGTCTAATCTGACCGGCGATGTGATTGTCCGATGGTTCGATACCACCACCGCTACCACCACCTATCGGGCCGTCTGTGCCACCATCATCAGTGTCTATTTCGGATTCAATATCCGAGACGAGGCGGTCAATCATCTCCTTCGCCTGTGTTTCCGCAAGCGACGAGATAGCGTCTGAAACCTCGTCAGCTAGCGTGTTCGAGAGTTCGACTGCCAAGTCGTCCTTATCCGCTTCGAGGGTTCGGCGGGCTTCACGGAGTTCGTTGATACGTCCGAGTATTTTCCCTGACTCCCCTGACTCGATAGCGTCTTTTTCGTAGGCCTTCAGGACAGCAAGGCGGTTTGGAAGGTCTTCCAGGGCTACGTCACCGACCTTCTGAACGTCTACGTTCGAGGCGTCCACACGGCGCTGAAAGAAGCGGTACTGCTTGCCGTTCGTGAGGATTCCGTAGGTGACATTCTTGTTTGTCATGTACGACGACAATTGGTCTTCGTGGTCGTCGGTCAGGGCTGTGTCTGCCCCCTTGGCCTCGAGGAAAGCGACCGGTGTGCCATCGAGAATCAGCGCGTAATCTACCTTGTAGGTCTGCCCGAACGCTTCGACAGAGTATTCAAGCTGAGTGTTTTGCGGAATCTGCCAATCGAGAAGATCTAAAAAGTCACGTAGCACGGCGGCCTTCGTGTTAGCCTCGTCCATCTGTGGAGAAGAGTCGAGAACGGCGTCAGATTGTTCGACATACTCCCAAACAGTGTCCCTATCCATGTTGTTCTGTCACGTCACAGCGGCGGCTTATCAAACCCTGCGAACGAATTTCGGTGGCAAAGGAATCAGTCGTAGTAATTCACACGCTCGACAACTTCCGCGAAGGCGGCGTTCTGATATACATCGGTAATCTCGACGGTGACGTGCTCGCCCTGTTCGGTGTCGGGCATATACGTTTTGCGTGAGAAGCGGGCGACTGTTGGACGGATTTTGGGTGTAGACGCCTGAAAGCGCCGGTGCCGAGTCGAGCGGAGCGAGACGAGGGCTGATAGACGAGCGCCAGCGAGTCTATCAGAAGTCAGTGGTAGGACTCGAGCTTCCCAAGCTCGCGGCCCGGGTTCAATTCCCGGTCGGCGCATTTCCTGCGGCGAACAATTCGTGAGCCGCAGGTATCGGAGAGGGAATTCAACTACGCAAATCCGAGCGGTAGCGAGGATTTGCCATCGGGTTCAATTTCCGACCGACGATGTCGGTCGGCGTTCACCTCCCGGTACTCGGTGAACTGCCGGCCGGCGCATACCTGTGGCGAACAACTCGCCAGCCCTGGCTCACTCCTCCCGGCCGAACCGGGAGAACAGGCCGACGCCGATGGCGATGCCCGCGGCGATGCCGGCACCGGCGACGGGACCGGTGGCCGACGGGATCTCCATCCCGGCACTCGCGTCGACCGGTTCGGTCGCGCCGGGATCGTCGGCGGCCGGGGCCGGCGTGGCGGGTGCCGGCGTCGTCGCGTTGTCGGCGGCGGCCGCGCCGGAGACGAACAGGGTCCCCAGCACAGCGAGCGCGAGCGCCAGTCGCGCCGCTCGGTCGATCACACTGTACACGGTTCCGTCGTCGCGTGTCTGTCCCATCCGTTGACCCCCTGGAAGCGTTCGCTGCGTTGTCGTCCCCACGACGCCCACTCGATGCTTCCGTTGATACCACCAACGTCAGCATCCATATAAAAGGTTGGTCCTCACATCCGAGGGATCGGGGGTGGTCGGCCGTCCCGCATCTGCCACTCCGATACACATAAGGCGGCGAGTCGAACAGGGAAAACCAGGGGACATGGCCTGGACCGATGTCGACGAGTGGGTCATCGACACGTTCTTCGAGTGGATCGTTCCAGTCGTGAGTCTCGTCTTGCTCGCGTTGTTCGTCGGGTTGGTCCGGATGCACGTCGACGAACCGTTCTTTCGGGCGCTCGATCTCGTGCTGCCGGCACTGTTCGTGACGCTGATCGTCTGGCAGGGGCTGAAGCTCCACGAGCAGAACCTGACGACGGAGGGCCGACGGACGGTCGCGGTCTGGTACGCGCTGGGGATCTACACGATGGTGGGGCTGGCCGGGTGGTCGGTCCTGCTGGGGCTGCTGGGCCAGGACGTGCCGATGAGCGTCGAGTCGACGACGGAGATCGTCGCCGGCGGCTTCTTCGGGCTCCTGGTGGGGACCGCACAGGTCCGGGCCAAACAGAACGCGGAGGCGGCGACGCAGGCCCAGATGGAACAGGAGTTCGTCGAGCGCCAGCAGGAGACCAACGAACTGTTGAACCGCATCCTGCGTCACCACCTGCTGAACGGACTGACGGTCATCCGGGGGCAGGCACAGCTGCTGGAAGCCCGCGTCGACGGCGAGGGAGTCGATCACGCCGAGACGGTGATCGACCGCGCCGACGAGATGACGGCGACCATCGAGGAGATCAGAGACATTACGCGGACGCTCACCGAGGAGCCGACCCTGTTGCCGGTCGATCTCGGGGCCGTCCTGTCCGAGGAACTGTCCGCGGCCCGGGAGACGTTTCCCGAGGGGACCTTCGAGGTGGTCGGCTCGATTCCGGCCGACTGCACAGTCCGGGCCAACGACCTGCTCGGACGGGCCATCGCGAACGTCCTGGCGAACGCGGTCGAACACAACGACAGCGAGGACCCGCAGGTGGAAGTGTCGGTCGCGAAACGGGAGGACGAGGTCGTTCTCTCGGTGGCCGACAACGGCCCTGGCATTCCCGACGAGGTGCGGGCGGACGTGTTCGAGCCAAGCGAGCGGGGACTCGACAGCGACGGCGAGGGACTCGGGCTCTTCCTGACGGCGTCGGTCCTCGAACAGTACGGCGGGCGCGCCTGGATCGGCGACAGGGGGAAGGGGGCCGTCGTGAATCTCGAACTGCCACGGTAGCTACTCCAGGAACTCGGGGAACTCGGTCTGCTCGGGGTCCCGATCCGGTTGCTCGGTCATCTCGGGGAGATCGGAGACGGCGGAGGGGAGGTCGGTCGCACGACTGGTCGTGTCGTCGTCCTCGGCGGGCTCGTCGTCGTCCAGTTCCGCGCTGATGACGGCCGCCCAGATGTCTTCGAGGTCGGTCGCGTTGTCGACGGCCCGTTTCCGTTTGGTGCCTTTCTGTTTCCCCTCCTTGTAGGCGAGTTCGACGATGCTGGCGTCGTAGTTTGTCCCCATCGCCTGGTGGACGGCCTCGTACTCCTCCTCGTTGCGCTGGCCCAGCGAGGCGGCGACGCCGAGCGCGAAGGCACGCTCCATGGCCTCGTCGCGGTCGAGGTGGTCCCAGTCGGTGTCGAAGCGATTCTCGTAGAGGTTCATCGCTGTACTTTCTCGTTGGGATGGACTCGCAACCCGCTGTCCGAGAAGTCGATCTTGTGGATGTCACAGTCGATGGCCGTCCCGCGCATCTTGATCGTCTGGACGCCGCGTGTCATCCCGCCGGCTTCCATGTAGTTGTGGAAGAAAACCACTCCGTGGGCGAGGTAGTGCTCGTCCGAGTAGGAGGTCGGATCGGTCATCTCCGAGATGAGCAGGATCGTCGCGTCGGTCTGTTTCAGCGAGGAGAGAAAGCCCGTGATCTCCTCGGACATATCGGCGAAGAAGTGCTGGAGGAGCATCGTCGAGTCGATGACCGCGCGGTCGATATCGTTGGACTCGATGAAGGCCTTCAGCCGGTTTGTCAGGCCGCCGTCGGTGCCGAACTGGGTGATGGTCCGCTTGCCGGCCTCGGTCACGAGATTGAGAAACTGCACTCGATCCGAGCGCATCACCTTCTCGAAGCCGAAATCGAAGTTCGACATGTCGTGGACGAGTTCGTCTTTCGACTCGTGCATCGTGACGTACAGGCAGTTCTCGCCGTTGCGGGCCCCCTCGGTGATGAACATCGAAGAGAAGGTCGTCTTGCCGCTCCCCGGCGGGCCACTGACCACGTACAGCCGGTTCGCCGGGAGGCCGCCCTCGACGATCTCGTCGAAACCCGGGACACCGCTCGAAACGCGCATACCCGGAACAGATCCATCTCGGAATATATGTGTTCCTGCTGTGTTCTCACGATTGAGAACGGTACGGGGTCACGGCCCGGGTCGTTGGCCGTTTCACCGGCCCGACAACCGCGCGGCGTCGGCGGGATCGAGGGTCAGGACCCGGTCGGTCGCGTCGGGTTCGAACCGGAGCGGGCGACGCCACCACGGCCCCTTCCCGGAATCGGCCGAGAGGGCGGTCACGACGGCGTTGGCCTGGCTTCCGGTCGACGAATCGCTCAGTGGGACGGCGGTGTCGTACAGCCCCGACGCGTCGGGATCACCGTGGACCAGCACGCGCGCGTCGAACGGGTCGCGTTTGACGTGGGCGTTGTTGGCGAAGGCGGCTCGGGCCTCGGCATCGGCGGGCAATTCGCGGTACTGTTCGCCCGTCAGGGGGTCCCGGGCCAGTCGGAACTGGCCGATCAGGAACGCGCCCCACTCGGGCGGGGCCCAGTCGGGCCGGTCCCCGTCGGTGGCGAGTGTCGCGTAGAACAGCAGGTAGTCGCCGGCCGCGAGGTCGAGGATGGGGGCAGCTTTCACGCCGTTGGGATCGCCGTAGGTGTAGCGGTCACAGCCAGGATACGCCGCGAACTCCGGGTCGAGGTGGACCGGGTGAGACCGGTAGTCCTCGGGCACGTCGGTGGTTAGGTCGAGGTCGGCGTAGGTCGGGACGGTCGCGTCGGTATGGGTGGGTTCTGCCTCGGGGATGGGGACGTACTCGAAACTGCCGTCCGAAAAGAGCGGGCCGCGGACGCCGGGCTCGTTGGTGTTGGCGGCGACGTTGATCGCGACGCTACGCATACCTGCCAGTCGGCGCAGTGGGGCAAAACCTCGTCGCTACCGGAGCGGTGAGACGCAGTGTTTGCAGTACCGATACGTCGCTTCGTGTTCGTTGAACGTGCCGCAGTGTTGGCACACCGTGCCATCGTCGTCACGGGTCCGGCGACTCGTCTGGTCCCGCTCCAGTCCGTCGGTCGCGGCCGAGTACTGCTCGCCCGAGCCCGTCGAGGCTCCCTCGACCGACGGGTCGCTGTCCCGGAAATACCGGTACACCAGCAACTGGAGCAGACTGAACCCGACGATGTACGCCACGATCCAGGTCCAGACCTCCATGCCGTGTGATAGGGTGTCACGGTACTTGGCTTTTCCGTCGGTTGCAGGGGCCGAGGGGGAGCCGGTCGGGACGGGACAGTACGGGCGGGACCGTGTTCAGCAGTTTCGAGGCAGAGCCCCCGGCCTCAAGGAGCGAGAGCTTCTGACTGGTCGGAAGCGCGAAGCGAGTAGGCCGGGGAGGACAACGCGGAACGGAGTTCCGCGGGCCGTGCGAGCGGGCAAAGCCCGCGCGCAGAAGCCGACACTCCCCGACACACATGACGGGACTGTCGCTGTCCGACTCCCGATCTATTGAGAACCGTCGGAACGGCACCTGAAATATGGAGGTCAGACGTACCGCGCCGGTCAAACTCGTTGTTCCCGACGAGTACCGCGACGACCTCCACGAAACTGCCGAGCAATTCCTCTACTGTGCGAACGAGGCAAGTGACTACTGCTGGGACAACACCGACTACGAAGACTGTATCACCTCGAATGTGACAGCCAGAGACGCGCTCTACGACCGACTCCGCGAAGAAACCGACCTGACAGCGAACCTCGTTCAAGAAGCCATTCGGCGTGCTATCCACGCCGTCGATAGTGGTGTTGACCGCTGGAAGAAGGGCAAGCGGACGAACAAACCGGAGTTCACCTCGTGGAGTGTGGTCTACGACAAGCGGAGTGCGACGTTCTACCGGAACGAGATCTCGCTTTCGACGGTGAACGGACGCATCGAGTGTGACTTTGAGTTGCCGGCAGATAGTCCAACACCATACGAGGAGTACGTGCTTTCGGACGACTACGAGTTTCGGACGAGTACACTCCAATACGACCAAGCGACCGACGGGTTTTACTTCCACATCAAAACGCGGAAGGTAGATACAGACGGTGAGGCTGTTGAAATCGGGAGTTCGGACGATACCGGGCACCAGACAGTCCTCGGGATCGACCTTGGTGTGAACAGCCTTGCCGTTTCGTCAACGGGCACGTTCTGGAGTGGCGACGAGTACGACCACTGGATTCACGAGTTCGAGAAGCGCCGGGCAGAGATGCAACAGCGTGGCACACAAGCCGCTCATAACGCCTTGCTTCGACTTGGAAAGCGAGAGCGAGCATGGCGCAAACAGTACATCCACACAGTCGCCAACGAGGTCGTTGAGGAGGCGGTTGTCCACGACTGCGACGTGATCGTGTTCGCGGATTTGACCGACATCCGAGGGCGGCTGCCCCACGCTGACTGGCATCACATCTGGGCATTTCGCCGTCTTGTCGAGTACGTCGAATACAAAGCGCCAGAACGGAGTATGGCTGTTGAGCAGGTCGAACCCGCCCACACCAGTCAGCGGTGTTCTCGTACTGACTGTGGGTTTACTCACGAAGACAACCGCGACGGCGAGCAGTTCCAGTGCCTCAACTGCGGGTGCGAAATCAACGCGGACTACGACGGCGCGAAAAACGTCGGCCTGCGGTATCTGCGGAAGCGACAACACAGACTGCGTTCCTCGCCCACGCCGGGGAGCGCAGACGCACCAGTAGACGTGCGTGTAAATGGTGGGATGCTGAACGGCGACGGCTATCGGCCAACCGCCGAGAGCTGATCGCCGGGAGTCCACATCAAAGCCACCGAAAGGCGAAGCCTTTCGAGGCCTCGATAGAGCTCCGCTCTATCGGTGGCCCCACCCTCAACGAGCGAACCCCCTGCGGGTGAGCGAAGTAGGGTGGGGTAGTTTACCTGTCGGGCGGCGAGAGGTCCCGCTGGAACTCGTCGAACACGTCCACGTCGGGCACGTCGTACTCGACGACGCGCTCGTCGCTACGGTCGACGTTAGCGTCCTCGATGGGGTCGGCAACGCGCTCCCAGCCCTCCTTGATCGCGATGGATTTGGCGGGCTGGCCGGCGGCGATGTGGTGGGCCGGCACGTCCTTGCCGGCGATGGATTTCGCCGCGAGAATGGAGTTCTCGCCCATGCGCACGCCCGCCTGCACCATCGAGTCGTAGGTGACGCGCACGTCGTCCTCGATGATGGTGTGGTAGTCGGTGACTTCGGTCTGGTCGACCACGTCGTGGTCGTGGGTGTAGACGTGGGCGTTGTCGGAGATCGACACGCGGTCGCCGACGGTGAGCGTCCCGCGGTCATCGAGGTGGACATCGTCGTGGACGACCACGTTGTCGCCCAGTTCGATGTTGTGGCCGAAGGTGAACGTGATCCCCTTGAACAGCCGGAGGTCGTCACCGGCCTCGGCGAACAGGTGATCGGCGAGCATCTGGCGGAAGCGCAGAGCGAAGGCGATGTTGTCGGCCATCGGCGTGGCGTCGAACTGTCGCCAGAGCCACTGGAGGTGCTTCGAGCGCTCGTATTCGCCCTCGTCCATGCCCGCGACCTCGGCGTAGTACTCGCTCTCCAGGGTCGCGTTACAGGGGTCGTACCCCTGCAGTCGGACGCGTTCGGCCGGCGACACCGACTCGCCGGACTGCCAGCGTTCGTAGGCCTGGCGGTCGCCGTGGAGGTCCACGAGTACGTCCTCGACCACGTCGCATGTGTTCTCGTCACTGCTGAGGCGCTCGTCGACCTCGTCGATGAACGCCCGGAGCCCCTGTTCGGCCAGGGGCGGCAACGAGACGTGACGCTTCGTCATACCCCTCTCATTGGAACCCGCGTTGATAGGGGTTTTCGTTACTCTCGGGACCGTTACCGGAAGGTAACCGCCGCACACGTTCGGGCGACCGGCGCGACCCGAGACGGCTGTTCCGAAACGAGCGTGACCCCCACGTTCATTCCATCGGCGGCCGACACACCGGCCATGGCCGACGAGCGCGGGCCCGACGAGGGAGCGTCGGGCCTGGACGACGGGACGCCGAACGAGGACGAGCGCGCCGGGACGGAACCGGGGTCCGGCGGACCAACGACGCAGGGCGCCGGCGGACGCGGCGTCGTCGGCCACGTCGTGAGCGTCTTCTGGAACCGCCGGGAGCGCCGCCTCCGACTCCCCTGGCGGTTCGCGGTTGCGGCCGTGCTGGTCGGCCTGCTCGTCCTCGTCGTCGGGTCCGTGGCCGTGGTTGCCCTCGGGGACGCCTGGATCGACGGTGCCGGCGGACAGGTGCTCTCCTTTGTCGGTATGGTTGTCGGCCTCCCGGCGGCGAGTTATCTGGTCGGGCGGCGACGAATCGACGGGCTGGGACTGGGGCTCGACCGTCAGTGGGCCCGTGATCTCGGCTTCGGCCTGGCGCTCGGTATGGTCCTCCCGACGCTGCTTTTCCTCGTCGGCGTGGCCGCCGGCTGGGTGACTATCACTGGGGTCGTCGGGACGACGCCCGATGCCTTCCTCGTGTTCGGTGACTGGCCCGTGTCGCTCTCCTTGCTCGCCGTCGTGCTGTTTTTCGTCGGCGTCGCGGTGTCCGAAGAGCTGTTTGTCAGGGGCTACCTCCTGACGAACCTTGCGGAGGCACTGGGTGGGTTCGACCGGATCGGCCCGCGGCTGGCGATCGGACTCGCCACGGTGTCGACCGCCGGGCTGTTCGGCCTGCTCCACGCCGAAAACCCCAACGCGACCGCCCTCTCGATCGCCAACATCACGCTGTTCGGCGTCCTGCTGGGGCTCGGGTACGTTTGGACGGACCGGCTCGGCGTCCCCATCGGACTCCACCTGGCGTGGAACACCGTGGTCGGCGCGGTGTATGGCTTCCCCGTCAGCGGCCTCACGATCGGTGTCACCGTCTTCGAAACCGAAACGAGCGGCCCCGCGCTCCTCACCGGCGGCGCGTTCGGCCCGGAGGGCGGCCTGCTCGTCCTGCTCGCGCTCGTCGTCGGCACCGGCCTGACCGCGTGGTGGGTCCGCCGGGCGTACGGCGATCTGGCGCTCCGGGAGTCCGTGGCGGTGCCGACCCTGCGGGAGTAGCGGTCGGCAATCGTACGCGCTAAGTGGGCCGCGTGCCAACGAAGGGGTATGAACCAGCGCGAACTCGGAAACTCGGGCGTCGAGGTCAGCGAAGTCGGCTTCGGGGCCTGGGTCGTCGGCACGGACTGGTGGGGCGACCGCTCCCGCGAGCAGGCCGTCGACATGGTCCAGCACGCCCTCGACCGGGGGATCAACTTCTTCGATACCGGCGACGTGTACGGCCACGGCGACTCGGAGGAGCTCGTCGGCGAGGCCCTGAGCGAACACCGCGAGGAGGTCACCGTCTCCACGAAGGTCGGCTACGACTTCTACAACAACCCGCAGGCTGGCCACGGCGAACTCCCGAAGCGCGTCGATCCCGAGTGGATCCGCACGGCGCTGGACCGCTCGCTCGATAGGTTGGGGATGGACTACGTCGACGTGTTGATGTTGCACAACGCCAACGTCGACGAGGTCACGCCGGACGTGCTGGAGACGCTGGACGAACTCCGCGAGGAGGGCAAGGTCGAGGCCATCGGCTGGGCGCTCGGCCCCTCCATCGGCTGGCTCGCGGAGGCCACCGAGGCCGTCGAGCAGGAGTTCGACGCCCTCCAGCTCGTGTTCAACGTGTTCGAGCAGACGCCCGGCCGCCACGCCATCGAGGAGGTCCGCCGGCTCGACGCCGACACCGCCATCCTCCCCCGTGTCCCTCACTCCTCGGGCCTCCTGAACGAGCAGGTCACGCCCGACACCGAACTCGGCGAGGGCGACCACCGCGCGCACCGGCCCCAGGAGTGGTACGAGACGGGCTGGGAGAAAGTCGACGCCCTCCGATTCCTCGAACGGGATGGGGAACGGACGATGGGCCAGGCCGCGATCCAGTGGCTGCTGGCCTTCGACGAGGTGGCCTCGGTCACGCCCACCTTCCGGACCGCCGACGACATCGACGAGTGGGCTGGCGCAGCCGACACGCCCGCCCTCTCCGAGGAAGAGTTCCAGCGCGTCGAGGACCTCGCCGAGGACAACTTTGGGATCGACCGCGACGACGGGATGGACGCCCTGCGCTCCTCGGTCGGCGGTGCGGACCTCGAAGACATCGACAAGCAGGCCGCCGGGGACTGACGGGCGACCGCCGGCTGGCCGAACGGAGAGCGAACCGAGCCGTGAATCGGGAGGCAGGACTGAAACCGCGTCGCCGGACGCGGGCGACGTGCCCCACAGGCGAGATGTGGCGCCGCTGGCCTCACGCCATAGTATAGATGTCCTCGGGGCGGATACGGAGAAGGATCCGTTCGCTCTCGGTGGCTTCCGAATACTCGTCTTCTCCCATGTACCGACCGGCGAGCTCGTCGACGTGCTCCGGTGCGCCCTCGGTGGTCACGGTCTCGACCTCGCCGGTGACCGAGAGGAATCGGTTGGGGTCGTCCGGATCGGTCATGCTGGCCGAGACTGTCGGGTCGCGTTCGACGTTTCTCGCTTTGCGGGTGTGGCGTTCGGTGTTGACCAGCAGGCGGTCGGCGTCGGTGTCGTAGTCGATCCAGACCGGCGTCGTGTGCGGGCGGCCGTCGGGCAGCATCGTCGTGAGGTGGGCGATGGTCGCCTTCTCGAACAGGTCGTGGTAGGCCTCTGGGATTTCGGGCATGGGACACTGGACGACGCCCCACCAATTATACGCTTGGCCTGGTTCCCGGGTGGCCGTCTACAGAAAATCCCGCACGTCGCTGTACCACATATCGTGGTGGTCGACTTCGTCGATGGCCTCGGCGACCCGGACGGCCAGGGCGTGCCAGCACAGTTGCGTGGGGTCGTCGGTATCGAGGTTGTACTCGGAGTCGGCGCAGTTGCAGTCCCCGGCCTCGACGATGTACTCGTCCTCGTAGCCGACGACGACGGTGAAGTCGCGGTACTCCTTGACGCGGTGTTCGCCGACGGCCTCGATGGCGCGCTGGCCACGCTCGCCGTGGAGCGAGACGATACGGTCGACGCTCTCCGGAGTGAGTTCGCCGGCGGCGGCCAGGTCGGCCACCCAGTCGTCGACCGCTGTCACGGACTCGAAATAGTCCCGGACTGTCAAAACAGGTTCGATGAGTGTAGAGCGCATCCCTTTTCGCCCCCGCGTCCGGATCGGAGGTATGCGAATCGAGGAGGGCAGTGTCGAGGTCGAGGTCCCCGGAGAGGCCACCGACGGGAAGGAGGGCGAGGTGTTCTACAACCCGGAGATGGAGCTCAACCGGGATCTGACGGTAGCGACGCTGCGGGCCTACCGGGAACGGGCGGACGCGGAGCCGTCCACGTATCTGGACGCGACGGCCGCCAGCGGAATCCGGGGCGTCCGGGCCGCTGCCGACGGCTGGACGGCGACGACCTGTGACGTAGACCCCGAGGCCGTCGACCTGGCCGCCGAGAACTTCGAGCGCAACGGGGTAGCGGGGGAGACCGTCCACGGCGACGCCAACGTCCTGCTGCACCAGGAACGGTTCGACGTGGTGGACGTGGATCCGTTCGGGACGCCAATCCCATTCGCCGACGCCGCGGCCCGGAGCGCGCAGGGCCTCCTCGCCGTCACCGCGACCGACACCGCGCCGCTGTGTGGGGCACACTTCGAGAGCGGCGTCCGCAAGTACGGCGCGGTCCCGCGCAACACCGAGTACCACGCGGAGATGGGGCTCCGGGTGTTGCTGTCGGCGCTGGTCCGCACCGCCGCGAAGTTCGACGTGGCGGCCCGGCCCGTGTTCAGCCACGTCACCGACCATTACGCCCGAACCTACCTCGACGTCGAGCAGGGGGCCCGCGCCGCGAACGCACTGCTGGACGAACTCGGCCACGTCGACCACTGCCAGCACTGTCTCTACCGCGGCCACGAGCGCGGCCTGCTCGCGGACCCGGGCGACGAGTGTCCCAACTGCGGCCACCACCTCCAGACCGCCGGGCCGCTCTGGCTGGGCGACTCCCACGACCCCGAGTTCGTGGCCGCCGTCCGCGAGCAGGTCACCGACGGGTTCGGGACCGCGGCCCGGGCGCGGGACCTTCTCTCGACCATCGAGGGGGAGCTATCCACGCCGACGCACTACGACCAGCACCGCCTCTACAAGCGCTGGAACGAGTCGGCGGTCGGGATGGACGACTTCCTCGCGGCGCTTCGCGACGCGGGACACGAGGCGTCCAGAACCCACTACGGGGGCACGACGTTCAAGACGACCGCGGACGTGGCCGAAATCGAGACGGCACTGCACTAGGAGGAGCGTTCTTCCTGGATCTCGCGGCCGATCTGGACCGCGCCGGCGACGATGTAGTGGACGATCCGATAGACGGGGCGGAGGATGAGGTTGAACACGCCGACGAGACCGACGATACCGCCCAGCGCCTGGAGTTCGCCGGGCGAAGCACCGATGACGAACCCGGCGACGGCGACGATGGCCGCCAGAACCGGGCCGAGCCAGAGTCCGGAGAGGTAGACGCCGTACTCGTCGCTTCGCTGCCAGGCGACGTACAGCCCGGCGGCCAGGACCGCGAAGCCGACGGGCAGGACCGGTGAGGCACCGATCCCGGCGTAGCCGACCGGGATGAGGAGCGCGGCCGCGAGCAGGAACACGGCCGAGATGCGGAGGATCCCCCGTTCGTATTTCTCGTCCATACCGACTCCTGCAGGCCCGGGACTAAATGGGTTTTCGGTCCACGGGAGTCCCGGCGCGAGGCGGGTTCGGCTTCCGGTGCGGTATTGGACCCGGAGGTGGAAGTGGGCGGCGTGTCACGGAACGCCGACGCCACGGGTGTCGCACGGGCGGTCGTCAGCGCCGCGCGGTCCGAGCAGATCACGTTTTTGGCCGCCAGCCTCGCCTACTACACGTTCGTCTCGCTGATGCCACTCCTCTTGCTGGCACTCGTCGTCGCCTCGGCGCTGGGCGGGGAAGCGCTGGCCGGGACCGTGGTCGGCCAGCTGGGAAGCGTTCTCTCGCCGTCGGGTGAGCAGGTCCTGCTCGAATCGCTGACTGGTGCGAGCGGTCGCGCCGGCGCGACCGTCGCCGGTGTGGCGGTCCTCGTGTGGGGCGCGCTGAAACTGTTTCGCGGCCTCAACGTGGCCTTCGGACAGGTGTACGGCACCGCCGAGTCGAGTTCGTTCGTCAATCAGGTGACCGACGCCAGCGTCGCGCTGGTGGCAGTCGGGGTCGGTGTGGGTGTCGCGGCGGCCGTGAACGTCGTCGTCGGGCTCGTTCCGAGCCGGCTGGCCGACGCCCTCGGGACGCCCGTACTGGCGCTGACGCTCACCATCACGTTCCTCCCGCTGTACGTGATTCTCCCGGACGTGCCGGTCGGCGTCCAGGAAGCCCTGCCCGGGGCCGTCCTCGCGGGCGGTGGCTGGACCCTCCTGAGTACGGGCTTTCGACTCTACGCCGAGAGCGCGGGGAGTTTCCAGCTGTACGGCGTCATCGGCGGCGCCCTGTTGCTGGTCACCTGGTTCTACGTCGGGAGTCTCGTCTTGCTGGCTGGCGTCGTGTTGAACGCCGTACTGGCCGGCCGGGAGGACGGCAACCGGCAACTACAACAGGAACGCCCACGAGGTGTCGGCCAACGAGGCATGTCCGAGGAACACGGGGGCGCGCCGGAGGACGGCGACGACGACGCCGACGCGAGCACCACAGCGACCGGTCCGGACGAGGACATCGAGGACGAACTGGCTGAACTCCGCTCGAAACTCGACGCGTTCGAGGAAGACATCGACGACCGGACGGTCCACCGCGAGGAGATCGAGCGCGACCTGAAACGGTACGTCCGCCGTCGCGTGGGCCGTGGCCGCGCGACCGGCTGGGGCCCGTACCTGGTCTTGCTGTACGGCACCGCCATGACCATCGGCGCGTTCTACTTCCTCGGCGGCGGCTGGGCCATCCTCGCCATGCTCGTCATCTGGCTCTCGACGCTGGGCCTGTACACGCTGATGGTCCTCGTCGGCATCGGCGTCACGATGGCCGGCCTCCCCGGTCGCCTCCGCAACACCGTCGAAGAGTTCCGGAGCTGAGATGCCGATCCGCGACGCCGGTGCCGTCGAGGCACTCGGTGCGTTGCCGGACCCGCTGGTCGCCGCGTTCGCGCTGGTGACACTGCTCGGCGACGTGGCCGCCTACTTCCTCGTCTTCTCGCTGGTGTACTGGCTTGGCGACCGGACGCCCGTCCTCGGCGACCGGATCGACCGACCGTTGATCGTCCAGGTCGTCGCGGTCGGGTTCGGCGCGCTCGCCCTCGTCGCACTGCTGAAACACGCCTTCGCGTTGCCGCGGCCACCGGGAGCCGGCCAGCCCGTGACCGTCGAGGGTGTCCCGGGGATCCTCCGCTCTGTCGTGGGCGACGCGACCGTCGACGACGGCTACGGGTTCCCGAGCGGCCACGCCTTCGGTAGCACAGCCGTCTACGGCGGCCTCGGCTGGCTGACGGCCGAGCGGGGCGACCGCCGACCGCTGTACGCCGGCGCGACCCTGGCAGTTCTCGTCTCGCTCTCCCGGGTCGTCGTCGGCGTCCACTACCTCGGGGACATCCTCGCCGGGATGGCGCTTGGCGTCCTCTGGCTGGCCGTCGCCGTCCGATTCCTCCCGACGCCGCGTCGATCCTTCCCCGCGGCCGGCGCGCTGGCCGGGACGGGACTGATCGTCGCCGGGCCGACCGAGAACCTCCTGTTCGGCCTGGGCGCGTCGCTGGGTGGCTCGGTGGTCTGGTGGACGCTCGCTGATCGCGTTCCCACGCCCGTCGACACGGGCCGCGAGGCACTGGGAACGGCCGTGCTGGGGGTTCTGATCGTGGGCGGACTCATGGCTGTCGTCGCGGCGCTCGATCCACCGCCGCTTCAGAGTGTTCTCGCCACGGCAGTCGTCATCGGCGCGCTGGTCGCGATCCCGGTCGCGGGGTCGCGTCTGGACGCCCGACTCGGGTGACGGCCGCGTCGAGTCGACCCGGCACGCCAGGGCCGGGCAGCTGTCGACCAGCCAGCGTTACCCGAAACTGTCGGCACTCGAACACGGCAGTCGGAAAAAAAGACGTGTGTTGCCGATTAGAACTTCTCGAGGTACCGGTCGAGCTCCCAGTCGGAAACGTCGACGAGGTAGTCCTCGTGTTCCTGGTTCTTGGCTTCGACGAACTTCGGACCGACGTGTTCGCCGAGTGCGTTGTAGATCGTCTCGTCGGCTTCGAGTTCGTCGACGGCCTCGCCGAGGTTCTCGGGGAGGGTCTCGATGCCGTACTCCTCGCGTTTCTCCTCGTCGAACTCGTAGATGTTCTCCCGGACGGGGTCGGGGCACTCGAGGCCGCGCTCGATGCCGTCCAGGCCGGCGTGGATGAGCGCCGCGAAGGCGAGGTATGGGTTACACGACGGGTCGGGGAACCGGGCCTCGATCCGGCTGGCGGCCGGGATGCGCGCGGCCGGCTTGCGGATCAGCGCCGAACGGTTGCGGTCCGACCAGGCGACGTAGACGGGAGCCTCGTAGCCGGGCACCAGGCGCTTGTACGAATTCACGGTCGGGTTCGTGACCGCCGCCAGCGCGGGCGCGTGTTCGAGGATGCCGGCGATGAACTGGTGGGCCTCCTCGCTGAGGTCGAACTCGTCGTCCTCGTCGTGGAAGGCGTTCTCGCCGTCCTCGAACAGCGAGATGTGCGTGTGCATCCCCGAGCCGTTGATCCGCGGGATCGGCTTGGGCATGAAGGTAGCGTGCAGGTCGTGTTCGGCCGCGATGGCCCGCACGACCGTCCGGAAGGTCGCGACGTTGTCGGCCGTCGACAGGGCGTCGTCGTACTCGAAGTTGATCTCGTGTTGCCCCTGGGCGACCTCGTGGTGACTGGCTTCGATCTCGAAGCCCATGTCCTCCAGCCCGTAGATGATGTCACGGCGCACGTCGGAGGCGAGGTCCTTGGGCGCGACGTCGAAGTAGCCACCGGCGTCGCTAGTCTTGGTCGTCGCACGGCCGCCTTCGTCTTCCTCGAACAGGAAGAACTCGGGTTCGGGCGCGGCGTTGACCGTATAGCCCAGTTCCTCGGCGCGTTCGAGCGCGTTCTTCAGGACGCGGCGCGGATCGCCCTCGAAGGGCTCGCCGGTCGAGGTGTTGATGACGTCACAGATCAGCCGGGCGCTGGCGTGTTCCTCGCTGTTGCGCCACGGCAGGACTGCGAACGTGTCCGGGTCCGGCACGAGCCGCATGTCCGACTCCTGAATCCGGACGAACCCTTCGATGGAGGAGCCGTCGAAGTAGATACCCTCGGAGAACGCCTTCTCGACCTGCTCGGCAGGCACGGAGACGTTCTTCACGGTCCCCAGAATGTCCGTGAACTGTAGCCGGAGGAAATCGACGTTTTTCTCCTCGATCTCGTCGACTACTGCCTGTGCGTCCTCAGTCAACCCGCCGTCAGCCT
Source organism: Halorientalis regularis (assembly GCF_023698535.1). GTDB lineage: Archaea > Halobacteriota > Halobacteria > Halobacteriales > Haloarculaceae > Halorientalis > Halorientalis regularis. The sequence continues at coordinate 91,479 of NZ_JALJCL010000014.1, forward strand.
TGATATTCGGGTTTGTCATCTTTCTCGTCATCGGTAGGGAATACCCGAGATACAAAAACCCTACTGATTTGTGCAAGTCTTCCTTCGACGCGCTGAAATTGAATATTCGTAAAATTCTAAAGGGTGGGGCGTCTGTCCAGACATAATGACGTACGAAAATCTGGACCGAAAGTTGGTGAATGCCCTGCTGGGCGACGGTCGAGCAAGCTTGCGAAGTCTTGCCGAGGAACTGGACGTTTCCGTCACGACCGTCTCGAATCATCTCAAGGACCTCGAAGAAGACGGGATCATCTCCGGGTATACACCAAAAGTCGACTACGACGCGCTGGGCTACGACGTGACCGCCGTCGTCCAGTTGAAAGTCGAGGGGTCGGCCCTGCCAGACGTGACCGACCGACTCCAGGAACACAAGCAGATGATCTCGGTCTACGAGGTCACCGGCGACTACGACATCATCGCCATCGGCAAGTTCACCGACACGGACGGCATGAACGACCAGATCAAGGAGATGCTGGTCGATCCCGAGATCAAGGAGTCCAACACCAGCGTCGTGCTCAACGCCGCCAGCGAACACGAGCAGTTCACGCTCGAAGTGGAGTAACGCCGCGATCAGTCACCGGTTCTGCGGGCCGCGAGTACCGCCAGCACCGCGAGCGCGAGTATCGCTCGCACAAGCCTCGTGTGTCGGTTCGACACGAAACAGTAGGACGTGAAACCGTGACACGGGGCCCCCAACCCTTTTGACTGACCAGTCAGTAAGTACGTGTAGATGAGCGAGACTCGTGACGAGATCATGGAGGCGACCTATCGTGCGCTCTGTACGCACGGCTATGCGGATCTGACGATGCAGGACATCGCCGACGAGACCGAGTTGAGCAAGGCGGCCCTCCACTACCACTACGACAGCAAACAGGAACTGCTGGAGTCGTTCCTGGATTTCCTCTACGACGAGTTCACCGAGCGCGTTGGCGACCCCGAGGGCGGGACCGCGCCCGAGCGCCTGCACGCGCTGGTCGAGAAGGTCCTCTCGCCACCCGCCGAGGACGACGACGAGCGGGTGGCGTTCAAGACCGCGATTCTGGAGCTGAAGGCGCAGGCCCCCTACGACGAGGGCATCCGCGAGCGCCTCCAGCGGTTCGACGCGTTTCTCCACGACGAGTTCGAGGCCGTCATCGCGGACGGCACCGAAGCGGGAACGATTCGTGCCGCGGTCGATCCCGACGACGCCGCGCGGTTCCTCGTGACCGCGCTCGACGGCACGAGCACGAAACAGGTCGCGGTCGGGCAGGACCCCGACTGCGCGCGCCGGATGCTCACCGCCTACATCGAGCGGACGCTGACGGTCGACGGCGAGAACGTCGCGGAGGTCAGTCCCGAATGAGCCGACTGTTCAAGGGCCAGGAGGAACTGAACCTGACCGACGGTCCCATCGCCAAGCCCCTGTTCTATCTCTCCCTGCCTATCGTCATCACCAACCTGCTGCAGGTCACCTACAACCTGGCGGACACGTTCTGGCTGGGCCAGTACAGTACCGTGGCGCTCGCGGCGATCACCTTCGGCTTCCCCCTCGTCTTCCTGCTGATCTCGCTGGGGATGGGGCTCTCGGTCGCAGGGAGCGTACTGGTCGCCCAGTACACCGGGGCCGAGGAGACCGAGGACGCCCAGTACGCCGCCTCCCAGACCGTGACCTTCGCCCTGCTGTTCTCGGCGCTTCTGGGACTGGCCGGCTTCTTCGTCGTCGAGGACTTCCTGGCACTGATCGGGGCCTCCGGCGCAGTCTTGCCGCCGGCGACCGACTACATGGAGGTCGTCACCCTCGGACTCCCGTTCATGTTCGGGTTCATCGTGTTCATCGCGCTGATGCGGGGCTCCGGTGACACGATCACGCCGATGCTGGTCATGCTCGGGACCGTGATCCTGAACGTCGCGCTGGACCCGTTCCTGATCTTCGGCTGGGGTCCGTTCCCCGAACTCGGCGTGCAGGGGGCGGCCATCGCGACGATCTTCTCGCGGGGGCTGGCGATGGCCGTCGGCGTCGCGATCATGATCGGCGGCCGGCGGGGCATCCAGATCAACGTCCGCGACATGGTACCCGACTTGGCCTACGCCCGCCGCCTCGTGCGGATCGGGATTCCGGCCTCCGTCGAGGGAACCGGGCGGGCGGTGTCGGTCAACCTCCTGCTGGTGATCGTCGCGACCTTCTCCGTCACCGTCGAAGCGGCCTTCGGCGTCGGAATCCGCGTGTTCTCGACGATCTTCATGCCCGCCATCGCGGTAGACCGGGGCGTCGAGACGATGACCGGACAGAACATCGGCGCGGGCAAGCCCGACCGCGCAGCGACCGCCAACCACTTCGCCGCGAAGGCCTCGTTCGTGATCCTCGCGGCGCTGGGCGTCGTGACCTTCGTGGCCGCACCGGCGATCATGAGCCTGTTCTCGGACAACCCGGCGGTGATCGCCGAGGGCGCGAACTTCCTCCGGATCGTCGCGCCCACGTTCGGGTTCATGGGCGTGACCCGCGCGTACAGCGGCGGCTTCCGCGGTGCAGGCAAAGTGTTGACCGCCGCGGGGATCACGGTGCTCATGCTGGGACTCATCCGCCTCCCCATCGCCTGGTTCGGCGCGCAGGTCTACGGCCCGAGCGGCATCTGGGCCTCCTTCGCCATCTCGAACGTCCTGGCCGCGACCATCGCCTACCTCTGGTTCAGGCGGGGCACCTGGCGCGAGGCCGACCTCACCGACGACGAGGGTGAAGGCGGCGAGGAGGCCGACCTCGGGAGCCCCACAGCCGCGACCGACGACTAGAGGGCGACTCCCGCCTGTAGCAGGGCGATCAGGCCGGTCAGCGTCACCAGACTCGCGAGCGTGGTGACGAGGATCGTCGTACTCACGTAGTCGGCGGCGGCGAGGCCGTCGCTTCGCGCCTCGCTCCCCCCGAACTCGATGGTCAGCAGCAGCGGCGTCACCGCGGCCGGCATCGCGCATTCGAGGACGAACACCCGGCCGACCGTCCCCGTCAACCCGACGGCGAGCGCGACACCCAGCGCGAGGACGGGCGCGACCAGCAGTTTGAGCGCGCTGGCCGGCGCGGTCCGGGCGACGGAACTCCCGCCGCCGGAGTCGGCGAGCTGGATCCCGAGCATGAGCAACATGACGGGAATCGCGGCGTCGCCGGTGAGTTTGATCGTCTCCATCACCGCCGAGTCCGTCGGCGGTGCGAGGTCGGCCACGCGGACGACGGCCGCGGCCGCCAGGGCGTACACCAGCGGCAGGCGAAACACCCGCGTGACAGCACCCAGCGCCGACCCCGCCTCCCCGCGGGCGGCGACGTAGACCCCGACGGTGTACATCAACACGGACTGGGCGACGATGTAGAGGACGGCCGTGCTCCGCCCGAGTGCGCCGAAGGCGAAGGCCGACAGCGGAATCCCGTAGTTGCCCGCGTTCGAGAACGTGCTCGTCAGGACGAGCGCACCGAGGACGGGTTCGTCCTCGCCCAACGCCCGCCCGACCAGTTCCGCGAGCACGACCATCCCGACTGTGAAGGCCGCGACGCCGGCGAACAACCGGGCGACCGTCGGCCCCGCGATGGGCGTGGTCACCAGACTGTAGAACACGAGGGCTGGCACGAGGACGTAGAGCGTGATATCGGAGAGGGGTTCGACGGCCACGTCTCTCCCCGTTCCGAGGCCGTACCCGACTGTGGCGACGGCCACGACTGGCAGAACCGCCGACCCCAGTACCGAGACCAGCGACACGTTCGACGTGAACCGCGGCCGCGGGTCAACGGTTACGATCCGCGGCGGGCGAAGACAGAACGTGTGAAATAGAGAGGGGAGCGGACTGGAAGCGTGTGGGGGAACAGTCAGCGCCGCCGAGCCAGCAGCGCCACGGCCAGCAATGCCGCGAGCGCGGCGACCACGCCGAAGCCGGGGCCGGCCGCCCCGGTCGTCGAGTCGTCACGGCCGGGGTCGTCGGCCGGGTCCACAGGGGACGATCCCTCCGGCGCGTCGCCGTCGGTCTCGTCACCGCTGCCGGTGCCACCCCCATCGTTAGACAACGGTTCGACCGCCACCGAACCGGGGCTGTACGTGGGCGCGACCCGGCTCCCGTTGTCGGCGTCGACCTGCGCGTCGGTGACGCGGACGGCGGTGGTCCCGCCGCCGGAGCCAGTGACCTCGACGGTCGCCAGCGTGACGTTCGTCGCGCCTGGTGACGTGTCGGTGACGGCGGCTTCCAGCGTCACGCGCTGGCCGCCGCCGGCGATCGCTGGGTCGGTCGACAGCCGGAACGCGTCCGGATAGCTGGCGTTCGTAATCTCGGCGACGCCCGACTCGGAGAGTTCGAGGGTCACCTCGTAGCCCGACAGCCCGGCCGGGGCGCGCGAGAGCGCGAGCCGGAGCGTGCTCGTCTCGTTGTCCTCGACCGTCGCGTTCGTGACGGTCAGCTGTGCGCCGTCGTCGGCCGTCGCCGTGCCGGCCCCGCCGACCAGCAGCAGGCCAGCGAGGAGGGCGAGGGCGGCGACCGTCTGGGTTCGTGTCATGGCTGTCGGGGGAAAGCGGGTGTCGGGAGTCGGTCGGCTTACTGTTCCTCGTACAGTTCGACCACGTCGTCGTAGTCGATCTTGCCGTTGTCGTTGAAGTCGTAGGCCTCGACGTTCATCGTCACCGCGTCGCTGTCGAGGTTCTCGAACAGGAGTTCGATGTCGGCGTAGTCCAGCCGGCCGTTGCCGTTGACGTCCTCGTACTTGCCGTCGCCGTCGGGATCGGTCGGGGCACTGCCGGCCGGACCGAGACCGAGTCCGGGCGGGCCAGTGACGACCATCCCCATCCGCTCTTGTACGTCGATCTCGCTGCCGTCCTCGGCGTCCATGTTGTGAACGTCGATCTGGAGGTCCGTCGTGCCAGTGCCGGCGGCTTCGAGTTCGAGCGTGCCGAGCGTGACGTTCTGTGCGCCGGGCTGGATCTCGCCGTCGAGGTCCGCGACGCGGAGTTCGGCCGCCTGGCCGTCAGCGGCCAGTTTGGGCTCGGCGGTGAGACCGAGCGCGTCGTTGTAGGCCCCACCGGTGATGTTCGCGACGCCGTCGTCGCTGGTCGAGACGGTGAGCCGCGCACCCGAGAAGCCCTTCGGCAGCGAGGACACCGTGAGGTCGACCTCGCCGGTGGCGTTCTGGCTGAGCGCGGCGGACTCGACGTCGACATCGACCGGCGGCTGGTAGACGTAGAGCGCGTCGTTCGGGAAGGAGGCAGGTCCCTCGTTGAAGCCGTCCTCACAGCACAGCACCCGGCCGTCTTCCATGGCGTAGACGTTGTCGATGTTGGCCACACCGTCGTCGCCGTCGGGGCGCTGGTCACTCCCGACGCCGAAGTCGGGCCCGACGATGACCGGTTCGAGTCGGGAGACGTTGTAGTCCTGTTCGAGTTCGCCGCGGAAGACGATCCCGCCGTCGATGCGTTCGAGCTGGATGTCGCCCTCCTCGTCGGCGAGCGCGTCGTTGAACTCCGAGATACCGAAGTAGACGTACTCGCCGGGACCGGCACCGTCGCGGCTGTCGACGCCCTCGGCCTTGTTGAACTCGATGGACGCGCCGATCTCCTTGGCGGCGGCACGTGTTTCGAGGAACGGGACCATCCGGAGGTCCGCGTCGACGCCATCGTGGCCGTTCGCCTCGTACTGGCGGGCCCACTCGACGATCTCCTCGTTGGTGATGTAGTTCTGATTGCCGTTCTCGACGACGGTCCTGTCGGCCTCTTCGAGGACCGCGTCGGTGACCTCGTCGCCCTCGCTCCAGTTCTCGGTGTGGGCTTCGAGGTAGTCGACCTGCGTCACGTCGTCGTACCGGGCGATCCACGCCTCACACTCCGCGTTGGAGGCGTGGCCCAGCGGGAGCCACTCGACTTCGAGGTCGGTCTGTGCCGGGTTGTTCCGGTCGTCCGACTCGGCGGCCGACGCCGCGTCGTTGGTGATCTTCGGGGCGTACAGGGTGCCCGCCACGTCCATCGGGTCGTCGTAGCTGTCGATCGCCGCGTCGGCGACGAACTTGTAGATCCCCTTGTTGTCGCCGTCGGAACAGCCGTAGACGGTCTTCTTGTCGGCCTGGATGTTCGGCGCTTCCCACGAAGCACGGCCCATGACGTAGTACTTGACCGGCTGGGGCGGGTCGGCGGCCGGCTCGCGGAAGTCGACGTGGTAGCCGTAGCGGTAGGGGTTCGGGTAGACATCCCCAATCGGCTCGGTCGTGTTCCCGCCCTCGCCCTGGTCGACCTGGTCGGCACCGAGGTAGTAGGCCAGGAACTCGACGCCGTCCAGCGCCCAGTAGCCCTGGACGTACCAGCCGTCGTCGTAGTAGTCCCCGACGGCGCCGTTGATACCGGTCGGGTTCGGTCGGTTCCAGAACTGACACCCGCCGATCATCCCCTTGCCGGTGCCGTCGTCGACCATGTCGCCGACCGTGTTGGTCAGCGAGACTCGGGTGTGCGCGTAATTCTCCTCGGAGGAGAGCATCGTGTTCCATGGGGTGCGGTCGCCATAGCAGTTGATCCGGGTCCCACCGAGGTCCCGCAGGGGTTCGGTGTTGGCGAGGTTGATGGCCGCGTCCATGTCGGCCGCCCACTCGCCGTCGTCGGTCATGCTGATCGGGACGCGGCTGATGTTCCCGGGGCTGTTCTCCCAATTTGTGAACAGGTACCCCTCGGTGCCCGCGTCGTTCGTGGGCACGAACTGGTTACAGTCCGGGTTGGTCGCGGCGGCCCCGTACTGGGTCCCCTCGAAGTTGTCCTGCGTGACGTTGGTCCCGTCCGGCGTCTGGGTCACGCCGAGCAGTTCGCTCCCGCCGTCGATCCGGTCGCGAGCCTGGGCGAGCATCACGAACTCGTGGTTGGCCGAGAGGACCTGGCCCTGCTGTTCGACGCTCGAGGGGACGGGCAGTTCCTCGAAGTCGTCGTTGTCGCCGTCGAACTCGAAGGTGAAACCGCTGAAGTAGCCGACGCCGGCCCGGTCGTAGGGCGGCTGGTTGGCCTTCGCGTCCGAACTCGAAAAACCGTCGCCACGTGTCCCCGTCGCCGGGTGCTGGAGGCTGTACAGCAGACCGCCGTTCTCGAACACGAACGGGCCCGTGACCTCCGCGCCGAAGGCGGTCGTCGAGAACCGCTTGATGCTGCCGACGACGCCGGGCGCGCCCGCAGTATCCGTTTCGGAAATCTCTGTCTCTGAACCGGTCGCGATCCCCACCACACTGGCACCCAGTGCGGCCGCGACTGACGATTCCATCAGGTTTCGCCGAGTTAGATCCACCATGCACCCGGAGAGCAGGATGCACGTACAAAACCGCTTTATATTACCAGTATGTTGGAAAGAAGAAGGTACGTTCCGGTAAGTGTGACGCGGGGTAGGACGTGCGACTACGTTTGTGAGTGTTTGACAATCGGCACTGACACCACAGTCAGACACGCCGGGACGGCGACAAACCACAGGCGGGAGTCGGACGGCAACAAAAAAACCGGACGGTCGGTGACCGAGACGGAGGAACGGTGGGGGACAGCGCCGTGTCCTGGCCGTTATCCTTCGGCCTGTGACTCGTCGGGGTCGTCCTCGATGCCGTGCTCGACGGCCTTACGCTGGATCTTCTCGGCGCGTGCCCGGACGTTTCGGAGCAGTCGCCGGATCTTCTCGGGGCGCTCCGCGAAGTAACAGCTCAGCCACTCGGTGTCCGCACCGGGGAGCGTGCGCATATACGCCGCCATCGTGTCCCGTCCCGCCGAGACGATGGCCGGCGGCACACCGCGCTCGCCCGTGTCCGCCTCGACGAAGCCGTTCACGTCGAAGTAGACGGCGGCGTACAGCGTCGCGACCTCGGAGTCGTCGAAGGTCTCGCCGCAGTGGTCCGGTGCGTCGAACCGGTAGCGGGTGTCGTCCCCGTCGGTCAGTTCGACGACCCGGACACCCATGATGTACTCCTCGTAGACGGTCTCTTGCGTGTCGGCGGCCTGGTCCACTTGCTGGGACATGTCCGGAGTTCGACTGCGCCACCGCTTTAGTTTAAGTAATTCTGATACGTTTCGGTCAGAGCGGAACAGGCGGCTCTATACTCTCAATAGAGGGAGTGGCGGAGAACAGGACAGGTGGTGGTCGGTCGCGGTGTCACGCGGCGGTCGTTCGACACAGCAGGGGTAGAGCCGAGGTACCGTGGGTTTTTGCCACTCGACTGTCTGGGTCGGCGTACTCGAATGCGCTCGCGACGTTCGTATCTCGGTGTCCTCGGGGCGCTGAGTGCCCTGGGGCTAAGCGGCTGTCAGAGTACAGACGACCCGACGACCGACGCCTCGTCCCCGACGGCGACGCGACCGAGGGGGAGCGAGTCGCCGACGGCGACGCCGACAGGGCCGCCACCGGCGTTCCACCACTATCGCGACAGTTTGACCATCTCCGACAACGAGCGGTATCACTCGACCCACCCCGGCGTCGTCTTCGAGGAAGAATCGGCGGAACTGGGACCGTCGACCGGCCGGTTCGAGGTCGAGAACGCAGAGACCGGCGCGACGCTGGCCGTCGTCCCGTCGGACTCGATCACCCTGGGCAAGGAGGCCCCCGTGCGGATGTTACTCTACGGTGCCGACGGGAGCCCTGCGGATACGCCGAAGTTGATCCAGAACGTCGACACGCGAGAGCGGTACCCCGTCCGCGTCTCGGGATCGGTGTCGGACGTGTTCGGACAGACGGCACCGCCGCTCCGGATCCGGTATCTGTCGGACGGCGAAACGCGATACGAGACCGGGACCCGGCGGGTCGTCGTCGGCTACTCCGGGCTCCTCCAGCAGTCCGGCACGAGCGGTGAGGTTCGGTTGTGGGTGCCCCGGCAGGGGCTTCCACGGGACCTCTCGGTCGACGGGGAACTCGTCCACGAGGACCGGGACCCGGTCACCTTCGGCCTGTCCTACGATCCATCGCCGGACCGGTTCGCGACGACCGTCGACGCGGCCGACCTCGAAAGTGGGAGCTACGACTGGACAGTCGAGTTCGGTTTCGAGAACCGCACGTTGCTCCACTTCGGGAGCCGGTGGGGCGGCCGGGAGTTCGAGGCGATTCCGGAGATAGAGATTTCGGAGTGAATCCCCGAGCCGCTCCCGTGTCGAGCGTATCCCACACGGCTATCGAACGTGCGCGGTGCGGGTGCAGTGCGGCGGGCAGTAAGGCGTTGCACCGCACGCGAGCGGCGCGAAGCGCCGTGAGCGCGCGGAACCTCGGCGAGCGACTACGGACGCGCCGTGCGCGCCCACTGGAGCGAGCCGAGATTTTTCCCCACGTTTTTGCCTGACCGAGCGCGCCGAAGGCGCGCGAGGGAAGTGCGAAAAGTGGGTTTACATCATCCCGCCCATACCGCCGCCCATGCCGCCCATGCCGCCGCCCATGCCGCCGGGCGCGCCGCCGGGGCCGCCTTCCTCTTCGTCGCCTTCGGTGGAGAGGTCACCGGCGGAGATGATGTCGTCGATCTTGAGGACCAGGTTGGCGGCCTCGGTGGCCGAGGACAGCGCCTGTTCCTTGGCGTGGGCGGGTTCGACGACGCCGGTCTCGTAGGTGTCCTCGACGTCGCCGGTGAGGACGTTCAGGCCGGCCCGTTCGTCGCCGTCGTCGTGGGCGGCGCGCAGGTCGACCAGCGTGTCGATGGGGTCGAGGCCGGCGTTCTCGGCGAGGACGCGGGGGACGAGTTCCAGCGCGTCGGCGAAGGCCTCGACGGCCAGCTGTTCGCGGCCTTCGACGGAGTCGGCGTGGTCGCGGACGCGGCGCGCGAGTTCGACCTCGATGGCACCGCCGCCGGCCAGCACGCGGCCGTCGGTGACGGTGGCGGCGACCACGTCGAGCGCGTCGGAGATACCGCGTTCGAGTTCGTCGACGACGTGTTCGGTCGAGCCACGCAGCAGGAGCGTCACGCCGTGGCTGTCCTCGCCCTCGACGTAGAATAGTTCGTCGTCGTCGCGGGTGAAGTCACCGGTGCCGAGATCGTCGGCTTCGACACCGTCGAGGTCCGAGACGATGTTCGCGCCCAGCACCTCGGCGAGGAACTGCATGTCGGTCTTCTTGACGCGGCGCAGGGCCAGGATGCCCTCCTTGGCGAGGTAGTGCTGGGCCATGTCGTCGATGCCCTTCTGGCAGACGACCACGTCGGCCCCGCTGTCGACGATCTGGTCGACTTTCGCGCGGAGCTGTTCCTCTTCCTGCTCGATGAAGGACTGGAGCTGGTCCGGGCTGTCGACCGAGAGGGAGGCGTCGGCCTCGGCCTCTTCGATCTCGACGGGCTGGTCGAGCAGCATGACGGAGGCGTCCTCGAGGTCATTCGGCATGTCCTCGTGGACGGGATCCTTGTCGATGACCGCGCCCTCGAGCAGTTCGGAGTTGGCCGCGGAACTGCCTTCCTGGGTCTCGATGTTGAGGAATTCGAGGTCGACGACGTGGGAGCCGTCCTCGGCCTCGACGGTGACGGCCTGGACGGCCTCGTAGATGAGCTGGCTGAGATGCTCCTTGTTGAGTTCCGCGCCCTTGCCGGTCATGGAGGTTTCGGCGACTTTGCGGATAGTCTCCTCGTCGTCGGGGTCGACGGACTCGGCGATGTCGTCGATCTCGGCCTGGGCGTGCTTGCTGGCGATGTCGAAGCCCTTGATCATCGCCGTCGGGTGGATATCCTGGTCGAGCAGGTCCTGGGCCTGCTTGAGGAGTTCACCAGCGATGGCGACCGCGGTGGTGGTACCGTCGCCGGCCTCGTCCTCCTGGGTCTCGGCGACTTCGACGATCATCTCCGCAGTCGGGTTGTCGATGTCCATCTCCTGGAGGATGGTCACGCCGTCGTTGGTGACGGTGACCGACCCCATCGAGGAGACGAGCATCTTGTCCATGCCCTTCGGGCCGAGTGTGGACTGTACCGACTCCGCGACCGCGCGAGCAGCCGCGATGTTGTGTTCCTGTGCGTCCTTGTCTTTCATCCGCTGGGCGTCCTCGCCCATGATGATCATCGGCTGCCCTTGCATTCGCTGCTGCTGGCTCATAATCAAGCGAATGATTGAAAGTGCTTCTATAAAAAAGTGTCGTCCCGGCGGCGAGCGAGCGATCGTCGATGGGGTCGCTCCGAGCCGAACAACCGGCCGCCTGCAACGGATTTTGGTCGACCGTGTGTCGTGTTCTCACACTGTCGGTCGTCGACCGGGATCCGAAATGCGGCCCTGTTTAAGTGATCAGTCGACGAAGTCGAGGATTCGGTCGGCGACCGCATCGGGGCGTTCGGCGTGCAGGAAGTGGCCGGCGTTGTGCATGATGTCCAAGTCGGCGCGGGCGTCGAAGCAGTCGGTGACACCCTCGAAGAGGTCGGCCCCGATACAGCCGTCGTGCGCGCCCGCGAGGACGAGCGTGGGCACGTCGATGCCGGCGATCTCCTGTTCTGCGCGGCGACGCGGCAGGAACATGTCGAAGAAGTCCCGGTAGTACCGCAACGCGGCCTCGACGGTCTCGCCGGTGCGGAAGGTGTCCTTCACAGTTTCGAGGTGGTCCTCGTCGTAGTTCCAGTCGGGACTCCAGAGTTGCCAGAGCCGCTCGATGAGAGCGAAGTCGTTGGCCCGGACGATCTCCTCGCCGTGGCCGGGCACCTGGAACTGGTTCATGTACCAGCTGCGGGCCGCCTGGGTGGCGTAGTCGTCGAACTGCGACCAGAAGTTCGGCGGGATGGCCATCGAGACGCAGGTGCCCAGCCCGCGCCCGCCGGTGACCGCCGCCGTCGTGACAGCCATCCCGCCCCAGTCGTGGCCCACCACGAGGGGCTCGGGGTCGTCGAGTTCGCCGGTGAGCGCGAACACGTCCGAAGCGAGCAGCATCGGCGAGTAGTTCCCCGGCTCGGTCGGCGGCCGCTCGGTCTCACCGTACCCCCGCATGTACGGGGCGTAGCACGTGTAGCCCGCGTCGGCGAGTCGTTCCATCAGCGGCACGAACGTCCGTGGCGCGTCCGGGAAGCCGTGCAACAGCAGGGCGTCGCGATCCCCGTCCCCACAGGAAAGCGCCGCGAACTCCAGTCCAGTCGTGTCGAGCGTCGTCTCCGTAACTGCTGGCGTCGGCATGTGTCAGGCCATACTACCGGCCCGGATTGGCCTGACTCCCGAGACGTGAGGGCGTTTATACCAGGTCGCGCCGAGTCACCGTCAGCGCGCGCCGCGGTCGAAGTCGACGTTGTCGAACTCCGGCGGGCGCTTGCCCTCGGTCGCGTAGACGTACAGCGCGGTCTTGGCGATGGCACCGAGTGCCGTCGAGAGGAGGGTCACCCCGAGGACGACGATGGCGGCGATGACGGCGGCGACGACGAAGCCCGGTCCACCGGCGAACCCGCCGAGTGCGAAGAAGACGACGGCGGCGATGGCCAGGCCGACGAGCCCGAACAGGATCGACACCAGTCCGACGCCGAAGTTCGCACCCGCGGTCTCGCCCCAGGTGTTCTTGAACGTCTCACCGCTGCGCTTGAACATCTCCAGCGGGCCGACGTCCTCGAAGACGATCACTGGGATGATGAAGTAGGTGATGATCGACCAGGCGACGCTGACGACCAGCGCGACGATACTGCTCACGATGCTGTCGTCGCTCTCGATGGCCCGGAGCAACATGCCCACGGTCGCCGAGATGACCGCCCAGACGAACAGCGGCGTCTTGTGCTCCCAGGCGGCATTCAGTCCGGACTTGACCGATGGCTCACGGCCTTCGAAGCTCTCGCGGGCACTGTACACCAGTCCGGCGTTGAAAAACGAGGCGATGAAGGCCGTCCCCAGGTAGAACACGAACAGGACGACGTACGCCATCGTTCCCTCGAACAGGTTCAAGACGTACGATCCACCGAACAGCAGTGCGATAAATAGCAACCCTGCGATACCACTGATCACCGGAAAGAGGGTCAGTTCCGGCTGCTTGCGGAGGACGCGAAGGCTGTCCATCGACAGGTTCCAGCCCATTTTCAGGCGGCTAAAGATCCCCATGCTACTTCTTTCATCCAGGAATCACATATCTGTTTTGGGTCGTCGCGTCCGTCGGTCGTGGGAGAAGCGGGAGCGGAGCGGTGGCTGTGCGGTTGGAACAGGTGTTGTACCGAACTCGCGGCGGCGCCGCGAGTTCGGCCTGTTTTTCGCCCACGTTTTTGCGAGGAGGGTGGCGGCCGTGCCGCCACCCGACGAAGTGAGAACGTGGTACGCCAGAACTGGGATTTGAACCACGGTCGTTCCCGTTCGCTCGTCGCTCGCAGCTCCGCCGCTCGCGTTTCGAGGCGCTTCGCGCCTCGCTCCCCTCGCTCACCTCCCACTCCCTGATTCAAATCCACTGTCGGTCGTGACTCGCGGGGAGTGAGCGACGCTTCGCTGGCGGTCGGCGTCGCTCACGGGTTGCTCGTCACAGACACGCCAGAACTGGGATTTGAACCCAGAATCCCTAACGGGAACACGCTTTCCAGGCGTGCGCCTTACCAGATTCGGCCATTCTGGCTCACGTGAGTCTATCGCCGTTCCGTGTTTAACGTTTACCCTTTGGGGCGTCCGCAGGGACGCCGAACTGGTAGACGTAGCTCACGCCGGTCGCGCCGACCACGACGAGGGCGGCGACGGCGAGCTTCACCAGCCAGGCCACCCGCTCGGCACTCACGAGTTCGTACCCCTGCAACAGGACCAGGAAGGCCAGCCCGCCGACCAGGCCCCACAGCAGGCTCGACTTGAGACGGGGGTCCATCAGGTCGTGGCGACAGCCTCGATCTCGACGCCGACGCCTTTCGGGAGGTTCGCGACTTCGACGGCACTGCGAGCCGGCGGCTCGTCGTCGAAGTAGGTGGCGTAGGTCTCGTTCATGGCCTCGAAGTCGTCGATGTCGGCGAGGTAGACGGTGACTTTCAGCACGTCGGCCATGCCCGCCCCGGCCTCGTCGAGGATGGCGGCGAGGTTGTCCAGGGCCTGCTCGGTCTGGTCGGCGATGGGGGCGTCGTCGAGCAGGTCGCCGTCCGGCGTGAGGGGAATCTGGCCGGCCGTGAAGACCAGGGAGTCGGTCGCAGTGGCCTGGCTGTAGGCCCCGACCGCCGCGGGCGCGTCGTCGGTGCTGACGGTGCGTTTCATGGACGACCACGGGGGCGGCGCGGACTTAAACACCGGCGGTGCGTCGCCGATGCGTTGGCATGTACACGCCCACCTTTTTGCACGGCCGGGGAGTCAGATGGAATAATGACAGACGGAGTCGAACCCCCGGAACTCACGGCCGACCGCATTCTGACCCTGGACGACGACCGCTTCACGACCGACAGCGTGGCGCTGGTGACCGGCGCGGGCTCGGGCATCGGCCGCGCGACCGCGGTGGCACTGGCCCAGAACGGTCTCGCTGTCGCTGCGACCGACGTGGACGAGGAGGGACTGGCAAACACGACCGAGAAGGCCGCGGAACTGGACACGGGCGGCGAGATTCACGAGATCGCCGGCGACCTGACCGACGACGAGGACGTGCGACGGATCGTCGACGAGGCCGCCGAGGTGGGCGACCTGCGTTACGTCGCCAACATCGCGGGCCTCCAGCACATCTCGCCGCTGCCGGAGTTCCCGATGAAGCAGTACGATCTGCTGCACGACGTGATGCTCCGGGCCCCGTTCCTGATCGCCAAACTCGTCATGCCCCACATCCGCGAGACCGACGACGGCGTGGGCGCTATCGGCAACATGTGTTCGATCCACGGCCACACGGCGACACAGGACAAGGCCGGCTATATCACCTCGAAGTTCGGCCTGCGGGGGCTGACCAAGTCCATCGCGGCCGAGGGGGATGGTCCCCTGCGCGCGTTCACCGTCTCGACGGGCTACGTGAAGACGCCGCTCGTGACCGAGCAGATTCCCGACACCGCCGAGGAGCGAGGCATCTCCGAGCAGGAAGTCGTCGAGGACGTGATGCTCGGGGAGTCACAGGTCACGGAGATGATGGAACCGGTCGACGTGGCGAACCTCTTCACGTTCGGGTTCTCGAAGTACGGCCAGCACCTCGACGGCGAGGACCTCACCTGGGACGGCGGCCACCTCTCGACGTACGAGTAGAGTTACGTGGGCCGGCCGTCGAAGCAGTGACATGAGCGACGAGGCGAACGTCGCGATCGCGTGCCAGGGCGGGGGCAGTCACACCGCGTTCACCGCCGGCGTCCTCTCGGAGTTGCTGCCCGCCGTCGACGAGCGGGGCGACCGGCTGGTCGGCCTCAGCGGCACCTCCGGCGGCGCGTTCGCGGCGCTGGCCGGCTGGTACGGCCATCTCGCCGACGACACGACCGCGCCGGCGGTGCTGTCCGATCTCTGGACGGAACTGTCGGCCTCGGGCCCCGCCGACAGAGCGGGCAACGATACGCTGGTCTGGACGACTCGGCTCGAGAACATGGGCGTCCCGTTCCCGGAGATCAGCCCGCACCAGCACCCGTTCACGGGCTGGGGACAGAACCGACTCCGGCGGACGCTGGAATCAGTCGTCGACTTCGACGCACTCCCCGGGCTGGCGACCGCCGCGGCCCCCGAACTGGTCGTGGGCACGGTCGACATCGAGGCCGGCACGTTCGAGACGTTCACGAACGGCGACGTGACCGCCGAGGCGGTGCTGGCGTCGGCGGCGGTCCCGGCACTGTTCCCGGCCGTCGAGATCGACGGTGACGAACACTGGGATGGCCTCTTCTCGCAGAATCCGCCGATCCGTGACCTCTATCACGTCCCGCCGGAGCGCAAACCCGACGAACTGTGGGTCGTCCAGATCAACCCCCAGACCCGCGAGGGTGAACCGACCTCGATGCGGGAGATCGCCGACCGCCGCAACGAACTCGCGGGCAACCTCTCGCTCAACCAGGAACTACACACGGTCGAACAGATCAACGAGTTCGTCGCCGAGGGCTACCTCCCCGACGACGAGTTCCGCCACACCGAGGTCCGCCGCATCGGCTTCGACGGCGACCTGGGGTACGCCTCGAAACTCGACCGCAGTCCCGAGTTCGTCGACGATCTGATCGAGACGGGCCGCGAGCGTGCGACCGACTTCCTCGACGGGCTCTGAGAGACCTACAGCAGGACCTCCGTCTCGTAGCCCGCGTCTTCGAGGGCGTCCAGCACGGTCTCGACGTGGTCGTGGCCGCGGGTCTCCAGGTCGAGTTCGACCTCGGCGTCGTTCATCGCCACGTCTCTGGAGGTACGGTCGTGGCGGATGGCGTAGATGTTCGCGCGATGCCGCGAGAGGATGTTCGTCAACTCCTCCAGCGTGCCGGGCCGGTCTTTCAGGACCGTGCGCAATCGCAGGTAGCGACCGGTCTTGACCAGTCCCCGCAGGATCACCGTCGTGAGGGTGTTGAGGTCGATGTTCCCGCCACAGAGCGTCGGGATCATAACCTCGTCGTCGGCGTACTCGAACCGCTCTTCGAGGATGGCCGCCAGCGGGACCGCACCCGCGCCTTCCACGAGGGTCTTCGAGCGTTCCAGCAGTTTGGTGAGCGCGATAGCGATCTCCTCGTCGCTGACCGTCACCACCTCGTCGACGCGGTCCCGGATGATCGGGAAGGTCTCGTCGCCGATCCGTCGGGTCGCGATGCCGTCGGCGATGGTCTCGACGCTGTCGCGCTCGACGATCTCGCCCTTCGCCAGCGACGCGGCCGCGCTGGAGGCCCCCTCGGCCTGGACGCCGATCACGCGCACGTCCGGGTCCCGGCCCTTGATCGCCGTGGCAATCCCGCCGATGAGTCCACCGCCGCCGATAGGGACGACGACCGTCTCCACCTCGGGGCAGTCCTCGATGATTTCGAGGCCGAGAGTTCCCTGCCCGGCCATCACCATCGGGTCGTCGAAGGCGTGGACGTACGTGCGGCCCGCCTCGCGTTCGAGCTCGTGGGCGTGGTCGGCAGCCTCGCTGTAGTCCTCGCCGTGGAGGACGACCTCGGCCCCGTAGTTCCGGGTGGCCTTCACCTTCGAGACCGGGGCGGGTTCGGGCATGACGATCTTCGAGTCGACGCCGGAGCGCGTGGCCGCCAGCGCGACTCCCTGGGCGTGGTTGCCGGCGCTGGCCGTCACGACGCCAGCCTCGCGCTCGGCGTCGGTCAGCGTCGCGATGCGGTTGGTCGCACCGCGGATCTTGAACGCACCCGTCCGCTGAAACGTCTCCAGTTTCAGGTGGACCGCCGCGCCGGTCATCGCGGAGAAACTGTGGGAGTACTCCAGCGGGGTGTGCCTGGCAGTCTCGGCGACTCGCTCTCTGGCGGCCTCCACGTCGGCGAGGTCGAGCATAGCCGGTCTTTCCACTACGCGGAGTTAGGTATTTCCCGACCCGAAACCACAGCGGGCTGATCGGCGCACTCCCTGCGCCGTCTGGCGGTCGGCAAAAGCGGAATGGAGCGTGTGACTGCGTTTCTACACGCACCCCCGAGGGACTTAAACCCCGTGGACATTCTATCGCTCCGAAACCGCCACACAGCGGCCGTATATGACCTGTGTCAGACGGGTAGCTGACGGGCGTCCAACTATATAAATGGTTAGAGCAGTGACCGAAGTGAGCGAGTGCGGACGCCACACTGCTCGCGGAACTCGCAGGGGGAACACTTCGCGTCGTTGTCGATCCGGGCGGGTGGGCCGTCGACGGCGTCGGCCGTGCGGACGGCGCTCCGGTAGGCGGCCTTCCGGCGGGTGGTCAGCGGCACCGTTCGGACGACGCCGTAGGCCGGATACTCCGCGAAGGCGCGCTCGACCGGCGTCTCACGTTCCCACGACAGGGCCTTCGCCGCCGCGACCAGCCGCACGGTCTGGGGTTCCCAGACTCCCTCTTCGGGTGGCCGGCCGGCGAACACGAGCGACGGGGCCAGCGGGTCTTCGATGGTCTTGTGGGCGACGCCGCGACACTCCCGGCCCTCAAGCGTGCGCTCGCGGATGGGTGGGTCGGCCAGCGCCTCCCAGGCGTCGAGGCGCGCCTTCGCCTGGCCCAGTCGAGACCGGAACGTCGTGGGCGAGACGTCGATGGGCGCGGCCAACAGGTCGGCGTCCGAATCGAGCAGGCGCTCGTACTCGAAGGCCAGACTCCGGCAGGCCGCGACGTCGTCTGGCACGTCCGGCGGGCCGGCGCGGCGGCGGTAGTACAGTTTTCGCGGACAGTACGCAGCCGTCTCCACGTCCCGGAACGTGTGCATGGCCGGAGGTGGTCCCGGACTGGTACTTGAACGTTCGTGACGACCCGGTCGCCGGCGGTGCGTCTCAGCCGGCGATCCGCGCGTAGACCGTCCGGAGCGCGACGAACACGACGACGGCGAGCAACCCGCCGGTGCCGAGGCTGTGGAGCGGCGTGAACACGCCCTCGACGACCTCGGTCACCAGCCAGACGGCCGCGGCGACGGCGACGATGGCGAGTAGCCGCCCCTCGACGCCGATCCCACGGAACCAGGACCCGACGCGCTCACCGAACGACGACGCGGCGACCGGCCCCATCGCGACCGCGAACGCGACGAAGCCGACGGCGGCCCAGAGCCAGGCGAGGGAACTCGGGAGGAGCAGGTTCTGGACCACGACGAGCAACGCCAGCGCCGCGACGAGTAGGTCGGTCCCGCTCGGCGAGTCCGTGGACAGCCAGTTGCGGGGAGCGAGGACACCCATCGTATTGGAGATTTGAACAACCGGCGAAAAGAAAACTGTGCTGTGCGGTGCGGACGCCGTAAGCGTCCGGCGGCGAAGCCGCCGGTTCCCGGGATTCGCGCCGTTGGCGCGAATCCCGTGTTTTTCCCCAAGTTTTTGCAATAGTGAGGGAGCAAAGCTCCCTCATACCATGCGAACGGGCGGCTTCGCCGCCCGTGAGCAGACGGGGGGTTCGCCGCTGGCGAACGGCGGTGTTCAGATAAGGATGAAGAGTGAGGCGGTGTGTTTTCTGAGTGATCTGTGCCCGAAAACACACGCCTCGGCGGTAGTATCGACCAGATCGACTTAGAGTTTGTTGAACGCGAGGCGACACC
>NZ_JALJCL010000015.1 GCF_023698535.1 Halorientalis regularis
GGCGTGCGCTTGAACAGCGGGACGTTGAACGTGAACGGAGGCTATTCTCCTGCCGACGATGAGTCGGCCAGAACGGGAGTCCACGCTGAATCCCACCGCTTTAGCGGTGGGTAGCTCAAAAGACGCATAGCGTATAAAGCCGGAGCCGAAGACGGCAGGGTTTATAAATAACACCTCCTCCGCAACCGCGATGGCGTGGCAGATGCCGAAATACACTCAGACTGACAGCATTGGTCGGCCCACGGCGGCCGCGTAGACAGCACCGGCATATCTGTTTCGCATCCGATGTGAATGCATTCTTATCACGATCATGGGGTAGTAATAAAAGGACGAACATAACCTCACAAAGATTTACATACGTGTTTCGGCCCAAACTCTTTCCCGCGACGGAACCGACGGAGCGGTATGGAGACGGCGCTCCGTGCGGGAATCGCGATCTACAACGCCGGCGACTACCACGAGGCCCACGACGCCTGGGAGGACCGCTGGCTCGCCCTCGACAGCGGAACCGACGACGAGCGGTTCCTCCACGGGCTCATCCAGTTCACCGCGGCCGTCCACCACGCGACCGAACGCAACTGGGCCGGCGTGACGGGGCTGGCCGAGAGCGCCAGTGACTACCTCGACGGCCTGCCCGAGGAGTACCGCGGCGTCGACGTGGCCGCCGCCCGCGCCTACCTGACCGCGCTCAACGCCGACCCCGAGCGGGTCGAGCGCGCGCCGCCGCTCGAACTCACCCACGAGGGGGACGCGATCACCCCCGACGACCTCGACTTTGCGGAATGTGCGGCCGCCGCCGCGGTCTACGCCGAGGACGGCCCCTTCGACGAGGCTGTGATCGAACAGGGGGTCGCGTACGCCCGCGCCGACCTCGACGACGGCGATGCAACCAGTCCGTTCGTCACCTTCGTCATGGACTTCGCCCGGGACGAGGCCCACCGCGGCATCGTCCACCAGCGGCTCTCCGAACGGGTCGACCGACGACAGCGGCGAGAATCGGACGTTGACGGGCTGTTCTAGACGGTACGCTCGTAGTCGGCGACGTGTTCGTCGCCGTCCCACTCGGCACTGTTGTCCTGTGGCTCGTAGCCCAGGGCCTCCTTGGCCCGCTCCAGCGAGTAGTACTTCCGGTCGTTGTCCGAGATGCCGTAGACGATCTCGTACTCGTAGTCGGCTTCCAGCGTGCGCTCGTGGAGGTGGGCACAGTCGGGGTAGGAGAGCCACATCGCCTGGCCGCGCTCGTAGTCGATGGGCGGGTGATCTTCGGTGAGGTTGCCGATGCGGACGTTACAGACTGTGATGCCGTGTTCGTCGTGGTAGTACCGCCCGAGAACTTCGCCGGTGGCTTTCGAGACGCCGTAGAGGTTGCCCGGTCGGGGGAGTTCGGTCCCGTCGAGGCGGTAGTCGTCGTCGGCTCGATACATCTCGGGGGTGCGCTCGTCGGTCTCGAAGGCGCCGACGGCGTGGTTCGAGGAGGCGTAGACGAACCGCTCGACGCCGGCCTCGACCGCTGCCTCGTACATCTTCTGGGTCCCGTCGATGTTGTTCGAGAGGACGCTCTTCCAGGGTGCGGATGGCCGCGGGTCGCCCGCGAGGTGGATGATCGCACCGACGCCGTCGACGGCCTCCCGGACCACCGCCTCGTCGATCACGTCGCCGACGAGGTACTCGTGATCGGGCTCTTCGTCCGGCGGATTGTGGTACATGAGCCGCCAGTCGTACTGCTCGCCGAGGCCCTGCAGGATCGCCTCGCCGACACGCCCGCCAGCACCCGTGAGCAAAACCGGGTCGTCCATTCGAGTAAACCTCAGCGACGGCGCGAGTAAGTAAGATGCGGTTCGGTACCTCTCAAACGAGTAATCAATTACGACTAACGAGTCCAGCGGGGGAACCGCCGTCGAGTACCCTTACTGCACCGGTCGGGCGAAGGCGAGCGTCCCGCTGATGTTGTCGATGTAGACCTGCACCACGTCGCCCTCGCTGGTGCCGGGGACGAAGATGCGGTATTTGCCTTTCTCGGCGACGCCGTCGCCTTTCCGGCCCATCCCGGTGATTTTGACCTGGTAGGTCTCGCCCTCTTCCAGGGTCGCGGTGGTGGACTGGTTCGAGGATTTCGTCGAGCGCTTGTCGACCGGGCGGAAGGCCCCACAGGCCTCACACCGGAGCATCTGGGTGCGGTCCTCGGTGGTGAGTTTCGTGTCCGGCAGCCCACACTCCGAACAGATCACGTACTCGTCGGCGTAGGCGTCGAGGACGGCCTCGAAGTCCGCGGCGGAGAAGGTCCCGTTGTAGCGGCTCCGGTCGCCGTCGAACTGGCCGTTGGTCCCGAACTCCCGCTGGACGTAGCGGTGGACGTGTTCGGGCTCCCGCGAGAGCGCGTCCGCGATGGATTTGAGGTTGGTCAACCGGGTGAAGGCACCGTCCTCCTGGGCGGCCGGGTCGGGGATCTGGAGTCGCTGCTGGCTCGCTGTCCGCTCGGGCAGGGCGTCGTAGGCCCGGTCGAGCGCGACGTCATAGTCCATACACTCCGGAATCGGCCGACACCGAAAAGCGTTCCGTGGTCGATCGTGGCGTGGCCCGCGACCGCCAGCCCACCGCCCGGCTCCCGGAACACACTTCCCCGCGCCGGCCCCCCATTCCGGTATGGAACCGAGCGACGCACAGGCCGCCTGTTTCGAGGCGGGAATCAAGTTCGGCTCGCTGTACCACCAGTTCGCAGGCACGCCGGTGAGTCCGGACAGCGCCGACTCGCTGGCCCGCGCCATGGCGGAGTCGATCGAGAACCAGCCCCACTGCGAGGCGGTGACCGTCGAGATCCTGACCGAGGAACTCGAACGCGCCCTCGCGGACGGCCCGGCCGACTACACCGAACTCACGGGCCGATTCCTCGACGTGGAGATCCGCATCGACTACGAGGGCCACACCGTTCGGACCCGGATGGAGATGGAAGACGGGTACCCCCTGATGCGACTCGTCGACGTGGACGGCTGAGTGCCCACTGCCCCACATATCGCCCCGTCGAACCGCACGTAGCTTTTTCACCGTCGATTCCCTGTTTCTGCTGATAACTGTGCAATGGCGGGGCTTCAGCCACTCATCGTCCCCCTTCTCCTGTTCTCGACGGCGCTGTCTGTCGGGTTGATCGTCGTCGCCCGACAGAGCCGCGAGGAGAGTGGCGTCCGGGAGTTCACGTTCCTGATGCTGGCGGCCGCCATCTGGTCGGGGGGCCACGCACTCCAGTTCGCGGCGGGCGACCTCACGTGGATGCTCCTCTGGCGGACCGTGGGCTACGTCGGCCACAACCTCGTCCCCGTGGGCTTTCTCGTGTTCATGCTGACGTACACGGGGTACAGCGAGTGGGTGACGCGCCGGACGGTCGCACTGCTGGCGGCCGAACCCCTGTTCGTGGCCGTCGTCCTCACGCCCACGAATCCCCTCCACAACCTGATCTACGCCGAGGTCGGTGTCGAACAGGTCGGCTCGTTGGCCGTCCTCGCGCGTTCGTTCGGCCCGTGGTACTGGGTCAACACGACCTACAACTACCTCCTCGTGACCGCGGGTCTCGTCCTCTGTCTCCGGATGGCCCTGGGATCGCGCCAGCACTACCGCCGGCAGGGGACGGCCCTGCTCGCCGGCGCGGTGCCGGCCTTCGCGGCGAACATCGCCTGGGTGCTCGGCCTGACGCCTGTCGACTACACCCCGCTGACGCTTGGCTTTCTCGGCCTCGTCTGGAGCATCGCGCTCTTTCGCTACCGGTTGCTCGATCTGGTCCCGGTCGCCCGCGATACCGTCCTCGACAACATCCGTGACGGGTACATGGTGCTGGACGACCAGTTCCGGATCGTCGACCTGAATCCCGCGGCCCGTGACGTGCTCGACGACCCCGACGATGCGCTCGGCCAGCCGGTCGTCGAGGCGTTCCCGGCCTGTGCAGACCTCTTCGACCGCGGCGACTCGGGGACCGAGATCAGAGACGAGATCGTCGTCGAGGACGGCGACTCGAAACGCTACTTCGACGCCGAGTTGACTACCCTTCGCGACGCCCGTATCACGGGCCGGCTCCTCCTCTTGCGCGACATCACCGGTCGCCGGTCGATCGAGCAGTGGTACCGCACGCTCACCGAGCGGTCCACCGACATCGTCACCGTCACCGACGCCGAGGGCCGGATCTCCTACCAGAGCCCCTCGGCCGAACGGGTGCTCGGCTACGACGCCGCCGACCTCGTCGGGACGCCGCTGGTGGAGCTGGTCCACCCCGACGACCGGATGGCCGTCCAGGAACGGTTCCCCGACTGGGGGTCGACCGAGGAGGCAGCCGTCGAGTACCGCGTCGAGGCCGCCGACGGCACCTGGCGCTGGATCGAGTCCCGCGGCCGGAACCTGCTCGACGATCCCACCGTCGGCGGCATCGTCGTCAACTCCCGGGAGATCACCGAGCGCAAACACCACGAGCAGGACCTCGAACGGAAAAACGACCGGCTCGACCGCTTCGCGACCCTCGTCTCCCACGACCTCCGGAACCCCCTGACCGTCATCGACGGCCGTCTGCAGATCGCCAAGGAGACCGGCGACCCCGAACACTTCGCGGCCATCTCCAGTGCGGTCGAGCGCATGGAACGGCTCATCGACGACATGCTGACGCTGGCCCGCCAGGGCGCGGTCGTCGGCGACCCCGCGGCCGTCGATCCCGTCCCCATCGTGCAGGACGCCTGGGCACACACCGGCACGGAGTCGGCCACGATCCGCCTCGAACCGCTCCCCGATACCGTCGTCGCCGACCCGGATCGGCTCCGGGAACTGTTCGAGAACCTGTTCCGTAATGCGGTGGAACACGGTGGACCGACCGTCACCGTCGCCGTCGGTTCGGTCGAGGGACACGCCGACGCGGCCGGCACCCCGCCGGGGACGACCGGCCTGTACGTCGCCGACGACGGGCCGGGCCTCCCCGACGACGCCGACGTGTTCGCGCACGGATTCACCACGAGCGACGGCGGCACCGGGTTCGGTCTGAGCATCGTCGCCGACATCGTCGACGCGCACGGCTGGTCGATCACGGGGACCGAGGCCGACGAACTCGGCGGCGCTCGCTTCGAGATCTCCGACATCGAGACCGAACCCGGTTCGGCGGCGACCGGCGACGCCCCGAATCCCGAGTCCGAACCGTCACAGTCGGGGTGACTGCCCGTGCCGGCCCGGTTGCTGGGCGTGAGAAGCGACGAAAAACGGATGTAGCTGGTGACTGAAACGCCGGTATGTCCCTCCACGCAGTCGACGATGTCGGTGACGCGATCGACGTGACCCGTGCGTTCCTGTTCCCCGTCGACCGATCCCGGTGGCTCCGCCTCGCGGTCGTGGCGTTCTTCGTCGCCGGCGGGTTCGGCCTGAACGGTCCGACCAACGTCGGCTCCTCGGTGTCGAGTTCCGGCAGCGGCGTCTCGGAACTACCCGAGACGATCCCGGGAGACGTGCTGGCCATCCTGGCGCTGGTCGCCGCCGTCGTCGTCGCCGTCCTCGTCGTCCTCGGGGTGATCGGCTCGATCATGGAGTTCGTCTTCGTCGAATCGCTCCGGAGCGAAGCGGTCCACGTCAGACGGTACGGCCGCCGGTATCTGGGCGCTGGCCTCCGACTCTTTGCCTTCCGACTCGGCGTCTTCCTGCTCGCCGCGGGACTGGTCGCCGCCGTCGTCTACGTCGCCGGCCCGACCGGCCCCGTGCTGACCTGGACCGACGCACAGATCCTCTCGGCCGTCCTGCTGGTGCTCCCGCTGATCGTACTCCTGTTCCCGCTGGTCGCCCTGATCAACGGGTTCACCGTCGACTTCGTGGTCCCCGTCGTCGTCCTGCAGGATCGCTCGATCCTCGGTGGCTGGCGACGCTTCTGGCCGACCCTTCGCAGCGATCTCTGGCAGTACGCCGCCTACGTCCTCGTCGCCTTCCTGCTCAACATCGTCGTCGGCCTCGCCGCGGCGACCGTGATCGGTATCGCCGCCGTCGCGCTGGCCATTCCGTTCCTCCTGGTTGGCCTCGCCGCCTTCTTCGTCGGTGGCGGGACGCTCACGACCGTCGTGATCGCCGTCCTCGTCGTCCTCGGCCTCGTCTACGTCGCTCTCGTGCTGGCCGCGGTCGGCCTCGTGCAGGTCCCGCTCCAGACGTTCCTGCGCTACTACACCCTGCTGGTACTGGGGGACACCGACGACGACCTCGATCTGATCCCCGACCAGCGAACCGCCGTCCGGAAGTGACGGTCCACACGTCGGCCCGCCCGAAACCGGCACATCGCTGTCCTGCGATTACACTTTCACTTTCGGGCGGGTTTTTATACCCTTTCCCGCCGAAGCGGACGGTATGGGTCAGACGACTCTGGACGACGACGAACTGTTCGACGAGGCAGCCTCGGAGATGCGCGAGGACGTCGAGGAATCGCTCGCGAACGCCCGCGAAGCACTGCCGGAAGGTGACGCCATTTGGGACGTGGACGCCGACAACACGCTCGGCGTTCTGAACGGCCTGCGGTCGGCGCTGGACCCGGGCGAGGCCGAGGCGCACCTCACCGACGCGAAGAAGTGGTACACGATGGGTGAACGCGCCGACGCCTTCGAGGACGCCGACGACCTCGCCGAGGAGATCGAGACACTCGACGAGGTCTTCGCGGACATCGCGGACGCACACGAGCAGGTGAGCGACCTCGCCAGCACCGTGCCGGAACTGCGGGGCGCGCTGGACGACGCCCACGACGCCGCCGAGGAGGACGAGGAAGCCGACGCCGAGGCCGATGCAGACGCCGAGGAAGCCGAAGCCGCCGACTAGCGGTGATCTGGCAGATCGGACTCGCGGTCCGCCACCCGTGCCAGTAGCGCCGACAGCGCCGCCGCCGCGTCGTCGACCAGTCGCTCGCCCAGGTCGGCGTCCCCCTCGCTGGGATCGCCGACCGTCCCGTTCTCGCTGAACGCCGCGCTGTCGTAGGCCAGATTCACGCCCTGTTCCCACTCGCCCCAGCCGTCGGCTCCGTCCGCGGCCGCCTCGTCCAGCCGCTCCTCGTGGACCAGTTCCGGATGGAGATACGCGAGCGCGCTCGTCTCGAGGGGGCCGCCGTGGCCCATCGTGACCCCCTCGGAATCGACGGCGTCGAACCAGGTGAACGGAACGGCGTACCCCTTGGTGTGGCGCGTGACGCGGGCCGTGACCTCCCGGAGCGCGGCGACGTTGCCGCCGTGGCCGTTGACGAGGACGACCCTCTGCCAGCCGTGGGACTGCAGGCCCTCGACGGTCTCGCGCACGTAGTCACGGAAGGTGTCCTCGCTCACCCACAGCGTCCCGGTGAACTGGCGGTGTTCCTCGGCGACGCCCACTGGGATCGCGGGCGCGACCACGACCGACTCGCCGGTGTCGGCCTCGTACCGTTCTGCCCCACGCTCCGCGACGGCCTCGGCGGTGAGGAAATCGGTTCCGAGCGGCGCGTGGGGGCCGTGCTGTTCGGTGCTGCCGACCGGAAGGACCGCGAGGTCGGCGTCGGCGGCGTCGGCGTCGGTCCAGGTGGCCTCGGCGAGATTCATTATCGGACTCCTCGGCCGGCGGGCACGTAAGCGCCCCGGCGGGCGGGGGAAGCCAACAGGCTAAACCCCTCCCGCTCGCACGAGCGCGTATGGAGTACGTCTGGATTCTCGGCGGCGTCGCGGTCGTCGCCATCGCGCTCGGGTGGATCGGGTATCTCTGGCGGTGGCGGTCCGCGGAAGCCCGCGAGTCCAAGCAGGCACACGAGGCCGCCCAGGAGCGGGCCCCGCCGGTCGAACTCGGCGAGACCTACGAGTTCGGCATCACCGAGTTCACCGACCACCACTCCGGCGACCGGGTCGCGGTCGGCAAAGTCGAGGGGTTCGTCCTCTTTACTGGGGACGTGCCCGATTCCACCGACGAGGGCGACGTGATCCGCGCGAAAGTCCTCTCGTTCAACGAGGGCCGGACCTCCGCCGACGCGACGTTCGTCGAGCAGGTCTGAAAGATGGCTCCCCGCCTCAGTCGTCGTCCGCGTCCGTTTTCGCCCGCCGCTCCGTCGCGCGTTCGACGAACTCCTCGGGTAACTCCTCGATCTCGCCGGCCTGAACCGCCCAGAGGTTGGCGTAGAGGCCGTTCTCGGCCAGCAGTTCCTCGTGCGTGCCGCGCTCGACGATCCGGCCGTCTTCGAGGACGACGATCCGGTCGGCGTCCTTGATCGTCGAGAGGCGGTGGGCGATGGCGAAGGTGGTGCGGTCCTCGGCGAGGCGGTCCAGCGACCGCTGGATGAGCATCTCCGTCTCGGTGTCCACGTCGCTGGTCGCCTCGTCCAGCACGAGAATCTCGGGGTCCTTGAGGATCGCCCGCGCGATGGCGATGCGCTGGCGCTGACCGCCCGAGAGCTTGACGCCGCGCTCGCCCACCTCCGTGTCGTAGCCGTCGGGCAGGTTCGTAATGAACTCGTGAGCCTCGGCGCGTTTCGCGGCCTCGATCACGTCCTCGCGGCCGGCATCGAAGGTGCCGTACTGGATGTTCTCGGCGACGGTGCCGTAGAACAGGAACGTCTCCTGGCTGACGTAGCCGATGGTCTCCCGGAGGCTGGGGATGGTCACGTCCCGCACGTCCTGCCCGTCGACGCGAATGGTTCCCTCGTCCACGTCGTACATCCGCATCAGGAGTTTCAACACGGTGGACTTGCCCGCGCCGGTCGGGCCGACCAGCGCGAACGTCTCGCCGCCGTCGACGGTGAAGGAGACGTCTTCGACGACCGGATCGTCCTCGCTATCGTAGGCGAACGTCACGTCCTCGTACTCGACGCGCCCGTCGTCGAGGACGAGTTCCTCGGCGGCGGGGTCTTCGGCGATGCGGGCGGGCGTGTCCATCAGGCCGAAGATGCGCTCGGCGGAGGCCCGCGCCCGCTGGTACATGTTGATGATCTGTCCGAACTGCGCCATCGGCCAGATGAACCGCTGATTGAGCAGAATGAAGGTGACGAACTCGCCGACGTACAGCGGTTCGGTGAAGGCACCGGGCGGGCCGTTGATGACCCAGAAGCCGCCGAGGGCGAAGGTGAGGACGAACCCGACGCCGGAGATGATCCGCAGGCCGGGGAAGAACTTGATCCGGGTGTCGATGGCGTCCCAGTTGGCGTCGAAGTAGTCCCGCGAGACGTCCTCGACGCGCTCGGACTCGTAGCGCTCGGTATTGGCACTCTTGATGACCTGGATACCGCCGAGGTTGTTCTCCAGGCGGGAGTTGACCTGGCCGACGGAGGAGCGAACGTCGGCGTACTTGGGCTGGATGGTCTTGATGAACCGGTAGGTGAAGTACGCGATCAGCGGGACCGGCACGAGGGCGATCACGGCGAGTTGCCAGTTGATCCAGAAGAGGATGGCGGCGATCCCGGCCACCATGACCGCCAGCCGGAACGCGGAGTTCATCCCGTCGTTGAGGAAGTTCTCCAGCCGGTTCACGTCGTTCGAGAGGATCGACATCATCTCGCCGGTCTGCTTGTCGGCGAAAAAGTCCATGTCCAGCCGCTGCATCTTGTCGTACGTGTCGGTGCGGATGCCGTGCTGGATGTGCTGGGCGAAGCCGTTCCAGCCGAAGTTGCGCACCCAGTGGAAGGCCGCCCCGATGAAGAACGCGCCGGCGATCAGCCCCACGGTCAGGAGGAGCTGGGCGTCGCGGGTCGCCGGCAACCACGCGTCGGGGACCAGCAGCAGGGTGAACGACTTGTCGTTGCGGACGATGGCGTCGACCGCCAGGCCGAGCAACACCGGCGGCAACAGATCGAGAACGCGTGCGACGACGCTGCCGAACACGCCCACGCCGAACCACGACAGGTTCTCGCGGCCGTACTCGGCGAACAGCCGGCGCATGGGGTTGTCGGCCCGCTCCCGAGCCTCCTCGAACGGATCGTCGTCCGTGTCGGCGGCACCGATATCCATCACCAACGCAACGTGCTGGCTCCGCAAAAGCCCCTCGCTTGGCGACCGCCAGCCCCGATACTCAGCCCCCAGCGTCGGGATTCGGGGTCGCGTCCGCGGTCGCGATCCGTGCCGGAATCGCCACCGTATCGCCCACCGCGAGCCCCGTGCGGTTGGCGTAGCCACGGTTCACTTCCAGCACGTACTGCCCGTACCCTGGATACCCCGTGAGGTCGTCGCCGCTCTCGCCGGGTTCGGTGGGTGCGTGGTGGATGGTCGTGATCGTGCCGTTCGGGGCGACAAAGAGGATGTCCAGTGAGAAGTCCATGTCCCGCATGACGTAGGTGTGCGTGTCGGGTTCCTCGTAGACGAACAGCATGCCCTCGCTCTCGTTCAGGCGCTCGGTGTCGCTGAGGCCGGTGATCCGCTCGCTCCGGTTGTCCGCTATCGCCACCGTGACTCGTCCCAGCACTGTCCCGTTCTCCGCCCGGAGTTCGACCTGTGGTCCCGGCTGGTCGTCCTCCTCGGGCGTGTCGGTTTCGGAGCCCGCGGTGGTCGCAGGCGTTCCTGCGCCAGTCGCCGTCCCGGCCGGTGAACCCGTCGTTTCGGGTCCGGACTGGTCGGCCGCCGGGGACGTGGCCGTCGGCGTTCCGTCGCCGGGGGTCCCCGCACATCCCGTCAGGAGGAGCGCGCAGACCACGAGAACGGCCGCGAGCCTCTGTCGTCGTGACACGCAGGGAACGTCCACGTGTGCCGGAATAAAGCGTGCGGTCGGTGCGAGATCAGCCCACGGTGTCGGGAATCTCGACGCTGTCGCCCTCGTCGATGCCGGTCGCGTTCGCGTAGCCACGCGGGACTTCGAGGACGTACTTCCCGCGGCCGCGGTATTTGATGAGTTCGTCGCCGCTCTCCCCGGGTTCGGTGGGGGCGTGGTGGATCGTCGTGATCGTGCCGTCGGGCGCAACGAAGACGATGTCCAGCGGGACGGACATGTTTCGCATGATGTAGGCGCGTGTCTCGGCGCTCTCGTGGACGAACAGCATCCCTTCGCCGGGGTCGAGGCTGGCGGTCTCGCTGAGGCCGACGTAGCGTTTGCGGTCGGTGTCGGCGATTCGCACGTCGACGGTTGCGAGCGTCGTTCCGTTGTCGTCCCGGACGGTGACGGTCGCGTTCTCGTAGTCGCCGGGGTCGAGCGGTGGCGCGAGGACGCCCGACTGGACGACGAGGGCGACGGCGAGGACGAGGAGCAACCCCGCCGTGATCGCGTTGACGGTCCGGGACGGCATGGTCGAGCGGTGGGTCGTCGGTGGGGTAAGGCTGTCGACCCAGAAAGTAAGCGTTATTCTTCGGCGTGGATTTGGACCGAATGCGGGTTCGTGGTCTAGTCGGTTATGACGCGGCCTTTACAAGGCCGAGATCGGTGGTTCGAATCCGCCCGAACCCACTTGCTGCTGCGAACGACCCGTGAGCAGCAGCAATGTGTGAGGGCGGTTCGACCCTGCCAGTCGCGCGCAGCGGATGTGAGCACGTCTGGCTCCGGTTCGAATCCGCCCGAACCCACTGCCTCGCGGCACGAACAACTCGTGAGCGCCGCGGAAAGCGTTCGGCGGATTCGCGGCCCAGAGGACGAGCGGAGCGAAGTCCTCGCGGTTCGAATCCGCCCGAACCCACTGTTGCTGGACGCGAACAACTCGTGAGCGTCGAGCGAGGCGTGAGTGGCGGTCGAACCAGGGAGCGGGAGGTGAGTGAGCGAGAGCGAACGGACGGGAGCGACTGAGGTTCGAATCCGTCCGAACCCACTGCCTCGCGGCACGAACAACTCGTGAGCGCCGCGGAAAGCGTTCGGTGGATTCGCGGCCCAGAGGACGAGCGGAGCGAAGTCCTCGCGGTTCGAATCCGCCCGAACCCACTGTTGCTGGACGCGAACAACTCGTGAGCGTCGAGCGAGGCGTGAGTGGCGGTCGAACCAGGGAGCGGGAGGTGAGTGAGCGAGAGCGAACGGACGGGAGCGACTGAGGTTCGAATCCGCCCGAACCCACTGCCTCGCGGCACGAACAACTCGTGAGCGCCGCGGAAAGCGTTCGGTGGATTGAACGAGCGAGCGGTGCGAGCGAGTTTCGCGTGGTCCGAATTCGCCCCGTTTCTCAGGGCTTGATCCACCAGAGCAGGTCACGCACCATCTGGCGGGCGGTGTCGACGTGAGAGTCGGCCTCGGGGTCGCCGGTGCTGTCGGCGCGCTGGAGCAGGTCGTCGACCTGCTGGGTGCGGTTGCGCACGGTGGCCTTCGATGGGGTGCCGGTCGAGAGGTCCCGCGAGATGCTTCGGGCTTCGCGGATGCGGTGGTCCTGTTTCTCCGGTTCCTGTTCTTCGACCATGTCGAGATGCCAGCGCACGTCCCGCATGGCGCGTTCCGTCCGGTCGTCACCGTCCGAGCCGTCGGCCGGCCCGGCGTTCGCGCTCGGGCCGACGCCGGCGTCGGCGTCCTGTGCGCGCCGGACGCCACGGCCCTCGACCGATCGCTTGTTGCGCTTGGCATTCCTGATCGAGCGGTCCCCGTCTCCCCCCCGGGAGTCCCTCCGATCTCTCATCACACCGTCCTGTCTCGTCCATCGCAAAAGGGTTGTCGCTCGAACTGGTTCCGCTGGTAGGTTAGCCCTGCGCTGTGGTGGACAGGGATCGCACGGCGTCCAGTAGCGGACCGAGGTCAGGGACTTCCGTCGCCTCGGTGGCGACCGCGCGGTACCGGACCGTCCGTGACTCGTCGAGGACGAAAAACGCCCGTCGCGGGAGGCCGGGCTGGCGGTGCCAGTAGTCGTACTGCACGTCGTAGTTGCGAGTGACGCGGCCGTCAGTGTCGCTGAGCAGCGGAAAGGGGATGTCGTGGCGGCCGATGAACTCCTCGTGGGCGTAGAGACTGTCCTGTGAGATTCCGAGGACGGAGAACTCGGGCTGGAACTCGAACCACTCCACGTCCCGGAGCGTACAGAGCTTCTCCTTGCAGAGCGGGCTGAAATCACACGGGTAGAACGCCAGTAATACCCCGCCACCGGCCGCGTAATCACTGAGACGGTACACCCCGCGTTCGGTCCCGCGCAGGCCCGGGAACTCGAAATCCGGTGCTTGCTCGCCTTCGCCGACCATTTGCCCGGACTGGTGCGTCGCGACGCTTGAACGTCGGGACCGATTCGAGCCTGGGAACGGGGCTAACTGCGGTTGCGGTGGCGAGTCCAGTCCGGCCGGGCTTTCGAAATCCTTTTTTCTACCACCCTCAACTGTCGGGATGCGCACGACGGCGCGCCGCCTTAGCTCAGACTGGGAGAGCACTCGACTGAAGATCGAGCTGTCCCCGGTTCAAATCCGGGAGGCGGCATACTTGTTGCGGGTCGAACCACAATCACCGCACAGCGACGTGATTCACCCGATTTCGACGGGAAATCGTCGAGGGATTTGAACCCGTCACAGCACGCGACCTCGCGCTTGCTTGCGTTTCACGAGATTCGACACGGGCGAGTACGGTAAAAGGTCGGAGACAAGTGGAAGTGGAACCGAAGTCCCCTACGGCGTACACGCATCAAGAGAGACGCAGAGACACGCACGCTCTCCGGTTCCGTGGAACCTCCGATACATCACAGGGATGTTCGTCATCTCGACAGAGAGAACGGGGATGACGCGTTTGCTATACAACAGAAGACGAGAGGCGTCACGGGTGTCACAGGTTCAATCGCATTATCGTAGTGACGAACCGCGTTCAATCATCAGCACAAGTCTTCAACTGGCCGATAGTCCACCACAGGCAGGTGACTAGAATTTCACATACTGAATCGCCATGCTCCGACGAAAATACATCCGTGCTGTTGCGAGCGCCGGAGTTCTCGCAATCGCCGGATGTGCCAGCGATGACGACGACAGCACAGACGAGCAGGCGACCACGACGCCCACACCAACAGATACGCC
The DNA here is from genome assembly GCF_023698535.1 of Halorientalis regularis. GTDB lineage: Archaea > Halobacteriota > Halobacteria > Halobacteriales > Haloarculaceae > Halorientalis > Halorientalis regularis. The sequence goes on from NZ_JALJCL010000015.1 coordinate 13,875, forward strand.
GACACCAGAACGTGAAGTGCTCGTTGACGAGACGCTGTACTACCGGGAGCGATACCCGTTCGACCTGCAAGCGGGACAGCGACTCGTAGTTTCAGTAGACGTAGAGCGTGGCGGGCCCGTGATTGTAGACGTAGCGGATGCCGAAGCGGGGGAGTCGTTATTCAGTGACCGCGTCGAGACGGAGGAGACGTTCGAGGTCGATATACAGAGCACCGGGACGCACTACGTCACGTTCCAGAACGTCTCAGAGACGACCATCGAAATCACGCTCGTAGAAGCGACCGGCTGACTCTCATTCCCCTTGATTCCGAAATCCCATCGACCGGCGAAATGAATACTCTCTTTCTCGCTTCGAGGGCGTCTGAGCGACTAGTTGCGGTCATTGCCTCCATGTTCGTTTCGCGGAGACGGGAGCAACCCGCACTGTTTGTTTATGAATGAACCCCTCCTCAATACGCTCAAACGATTTTTGTCTTTCTTTTGAAGATTTAATCTACTTAGGCGTGTACGTGAATTCGCGGGCTGGTTTCGTACTCTGATTACTAGACATCCTTATACGCCCTAATATCCAGATACGGCGCGTATTTGGGAAGACGAATAGATACCATATCGTCTCGAACTGTTTCGCGTGGAATTACGATGTCTGGTTGTCCGTCGAGGTGCTGCCGTTCACTTCCACAGAGGCAAACCATGTTCAATGAAATCAATCGAAAACTCGAAGCGTCCGAAAGTATAGCGGTAATTGAATTTGTTGTTGAAGAAGTGTCGTGGAGTGACGTATTCACTGAAGTCGGAGGGTCTCCTGATAACATATTGTTGCGAGAAGATGTTGAGCAATTCATAGAAGACGAAATTGATGCGCTGGATATACCGGGCGATGGCAGACAAGTTGTGGCAGCAGCACAGAAACAGGGTGAGATTGAGTATCTGGATGAAGTCGTGTCATCTGATGCAAACTTGCCGTACATCTTCATTCCGCCACTAAAGGAAAAGTAATTTCATCTGTTTTATCCACACGACCGATTTTTGATGCTGTGTCGTTCGCAATCTACCCCGAATGACTAATCTTATTTAGAATAGTAACTTTGGGTAGTATTTATTGGTTATACCCTCACTGAAATCGAATCTCAAACCATAAACATCCATTTTATCTCTCTTATCCACTCTCACGAGATGCTCCTTGCAGTAGAACAAGTATCAGTTATTGCAATGTCAACTACAAGCATTGCGGTCGCGGCGGAGACGCGTGACAACCTTCGCGCGTTGAAAACAGGCGGACAGACCTACGACGAAGTGCTCGTTGAACTGATGGAGCACTACGAGGAGTCGTAATTTTCGAGGTAATAAAAATGGAAACCGAGAACTCATCTGACGATACGGCATCCAGCGACCTAGGCGTTTGCACCGACGGTGAGAATACCCAAGGCCCGGAATACTGGCGACAGCAGTTGGTTGACGCTGACAACAACCGAGAGCGGGCCTACACCGCGAGTAAGTGGATTCGAGCGCGCGGAGATATCGAACCCGTCGAAGGAAGTCAACTTCGTGCCTACAACGATGACGGGACGTGGAGCGAGGACGGAACGCAGGCGCTCCGAGAGCGACTCGGTCCCATACTAAGAGAGAATTGGGGTAGGCGTGTTCTGAATAAAACAAAGGAGCAGTTGCTCGTAGACGGTCTTAGAGACCGTGACGAGTTCGGGATGCCGAGCGGGAAGGTCGCGGTTGAGAACGGTCTTCTTGACATACAAAACGGCGAACTTCGGGAGATAAGGCCTGATGACCGAGTCCTTTGGAAGTTACCGACTGAGTACGACCCTGAGGCTGATTGTCCGCGCTTCCGACAGTCATTGAGAGAGTGGTTACCGGACGAAGGGGCCCGCAAGAAGGTTCAGGAGTTCGTCGGTTATGCGCTCGACTTCAACAACACGGCATACGAAGTCATGTTGATGCTCGTCGGTCCTACACGAACGGGCAAATCAACGTTTCTCGATGTCATAGACGCTCTTTTCGGAGCGGATAACACCACGTCGATGTCGATTCAGTATCTCGCAAACGAGAAGTGGGGGGTTGCAGAACTCGAAGACACACCGCTCAATATCCGTCGTGACCTCGATTCGAGTGATATCCGCAAAGAAGGTGCTGTCAAGGAACTCGCAAGCGGCGAGCCGATGAAAGCGGAGCGTAAGGGACAGGATCCGTATACAATCCGTCCCCAGACGAAACATATGTTCTCCGCGAACCAGGTCCCCGGATGTGACCAAACCGACGACGCATTTTACAATCGTTGGTTGATGGTGAAATTTAACGAGCAGGTGCCCAAGGATGACCGGGACGAAAACCTAGACGCGAAGTTAACGACTTCGGAGGAGTTATCCGGGGTTTTGAATTGGGGATTGGAGGGGTATCAACGCCTACAACGTCAGGGATGCTTCACTGCTGAGCGCAGTCCTGAAGAAACGAGAGCACTCTGGCAAAAGAACGGGGCGTCAATCGAACAGTTCATCCACGAACACGTGGAAACCGACCCGAATAAAACAACACCGAAGGAGATGATGTATGCTGCGTATCAAACGTTCGCCGAGGAACATGGCGTCACACCCGAGGACAAAGGCAAGTTAACGAGGAAACTCACTACGCTTGACGGTGTTGATACCCGCCAACGACGATTTGAAAGCGGGCGCAAGAGAGTGTACGAAGGGGTGAGACTAGCGAATTGGAACTGACCTGATAGAATTCTATTTTGTCACAGGTGTCACGGGCAATTCGACGATAGTCGATTTACATACGCTCAGGTCTCGGAATGACCCCGTGACAGTTGTGACGGTAACCTACGCGTCCGAAATTTCATCCTTATCAACATCTCCATCGAGAAACCGCTTTCCGAGTGCAGTTATCCGGTAATTCGAAGCATCCGCCCGTTGCAGAGGTCCCGCGTCCGTCAGTTTACGGCAGCGACGAGAGATGTACTCCTGCGTATAGTCGATGTTTGCAGCGATGACGCTGGGAGAGGCAACAATGTCTTTCTCGTGAAGGAACTCCAGCACTCGCTCATCCGCCTGCGTCATCCAGTCAACCCGTGGTCGCATTTAGTAGTTGAAATACAGGGTTTGACTGTTTCAGAGGGTGTCAAAACGTGGTTTTAGACATTATAATTCAGTTCTGTAACCACAATTTCTTGTGGTTAATGCTAAGTCGATGGAGATGTTCTGCTGAGGTAATGGACTTAGGCCGGCGCGTACTCGAACAGCAGGAACCCCTGTACGCGGAGGAAGAAGAGATGTACGAGGGTGAGGTCGCCCGGCTCGAATCGTTGCCGACCGCCTTCGAAGAGGACGAGTGGACACGCGAGGATTTGGAGTGGGTCATCGAATGGAAGGTTAGGGTGTTCACGAAGCCGACGCTGAAACACCTCGATAAAAACGACGACGAAGAGATTCGAGCGCAAATTAACGAAGCAGTTCACGAGTCGAGCATAAGGTCGAAAGTCGAGGCGCTGACCTCCCTGACCGGCATTGGTGTGCCAGTTGCCTCGGCAATTCTCTTGTTCATCAACCCCGACCGGTTCACTGTCATCGACGAACGGGCATGGAACGTCCTACAGGAAACAGGATACCTCGCGCAAGAGCTTTCAGACGACCCCACCGTTGACGAGTACTTGCTGTATCTCGGTGCGTGTTGGACGCTTGCCAACGAGTACGACGTGAGTCTCCGAACGCTCGACAGGGCACTGTGGGTGCTTGATATCGAAGAGGACAGGAACTCCAGCGATTAAATACTGTCAGGAGAAATACTACAACGTATGGACGACCCCGAGCGGCCCGAACGTCCTGGCCCCGACGCCGATGCCGCCGAGATAGCGGAGTGGATGGAGGAGGATTTTGGGCGGGCCGTTGCCGAGGGGATGGCAGACGCGGGTGACGAGGACGACCCCGCCGACGAGCACGAGGTCGTCGAGGTAGAGATACTGAATCACGAGCGGGGCGAAGTCGTCGGGACGATAGACACGAACGGGAACCTCGACACGGAGAGCGAGGCGCTCAGAAACGTCTCGCAGGAGTATCTCGAAGAGGGGGTTCCCGTGCTCGTGCCCACGACCTACGAGAACGAAGACGGTGAAACAGTTCACGCGGATGCAGAGGTGATGGTCGAACCAAGAACCACGGGATTCGTTCGGGCATTCGTTGACGAACTGCCGAGCCCGTTCGACTGCGAATCTGAGGCGCTTACTGACCTGCCTGTTCACGACGAAGAGTAACGGAACACCGAATTCCCGGCCAACGTATTCCGAAATGCGAAACTCGTGAGATTCAGAATCTCCTGTTTTCAGAGCGACCGCTACTATCCGACTAGTTCATTGTCTCGTCAAGAGATGCGTGTCTCTGCGAGTTGAAGTGCAATCCGATGTATCCCTCAGCCCTACGCCGTGGAACCGCGTCTCGTCGAAGTCTCTTGGTCTGTCTGTTAGTCGACGGCAAGGAGGTCCGTCACTTCGTCCCGCAACGCTGCAAACGTCTCTTCCGCTGCATCGAGGTCTGGGCTACCTGTAATCACGACACAGCCAGAAGCGAAAAGTAGAACAACGCTATTGGCTCCGGGTGGTCGGTAAATCAATCCGGGGAACTGCTCAGGCTCGTATTCCATCTTTTCGAGGCCAAGACCGATTGCGAGCGCATTGAGATTCAACGATTCACCCAGTTCCGCTGTGCAGACGAGATTCTGAATTCGGAACCACTCATCATCTGGCTCCGCAATCATCCCGTTGTCGGCAAGAAGGTTGAGAAAGCGTTCCCGTATCGCGTGTGCCTCTTCCTCTGAATCTGCCCCGGTTACGATGTATTTTCCAGTTCGATAGACGGTGATGAGCGGGGCGTCCTCCCCAAATCGCAGATACATGCCGGGATACTTTTCGGGGTCGTACTCAGCGATGGAACCGATATCGGTAGCGACTCTCTCTAAATCAAACTCGGCATCCAGCGACCCAGACCCGACGACGTTGACGATTTTGACCATTCTATGCGTAGGAGCGCTTCGTACCGTAACAGTTGTTCCCTCTTGTTACAAACTTATGTTGTTGGCTGTCCGTGACTGTGGTTGCCTATGCGTAGTATCGGAAGAACACTTGTAATCCACCCCTCAAAGAATCGTATATGCCTGAATTGAGAAGTGTTGCTGCGGGAGGCGACATACAAACGCAAATAGACCTTGGAAAGTTGTCGCAGGATTTAGAAGTCCCATCTATCACATATGAGCCGGAGAGCTTCTCAGGCCTACACTTCCAATTTACCGATGATGGTCCAACAATAACATTATTTTCCAATGGCAAATTTAGTATTACCGGTGCTCGAGATATTTCAGGAGTGGAAAGTTGTTTTGAGGAATTGATTTCAACGCTAAACGACTCTACGAACGCTGGTGTTTCTAGACAAAGTGCAAGCCTCAATATTAGAAGTTTGAGTTACTGGCATGATTATAGACATGAACTTGATTTGGAAAATCTTGAAGATATTTTCGATGAAGATGAGGCAGAGTATAACCCTGATAATCATCCTGCGCTACTGTATGAACCAGATAAAGGAGGATTATTTATGATTTTCATGTCAGGAAAGATTGGATTGGTAGGAATCAAACGAGATGTGGTCGCACAAGAGTTGTTTGATGAATTACTACGCAGGCTCCCGTTTGAGACATGAATCCAATTAAGCGATAGCCATCTTTAACTGGGTAAGGAACCGCGTTCAAGTTGAATGTACGACCGCGAGCGATTACAAAACGTTTTAACTGGAATCAAACGGGATTTTGAGGGTGCGATAGAGGACCCAGATGACAATCCGAATTACTCGATGATTCGGAGCCAAGAGCTGATTGGACGTATTCATTCTTTTATAATCGATCAACTAGAGAATAACGGTATTGACCAGTCAAGAATTCATGAGGATGAAGTAGTTTATGGTTATCCGAAGTCCAAGAGCCAAGATATTCTCGTACACGATTTCGAGAGCAGGCGTCCCATCGTCGGCCCTCATATTAGTATTAATGTGAGGAGTCAGCTAAGCTCAATTGGAAAGAACTATGATACTATATATGAACGTATATTTGCTGAATCAACAAGCCTGCATAATCGGTTCCCCTACTTGCCGTTGGGTTACTTCTTTTTACTCCCAAAGCGAGGATATGACTCTGATGCAAAGAATGACAATAGAGTAGAACGCAGCGAAGAGTACGATATTGAGAAATATATCGACAGCTTCGCTTCTATTTCAGGGCGCGAAGACCCGAATGATGATGTTTGGAAGTATGAAGCTATCTGTCTCCTTATAGTTGACTTTTCACAAGACCCCCCGATGATAATGGATGATATCGAGTATTATGTTGAAGAGGGTCTTGTATCAGCAGACTTCGCAGAAACCTATGGCTCTGAGGTCATTTCGGTGGATGATTTCTTCGACAAATTAATCCGCGACTACAAACGACGATATGCTCTTGTCCATGACTTCTCATCAGATAGAGATGACCCGAATCAAGACCTCAGTGGATATTGATACCGTATTTATCGATTAGAAATTCATCAATCTGATTCTGCTCTTTTTCAGTTCGTAGGAAATCTTTCTCTTCAGAATCTAAATCTGGAATGGAGAATGTTCTAATAAAATTCTTCTGATAGCACTGATAGTCGCCTTGAATATCTTTGCTCGTCTTCTTCATATAATAATCCATAACAGTCGAGTTTAGTACTTTATCCAGAATCTCGATATCTTCTCTTTTAGGGAAAACGGCATATCCATTACAGAATAAGGCTTCTCCATTACTATGGTGCATGAATTGGGGACCATCACTATAAGTGGGAATATATAATCGTTCACCGGTGAACTCGATGCCTTGCTTACGACCGTACTTGTACCATGGTTCGTAATCGGCACCTCCTCCTTTTTCTCGGGTCGCCAAGACATCACGGGCGTCTTCAAGATATTCGAATGTCTTAGGATATTGTTTAGATAATCTTTCAGGCGGGATAATATCATATTCGACACGGTGCCCGTTCATATCAAGCGATACTTGGGTCGAGACTTTCTGATAAGGGAAGATAATCCGCCGTTTATTTTCTTCCAGCTCTTCATCGTCGTCTACTGTTGAGATTTTTACCAATTCCCGACAGATATCCGGTTCAATCAAGTATTCATTACCGTCGAGTTCCGTGGTATAGTAGCCGTCATGAGTTGAGTCTGCAAATACGGTGTACACGTCATCTTTCAGAGTCGCTATTCCGGTATGGATATTCGCAATTTCATCCAAACGACGGTATGATTCAATAATACTAATGTTCTGATACTCTTCTTCATCGAGTAAGCGCCATTTCTCCGGATTCAATGAGGAATAATTAATTGATATCGAATCTTGCTCTGAAAGTGAACCGAGTACCGATTCATCACGAATTCGGATATATTCCAACTGGCTCTTGCGCTTTTTGTCGAGGAAGGTAATCGCAGTATAGGTTAGAGCGTCCTCGAACAATAGAATCTCACCGAAATCAACAACTTTTCGAACATACTTATTATCCTGGAGGTATCTCCGGAGTCCCTCGCCAGTCAGTGTTGTAAAATAGTTTAACGGTGTGATGAGGCCAGAGATACCATCATCGTCTAACAGTCGGATAGACAGCTCTACGAAGGGGATATAGGTATTGAAATTCCCTTCACGTACCGTTTCATACTCGGCAAGAATATGCTCTTTTGTCTCCGTGGACTGTTGCTGTATCTTCACGTATGGGGGATTCCCGACCACCGCGTCGAAGCCCTGTGACATGAGCATCGGGAACTCCGCTTGCCAGTCGAGCCGAAGGGAATCCGTCTGCGAAATATTAAATTCGACTTTCTCCGGGTCCTCCCCCTGCGAGACGGCGTACAGGAGGAGAATGACTTTACTCTTACGGATATTATCCTCAATTATATCGACTCCGTAGATGTTCTCTTGCAAAACCTCCACGGCTGACTTGTTCGTGCTGCGGTGTATTCGCTTCGTAGCTTCGAGAAGAAACGCACCGCCCCCACACGCAGGGTCGCAGACGGTATCATCACCAGAGACCGTCTCCTCCACGATGTACTCCACGATGGCCTCGGGCGTGTAGTAGACCCCGTTCAACTGACGGTCCTCCTCGTTTACAGATAACTCAAAGACACGCAGTATATCGACAAGTGATGGTGACTCCCGATTAAGTATTGACTTGGAAATTTTTCTGGCTTCCTGCGTCGAAACTTCTTCAGTATGCCTACGCAGGAAGCGATTAGAGGTATTTTGCATATTTACTGAATCTAGGTATGCTTTGGTAAGTCCTGATTCAATTTTTTCTAATCCGAACTCCTGGAGTCCGTTCAGAACCCGCTGCTTAGAGATATCAGCGGTATCCTCTTGAGTCAAATTCGCCATATCAAGAGTAGTGCTCCCGACCATACCTAAACGTAGTCCTTCGTCCTCATGCTGTACAATAATTAGGTCACACTCTGAGTGAGCTCATGAAAGACGCCCCTCTAAGCGTTCAAACGCTCTCTTTGCCTCTTGTGACGTTTTAACACCTGTAATAACGACTTTTCCGTTCGCAAAAATAACAAATGTCGTTGAGAATTCAGAGGGACGGAATACTAACCCGGGGAATTGTTCTGGTTCGTACTCCGTGTTTTCAAACCCCAATTCAATACAGAGTGCTGCGAGGTCAAAGGACCGTCCTAGGTCTGCGGTTGAGACAACATTTGAAATATCAAAGTGAGTGTCTATGTTGTCGATTCCCAGGCTATTCATAAGCCCGAGCAATCTCTGATGGGAGTCATGAATCTCCTCTTCCGACTTCGCACCGGTAATATGAAAACTCCCTGAACGGTATAGTGCCACTGTCGGCGTATTTTCATCGAATTTAAAATATAGCCCGGGGGAGCTTTCTGACCCAAACGGAGTTACATATTCTTTCAAGTCCCTCCGAAGCGTGGACAAATCCAACTCCATATCTAAATCACCTGCTCCAACGACCTGCACTGTCTCTACCATTTATTTACTCTGTTGTCGACTATCTCTCTTGAAGTCCATGGATGCGCTTGTACCCTGGGAGAAGACTAAGAAAACTCAAACTCACAGCGGGCCCGCACTTCTTGCATCCTTCATCCCCGCTCGCACGCAAGTGAGGAATATTATGTGACGCCTCAGAGTGTACTCTAATCGATGAAAACGAACGACTGTCCTCTCTCAGCAGGTAGCAGACGCGATTCTCTGACGTTCGTACACTTCTCCTCGCAGATGTATGGATAGAAAGCTGGCCTCGGCACTCAGATACCGTCACAGATGTCACATATATTCTGATTTCGACGACCCGTACTCCTCTCCATACACCCGCAACGAAAACTCAAAAATAACCTGTGACACCTGTGACGGTGGGTTCAGGTATCGTCAAGATACGCGCGCCGTTGTTCCATCTTCACCTGTTCGGAACGTTTGTCGTAGTGTTTGTCCAGCACGTCCATCCCCACGTTCATACGGTCACTCACGACCTTCTCGGGGACGTCCTCGGACAAGTGGTGCGTGATTGACCCACGACGGATGTCGTGAGGACTCACGTTCGAGGGGCACTTACTGTAGTGTCCGTAATCGGTCGCCTCGCACTCATCGGGGTCACGACCCACAGGACAATCACCACCGTAGAAGCACGGACGAGTGACGAGATACACCGCGTCCCGAATTGACGACGCCTGCATCCGACCGTTTTCCGTCGTCAGCACCGGTTCACGCCCGTAGTCGTCAGTCACGTCATGACGGTTGTGGTCAATCCAGTCATCGATTACACGACACGTCTCCGCGGTCAACGCGACGAGACGCTCCCCCTCCTCGCCGTTCTTTAGGGGCGTGCCCATGTCGGGACGGTGTTCGAGAAGGAGTGATTTGTTTTCGCCGTCGTAGTCGTCAACGTCGAGTGACCGCAGTGCCCCGAGACGCATCCCCGTTTGCCAGAGGATTTCGAGAATAACGTGCGGGCGAGAGGCATATTTGAAGCGTCGCAGGTACGAGAGCAGTTCGTCTGCATCTTCACCGTCGAGAATACCGTTCGCCTGTTCGTCATGCTTCTTCAACACCGGCATCACAATTTTGTCGTGTAATCCTTTGGTGACGGCATCGACGGATTCGCACCATCGAATGAAGACACGAAGAGCGTCGAGGTTGCCTTCGAGCGTGATGGGTTTGAGGTCGCCGTCGTCACGACGCCACGTTTTGAACTGTTGCAGTTTCCGTCCGGTGAGGTCGTTCATGTTGTCGAGACCTTCAACGTTCTCACACCACCGGATGAAGTGCTTGAGACGGTAGTGATACCCGTCGAGGGTGCTTTGCGACACTTCGTGTTTCCGCGCGTTGAGGTACATCTCCTTCGCCTCAGCGGGTGAGATAGGTTCGAGCGTTTCGTTCATGATTGAGTACGAAACGCAGGCAGAGACGCAGTATCGTCGTGCGTTCGAGCTGTCCCCGGTCCCCGCGAGCGCAGCGAGCGGGGAAGCGAGACGCCAGTCTCGCGCTTTTCAAATCCGGGAGGCGGCATCCCACATTCACTTGGACAACAGGCGACGGACAGAAACGCCTGACGGCGGTTATCCGTCCAGTTGCCTACGTTGATTCGGCAGCGAGTTCACCCGTGTCCCGATCCCTCCAGGTGTGGCGTCGGAGAGCAACTACCGTCACGGATAAACACTTGACAGGTGGGGGCGTGTTTGGGGTATGGATACCGAACGGGCGGTCCGCAAGTTCGTCCACGACTACGGTGAAACGTTCTCGGACGGCGACCCCGAAGCCGTCGCTGCGAACTTCCACGAGCCGGCGTTACTGGTGGCGGAGTCGGTTCGGACGCTCGAAACTCGGGATGCCGTCGAGGACATCTTCGCGGCCATTCTCGACTCGCTGGCGGAGCGGGGGTACGCCTATTCGGAGGCCGAGGCGGTCGATGTCGAGGTCGTCGCCGACGACCGAGCCCGCGGCCGGGTCCGCTGGGTGCGGTACACGGCCGACGACGAGGTCCTCGAACGTCTCGTCACGACTCACGTCTTCCGGCGGACCGGAGACGGCTGGAAGATGGTCGTTCTCCTGCCACACGATTGAGCGCCACGCCCCTGCTCCGGGGAAAGCCCTCTCGTGGCCGATACCGCGAGCGCCGATGAACACTAGATCGCGGCACGTCTCCGGAGCGACCCACTGTGAGATACAGGACGTAGCCGCCACGAACCCGACACCGATTTTACATGTAACAAATGTAGTTAGATTCATATAACAGCTCGAGAGAACGTGTAGACACGATGGCTGGACACGCACAAGTCACGGACGCGTCGGCCTTCAGCAAAAAGTCGCACGGAAAACAGGTCCTGTTTTCGATCCTTACGCTCGGGCTGTATACGATCTACTGGACCTACTCGACTGCCAAGCAACTGGACAAGGGGACGAACCAGAGCTTGACCCCGATCCTCGCGATCATTCCGTTCGCGAACCTGATCTCGCTCTGGCAGATCTCGAGTGCCGCGGAGGCGATCACCGACCAGGGCAAGACGGTGCGTTTCGTCCTGTTCCTGTTCTTCGCGCCCCTGTCGTGGTACTGGGTGCAGGCCGGCCTGAACGACGCGGCAGCGAACTGACCGCGATGTCGGTCGCGGCGTTTTTCGGAACTGGCTGCGGTCGGGCGTCGCACTGCGGTCGTCGCCGGACGGGACGACGCGAGCTAAGGCTCGCCCCGTTCGACCAGTTCTCGGGCGATGGTCAGCGCCGCACCGACGTGCTGGACGGCGTCATCGTTGTCGAGGTCGCCGGCGCCTTCGAGGAGGCGAACGACCTGTCGGGCGCGCTTCGTGACGACGGCGCCGGGGGCCGAGCCGTCCGCAACGTCGGCTGCTGCGGCCTGTGCTTCGCCGAGCCAGCGGTTCGCCGTCGGGTCGATGGGTAACTCCTCGGTCGCTGCGAGGTGTGCGTGGAGGGCGGCGGCGAGTTCCGCGCGGTCCATCGTGGCTGGTTCGCCGGTGTCGAACTCGTCGGCCATATCCGTCCATGGAGTGCCAGCGTCGTAGGAACTCCGCGAACCCGTGTGGGGTCGCCGGAACCCGTAGCTATTTGCGACCCACCTCACACCCACCGGACGAGGATGACCGTCCTATCAACGGAAGACGAGGGAAAGTTCCTCATGGACGTCGAGGGTGAACAGATCGGCATCGTGACCGAAGTCGACCCGGACGAACAGATCGCCTACGTCGAACCGGACCCGGAAATCGGCGAGGCCGTGGTCCAGGGACTGGGCTTTGGCGACGCCGACGCGGACGACATCGAACTGCCCGCCGACGCCGTCGAGACCGTGACCGACTCGGAACTCCGCGTTACGGTCGATCTCTGAGACCGGCCGCCGAAGGCTCTCGAACCGCTCTTCTTTGCCCGCTGACCGTAGATACCCTCGAAGGAACCCATGGGGGGTGTCTCGCAAGGGTTATATGTCCCCCGCGCTTCCGGACGAAGGCAATGGCAAACGGTACGGTTGATTTCTTCAACGACACAGGCGGTTACGGTTTCATCGACACAGAGGATGCGGACGAGGACGTGTTCTTCCACATGGAAGACGTCGGCGGCCCGGACCTCGAAGAGGGACAGGAAGTCGAATTCGACATCGAACAGGCAGAGAAGGGTCCGCGGGCGACCAACGTCACCCGCCTGTAATCGGTCGAGTTGCGTTCTTTCATTTATTAGCCTCGTAGCGACTGCGTCGGCTTCTCAGCTATCCGCGGCCGTCAGCGGTGCCTCCGCCCGGTAGACCAGCCCCATCCGGAGCCCGGTCGGATCGGTCGGCGGATCGGCGGGGAGCGTGCGGATCGAGCCCGGGCCCGGGCGTGCGGTGTAGCCGAGTGCGACGGCGTCGAGGACGGCGGCGACGGTGACGGCGTGGCCTGCGGTGGCCTCGGCCGCGCTCTGGACGACGGGCGGCGCGTCGCGGTCGAAGGTTGCCAGCGCGCGCATCCGCTCGGCGTAGCCCGCGGCCGTCGCGGGATCTTCGGCCAGCGTCGTTCCGGCGAACGCGCGAAAGCAGACTTCTGGGTGGGCCTCGGCGATCACCGGCCGCGCGTCCGAGACTTCCTGCAGGAGGTCGTCGAGCGCGACGATGGCGTCGCTGCGCTCGAACGCCGCCCGCGAGAGGTCGCGCCCGGTCTTGCGTTCGGTCACCCGGGCCGCCGCTGGATACCGGCGCTTTCGCGCGGCTTCCCTGACCGGCGGATCGGTGACCGCCTCGGCACGGGGGCCGAGGACTGTCCGGGCCGCCTGCTCGGGTGCTCGCGGCGTCTCGCCCTCCTCGTGGAGCCCGACGGGAACGTCGACGAGGATCGACTCGGCCACGTCCTCGTACTGGGCCCAGACGCTCCCGACTTCCGGGAACACGTCGGCGTGGTCGAACCCGTCGGCAGCGAAGGCGGTCGCCAGCCACTCACCGTCGCTGTAGACGACGCCGAGGTACAGGGGCGCGTCGCTCATCGTTCGAACCGAGGAGCTGCGCAGCCAAAAATCACGGGGCAGCGTCTGACGCGCGTCATTTCGGCTGGCAACCGCGTGCCATCCGGAACCGAAGGCTACTCTGCCCGCCGCGGTGAATCGGCGAGCATGGAACGTGTCGACTTCGACGCGGCCGAAACGTACGAACCGGACGAGGGCTGGCGACGGGTCGCGCTGGCCGGCAGCGACGACGCCAGTCTGGAGTGGTTCGAGAAGCCACCGGGCCACTCCTCGCCGATGCACGACCACGAGAACGGCCAGGTCTGTCTCGTCCTCGCCGGCGAACTCACCGTCTACACCGAGGACGACGAGGCGACGCTGGGCCAGTACGACTCCGTCTCTCTGGAGCCCTGGGAGTCCCACCGGGTCGAGAACACCGGCGACGAGACCGCCGTGGGCCTGGACGTCTTCACGCCCGGGCGCTCCTTCGACTTCTGGACCGACCGGGAGTAGTCACCCGGACTTCGTCAGCTGCGTCAGGGGCACCAGCCGGTGCTGGACGGTCGGTTACGCGTAGCCCGTGAATTCGCCGTGTTCGCCGCCGTAGACCTCGACTTTCTGCTGGAGGACGTGGGGATCGCCCTGCTTGTTCCTGCTGATGTCGATGGACTGCCAGGCGTCCTCCAGCATACCTTCGTGTGGTCGCTCTGCACAGGTATCGTTGCCGCCGCGTCGGCCGCTCGTCCGACGGACGATATCCTCACTCGTTCAGGCGAGTGATCTCCTCCTCGGTGAGTTCGAGTTCGGTTGCGGCCACGTTCTCCTCGAGGTGGGCGACGCTGGAGGTCCCGGGAATCGGGAGCGTGGCCGGTGAGTGCTGGAGGTGCCAGGCGAGCGTGACCTGTTCGGGGGTGGCGTCGTGTGCGTCGGCGACCTCGGCGATCACGTCGACCTTCTCGTCCATGTCGCCGGCCCCGAGCGGGAACCACGGGATGAAACCGATGCCGTACTCCTCGCAGGCGTCGAGGACGCGGTCCGAGCCCCGGTCGGCCTCCTTGTCTCCGGGATTGTAGCGGTTCTGGACGGTCGCCACGTCCACGATGTCGCGGGCGGTCTCCAGTTGCTCGACGGAGACGTTGCTCAGGCCGACGTGGGCGATCAGTCCCTCGTCTTTCAGTTCGGCGAAGGTCTCGACGGAGTCCTCGAAGGGCGTGTCGGGGTCGGGGCGGTGGAACTGGTAGAGGTCGATAGTGTCGACGCCCAGCCGGTCGCGGCTCACGAGGACCTGATTGCGGATGTAGTCGGGGTCGCCGTGGGGCAGCCAGTCGCCCTCGCGGTTGCGGAGCAGGCCGGCCTTGGTAGCCACGACCATCTCGTCGGCGATGCCGGCTTCGCGGATGAGCCGTTCGCTCACGCCCGGGCCGTACGAGTCCGCCGTATCGACGAAATCGACGCCGAGGTCGGCCGCGCGCTGGAGGACCGCGCGGGCACCGTCTTCGTCCGCCGGTGGCCCGACGATGTCGGGACCACAGAGCCGCATCGCGCCAAAGCCCAGTCGGTGGACGGTCAACTCGCCGCCGATGTCGAACGTGTCGCTCCGGTTGTCGACCATGGCATCCCTGCGGGCGCGACCGGCAAAGGTGTTAGCCGTCAGTCTTCGCGGCCGACGAAGACGGTCTTGAGCCGGCGGCCACAGTTCGGACAGCACAGCGACTGCCACTTCGTCGGGTCGAGGTCGCCCATCGTCTTCGTTCGGATGGCGTCCTCGCGGGTCACGTCCCGCTCGCAGGTGTCACAGTGGAGGTCGTCCGTCATCACCGCCGTTACGGACGGGACGACAAAACGGATTCCGGGTGCTACGCGCCCGTCCGGTCCGGGCCGGTCCACTCGTAGATAATCTCGGATCGCTTGCCGTTCTCGGTCGTCCACACGATGCGGACGGCTGCTTCCCCGAGATCGAGGTGCTGACTGCCGGTCACCGGCGACCCGCTACGCGTCGTGAACGCTGTCCGGTCGAGGACGAGCGTCTCCGAGGCGGTGAACGACTCTCCCACCTGCCGTTCGAGTGCGTTCCCACCGTACGCCAGTGGCGTCCCGCGCTCGGTCGTGGCGTCCTGTATCCTGAGTTCGACCTCGTCGGTCGGCACTGGGTCGCCGCTCTCGTGGGTGATCCGGAGCGTCTGGCCGTCGCCGGTGGCACTGTCGTTGTACACTGTCGACGACGAGAACGACGGCCCCGCCTCCTGGAGGCTGCCACCGTACTGGAACAGGTAGACGCCGACGCCCCCGACGAGCAGCGCCGTGACGCCGATCAACAACACGACGCCGACGACCTCACTGACCCCTCTGTCGCCTTCGAACCACGTCCCCCGACTCATGCCAGTTGATTTCGGTTGGTCTGACTTAATGTATCGTTCCGTTTCGAGCAACAAAGTTGTCTGTCGCCCGTTCGGCCAGTCGTACGTCCCGATAGATGAATACGTTTATATAAAATGAACGACCATGATAGAATACGGCGGCCACGGGGTGTGGGGAACACCTGTCCGTCGCCGAGGACAACCATGACACGACGCTACACCGACGCCGAGAACACGGGTGCGCCGGTCGTTCCGTTGCTGTCGGAACGACGTGAAATCGCCGGCGAGGATCACGACGAGCAAGTACTCAGCCACCGCAGCCAGCGCGTATAGCGTCTCTTTTTCGGCACGAACCGGTGACCGACAGCGCCCGCTCTCGATCCGGTGATGGCTATATGTTCCTGGAGCACGACATACGGTGACGATGTCCGAAGGGCCGGCGGGACTGGATGGGTTGGTGGCGGCCGTCGCCGAAGCCGCAGGCGACCGGTCCCGCCCCGACTGGCTGGCGACGGCCACCGACGACGCGACGGTTCGGGAGCGACTCGCGACCCTCGGCCGGGCGGCCGCGGACGACGGGGCGGCCGACGCCTACCAGCGGTCGCTCCCGGCCGAGCGCCGGCGCGCGGACGGCCACTTCGTCACCGATCCGGCGGTCGCGGCGGCGTGCTGTCGCTGGGCGATCCAGCCCCGGCCGGACGACAGCCTGCCGCGAGTCCTCGACCCTGCCGTCGGGAGCGGCGTCTTCCCCGTCGCGGCGACCCGCCGCCTCGCCGCCCTCGCCCCGGAGTCGACACCGGCCGACCGACTCGAACGGATCGTCGGCGTCGACACCGACCCGGTCCCGCTGGCGCTGGCCGCCAACCGATTACTGGCGGCCGCCGACCCCGGCCCCGACGCCCGATGTCGGCTCTACGAGTCCGATTTCTTCGCGGTCGACCCCGGTCCCGACCGCACCAGCACCGTGACCGACGACCGCCTCGTCGCCGGGCAGTTCGACGCGGTCGTCGGCAACCCGCCCTACGTCCGGCAGGAGACGACCGACATCGACCGCGCTCGCGACCACCTGGCCGCGTTCGGTCCCGACGGCCAGCGACCCTATCTGGACGGCGACCGCGCGCTGAGCCGCCGCAGCGACGCCTACGTCTACTTCGTCACCCACGCCACTCGATTCCTCCGCGAGGGGGGCCGCCTGGCCGTCGTCGTTCCGAACAAGTGGCTCACCACTCGGTACGGCGCGTCCTTCCAGCGGTTCCTCTTCGACCACTACCGACTCGCCGCCGTCGTCGGTTTCGGCGCGGCGGTGTTCGACGACGCCTTCGTCGACGCCGTCTTGCTCCTGGCCGAGCGGTGTCCCGACCCCGAGCGCCGCCGGTCGACGCCCGTCCGCTTCTGCCGACTGGACGAGCAGGTGTCGGTCGACCGGTTGCTCGACCTGATCGACGCCGACTCGACACCGCCCGACGACGGGCTCAAGGCCCACGCGACCGAGGCGTATCGGCGCGTCACGGTCCGACAGGGGCGGCTGGCCGACCGCGAGTCGGCGAAACTCGCGGCGTATCTGGACGCCCCCGAGCCGTTCATCCGCCTGCTGTCGAACCCGTCGCTCGTCCCGCTGTCCGACCGTTGTACCGTCAGTCGGGGCGTGATGACCGGCGCGAACGACTTCTTCTTCCTCGACGCCGACGGCTGGGCCACCGAGGTCGACGACCGCTTCCTCGAACCCGCCATCAAGAGCATCCGCGACGTGGACGGCCCCCGCGTCACCGTCGCCGACACCGACCGGTACCTGCTCGACGTACACGAGTACGTCCGCGAGGTTCGGGCCGACCGGGACGACGAACCGGACGACGGCCTCGACGCCGCAGTCGTCCGCGCGCTCGACCGGGACGGGTACGACGCGCTGGCCGACTACGTGGCCTGGGGCGAACGCCAGGGCTTCGCCTCGCGCCGGTCGTGTGCCAGCCGCCGTGTCTGGTTCGACCTCGGCCCGCTGTCGGCCCCCGCAGTGTTCGTCCCGAAGTTCTTCGACCGTCGCGTGCCCGTCGTCGCCAACCCCGACGGCCTGCTGGCGAGCAACGCCGTCGACTGCCTCTGGGTCGACGGGCCGGGCGATTCGGGGAACACCGGCCAGCCTGTCGACGAGACGACGCCCGAACGGGCCACGCTCGGGGTCCTCAACGCGACCGTGACCGCGGGGATTCTGGAGTGCTGGGGCCGCAGCGAGGGCGGCGGCGCGCTCCAGGTGATGACCTACGAACTGGCGTCGCTCCCGATCCCCGATCCGCTGGCGATGGCCCCCGACACCCGACGCGAGGTCGCCGCGGCTGCCGACGCGTTGCTGGCTGGCGAGGACGGAGCCCGCGACCGACTGGATCGGCTCGTCCTCGACGCCATCGACGCGGACCTCGGAGTCGAAGCGTGTCGACGGCACAGAACGGCGATGGTCGAGCGCCGTGCCGGGACGAGCGACAGCACGGCCGCCCCACTCACCCGCGACTCAGGCCAGCGGTAGCAGGTCCTCGGGCGGACTGCCACCCATCTCGTCGCGGTCGTGGTCGGCCTCGAAGTCGATGTCGGGACCGGCCGCGATGATCCCCGACGGGTTCACGTCCGGATGGGTCGTGTAGTAGTGCTCCGTGATGTGGTCCATGTTCACCGTCTCTGCGACGCTGGGCGTCTGGTAGAGGTCCCGCAGGTACGGCCAGAGGTTGTCGTACTCGTGGATGTGCTGGCGGTTACACATGAAGTGGGTGTGGTACACCTGATCGAACCGGACCAGCGTGGTGAACATGCAGATGTCGGCCTCGGTCAGCCGGTCGCCCGCGAGGTAGCGCTGGTCTCCGAGGACGGAATCCCAGTGATCGAGCGCGGCGAACAGCTCCTCGACCGCCTCGTCGTAGGCCGACTGACTGCTGGCGAACCCGGCCCGGTAGACGCCGTTGTTGATCGGCTCGTAGATCTCGTCGATGATCTCGTCGATCTCGTCCTGGTACCCTTCGGGGTAGAGGTCCACGTCGCGCCCGGCAACACCGTCGGACGAGTCCGACGAGCCGCCACTCGCTTCGCTCGCGGCGACCCCGTGCATCTCGGTGTCGAGCATCCGCAGGATCTCCTCGGACTCGTTGTTGACGATGGTGTCTTGCTTCTTGTCCCACAGCACAGGGACCGTCACCCGGCAGGTCGCGTCGGGATCGGCCGCGACGTAGGCCTCCCGCAGGTAGTCGAATCCGTTGATCGAGTCCGCCGTACAGCCCGCCTTCTCGGGCGTGAACTGCCACCCGCCCTCGTCGCGGTAGGGGTCGACCACGTCGACCGTGATGGCGTCTTCCAGCCCCTTCAGCGCGCGGACCAGCAGCGTCCGGTGGGCCCACGGGCAAGCATAGGAGACGTAGAGGTGGTACCGGCCGGCCTCGGCGGGGAACTGCGCGTCGGGATCGTCTTCGATCCGGTCCCGGAACGTGGTCTCCTGGCGCTCGAACTCGCCGTCCTCGTTGGTCGTTTCGTACGCGTCGGTGCGCCACTCGCCGTCGACGAGCTTGTTCATCGTACGCCAACCATTGGGGTTCCGGGCGTAAAAACAGGGTAGTATGATAGGTGTAACCGGCTGTCCGCGCCCGAACCGTGCGATCACTTGGGCGCCGGGTGACAGTTGGGGTTCTGCTCGGCGACCACGTCGGCCCCGTTCTCACAGCCCGGCACTGGCTGGCCAGCCGGATTGTGAGCGGCGGCTTCGCCCGCGGCCCCGACGGTCAGGAGTACGGCCAGCATGGCCGCGAGCAGGACCTTCTGTGAGTGCCGTGCGACGGTGTCGAACGCCAGGTCTTGGATCGGTGTCATCCACTCGGCCGGTCCCCTCTTAATTTCTTAAATAATACGTTCGAACAGAACGCCTGCTGGATTCAGCACGTGAGGTCGCTACCGCAATCGGCGGCCAGAACCGCTCGGCACGGGTGCGTCACGCTCTCGCGACCGCGACGGAGCGGGGTCCGGAGGGCCGAAACCGACCCGGACACCGGACCCGTCGCGTGCCCTGGTCCAGTTCGACGGGTTTTTGTACGCGCTTGGCTTCGATTTCGCCAAGAGATACCTATGTCGGACAAGCCTGCCTCGATGTACCGGCAAATCGACAAGCCGTCGTACACTCGCCGTGAGTACATCACCGGAATCCCCGGTTCCAAGGTTGCACAGCATCAGATGGGCGACAAAACCACCGAGTCCGAGGACTACCCCGTCCAGATTAGCCTCATCGTCGAAGAAGAGGTCCAGATCCGGCACGGGTCGCTGGAGGCCTCCCGACTGTCGGCCAACCGGCACCTGATCCAGGAACTCGGCGAGAAAAACTACAAGATGGTCCTGCGGAAGTTCCCCCACCAGGTCATCCGGGAGAACAAACAGGCGACCGGGGCCGGTGCGGACCGTGTTTCGGACGGAATGCGCCAGGCCTTCGGGAAGATCGTCGGCACCGCCGCCCGCATCGACAAGGGCGAGCGCCTGTTCACCGCCTACTGCGACGTAGACCAGGCAGAGGAAGTCAAGGAAGCCTTCCGCCGCGCCTACAACAAGATCTCGCCGCCGTGCCGGATCAAGGTCGAACGCGGCGAAGAACTGCTGATCGCCTAAGCCCTCGCGACCGCTGGCGCGGTCGCTCGCCCTTAGAAGTCCGCCAGGCGGGGACCCGCAAGGGGTCTTCCGCGCGTCGCGAGATACGCGACGCGCGGTTTCTGCCCGGCGCACTCGTGCATTCGAGCACGAGCGCGCCGTGCGTTGACGTACTCGTAGGCAGGCCTGCCCTTCCCCGGGTCGCGTGTCCCGCGCGATGCGCGGGCCACGCTCCCGGCCGAACGCCCGTCCGCAGAGTCTTCGCTCGTCGAAACTGATCAGTGAGCTGTGAGCCGTCGACCGATCCAGACGGCATCGAGTGCCGTGAGAACGACCGTCACTCCTCGTCGGCCACTCTGATCGTCAACACGGGCACGTCCGAGGACCGGACGACTTTCTCCGTGACGCTGCCGAGCAGGTACCGGTCCAGCCCGCGCCGGCCGTGGGTGCCCATCACGATCATGTCCGCGGCCACCTCGTCGGCGTAGTCGATGATCTCCCGGTAGGGGTTGCCCTCGCGCACCCCGCTCTCGGCGACGAGCCCGGCGTCGGTGATCCGGTCGACCGCGTCCGCGACGACCTGCTCGCCTGTCGTCCGGAGCGACTCGACGGTCGTCCCCTCGACTGCACCACCGCCCAGGGCCGTCGTGTTGGCCACGAACAGGACGTGTATTCCGGCGTCGTGTGCCTCGGCCTGTTCGAGCGCGTGGTCCAGTGCGACCGCCGCCCCGTCGCTCCCGTCGGTCGGAAAGAGTATCTCGTCGTACATACCACACCGTCCCGCCGCCGTCTACTTAGTATTGCGCCGACCTCTCGGGAACTGAGAACCGGCGGACTCTCCGCCCGCCCTACTCGTGAGCGCGGAGAATCGCCTCGTAGTAGGGCATCATCACGTCCTTGCCCTGTTCGAGGTGGTCCTCCGACCGGTAGTCGTGGTGTTCGACCGCCAGCGCGTACCGGGTCGCTTCGGGGCCAAACCCGGACTGGCCGTAGCGGGGTTTACGCGGGTACTCCGGGTCGCCCATCGCCACACGCAGTTCCAGCAGCTTGGCGTGCATGATCGGCGTCCAGTAGTCGCCGCCGGTCTTGTGTCGCCGCCAGGCCGTCGCCGACAGGTCTGCGTAGTCCTCGTCGATGCCGAGCAGGCGCGCCCGCTCGGCGAAGTTCTCGTGGACCGGGTCCCAGTCGGCCGCGTCGAGCGTCTCCCGGTCGAACTCCCCGTCGGTCTGGTGTGTGTCTTCGACCTCGTCTTTCTTCCAGAGGGCGTTGACGTACGCCACCGCGGCCCGGCGCGCCGTCGCGTCGTCGACGTGCTGGAACTGGCTACCGTCGACTGCCGCGAACGCCTTCACCGCCGCCATCCGGTCGCGCTGGTCGTGCGCGACGAACCCGTCCCAGACCCGCTCCGCGAGGAATTCGGCGTGGTCGGTCACCGTCTCCCGGGTCTCCTGTTGGGTACTCATCGCTCCGACCGACCTCCACCGTCGCCACCATCCATCGTTCGCCCTCCGTCTCCACTCGACCGCCCCCACCGATATCCACCCAGTAAACTCGCCAACATCCTTGCAATCTGCACTTTCCAACTATAATTACACATTCGCCAGGGCTAATATATTAAACGACATCCGTCCCCCGTCGTACCCGTTCGACGGCCACGAACGGCGGACTTTAGTCCGCGTGGTCCGAGAGAACGACCATGCTCCGGCTGGCGGTCGCGACCGATGCGGAAACGTACGAACGGTTGCAAGACCCCCTCGAACAGCGGGGGATCGAGGTCGCGGCCGTCGCCACCACCGAACGGACACTCCCGCTCACCGACGCCGACTTCGACGAGTTCGATGGGTTCGACGCCGGGTTCGTCTACCCGCCCCGCATCATGGAGGGCGGTGTCGCCGACGCACTGCTGGGGGTCCCGTGGGTCAACGACCGCGACGCGATCCTCACTTCCCGGAACAAGGCCGACGTGATCGCCCGCCTCGACCGGGCTGGCATTCCGGTCCCCGAGACCGTCGCCGTCTCGAACCCGGTCGACCGGGCGGACCTCGTGGCGGCCTTCGAGCGGTTCGACGCGCCGGTCGTCGTCAAACCAAACTCCGCCACCCGCGGCGTCGGCGTCGCCAAGGCCCACGATCTCGACTCCTTTTTAGGCATCGCCGACTACCTCGATCTAGTCCACGACTACCGCGCGACCGGCGACCAGTCCTTTCTGGTCCAGGAGTACCTCCCCGACGCCCGGGACTATCGGGTCATGCTCGTCGACGGCGAGTACGTGGGCGCGGTCGAGCGCCGCCTCCCCGCGGACGCCCTCGAAGCGGGGCAGTGGAAACACAACGTCCACCGCGGGGCCGAGGCGACCGGCGTCGATCTCTCGCCGGAGTTGCGCGCGCTGGCCGAAGGCGTCGCCGAGGCACTCGACATCCCCTGGCTCGGCGTCGATCTGCTGGTCACCGACGACCGGGCCGTCGTCACCGAGACCAACGCCCGGCCGACCGTCGACAGCGCGACGAAATACGAACCCGGTTTCTTCGACGATCTGGCGGCGCTGATCCGTGAGACCGTCTGACACAGGACACACGACCGTTCGACACGACACCAAAGTATATTACCCCGGATAAGTAACGACCGGGAAACATGGCCAAAACCCAGCGGAACGACCTGAGCCGTCCGTTTCTCGTCCTCGGGTTCGCCCTCGCCGTTGGTGTGGCGGCCGGAACCGTCCGGTACGCGACCCCCTCGCTCCAGCGGGCGGAGACGCTCGCCTTCGGCTGGTTGCTGGTCGCGTTCACGTTCACCTACAGCTACCGGCCGCTCCGGGAGTCGGTGTACGGGCGGCTGGTGAGTTCACTCTTTATTATGCTGTTCGCCACGTTCTTCTACCTGCGCGGGAGCCGCGGTCCGCTGGTCCCCTTCGGCCTGTTCGCGCTGGCGCTGGCGGCGTTCTGTTATCAGCTCTACCGGCTCGGCGACGACGGCGGCCGGCGCAGTCAGCTCTCCTGAGAAGTCAGAGGTCGATGTCGGCGGAGTCGCCGGCGCGGTCGAAGGTGACTTCGAGGACGCCGTTGTTGTAGGTGGCGCTCGCGGAGTGTTCGTCGACGGTCGCGGGCAGGCGGATCCGCTCCTCGTAGTCCCGGCGGTCGGAGGCGGCCGCGACGGTCAGCACGTCGCCGTCGCACCTGA
Organism: Halorientalis regularis; assembly: GCF_023698535.1. Lineage (GTDB taxonomy): Archaea > Halobacteriota > Halobacteria > Halobacteriales > Haloarculaceae > Halorientalis > Halorientalis regularis. The sequence goes on from NZ_JALJCL010000015.1 coordinate 37,490, forward strand.
GGTCGATGGCGTCTTTCTCGACGCCGGGGAGGTCCGCGACGACCCGGAGCTGGTCGTCCGCCTCGAACACGTCCAGGTGCAGATCCGAGCCGAAGCCGGCGGAGCCGCTCCGGTCGATGTGGACGTCGTCGCCCATCATCTCGTTCATTACCCGCTCGATCTCGCGAAGAATGTCGTCGATGGGGTCGTGGTCGTCGCGGTCGTTATTCATACCTGTCGGTAAGGCGTGGTCGCCGGAAAAGGTTTCTGTCCCTGTCACTCCTCGAATCCCGAGGGGGTCGCGTTAGCGGCCCAGGCCCATCCCGAGGGCCTCGTTCGTCCGCTCGATGCTCTCGCGCCGGTCGGCGGTCCCCAGCACGGCCCGGATCGCGTCGACGTTTTCCGGCACCACGTCGGACTCCTGGTGGATCGCCTGGAACAGGTAGAGTTCGTCGCCACCTTCGACGGTGATCGACTCGCCCCAGATGGCGTTCTCCCACACGTCACCCCGGGGCCGACCCGAATCGAGCGCGAACTCCTTGAGTTTGCCCGACCCGTCGATCCCCATGTGGTCGGGGATGACGAACAGCCGTGACTCGCCCTCCAGGAGTTCGCGGACTGTCTCGGTGTCGGTCTCGTCGGTCAACTCGACGTTGACGCTGTGGGTGTGGGTCAGCGTCGCGGGCACCTTCATCCCGAGCGTGTCGATGTCCAGATCCGGGAAGATGGTGTTCACGTCCGGGCCGTGGTGGGAGGGAATCGTCACCGGGTCCGGCAGCGTGTCGTTGATCGGGCCACGCGAGGACTGGGCCGGGTCGCCGCCCCGGCGGACCAGCGTCGCGCGCACCTTCTCGACGCCGTACTCGTCCTCCAGTGCGGCGATGAGTCGGGAGAGCCCGGTCGTGTTACAGGAGACGACGCGCGTGTGGCCGGCCCCCTCGGCCTCGGCGAAGTTCGAGCGGGCGTTGAAACTCACGTCCACCAAGTCGGCGTCCTCGCCGCCCTGGTAGAGCGCGGGCGTGTCGTACTCCTGGTACATCGCCTTGTTCTCCGCGCCGATGCCCGAGGGCGTGGTGTCGACGACGATCTCGCTGTCCTGGACGAGTTCCTCGACCTCGCCGGCCAGTTCGATGCCGGCTTCGTCGAACTGCCCGACCCGCTCGGGGACGGCGGCGTACAGCGGGAAGTCGTTGGCGACGGCCTGCTCGGCCTCGAAGTTCGGCCGCGTCTTGGCGACGCCGACGACTTCCATGTCCGGCTGGGCGCGGACGGCGTCCGCGACCCGCTTCCCGATGGTCCCGTACCCGTTGATTCCGACCTCGATTGTCATATACGGGGATGCCGTAGCGACCGGGATAACCGTTTCGAGGTTCCACGACGGGGATTCACTCGTCTCCGAATACCGTCTCGTCGCGAGCAGGAACTAAGTCGAGCGACCGACTGGGATCGGGTATGGCGGTGTCGTGGAGCGTCGACCCGGCGAACTCGCGGCTCGTCCGGGGACTCCTCTATCTCGCCTACGGCAGTTTCGGCGGCGTCTTGGTGTTCGCAGGTGTGGCGGTACTGGTCGCGTTCGGGCCGGACCTGGACCGTCCGTTCCGTGACTGGCGGGACATGCTGCCGGTCGTGGTCGGGCTGTTGTTGCTCGCCCTCGTCCGGTACCGCTCGTTCGCGGTGCTCCGCACCGAGGACACCGCGTCCGACGACCTGCTTGCGGCCTTCGCCGAGCATCGACGACCGTCCCTGCTCGTCGTCGTGTCGGTCTGCTGTGGCGCGCTCTTCGTGCTCGCGCTCCGACTCGGCCACTGGGGCGGACTCGCGTACATCTTGTTCGGGTTCGGCTGTTTCGTGGGCGCCCAGGTGCCGAGCGCCGACGGCGAGATCGACCCCGAGGCCGGGACGCGTACCCACCGACAGCGGACGGCCCAGATCGATCACGTGACGGGCCTGCGACGGCTCGACTTCGGGCCGTACGCGCTGGTCTGGCTCTCGTATCAGCGGGGTCGGTCGACGAGTACGTCGCCGCGTCTGGTGGTGGCTCCTGCCAGCATCGTCGACCGACTCGACGAAGCAGTCGCCGCCACCGACACGGTGTCGCCCGGCGAGGTGAACACGACGACCAGGCGCGTCCTGATCGGCGGCGGCCTGTTCTGGTACCTGCTGGCCGGCGGGTTCGTCCTCGCGCTCCGGGCCGAAGGTGGCCAGGCCGCCCGGATCGCACCGGTCCTGGTGCTGGTCCTCGGATCGTTCGGGACGATGTTCCTGTGGGCCGCCTACGTCGAGACCGGGTGAGGGCAGGGACAACACCTATTCCGTCCCCGTGCCCATCTCGGGACATGACACACAAGCGGCTCCGGGAGCCGGCCGAGACGGCCGTCCGGAAGTGCATGCGCCTCCAGTCGACCGAGTCCTGCCTGATCGTCACCGACCACGAGCGCCAGCCAATCGGCGAAGCCCTCTACGAGGTGGCCAACGAGCGCACCGACGACGCGAGTATCGTCCGCTACCCGCCCGGTGACCAGCACGGCGAAGAGCCGCCCGCCGCCGTCGCCGCCGCCATGCAGGCGGCGGACGTGGTACTGGTCCCGACGAAAAAGAGCCTGACTCACACCAAGGCCCGCTCGGACGCCACCGCGGCCGGGGCCCGCGTCGCCACGCTCCCCGGCATCACCGAGGAGGTGTTCGTCACTGGTCTCGACGCCGACTACGCCGACATCAAGCGACACTGCAAGGACCTGTACGCCCAGGTCTCCGGCGCGGAGACCGTCCGCGTCCAGACCAAACGCGGCACGGACATCGTGTTCCGCCCCGGCGACCGGGAGTGGCGACAGGACACCGGCATCGTCCACGATCCCGACTCGATGTCGAACCTCCCGGCCGGCGAGGTGTTCGTGAGTCCGGAGACGGCCGACGGCACCTTCGTCGTCGACGGGACGATGATGCCCCACGGCCTGCTGGAAGACGGTCACGTCCTCGAATTCGAGGTCGAGGACGGTACCGTCACCGAGGTCAGCGACGACGGCGTGCGCGAGGAACTGGACGCCGCCGCCGAGGAGGTCGGCCAGGACGCCTACAACCTCGCGGAACTGGGCATCGGCACCAACGTCGGCGTCACCGAACTGATCGGCTCCGTCCTCCTGGACGAGAAGGCCGCCGGCACCGTCCACATCGCCATCGGCGACGACCACGCCATCGGCGGCGACGTGGAGGCCCCGATCCATCTGGACGGGATCGTCCGGGATCCGAAGGTCTTCGTCGACGGGGAGCAGATCGACCTGCCGTCGGGCGTCTGATCGACGAGATTCCCAGTCACAGCAGTGGCCCGGTGAGCGACTGGCCGTTCAGCACCGTCGATAGCACTCCCATACCGAGTAGCGTGTACCCCATCGGCCGGAGGAACTCGCTCGATTCGTCACCGTTCAACTCGTCGAGTTCGCCGGCCAGCGACCGCAACGCCAGGAACCCCGTGGCGAGAAACAACAGTCCGTCGAGCCAGACCGATTCCAGGCCCCCGCTCGTCCGGAGTGACTCGAGGACCCCCACCCCGTAGCCGAGGGCCATGAGCCCGAACCCGGCACCGTAGACGTACCGCAGTTCCATACCACGGCTACAGGGGATCGTACCGAATGGGTCGGGGCTGGGGCAACACTGTCCGGCGATGTCGTCCGGGAGACCGAGCGAACGGCCGGCACACGCCCCGCCGGTCAGCGGCCTTTTACGTGCGCGTCGAGTACCACGGCGTATGAGTACGGAAGCCGGGGACAGGGTTGGAATCGCCTGTCCGGCCTGTTCGCCGCAGTTCGAGACGGTCCACGAGGTCCTGTCGACGGGCGGCGGCGACGCGACGCTACGGTGTACCGAGTGTGAACACGTCCACAAGGAGAGCCTGCCCGAAGAGCGCACCGCGACGCTGGACGTGGTCATCTCCCAGGACGGGGAGTCGTTCTCCGCACAGATCGAGGCGCCCGCCGACGCCGACCTCGCGACCGGCGAGGAGTTCGTCGCCGAGACCGACGCCGCGGTGATGACCGTCCGGATCACGAGCCTGGAACTCGACGACGGGCGCGTCGAGTCCGCTCCCGTGACCGACGTGGACACCGTCTGGACGCGTGCCGTGGGCAACGTCAGCGTCAACGTGACCAAACACCCCAAGGACGGCAGGCGGGAGAACACCGAGTCCACCAAAGTGCAGGTGCCCGGCGACCACGACTTCGTCGTCGGCGAGACCGAGGAACTCGGGGACCTGGAGTTCACCGTCGAAGGCATCCACGTCCGGGACGACGCCGAGGGGTACGAGTTCGACAAACTCGACTACGAGGGCGACACCGTCGCCGCCAAGGACGTGAAACGGCTCTACGTCCGCGACGAGACGTCGACCGCCTGGTCGGCCTGGTAACATGGACTGGGCGGCCCGACGCGAGGCGATGGTCGACGCGCTCGAAGCCGAGGGGCGCGTGGACGACCCGGCCACGCTCGCCGCCCTCCGTGCCGTCCCGCGCCACGAGTTCGTCACCGAGCGCAAGCGCGATTCGGCGTACGCGGACACGCCGCTCCCTATCGGCGACGGCCAGACCATCAGCGCACCCCACATGGTCGCGATCATGACCGACCTGTTGGATCTGTCGCCAGGCGACCGCGTCCTCGAAATCGGCACCGGATGTGGCTACCACGCCGCCGTCACCGCCGAGATCGTCGGCCCCGAGGGCGTTTTCTCCGTCGAGTACCACGACTCGCTGGCCGAGCAGGCCCGCGAGCGCCTCGACCGACTCGGCTACGGCGGCGTCTCGGTGCGGGCCGGCGACGGGAAGCAGGGCTGGCCCGACCACGCGCCCTACGACCGGGCCTATCTCACCTGTGCCGCGCCCGACTTTCCCGAAGCCGTCGTCGGGCAGGTCCGGCCGGGTGGCGTCCTGCTCTCGCCGCTTGGAACGGCCCGCCAGACACTCGTCCGCGCCCGCAAGCGCGAGGACGGCTCTCTGGACCGCGAGGACCACGGCGGCGTGCGGTTCGTCGAGATGCAGTAGTGGATTGTCCGCCGCTTGACGTACCGCCCCGTCGACAGCCGGGCCATTCAATAGCCTCCACGCGAACCTTGCGACAATGGATCCCGCGGTACTGCGCGACGACATGGTCGACAGCCTCGAACACGAGAGCAAGGGCTGTGTCCACAGCGACGCCGTCAGCGTCGCCATGCGGGCGGTGCCTCGCCACGAGTTCGTCGCCGACGAACGCGGTGCCTACGCCGACCGCCCCTTCGAGCGGTTCGGCACCCGCGTACTCGCACCGAGCACTGCCGCGCGCCTGCTCGAAGCGCTCGCGCCCGACCCCGACGACTCCGTCCTCGTGGTCGGCGCGGGCGTGGGCTACACGGCCGCCGTGATCGCCGAGATCGTCGGCGACCGAAACGTGCAGGCCATCGACATCACCCGCCGGGTTGTCTACGACGCCCGCGAGAACCTCGCTAGCGCGGGCTACGGCGGCGTCCTCGTGGACTGCCGGGACGGCGCGGACGGCCTCCCCGAGTACGCTCCCTACGACCGCATCCTGCTGGAGGCCGCCGCGGTCTCGCCGCCGCGGGCGCTGGTCGACCAGCTGGCCGAGGACGGCCGGCTAGTCATGCCGCTTGGCACTCACCAGCAGAGCCTCGCCGTCGTCGAGGGCGGCGAGGTTACGGACCGCCTCGGTGGCGTCGCCTTCAGTCCCATGCTCGTCGAGGGCGAGCAGGCCGACACGCCCGAGCGCAACCGGACCCGTCGGGAGGACCGGGAGTACGCACGCCGGGACGCTCGTCGTCGCCGCGGCTGGGAGCAGTCCTGGATCGACTGGGACGAGGGCGCGGACGCCGGCCGCTCCTACGAGGACTGACCGCCCCCCGAGACGACCAGTACCTTCGTGTTCTCCCGGTCGTCCGTGTACCCGCCGCCGGCTGGCGGTTTCACGTCGAGCGTGACCGTCCCCTCGTCCTGATTCGGCCCGAGACTCGGCGAGAGCGACAGCGTCGCCGTCCCGTTCGGGCCGGTCTTCGCCGGCTGGATCTCCGACAGCGTCGCGGTGCCGTCCTTCGCGACGACGGTGGCGTTCGATACCGACTCGCCCTCCGGCGTGACCACCGTGACCGTGACCTCGCTGTCGCCCTCGGGAATCACCTCCGGTTGGGGTTTCACGTCGAGTTCGGTGACGCCCAGCGCGGTGAGACCCCCGATCGTGTTCATCATGACGCTGAGACTCGCGATGCCCACTACGAGGGCGATGACGAGTCGCACCGGCAGCCCCTCGATCGCCCGTTCGTCGCTCGTGAAACGCTCGAACATGGACCGGACTGGTCGCGGTCTCGTACTTGAACCCTCGGGCGACTGGGGTCCCGCCGTGGCCGGATCGCAGGCGACTCAGTTCACGTTCGGTGCCCGGAGCGCGAGCGCGAGGCCGCCCAGCGCGAGAACGGCGGCGAAGGCGAACGCGGTCGCGTACTGCTCGGTCGCGCCGATGAGCGCGCCGGTGATCAGCGGGGCCGAGAACGCGCCCGCGATGCCCGCCGTACCGAGGAAGGAGAGGGCTGTCCCCGAGAGGTCCGCCGTCGACGCCGTCTACCGGCAAACGGTGTCGTCACTTGGCGACGGCGTCTGTCCCCGCTGTCGCGGTCGCGTGACGGTCGACGCGACGACCGACGGCTGGTCGCGGGACCAGGGGCCCCGATCGCTGACCTATGGGTTCGAGTACGCGTGTCGCGACTGCGGCGGCAGGTGGACGACCACGGTGGGCGAGACGGTCCTCGACCACCCCGCCGTCGCGGCCTTCTACCACGACCACGGCGTCGACCTCCGCGACTCCCACGTCTGGGAGCTAGAGTTCGCGGCGACCGATCACGACACCCGCGTTCGCTCGCGCGACCCGCTCCGGCTCGAGCTCCGACCCCGGTGCGGTAACGACGAACTCGTCCTGGTCGTCGCCGACGACGGGTCGGTCGTCCGGAACTCCCGCCACACCAAGTTCACGGCCCGGGATACCTGGTTCGACCGGCCGGCCGCCGACGCCGGGAGAAACTGAGTTCTCCCGGGACTTACCGTCCTCCGCGGCCAAGGATACCTATGCGATTTCAGCTGACCGAGTCTCAGCGCGCGCTCCGCGACGAAGTCCGGGAGTTCGCGGCGACCGAGATCGACCCCGTTGCCGCCGACCTCGACCGGGACGCGGCCTATCCCGAGCAAATCCTCGCCGAACTCGGCGAGCGTGGTATCACCGGCCTGACCCTGCCTGAGAAGTACGGCGGTCGCGGCGAGGGCCTCGTCGAACTCGCCGTCGTAATCGAGGAACTGGCGGCCGGACAGATGGCCTTGGCGAGCGCCGTCGGGCTCAACCTCGGCGTCGCCACCGTGATCGAACGCTTCGGGAGCGATCGCCAGCGCGAGCGCTGGGTGCCGGAGATGGCGGCGTTCGAGACCGTCGGCGCGCTCGGCCTCAGCGAGGCCGACGCCGGCAGCGACAAACTGGCGATGGAGACCACCGCCGAACGCGAGGGCGACGGATGGGTCCTGGACGGCCACAAGCAGTGGGTGACGAACTTCCCGAACGCCGACGTGGTGCTCACCTACGCGAAGACGGGGCCCGATGCGGACGCACCCCACAACGTCAGTGCCTTCCTCGTCCCGGCCGAGGCGTTCGAGGTCGACCGGTACTGGGAGAAACTGGGTGCCAACAGCGTGAAGTCGCCGCGAGTGACGCTCTCGGACGTTCGCGTGCCCGACGACGCGATGGTCGGCGAGCAGGGGGAGGCCTACGTCCAGCGCGGGACCGTCAACACCGGCGTGAACGTCCCGGCGCGAGCGGTCGGGATCGCCCGCGCCGCGCTCGAGGACACCGTCGCCTACACCACCGAACGCGAGCAGTTCGACCACCCGATCGGCGACTTTCAGGGCGTGCGCTGGCGACTCGGCGAGATGGCCGAGCGGGTCGACACGAGTCGCCTGCTCACGCTCCGGGCGGCCGACCGCGCCGACCGCGGGCTCACGGTCGACCGCGCGTTCCCGATGGCGAAGATCCACGCCACCGAGGCCGCGGTGGAGAACGCCAACGAGGCGATGCAACTCCACGGCGGCGTCGGCTACACGCGCGAACACGACGCCGAGCGGTACCTCCGTGACGCCCGCCTGCTGACCCTCGCCGGCGGGCCCAACGAGGGGCACCGGGACTCGCTGGCCGACGCCGTCGTCGCCGGGGAAACCGAAACCACCGAGTAGCCGCTGGGACTCGCTCCGGACGAATGAGCGACGGGACGGCCGCGGACGCCGACGGGTCGACACACGCGCTGGCACGCGTCGAACCGCTCGCCCTGATCGCCGTCGGCGGGTTCGTCGGCGCGGTCGCCCGCCACGCCGTCGCGCTCGCGCTCCCGGCGACCCCGCTGCCGTGGGGGACGCTCGCCGCCAACGTCGCCGGGAGTTTCGCGCTGGGCGTCCTGCTGTACGAGGCCCACCTCGCGGACGCCCTGAGCCCCGAGACGCGGCTGGTACTGGGAACCGGCTTCCTCTCCTCGTTCACCACCTACAGCACCTTCGCCGTCGAGAGTGCGGGGCTAGACCCCCGACTGCTGGTCGCCAACGTCGCCGCCAATTACGCGCTCGCCTTTCTGGCCGTCCTCCTCGGGCGCTTCGTCGCCCGGGTGATCTCCCGATGGTGAGTCCGACACTGCTCGTCGGTGTCGGGGGCGTCCTCGGGGCGCTGGCCCGGCACTTGCTTGGCGAGCGCATCGACACCCGGACGGCCGACACGCTCGCGGTGAACGTCTGCGGGAGTTTCCTGCTGGGCCTGCTGGTCGCCGTGCCGGTCGCTGACTCCGTCCTCCTGCTGTTCGGGACGGGCTTCTGTGGTGCCTTCACGACTTTCTCGACGTTCGCGTTCGAGACGGTACGGCTGTACGAGACCGGCGAGCGACGGCGGGCCGTGGCGACAGCAGTGCTGAATCTCGCCGGTGCGCTGGGTGCGGTGGCGCTGGGGGCCGTCCTCGCGGGCGCGGCGGGCTGAGTACTGGGGACGCGGTCACTCCTCGGCGGAGAGCGAGGAGACGTGATCGGAGAGGTCAGAGACGGCGCGTTGCTGGCGTTCGGTCTCGGCGACGATGTCCTCGACGGTGCGCTCGACGGTCTCGGCGCTCTCTCTGGCCTCGTCGACGGTCGCCAGCACCTCCTCGACGGTCGCGGCCTGTTCGTCGTTGGCGTCCGCGACCTCGCCGATCCCGTCGGCGGCCGCCTCGACCCCCTCCGAAATCTCCTGGAGCGAGGCCACGGCCTCTTGGATGCGCTCGTCGGCGACCTGGATGCGCTCGTGGCTCCGCTGAACCTCCTCGACGGTCTCGGCGGTCTGGGCCTGGACGGCCTCGATCTGTTCCGAGATGTCCTGCGTGTGGTGCTGGGTCTCGTCGGCGAGTTCCTTGACCTCGTCGGCGACGACCGCGAAGCCCTCGCCGGCCTCGCCCGCCCGCGCGGCCTCGATGTTGGCGTTGAGCGCGAGGATGTTCGTCTGTTCGGCGATGTCGGCGATTACGTCCGTCACCGCCTCGATCTCGTCCATGTACTCCTCGAGCTCGTTGACCGTCTCGACGAGTTCCCGGCTGGTCTCCAGCACGTCGTCGGTCCGCTCGCGGGCGGCCCGGCCGGCCGCCTCCCCCTCGTCGGCCTCTTCGAGCGCCTCGTCGGCCGCCGTCGAGACCTGGTTCGCGCTCGACGCCACCTCCTCCATCGTCGCGCTGAAGTCCTCCATCTCCTCGGCGACCCGGGAGAGCGCGTCGGTCTGGTCGCTCACCTGCCGGTCGATCTCGTCGGCGGCCTCGGCGGCGGTCCGGATCGAGTCGGCGAGGTCGGCGGTCCCGTCGCCGACCCGGCCGATCAGCTCCTCGAAGTCGTCGATCATCTCGTTGACCTCCCGGACGATCCGCAGGAGGTCGTCGTCGAGGTGGTCGCCGTCGTCCTCGAACTCGGCGCGGGCGGTGAAGTCGCCGTCCGACAGCGCCTCAAGCGTCGTACACACCTCCTCGACGAGCCCCGACAGCGCCTCCTGCCGGTTGATCGCCTCGGACTGGTCCTCGACGAGTTCGAGGACGCCCTGCAGTTCGCCGCCCTCCTCGAAGATGGGCATCGCCTGGAAGGAGATGTGCTGCTCGGTGCCGTCGGCTTTCTTCATCAGGCTCCGGTCCTCGTAGACGATCCGGTCGCCGAAGGCGTAGCTGTCGTCGATGCGGTCCACGTCGTACTCCTCGTGGGCGGTCCGGGGCGACTCGACGACCTTGTCCGCGAGCGTGTCGTGGCGCCGCCCGTCGGAGTAGGTCGCCGCCGCGATGCTCTCCCGGCAGTCCTCGCCCAACTCGGCCGTCTCGTCGAGGTCGAGCTGGTCCGCCGTCGCCTGGTTGTACCCGATCACCGTGTGGTCGGCGTCGATGAGGAACGTCGAGTAGGGCACGGCGTCCAGCAGGTCGTGGAGGCCGATCCCCGGGACCGGCCCGTCGGTCGCGGCCGCCGCGTCGAGCCCGCCCGCGAGTCCCCCGAGCGCGACGCCGAGGTCCCGCTTGAGCGCGGCCGCGGCCTCGTCGCCACCGTCCACGTCGGCGAAAGCCCGTTCGACCAGCCGGTCGACGAGCGGCTCGTGGGCCCCGACCAGCGTCGCCGGGTCGACACCGCCGTCGAGCAGGTCCGCGAGGGCCTCGGCCCGGCGGTCCCGCTCGTCGTCGCCGTCGGCCCAGGCCTCCGCCGACAGCGCGGCCGCGACTTCGTCCGCCCGTTCGTCGTCGAGCGCGTCGTCGGTCGCCCCCGCGACCGCGGTCGGATCGACGCCGACCGCCGTGACCCCGTCGATCGCGTCCGACCGGTCACCGGCGCTTCCGTCCCCCGGTTCGGCCGCCAGAGACAGTAACGCGGACAGCGGTTTCCGTGTCATATCCTGTCGAATCCCCGGGTCTGCATTGAATGATGGGGCTGGTTATCAGGACTGATATTCGATGTCGCATGGCAAAGGTATACCTCCGTTCGCGCCGGGGGTCGAGGCATGCGACTCGCCAGTTTCGCGGTCGAGACGCCCGTCGGACCGGCCCGACGGGTCGGTGTCGAACACGAGGGGGAACTGCTCGACGTGAACGCCGGCTACGCGCACGTCCTCGCGATGGACGGCGAGGCCGCGCCCGTCGACCTCGCCGAGACCGTCGCGCCCCCGTCGATGATCGACTTCCTCCGGCGCGGCCAACGCGCCTTCGACGCCGCCGAGGAGGTGCTGGAGTGGGTGCCCGACGCCGACGCCGACACCGGCCCCGGCGGCGCGCGCCTGCGGTACGAACCGAGTGAGGTCGACCTGCTGGCCCCGGTTCCCCGCCCCAACTCCCTGCGGGACTTCATGGCCTTCGAGGAACACGTCGCGAACACGATGGGCGAGGTGCCGGACGTGTGGTACGACCGCCCGGTCTGTTACAAGGGCAACGCCGACCAGGTCGTCGGCGACGGCGACGTGGTCGAGTGGCCGGCCTACTCGAACCTCTGGGATATCGAACTGGAGATCGGCGCGGTGATCGGCCGGCGGGGCACCGGCGTCGACGCCGACGAGGCCGAGGAGTACGTCGCCGGCTACACCCTGTTCAACGACTTCTCGGCCCGCGACGAGCAGGGCGAGGAGATGGACGCCAACCTCGGTCCCGCCCGCGGGAAGGACTTCGCCAACGCCTTGGGCCCGTACCTGGTGACCCCCGACGAACTCGATCTCCCGAACGCCGACTTCGCCATCGAGGTCACCGACGAGGACGGCGAGACCGAGACCTGGTCGGAGGGGACCGTCGGCGAGATGGAACACTCCTGGGGCGAGATCCTCGAACACACCTCGGAAGCGGAGACCCTCTACCCGGGCGACGTGCTGGGCAGCGGCACCGTCGGCACGGGCTGTGGGCTGGAGATCGGCGAGTTCCTCGACGACGGCGACACCGTCGCCATCTCCATCGAGGGGCTGGGCACGCTGGAAAACAGCGTGGTCGAATCCTGACTGGCTGTCGACCGCCATCTGAGGATTCAAACACCTGGCAGCCAAACGGCCGCCATGGACCCAGAGGACCTCCGTGCCGAGATTCCCGCCGTCGACGACACCGTCTACCTGAACACGGGCGCGAGCGGCCCCAGTCCGCGTCCGGTGGTCGAGGCTGCGACCGACTTTCTGGAGCGCCACGAGTACGAGGCCCACGCCGCCGGCGAGCCGTACGGCATGGCCTACGACGAAATCGGGGCGGCTCGCGACCACGTCGCCGAGTTCGTGGGCGCAGACCCCGCCGATCTGGCCCTGACCAACAGCACGGCCGACGGCATCTCCCGGATCGCCGCCGCCGTCGACTTCGAACCCGGCGAGACGGTGGCCTACACGGACCTCGAACACCCGGCCGGCATCCTCCCGTGGGAGCGGGCCGCCGACGTGGCCGGTCTCGACACTCGCGTCCTCGACACCGAGCGCGGCCGCGTCGAGATGGACGCCGTGAAAGAGACCGTCGACGAGGCCAGCCTGCTCTGTGTCAGTTCGCTCTCCTGGAACTACGGGACCCAGCTGCCGGTCGCCGAGATCGTCGACGTGGCCCACGACGCCGGCACCCGGGTCGTCGTCGACGCGGTCCAGTCGCCCGGCCAGCACCCCGTCGACGTGGCCGAGTGGGGTGCCGACGCCGTCGCGGGTGCCGGCCACAAGTGGTTGCTCGGCCTCTGGGGTGCGGGCTTCCTGTACGTCGATTCGGAGTTCGCCGCCGAACTGGAGCCGCGACGTGCCAGCTACCGCAGCGTCGACGACCCGAGCGCCCCCGGCTGTGACCTCTCGGCCGGCGCACAGCAACTGGAGATCGGGACTGTCTCGCCCGCGCCCCACGTCGCGCTCGGGACGGCTATCGACCGGATTCGGGCCGTGGGCCTCGACACCGTGGGCGACCGGCTCGAGCGGCTCACCGATCGGCTCAAGAAGGGACTGGGAGAGCGGCTTCTTTCGCCCCGCGAATACGAGTCCGGCCTCGTCACCTTCCGCGCCGACGACCCCGAGGAGTTGGTCGAGCGCCTGGGCGAGGACGGGGTCGTTATCCGGTCGTTGCCCGACGGGACGGTCCGGGCGTCGATCCACGTGTTCAACACGGCCGCCGACGTGGACCGGCTCCTCGGGGCGCTCTGACTGGGTGATCGGATCTGATAATTCGTACCGAATGTTTAATTCCCTCCTGACGCTGGATCAGGTAGAGCGTACCGGCGGGCGACTCGCGGGGCACGCGGGGGTGGCCTGCCGGCCACGATATTCACTATGGCATCTGACGCGGAGACGGCTTCACGCGAACGGGCACGCACAGCGGTTGCCCTCCTGGCCATCGCCGGGTTCGTTCTGGTCGCCCTCGTCCTGCCGGCGGTGGGAGCCGACGCACCCGGGGGGTCGTTACTGCCCGGCAACGCCTCCGGCGAGGCGGGATCGGCCGACGGGAGCGGCGCACTCGGCGATGTCCTCGCCGGTCGAGCCGGCGGGTCCGCGGGCGGTGGTGCCGGCGGACAGGCTTCGCTGGTCGACGGGCTCTTGGGCTCGCTATCGGGGGCCGGCGGGTCGCCCGACTCGGGAGCCGGCAAACAGACCCCCGGTACGGGCGGTGGAAGCGGCTTCGGCGCGCTCAACCCGGGCCAGCGGACCGGTGTGGGGTCGCAGGGGTCGCCGCTGTCGGACAGCCTCCGGAGCCAGTCCGCCGAACCGCACTTCCTCGTCCGGAGTTCCGCCGCCACCTACTGGCGGACCGGGGCCTACGCACGGTACACTGGAACCGGCTGGACCGGCCAGGGACGGACGACTCGCGCCGACTGGCCCCGTAACCCGGGGGTCGCCGCGGACGACCGGCGGACGATCACCCAGCAGTATCGTCTGCTCCAGTCGGCCTCGGCGCTCCCGGCGGCCTGGGAACCGGTCGACGTGGACGGCCCACGCACCGAGAACGTCCGGATGACCGGCGAAGGCGGCCTGCAGTACAGGGGCGACCGACTCCCGGCGAACTCGACCTACACGGTGACCAGCGCGGCACCGCCCCGGGACCCCGCCCGACTCCGGACCGCTGGGACCGACTACCCCAACTCGATTCGGGAGCGGTACACCGCCCTCCCCGACTCGACGCCCGACCGCCTCCGGTCGTTCACCGACGACCTGACGGCCGACACGGAGTCGCCCTACGGCGCGGCCGTCGCCATCGAGCGCTGGCTCGAGGCCAACAAGGAGTACTCCCTGAACGCCAGCCACGAGGGCGGGAACGTGGCCGACCAGTTCGTCTTCGAGATGGACCGGGGCTACTGCGAGTACTTCGCCAGCACGATGGCGGTCATGCTCCGGACCCAGGACATCCCGGCGCGGTACGTCGTGGGGTACTCGACGGGCGAACCGCGCGCCAACGGGACGTACCTCGTGCGCGCGATGAACGCCCACGCCTGGGTCGAGGTGTACATGCCCGACGCGGGCTGGGTGCGCTTTGACCCCACGCCGGGCCGGAGCCGACTGGCCAGCGAGTTCCGCGCCTACCAGCGCGCCGCCGAGAACGGCAACGCCGAGGCCGCCACCCGCCGGTTCCTCGAATCCGCCAGCCGCGAGGACGGCGGTAACCCCTTCCGCCGGAACGATGGCAGGGGGTCGCCCGGCGGCCAGCCGCCGCCCGACGCGCAGTCCGGGACCGGCGACGGTGGCAACGGGACCGACGCGAACGCCACCGAGTTCGCACAGACGTACAACCACACCGAGTCGGGGAGTCCGGGCGAGTCCTTCGACGTGGACGGCGCGTCGAGCGTGCAGGTGTCGCTGGTGTCCGATCCCGTCCCCGGCCAGTCCGTCGCCGTCCGCGTCGAGCGCGACGGTGAACCGCTGGCCGATGTGGCGGTCGCATTCAACGACCGACGAGTCGGCACCACCAACGTCTCGGGGCTGGTCACCGGCACGGTCCCCTTCTCGGCGACACTGGAGGTGACGGTCACGGTCCCCAGCGAGACCGCTGTGTCCGCGGGCAGCGCCGCGCTCGCCCTCGGAGGGACGACGGGGAGTCCCCGCCAGCGCGTCGCGAACAACGAGACGAACACGACCCGCTCGTTCGACGTACCGACTGACATCGCTGTGGGGATCGACGGCGACCCCGGCCCCGGCGAGACGGTGACGGTCAACGCGACCATCGCCGGCCGCCCGGTCGCCGGGGCAAACGTGTCGGCCAACGGGACGACCGCCGGCCGGACCGACGCCGACGGCCGCCTCGACGTGTCCCTCCCGGTGAGCGAACACGCGTCGGTTCGGGTCGAACGCGGCGAGGCCGCGGGCAACCGGACGCTCGAACTCGCCAACCTCAGCGTCGATGTGTCGGGCTTTGCCCTCCCCGGACTCGCGGTCACCGTCTCGGTCACCGACGGGGGTGAGCCGGTTTCGGGCACGACGGTCAGCGTCGGCGAATCGACCGCCAAGACCGGCGCGGACGGGACGGCCAGCGTCTCGCTCCCACTCGCGACCGGGGCCACGGTGACCGTCGAGACACCTGCCGGCCTCACCGAGACCAAGTCCGTCCAGATGCGGTTCCTGACGGCCGCCCTCGTCTCCCTCTTCGCGCTCGCGGTCCTGACCGGGGCGTCCCTGCTCCGCAAGCGCGCGGTCGCGGCCGGCCGGTCGTTGCGTGAACAGGTCCGGGTCGCGCTCCACTGGCTCTCTGGCGCGTTCGTCTCTGCACTGGTCGCACTCGCCGTCCGCGGCGAGGCGCTCCTGGCCGCACTGCCCGCCGTCCTGCGTCGGGTGCGCGAGGCACTCACGACGCTGGCGCACGAACTCGCGGCCGCCGTCCGCGCCCGTCGGTTCGACTTCGGCCGCCTCCCCGGGCCGCAGGCTCTCCTCGCCCGACTGCTGGCTGCGCTCCGGGGGCTGTTCGCCGGCGTTCGCGACTCGCTGCCCGGCGGTGAAGGGGCGGTCGAACCCGACGAGTCGGCCGTGACGACAACTGACACGACGCCGGACGAACCGGCGGCCCGCGAACGGGTCCGGCGCGCCTGGCGGGAGTTCCGCACGCAGGTGCCCGTCGCCGATCACCGGACGAAGACACCCGGCGAACTCGCCCGGGCGGGTGTCGATGCTGGCTTTCCCCGAACCGCCGTGTGGACGCTCCGGGACGCGATCCGGGACGTGGAGTACGGCCGGCGCGACCCCACCGAGTACGTCGACGACGTGGACGACGCCCGGCGAGAACTGCCGCCAGCACCCGACGACGAGCCCGAGAGTGCGACGGCGACCGATGGTGGAGCGCCGGGTGACGCGAGTGACGCGAGCGACCCCGACGGAGGTGACCGGTCGTGATCTCCCGGACGCGCCTCCTGGTCGGTGCGGCCGGGGTCGCCTTGCTCACTGCGGCCACACTCGTCCTCGCCCCCGGCCTCCTGCCGGTCCCGCGTTCGCAGTTGACGGCCGCGATGGACGCGCTGACCGGGACGGTCGGGCTGGCCGGCCTCGCGGTCGTCGCCGGGCTGATCGCCGTCGTCCAGGGGCTCTGGTCCTCGACGGCGGCGTCACGCCCGCCGCCCCTCCCCGTGGACGGCGACCCCACAGCGCGGGACGTGCCCGGCCCGGTCGTCGGCGAGACCTTCGACGAGCGACTCGCGGCGGCCCAGCAGGTCGACGGTCGCTCGGCCGACAGCGAGGCGGTCGTCCGCGAGGACCTCCGCCGGTTGGCGACGGACACGTACCAGCGCACCCACCGATGTGACTGGGAGACGGCCGCCCGCGCCGTGGAGACGGGAGCCTGGACCGACGACCCCGCCGCCGCGGCCTTCGTCGGGGGTGCCGACGCGCCCGACGTGCCGCTCCGGCTCTGGTTCAACGATATGCTCAGCGAACACGGTGCCTTCCACCGCCAGACGATCCGGACGTTCCGGGCGATCTACGCGCTCGAAGCCGCGACCGACGGTGATGTCGAACAGGCGACCGAGCGGACCTGGACGGCCGACGAGACGACCCCCGAAGCGGCCCCCGAGCGGGGCGGCGCGGGTCAGGACGGGGTGACCGACGCGTGATGCGAGTCGCCCGCTGGCACGGCGCGCTGGTCGGCGCGCTCTTCGCCAGTGCTCTCGGCCTCTACGTCGGCGACCACGCCTTCTTCCTGGTCGCGACCATCCCGCTCGCGTACGTCGTCTACGGCCACGTCACCGGTCTCGGGCCGCCGTCACTGGCCATCGAGCGGACGTTCGACGACGAGCAGGTCGACCCCGGCGATACGGTGACCGTCGAACTCACCGTCGAGAACACCGGCGACCGGCCGATCCCCGACCTCCGGCTGGTCGACGGCGTTCCCGAAGACGTGGCGGTCGCCGACGGGTCGCCGGCTGGGGCCGTCGCGCTCCGTCCGGACGAGTCGGCTACCGTCTCCTACGCGGTCCGTCCGCCGCGGGGGGCCCACGAGTTTGGGACCGTCGCGGTCCGGGGCCGCAGTCTCGCCGGGACCGTCACGGGGACGACGACGCTCGCACCCGACGGCGACGAGACCCTTCGCTGTACGACGCTCCTCGACGAGTTCCCGTTGCAGGACCTGACGACACCGTTCGCCGGCCAGGCCCCGACCGACACCGGCGGCGACGGCATCGAGTTCCACTCGATCCGGGAGTACCGGCGGGGCGATCCACTCTCGCACGTCGACTGGCGTCGCCTGGCTCGGACGGGCGAACTCGCGACCGTGACGCACCGACAGGAGCGGGCCGCCGCCGTCGTGTTCGTCGTCGACGACCGACCGGCCGCCCGCTGTCAGCCGCCCCAGGGCGGTCCGTCGGCGCTCGATTACGTCCTCTATGCCGCCTCGCAGGGGCTGGTGACGCTCACGGCGGAGGGCCACCGGGTCGGCGTCACGACGCTCTCGCCGGGCAACGACCGCGACTGGGTCTCGCCGGGCCGGGGGGCCGCCACCGAGTCGGCCGCGAACGCCCTCTTCGACCGGGTGCAGGGCGACGGCGCGGACCCGGCCGCGACCGACGCCGCGCGGACGCTCGTGGCTACCGACGGTGCCGGCACGGAGGCCACTCAGGCGGGGACCGAGAACGCGTCCGACGCGTCCAGCGCGACCGCCGACTCCGAGGCCACGGCGCTGGGGCTCCGACTCGCGGAGCGGTTGCCCGCGCACGCGCAGGTCGTTTTCTGTACGCCGCTGGTCGACGACGTGCCGGTCGACGTGGTCGAGACGCTGCTGTCGAACCGGCACGCCGTGACCGTCCTCAGCCCGAACGTCACCGGGGCCGGCGACGGCCACCATCCCACGCCGGGACAGGCGGTGGTCGACGTCCAGCGCCGGCTTCGGCTGACCGACCTCGAACGACTGGGCGTCTCGGCCACCGACTGGCAACCCGGGACACCGCTCCAGGTCGCGCTCGCGGACGTGCTGACGACCACGCGCGGGTGGGACCGATGAGCGACGAGCGAGCCACCGACGGTGGTTCCCGCGCTCGCGACGAGGCGGTGTTGCCCCGCCTCGGAACCGGCGACGGGGTGGTCGCGACGCTCGCTGAGACCGCTGCGGGGATACAGCTCTCGGCCCTCTCCGGTGGTGTCGTCGCCGTCCTCGCCGCGCTGGTCGTCGGCTGGCAGTTGCTCGGCGTTCGGCTCACGGTAGTCTCGTCCGTGTCGGGCGTGCTGCTGGCGGCCGGGCTGTACGCGCTCCGGAGCGAGCGCGTCTCGGTCCTGTTCGCCGCCGGCGCGCTCCTGACCCCGGCGTCGATGGGGCTGGTCATCGCGCTCGGCATCGGCGTCGCGTTCGGACTCGACGTGGGCCAACCCGCGGGCCACCTCGCGAGTGTGACCGTCCTCCTGCTCGTCGGGAGTGGCTTCGGTGCGGTGCTGACCGCCGTCCCCCTCGACGAGGGGACGGTTCTGGCGGGGGCGTTCATGCGATTCGTCGGCATGCTCGTCCCGCTGACCGTCGCGCAGGTCGTCGTCGTCGCCATCGCCGCCTGGGAGTCCGTGGTCCGCTCGCTGGCCCGACTGGTCGTCGACAGCCCCGAGCCACTGCTCGCGCTCGGGCGCGCGCTGCTGGCTCCGACCGGCAGCGTGGCCCTGTTGACCCTCCTGCTGTACGGTCTCCTACTGCTCTTTCTGTTCCGGCTGGTCCTGCGGTCGATCCCCATCGTGAAACTGTTCCCGCCGCGCCAGCGCCCGATGGCGACGGCCAGACTCGACCGACTCGTGGGTCGGCTTGGGTGGGCCCTGCTGGCGGCAACCGGTGGGGCTATCGTCCTGTTCGCCGTCGCGGTCGTCGCCGGCGTGGCCACGCCCGCGGCACTCGCCGACCGGTTCGGAGCGGTCGCGACGCCCGCCGTCTGGCTGTTGACGACCGTCTGGGTTCGCGCCCTGTTCGTCCTGGCCATCGGTGCGATGGCGGCCATCCTCGTCAGCGAGCGTCTCCGTCGCCGCGTCCGCCGCCTCTCCGAGGCCGACCTGCTCCGGCAGGGGACCCCGCCGCTGGGCGCGTTCGTGACCGCATTCCTCTTCGGCGTGGTCGCCGACCTGCTGCTCAGCAGCGAGGAACTGCTCGCGCGCGCGCCGGCGAGCGTCCGCCCCACCGTCGAGTCGCTGCTGGGCGGGGGCGTCGTCACGGCCGTGCTGGTCGTCGCGTTCGGCGCACTCATCCTCGCCGGGGTCGCCTTCGTCTCCCTGTCCCTGCTGGTGAGTTCGCCGATCCTCCCCGAGCGGGCGCTCGGCCCCACTATCGCCAGTGCCGCCGTGTTCGCGCTGGCCCTGCTCCTCGTCCTCTTCGGTGGCTCGTCGCTGGTCGCCTTCCTCGCAGTCGCGGCCGCGCTGGTCGTCTGGGACACCGGCGAGTTCGCGACCGGTCTCCGCGAAGAACTACCGAGCAGTGCGGCGACGACGCGGGGCGAACTCGTCCACGTCGGCGCGAGTCTGGTCGTCGGCCTGCTGGCGGTCGTCGGTGCTCTCCTGCTCGCACTGCTGGTCGCCAGCGACCTGCTCGTGCCGTCGGTCCCGGACACCACGCTCGCGGCCGGCGCGGTGATCCTCGCCTTCGGCACGACTATCGTCCTGCTGTCGTCGCTCCGGGAGTAATCAGTCTTCGACGGTCGGCACCGGTACCCGGTCCAGCACGTCCTGTAACACCGCGCGCTTCGAGACCGAGCGGACGCTCGATTCGGCGGTCAACACGAGTCGGTGAGCGAACACCGCATCGGCCACCTGCTTCACGTCGTCGGGCACCACGTAGTCCCGGCCGGCGATGGTCGCGTACGCGCGGACGGCCTCGAACAGCCGCTGGATGCCCCGGGGTGAGACGCCCACCTCCACACGCTCGTCCGTCCGCGTCGCCCGACCGAGATCGACCACGTACTCCCGCACTTTCCGCTGGACGGTCACCGACTCGGGAACCTCCTGTAGCTCCCGGACCGTCTCCGGATCGGCCACCGGCCCGACGCTCGGTGCCTGCGCGGTGCGGCTCGCCCGCCGATCCAGCAGTTCGAGTTCGCCGTCCCGCTCGGGGTACCCCATCGAACTCTTGATCATGAACCGGTCGCGCTGGGCCTCCGGCAGGGCGAACGTCCCCTCCTGTTCGACGGGATTCTGGGTCGCCATGACGAAGAACGGTTCCGGGAGCTGGTAGGTCTCGCCGTCGACCGTGACCTGACGTTCCTCCATCGCCTCAAGCAGGGCGGCCTGGGTTTTGGGCGGCGCGCGATTGATCTCGTCCGCGAGGACGACGTTGGCGAAGATCGGCCCCTCCGCGAACTCGAAGCTCCCGTCGCCCTCGTTGTAGACGTTCGTCCCCGTCACGTCCGAGGGGAGGAGGTCGGGCGTGAACTGCACGCGCGAGAAATCGAGGCCCAGCGCCGTCGCGAGACTGCGCGCCGTGAGCGTCTTCCCCACGCCCGGCACGTCCTCGAACAGGACGTGTCCCCGTGCCAGAATCCCCGTCAACACCCGCTCCAGAAACGTCCGGTCCGTGATGACCGCCGACTGTACCCCGTCGAGTACCGCCGTACACTCCTCGGCGGCATCTCTCACGTCCATGCTGTTACCTGTAAACTCGCCCCCATGAATGTTCGTGCTGTGTCCGGACGCCGGTTACCGGACCCGCGCTCACGATTCGTCGACGGCGACCTCGTCGTCGCGGCCTCCGTCCGCTCCGATATCGCCCATTCGAACCTCGTCGTCACGGACGCGCTCCAGCCGACCGACCAACTCGTCGATACCCTCGTTGACACGTTCGAGTCGCTCGCCGATGTCCTCGGCCGGCACTGCACCCTCCGGCGTCGGCTCGATGAACCCGTCGTTCTCCAGCATCCGCATCGAGTACCGCACCTTGTGCTCGGGGACATCCGTCCGATCCGATAGCTTGACGATCCCGATCGGTCCGTCCGCGATAACCGCCTGCAGGATCGTCAGATCTCGGCGCTCCTTCTCCACTTGGTTCCTGAGTCGCTCGTCCATACTGGGGTGTCTTCACAGGGGTACCCACGCGCGACATATAATTCTTGTATCTCTCTCGAACCCGGAACGTCACTGTCTGACACACTTGCTGGACCGACCGACGGCGGGTGACCCGGCGCTCCTCACTCCGTTCGGAGCGCCCGCCGCTCACGGCTCGCTTCGCTCACCGCTCGCAATTCCGGAGATTCTTCGCTCCGCTCGAATCTCCCTACTCGTCCACCGGCGTCCGCCGCAACTCGTCGATCTGGTCGCGTAGCGCCCCCAGCTCCGACTCCAGTTCCTCCCGGCGGTCGATCAGCGCGCTCAACTCCTCGGTGTTGACCGGCTGGTCGCTCTCCAGCGCCACGTCCAGGGCGTCCGTCGTCGCCCGCACCAGAAAGTGTGCGATCTGGAGAACCTCTTCCGGCGATTCGCGGCCCTCGTACAGCTCCATCTCGCCCGACAGGGGTGTGTACTCGACCAGCGGCACCTCCTCCTCACCCTGATAGGTCGTCGCCGTACTCAGGCTCGTCACCGGATTGTGTCGCTCTTTGGTCTGTTCCGAGCGGACGATGCTGAACTCGTCGGCCAGGTTTCCGTAGGTCTCTTTCAGGTCCCGGAGCTTCTGGCCCGTCTCCACGTCCATCTGGGCCTCCACGTCCGCGAAGAACTGCGCCGACCCCCCGAGACTCAACGCGACCGCGAAGAACGCTCCCTGTGAGTGCTCGGCGAACTCGCGCAACCGCTCGCGGACCGTCGCGTGTCGCCCCTCGGCCGCCAGCTTCTGCAGATCGTCGAGAAACGCGCGCGTCCCGGCCTCCTGCTGGAGGTAGTCCTCGACCAGCGCCTTCGGCATCTCCCGAGGCGCGTCGTCCCGGCTGTTCATACCCGACGTATCGTCGCCCGCCACTATACGCTTTGGCCCGTGTTCTCAGTCGTGGGAACCGGGTGGGTGTTCGACGACGGTTGTGGCCTCGGCCGTCATTGCTGTCAGGGAAGTGCGGACTCGAACCTGAATGCAGCGGCGTCGTTGACGCTCGGGTGGTCGATCTCTGGCTCCGTAACTCTGAGATAGGTGTTCTTTCGTCCCGCCTTCGATTCCGGAACCCAGTACAACTGATCGGTGTCTCGACATCGGACGGCGAACGCGTCGATGGCGTCTCCGTAGTCTCTCGCCACAACGCTACCGTCGACGGTAGTTTTACTGGCTGTCTTGAACCGAACACACTCGTCCTCGATCCAGCCTGTTTTGCACTGTACTCGGTGAAGCGTCGATCCCGCGTCAACGATCAGGTCGTAGCTGTCGTTGTCCCCGAACGGGATCGAGACGCTGTATCCGCGGGCGATCAGCGCGTGGATGATCTGCGCTTCGGTCGTGTCTCCCGTGTCCTTCGTGTTACCCATCCGCCAGCAGTTGCTTCGGGTTCTTCATTTCAACCCTCGGACGACACTGTGAGAACACGCGACCCGGTTCTCGGCGAATCAGTTCACAGCAGAAGAGTCCGGAGTGGGAGTGCGCGGTTCGGCCGCACACGCCGACCGACTTCGTCGGTCGGAATTTGAACCGGGTGACGACTCGCTTCGCTCGTCTTCCAGGGTTCAAATCCCTTGCCGTATTCTCGGCTCACGGATGCGAGAACACGCTACGCGGTTCTCACGGGACAGTTCGCCGAAGAAGTACGCCCGGAGCGGGATTTGAACCCGCGTCACGACCGTGACAGGGTCGTATGATGGGCCACTACACCATCCGGGCGAACGCATCTTGTCGTATCCGGGTAGCAGTATTAAGGCTTTCCAATGCGACCCGCGTCGTCATCCGTTCCCACGACCCATCGCCGCCCGACGGCATGTGAGCAAGACACAATAACCCAAACTCCTATGTGCGCAGTTCTCCTATTATGTGGTGAGCACGCTCGCGCCGTCACCGACGGCGGGAGGTCGCATAGCGGCGCTCGGCGGATTTTGGCAAGTCTTAAATGGCACCCACCGCAAAGAAACTGTAGTATCTCGTGACAGCAACCTTCTCCAGCCAGCCAGGCCACACATGGTAGACGTAAGCGAACACGAACTCGTACCGGATCACAGCGTCCTCGACGACGAGGACCTCGAGGACGTGCTACAGGAGTACAACATCGACCGAACAGACCTGCCGAAGATCAAGCGTGCGGACCCGGCCCTTCCCGACGAGGCCGACGTGGGCGACGTCATCGAGATCGTCCGCGACTCCCGCACCACGGATCAGGCAGTCGTATACCGTCTCGTGGTGGAATAAATGAAAATCGACGACAGACGCGCGATTTCGCGTGAGTACTTTTCGAGAGAACGGCTCGCAGAACACCACTTCCGGTCGTTCAACGCCTTCCTCGACCGGGGGATGCAGGAGGTCGTCGACGAGAAGGCGACCATCGAAACCGACATCGGCGACAAGGAGGGTGAGGAGCCAGTCTACGTCGAACTCGGCGACGTGCGCGTCGTCACGCCCCGCGTTCGGGAGGCCGACGGGAGCGAGGAGCTGCTCTATCCCCAGGAGGCTCGCCTCCGGAACATCACCTACGCCGCGCCGGTGTTCATGGAGATGCGGATCATCAAGGGTGGCGACGAGGAAGAGGAACACGTCGTCGACCAGACCGAGACCAAGATCGGCCGCATGCCGATCATGGTCGGGTCGAACAAGTGTAACATCTCCGGGTTCACCGACAACGAACTGATCGACATCGGCGAGGACCCGGCCGACCCCGGCGGCTACTTCTGTGTCAACGGCTCCGAGCGGGTCCTGATGACCAGCGAGGACCTCGCACCCAACAAGATCCTCGCGGAGTACGACACGAAGTACGGCGACGAGATTCAGGTCGCCAAGACCTTCTCCCAGCGCCGTGGCTACCGTGCGCTCGTCCTCTGTGAACGGACCCGCGACGGTATCCTCGAAGTCTCCTTCCCGTCGGTCTCGGGCAGCATCAATTTCGTCACGCTCGTACGCGCGCTCGGTCTGGAGTCGGACGAGGAGATCGTCCACCGGGTCAGCGACGACCCCGAGATCGTGAAGTTCATGCTCGAGAACCTGGAGGCCGCCGAGGTCCAGACGACCGAGGAGGCCATCGAGACGCTCGGGAAACGCGTCGCGAGCGGCCAGGGCAAGAACTACCAGCTCAAACGCGCAAACTACGTCATCGACCGGTACCTCCTGCCCCACCTCCACGAGGACGGGGTTGACGAGGAGGAAGTCCGGATCAACAAGGCGTACTATCTCTGCCGGATGGCCGAGGCCTGCTTCGAGCTGGCGCTGGGCCGGCGCGAATCCGACGACAAGGACCACTACGCCAACAAGCGCCTCAAAGTCTCGGGCGACCTGATGAAGGACCTGTTCCGAACGGCGCTGAACAAGCTGGCACGCGACGTGAAGTACCAGCTGGAACGTGCGAACATGCGGAACCGGCAGTTGTCGGTGTCGACGGTCGTCCGCTCGGACGTGCTGACCGAGCGGCTCGAGCATCCCATCGCGACGGGCAACTGGGTGGGCGGCCGCTCCGGCGTGTCCCAACTCGTGGACCGGACGGACTACATGGGGGTTCTCTCCCACCTGCGCCGCCTGCGCTCGCCGCTCTCGCGCAGTCAGCCCCACTTCGAGGCGCGTGACCTGCACGCGACCCAGTGGGGGCGGATCTGCCCCTCCGAGACCCCGGAGGGCCCCAACTGTGGGCTGGTGAAGAACTTCGCCCAGGCCATGGAGCTGTCACAGAACATCGAGGACGAACAGGAACTGAAACACGAACTCGCGTCGATGGGCGTCGAAGGCATTCCGGGCATCGAGTCCATCGAACAGCAGCCAGCGGACGACTAATATGAGTACGCCCAGACATTCCGGCTCGCTTCGCTTCGCGGGCTGTGACTGGTCACCTCATGCTCAATATCGGAGGTATTTCACATGAGTCAAGGACGAGACGCGAAAGTATACGTCAACGGCAGTCTGGTCGGGACACATCCCGAACCGGAGAAGCTCGCAGAGGATATTCGACAGGCCCGACGGCGGGGCGACGTCAGCGAGATGGTCAACGTCTCGGTGAAAGATCGCACCGACGAGGTCATCGTCAACGCCGACGCCGGCCGGGCGCGCCGCCCGCTGATCGTCGTCGAAGACGGCGAACCCCTCATCTCCGACGAGGAGGTCGCCGCGGTCAAGGCCGGTGAACTCGGGTTCGACGAACTCGTCGACCGGGGCTACATCGAGTTCATCGACGCCGAGGAGGAGGAAGACATCCTCGTCGCCGTCGACGAGGACGACGTGACCGAGGATCACACCCACCTCGAAGTGGACCCCCAGCTGATCTTCGGGATCGGTGCAGGGATGATTCCCTACCCCGAACACAACGCCAGCCCGCGGATTACGATGGGATCGGGGATGATCAAGCAGTCGCTGGGGCTGCCCAGCGCGAACTACCGGATTCGGCCGGACACGCGCCAGCACCTCCTGCACTACCCCCAGTTGTCGATGGTCAAGACCCAGACCACCGAACAGATCGGCTACGACGACCGACCCGCGGCCCAGAACTTCGTCGTCGCCGTGATGAGCTACGAGGGGTTCAACATCGAGGACGCACTCGTGCTCAACGGCGGTTCGGTGGACCGGTCGCTGGCCCGCTCTCACTTCTTCCGGACCTACGAAGGCGAGGAACGCCGCTATCCCGGCGGCCAGGAGGACCGCTTCGAGGTCCCGGAAGACGACATACGCGGCGCACGCGGTGAAGAAGCGTACACGCACCTCGACGAGGACGGACTCGTGAATCCCGAAACCGAGGTCGGCGAGAACGACGTGTTGCTGGGCAAAACCTCGCCGCCTCGCTTTTTGGAAGAACCGGACGACATGGGCGGACTCAGCCCGCAGAAGCGCCGGGAGACCTCCGTCACGATGCGCTCCGGTGAGTCCGGGGTTGTCGACACCGTCACGCTCATGGAGGGCGAGGACGGCTCGAAACTCTCGAAGGTCAAGGTGCGCGACGAGCGGATCCCCGAACTCGGGGACAAGTTCGCGTCACGACACGGCCAGAAGGGTGTCGTCGGCCACATCGCACCCCAGGAAGACATGCCCTTCACCGAACAGGGCGTGGTGCCGGACCTGATCCTCAACCCGCACGCACTGCCCTCGCGGATGACGGTGGGCCACGTGCTGGAGATGCTCGGCGGCAAAGTCGGCTCGCTCGAAGGTCGGCGAGTGGACGGGACGCCCTTCACCGGCGAGGACGAGGACGAACTCCGCGACTCGCTGGAAGAACACGGCTTCAAATCCAGCGGCAAGGAGATCATGTACTCCGGCATCACCGGGGAACAGATCGAGGCCGACATCTTCGTCGGGACCATCTTCTACCAGAAGCTCTACCACATGGTCTCGAACAAGCTGCACGCCCGTTCGCGCGGGCCGGTGCAGGTTCTGACCCGCCAGCCCACCGAGGGGCGTGCCCGCGAGGGTGGGCTCCGTATCGGTGAGATGGAACGGGACGTGTTCATCGGGCACGGCGCGGCCATGACGCTGAAAGAGCGCCTGCTCGACGAGTCCGACCGCGAGTGGATCTACGTCTGTGCCGAGTGTGGCATGACCGCCGTCGAGAACGTCGAGCAACGGCGCGTCTACTGTCCGAACTGTGAGGAAGAGACCGACATCCACGAGGTGGAGATGTCCTACGCGTTCAAGCTCCTGCTCGACGAAATGAAAGCGCTCGGGATCGCACCCCGGATCGAACTGGAGGACGCAGTCTAATGAGTCAGCACGCACCCAAAGAAATCGGCGAACTCAGCTTCGGGCTGATGGACCCCGAGGAGTATCGGGACATGAGCGCCACGAAGGTCATCACGGCCGACACCTACGACGACGACGGGTTCCCCATCGACATGGGCCTGATGGACCCGCGACTGGGCGTGATCGACCCCGGCCTCGAGTGCAAGACCTGCGGAAAACACTCCGGGTCCTGTAACGGCCACTTCGGTCACATCGAACTCGCGGCCCCGGTCATCCACGTCGGGTTCGCGAAGCTCATCCGCCGGCTCCTGCGCGGGACCTGTCGGGACTGCTCGCGGCTCTGTCTCAACGACGAGGAACGCGAGGAGTTCACGAGTCGCCTGCGACGCGCGCGGGAACTCGGCAACGACCTCAACGACGTGACCAAGGCCGCCATCCGACAGGCCCGCAAGAAGGACCACTGTCCGTTCTGTGGCGGCCAGCAGTACGACATCAACCACGAGAAGCCGACGACCTACTACGAGGTCCAGCAGGTGCTGACCTCGGAGTACCCCGACCGGATCGCGGAGGCGATGGAGCCCGACCCCGACGACGAGGACGACCGCGGGGTCTCCCCGGTCGAACTCGCCGACGAGACGGGCATCGACCAGAGCCGAATCCAGGAAATCCTCTCGGGCGAGTTCCGTCCGCGCGAGGAGGACCGCAAGGCCATCGAGCGCGCGCTGGACGTGGACCTCACCGAGGAGGACATGAACAAGCTGATGCCCAGCGACATCCGGGACTGGTTCGAGGACATCCCGGACGAGGACATCCAGGTGCTGGGGATCAACGCCGAGCGCTCCCGGCCCGAGTGGATGATCCTGACCGTGCTGCCGGTGCCGCCGGTGACCGCACGGCCGTCGATCACGCTGGACAACGGCCAGCGCTCCGAGGACGACCTCACCCACAAGCTGGTCGACATCATCCGGATCAACCAGCGGTTCATGGAGAACCGCGAGGCCGGTGCGCCCCAGTTGATCATCGAGGACCTCTGGGAACTGCTCCAGTACCACGTCACGACCTTCATGGACAACGAGATCAGCGGGACGCCGCCGGCCCGGCACCGCTCGGGTCGCCCCCTGAAGACCCTCAGCCAGCGGCTGAAGGGCAAGGAGGGGCGCTTCCGTGGCTCGCTGTCCGGGAAGCGTGTCAACTTCTCGGCTCGTACTGTCATCTCGCCCGACCCGACGCTTAGCCTGAACGAGGTCGGTGTGCCCGACCGGGTCGCCACCGAGATGACCCAGACGATGAACGTCAACGAGCGGAACCTGGAGGAGGCGCGTCGCTACGTCTCCAACGGGCCGGAGGCCCACCCCGGTGCGAACTACGTGAAACGGCCGGACGGCCGTCGCCTCAAGGTGACCGAGAAGAACTGCGAGGAACTGGCCGAGAAGGTCCAGCCCGAGTGGGAAGTCTCCCGGCACCTGGTCGACGGGGACATCATCATCTTCAACCGGCAGCCGTCGCTGCACCGGATGTCGATCATGGCACACGAAGTCGTCGTGATGCCGTACAAGACGTTCCGGCTGAACACGACGGTGTGCCCGCCGTACAACGCGGACTTCGACGGCGACGAGATGAACATGCACGCCCTCCAGAACGAGGAAGCGCGTGCCGAAGCCCGCGTCCTGATGCGCGTGCAGGAACAGATGCTCTCGCCGCGGTTCGGTGAGAACATCATCGGCGCGATCCAGGACCACATCAGCGGGACCTACCTGCTGACCAACCAGAACCCACACTTCAACGAGACCCAGGCGCTGGACCTGCTCCGGGCGACCCGGATCGACGAACTGCCCGATTCCGACGGCACCGACGACGCCGGCAACGAGTACTGGACCGGCCGGACGGTGTTCTCGGAGCTGTTGCCCGACGAGCTCACCCTCGAGTTCACCTCCTCGGCTGGTGACGACGTGACCATCGAGGACGGTCAGCTCCTGGAGGGGACCATCGACGAGGACGCCGTCGGGGCGTTCGGCGGGGAGATCGTCGACACCATCGCCAAGGTGTACTCCAAGACCCGAGCCCGCATCTTCGTCAACGAGGTCGCCTCGCTGGCGATGCGCTCGATCATGCACTTTGGCTTCTCCATCGGGATCGACGACGAGTCGATCTCGCCGGAAGCCGAAGAGCAGATCGACGAGGCCATCGGGAACGCCTACGACCGCGTGCAGGAACTCATCGAGACCTACGAGCGGGGCGAACTGGAATCCCTGCCCGGTCGGACGGTCGACGAGACGCTGGAGATGAAGATCATGCAGACGCTGGGCAAGGCTCGCGACAGCGCGGGTGACATCGCGGAAGACGACTTCAGCGACGACAACCCTGCGGTCGTGATGGCCGAGTCCGGCGCGCGTGGGTCGATGCTGAACCTGACCCAGATGGCCGGTGCCGTCGGCCAGCAGGCGGTCCGTGGCGAACGCATCAACCGTGGCTACGAGGATCGCACCCTCAGCCACTACAAGCCCAACGACCTCTCCGCGGAGGCGCACGGTTTCGTGGAACACTCCTACCGGGGCGGGCTGAACCCGCAGGAGTTCTTCTTCCACGCGATGGGTGGCCGCGAGGGGCTGGTCGACACGGCGGTCCGGACCTCCAAGTCCGGCTACCTCCAGCGGCGGCTGATCAACGCGCTCTCCGAACTCGAAACGCAGTACGACGGCACCGTCCGGGACACCTCGGACACCATCGTCCAGTTCGAGTTCGGCGAGGACGGCACCAGCCCGGTGAAGGTGTCCTCCGACGAGGACAACGACATCGACGTGGATCAGATCGCCGACCGCGTGCTCGAGACGGAGTTCGAGAGCGACGAAGCCAAACAGCAGTTCCTCGGCCAGGAGCGTTCCCCGACGAACCTCTCGGAACACGCCGACGACTGGTGGATGGCACAGAGTGACGACTAACCATGAGTGAAATAGACTACGACCCACAGCAGAAGTTCGACGACGTCGACGACGACATCGAGGCCGTCGTCGAGGATACGGAACTGCCCCGGCGGCTGAAGACGAAGGTCTACCGCTCGGTCGACGAGCGCGGCGCGGACGTCGAGGCCGCGGACCAGATCGCCAAGGCCGTCGAGAACCGCTATCTCGACACCCGCGTCGACCCGCTCGACCCCGTGGGGACCGTCTCGGCCCAGTCCATCGGTGAGCCCGGGACGCAGATGAGTGTCCCCGCAGACGAGCGCGTAATCGTCCGTCGCGGGGACGAGACCGACGTGACTGAGATCGGCTCGCTCGTAGATGGGCTGCTCCACGTTCGCGACAGTCAGGCTGTCGACGACCACGAGGTCGCTCGTGCCCCAGAGCAGCTGGAAGTGCTGTCCCTCCGGGCCGACGAGCAAGTCGAGTGGAAACCCGTCGAGGAGGTCAGTCGACACGACGCGCCCGACGAACTGCTCGAATTCGAGCTGGAGTCCGGACGGACGATTCGGGCGACGAAGGCCCACTCGTTCGTGACCCGCGAGGACAACGAGGTCGTCCCTGTCGAAGGTGCCGACCTGAGTGAGGGCGACTGGCTCCCGGTCGTCGGTGAGTTCGACGGCGCACAACTGGACGAGGTCGACCTCCGGGAGTACCTGCCAGCCGACGAGTACTGGTACACTTCGACGCTCACCGACGGTGGCGCTGTCACGTATCCCGGTGGTGAGGATCAGCTACGGAACAAGCGAGAGGCGCTCGAATCGGGTGACCTCGACGAACACGCCGTGTATCCGCGCCAGGGGACCGTCTCGCTTCCGGAGCGATTCCCACTCGACGAGGGAACCGGCTTCTTCGTCGGTGTGTTCCTCGCCGAGGGAAACCTGACAGACCACTACGTCTCGATCTCGAACGTCGACGAGGACTTTCAGGAACGGACTCGAACGTTTGCCGACCGGTTCGACCTCACTGTCAACGAGTACGAGAACGACAGCGGCTTCGCGACAGGCCACGACATCCGTGTCAACGGTACCGTCCTGGTCGACTTCCTGAAAGCCACGTGTATCGAGGATGGAACGAAAGTCGTCCCGGACTTCGCGTTCGGTGCGACGGACGCGTTCGTCCGCGGTGTCCTGTCGGGATACTTCAGCGGCGATGGGAACGTCGCCGAACGCGCCCTCCGGTCGAGTTCGACTGCCGAGCGACTCAGCGAAGGTATCGC
Organism: Halorientalis regularis; assembly: GCF_023698535.1. Classification (GTDB taxonomy): domain Archaea; phylum Halobacteriota; class Halobacteria; order Halobacteriales; family Haloarculaceae; genus Halorientalis; species Halorientalis regularis. Next base: position 68,799 of record NZ_JALJCL010000015.1, read on the forward strand.
GCTGCTGCTCGCTCGTGTCGGCATCTACGCGACCCGGGGCGAACAGGACGGATCGCACACGCTGCGCATCCCGAGCAAGCACGTCCGCCGATTCCACGAGAACGTCGGACTCGTCGGTGAGCGTGGCGACCAACTCGCGAAACTCGCGTCCGAGGTCGATCCTGATGGACCGGACACGACAGACCAGATCCCGAACTTCGGAGATGCGCTGAAACGAACCGCATCCGAGGCCGGTATCCCGTCGCGGCAGGTCCATAGCGCCCACGAACGCCAGCGAATCGGTCGGAATCGGCTCTCCCGTCTCGTCGACGAAATCGAACCCAAGGTCGACGACCCCGAACTCGACGCGCTGAAGCAGGCCGTCGAAGGCGATGTCGTCTGGGAACGGATCGAGTCCATCGAGACGGTCGAACCCGACCACGAGTACGTCTACGACTTCTCGGTGGCCGGGCTGGAGACGTTCACGACGGCGCAGGGCGTCGTGACCCACAACACGATGAACACGTTCCACTACGCGGGCGTCGCGGAGATCGACGTGACCCAGGGCCTGCCCCGGCTCATCGAGCTGGTGGACGCCCGGAAGGAGCCGGACACGCCGATGATGACGGTCCATCTCGAAAACGAGTTCGCCGAGAATCGGGAGCGCGCCCACGAGGTCGTCTGGAAGATCGAGGCCACGCGCATCCTCGCGCTGGGTGACATCTCCACGGACGTGGCCGACATGCTCGTCCGCGTCGACCTCAACCCGGACACCCTGCAGGAGCGGTGGCCGACGGTGGACAACCTCGCCGAGATCGTCGGCGAGATCTCCGAGACCATCGAGTCGAAGCTCGGCGTCGACGTGGTCCAGCTCGACGAGACGGTCATCGAGTTCGGCCCCGACGAGCCCAGCTACCGGGAACTCCTCCAGCTCGTGGAGGACCTCCGGGAGATCGTCTTCAAGGGGATCGAGGACATCGACCGGGTCGTCATCCGCCGCGAAGAGACAGAAGAGAGCGAGGACGGCGAGTTCGTCCTCTACACGGAAGGGTCGGAACTGGGCAACGTCCTCGGCATCGAGGGCGTCGACGCCAGTCGGACCACCTGTAACAATATCCACGAGATCCACCGGAACCTGGGCATCGAGGCTGCCCGGGAGTCGATCATCGAGGAGACGATGAACACGCTCGAAGAGCAGGGGCTCGACGACGTGAACATCCGCCACCTGATGCTGGTCGCGGACATCATGACCAACGGCGGGGATATCCAGTCCATCGGTCGCCACGGCATCTCCGGGAGCAAGGAGTCCGTCCTCGCGCGGGCGGCGTTCGAGGTCACGGTCAACCACCTGCTCGACGCCGCGATCCACGGCGAGGTCGACGACCTCAACGGTGTCACCGAGAACGTCATCGTCGGCAAGCCGATCAAGCTCGGCACCGGCGACGTGAACCTGCGGATGGGGTCGGAGCCCGCACGCACTGACGGGACGGGCGAAGGGGCCGACTGACCCCGATGACCATCTCGCTCTCGGACCGTGAACGCCAGTTCCTCGCCCGTTTCGAGGACGAGGTCGGCGTCACCGTCCGGGACTGCGTGGTCGACGAGGAGTACGACCGCGTCCTCTACGTCGTCGAGGCCGGAGAGATGGCCGAGGCCATCGGTCCGGGCGGGCGCAACGTCGAGCGGATCGAGGACGACCTCGGGCGCGACGTGGAGCTGATCGAGGACGCCGACACCGCCGAGGCGTTCGTGGCCAACGCCCTCGCACCGGCCGCGGTCTACAACGTCACGATCAGCGAGAACGACGACCGGGTCGCCTACGCGGAAGTCGATCACGACGACACCGGCGTCGCCATCGGCAAAGACGGCAAGAACATCGAGGCCGCCCGGCGACTGGCCGACCGACACTTCGACGTGGACGACATCCAGCTGACCTGAACCGGTCGGATTCACGCCACAGTCCCACTCCTTCGACGAACGCCCCGCTCGAACAGCGGTATCGACCGCCGTCGAGGGGGTCCGTCGACCCGGCTCGTGGACGCTGTGGTGAAAAATCCCGACGCGAACGGGAACGCGGCCGAGTCAGGCGTTCGGCCAGCGCTCGATGTAGACGGCTTCGTCGGTGTAGAAGCGGACGACGTCCTCGGACTGGGCGTGGAGGTCGCCGAAGAACGAGTCCTTCTCGCCGCCGAAGTGGAAGAAGGCCATCGGCGCGGCGGTGCCGGCGTTGACCGCGAGGTTGCCGGCCTCGGCGTCGTGGCGGAAGCGCTTGGCCTCGGCACCGCTGCCGGTGAACAGGCTGGCGGCGTTCCCGAAGTCGCTCTCGTTCATCGTCTCCAGGGCCGTCTCGAAGTCCGGCGCGGTCATGAGGTTGAGGACGGGGCCGAAGATCTCCTCGCGGGCGATGGTCATGTCCGCGGTCACGTCCTCGAACAGGCAGGGACCGAGGAAGTTGCCGTTCGGGTAGCCGTCGACCTCGATGTCCCGGCCGTCGATGGAAAGCGTCGCGCCCTCCTGGACGCCCGTTTCCACGAGGTTCCGGACGGCCTCCTCGTGGTCGGGGGTAATGAGCGGGCCGATGGTGGTGTCGTCGTCGAGGCCGTTGCCGACGACCTGTGCCTCGATCTCTTCGACGACGAGGTCGCGGAACTCGTCGTAGACCGACGCCTCGACGACGACGTTGTCGTTGGCGAGACACCGCTCACCGGAGCAGGCCAGCGCGGAGCTGACGGTCTTCTCCGCGGCGAACTCTAGATCGGCGGTCTCGGTGACGATGACGTGGTTCTTCGCGCCGCCCTGTGCCTGAACGCGCTTGCCGTTGGCGGCCCCTTTCTCGTAGATGTTCCGTGCGACGGGCGTGGAGCCGACGAAGGAGACCCCCTCGATGCCGTCGTGTTCGAGGATGGCGTTGACCGTGTCGACGCCGCCGTTGACCAGCTGGACGACGCCGTCGGGGAAGCCCGCCTCGTCGATGAGCTCGAACATGCGCTCGGGGACGAGCGGGTCCTGCTCGCTGGGCTTGAGGATGAACGCGTTCCCGGTGGCGACGGCGTAGGGGAGGAACCACAGGGGGATCATCCCGGGGAAGTTGAAGGGCGTGACGGCGGCGAAGACGCCCAGCGGCTGGCGGACGGCGGTCTCGTCGATGCCGGGCGCGGCGTTCTCGACGTGGCCGGCCTGCATCAGCGACGGGATGCCACAGGCAACCTCGACGTTCTCGATGCCCCGGCGGAGTTCGCCCCTGGCCTCGGCGACGGTCTTGCCGTGTTCCTGGACCAGCAGTTCGGCGAGTTCCTCCTGATGCTCCTCCAGGAGCGACTTGAGGCGAAAGAGTGGCTGGATGCGCTCCTCGACGGGGCGCTGTCGCCACGACTCGAAGGCTTCCTGTCCGGTCCGGACGGCGTCGTCCACGTCGCCGCTCGAACTGAACCCGACACGGGCGATGGGCTCGCCCGTCGCCGGGTTCACGACGTCCTGTCCCTCGCTTCCTGCGGGCGTCGTCCACTCACCGCCCACGTAGTTCCGTACGTCCCCGTACTCCGTGGCTGTCTCCTGTGACATGAGTACGGTTGCTCGTACCGTCGGCCGGAAATAATCACCGCTACCTGTCCAGGATACGACCAATCGGCCGGCCGAACGAACGGTCCGCCCGGAATCGAGAAAACGAACGCGTTTCTCTCCCCGTGTTCGTGTCGGTTTTCGGAATAAACTCTTTTTAATGTGCCTTTCGTTGCGGGGGGCATGTCCGAGCCAGCGCCGACCCACGGGACACGGACGGTCGTCTCACCAGCCAAGACACTCTTCGGCGTCGACGCGGTCGAGCAGGTCGGGGAGTACGCGAGCCGACACGGGGAGACGGTACTGGTGGTCGCCTCCGAGGAGATCTTCGACATTCACGGCGACGGCGTCGTCGAGACGATCGAGCGTGCCGGCGTCGAGACGGCGATCTACACGGACGTCCGGCCGGACCCCACCGTCGAGAACGTCGAGGAGGCACACGCGGTCTACGAGCAGGAGGGGTGTGACGCCATCGTGACCCTGGGCGGCGGCTCGTCCATCGACGTGGGCAAGTCGGTCGGCGTCCTCGCGACCAACGAGGGGACGATCCGGGAGTACGGCGTCGACAAGGCCGGCTACGAGGCCGTCCCCGAGCCGATCCCGCCGCTGATCGCGGTCAACACGACCGCCGGGACCGGCAGCGAGACCACCCGGACCGCGGTGCTGACCGACGAGTCCACGTCGACGAAGTTCATCGTCGTCTCCGAGAACATGGTCCCGACCGTGGCCATCGAGGACCCCGAACTCACCCGCTCGCTCCCCAAGAGCCACACCGCGTTCACCGGCATCGACGCCTTCACCCACGCCATCGAGGCGTTCACCTCGGTCAAGTCCTTCAGCGTCACCGACGGCTACGCTCGGGACGCGATGGCCCGCACCGTCGACGCGCTCCCGGTCGCGTGGGCCAACGGCGACAACATCGAGGCCCGCACGGAAATGATGATCGCCCAGTTCAAGGCCGGCAAGGCCTTCGGCAACTCCTCGGTCGCGCTCGTCCACGGGATGGCCCGGCCGCTCGGCGCGCAACTGCACATCCCCCACGGGCTGGCCAACGGCCTCATCCTGCCCTACGTCGTCGAGTTCAACCACGCCGCCGCCCCCGAGAAGTACGCCGAGGTGGCCCGCCTGCTCGGCGTGGCCGACGAGAGCGACGGCACCCGACAGGCCGCGGCCGCCGCCAGCGAAGGCGTGGAGGGGCTGTGCGAGGAGATCTCGCTCGTGGACTACCTCGACGACTTCGGCGAGGTGCCCGACCGCGAGACCTACCTCGACGCCGTTCCGAAGATGACTCAGGACGCCTTCGACTCCGGGTCGCCGGACAACAACCCGCGGAAACCGACCCGCGAGGAACTGGAGGCACTGTTCGTCAGGGTCTACGACGACGCGCTCGCGCCGGACAGCCGCCGCCGGTCCTGACCCCGCGGTCGGGAGCCGACCCGGCGCGACGCCGCCGCGTCCCGCTTTTCGCCGCGTCTGTAACCCGATCCACTGATCGAACCTACCGCATCGACGAACAACGGTGCCGTGACTCGGGGCCAGGGACGCAGGGCCAGCGGTCGTCACGGCCGAGACGGTCCCACGGGGATCGGGCACAGGCCGCACGCGGACGCCATCTCGTCGGCAGAAAAGATGGCGCTTAAGTACCTCGGTTGGGTACGAACGTGTACTATGGCGAACGGCAAATACGCCGCGCGCAAGCTCAAGAAGGACCGCCAGAAGCATCGGTGGTCCGACTCGGAGTACGCGCGCCGAGAGCGGGGACTTCGGGAGAAGTCCGACCCCCTAGAGGGCGCTCCTCAGGGTCGCGGTATCGTGCTCGAAAAGACAGCCGTCGAGGCAAAACAGCCCAACTCCGCGGTCCGGAAGTGTGTCCGGGTTCAGCTCATCAAGAACGGCAAGCAGGTGACCGCCTTCTGTCCGGGTGACGGGGCTATCTCCTTTATCGACGAACACGACGAGGTCACCATCGCCGGGATCGGCGGCGCGAAGGGTCGCGCGATGGGCGACCTCTCCGGTGTCAACTACAAGGTCGAGAAGGTCAACGGCGTCTCGCTGATCGAACTCGTCCGCGGGAACGCGGAGAAACCGGTCCGCTAATCATGTCCAGCGACGCACCCGAGCCGGAGTCCCCTGCCGGCACCGACGACGAGGAGAGCGCACCCGCGAAGCTGTTCGACCAGTGGGAGGTCACGGACATCGAGTACTACGACCCCTCCACCGAACGCTACATCACGGTCACGCCCATCGCCCACACGATGGGTCGCCACGCCGGCAAGCAGTTCAAGAAAAGCGAGATCTCCATCGTGGAGCGGCTGATCAACCGGCTGATGCAGACCGACGAGAACACGGGCAAGAAACAGCAGGCCACCCGCATCACACGCGAGGCCTTCGAGATCGTCAACGACCGGACCGAGGAGAACCCGGTCCAGATCCTCGTTCAGGCCGTCGAGAACAGCGCGCCCCGGGAAGAGACCGTCCGCCTGAAGTACGGTGGCATCTCCGTCCCGAAGGCCGTCGACGTGTCGCCCCAGCGCCGGGTCGACCAGGCGCTGAAGTTCCTCGCCGAGGGCGTCTATCAGGACTCCTTCAAGACGCCGACCGACGTGGAAGAGGCACTGGCCAACCAGCTCGTCGGCGCGGCCAACGACGACGTGAGCACCTACGCCGTCAACCAGAAAGAAGAGAAAGAGCGCGTCGCGGCAGCCGCTCGCTGACCACGCGGTTCCGTTTTTTCGACGCCATCTCGAATTCGGGACGTGTCCGGACGTCTCCTTGCAAACACATTCTCCACACCTGAGAGCTACCTGTAATAAACAGCCGTCTATATCCGGGAAAATTGTAACTATCCTGTCTCTGTCCAGTATTGAGGCAGTGGCAGCGACGCCAGACCATACGTCGTACATGTAGTTCGCGCACGCGTCAGTGAACGCGCGCGAGAGGGAACGAGAGACGGCCCGCAGGTAGTGGGGCCTGCGGACGGGACTGCATCTCAGTCCGACTGTTGGGGGTCGTGCCACCGCGCTGACAGTCAGCGTGTGAATAGACGGAGCAAACTATGGGATTTGACAAGGGAACGATAACACAGACGGCGGTCGTAACGGTCTCCCTGCTAGCCGTCGTCGGGCTACTTCTCGCGGGTGCCACACCGGCAGCCGCACAGTCCGACGACCCCGGATTCTCCTTCGACAACGATGGGGGCGACTTCGGGTTCAGTAACGGGGACGAAGACAGTGATTCTCCCGGGTTCGACTTCGGTGACGACGGCGACGGACCGGACTTCGGGGGCGACGACGGTGACGATGGCCCCGGGTTCGACTTCGGTGACGACGGCGACGGGCCCGACTTCGGGGGCGACGACGGTGACGATGGCCCCGGATTCGACTTCGGTGACGACGGTGACGGGCCCGACTTCGGGGGCGACGACGGCGACGATGACGGCCCTGACTTCGGGGGCGGTGACGATGGCGACGATGACGGACCCGACTTCGGCGGCGGGAACGACAGTGACGACGGCGACGACGACCAGCCTAACGTCACCTTCGTCCCGACGGTCGACAGCACGAACTCGCCGGTGACGGAAGGCGAGACGCTGACGGTCGAGGCGACCGTCGAGAACACCGGTTCGGGTGACGGCCTCCAGACGGTGACGCTCACCGTCGATGGCCAGGTTCGTGACAGTCAGCAGGTCAGTCTCTCGGGCGGCGAGAGCACGACCGTCTCGCTGTCCTGGCAGACCCAGGGCGGCGACGCCGGTGACTACACGGCATCGGTCAACACGGCGACCCAGGACGCACAGACCAGTGTGACGGTCGATCCGGCTCCGAGCCCGGACCCGGCGAACTTCCAGGTGTCGAACCTGCAGGCACCGTCGGACGCGACGGTCGGTGACACGATCACCGTGTCGGCCGACGTCGAGAACACGGGCGACCAGCAGGGCACCCAGACCGTTGCGTTCGGCGTCGATACGGACGACGACGGGACCCTGGAGACGCTGGCGTCTCAGGACGAGACGCTGGCTGGCGGAGCCAGCACGACGGTGACGTTCGACGTGGACACGAGCGCGCTGTCGGCAGGCACCTACACGCACGGTGTGTCGACGGCCAACGACACGGCCACGGCCCAGATCACGCTGACCGCGCCGCCGGTCGAACAGCCGCCGAACTTCGCGGTGTCGAACCTGCAGGCGCCGTCGGACGCGACGGTCGGTGACACGATCACCGTGTCGGCCGACGTCGAGAACACGGGCGACCAGCAGGGCACCCAGACCGTCGCGTTCGGCGTCGATACGGACAGTGACGGTAGTCTGGAGACACTCGCGTCCCAGGACGAGACGCTGGCCAGCGGGGCCAGCACGACGGTGACGTTCGACGTGGACACGAGCGCGCTGTCGGCAGGCACCTACACGCACGGTGTGTCGACGGCCAACGATACGGCGACGGCCCAGATCACGCTGACCGCGCCGGCCACGCCGCCGAACTTCCAGGTCTCGAACCTGCAGGCACCGTCGGACGCGACGGTCGGTGACACGATCACCGTGTCGGCCGACGTCGAGAACACGGGCGACCAGCAGGGCACCCAGACCGTCGCGTTCGGCGTCGATACGGACGACGATGGAGCGCTCGAAACACTCGCGTCCCAGGACGAGACGCTGGCTGGCGGAGCCAGCACGACGGTGACGTTTGACGTGAACACGAGCGCGCTGTCGGCAGGCACCTACACGCACGGTGTGTCGACGGCCAACGACACGGCGACGGCTCAGATCACGCTGACCGCGCCGGCCACGCCGGCGAACTTCGCGGTGTCGAACCTGCAGGCGCCGTCGGACGCGACGGTCGGTGACACGATCACCGTGTCGGCCGACGTCGAGAACACGGGCGACCAGCAGGGCACCCAGACCGTCGCGTTCGGCGTCGATACGGACGACGACGGGACCCTGGAGACGCTGGCGTCCCAGGACGAGACGCTGGCTGGCGGAGCCAGCACGACGGTGACGTTCGACGTGAACACGAGCGCGCTGTCGGCGGGCACCTACACGCACGGTGTGTCGACGGCCAACGACACGGCGACGGCTCAGATCACGCTGACCGCGCCGGCCACGCCGGCGAACTTCGCGGTGTCGAACGTCGGCAGTAACTCGCCGGTCAACGAGACCGAGACGCTGGACGTGGCCGCGACCGTCCAGAACACCGGCGACCAGGACGGTACGCAGACGGTGACGCTGGACGTCGCCGGCGCACAGCGGGACAGCCAGACCGTCCAGCTGGCGGGCGGCGCGAGCCAGACGGTCACGCTGTCGTGGGCGACCCAGAGCGGTGACGCGGGCGACTACACCGCGACGGTCGCGAGCGCCAACGACACCGGCACGACCAGCGTGTCGGTGAACACGGAGCCGGAGCCGCCGGCGGAGCCGATTCCGTTCACGTCGTACGTGCGCGGTGACGAGAGTTACCTGCACACGGGGACGCCGGACAACGACCGGGCGATCACGTACCCGAGTTGTCGTGACGGCCAGCCCCAGCCGGCCGACCAGCAGCCGTTCTACCTGCCGACGCCGGACTGTATCACCATCGACGGGACGCTGTTCCCCTCGAACAACACCTGGGAAGGTGACATCGACTTCCCGCCCGCGCGGGACTCGGTCAACGGGACTGCGCTCAGTACCATCTACTTCGAGGCCGACATCACACAGGTCGGCGAGGCAGGCGGGACGCTCAACCGCGAGACCGGTGAGATCACGCTGAACACGACGGTCGACATCGGCGTGACGATCTGGAACGTCGACAACGCCCAGACGGGCTGGGAGAACCGCGGCGATCCGGTCTCCGACCCGTCCTGTACGATTCCGTCGGTGAGTCTCTCGCTGTCGACCGAGAAGAGCTTCCAGACGGGCTCGCCGTTCCCGAGTACCAGCACGGTCTCGGGCGAACGGCTCGACGACAACAACGTCGCCAAGGTGGTCTCGGACGACTTCGATGTTGGGAGTGCCAACGGCTGTGGGACCGTCCTCTTCGTTGTCCCACTCAACGATCAGATCAACGGTGAACAGGGCATCCCCGCTGGTCCGGGTGACAACGAAGTCGCCTACGACGTCGAGTTCGACTTCGGTAGCTAAGGCATCGAGACGGAACCACGACCCTCTTTTTTCGCGGTGTGCAGATCGGATCGAGTGGGTGGACCGATTCTACCGTGACTCCTTGTGACGGGCACGCTGATCGGCCAGCCGGTCTGCAGCCGAAACCACCAGTCGCTCGTGTTCCTCCGGGATACATCACGTTCTCCGCCGGCGCCTGGGTGCTGTCTGGCAGTTTTCGACAATCCAATCGAAGGTTAAATTATTCCGACCGTAGCTATTGTAATAAATACCCGTCTATAGCCGGGAAAATTCTAAGCATCATGTCCATGCCCAATACCTCCGTAGTGGCAACGACGCCAGGACGATATGTGGTGTATCACGCGCACGTCTGAGTTCGTGCGCACAACCAGGGAACGAGAGACGGCCCGCAGGTAGTGGGGCCTGTGTCGGGACTGCCCTCCAGTCCCACTGTTGGGGGTCGTGCCACAGCGCTGACAGTCAGCGTGCGAACAGACGGAGCAAACTATGGGATTCGACAAGGGAACAATACCTAACGCGACGGTCGTAACGGTCTCCCTGTTAGCCGTCGTCGGGCTCCTCTTGATGGGTGCCACACCGGCAGCCGCGCAGTCCGACGACCCCGGATTCGACTTCGACGACGATGGAGGCGACTTCGGGTTCGATAGCGGGGACGACGACAGTGATTCTCCCGGGTTCGACTTCGGTGGTGGTGACGACACCGGCGGACCTGGATTTAGTTTCGGCGGCGGTGACGACGCCGGTGAGCCCGGATTCGACTTCGGCGGCGGCGATGGCGACGGTGGGCCTGGGTTCGACTTCGGTGGCGGTGACGCCGACGGCGGGCCTGGGTTCGACTTCGGTGGCGGTGACGACGCCGGTGAGCCCGGATTCGACTTCGGTGGCGGCGACGCCGACGGTGGGCCCGGGTTCGACTTCGGTGACGACGGTGACGACGACCAGCCGAACGTCACCTTCCTCCCGACGGTCGACAGCACGAACTCGCCGGTGACGGAAGGCGAGACGCTGACGGTCGACGCGACCGTCGAGAACACCGGTTCGGGCGACGGCCTCCAGACGGTGACGCTCACCGTCGACGGGCAGGTCGAAGACAGTGCACAGATCTCACTCTCGGGCGGCGAGAGTACGGATGTCACCTTCGAGTGGCAGACGACTGCGGGCGACGCGGGCGACCGGACGGTCTCGGTCAACACCGCGACGCAGGACGCACAGACCAGTGTCACCGTCGATCCGGCTCCGAGCCCGGACCCGCCGAACTTCCAGGTGTCGAACCTGCAGGCACCGTCGGACGCGACGGTCGGTGACACGATCACCGTGTCGGCCGACGTCGAGAACACGGGCGACCAGCAGGACACCCAGACCGTCGCGTTCGGCGTCGATACGGACGACGACGGGACCCTGGAGACGCTCGCGTCTCAGGACGAGACGCTGGCTGGCGGAGCCAGCACGACGGTGACGTTCGACGTGAACACGGGTGCGCTGTCGGCGGGCACCTACACGCACGGTGTGTCGACGGTCAACGACACGGCGACGGCGGAAATCACGCTCGCCGCGCCGCCGGTCGAGCAACCGCCGAACTTCCAGGCCTCGAACGTCGGCAGCAACTCGCCGGTCAACGAGACCGAGACGCTGGACGTGACCGCAACGGTCCAGAACACGGGCGACCAAGACGGTACGCAGACGGTGACTCTGGATGTCGCCGGCGCTCAGCGTGACAGCCAGAGCGTGCAGCTGGCGGGCGGCGCGAGCCAGACGGTCACGCTGTCGTGGGCGACCCAGAGCGGTGACGCGGGTGATTACACGGCCACCGTCTCGAGCGCCAACGACACCGGCACGACCAGCGTGACAGTCAACGCGGAATCGGAGCCGCCGGCGGAGCCGATTCCGTTCACGTCGTACGTGCGCGGTGACGAGAGTTACCTGCACACGGGGACGCCGAACAACACTCGGCCGATCACGTACCCGACCTGTCGGAACGGCCAGCCCCAGCCGGCCGAGCAGAAACCGGACTATCTGCCGACGCCGGGCTGTATCACGGTCGACGGGACGCTGTTCCCCTCGAACAACACCTGGGACGGTGACATCGACTTCCCGCCCGCGCGGGACTCGGTCAACGATACCGCGCTCAGTACCATCTACTTCGAGGCCAACTTCACGCAGGTCGGCGAAGCCGGCGGTACCTTCAACCGGGACACCGGCGAGATCACGCTGAACGCGACGATCGACATCGGCGTGACCATCTGGAACGTCGACAACGCTCAGGTCGGCTGGAAGAACCGCGGCGATCCGGTCTCCGATCAGACGTGTACGATCCCGTCGGTGAGCATCTCGCTGTCGACGGAGAAGAGCTTCCAGACTGGCTCGCCGTTCCCGAGTACCAGCACGGTCTCGGGCGAACGGCTCGACGACAACAACGTCGCCAAGGTGGTCTCGGACGACTTCGATGTTGGGAGTGCCAACGGCTGTGGATTTAGCCTTGGGGTCGTTGATCTGAACGACCAGATCAACGGTGAACAGGGTATTCCCGCCGGTCCGGGTGACAACGAAGTCGCCTACGACATCGAGTTCGATCCGGAATCCGGGAACTGAGACAGCGGCGCCGAAACCCCTCTATTTTCCGGCAGTTCGGGCCGATAGGACGGACTGACTCATCGGGACCCGTCGTGACGGATACGTCGACCTGTCAGCCGGTGTGCAGCCGAGAATCACTGGTCGTTCATGTTCGTTTGGGATACATCACGTTCTCCGTCAGCGCTCGGGTGCTGTCTGGCAGTTTTCGGCACCCAACTCGTCGAGTAAATCGTACGAGCTGGATATCGTGTAATAAATGCCCGTCTATATCCGGGGAAATACTCAGGGTCGATACAGTATGTGTGTTGCAATGACGTGGTAGCAACGGATGAGGCGGTGACCTCTCCCGCTACGTCGCCTGCGTTCTCGTGGGGAGAAATCGTGGGCGGCGCACTCCCGTGGTGTTGGGGCCCGGTGCTTGCATACGTGCCGGGTTATCTGGGGGGAGATCGATGAAACGTCGCACGCCACGCGTCACATACGAACGAGAGTGAGAATACAACATGTACGATAAAAGCATACTCGCAAAGAGTACGGGTGCATCGCTTGGGGTGGTTGCCATCGTTGGCATGCTCTTCCTCAGCACTGGCACCGCATTCGCAGCACCAGTCGCAGGTATCGGTGGGTTCACGATCGAAGCGAACTCGATTACAGGTGACAACCTGATCCTCTATCCGGGCACCTCCCAGGCGGAGAACACGACCGACATCTCCGGGAGTCAGTCGCCCCAGTTCCAGGATCAGTACCCTGTCGGCATCGTCGAGCTGACGAACACCGAGATCGACGGCCTCGAACTCACGAAGGTGTTCGACCTGGAGAACTTCACGACGGCACAGGGCACCAACACGCCGCTCCTGCCTGGCAAGGCTCGGATCAAGATTATCTCCGACTCCAGCCAGAACGTGACGACGAACTCCATCATCATCAAGACGCCGCAGATCGCCGCTGACAGGGCGAAGTTCTCCGGACTGGAAATCAAGGAGAACACGGTCGACAACCCGACCGAAGTCACGGGCTGGCTCGAACTGCGCACGCAGGAGTCCGCCGAGAGCCCGATTCCGGAAGGACAGGGCCTCAACTTCGAGACCGAGTACGACTACTCCGGTGGCTCCAGCCCCGGTCTGGTCCTGCAGGATCCGTTCATCCGTGCGACCTACCTCGCCACGGACTCGATTACGATCCCCAACCTGCGTCTCGAAGTCCAGTACAACCCGGACAACGACGACGTCTACGAGTGGGCCAGCTAACGACAGCCAACTAACCAACCAACCGTTTTTTATACCGCAGTAGCCGCGAGATTTTAGTGCGATAACACGAAAGAGATAGAAACAATGTCTGTTCGAGCAAAACTCTGGGACACGGTTCCGGGTCCGATCCGCCGTCGTATCGACGACCGCCGAAGTCGGTTCAGCGAGTGGCGCGAGGGCCGCCCGTTCATGGGCGCACTCCTGTTGATGATCGGTGGGCTGATCATCGGGTGGGTCCCGATCCAGTTCGCGACCGAACTGGCTATCATCGGTGGCTCGTTCACCGTCATCGGGCTCGTGTTCGCTGTCATGGTCTTCCTGACCGGTGCCTTCGTGATGGCTCGACCCGAGATGTCGACCGTCTTCGGCGTCATCGGAATCGCGCTCTCGATCCTCTCGCTCATCGGCGCCCTGGGTGGGCTGTTCGTCGGCATGCTCATCGGGATCGCTGGGGGTAACCTCTGTGTCGCCTGGCGTCACCCCGACCCGGACCAGGGCACGACCACCAGTACGGGGACCGGTAGCCCGGACGCGGGTGCCAACGAGGACGTGCAGTTCAGCTGGCAGGGCGACCAGTAACCAAGTGGGCTCGCCGACCGTCGATTTCGGCCGTTTCGTCGAGACCGGAGCCCGTCGTCGGGATTATTATTAAGGCCCGTCCATATCCGGGGTAAGGTTCAGCATGGAATCTCGTATTGGTTGGGGCAACGCGCCTCTGAGCGGGCGAGGGGGTTGGGGATTGCCCGTGGGACGGCACACAACGAGCGATTGTTAACTATGTACAACCGGAAACGCATCGCGCGGGGGGCTGGAACCGCCGTTGCGATATGGGCACTGATCGGGCTGTTGATAATGTCGACTGGCGTCGCGTACGCGGTACCGCTGGCCGGCGTGGGCGGGTTCAACATCACGGCGTCCGAGATTACCGCGGACGACCTGGTGTTGTATCCCGGTGTCGGGAACACTGACTCGGAGGAGAACTTCCCGCAGACGGTGGTTCAGCTTTCGAACACGGACATCCAGCAGTTCGCGTTGACAAAGGACCTCGATCTGGGATCGGCCCCGATGTTCCCGATGTCTGGGACGGTACGGATAAAATTCCTGTCACCTGGTGGGACCGACGGCGGGAACGTGCTGGTGAAATCGACCGCGCTCGGCGCAGAGCGGGCGACATTCAACGACTTCGTGACCAACGATACGAATGCGTCCGATGCGCGTGGCCGCTGGCGGATCAGGTCGGACGGGCCGGTCACGCTCGAAGGCACGGACCGGAGCGGTGTCCGGATCCAGGCGCACTACCTGGCGGCCGACCGCATCTCCATTACTGATCTCCGATTCTTCGTCTGCTACGATGTCGACAACGACGGGACGTTCGAGTGGGGGCCGTGCAGCGCCGACACGAGTTCGGGTGGCGACAGCGGCAACACCGCACCCACGGCTGACGCCGAGGCCAGTTCGACGACGGTCGGTACCGGTGACACGGTCTCGTTCAACGGGTCGGGATCGAGCGATCCGGACGGGTCGATCACGTCCTACGAGTGGTCGTTCGGTGATGGCACGTCCGCCACGGGGCAACAGGCCACCCACAGCTACGACGAGCCGGGTGCGTACACGGCGCGGCTGACGGTGACCGACAACAACGGCACGACGGCGATCGACTCGGTGACGATCGTCGTCGAAGGCAACGATCCGCCGATGGCGAGTCCGACCGCCTCTTCGACGACGGTCGAACCGGGGCAGTCGATCACTTTCGACGGGTCGGGGTCGAGCGATCCGGACGGGTCGATCACGTCCTACGAGTGGGACTTCGGCGACGGAACGACTGCGACGGGCCAGCAGGTCACGCACACGTACGCCGACTCGGGCAGTTACGCGGCGACGCTGACGGTGACCGACGACGACGGTGCGACGGCCTCGAACTCGGTCAGCATCACCGTGCAGGGCAACGACTCGCTGATCGCCAGCGCCTCGGCGAGTCCGAGCGAGGTGCTAACCGGCGAGCCCGTCACCTTCGACGGCTCCGGGTCCTCGGCCAGTAACAGCACGATCACGTCCTACGAGTGGGACTTCGGCGACGGGACGACCGCGACGGGCCAGCAGGTCACACACACGTACGACACGGGCGGTGAGTTCACGGCGACGCTGACGGTGACTGCCGACGACGGTGACACCGCGACCGACACCGTGACCACGAACGTCACCGACAACGACCCACCGACCGCCGTCCCGTCGGTCGAGAGCAGTACGACCGAGGTCGGCGTCGCACTCGCGTTCAACGGGTCGGGGTCGAGCGATCCGGACGGTTCGATCGCGTCCTACGAGTGGGACTTCGGTGACGGGGGAACGGGAACCGGCGCGTTCACGACCCACGCCTACAGCGCACCCGGTGAGTACACGGCGACGCTGACGGTGACCGACGACGACGGTGCGACCGCCACGTCGAGCGTCACCATCACGGTCGACGAAAACGACGCGCCGACCGCGAGCGCGTCGGCTAACTCCGACTCCGTGGACCCCGATACCGACATCACGTTCGACGGCTCGGGGTCGAGCGATCCGGACGGCTCGATCGCGTCCTACGAGTGGGACTTCGACGGTGACGGCACCGTCGAGGCGACCGGTGAGCAGGTCACGACCCAGTTCTCGGAGTCCGGCGAGAAGACGGTGACGCTGACGGTGACCGACGACGACGGGGCCACTGCGACCGACACCGTGACGGTGACGGTGAACGACTGCTTCCTGGGGATCTTCTGCTGATCCTTTCACCGTCACACATCGTCGAAAGACAAAAGCGGATCCAGGGTGCAGTTCCGCTGGCATGGTAACGTCGTCGGGGGGCGGATCGTCGGTGCGGGACTGGCTGGCTGATCCACGGGGTGCGTTTCGCCGCTGGCGACAGCCGCGACCGATACTCGGGAGTGTGCTGTTGTTGCTGGGGGCCGCGATCATCGGGTGGGTCCCGATCCAGTTCGCCGCCGAGTTGCTGTTCGTCGGCGGTGCGTTCACTGTCGTCGGCCTGTTTTTCGCCTCGATCGTTGCGTTTTGCGGGCTCGCGGCGCTCGCGAAGCCGGAATTCGCGTCGATCTTCGGCGTGTTCGGCATCGCTTTCGCCACGCTCTCGCTCGTCGGGGCACTCGGTGGTTTCTTTATCGGGATGATCATCGCAACCGCCGGCGGTGTCCTCTGTTACGCCTGGGAGCCGCCGGCCGAGTTCGGCATCGAGGTGAAGACGGTTGCCGAGGCGTCGGAGTTCGTCTGGGGCGGCACGTCCGAGTTCATCTGGGGCGGCACGTCGGGGTTCATCTGGGGGAAGACGTCCGAGTTCATCTGGCAGACCGACGACGAGAGCGACGACGACGGGGACGAAGAAGACGACGGGAACGAGGACGACCTGGGTCTCGGACTCGATCTCGCCGAGGCCGACGGCGCGTCGACGGCCGAGACTGCCGACACGGACGACGAGATCGAGACCGGCGATCTCGACGACCGGTTCAAACTGTAATCGGGACGGATTCCCCGCCCCACCGTGGGCGGGGTGGCAATTGACATTCTAGGACAACTGTTTTCACGCTGTCACTACCAGCACGTTTATGAACGAGGATCGGGTGGCGGCGGCGCGCGAGCGCTGGGTCGCGTTCGGCGAGTGGCGTCGTCAGCGACCGTTCTGGGGTGGGGTACTGTTGCTCGTCGCCGGACTCCTGACGGCGTATCTACCTGCGGCCTACGACGAGTTTCTCCTCTTTGCCGCCGGCTCGTTTACCGGGTCGGCGCTCCTGTTCGGTGGGTCGCTCGTCGTCTGTGGCCTGCTCGTGTTCGCCGTGCCGTCGCTGTCGTCGGTGCTGGGTGGGCTGGGGATTCTCGTCGCGACGGTGTCGCTGTTCGGCGCGCTCGGGGGGTTCGTCGTCGGGTCGGTGCTGGGTGGACTCGGCGGTATTCTCGCGTTCGCCTGGACTGCTCCCGACGAGCGGGACTCCAGCGACGACCGGTAGGCGATCAGTCGGCTGCCTGCGGTTCGTCGATGGCGTACTCGCGGGTCACGTCGACGAGGGCCTTGCGGTACTCGCTCTCGCCGGGGTCGTCGGCGAGCGAGCGGAACCGGTCTTTGAAGCGCTCGAAGCGGATGCCCGGGGCGTCCTGTGCGGCCGCGTGCGCGAGGTCGTACAGCCGGTGGTCGCGGGAGACGAGGCCGTGGCGCTCGACGAGTGCCAGGGCGAAGGCGGCGTTGACGGCGGTGATTTCGGGGTCGGCCGCCGGGGTGAGCCGGGTCCAGTTCGTCGGGTCGGCCGGGCGGTCGGCCAGGGCCGTCGCCAGGCTCGATTCGAGGAAGGCCACCAGTTTGTCCGCCGGGGCGACCGACAGCGTGAGGTCGTCGGCGTAGATGTCTTTCATGTGGTTGGCGATCTGGTAGCAGTGGGTGAGCTTCCGGCGCTCGACGCTTCGGCCCGAGAGGGCGAGATAGAGCGCTTCCTCGGTCGACTGGGTGTGGGAGGGGTGGGCCTGTTCGTTGCGGTGCATGTGCGCGAACTCGTGGAGTGCGAGTTCGCGGGCCATGGCGCTGCTGGCGGCCTGCCGGGAGATCGAGAGGTCGTGACCCTCGGCATCGTGGCTCGTCCAAGTGCGTTCGTCGGGATCCTCGCGAACGTAGACCCAGACCGGGCGGTCGAGATCGTACTCGGTCTCGAAGAGGTCACGTGCGCTGAGAAACGGCTCCGTCGGCCCAGTACCCTGCACGCGAACGTCCATGTCTTCCCGGCGTACGGGAGCGACGCGTATCACTTTTGCGGGCGGTCCGATGCCTGCCGGTGGTTTCGCGGCCCTGCCGTCTCCGTCCCCGTAACACCGCTCGGTTTCGGGTGGAACGGTCGCTCCGCGGGGAGTTTCCGGCGGGTTCGGCCGCTGGGGCAAACCACTTCACTTTTGACCCTGCTTCCGATACGGTTGGGTATAATGGGCCGACGCAAGAAGATCGTACAGGAGTGCGAACGGCTGATGGACGAGCCGGAGAACATCCGGAACATCGCCATCGCCGCGCACGTCGACCACGGAAAGACGACACTGACGGACAACCTGCTGGCCGGTGCGGGGATGATCTCCGACGAGACGGCCGGCGAACAGCTCGCGATGGACACCGAGGAGGACGAGCAGGAACGTGGGATCACCATCGACGCGGCGAACGTCTCGATGACCCACGAGTACGAGGACACCAACCACCTGATCAACCTCATCGACACGCCCGGCCACGTCGACTTCGGGGGCGACGTGACCCGCGCGATGCGTGCCGTCGACGGCGCGCTGGTCGTGGTGGACGCCGTCGAGGGTGCCATGCCCCAGACCGAGACGGTCCTGCGGCAGGCACTCCGCGAGGGTGTCAAGCCCGCCCTCTTTATCAACAAGGTCGACCGCCTCATCTCGGAACTCGAGGAGGGTCCCCAGGAGATGCAGGAACGGCTGACCGCGGTCATCCGCGACGTGAACGACCTCATCCGCGGCATGACCGAGGAGATGGACGACATCGACGACTGGACCGTCTCCGTCGAGGACGGGACTGTCGGCTTCGGTTCTGCGCTCTACAAGTGGGGGGTCTCCATGCCGTCGATGCAGCGCACCGGTATGGACTTCGGCGACATTATCGACCTCGAACAGGCCGACAAGCGCCAGGAACTCCACGAGCGGACGCCCCTGGCCGACGTCGTCCTCGACATGGTCTGTGAGCACTTCCCCAACCCCATCGACGCCCAGCCGATGCGCATTCCGCGCGTCTGGCGTGGCGACGACGAGTCCGAACTCGCCGAGACGATGCGACTCGTCGACGAAGACGGCGAAGTCGTCCTGATGGTCACCGACATCGGTGTCGACCCCCACGCCGGGGAGATCGCCGCCGGTCGTGTTTTCTCCGGGACCCTGGAAAAGGGCCAGGAGCTGTACGTCTCCGGGACTGCGGGCACCAACCGTATCCAGAGCGTCGGCATCTACATGGGCGGCGAACGCGAGGAAGTCGACGAGGTTCCCGCCGGGAACATCGCCGCCGTCACCGGCCTCAAGGACGCCATCGCCGGCTCGACAGTTTCGAGCGTGGAGATGACGCCGTTCGAGTCCATCGAACACATCTCCGAGCCGGTCATTACGAAGTCCGTCGAGGCCCAGCGCATGGACGACCTGCCCAAGCTCATCGAGACGCTCCAGCAGGTCTCGAAGGAAGACCCGACGATCCAGATCGAGATCAACGAGGACACCGGCGAACACCTGATCTCCGGGCAGGGTGAACTCCACCTCGAAGTCATCACCCAGCGGATCGAGCGCAACCAGGGCATCCCGGTCCACACCGGCGAACCCATCGTCGTCTTCCGCGAGGCACCCCAGCAGCAGTCCCGCGAAGTCGAGGGCATCTCGCCCAACCGCCACAACCGCTTTTACATCTCCATCGAACCGCTCCCGGAAGACGTCGTGGAGACGATCAAGCTCGGCGACGCCTCGATGGACATGCCCGAACTCGAGCGCCGTGAAGCCCTGATGGAGGCCGGCCTCGACAAGGACACCGCCCAGGAAGTCGAGCACATCCACAACACCAACATCCTCATCGACGACACGAAGGGGATCCAGCACCTCAACGAGACGATGGAACTCGTCATCGAGGGCCTAGAGGAGGCCCTCGACGACGGGCCGCTGGCCGCCGAGCCCGTCCAGGGCGCACTCATCCGCCTGCACGACGCCCGGCTCCACGAGGACGCCATCCACCGCGGTCCGGCACAGGTCATCCCCGCCGTTCGGGAGGCCGTCCACAACGCCCTGATCGACGCCGAGATCCGCCTGCTGGAGCCGATCCAGGAAGTCCGGATCGACGTGCCCAACGACCACATGGGTGCCGCCTCCGGCGAGATCCAGGGCCGTCGTGGCCGCGTCGACGACATGTACCAGGAAGGCGACCTGATGGTCGTCGAGGGCGTCGCGCCCGTCGAGGAGATGATCGGTTTCTCCTCGGACATCCGGAGCGCCACCGAGGGTCGTGCCTCCTGGAACACCGAGAACGCCGGCTTCCAGGTCATGGCCGACAACCTCCAGCCCGACCAGATCACCGAGATCCGCGAGCGGAAGGGTATGAAGACGGAGCTGCCGGAAGCGATCGACTACTTCTAGCCCACTTTTTACGTCGGGGGGTTCGCGCAGCGAACCCCCCATCGCAAAAACTTGGGGAAAAACTGCCGGACGCGCGCTTTGCGCGCGTCCGGTGAACCGCGCTCGCTGCGCTCGCGCGGATGCTGGATGCTCGCCGCTCTACCGCACTGCACCGCACAGCCCCGCGACCGCCCCGCGACCACAGTTGACCAACTTTACCCCACAGCGGCCCCTACACCGTCGTATGTCGCTGCTCCACCAGATACTGGACATCCTCATCGGCGGGCTGATCGCCGGTCTCACGCACTTCACGTTGAGTCTCGTCATCGAGGATCCGAACTTGCCGGTCACCATCGGCGTCATCCTCGCGAGTATGTACTACTTCTCGCGGAACCCGTGGGGCGGGAGCCGCGAGCAGGGACGGCGCTGGAACGAGCGGATCGACGCGATATACGAGCGAGTGTTGCCATGACCGTCGACTGAGCGCGGAGCGCGAGCAAGTTCACTGGATGCGAACGAACGGAATGAGTGAGTGAGTGAGCGTCTCCCCTGCAGAAAAAGGGGGGTCTTATGTCGATCCGTGTGTCAGATGGTGGTATGACCAGTGACGGGACCGGAGGCCGGTCGCGGCGGTATCTACCAGACGACGGACTGTGCGGAGCGGGGGTGACCGGAACATGAACGACGGCCACGCCGACGAGGTCCACGCCTACACGATCCGGCTGGAACTCGTCGACGAACCGGGCGAGTTGCTGCGGGCGCTCGGGCCTATCGCCAACAACGGGGGGAACCTGCTCTCGATCTTCCACGAACGGGGGAACCTGACACCGCGGGGGCACATCCCGGTCGAGGTGGACCTGGAGGCGACGCCCGAGCGGTTCGACGACATCGTCGAGGCGTTGCGGGAGGCCGGCGTCAACGTGATTCAGGCCGGTGCCGAACAGTACAGCGAGGAACTCACGGTGATAATCGTCGGCCAGCTCGTCCAGACGGATCTGTCCGATACGCTGTCGGCGATCCAGGACGGGACCGACGCCTCCGTGACCGACGTGTCGCTCTCTGCGCCCGAGGGGACGGAGAACGGCGCGAGCGCCCGGCTCCGGCTGGCGACCCAGAGCGGCGAGACCGACAGCGTCCTCTCGGCGGTCCGGTCGGTCGCGAGCGAGAAGGACCTCCGTGTCATCGAGCCGCTCACGGGAGGTGGTGAAGCGTGAGACTCGCCATCGTCGGTGCCGGGGCCGTCGGTCGCTCGGTCGCCGAACTCGCGGGCGGGTACGGCCACACCGTGACTGCACTGACGGACTCGGGGAGCGCCGCGGTCGACGCCGACGGGATCGACGTGGCCGCCGCCTTGGAGCGCAAACGCGAGGACGGCCAGGTCGGGACGGCCGACCCCGAGGACGCACTCGACGGCGAGTACGACGCCCTCGTGGAGGCGACGCCGACGACGCTCGGCGACGCCCAGCCCGGATTCGGTCACGTCCGGACGGCACTGGAGCGGGACCGCCACGCCGTGCTGGCCAACAAGGGGCCAGTCGCCGAGCGCTACGACGAGGTCCGCGAACTGGAAGGCGAGAGTGCGGGCGCGGTCCGGTTCGAGGCGGCCGTCGGCGGGGCCATTCCCGTGCTCTCGACGGTCGCGGACTTCGGGCCGGAGAACATCGTCGCCGCGCGCGGCGTCCTCAACGGCACCGCCAACTTCGTCCTGACCAGGATGGCCGCCGAGGGGCTGGACTACGAACACGTCCTCGCGGAGGCCCAGGACATGGGCGTCGCCGAGGCCGACCCCTCCTTCGACGTGGAGGGGACCGACGCGGCGCTGAAGTGCGTGATCCTCGCCAACGTCCTCGCGCAGGGCGAGCGGACCTACCGGCTGGACGACGCCGAGGTCGAGGGTATCACGGACGTGCCCGGGAGCGCGCTGGAGTTGGCCCACGAGGACGGCCGGACCGTCCGGCTCATCGGCGAAGTCAGCGGTGACGGCGTGCGCGTAGGGCCGCGCCTCGTCTCGGAACACGGCGACCTCGCGGTCGGCGGGACGACCAACATCGTCCAGCTGGAGACCGAGCACGCCGGCCGGCTGAACCTCAGCGGGCGAGGCGCGGGCGGGCCCGAGACTGCGACCGCCGTCCTCTCGGACGTGGGACGACTGCCGGAACTGTGAGCGGTCGCTGACCCGCTCTCACGCACCCGATCTCCGTCCTCGTCGTGTGACACTCTCCCAAATCGCACGACGGCGGCGGGACGGCGAACGGCATCTATCGAAATCGTTTTAACTGCCTCCACCAAAAGAGTCCGATATAGCGCCTCTGCGCGTGAGATAATCAATGAGCGAAGAACGCCACCAGAACCTGGCCATCATCGGCCACGTGGACCACGGAAAGAGTACGCTGGTCGGACGCCTCCTCTACGAGACGGGGAGCGTACCCGAGCACGTCATCGAACAGCACAAGGAAGAAGCAGAAGAGAAAGGCAAGGGCGGCTTCGAGTTCGCCTACGTCATGGACAACCTCGCCGAAGAGCGTGAGCGCGGGGTCACCATCGACATCGCCCACCAGGAGTTCAGTACCGACGAGTACGACTTCACCATCGTCGACTGTCCTGGCCACCGCGACTTCGTGAAGAACATGATCACGGGCGCGAGCCAGGCCGACAACGCCGTGCTCGTCTGTGCGGCCGACGACGGCGTCCAGCCCCAGACACGCGAGCACGTCTTCCTGGCCCGCACCCTGGGCATCGACGAGCTCATCATCGGCATCAACAAGATGGACCTCGTCGACTACGAGGAAGGTCGCTATCGGGAGACTGTCGACGAGGTGACGGAGCTGCTCAAGCAGGTCCAGTTCAACCCCGACGACGCGAAGTTCATCCCGATCTCGGCGTTCGAGGGCGACAACGTCGCCGAAGACTCCGAGAACACGCCGTGGTACGACGGCCCGAACCTGCTCGAGTCACTCAACGACCTGCCTGCGCCCTCGCCGCCGACGGACGCCGACCTCCGGCTCCCGATCCAGGACGTCTACACGATCTCCGGGATCGGTACCGTCCCGGTCGGCCGCGTCGAGACTGGCACGCTGAACACGGGCGACAACGTCAGCTTCCAGCCCTCCGACGTGAGCGGCGAGGTCAAGACCATCGAGATGCACCACGAGGAAGTGCCCAAGGCCGAACCCGGTGACAACGTCGGGTTCAACGTCCGCGGCATCGGTAAGGACGACATCCGCCGTGGCGACGTCTGTGGTCCCGCCGACGACCCGCCAAGCGTCGCCGAGACCTTCCAGGCCCAGATCGTCGTGATGCAGCACCCGAGCGTCATCACCGCGGGCTACACCCCGGTCTTCCACGCTCACACGGCACAGGTCGCCTGTACCATCGAGTCCATCGACAAGAAGATCGACCCCTCGACCGGCGAGACGGCCGAAGAAGAACCGGACTTCATCCAGTCGGGCGACGCGGCGGTCGTCACCGTCCGTCCACAGAAGCCCCTCAGCATCGAGCCGTCCTCCGAGATCGAAGAACTCGGCTCCTTCGCCATCCGTGACATGGGTCAGACCATTGCGGCGGGCAAGGTCCTGAACGTCCAGGAGCCCTAACGCATGCAGCAGGCTCGCGTCAGGCTCGCAGGCACGAGTCCCGAGGATCTGGACGACATCTGCGACGACGTCCGTGAAATTGCCTCGAAGACGGGCGTCAAGCTCAGCGGCCCGGTGCCGCTCCCGACCAAGACGCTGGAAGTTCCCGCCCGGAAGTCCCCCGATGGTGAGGGGACGGCCACGTGGGAGCACTGGGAGATGCGCGTCCACAAGCGGCTGATCGACATCGACGCCGACGAACGCGCACTGCGGCAGCTGATGCGGATTCAGGTGCCCAACGACGTCTCCATCGAGATCGTCCTCGAGGACTGACGAACCGGATCGTCCGCGTTCGTTCCGGTGGACCGGCCACCGTCTCACGCGCGAGGCTCTCGCGCTTTCGAGGACCAGAACGTATAATGGCGTCGCCGCGCAACCCACGACTGCGGGCTCGTAGATCAGCGGTAGATCGCTTCCTTCGCAAGGAAGAGGCCCTGGGTTCAAATCCCAGCGAGTCCATCAAAATTCTGACTCTTCGCGAACTATCCAGATAGCCGCCGGTATAGCGGCTGTCGCGGATAGTTTCGCCGACCGTATCGACCGTACAAACCACCGTTCTGAACGAGTGGACTACGGTCTGTATTGCACCCCGCTGCCGTCCGGCAGTCTCGCGAAGGAAAATCGGGGGTGTTTGCCGTGAGTCGGTTCTGCCCGGATTGTGGCACGAAACTGACAACCGAGACGAGTCCGGGCGGGCTTCCCCGTCGCGTCTGTCCCGAGTGTACCGGGGGTGATGTCCGTTGAATCCGCTCGACTTCGAGCGCGAGCGCGACCAGGCGACTGGCAGCTGGGAGCGCGCGTGTTCCGAACCCGTTCTCGTCGAGCGGATCGCGTGGGACCAGTGGCTGGTCACCTTCCGAGACAGCGAAGACACCCACCGCGTGCGGTTGCACCGGGACCACGGCGCGTATCTCGGCGACTGTGCGGTGCATCCCGACGGCGACGACTGTCCCGGATTCGCCTACCACGACGGGCCGTGCGCGCACCTGTGCGCGATTAGACGGGCCGACTTCGGGAATCTCGTCGACGACAAGGGCCAGCCCGTCCGGATCTTCGACGTTGAAGCCGTCGGGCAGGCGACGGCGGACCACTTCGCCGAGCCCGAGGAACAGCAGCCGGTGGCCGACGGTGGACTTCGTCGACGCGGGGGTGGTGACCGTGTCTAATCGCCCCCGTTCTTTGCTCGAAGCACAAAACAAGGCGCTCCGAAAGGAGAACAAACGGCTCCAGAAGTACGCCAGGAGGTACTTCAGCCTGCATCCGCGGCTTCACGAGATCGTCCGCGAGACCGTCGAAGGCCTGCCGGTCTCGCTCTGCAAAGGCGGATGTACTCCCGTATTCGTGGGGAAACGCGACGAGTGCCCGGAATGCGGAGCGGAGACCCGCGTGACGACGGTTGAAGGCGGTGGTCAGGCATGACCTCCGTTTCGAGTGCATCAGGTGGAACTCTGCCGTTTCATATGACAGGAAGCCGAGTCATACAGGCGCAAACCGGAGAATCGGACGGAAGAGGCGCTGGGGCTGGGCTATCGACTCGTGTCATACTGCCCCCCTCCCGTCGTCATATCGGTGGCCCCCCCGTGCGCTCCGGCGCGGGGAAAATAGGGGGACGCGCACGAGGGGGCGCGTACGCACGCGAGCGCAACGGGGGCGGTTCGCGATGAGCCGGCACACGATCCGTATCGACGACCCCGACCTCGAAGACTATCTCACGGAGGCCGACAGCAAGAGCGAGGCGGTCCGCGAAGCCCTCCGGGCGCGGGTGGCCGACGAAGAGGCGGCGACGGTCGACGTGGGGCTGACCGACACCCAGCGCCAGGGACTCGATGTGCTACTCGCCGAGTCCTTCGAGACGCGCGGGCGCGCTGCTGGGGAACTCTCGAAGGACGTGGCCGAGTCCCAGCTGGCCCAGCGGTTGCAGATCGCCACGGACTCGGTCGTGCGGGTGGTCATCCGGCCGTTGATCGACGCGGGCTACGTGCGGCTGGCCGGTGGAAAGACGGCGCTCAAAGTCTACCGCGAGCCCCGGCCCGAAGTAGGATCGACGAGTCGGCCAGCGTCAGACTGGGAATCACCCGAAACGAGTGAGTGCGTACACACGCACCTGCGCGATTCGACGGGCACGTGTCTCCGGTGTGGTGACGAGAGTCCCGCGGACGCCGACCGGGAGACCGCGGCCGACGGCTCCGGTGAGCCGGTCGCGCTGGCCGGCGAAGAAACCGAGTGTACCGGCGACGGGTGCAACCGGATGCTCGCCGGGAACACCGAGACGTGCTTCGACTGCCGAGGTGAGGCAGATGAGTAACGACGAGTGGCGGTTCGGACTGACGCGCTGGAGCGCGGCCGTGCTGGCGCTTGTGGGGGCGCTCGTGTTTATCGTGGGCGTGTGGGTGGGCGTGTGGAGCGTGCCCGCGGAAGCGCTCGACGTGCCCATGCAGGCGTCCGAGTACGGGCCTGAGAAACACATCGCCTACCAGCCGGCCCCGACGTGGCTTCCGTTCATGTCGGTGTTCGTCGGTGGTCTCGGATCCTACGCCGCCTGGCGGGTCACCCACCCCGACCGCTTCGAGTAGGCGATCTTCGCTCTTTTCCCGGCTCGTTTCGTCTCGGACCCCACCCTTCCCCGGTCCCGGTCACCCCCGTTCGTCGGAGAAGCGCGCATATGCACGCATATAATATAGAAGTATACTCGCCTGCCGACAGACGACAGTCCCGACTGGCGCGCTGTCTGGCGATTCTCAGAAAAGAAGCGTCGGCGAACCTGTCGGCTACCGATCCAGGGTGTCGGAATCGAAGTCTGACGGCTCGATGCCTGCGATTTCAGCGTGCATACCTTGATCGCGCCACTCGCGGAATCGGTCACCAACCCAATCTTTCCGATAGGGGAAGTTGCCCTCTTCCGGATTGGCGATCTCTCGATAGCTCTTGTCGTGAATGGCAACTCCCCTAACCGCATCTCGGATTGATATTTGCCTTTCAGAGAATCTTTCGTCTGTGTCGGTCTCACTTTCTTCAACAGCGCCGCTCATGTCGAAGACAGGCTCTTCGGTGGTGGAGAACCGTAGCCGACTCTTCTTGATGCCGTTGAACGTCGTCTGTGGCTTTGCCTGCTGAATCTCAGTGGCATCCACGAGTTCGTCCCCGTAGACTTCGAGACGCTTCTTCGCGGGCTTGTGAACGAACGCACCCGTCTGCGCGACGAGCCGGCGAAGATCCCGCGAGAGGTCGGTCACAGTCTGCCCGATGAAGCAGATACACCGCTTCGTGCCTGCGGGCGCGTCTCCCTTACGCACGAGCTTGAGCAACCGCGCGAGCGCCTGCGCTTTCTGTTGGTCGCCACCGACACCGGTCAGTCCCTGGCCGGTCTCGTCGATCAAGAGATAGAAGTCGTCGGTCGACTCCTTGAACAGCGTCTCAACCTGTTTGTAGGTGTCGACGTATTCGACGTTCTCATTCCTATCTGCCGCTTTCTCGTGATTCGTGACGATGCGGCCGCGGGTGACCATGTGCCACTCGTCGGCCCCGGAGAAGGCCCAATCTGTCTTCCCCGCACCCATCCCGCCGGTGACGAACAGGACCGAGGCTTCCGAGACGAGTGTGGAGTGCAACCAGCGGCGGTAGCTGCCGCTCTCGGCGTCTTTCTCGTGGTTGACCATGCCCACGGCGTACTGCATCTGGGAGACGTTCCCGGCTTCGACGGCTTCCGTGAGCGTGTCCGTGCCTTCGTTCCGGAGAACGGTTTGATACAGTTCGGACTCTTCGACGCTGTCGAGTCCCGCGTGGGCGTCCGGGTCGAACGCGGTCGCCAGCGTGTTCAAGAGTTCGCGGGCGTCCGCGTTCGGGACCAGGCCCGCGTGCGGGTGCGATTCTTCGACCGTGCCCTCGAGCACGTCCCCGCGCAGCTGCGCGGCCGAGTAGGTGACCTGTTCGCTCGCGCTACTCCGGTCACTCATCGGTCTCACCTTTCAACTCGTCCCAGGCCAGGCGGTGGTGTTTCGGACAGAGGCGTTCGCCGTCCGGGCCATCGAGGAGTCGCACCCGTTCGACCGTGCCGAGACGCGAGAGGTCCCGACAGCGGTCGCACTTCGACCGCGAGCCAATCATGGGACTCACGTCGGCTCACCTCCGTCTGTCGCGGCCGGTTGCTGGCCCGCGTTCGGGTTCTCGCCGGGTTTCGGGTCGGGTCCGAACTCAGCTCCGTCTTGATGCTCAGTCTGTCGCTGTTCGTCTCGCTCGCGCTCTTCGTCTTCTCGGAGGTTGTGGTCTCGCATGGCTTCGTCGACGGCGTCTTCAACACGCTCGCCGCGGTGGATCGCCGTGCCCTCGTACTGACTGACGAGGTCGTTCACGATATCCCGGACCGCGGTTCTGACGATACTGCCGACCTTCATCCGCATGGTGAGCCCTTCCTGTGCCTGCTGTTCCAGGGTCTCGCGAATCTCGTCGATGCGCTCGCGTTCTTCGAGCAGTTCCAGGTCTGACGCCGAGCCGCGCCAGGTGCCCATGCACACGTCGTAATCCGGCCAGTACTGGCGGCAGGCGTAGGCGTCCGCGCTGGTCTTGAGCCGGTAGAGTTCACCCGTCTCGACTTCGAGGTGTTCCCACTTCTCCGGAGAGAGGTGATACAGCGCGAAGCCGTTGTCTCGCGCGTCGATGTCGACGAGATAGGTCCCCTCCGGTGAGTAGAGGTATTCGACGATCTTCATCGCAGGCGCGTAGCCGAGCGCGATTGCCGCGAGCGCGCCCACGGCGAACAGGCGCGGGCCGCGGGGAATCTCCGGAATCTCCGGCAGGCCGAACCACACGGCCAGCCCGACGGCGACGACGGTCGCGCTGCCGATCCACCAGCGGTAGGCCGTCAAGAGTTCGACGGCGGCTTCTCGTCGGTTCATAGGACGCGCGTCACCTCCCCTTTCTCCGAGCGGACGCGATAGACCGCGGTGCCGGTGATGACCAGCAGGCCACCCACGAACCCGGAGAGGCCGGCGATTTGCGTGTCCGCCCACGTCGGATCACCACGGAACAGGTGGCTGTCGGACTCCCCGATTCGGTGGGGGACCGCGTAGCGGGTGTTGGCGGTGACGACGGTCACCCCGACAAACTGCCCCTGCCGGGTGACCGGCATCTCCATAGTGTGACGGCCCTCGATGACTTTCGTCTTCGAGGGCAGCTGGCCGCCGTTCCGAAACGCGCCCGCATCGTAGAGGGTGACCGCCTGCGGGCCGTCGGCCTGGAAGGTGAGCGAAAGGGTGCCGTTCCCGCCGTCTTCCGCGGGCTCGTAGCTTGTGTTGACGAGCGTCAGCCCGTCGGTGATGACTTCGCCGCCGGTCTGGTTGGTCGCGTTCTGTGCTGTCGTCTGCCCGGCTGCCGTCGCGGTCCCGGCCATCAGCAGCGCGCCGGTCGCGCCGATGACCACGACTGCGAACAGCAACCCGGTTGCCATGTCTCTGAATCTCATAGGTCTGAAAAGAGTGGTTTCGTCAGTTGCGGGTGACGAGTCCGAGAACGACGATAGCGCCGAGTGCTACCACGAGGCCCCCGCCTCCGAACGGCAGTGAGTCCCTGAGGGGGCCAAAGAGGCCCCCAGTACCACTCTTCGCGTTCTCCTCAATGCGTTGCTCCCGGGCTTCGAGGTCTGCCCTCAAGGCCATCACGTCCTCGTGCATCTGCTTGAACTTCGAGAGGTTCGTTGTCGAGTAGTCCGGTCTGTCGTAGGTGATTTGCTCGCCGTCCTCGTAGCTCCCGCCGTCGATCCGGTCCGCGGAGAGGATGGTAAACCGACCGTCGAGGGAGCGCGGCCCCTCGTTGGTCGCCATGAACACGTCGCCGTTGATATTGGACGTGTTGTAGGTCGATCCGACCGCGTAGCCGCTCGCGTTCGCCGGGTCGGCTTGCGCCATGAGCGTGCCGTTGTAGACCGCTCCCGTCGTCTCGTCGCGAACCTCCATACGTTCGAGGTTCGAGACGTTGGCCGGTGGCGAGATACCGAGCGCCGTGAGGGAGCGGGTCGCCCACGTCGAGCCGTTCGCCGTGGGGTCCATCTCCCGAGCGCCGAGGTACGGGTCCACGAGGTCTTCCGAATCAATCATACCGGCCTCCCACTTCGGATACGTCTGATTGACGAACGTATCCATGTGGGTCTTCTCCGAGTTAGCCTGATCCTTGATTTTCTGCCACGTAGACTCCATGTCTCCGGAGTTCAGGAGTCGGGTGGTGTTTTCCTCTTGGATCGGGTGGTATTGGGTGGCGTCCGGGGAGTAGACCAGCGTGTTGATGTAGTTATCATCAGTGTAGGTCTTGTGCGGGCCGATGATGATTCCGCCGAATCCGTCACTGGCGTTGATTACGGGAATATCCGCCGTAGACCCGTTGATGAGGGTGATAGAACGGTTTTCGGTCTTGAGCCACTCACGGTATTTGTTGGTGCCGGTCGCGCGTTCGCTTCGTACCACCTGATCGGCGCTAAGACCAGACTCAGACGCCGCGGAATTGTAGATGCGTTCGACGGTCCGCATCGTCGGGCCAAGTTGGCGCGCGTAATTTACCTGTTTTTGGCTATAGTAGTCTTCTATCGCCTGATCTGCGGCAAATCTCGTCTGCGACTCGGTGGAGCCGTTCGACAGGGCGCGGACAACCGCGTTCTTGCCTTCGATCCTACTAATCGTCCGCGTGTCCTCGAAGTAGTTGCTATACGTGAGGTTGCGGGCCTGCTCGGCCTCGGTTGCCGTGAGAGCGGCAGAATATAGCTCGGTGTGGACCTGTTGGGCTTCGACGCCCTCAGCTGGGTCTACGTCGGGCTCCCCGAACTTGCAGTCTGTGAATCCTGACCCGAGGCTCCATGTGACCGCCACGATGTACTTGTCCACGGCACCACAGTCTCTCGGCTCTTCGAACATCTGAGCGGATGCCGTCCCGACTGGCGCGACCGCCGTCGAGACGAGCAGGACCGCGAGCAGCCCGGCGAGCGCGCGTCTGATTGATTCCCGCATCTGGTCACCCCATGTAGGAAAGGCTGTAGTAGCCGCCGGCCTGGATGACGATCGCGATGATGCCGGGGATCGTTTCGCCGAGGAATGCGTTCAACAACGGTGCGAAGGGTGGGACGATGACGAGCGCGAAGGTGGTGACGACGAGCCACAGCTGAAGCGGCTGGGGACCGCTCTTGTCGCCGCGGTTAGTGGCGTAGGCGACCAGCAAGATCAGAAGCGAGAGGATGCCCGCATAGCTGATCTCGGTCGCGTAGCCGTCCGCGCTGAATGAGAGGGCTGTACTTGCGAGGTCGAACCCGAGTGGCGTGAACCCGATCAGTCCGAGTGACACCGCGCTGAAAAGCACGAAGAACGGACTGAGTACCGAATCCGGAATGTCGAATTTGCCTTCCATTGGTCAGAACGTCGCCGGAGAGGCGACAGACTGACCGAGGAATATTCTAGATTTAAGATACGGGAATAGGGTGAAAGTGAAACGTCGATTTCGGTAGATAGCAGGCCGCTATTGAATGTTCGATTCTACTAACGGAACCAAACATTCTAGGAGTTCGAACACGTGTCTCTTTATATGGGCACTACCCAGTCAACCGGCCGAGATACGAACTCGAACATTCGGTGGCTCAAGCCCGGCCAGGTCGAAGCCATGCGGGACTCCGCCTACGAAGGTCGGCACGGTCCCCGCGACGACGCGATAGTCACGGTTCTCTACGATACCGGGCTTCGCCGGTCGGAGCTGGCGGCGGTCGACCGGGCGATGCTCGATCTCGACGCCGGGGAGTTGCGGATTCCCGCCGAGATTCAGAAGGACTACCCCAACGACAACAGTCCGAGTGTGGCGACCTTCGAGCTGGACCAGAGTGGCGACCTTCGGACGGTCCGGACACTCCGGGCGTACCTCTCGGCTCGCGACGACAGCAGTCCGGCGCTGTTCCCCTCACGGAAGGCCGACCGGATGACTGGGAAAGGCATCAACGACGTGGTCAAGCGGCTGGCAGAACGCGCGGGCGTTGAACCCTACGCCTACCGGGGGCGTGGTGTGCCGGCGGACGTGAGCGCCCACACGCTCCGGCACTCGGTCGCGTGGCGGATGCTTCGAGACGATGAGGGGAACAGTCTCTACGATGTCCGGAATCGGCTTCGCCATGCGACGATACTGACGACAGAACGGAAGTACGACCACTTTGAGACGATATAGACTCTCTACTGCTATGTAATGGCCCGCTAAACCTGTCTGAAACGCCGTCTTACATGTTGCTAGAATACCCCGAACATTTAAGCAAACAGAACATCACGATCATTCTAACACCTGGCAGTGCGGACAAGGAGGGAAGGCCTGGGGCCTCAGACCCCACCTGGCCACTAGGGGATACGACTCCCTACCCGCTTGAGCGTTGCGTCCGCGCTGAAGGTGTGGTGTTACAACCATGCAAATCAAGAAATTGCTACAGGAAGACGACGCGGTCAGTCCGGTCATCGGCGTGATCCTGATGGTCGCGATCACGGTGATCTTGGCCGCTGTCATTGCATCGTTCGTCCTCGGACTTGGAGGGAGCCAACAGTCAACACCCACGGCCTCGTTCTCATGGGAATACGAGGCGGGTGCAGGTCAAACAGCGGTAGATAGCGATTCTCTGGATGGCCTTGCAACGATCTCCCACGACGGCGGTGACTCCATTCCTGCGAAGGAGCTGTATGTACGTGGAGATGGATTGATAGATGAAACGGATAGCTCGGTCAGTGCCGAAGTAAATGATGATGCAGACACTATCCAATTCACGTCAAACAACCAGCAGTGGCCAGAAGAAAATGCGACTGGCTCAATGGGAGAGCGGAGTGCAGTTGTTGGCGGCAATTCCGCTGCTGCGTTAGTCTCCAGCGACTTCGAACTGTCGCTCGTCTGGGAACCGTCTGAAGGCGACACGTCGGCCACGCTCTCCGAAGAGACTGGTCCCGACGCCTAATTCCTCGAGAATTTCTTTTTATGGAGCGCACGCAACCCAACGTTGAGTATCTACAAGAGCATGGGCCGGCGACACTCGAAGAACTGCCAGGCAGTCAGATCACGACACACAACAAGATGGAGGGTGTGACGACGTTCGATCCACATACGGGCGCGTTTGGCCGGCAGTCGACGCAGGTGTATTATCTCTTCGAAGACCACGACCCTGCGGCAGTAGTGGCGCGGTGGCTGAAAGCCAACGAGTCCCAATTGGAGGATACGCCACGTCGGATCATTGTGCGGACGGCTGGGTCTGTCTCGGACGAGTTCGGTGATGCCGCTCGTGAGCTACTGCCCGAAGAGGGAGAGGACAGCCCATTTAGCCACGGTGAAATCACAGAAACTGAGTGTCCTCGGTGTGAGGACTGGTCGGGTCCCAGTAACCGACTCGCGAAGCACTTGACCGAGTGCGAAGGGTAACAGGGGATTGACTACCACCGAGGAAGTACCTGCGGCGAGGGAGAGGGCTTTTGAAGGGTCCCGGCATCGAGCTGGCCGTCGAGATACTGAATGCCGCGGCTGGCAATCTCGTAGTGGACGAGTTGTTTGGTGAAGGGTTCGATCATTTCGACTTTGGCGAGCATTCGGCAGCGCTCGCGAACGCGGCCGATGGAAGCGAACAGCGAGACTTTCCGGGTGATGTAGTCGGGAGCGGACCAGCCTTCCGACCGGAGTATTTCGAGGATTCGTTCATCGAGGGGGACCATCCAGGGGGCGGGCGAGCGAGTCGAACTCATGTGTCACCCGTTAATGCTGGGGTCGGAGGCGGCACCGCCCGACTCTTCTTTGTCGCTCGAACTACCGCCACCGTTGATGTAGCGCTCCTTTTCGGCGTCGTACTTTCCTTCCAGATATGCTTCCCCTTCGTCAGTGATTACGTAGACTCCGTCGCCGATCTTACGAAGTAGGCCATATTCCGCGAGCTTTCTACATCTACGGCCAATCTGGGTTCTTCCGACGTGGATATTGTCCGAATCCTTGAGATTCGCGACCTTCCCGATTTTGTCGTCATCGGCCCGGATTATCTCAAGTATCCGGTCGTCCCAAATTGTCATCCATGACCCGGATTGTCTCATACCGAAAGTATGAGTCCGATATATGATTATCCCGTCGGTATGGCTATTATATACCCAAAATCGCTAATAATGTCAAGCAGTGCATTTATGCACAATCGACCATTTGGTGTGAGTACGAAGCTACCGACGTAGGTTGTTGATGACTCTCCTCGGTTCGTGATGCCGGGGCCGTGCTGGAACCACGGCCCCTAACGGTGGCTTCGCTGCGCAACCATGAGCGAAACAACCACTACGGGACTGATGCCCCGTTCGAACGGAGAGGAACCGCTGTCGAATAATCGTGACGGTGGCCGATGCCTCGGGTGCGGTGCCGAGGCTGACGGCTACTGTGCCGTTCTGGAAGCGCCGACGTGTCGGCTCTGTGCGTACATGGTGCGCGAGACGGCCGGAGGTGGCAGATGAGTTCCGAGACGCGCGGCATCTGTGGCGCGGAGTGTCGGGACGGATCGGCTTGTCAGCACCCGGCGGGCTCGTGCCCGGTGCCGGATCACGACGAGTCCGATGAGCGACCAGCTGGCCCTACCACCCGCAACCGGGTGCGGTGTCCGGAGTGTGGTTATTCGGATCGATTCCGGTCGAAAGCGGACGCGATTCGGAAGCAGAAGACGGGGTGCCCGCAGTGCGGTTGTGGTGTGGGCGTGTCGAAGGTCCGAGCCGATCCCGATAACCAGCCTCTCGTCACTGACGCATGAGCGAGGAGGACCTACAACCCCTAGAACCCGGGGAGGGCATCGAACGGTTCCTCCGGCACCGGAAGCCGAGTATCCGGGAGAGTTCCTATCGCAACGCGAAGACCCGACTTCGGTTCTTCGAGGAGTGGTGTGAGGAACGCGAGATCGAGAACCTGAACAACCTCACTGGCCGGCTACTCGCCGACTTCGTCGCCTGGCGACGGGAGGACGTGAAGGCCGTCACGCTACAGAAGCAACTCAGTACGATTCGCGTGGCGCTCCGGTTCTGGTCGGACATCGAGGCGGTCCCGGACGGGCTCGCCGAGAAGGTTCACGCGCCGGAGCTGCCCGACGGGACGGCATCCCGCGACGTGCATCTCACGGCCGACCGTGCCGAGACGATCCTGGCTCACCTCAACCGCTACGACTACGCCAGCCGGGACCACGCGCTCATGGTCCTGGCCTGGCAGACGGGGATGCGCCGGGGCGCGATTCGCTCGCTCGATGTCGACGATATGCGCCCGGACGACCACGCGCTCGTGGTGGAACATCGCCCGGACACGGGCACGAAGCTCAAGAACGGTCCCGACGGCGAGCGCTGGATCTACCTCGGGCCGGAGTGGTACGGCATCGTCGAGGAGTACGTCGAAGCGAACCGGCTCGACAAGACCGACGAGTACGGCCGGCGACCGTTGCTCGCGACCCAGAACGGCCGGCCGACGGGGGACACGATCTACAAGTGGATCAACCGGCTGACCCAACCGTGCCACTACGGCGAGTGTCCCCACGACCGCGACCCGGAGGATTGTGAGGCGACGGGGAAGGGCTACCCGTCGAAGTGCCCGTCGGCACGCTCCCCGCACGCGATACGCCGGGGCGCGATTACGCACCACCTCAATGAGGAGGTGTCGCCGGAGATCGCCAGCGAGCGCATGAACGTCTCGCTGGATGTCCTGTACGAACACTACGACGTTCGCACCGCTCGCGAGAAGATGGAAGTCCGCAAAAACCAGCTCGAAGACCTGTAACAATGCTTAGGAACAACGATATCGGGGAGGGTCTGCGCGCACGTGCGCAGTCTACCACCCAGCGAGTCCACTCCACCTTTTTTCCGCTCGGGTCCGCCTTCGGCGAACCACTCGCGGCAAAAACGTGGGCGAAAAAAGCCGAGTCCTCATACTCAAGGACATAAGTACGTGAAGATATTCGGAGGCTCGATGTCATCAAGCGCAATGAGTGCAGCCTCACGAAGTTCATCTAATGTGTCGAAGAGACGGTTTCCAAGAGACTGATCGAGCCGTCG
>NZ_JALJCL010000016.1 GCF_023698535.1 Halorientalis regularis
GTGCGCTCGTTCTCCCAAACGTCTTGACTGTCCTCTTCCAACGTCTCGCTGAGGAGGTCTGCGAGTTGCATAGGCACTTCTCGCTACAGCCTCCTCGCTTCTCAAACTCACTCAACTAGACAGTGCCCCCACGGTCTGTCTATCCAAGTGTTGTCAGGACTCGCGTGCAAGATACACGGCGCATATCGGGCGCGAGCCCGGCGGTTGCCCAGCCACGGCGGAGAGCCGCGCGTCACCGACTCCTGCCCCGTATACTCGGTCTACGGGGTTTGGGACGGTGCCTGCCAGTATCGCGTTCGTGCAGAGGCGCCGGCGACCGGCGCGAGTCTCACGTTGCCAGTCGAACTCGCGAATACCGAGGGCGACGACCCAGGGGCGGCAATCAGACCTGTGGTCAGCGGCGGGGAGTTTGATGTGTTACTGAATGAGCAGACGCGCCGACTCAACACCAGTTCTTCTTTTATAAGATGATGACCTCTCTGTAGAGTGAAGACTACCCCCACATTGCACAGTTTCTGCGGTCGTTGATATTAGGGCTAACGCGCACGCACCGGCCGGTCGGCTGAACCGACCGACCCGCAGGTCGGCCCGTCGGAAACATCCGCGACGATGACCGAACGTAATCTCATCGAAGCTGCCGTCGTCGCCACCGGCTGAAGCAGCCAAGGGCACCGTGTGACGGTCGCCTCCAGTCGATGACGATTCGATACCGACCACGTCACCGAACCGCTGTTTGGTTCGCGCCCTATCGGAGCCAGAGTCGAGTCCGAACAACCCACGGACATCGTATACGCTGCCGGTTGATCCAGCGAGAGAATCCCCCCGTTCACTGCGGGAAGGACGTCATTGGCGTGGTATGCGGATCGTAGCCGTCGTCCCCCCGGTGTCGCTCTCGAAGCTCAATGAGGCCCCAGAACGCTCGATCACCAAGTCGACGACCCACAAGCCCACACCGATCCCGTGCTCCAACGATGTTTCCCTTCCCCGGTCCCGAACGGCCAGCTCCTGTTCCGGTATTCCCGGGCCGTTATCGGTGATGCTCACCGCGACCTCGTCGTCGGTCTCCGTAAGTACCACCTCTACCGCGGGGTCCGCGGCGGTGTTGTGCTCTGCAGCGTTCTCTACGAGGTTGTCCAGTGCTAGCCTTATCGACGGGAGTGTCTCGACGGGACACGAATTGGGCAGCCGGTCGCTGAACGCGACTTCCGGATACGTCTCCCGGTGCGTCTCGAGCAGCTGCTCGACCGTCGCGGCGAGGTCGATCATTGTCGGGTTCTCGTCGCTCTCGATGAGCTGCTCGGCGACGCGGGTCTTCGAGCTGATTGAGAGAAGTCTGTCGGCGCTCGAAATGGTGGTTTCCGCCAGTTCTGCGCGTCGCCCTTCGAGTTCGACCAGCAACTGCTCGTTCTGTGCTTTGATGACATCGAGTTCGTTGCGGATGTTGTGGCGGAGAACCCGTGACTGGACCTGACTCAGCAGGTCGAGCTCACGCTCGCGTTGTTTCAACTGCGTGACCTCTCGAAACACGATGACACGAGCAAGGGGGCTGTCACCTCGGCCGTTGATTTCGGAGACGATGAGGCTGAAGTCGCGCTTGCGTCCCCCGTGGGTCACCGCGATCGTCCCCTCGGTGCCGGTTTTGAGCCGTTCGACGAGGTCCGGGAACGGTTGGAAGAACGACCCGACGGTCACGTTCTGGTAGCCCGAGTCGACATCCGAGAGGTCCCGTGCAGCGGGGTTCGCGTCGATCACCCGCCCCTCGGTGTCGATCGCTACAACCGGGTCGCTCATGCTCCGCAAGGCGCGGCCACGGCTGACCGGGACGAGGTCGAGGAAGTCGGCTCTGAGCACCGCCCAGCCGATGCCCAGTGTCATCACGACGAACCCCAGCGCTGTCCAGTTGAGCGAGGTGATGCCGAGCAGGTCCAGTACGTTCAGCGCGAGCGGCGGCACGATACAGGCCAGGAGTAGGCCGCTCTGCGTCCGACGCGCGTCGGTGGTCTCGAGAACATCAGAGAACAGTAATCCACAGGCGGCCAAGATGAGCCCATACATACAGAGGATGTGGACGATGTTCAGCGGGAGCGGGAGTACGAGCAGCGGTTCCGACTGCCGAAGGTAGATCGGCGAAAAGAACAGATGGTGGAGTGGGTCGGTGAGCGCGAGGGTCTGTACAATCGTAAAATAGCTTCCCCCCGCGGCGAACACTCGTCGATCCGGGACGATGGTCTCCGTATGCTCGCCGACGGTGACGAGCCACCCGAACCCGAGTAGGACTCCCGAGGCCACGACCACGTTGTTCGCAGCGTATACGGCCCAATCCGGAAGCGGAGTCGCGAAGAGGGTGAGCCCGAGCGAAAACAGACTCGCACCAGGTGCGACCATGAGCAGGCCGGTCGCTCCCGGTTTGTCGCGGTTTCGGAGGGCTGGAATCACGACCAGCAGCGACAGGACCGCGCCCAGCAGAGATATGACAACAAATCGAAACTGAGGGAACAGCATCACCCGTCATATACCAACGAGCTTCCGCTACGATAGGTTTGCGGTGCACGTTACCGGCCGGACGGTCGGCTTCGGACCGTGGACCACGGACGGGTCGTGAACGGCCTCAACGACCGGCCGGTCGACACGGCTCGAGGCGGGCCGAGGCGCGTCGGCCCACACGCCCGCTGGCGCCGATCCAGTTATTCGGGCGGAGTGATGTGATTCAGCGACCCAGCGGACGGACATCACCCTAACGGAGCGGTTCAAAATTGAGAAGCGACGGATTTGTAGACTGGTCTTCCGACCAGGAATAGGCCTAAGATGCCGAATATAAGTGGTAGAGGGCTACTCTCTCTTTCGAGATACGATTTTGAGGGCGAGCCTTGCACGACATAGGCCGTGGTTGTCTCACCGACATTATACTGGTCAATTCTGTCTTCCGCGGCAGTCCTTGTGTCGGACGCTTTTGTTCCGATTCCCGGTCTGATGTTGTCGGAACTGTATTGGGTTCCGTTGTACGTGTAGCTGTAAGTGACGTGGGGGGTGTACCTGTCCCCCCTTTTTGAGGAGTCCATGGTGACTTCTTTGCTCTCTACCGTGGCTTCAATCTGCACCCCGGACGAGAGGCTTTGTTGCTGAGAGTATGCCATGTATCCAGCAACTCCGAGCAGCACAACCCCCAGTATTATACTTATCAGAGACAGCTTCGACATATTCGTGGTTGTTTAGACTACTGAATGTCGCTTTCGACGTGTTTCTCACTGCGCAACACACGCTCTACATCTTGCACGCACCATGAGAAATGTCCAGTAACAAATAGGTAAAGCAGTAGATGGGGGACTCACGAGTCCACGGTTGAAGAACCACTCAGTCAGGCAAACTCGCCCAGTCCCGACTGTTCGGACTCGTCGGGTTCGATGATCGACGGCGAGTCGTTGCTGGGGTCGTTGACGGCCGTCGAGATGGGATACGCGTCGAGGTCGTCGCCGGGGTATGGCCGGCACAGGGACTCGCGCTCGTCGGGCCCCGCGGTCAGCCAGGTCGCCTCCTCGTCGCGGGGCAGGATCACGGGCATCCGGTGGTGGATGGGTTCTACCACGTCGTTCGGCTCGGTCGTGAGGACCGTGACCGTATCGAGAGTCCCGGCGCTGGTCTCGCGTCGCTCCCACAGGCCGGCCATAGCGAAGGCCACCTCGTTCTCTCGGTGGAACCGGTAGGGCTGTTTCGGACCGCGCTCGACGGGTTTCCAGTCGTAGAATCCCGAGGAGAGGACGAGACAGGGGCGAGACTCCCAGGCGGCCTCGAAGGCGGGTTTCTCGGCGGCCGTCTCCGACCGGGCGTTGATGAACCCCTCGTCGTCGGCGTCGGCCCACTCCGGGAGCAGGCCCCAGCGAAATCGGTCGATCCGATCGGGAGCCTCGTTCGTGACGACCTCGACTGGTTCGGAGGGCGCGACGTTGTACCGCGGCCGGTAGTCGTCGGGAACGGTCGCGTCGAAGCGCTCGCGGAGTTCAGCCGCCGGCGCGAACAGTGAGGTGCGGCCACACATGACTCGACCGTGGGCCGGCGAACGGTTGGGTCTGTCGGGAGCTTTTTGCCGGTCACCGCGCTACGTGGGGAGGGTATGTTACTCGCGGGGACGGTCGTCGCCGACGCCGAGACGGTGGTCGAGGACGGGGCGGTCGTGGTCGACGGGGACCGGATCGAGGCGGTGGGCTCGGCCGACGACATCCGGGAGCGGTACCCGGACCACGAGTCCCGGGAGTACGACATCCTCGCACCGGGACTCGTCGGCGGACACGTCCACTCCGTCCAGTCGCTCGGCCGCGGCATCGCCGACGACACCGACCTCCTGGAGTGGCTCACCGATCACATTCTCCCGATGGAGGCGACACTGGACGCCGAGGGAATGCGGCTCGCGGCCGAAGTGGGTTATCTGGAGGCCATCGAGTCCGGCACGACGACCGTGATCGACCACCTGTCGGTCCACCACGCGGATCGGGCGTTCGAGGCGGCCGCCGACCTGGGCATCCGCGCCCGGATGGGAAAAGTGCTGATGGACCGGGACGCGCCCGCCGGCCTGCAGGAATCCGCCGACGAGGCGCTGACCGAGAGCGGGCGACTGATCGAGCGCTACCACGACACCTGCGGCGGACGCATTCAGTACGCTGTCACGCCGCGGTTCGCGATCAGTTGCACCGAAGCCTGTCTCCGTGGCGCGCGCGAACTGGCCAATGCACACGAAGGGGTCCGGCTCCACACCCACGCCAGCGAGAACCGGGGCGAGATCGAACGGATCGAAGGGGAGACCGGCATGCGAAACGTCGAGTGGCTCCACGAGGTGGGGCTGACCGGCGAGGACGTGGTGCTGGCCCACTGCGTCTGGACCGACGAGCGCGAACGGGAGATTCTGGCCGAGACTGGGACCCACGTCACCCACTGCCCGTCGTCGAACATGAAACTCGCCTCCGGGGTCGCCCCGGTCGCGGACTACCTCGACCGCGGCATCAACGTCGCGCTGGGCAACGACGGGCCGCCCTGCAACAACACGCTCGACCCGTTCACCGAGATGCGCCAGGCCAGCCTGCTGGGGAAAGTGGACGCGCTCGATCCGACGACCCTGCCCGCCCGGACGGTGTTCGCGATGGCGACGACAAACGGCGCGAACGCCGCGGGCTTCGACCGTGTCGGCCGTCTCCGCGAGGGCTGGAGAGCGGACGTGATCGGCCTCTGGACCGACCGGATGCGAGCGGTCCCGATCCACGACGTGTACTCGCACCTGGTCTACTCGGCCCACGGCGACGACGTGGCGTTCACGATGGTCGACGGCGACGTGCTGTACGAGGACGGCGACCACGTCGGCGTCGACGCGGCGGCGGTCAGGGAGCGGGCCCGCGAGTACGAGCTGGATTGCACGGACGGCGAGTGAGAACACCCGGTCGATTTCGGGGGCACCGTAGGGTTCATACCGCTCGGAGACCAACTAATTCTCGCTTGGAAGGGTGGCTCAGTGGTAGAGCGCCGATGGTTGGAATGCCAGAAACCCGGCTATCGGTCAACCCGCAATGGGCTTCGCGTGGTTCGAATCCCGCCCCTTCCGTCCACGAACAGACTCCTCCCGCGAGACGTACCAACCTCGAGCGGTGCGTCCGTTCGTGGACGA
The DNA here is from genome assembly GCF_023698535.1 of Halorientalis regularis. Lineage (GTDB taxonomy): Archaea > Halobacteriota > Halobacteria > Halobacteriales > Haloarculaceae > Halorientalis > Halorientalis regularis. Next base: position 5,648 of record NZ_JALJCL010000016.1, read on the forward strand.
GTGCAGATTTGAACGAGGCCAGTCGCAGCCCGGAACGACCGAGCGGAGCGAGGTCGGACGCCCGGACCGTCTGGACGTAGTTCGAATCCCGCCCTTTCCGTCCAGCGATTCGTCCGACGAGGCGCGCCAGTGCCGAGCGATGCGGCCGGCCCTGGAGAGTACAGGATACGAGTGTGCGTCCTACGGTGACGAACAGCCGGTAGGGCTATGTGGGAGCCAGCGGCAGGGCCGAACATGCAGGCTGTGATCCTCGCCGCGGGAGAGGGGACGCGGATGCGTCCGCTGACGGCGTCGCTGCCGAAACCGATGTTGCCGGTGGCCGACCGGCCGCTCTCGGCCCACACCGCCGACGCGGCGGTGGAGGCAGGCGTCGACGAACTCGTGTTCGTCGTCGGCTACGAACAGGCGGTCGTGCGGGACCACTTCGGCGACCGCTACCGGGGCGTGCCGGTGTCCTACGCCCTCCAGGAGGAGCAGCTCGGGACGGCCCATGCCGTGAAAGCGGCCGAAGACCACATCGACGGGGCTTTCGCCGTGCTGAACGGCGACGACCTCTACGATCCAGGCGCGCTGTCGGCGCTGTTCACCGGCGGCCCCGCAGTCGGCACGTACGCCGTCGAGGACCCGACACCCTACGGCGTGTTCGACGTGCAGGACGGCACTGTCACGGATATCGAGGAGAAGCCGACGGATCCGCCCTCCAGTCTGGTCAACGTCGGCGCGTACGTCTTCCCCGCCGAGGCACGGGACTGGCTGGACGTGCCGATGAGCGAACGCGGCGAACACGAGATTACGGACGTGCTGGAGCGGGTGATCGACGAGTTCGACGTGCGGACGGTCGAAGTCGAGCGCTGGCTCGGTGTCGGCCGCCCCTGGGAACTGCTGGAGGCCAACGAGTGGAAGCTCGACGAACTCGAACCCACGGTCAGGGGTGACGTGAGCGACGACGCCGACCTCCGTGGCCCGGTCGTCGTCGAGGAGGGGGCGACCGTCGAACCGGGCGTCGTGATCGAGGGACCGGCACTGCTCCGGAGCGGCGCGGACGTGGGCCCGAACGCGTACATTCGGGGCTCGACACTACTCTGTGAAGACGCCCACGTCGGCAACGGCGTCGAGGTCAAAAACAGCGTGATCATGCAGGGGACGAACGTGCCCCACCTGTCTTACGTCGGGGACAGCGTCCTCGGTCGGGACGTGAACTTTGGCGCGGGGACGCAGGTGGCGAACCTCCGGCACGACGACGAGGAGGTGAAACTGACGGTCAAGGGCGAGCGGGTCTCGACAGGCCGGCGGAAGTTCGGCGTCGTGGCCGGCGACGGGGCCAAGACGGGGATCAACACGAGCCTGCGTCCCGGCGTGACGCTCTCGCCCGGGGCGACGACCGAACCCGGCGAATCGGTCACGCGGGACCGCTGACTCAGGGGACCGAGCCAATCGCGAGCGCGACGGAAAGGGCGGCGACAGCGAGACTCACGAGCCAGACGAGGAGGCGTTTTGCGTTGGCAACGACGACCGAGGGCATGGTCGCTTGTTGGGGGCCCGTGACTTAATTTCACGCCGTTCTGTCGCGGTCCACCGCTTCCCGTAGCGACCGCCGTTGCAGGAGTTATATGAGGTATGCCAGAGTGGAACAGTCACGGATGATCGAGACACCAGACCTCAGCGGTCAGACCGCGTTCATCACCGGAACCACCCGCGGCATCGGCAAGGCGCTCGCGCTCGAACTCGCCGAGGCCGGCTGTAACGTCGTCTCGACGGGCAAGACCGTCGACGACTCCGACACCGACCTGGAGGGGACGATCCACAAGACGGCCGAGGAGTGCGCCGAGAAGGGCGTCGACACGCACGCGATCCAGCTGAACGTCCGCGACGAGGACGCCGTCGAGGCCGCCGTCGAGGAGGCCATCGCGGAGTTGGGCGAGATCAACATCGTCATCAACAACGCGAGCGCGATCCAGATGGCCAACGTCGAGCAGATGCCGGCCAACCGCTACGACCTCATGAACGAGGTCAACGTGCGTGGCACCTACCTGGTCTCCCGCGCGTTCCTCGACCACCTCAAAGAGGTCGAGGAGGACGCGTGGCTCCTGACGAACGCGCCGCCGGTCGAGATCGACCGCTCGCCCGGTAAGGCCGCCTACTCGTGGTCGAAGATGGGGATGTCGTTCATCACGCTCTCGCTGGCCCAGGAACTGGGCGGCTACGACATCGGCTGTAACTCCTTCTGGCCGGTGACCGCCATCGACACGCGCGCGACCCGGTACTTCGGCATGGGTACCGAGGACGACTGGCGGACGCCCCAGATCGTCGCGGATACAGTCATGGAGATCCTCTCGCGGGACCCCGCGGAGTTCACCGGGAACGCGGTCTACGACGAGGAACTGCTCGCCGAGGCCGGCGTCACGGACTTCAGCGAGTACAACCTGACCGAGGGCGACCCCGCGCCCATGTCGGCACAGATGTTCGACCCCGACTACGAGCGCTCGATCTGAGTCCCGACCGACGGCCCGCCGCTGTCGGGCCTCGTCGCTCGGCGGCGATATGTGGGATTAAGTACGTCGGTTGCACAGGTACACTCAATGGTCGATCCGACATCGGATATCGGCGAAGACGTATCGGAGGACGACGCGCCCGTCTGTGAGACGTGTGAGGATGTTGTCGTCGACGAACCGGACCACCGCGTAATAACGTGGATCGATGACGAAGAGGTGCAGTCGGCGCACTTCTGTGACGAGACGTGCCGGATGGACTGGGACGGCCAGTAGTACGTTTTCTCTCTGGGCGGTTTTGCGGTCGGGACGCCTGCTGTGTTCGGTCGCGAAGGGGGTACCGCCGACGGAGGTCGATTACTCGAACTCGCCGTCGGAGACGTCTTCTTCGGTCTGCCCGGCCATCTCCAGGCGGTGGTGGGGCAGGTAATGTGCCAGGTCCGTCGTCGTGACGATGCCGACGGGCTTGCCGTCCTCGGTGACGGGCAACTTCTTGACGCCGTTGTTGCCCATGCGGTCGCCGGCGTTCTCCACGGTATCGTCGGGCCGGATGGTCACGACCGGTTCGGACATCAACTGGCCGACGGTCGTGTCCGCCGGGTCCTTGCCCTGCCCGATGGACTTGACCACGTCGTACTCGGTGATGATGCCGGTGATGGGGTCCTCGCCGATAATGAGTGAGCCGACGCCTTCCTCCGCGAACACGCGCGCCACCTCTTCGACGGTCGCGTCGTTTCCGACCGTCTTGACCGGGGAGCTCATGATCTCGCTGACTGGCGTTTCGTCTGCCATAGCTGTACGTGGGCGGTCGGGCGCCGCACTCTTAAGAGTAGCCCTCCCCGGAACGAATCGGGCGACGGAGGCTGGATCTCCGGTCGTGTGCCCAAGTCACTGACTGAGGCGTTCGCGCAGCTCCTCCATCTGGGTCTGGAGCTGTTCGAACCCTTCGAAGGGCGTGCCGTCGGTCTCCTGCTGGAGTTTTTCGAGCTGTTCTTCGGTCTGTTCGAGGAAGGAGAGGGTCTGTTCTTCGAGGTCCTCGTGGGCCTGGCGAAGCTGTTCGACCTGCTGGTCGACCGACTCGACGTAAGACTCGGCGGCCGATTCGGCGTTGTCGAAGCCGGCCTCGGTGACCTCCAGCGCCTGCTCGTTGGCCTGCTGGGTCGCCTCCTCGGCGGCGTCGAACTGCTGGTCGATTGCCTCCCGGATCTGGTCGAAGTCCGTCTCGTCCTCGGGAACCATCCCCTCGATGGCGTCGAGAGTGCTGTGGATCGCCTCGCGTGTCATCTCCGAGCCGCGTTCGGACGCCTCGGCACTGCCTTCCACCCCGCTCAACATCGCCTCGTTGAGCCGCTGCTGGAACTCGATCCCCTGCTGCATGGCCTTCTGGCTCCGTTCGAGCGCCTGCCGCTGGAGTTCGAAGGCCTGGCTGACCGGATTATCGTCGTTTGCCATGTGCCGAGTGTCGGTAGCCAGCCGTTTGAAGGCTAGTGATACGAAACTGGCAGTTCGGCCTCGCCTGGCCGCCACCGGAATCAGTCGGCCGGCCCGACCTCGTAGCTGGCCAGTCGGGCGTGCATCGTCTCCAGGTCCGTCTGGAGCGTCGACAGCTGGCGGCGGAAGTCGGCCACCTGCTCGGCTTTCTCGTCCTCGTCGAGGGACTCGACGTACTCGCGCAGTCGCGCCTCGAGTGCCTCGTGTTTGGCCAGCAAGACGTTGAGCCGGCGATTGAGCGCGAGCAACACCGACCGAAGCCCGCGCTCGTAGCGGTCGAATCCCGCGTCGGCGGCGTCGACGAGTCTCTCGCCGGCGGCTTCATTCGCACTCACGAGGGCATCGAGCGGTCGCTCGGCCAGTCGCCGGAGCGGGCCCGACTGGTCGGCGGCCGGTTCGCCGCGGAGCGCGTCGTCGAGCCAGTCGGCCCCGTCACGAACGGCGTCGGCACAGAACTCGACGACCGCCTCGCGTGTGGCCACCTCCGCCTGCAGGCCGGCCAGCACCGCGTCGTCGACCTGGCGCTGGAAGACGAGTCCGTTCCACACAGCCATGCGGCCCTCGCGGACGGCCGTCCGCTGGAGACCGAACGTCCGACCGAGCGCGTCGGACTCGTGGTGTGTCATATCACACCACAGTGTTTGGGGACGAATTAACTCTGGTGTCTAGCACACCGGGCGATATCGAGGGTCGAAACGGGATTTCGGCCCCGGTCGGTCACTCGTAGAGGGGGCCTTCGTGGCTGGACCCTTTCGCGTCGGGGTCGTAGATCCGGTCGTTCCCGCTCCCGTTCACGTCGACTTCGGCGAGCAGGCCCTTCCGGGCGACCCGGGAGAGGGCGTGGTCGACGAGTTTGATCCGTTCGGGGACCGGCGTCTCCATCTCGCCGATCATACAGCTCCCTGGCGGGACCTTCATCGTCTGGATGTTCCTGTCCGCGTAGCCGGCGAAGTCGCCGTCTTCGGGGAGGCCGCCGTCGCGGTAGGCCTGACTCCAGACGTTGCCGATGGGGTGGAAGTTACTGGAGAGGTTCGGGCCGCCGTCGACCAGGAACACCCGCACGCGGTCGCCCTGATCGACCCCGACAGGGCCGTACCGTGCGGCCGCCCAGGCGTACTTCTCGCCGTTGAGGACCACGTAGGTGGGATTCTCGTCGGCCATCGACTCGAAGTCGAACCCGTGGTGGCCCTCCTCGCCGGTGTCCTTGTCCGTGTACAGTTCGTGCTGGCCGAGGTACAGTTCCGTGTCGACTTCGGGGAGCCCCTGCTTTGGCTCGACCAGGATCATCCCGAACATCCCGGCACTGATGTGGTAGTCCAGGTTCGGGACGGCGCAGTGGTAGATGAACGCGCCGGGGTAGCGAGCCTGGAACCGCATCGAGTTCTCGCTGCCGGGGTTGGCCGTCGTCGCCACCGCGCCGCCGCCGGTCCCGTAGACGGCGTGGAGGTCGACGTTGTGGGCCATCGCGTTGTCCGGCAGGTTGTCGAGGGTGAGTTCGACGGTGTCGCCCCGCCGGACCCGGATCATCGGGCCGGGGATCTGCCCGTCGAAGGTCATGTAGTCGAACGTGACGCCGGGTTCGATCTCGGCGGTCACCTCCTCGACTTCCAGCGTCACCTCGTGAGTCTTCGGGGACGACCAGTCGACGGGATCGGGGAGGTCGGTCGGGTCCGCGGCCACCTGGTCCGCGTCGGTCTCGGCCGGCCCGTCGGACTGGGTGGAGTTAGTCGTCGTCTCGGTCACCGATGGGGCCTCGTTCCCGGAACAGCCGGCGATGGTCGCCGCCGCACCGCTGATCCCGAAGGCCTGCAGCCACGTCCGCCGCGTAGAGTCGAACATTGTAAGTCACCGTACAGGTGATACTATCTGTCGGACGGGGATAAAGCGCGAAGTGCGTTCCTGCGGCGTGAGAAGCCTTCTCAGCCGGTGAGAACGGACTCGCGAAAACGCGAATCGGTTCGGATCGTTTATATTGTTGCCGGGTCGATGGCGGCTACCCATCAGAGACAGAACATGAACGGGTAGACGAGCGCAACCCGGTCGCCGTCGTCGAGACGGGTGTCGAGTCCGTCCAGTGACTCGTTGAATCGGCCGTTGACGAGCACTCGTGCGTACGCGCGAGTCTGTTCGCCTTCGGGATTCGCGTTCCACGTCCCGGGCACGTCCTCGTCCACGGGTGCCCAGCCACGGGTGGTCGCCTCCGCTTCCGTCTCGGCGATGAGCATGTCGGCCACGTCGTACTCCTCGAAGAAGGCGTCGAGGAACGTCCGGAGCGTCGTTCCGGTAAAGGTAAACTCCAGTCGCGGCTGGCCCACGGCCGACCGGACGTGTCCGGTGCAGTTCACCGTCACTGTCGTCAGTCGCTCGTCGCTTCCGGTCTCGGACCCGACGGCTGTCCCTGGCATGGACACCAGTATCCACGCGCCACCCCAAAACCCAGTGCCGAACACGTTCGCGCCTGCCACCGGGAGCGTTCGAGGGACCGAACATGTTCGCCAGAGGTGGTTCGGCGGCGCGGGTCCAACGTCGAGACGGGATGACTGTCTCACACGATTCGGTCGAGCCGGTGACGGAGTCGACCCACGACAACTCCTGGTCGGCGAATCTGGAGAAGCCCCACCACGCCGAGGAGCGGGAGCTGGTGGTCGCGCAGGCCCGCGACGCCGTCGACCACACGGTGGCGGGCAACCACGTCAACCTCGTGACCCACGGCGACCACGGCCACCCCGAGGGGTACCTGTACGAGGCACTCGACGCGACCTACGGCGAGGCCGTGGAGTACGAGTACGTCGAACAGTGTGGCTGTGGCGGCCACGTGACCCGCGTCCACGTCCGCGAGTAGTGACCGTTCCCGGGCGGTGGGAATCCTGCCCGCAGTTACGACGATCCGACGACCACCCAAATCTATGAACCGAGATCTCGACACGAGCCGGCGGCCCCTGGTGTTGATCTGGGAAGTCACGCAGGCCTGTGAACTCGCCTGCGAACACTGCCGGGCCGACGCACAGTCGATGCGTCACCCCGACGAACTCACGACCGACGAGGGGAAAGCCCTGCTCGATTCGGCCCGCGAGTTCGCCGAGAACCAGCTCGTCGTCCTCTCCGGGGGTGACCCGTGCAAACGATCCGACCTCACCGAACTGGTCCGCTACGGGTCAGAGCAGGGGCTGAGTGTGTCCCTGACGCCCAGCGGCACCGACGAATTGACCGCCGACGTGCTGGAGGACCTGTCCGAGGCCGGCCTCCGCCGAATCGCGCTCAGCCTCGACGGCGGCGACGCCGAGAGTCACGACGCTTTCCGCGGGGAGACCGGGAGCTTCGCGGCGACGGTGGACGCGGCCGAGGCCGCCCGCGATGCGGGGCTCCCGCTCCAGATCAACACGACGGTCTGTGCCGAGACGGTCGAGCAGTTGCCGACGATCCGCGACCGCGTTCGCGAACTGGGTGCGGTGCTGTGGAGCGTGTTCTTTCTCGTCCCCGTCGGCCGCGGCCAGTTGCTCGACTCCATCGACCCCGAACGCGCCGACCGCGTGATGGACTGGCTGGCCGAGACCGCCGACGAGGAACCGTTCGGTATCAAGACGACCGAAGCACCCCACTACCGGCGCGTCAAACTCCAGCGTCGGGCCGCGGACGGGGACGCGGACGACGGGAGCGCCGACGCCGGACGCCAGCGACGGGGCGGCATCGTCGCGGGCGACGGCTTCGCGTTCGTGAGCCACACCGGCGACGTGTACCCCTCGGGATTTCTGCCCGAGTCGGCTGGCAACGTCCGCGAGGACGACCTCGTGGACTGCTACCGGAATTCGGACCTGTTCACCGCGCTCCGGGACCGTGATCGGCTCTCGGGGAAGTGCGGAGCCTGTGAGTTTCGGCACGTCTGTGGCGGGAGTCGGTCCCGGGCGTACGCGACCACGGGCGATCCGCTGGCGAGCGATCCGCTCTGCCCCCACGTCCCCGATGGGTACGATGCAGGTGAGGGTGCAGCGGGCGACTAGCCGGTCCGCCAGGCTGGAAGCGACGGGCGATTAGAGCGACTCGCGGGCGACCGGTCCGAGGACCTTCCGCTGGGCCGCGGCGAGGTGTTCGGCGAGTGTCGACGGCGAGATGCCGAGTTCCCCGGCCACTTCCTCGGCGTTGGCCCCTTTCGGGTAGTCGAAGTAGCCCATCTCGTAGGCGGTCGCCAGGACCTCGCGCTGGCGCTCGGTCAGCCGCCCGGTGTCGACGGAGACGAAGCCGTTGCCGACGAGTTCGCCGGACTGGCTGAGATTGCGGACGGCCACGTCGTCGAACCGCTCGCGGGCGGCGGCGACGATCTCGCGCACCCGGTCGGGATCCGGTGCGTAGAACACCAGATACAGCGTCCCGTCGACGGCGTGCACGTCGCTGACCGGACAGCCGTAGCTCTCGACCAGATCCACCAGACAGGTCTCGGCCTCGCACTGACAGCGGTAGCGGACGCCCTCGTCGGTCCGGAACACCGGGTCGCCGTCGACGCCGTCGGCCGCGGTGTCGCTCTGGACCGTGAACTCCGTGCTGGTACTCGTCTGTGACCCGCAACTGGTCCGGGCAACCGAGTCGACCCGGGCCCCGGAATCGCTCGACGCTTCCGCGAGCGGACACTCACGCGGCCGCGTGATGGCGAGGGTCACCCTGACGCCGGCCTGGATGGGGTTGGGTTCGGTCGTGCTCATATCTGTACGTTTACACCCTCACGTCAAAACCGGCGGGCGACGTTCTCAGACTGTAGGAACGTCGACCGTCACTGGGCCTCGGCGATCAACCCCTCGTCGAGTTCCGCGACGAACTCCTTGACGATGGTCCCCTCGGCGCGGTGTAACGTCTCGCTGACGGTCGATTTCGCCATCCCGAGGTGGTCGGCCAGCTCCGTCAGCGACGACTCACGCGGCGTGTCGTAGTACCCCTGCTGGACGGCCGCCACCACGAGGTCACGCTGGCGGTCGGTCAGCAACTGGTCCGTCGAGTCGACGGTCCGCCGGACGAACTCCACGTCGAAGCTCATGCCGAACTGTTCGAGCTGGGAGCCGAACGTCGACAGTCGGTCCTGAGAGGCGGTCACCTCCACGGTCGCGCGGCCGTCGCGGATCTCGACCGGCGGCTCCAGCGGGATGCCCGACTCCTTGACCGAGAACAACAAGAGCGGTTCGGTCGTCTCGAACTGGATCAGCGTCCGGCCGTCGGACTCGCCGAGCAGATCCAGCGACACGATGGTCTCACGCTCCTGGATGCGCCGGATTACCTCCGGGAGGTTCGGGCCGCTGAGTTCGACCAGCCCGACACCGGTCTCCCCGGTCGGGAGCGCCGCCAGCACCCGAAACTCCACGTCCGGGTAGTCCGTCGAGAGGTCGCCGATCCAGGCCGCCTGCGGCAGTCGGACGCTCAGTTTGGCTCGTGGCATGGGATACCCGATACTTGCCGGCACGCCTCCCAGTACGTGTCTCCGAACATGTTCGGGGTATGGTCCGAACCAGTTCGGCATAACGGTTGGGGGTAGCCTCGACGAACGTTCGAGTATGGGAGTCGAGACCACAGACATCGCCCGCAGAGCCGTCGAGGAGACGGGTGCACCGCGCTCGGCACCGCGGGAGCGACTGGACGCGCGGGACCTCGGGCCGCCCAAACCGCTGAAGCAGACGCTGGAGCGGCTCACGGAACTCGACGACGGGACGGTCCTGGTCCAGCTCAACGACCGCGCGCCACAGCATCTCTACCCCAAACTCGACGACCGGGGCTACGCGTACGGCACCGTCGAACTGGACGCGGCCGTCGTGACCGTCGTCTGGACGCCGTGACCGGGACTGCAGAGGCCGATACGGTCGGCGAGCATCCCGGCGACGAGTCCACGGATATCGCGCGGGCCATCGAGCGTATCGACGACCGCGCGGCCACGGTCCGGGAGCGACAGGTCGAGCGCGCGCTGGCCGAACTGGAGACGGTGGGCGACCCTGACCCGGAGACACGCGCCGCGGTCCGGCGGCTGGCCGACCGGCTCACCGGGCGGCTGGTCGCGACGCCGAAAGCGGCGCTTCGACAGGGTGTGGATGGGAGCAGTAGCGAGAACGAGACGGCGGCGGGCCCGGACCCCGACGCCGAGGCTGTCCGGGTCGCGCTGGACCTGTTCGGCGACTAATCCTCGACCCGTCGGGAGAGTACCAGCAGTGCCTCGCTGTCCTCGACGGCCTTCGGGGACACCTCGCGGCGGCCGTCGAACCGGATCACGTCGTCCGGTTCGAGATCGTGGGTCTCGTCGTCGAGGTCGAGCGCGATCTCCCCCGAGAGCAGGTGCAGGACGACCGTCCGCTCGGGGTGGCGGTGCGGGTCGACCCGCTCGCCGGCCGCCAGCTCGAGCCGGATCACCAGCGGGTCGTCGAACAGTTTCGCGTGGGGTGACCCGGTCAGTTCGTCGAGTGCGACGGTTTCGGCCATCACTGCTTGGGGAACTCCGCGACGAATTTCTCGGTGTCCTCGCGGCGCACCTCGTAGTTGTCCGCGTCGAAAGCGTCGACCTCGGCCTCCATCTCGTAGTACAGCGGCTTGGGGTCGTGGTCGTTGATCAGCCGCAGGGTCTCTCCGGAGGCCATCTCCGCGAAGGTGTCCATGATCTTCGGGTGGCGCTCCTTGGGCGGAATCTCGCGCACGTCGATTTCTGGCATACACCGACAGTTCCCACCGGGTCGCCCTCCGGGTTGTCCCGAACGTGTTCGGCTACGGTTCGAACTCGCCGTTTTGCAGGCCCCGGCGGACGGGTTCGTGTTCGGCGTCGGTGGGGGGCGGTGCGGTCACCAGCACGGCTTCCAGACGCTCGCCCGCGGTGGCTCTGACGCCGCGGTCGGTGCCGGCGGGAACGCTCACGACCGAGCCCGGTTCGACCGCGTGGTCGGTGTCGCCGTCCCTGACGATTCCCCGCCCCGACTGGACGACGACCGTCACGTCGCTGTCCGGTGCGTGGACCGGGATGAACTGTCCGGGCTCGAAGTACGCACAGACAGCCTTCGAGCGCTCGGTGCGGAAGACGCCCTGGGCGCTGAACTGGTCGTCGGCGTAGTCGCGTTCGCTGTCGAGGTCCGTGGCTGGCATACCCGGAGCTACCGGCCCGCGCCGCCTGCCGGTTGTCCCGAATCGGTTCGGGACCGAGCCTTTTCACACCGGCGTACGAGACGCCGCTATGTCGACGGCGAGCGCCACGGTATCCAGATGGACCCGCCGGTTCGTCGCGGCCGGGGCCTGCTGGCTGGTTCTGTGGAGTCTCGCTGCCCTGTTCGCACTCCCGCGCCGGACCGAGGTGACACTCGTCCTCTTTGGCTTCGTCTTCCACACGCTGTTCGGGAAGGCCTACGCACTCGTGCCGTCGTACTTCGACCGCACCCTCGCGTTCCCGCGGGCACCCGCGATCCAGCTTGCCCTCTCGGTTCTCGGCACCGCCGGGCTCGCGGCGGTCGGACTGCCGTGGGTCCCCGCACTCGTCGGTGCGGCCGGCGCGCTGCTGTGGGCCGCCGGCGTCGCGGTGTTTCTCGGAACGCTCGCCTGGACGATCCGTGACAACCTCGCCGGCGCCGAGACGGGAACGGGCGACCACGACGCCGACCGACGACCGGTCGACCGGATCGCCAACGCCGCGATGCCCGTCGCCTTCGCGTATCTCGCGGTCGGGACGGCGGTCCTCGTCGCTGCCCACATCCCGGTCGACGCGCCGTTCCCGTACGCGCCCCAGCGCACGCACCTGTTCGCGGCAGGGACCGCGGCCCTGCTCGTCTTCGCCGTCGGCTTCCGACTCCTCCCCCGATTCTTCGTCGCCGACCCGCCGAAAACGCTGGTCGCGGTCGCACTGCCGTCGGGCGCGGGCGCACCGGTACTCCTCGCACTGACACTGCCAGCGGGGCCGATATTCCGGTTCGGGGCCGCCCTCGAAGCCCTCGCGGTCGTCGCCTTCGCGCTGGCCGTGCTGTGGCTGATCGCCCGGAGCGACCGCGAGCGGGTCGGCCGGTACGGGGTCGGCCTCGGAGCGATCTCGGGTGTCGCCGTCGTCGGCCTCGGTCTCTCGTTCGCGTTCGTCGGTCTCGATACCGCGCTCGTGGTTACCCACTACCGGTTCGCGCTGGTCGGCTTCCTCGGGCTGACAATCGTCGGCGTCGCCACGCAGTTCTACCCGCCAGCCGTCGGCGAATTCCCGGTGGACGGCGACCGGCTGGCACTGGGCGTGTTGGTGGCACTGGCCGGCGGACTCCTCGTCGACGCCGCGGGGCGACTGACCGATCAGCCGACCATCGCCACCGGTGGGTTGGCGCTCGCGGCGCTCGGAGCGGTCGGGTACACGTGGCTCCTGCACGGAATCTTCCGCCAGCGGGCGCGGCGCTAGAACGGCGTCTCCGGTTCCTCCGCGTATCCCGCCTCGTCGGGCACGCCGGCCTGTCCGCCGCCAGCGCCACCGCGCTCGTCCGGGAGTTCCCCGGACTCCAGATACCGCGCCTCGTGGTCGCGCAGTTCCTCGTTGATCACGCCGCTTTCGTGGTGCATCTCGTCGACCCGGACCCGGACGAGGTCGTACTCGTGGCGGTCCGCGAGACCGTTCCAGGCCCGGAACGACCCCTTCGCGAGCGTCGTACTCTGGGGGCAAAACTCCGTCGTCGGCGTGAACTCGGCGACGAGGACGCGACGGTCGCCGGCGTCGGGGCCGTCGGTCGCGCCGCGTTCGCGCGCGTACCGGTAACCGGCGTCGGGGTGGCGCACGTCGAGGTTCAACCGCGCGAGGTTGTAGCCGAAGGTCATGTCGTACACGCCGCGCTCGTCGAACAGCGTGCGGGTCAGTTGGTGGACGGCGAGGTGGTCACGGCCGGTCAGCACGTCGTGCTCGGCCAGGTACCTGCCGGGGTCGGGGATGCTCTCGGGAACGAACGCGTCGTAGTCGTCGAACGTCGCGTCGTCGCCGGAGAACGGCGAGGGGATGTTCATACGAGGCGGTACGGCCAGCCACGCCGTGGGTACAGTCCCGAATTTGTTCGGGGTCGTCCGGGCCGAGCCGGCGACCGACCGGATCAGTCCTCGTCGGCGGTCGCGCCGAACAGCGCGGCCATGAGCTTCGTCTGGGCGGCCGCGAGGTGTTCCGCGAACGTCGACGGGGCGACCCCCAGTTCGGTCGCGACCTGCTCGGCGTTGGCCCCTTTCGGCCGCTCGAAGTAGCCCAGTCGGTAGGCCGTCCCCAACACCTCGCGTTGCCGGGCGGTGAACGTCGCCTCGTCGACGAAGGCGGGTTCCGAGTGACTGCCGGTCCCGTCCGAGCGCCGGAGCGACCGAACGGTGACGCCGGTCTCCCGGATTACGTCCAGGTCTTCGGAGATGAACGACAGTTCGATGGTCCCGTTCTCGGCCGTCACGTCCCGGACCGGGCAGCCGTACTCCTCGACGCGCTCGCAGGCGCAGTCCTGGTCGGCCTGCCGCTCGACCCGGTGGACCGCTTCCGAGTCGTAGCTGAAAATCCGGTCGCCGGGCACGCCGTCCCGGGCGACCGCCTCGTCGGTCGTCACTTCGACGGTGACGCTTCCGTCGACCGGCTGTCCCTGCGAGACCGACCGAACGCGACCCCCGGTACTCATCGGCGCGACCGGACAGCAGTTCGGTTCCCTGACGGCGACGGTCGCGAGACTCCCCTCGACCATGCCGAACGCGTTGCAGGCCCCGGACTAAGCTGTTATCCCCATTTTAAAGCCCCCCTATTCAGTGGGTCGTCTTCTAACATTGGGGGCGGACCAGACTCACGTATCCGCGCGTCGGCACCGACCGAGCGGGCTGGCGGACCGACCGATATCGGGACGGCGTGGGTGTGTCCCCTTGTGGTCGGCCAGGCCGGGTCGCGAACTGACTGCACGATACCACCATGCAAGGGAAAACCATCGTCATTCTGCTCGTACTGCTGGCAGTGTTGCTTCCGACGTGGTACGTGGCGGCACAGGGTGAGCCGCCGTCGGAGGAGATCGAGATCGACCAGAGCGTCAACGAGATACGTCCGCTGGCCGGCTTCGTCGATACGCCGACGAAGCTCTCGCCGAGCCAGGTCGGCGTGGTCGTCTGGGTCGCGCTGTTCGGACTGGTGGGGGCTCTCGCCTTCTTCCACCGGTTCATGAACCGTGCGGCGAGGCCGGACGAGGGCGCCGAGGCCACGGTGACCGAGACGGCCGCCGATGGCAGAGAGGCGACCGACGGAGGCACCGTCTCGCTCCCCTGGATCGAGACAGAGGACCGCTGGCTCGTGGAGTATCACCCCTCCAGCGACGCCATCGAGGGCCTGATCGCCATGGGCGGACTGACCGCCCTGACGATCGTGTTCGCCGCGCTGTTCACCGGCGAGTACCTCACGCTGGCCCGCACCCAGTACTTCGGCGTCTACGCCTTCGGGATGTTCATGTCCCTGACCGGTCTGACGGTCTCGTACTACGCCTGGTTCATGCCCCACCTCAAGGTGGCCGAACGGAGGGGGCACTGATGGACCGCGACACACCTTCGCCGGACCTCAGCCGGTCGTACCCCACGCCCGACGAGGACGCGGGAGACACCGGGAACGAGGCCGACTGCCCCTGTTCGGCCGGTGGCGACGCCGACTCGTCCGCCGAGCCGACCCTCTACCAGGACTTCTACGGCGACGCCCGGGCGGAGATGGAACGCCGGGACTACGCGAAGGCGCTGGCGACCATCGGCGGGCTGACCGCTATCGGGAGCCTCACCGCGCCGCTGGTGGGTCTCTCGCGGGTCTTCGAGCGCGAGTACACCGGCCCGATCTACTCCGACGGGGTCGCGCTGGTCGACGACGCCGGCGAACGGATCGCCGAGGACCGCCTCGGCGAGGGCGAACAGCTCACCGTGTTCCCGGAACCGCGACCGGGGCTGGCCGACTCGCCCACCCTGTTGGTCCGGTTCCCGGAGGACGCCTACGGCGGCGACACCAAGTCCGCGTTCACCGTCTCGGGGTACGCGGCCTACTCGAAGGTCTGTACCCACGCCGGGTGTATGGTCGCCGACCGGGACGGACAGACGCTCCTCTGTCCCTGTCACTCCGGGCGGTTCGATCCGCTCTCGGGGGCCAAGGTCGTCGGCGGCCCGCCGCCACGGGCGCTCCCGCAGCTCCCGATCACGCTGTCGAGCGAGGGCTATCTCGTCGCCACCGGCGACTTCGAGGGCCCCGTCGGCACGGGGGGTGAGTGAGATGGGACGACTCGACCGCATCTACGGCTTCTTCGACGACCGACTGGACCTCGAGGAGAGCCAGTCGTTCCTCGGGAAGGCCTTCCCCGCCGAGGATTCGTTCTTGCTCGGCGAGGTCGCGCTGTTTTGCTTCCTGATCCTCGTGCTGACGGGGATGTTTCTTGGATTCTTCTTCGAGCCCAGTACGTCGGAAGTCGAGTACGAGGGGAGCGTCGCCGAGTACCAGGGCGAGGAACTGCCGGAGGCGTTCGTGAGCGTCCTGAACATCACCTACGACGTGCCGTTCGGGATGCTCCTGCGCCGGATGCACCACTGGGCGGCCCACCTGTTCATCGCCTCCATGGCCCTGCACATGTTACGGGTCTTCTTCACCGGGGCGTACCGCAACCCGCGGGAACTGAACTGGCTCGTCGGGACCGGCCTCGCGGGCACGTCGATGTTCGCGGCCTACACGGGCTATGCTCTCCCCTTCGACGAGTTCGCCAGCACCGCGGTCGGCATCGGCTACAACGTCGCGAAGTCGGTGCCGCTGATCGGCGAGACGCTGGGGCAGATCGTCTTCGGCGGGAGCTTCCCGTCCAGTGCGACCATCCCCAGGCTGTTCTTCCTGCACGTCCTGGTCTTGCCGCTGGTGATCGGTGGCCTGCTGGCCCTGCACATGCTAATCTTGATACGCCAGAAACACACCGAGGCCGAGCGGGACGGCGACGTTGTGGGCCGTCAGCCGGTCGACCAGGACGACGACAGCGTCGTGATCGGTCTGCCGGCGGTGCCCAACCAGGTGGCGGTCAGCGCCGTCGTGTTCTTCCTGACGCTGGCGCTGCTCTCCCTGCTGGCCGGCTTCCTGCCGGTCCACAACATCGCCGAGTACGGCCCCAACGACCCGGCGTCGACGCCGTCGCTGATCATGCCCGACTGGTTCCTGATGTGGGGCTACGGGTTCCTGAAGCTCGTGCCGGCGTGGCTGAGCTTCGACGTCCTCGGCGTGCACGTCAGCGCCGAGTTCGTCGGCGGCCTGCTACTGCCGGGACTCGTGTTCCTGGCCGTCGCGGTGTGGCCCTTCATCGACTACAGCGAGGAACAGACCCACTTCGCGACGAGCCCCCTCGAGCGGCCCTGGCAGACCGCGGTCGGCATCGCGGGGGTGACGTTCATCATGGTCGCCTCCATCGCGGGGATGGACGTGATCGTCGCGGACATCGTGGGCTCGACGACGGCCGCGATCAAGCCGTACCTGCTGGCCGCACTGTTCGCGGTTCCCATCGCCTCGGGGCTGATCACATACGCGGTGTTGCGCGGCGGCGGGGAAGAGCCGCCGGCGAGCGGCGAGAGCGCGGCGGCTGACGGGGGCGTGCCGGCAGCGGAGACGAGAGACAGCGGACCTGCGGAGGACACCGATGACTGAGATTACGTTGAGCCCACGGCGGTATCGCTGGCTGGATCGGGCGAGCAAACTCTGCGGGGTCGCGCTGATCGCCGCCGGCCTGGAGGTCGGCGGCGACACGGCAGCGGGCCTCGCACTGGCGGCGCTCGGAGTGCTGTGCGGACTGGCAACTGTGGTGATCGACGGATGAGCGAACGACACGACACGACCGACGAATCCGACGGTATCGAGGCCGCACGCCGGGACTTCCTGAAGGGCCTGGGCGCGGCGACCGCGGTCGGGGTCACCGGCTTCGGTCTGGGACAACAGAGCGAGATGCAGAGTCTGGAGATCGTGGACGATCCCATCGGCTCGTACCCGTACCGGGACTGGGAGGACCTCTACCGCGAGGAGTGGGACTGGGACTCGAAGGCCCGGTCGACCCACTCGGTCAACTGCACCGGCAGTTGCTCGTGGCAGGTCTACGTCCGCAACGGCCAGGTCTGGCGTGAGGAACAGGCCGGCGACTACCCGCGCTTCGACGAGAGCCTCCCGGACCCGAACCCACGAGGCTGTCAGAAGGGGGCCTGTTACTCGGACTACGTCAACGCCGACCAGCGCATCCTGCACCCGCTGAAACGCGTCGGCGAACGCGGCGAGGGCCAGTGGCAGCGCATCTCCTGGGACGAGGCGCTCACGGAGATCGCCGAGGAAGTCATCGACACCGTGCAGGCCGAGGAGTACGACGGAATCAGCGGGTTCACCCCGATCCCGGCGATGAGTCCGGTCTCCTTCGCCTCCGGGTCGCGGCTGGTCAACCTGCTGGGCGGTGTCAGTCACAGCTTCTACGACTGGTACTCGGACCTGCCGCCGGGCCAGCCGATCACCTGGGGCACCCAGACGGAAAACGCCGAGAGCGCCGACTGGTACAACAGCGACTACATCATCGCGTGGGGGTCGAACATCAACGTCACGCGCATCCCCGACGCGAAGTACTTCCTCGAAGCCGCCTACAACGGCACGAAGCGGGTCGGCATCTTCACCGACTACTCCCAGACGGCGATCCACACCGACGAGTGGATCAGCCCGGAACCGGGCACCGACACCGCGCTGGCGCTGGGCATGGCCCGGGTCATCGTCGACGAGGGACTGTACGACGAGGCCCACCTGAAAGAGCAGACCGACATGCCGTTGCTGGTCCGGGCGGACACCGGGAAGTTCCTCCGGGTCAGCGACGTGCCGGGCCTCACGACCGGCGCCGACCGGCCCGACCAGATGTTCGTGATGCAGGACGGACAGGGCAACCTCCGGGTCGCGCCCGGGTCGCTTGGCGAACGCGACGGCCAGTACGACCCCAGCGAGAGCATCTCGCTGAACTTCGACCCCCAGCTGGCCGTCGAGCGGTCAGTGCAGACGACCGACGGTGAGGTGCAGGTCCGCTCGGTCTGGAACAACCTGAACGACGAACTGGCCAACTACACGCCCGAGTACATCTACGAGGAGACGGGCGTCGGCGAGCAGACCCACCAGGAGATTGCCCGCGAGTTCGCCGAGGCCGAGAAGGCCAAGATAATCCACGGCAAAGGGGTCAACGACTGGTACCACAACGACCTCGGGAACCGGGCGATCCAGTTGCTCGTGACGCTGACTGGCAACCTCGGCGAGCAGGGCACCGGCCTCGATCACTACGTCGGTCAGGAGAAGATCTGGACCTTCAAGGGCTGGAAGAACCTCTCCTTCCCGACCGGGTCGGTCCGGGGCGTGCCGACGACGCTGTGGACCTACTTCCACGCCGGCATCCTCGACAACACCGACCCCGACACCGCCGCGAAGATCCGGGAGTCAATCGAGAAGGGGTGGATGCCGCTGTACCCGTCCGAACGCGAGGACGGCACCAGACCGGACCCCTCGATCCTGTTCTGCTGGCGTGGCAACTACTTCAACCAGGCCAAGGGGAACGTCGCGGTCGAGGAGGAACTCTGGCCGAAACTCGATCTGGTCGTCGACATCAACTTCCGGATGGACTCGACGGCGATGAACGCCGACATCGTCCTGCCGGCCGCCAGTCACTACGAGAAACACGACCTCTCGATGACGGACATGCACACGTACGTGCATCCCTTTACCCCGGCGGTCGAACCCCTCGGTGACTCCAAGACCGACTGGCAGATCTTCCGGGAACTGGCCGCGAAGATTCAGGCCCTCGCCACCGAGCGCGGGATCGACCCCGTGCCCGACAGGAAGTTCGACCGCGAGATCGACCTCCAGAGCGTCCACGACGACTACGTGCGCGACTGGCAGACCGGCGAGGACGGTGCGCTGGCCCAGGACAAGGCCGCCGCCGAGTACATCCTCGAACACTCCGAGGAGTCGAACCCGTCGGACACCGACGAGCAGTTGACCTTCGACGAGATCGACGAGGAGCCGAAACGGTTGCTCGCGACGGGCGATCACTGGACCTCCGACATCGAGGACGGGGAGGCCTACACGCCCTGGAAGCGCTACGTGCAGGACAAGGAGCCGTGGCCGACCTTCACTGGCCGCCAGCAGTACTACATCGACCACGACTGGTTCCTCGAACTGGACGAGCAGTTGCCGACCCACAAGCAGGGGCCGGTCCTGCAGGAGAAATCGGAGTATCCGCTGGGGTACAACACGCCCCACGGTCGGTGGTCGATCCACTCGACGTGGCGGGACAACACGAAGATGCTCCGCCTCCAGCGTGGGGAACCTGTCGTCTACCTCAACCCCGAGGACGCCGCGGAGCGTGGCATCGAGGACGGCGACACGGTTCGGGTGTACAACGACCTCGGGTCCGTCGAGGTGCAGGCCAAGATCTACCCCAGCAGCGAACCCGGCACGGTCCGGCACTTCTTCTCCTGGGAGAAGTTCCAGTACCCGGACCGGGACAACTTCAACACCCTCGTGCCCATGTACATGAAACCGACCCAACTCGTCCAGTACCCCGAAGACACCGGCGAACACCTGCACTTCTTCCCCAACTACTGGGGCCCGACCGGCGTCAACAGCGACGTGCGCGTGGAAGTGGAGCGGGTCGACGACGGCAGTGGTTCCACCGGCGGTCAGGGAGGTGACGCCCAGTGAGTTCCCAGTCCGACGGCGGCGGAAGCGACACCCCCGAGGACGTGGACCTCGCGGAGGGTATCGACCACCAGGTCGCGATGGTGATGGACCTGAACAAGTGCATCGGCTGTCAGACCTGCACCATCGCCTGCAAGACCAACTGGACCGAGGGGGGCGGTCGCGACTACATGTACTGGAACAACGTCGAGACTCGCCCCGGCTCGGGCTACCCGAAAGACTGGGAGGAGATGGGCGGCGGCTGGACCGACGACGGGAGCGAACGCCAGCCCGGCCAGCTCCCCGACAAGGAGGAGTACGGTCGCGCCTGGGAGTTCAACCACGAGGAGATCTTCTACGAGGGCAGCGACGAGCCCCTCCGCCCCATGGATGGCGCGGAGTGGGGCCCCAACTGGGACGAGGACCAGGGGGCCGGCGAGTACCCCAACTCCTACTACTTCTACCTGCCTCGCATCTGCAACCACTGCACCCATCCCTCCTGCGTGGAGGCCTGCCCCCGCAGTGCCCTCTACAAGCGGGAGGAGGACGGCATCGTCCTCGTGGATCAGGACCGCTGTCGAGGCTACCGCTACTGCGTCGAGGGCTGTCCGTACAAGAAGGTGTACTACAACTCGGTGACGAAGAACTCCGAGAAGTGCATCTTCTGTTACCCCCGGATCGAGGGGGAGGGGCCGGAGGGTGAGGTCAGGGCACCCTCCTGCGCGGAGGACTGTCCACCCCAGTTGCGGCTGGTCGGCTTCCTCGACGACGAGGACGGCCCGATCTACAAGCTGGTGAAAGAACACGAGGTCGCGGTCCGGCTCCACCCCGAGTACCGCACCGAACCGAACGTCTACTACATTCCCCCGTTCGCCCCGCCACAGCACTCCGAACGCGGGGAGAGTCTCGATTCGGAACGCATCCCCCGGAACTACCTCGAAGAGCTGTTCGGTCCCGAGGTCAACGAGGCGCTGAACACCATCGAACGGGAGCGCGACAAGGTCGAGCGCGGGGAGGAGAGCGAAGTGATGGACCTGCTCACGACGGAGAATCCGGCGAAACAGTACCGACTCGAAGTCTTCGACGAGGAATGACCATGAAGCACAAAGAACTCACGCTGGCGGCCGCGCTCGCGGTGGCGCTGGTCGCCACGACGGTTGCGGTACCGGGGCTGGTCGACGCGCGGCCGGCCTACGCGGTCCCGGTCCACGAGGGCGGCGAGGACGCGTCCTTCGCCAGCCCCGGGAGCGAGGACTGGGACGCCGCGCCCGCGGCGACCCTGCATCTGGCCAGCGCGGAGAGTGGCCTCCCCAACGCCAGCTCGACCAGCGTCGAGCAGGTGGACCTGCAGGCCGTGACCACGGACGACCGGCTCTACCTCAAACTCTCCTGGGCGGACGCGACCCGTGACACCTCGACGGCCGACGTGCGACAGTTCGCCGACGCCGTCGCGGTCCAGTTCCCGGTCAACGAGAGCGCTCGGCCGCCCATCGCCATGGGCGGTGCGAGCAACCGGGTGAACGTCTGGTTCTGGCGGGCGGACGGCACCGATCAGGAACTGCTCGCGGGCGGCCCCGGGACGACGACGCCGCTCGATTCCACCCTCGGGAACGCCAGCCGGTACGAGAACGGCACCTGGGAAGTCGTCCTCTCGCGTGACCGCTCGGCCGGCGGTGCAAACCGCACCGAGATCCCCGAGGCCCAGGACCTCGACGTGGCCGTCGCGGTCTGGAACGGCTCGAACGGCGAGCGCTCGGGCGTGAAAGCCGCCAGTAGCTGGCACTACCTGGCGCTGGGCGGTGGTCCACAGGGCCCGCCGTACGAACTGCTGCTGTGGGCGGTCGCCGGCGCGGCCATCGTCGTCACGACCCTGGTGACCGTCGAGGGCGTCCGCCGAACGCGAGGTGAGACCTGATGGCGACCAACGACGCGCCCGGCGGCCCGGGCCAGTTGGCCGGCGAAGTCGACACGGACGCGGGCGCTCGCGGCGCGATCTACGCCCTGCTGGCGGCCGCGTTCGATCAGCCCGACGAAGAGCTGTACCGCGCCATCGACACCGGTGCCTTCCGCGAGGAGGTCGCGGCGCTGGTCGACCGCACGGGGCTGGACGTGGACGTGCCCGACTTCGAGACCGACGACGACTACGAGAAACTCTGTGCCCGGTACAACGACCTGTTCGTCATCGGCTTCTCCGAGGTGGTCGACGCCACCGACGGGACGATGGCCCACGAGGAACCGCCGGTCTCGCTGTACGAATCCTCCCACCGGCCGGAGGTCTCCTGGAACGACGTGAACCTCGACCTGGCGCGGGCCTACGAGTACTTCGGCTGTCAGGTCGATCAGGACAAGCGCGACAACCACGATCACCTCCAGTTGCAACTGGAGTTCATGGGCTATCTCTGCCGGCGGGAGGCCGCGGTCGATCCGGACGTGGCGGCCGCGCGGCTGGACTTTCACGACCGCCACCTCCGGGTGATCGGCGAGTCCGTCGCCGACGCGCTGGCCGCCGAACCCGGCACGGAGTTCTACGGCGACCTCGGTGAATTCCTCGACGACTTCACCGCCGCCGACGTGGAAGACCTCGCCGCCCGTCGCGAAGGAGGTGGGTCGGCGTGAGCGGCGAATCGCCCACCGCTGGACCGGCCGCCGAGACAGCAGACCCGGAAGACGACGCGGAGTCGTCCGTACTGGCCGCACTGGCTCGGATCGACGTCGAGGGCGACCGGGCGGCGCTGTGGGCTGGCGGTGTATCCCTCACGGTCGTCGCTGCGGGGCTCGCGGTCAGAATCGGGCACAACACGCCGTTCGATCCGCTGGCGGTGCCGGCCGTCGTCTTCGACGCGCTCGCGGTCGGGACGCCGCTGGTACTGGGCGCGGCGCTGTTCGCGGTCGCGCTGACGACGACCGATCCGACGCGGCGCGTCGGCCTGCTGTTCGCGGGCGTGTTCGGACCGCTGGCGACGGTCTCGTCGGCGGCGACGCTCCCGGCCGTCGCTGGCGTGATCGGCGGCGGCGCACTCGCGCTGGTCGGCTCACTGGAGCGACCGACGACCTATCGAGAGGGGCGGCGAGCGGCCGTCGTCGCCGGGTTCGTCGTCGCGGTCGCCGTCTCGCTCTCCCGGGCCGTCGGCCTGCTCGATGCCGGCATGACGGTCGGTGCGGGGTTGGCGCTCGTTGCCACCGCCGCCCTCGCCCTGCTCGTGCGGATCGACCGCGTGGCCGCGCTGGCCGGACTGGCGGCCGCGGGCACCGTCGTCGGGGCGGCGGTCACTGCGCCCTACCTCACGGGAAGCGCCCTGCTCGTCGGTTTCGGCGTCGTGGGCGTGCCCCAACTGCTCGTCGCGCTGGCGCTGGGCGGCGGCGTCGCGGCCGCCGTCGCGGGCCTGCGCGATGGGGCACCACTGCTCGCGGTGGGCGCACTGCTGATCGTGCTGGCGGGGGTGCCCGCCGCGCTCCCGCGGGCGATGGCGGTCGTGCTGGGCGTCGCGCTCGTGACACGCGCGACCGGCGACCGAGAGGAGGTGGTTGCGTGAGAGACCCCGAGGAAGCCACCGACGGGCCACCCGACCCGCGGACCCATCCCGAGCAGAGTCCGGGCTTCGGCGAGAGTCCCGAGGGACTGGAGGACATCGAGGTGAGCCGTGACATCACCATCGGCGACGCGACGCCCCGGGAACTCCAGGCGACCGACCTCGCACCCGTGGCCGGCGCATCTGCGGCGGAGAAGATCGAGGATCTGCTGAACGGCGATCACGTCGAGCGTCGTCGGGCCGCGCTGGCGCTGGGCGAGGAGCGACCCGAGGAAGCAGTGCTGGACGGGGTGATCGCGGCGACCAACGACCCCGACGACGACGTGCGCCAGTTCGCGGTGGAGTCGCTGGCGGAACTGGGCGGCGAGCGCGCAGCGGCGGCAGTCGTCGAGACGCTGGACGACGACGACCCGTGGGTGCGAGCCGAAGCCGTCGTCGCTCTGGACAATCTCGACCGAATCGAGTTCGAAGACCACATCGAGGCGGCACTCGACGACGATCACCACGCCGTCCGCCGGAACGCCGCCATCTCGCTGTTCAAACACCGCGGCGAGGACCTGTTGCCGGTCCTGCTGGAGCAGTCCCGGGCCGACAGCGAGCGCCTGCGCGAGTGGGCCGCCCACCTCATGGCCGGGATCGAGGACGAGCGGGCGACCGATCGCCTGACCGAACTGGCCGAGGACGATGACGAGCCACGGATCGTCAGGAGTACGGCGGCCCGGGCCGTCGAGGCCGATCCCGGGAAGTTCCGGCGACAGTTCACCGGCGGGATCGAGGGCGAGAGCACGGCGTTGCCGGGCGAAGACCGGCTCAACCGGAGACCAGACCTATGAGTTCGGAGGATACCACCACGACGGAACCGCTCGCCGACCGCGTCGAAGCCGCGCTCCGCAACGTCCGGGACCCCGACGCCGACGTGACCGTCTTCGAGGCCGGCCTGATCGACGACGTGCGGATCGACGGCGGCGACGTGACGGTGCAGGCCGACCTCTCGGAGTTCCCACCGAGCGAGGGCCAGGCCGTCACGTCGACGATGATGCGCGCCGTCTCCGACGTCGAGGGCGTCGAGCGCGCCCACGTCGAGCAGGCACCCCGTTCGGTCGACATCGACGGCCGCGAGGTAGGCGTCGAACGGGCCGACCGCGTGATCGCCGTCGCCAGCGCGAAAGGCGGCGTCGGGAAGACGACGGTGGCGACGACGCTGGCCTGCGCGCTCGCGGCCGACGGCGACGACGTGGCGCTGTTCGACGCCGACATCCACGGCCCGAACGTGCCCGAACTGCTCTCCGTGTCTGGCCCGGTACAGAGCGACGCAGACGGCCACCCCGTCCCGGTCGACGCGAGCGCCGTCGACGCCGACGACGGGGCCGGCGACCTCGAAGTGATGAGCATCGGCCTGATGAACGACAGCCAGCCCCTGGCCTGGCGGGGTGCGATGGCTCACGACGCCCTGACCGAACTGTTCGAGGAGACGGCGTGGGCTGGCCCCGACACGC
Source organism: Halorientalis regularis (assembly GCF_023698535.1). Lineage (GTDB taxonomy): Archaea > Halobacteriota > Halobacteria > Halobacteriales > Haloarculaceae > Halorientalis > Halorientalis regularis. The sequence goes on from NZ_JALJCL010000016.1 coordinate 30,312, forward strand.
TGGTGATCGACCTGCCCCCGGGGACCGGCGACGTGGCGCTGACCACCCTGCAGGAAGTGCGGGTGGACGGCGTCGTCTTCGTCACCACGCCCTTCCACGCGGCGGTCTCGGATACCCACCGCTCGCTCCAGTTGTTCGCGGAGAACGAGGTCCCCGTCCTCGGTGTGGTCTCGAACATGGGCGAGTTCGTCTGTGACGCCTGTGGCGAACACCACGACCTGTTCGACGGCGACGACCCCATCGACGCGCTCGACGCACCCGTCCTCGCCGAAGTCCCGTTCACCGGCGATATGCAGTCCCCACCGCAGCCGACCGCCGACGGCGTGCCAGACGTGGCACTGGATCTCGGGACCGCCGTCGCCGACCGGATCGCGGAGATCTGGACGGTCGAGGTCCCCGAGAACGCGGTCGATCTGCGCGGGGTGCCGCCGGAGCAACGCCGCGACCGCGTTCGTGATGCCTTCGAAGGAATCGCATCCGGCGAGCGGTTCGAGGTCGTCAGCGACCGGAATCCCGGCCCAGTCCGGGAGTTCCTGGAAGAACAGGTAGACGACGAACTGGCGACTTTCCAGGTCAAACGGCAGAATCCGGAGACGTGGCGGTGCCGGACCGAAAAGCCCTGAGTTACTCCGCGGCGTCGACGATCTCGTAACTCACGTTGTCTTCCCGGAGACGGTCGGTGTGGCCAGCGAGGTCGGTCTCGACGACCAGCAGGAGGGCGTCCAGTCCGCGGGTCGCAGCCTCGCGGACGGCCTCCGCTGTACCGAACCGCAAATCGGGCTCGCGGTCGGCGGCGCGGGCTGCGGCCAGCGCCTCGGTTCCGGCGACCGCGAGCAGGTCCGCGTCGGCGGCGAGCTCGGCCACGCGGTCGATGTCGGCGGCGCGACTCCCGCCGTTGTCCACCCGGGGGAGCGAGACGATGGTCACGTCGCCGAGTTCGTAGTCGAGGACGCCCTCGAAGTCGGTGACGCCCACGTCCGAGCCGGCGTCGGCGTCGGTGACCGCGACAGCCGTCGCGGAGCCGGTAGTTCCCGGCGTCGCCTGGAGGGTGCCGTCGTGCATCGACAGCGAGACGGCCTGTCCCTCCTCGATGTCGCTCGTCGCCAGCGCCGTCTCGATCTCGACCTGCCCGATGACCTCCTCGGAGACGTGCGTGACGTACTCCTCTAAGCGGCTGGTGTGGGAGATGAGCCAGTCGACGCCCTCCTTGGTCACCTCGTAGCGGCCCCGGCCGTGTTTCTGAACGAAACCCTGCTTGATAAGATCCTGTAGGTAGTCGCTGACCGCCTGGGACGTGATGCCGATGGCGTCTGCGACCTCCTGCTGGCTGACCGCAGGCTGGCGCTCGGCGATCTGGACGAGGATCTGGTAGCGCGTCGCGTCCCGCTTGCTCCGGAGCACGTTCGCGTCACCGGACTCGTCCGCCGTCATGATTCCCCGTGCGGCCCGGAAACTCAAGTACTTTTGCCATACTACCGACGAGCTTTCCCGAAGGAGCGACTCTCGGCACATCTTGAAAATCTAGCTTTCTTTAGTACAACCAAAATTGTTTTATTCGAGACTCCGGTTGTATTCGGTGATGTCCCGCGTAGCGCTCCCACACGACGCGAAGGCGGGGCCGACCAAGCCCGAGGTCCGGGCCGTGTTGCTCTCGAAGCTAGGGCTCACGGACGCGGATCACTTCGTCGAGGTCGGCTCCTGTACCGGTGCGGTCACCATCGAAGCGGCCCGGCGCGCCGGTCGCGTCACGGCCGTCGAACGCAAGGAATCGCGCCTCGAGACGACACGGAAGAACCTCGACGAAAACGAGACCAGCGCCGCGGTCGACTTACGCGCGACGGAGGCGCCGGACGGCCTGCCCGCCGACGCCGACGCGCTCTTTCTCGGCGGTAGCCGAAACTACGAGGCCGTCCTCGATCACGCCGCCGAGACCGGCGTCGACCGCGTGATAATGAACGTCTCGCGGCTGGAGGTCGCCGGCGCGGCCACCGAGGCCTTTCGCGAGCGTGACCTGCTGGAGGACGTCGTCCAGTTCCAGGTCAGCCACGGCTACGAACTCGCCGGCGCGACGAGTTTCGACTCGGACAACCCGGTCTACATGCTGATCGGGAGCGGGAGTGAGACAGAAGTCGCCGCCGACGGAGGACAGCCGTGACCCTCTACGGCGTCGGACTCGGCCCGGGCGAGGCCGACCTCGTGACGGTTCGCGGCAAGCGGATTCTGGAGACCGTCGACGTTGTGTACTCGCCGGGCCGGCTCTCCCGGACGGTCGCCACCGAACACGTCCCGGAAGAACGGATCGGGGACCTCGACTTCCCGATGACCCGCGACGAGGAGAAACTCAGGCGGGCCTGGAAGGCGGCGGCGGCCGAGATCGCCCCCCGGGCACGGGAGGGTGACGCCGCCTTCGTCACGCTCGGGGATCCGAACGTCTACTCGACGTTCGGCCACCTGCGACGAACTCTCGACGCCTTCCATCCCGACGTGGACCTGGAGGTCGTCCCGGGTGTCAGCGCCATGACTGCGTTCGCGACTGCGCTGGGCGTCGAGATTCCGGCCGGGTCGGGACTCGCGCTCCGTGAGGCCGACCAGGGCCGCTCGCCGAGCGGCCCCGACCGCATGATCCTGTTCAAGGTGACCGACGCGCCCGCGACCCACCAGGGACTCGTCGACGCCGGCTACGACGTGACCTACGGCCGCCGGCTGTTCATGGAGCAGGGCGAGACGGTCGTGACCGACGATCCCGGCGAGATCGACGAACGCGATTACTACACGCTGGCCTACGCGACGCGGAGCGACGCGGCGGACGAACTGGCCACGGCGCAGTTCGAGACGGCCGACGACCGCAGTGGTCCCGTCACGGAGGAACGCGCGGAAGGCGTCGCCTGTGGCGACGAGTCCCCGGAGGTGCGTTCGGATGACTGACGCCGAGACCGACCCGCAGGACGCCATCGACGCCACCGCAGGCCGGGCCGAGCGCGATTCGCGTGTCTACGAACACAGCGCCGGCGACGGACAGGAGGGCATTCCCTTCATCGGAGCCGGCCCCGGCGACCCGAAACTGCTGACGGTTGCCGGCCGCGAACTCGTCGAGGCCGCCGATCTGGTGGTTCACGCGGGCTCGCTGGTCAACAGCGAACTGCTGGAGGAGTACTGCGCCGAGGCCGAGACGGTCTCCTCGATCGGCAAGGACCTCGAAGAGTTGATTCCGCTGATGCGGGACGCCTACGAGGACGGCGAGAACGTCGTTCGACTCCACAGCGGTGATCCCGCGATCTACGGCGCGGCGCTGGAGCAGATGGACGCGCTGGAACACGAGGGCGTGCCGACCTACTTCGTCCCCGGCGTGACCGCGGCGTTCGCCGCGAGCGCGACCCTGCGGACGCAGTTGACCCTCAACGAGGTCTCGAACCACGTCGCGTTCACCAGACCGCAGGGGAAGACGCTGGACGCCGACGAGGACCACATCGCCGAGTTCGTCGAGATGGGCGACGTGACGACCTGCGTCTATCTCGGCACCCACGCGGTCGCCGAGACGATGGACCGCCTCCTCGACCAGGGCCACGACCCCGAGACGCCCGTGGCGGTCGTCTACCACGCGTCCTGGCCCGACGAGGACGTGATCGAAGGCACCATCGCGACCATCGGCGACCGGGTGGAAGACGCGGGCTACCGCGCTTCCGCGCTGGTCATCATCGGCGAGGCGGTCGCGGGCGACGGCTACGAACGATCCTACCTCTACGACGGCTGGGCGTCACGTGGGAGCGACGACGCGGAAACGGAGGCAGACGACTGATGAGCACAGACACGGACGACACGGCGGATGGGAGTACAGACGCGGACACAGACGAATCGAGCAGCGGTCACTGTTCGACCCCCGACAGCGACGGGGAGGTCGCCGACGAAATCGCAATTATTTCCTTCGAGCGCAAGTGGGAGACCGCGGAGGAAATCCGCGACGAGATCGGAGACCGCTACGAGACCATCGACCTGATCGAGTACCACGGCGAGGTCTTCGCCGAACACTGGGGCGAGTACGACTGCTTCGTCGGCCTGATGGCGAGCGGGATCGCGATGCGCAAGACAGCGCCCCTGCTGGACGACAAGTGGGACGACCCTGCCATCGTCGTCGTCGACGAGGAACTGACGTGGGCCATCCCGATCACCGGGGGCCACCACGGCGCGAACCAGGTAGCGGACGACCTCGCCACGATGGGGGCGGTGCCGGCGATGACGACGGCCTCGGAGGCCGCGGACGAGCAGGGCGTCGAGAAGCAGGCCAAGGCGCTGGACGCCCACGTCGTCAACGGCGATTCGACCGTGGCGACGAATCTCGCCGTGCTGGACGGCGAATTGGGCCCGGTAGAGCGTCTGGATGGTCCGAAAGCGGTCGTGGTCGACGACGACGTGACCGTGCTGAAACGGAACGGCGAGGACGGCGTGGTGCTTGGCACCGGCAGTGTCTCCGGTGCGACGGCCGCGCAGTTCGAGACGGCCTGGAAAAATGCCCTCGAAGGTACCGACTACGACCTCGCGGATGTGGACTTCGTCGCGACCGGGACCCGGAAGGAGGACGAGGATGGGTTGCTGGAAGCCGCGGCCGAGCTGGACCTGGGGGTCGTCTCCTTCGAGAAGGAGACCTTGGCGGAGTTCGAGGGGCCGACACCCTCGCGGTCGAAGGAGTTGATCGGCTGGCCCGGCATCTCGGAGGCCAGCGCCATCGCGGGCGGACGCGAACACGAACTCCTCCGTGAGAAAGAGCGCTACGACGAAGCCGTAACGGTGGCGGTCGGCCGATGAGCGGGACCGAGGGAGCCGACGATGCGGGGACGCCGGGCGAGGAGTACGGCACGCTCTACGTCGTCGGCATCGGCCCCGGACTGCCCGGCGGGATGACCCAGCGGGCCAAAGACGTCATCCGGACCGCCGACTGCGTGATCGCCTCGAACCTCTATCAGGAGTTCCTCCGGAAGGACGGCACACTGCCGCCCGAGAGCGCGGCGGTCGAGGCGGCCGCCGACGGCGGTCCCGTGAGCGGAGCGAACGGGTCCGCGTCGGATCCTCGATCTGACGGTGGAACTGCGGCAGCGGACGAAGCAGGCACCGTCCTCGAACGCCCGAACGGCGACCGCCAGATCCTGGTCCGGTCGACGATGGGCCGACAGGTCGAACTCGCTCGTGAAGCCTTCGAGCGGGTTCGTGCGGGCGAGGACATCGCCCACGTCTCGGGCGGCGACCCCAACGTCTACGGGAAGAGCGACCTGCTGTTCACGATGGCCGAGGAAGACGGCGCGACGGACGTACCAATCGAGATCGTGCCCGGCGTCACGGCGGCGCTGGGCGGGGCGGCCAACCTCGGCGCGCCCCTCTCGAACGATTTCTGTACGGTCTCGCTGTCGGACAAGTGGCGCGGCTGGGACGAGATCGCCGAGAAACTGCGTGCGGCCGCCATCTCCGGCTTCGTGATCGTCCTCTACAACTGCTGGCGTGACTACGAACGCGCCATCGAGGTTGTCCGGGAGGAGCGGGCCGACGACGTGCCCGTCGCGATCATCAACGACGCCGGCCGCGACGATGCCGGCCGCAACGTCGACGGCGAGACCCACACGATCACCACGCTCGCCGACGTGACCGACCACGACGAGAAGGTCGGCGGGATGGGCTCGTCCATCCTGATCGGCACCCACGAGACCGAAGTCTGGGCGAACGAACACCGCGAATTTCTCGTCACGCCCCGCGGCGGGCGTGACGTGGAGGATTTCTGACCAATGAGTACTGACGACACCACCACGAGCGACGCGAGTACAGACACGCAGACGGAATCGAAGTGCGGTGCCTCGACCAGCGACTCCGACGCCAGCACCGAATCGAAGTGCGGCGCATCTTCGTCGAGTTCGTCCTCGGGAAGTTGCGGTGCATCGACCGACGACGAGGAGGAGGAGGTCGGCGCGACGGTCGACGACTTCGACGCCGACCCCGGCCAGCTGGTCGCGGTCGGTCTCGGCCCCGGGCAGCCCGAGGGGATGACCGACCGGGCCAAGACGGCGCTGGCCGACGCCGAACACATCGTCGGCTACACCACCTACGTCGAACTCCTGCCCGACGAGATCACCGATTCGGCCGAGGACATCTACGACACGCCGATGTGCGGCGAGGTGTCCCGGACCGAGGAGGCCATCGACCGGGCGCTGGCGGGCAACGATGTGGCGATCATCGGGAGCGGCGACCCCAACGTCTACGCGCTGGCCGGCCTCGCGCTGGAGATCGTCGAGTCCAAGGGCGCGACCGCCTCGATGCTCGATTTCGACGTGGTGCCGGGCGTCCCCGCGGCGCAGTCCTGCGCCGCCCGCGTGGGCGCGCCGCTGGTGAACGACACCGTCTCGATCTCGCTGTCGGACCACCTCACCGACATGCCGACCATCGAGTCGCGGCTCCACGCCGCCGCCAAGGAGGGGTTCACCATCTCGATCTACAACCCCTGGAGCCGCAAACGCCGCGAGAACTTCGAGAAGTGCTGTGAGATCCTGCTGGAACACCGCGATCCCGAGACGCCGGTCGGCGTCGTCCACGCCGCGGGCCGCGAGGACGAACAGGTCGAAATCGTCGACCTCGCCGAGCTTCCGGAACTGGGCGAGACCGAGCTGATCGACATGACCACGACGATTCTCGTGGGCAACGAGGACACCTACGTCTGGGACGACCGGATGGTGACTCCCCGCGGGTACGAGACGAAGTACGACTACTGATCCATGCCGGAGTACACCATCACGCTCGACCGCGGGGCCTGTGACGGGATCTTCGCCTGTCTCGTCCGCGACGACCGCTTCGTCGAGCGCGAGGACGGGCTGGCCGGTATCGAGGGCGAGGCTGCCGACGGAACCGAGCCGACCGAGGCGACGGTGACCGCCACCTTCGACGACGACCGACTCGCCGACGCCGAGCAGGCCGCCGCGGCCTGTCCGGTGGACGCGATCAGCGTCACCGAGGAGGGTAATCTATGAGCGTCGAGACCGGCGTCCCCTCGGACCTGCTGGCTAGCCACCCCGAGACGGCCTACTTCTGGGGCCGCGTCGTCGGCGACGGCGACCTCGGCGAGGACTCGATCACCGTTCGGACGAGCGACGAGACGGCGGCCCGTCGACTCGCGGCCATCGCCGGCTCCGACCAGGTCGACAAGCGCATCCGCGAGCGGGAGTACGCCCACGACACGTCGATCACCCGGACCGAGGAGGAGTACACGGTCCAGGTGTTCGGCGACCTGCCCGGTCGCGCCTCTGCGGTCTTCGGCCTGCCTCGTGATGGCCAGCCCGGCGGCTACCGGTTCGACACCTTCGCCGACCACGACCGCGAACTCCTGCGTGGCCTGCTGGAAGGCTGTGGCACCATCTGCTTCAAGAGTTCCGCAGGAACGGTCGGCCTCTCCTTCGTCGCCGACGACCGGCGACTGCTGGAGACGATCCAACGTCTGCTCGACGGACTCCCCGTCGACGCACCCAGTGAGGAAATCGCCGAGACCTCCTCGGGCGGCTACTGGTTCGGCGTCGACGACGCGGCCGTGCCGACCGTCGGCCCGTGGCTCTACGAGGGCAGCGAGGAGACAGGACTGTTCGCGCCGTCGCGGCGTCGGAAACTCCAGCGGAGCCTCGACCAGGCGGAGGGTGTCGACCCGTGAGCCGTAGCACGACCGGATCCGAGGGTGGACGGCCCTTCGACGACGAGGCGGTCCTGCTGGTCGGCCACGGCTCCCGCCGCGAGAAGTCCAACGAGCAGGTCCGGGAACTGGCGGTCGCCCTCGAGGAGCGACTGGGCGTGCCCGTCGACGCGGGCTTCCTCGAACTCGCAGAGCCGGCGATCCCCGAGGCCATCGCGGGGCTGGCGGGCGCGGTGTCGGAGATCACAGTCGTCCCGCTCTCGCTGTTCGCGGCGAGTCACGTCAAAAACGACGTGCCGCTGGCCGTCCAGCAGGCCCGAGCCGAACACGACGGGTTGACCGTCAACAACGGCGCAAACCTCGGGATTCACCCCGCAATCGTGGACCTGCTAGACGACCGCGCGGCCGCCATCGAGGCGGAACTCGGCGTCGACCGGACAGCCGAGGACGTGATCGCCGTCGTCTGTGCCCGGGGGTCGAGCGACCCCGACGCCAACGGGGACGTGCACAAACTCGCCCGCTTACTCGACGAAGGACGTGATTTCGCCCGCGTGGAGGCCTCCTTTATCGGCGTGACCGAACCTGTGCTGGAAGACACCCTGCACAGCGTCGCCAAACACCGCCCCGACGCGGTGGTCGTGATCCCGTACATGCTGGGCGACGGCGTGTTGACCCAGCGCATCCGTGACCGCGCCGACGAGTTCGACGACGAGTACCCCTACGTCGACGCGGCGGCGGGCGACCCGCTGGGCACGGATTCGCGATTGCTCGACGTGCTGGGCGACCGCTGGCAGGAGGCCCGGAGCGGGAGCGTGGAGATGTCCTGTGACACCTGCAAGTACAAGGTCGAACTCGACGGCTACGAGGAAGACGTGGGCGGCGCGCGGGCGATGCTCCGGGCGCTGACCCACCAGGAGACCCACGCCGACCGCGAGGACGTGGCCGACGACCCCCACACCCACGACGCACCCGAGAAACACGTCGCGGTCTGTACGAACCAGACCTGCGCCGCCGACGGCGCACCCGCCGTCCTCGAACGCCTCCGCCAGGCCGTCCGCGACTCCGAGGAGTGCGACGCTCGCGTCACCCGCTCGTCCTGTCTCGGCCGCTGTGGCGAAGGGCCGATGGTCGCCGTGTATCCGGACGGTGTCTGGTACGGCGACACCGACGAGGACGACGCCGACCGCATCGTCTCGTCCCACCTCGACCGGGACCGCATCGTGTCCGACCTCGTCGATCAGACGCTGTGATCGACACCTGAACTATGAGCTGTGACGAACTCGAAGCCCTGCGACTGGGCGTCATGACGGCACTCGGTATCGGCGACGAAAGCACGCGCGAACACGCGAGAACGGAACTGGAGGGCAGCATGGAGGGCCCAATCGAGGCCCTGGCCAACGCGGAGACGTTACCGGAGATCGAGCGGCACCTCGACGCGGCCCTCGTCGACCTCGAAGAGGAGGTCGCGGGGATGGATCCCGACGACCCCGAGTACGACTACGCACGGGGCCGACTCGTGGCCGTCCGGGACGCCGAGCGGGCGATCCAGCGACTGACCCAGCAGGCCGAGAGCGTCCTCGACGGCTTCGGCGAAGCCCACCACCACCTCCACGAAGCGTTCCCGGTCGATGAGTAGCCTCGGCCGCCGAACGGTCTCGCTCGGAGAGGTCGAACCGGCTGGATCGCGCCACCTGGGCAAACGGTCTACCGTGGCGCTCGCCGACGACACGGTCCTCGTCGGGACGGCCAGCGGCGACCTTCGTGCGTTCGACCGCAGTCTCTCGCCGCAGTGGACCGCCAGCGGACCCGATACCGACGACGGCAGCCTCGTTTCCATCGATACCTTCGAGGGCACAGCGGTCGTCGGCGAACGTGGTCCCTCGGGAGCGGTTCACTGTCACGACCTGGAGTCCGGAGAACTGCTGTGGCGCTACGAGACGGCCGACGACGTAGGCGAGCCACAGAACGAGACGCGGTTTCTCCTGCCGTTCGTCGCCGACGTGGTGGCTGGCGAGAAGCGAGTCTACGTCGCGGCGCGGCGGTACGAACGCGGCGACGACGGCCGAACCTTCCACAGCGTCGTCTACGCGTTCGATCCGGGCGGGAGCATCGACTGGCGCTACCGAGCGGACGCCTCCCCCATCAGTCTCGCCGTTCGGGACCGTCGCGTGGCCGTTGCCTACAACCGGTGTCCCGGCGACCACCAGTGCGGGCTGGTCGTCCTGGACCGCGAGTCCGGTGCCGAGCGCACGGCCTGGGACCCCGGGACCGACGGGGGGCGACGTGTCGGCGACGTATCCCTGCTCGCCGACGGGGTCGCCGTCGCGAGCCACGGCGACTACTGCGGGTACCGGCTGAACGACGACGGGAGTCACCGCTGGCGGGTTCCGCTGGCGACGCCCGAGCCGGTCGACGGCGAGCGCGTCTACGCCTACCCGAACCACGTCCACGCCACGTCGGCGGGGGCGGTGTTCGTGACCGGCAACACGTATCCCGAGGACGGGCGCGAGACCGAGGCACGACACCCGAACGAGCACAGGGCGGTCGGAGTCACACTCGACGGCGAGCGCGGCTGGCAGGAACCTGTCGGCGGGTTCGCGACCAGCATCGGGACCGCGGGGGACCGGGTCGCTGTGCCGAGCGCACAGCACTTCCGGGACCGCGACGCCGCGGGCCACGGCCTGCAGGTGTTCGACGCGGCCGACGGTACAGTGTCGGCCCTCGACGCCGACGGCGTGGTCACGGCCGCTGCACTCGACGACGAAATCGTGGTCGCAGTCGAAGAACCCGTCGCGTATCACGACGAAGACGAGCGGCGAGGGGCCTACCGCGCGCTCACGGCCGAACGAGAGTGAAGCGGCCCAGGTCAGTCAGAGCCGTTCGTTGAGTTTGTGAACCGCCTCGGCGGCGGCGTGTTCGAGATCGACGAACGCCGCGATGAGCCGGGCCCACTGCTCTTTCTCCTCGGGTTCCAGGGAGCCCCAGACCGCCATGTCCTCCTCGACGCCGATGGCGTCGACGAGTTTCGACACGTCCCAGGTGCCGAGTTCGATCCCCTTCTGGTACAGCTCGAACCATTTGCTGTCCATGTCCACACGGTCCGTCTCCACCACTGGCATGTCTTGCAACGACATACCGGGGCCCACGTGAACGTATCGCGTGGTGGTTCCCCCGAAAAATGTTGGCAATTTATGCCGCGACTGTCCGAAACGTACATGTTAGGCCACGAGCCGGGTGTTCTCGCGACGAAGCGCGAATCCGGCTCAATCCGACGAGGGACGCGGGTCCGACGGAACCGACCCGACGGCGCCTGTCGTCGTGGTCCCGTCGCCCTCGGCCGAGAGCCAGGCGTGTGTGCCGGCCAGCAGCGTCCAGACTATCGCCTGGCCGAACAGGACCTGCGCCCGGAACGCGGCGACGAACGCGGCCGGGAGCGATTGGGTCGTCGGGTTCGCGGGCAGAACGAACGCGAGACCGACCAGCAGACAGAACGGCACCGCCGCGCCGGCGAGCGCGTGCCCTCGGCCGCGGTCCCGGAGCCTCGTGTAAGCGTATCCGGCGAGCAGGCAGGCGCTCAGGCCGGCCAGCATCATGCCCGCGTAGAGCCAGAGCCGCGCGTCCGTCGAGAGCGCCTGCTCGACGCCCGGTGGCTGGGGCGGCAAGACGAGCCACGGCGCACCCGAGACGGTGACGAAGCCGCCCGCCGCCGCGATGGCGCTCTTGATTGCCCCCGTCCCCGGGATCGCCGGTTCGAGGAAGTAGAAGGCCAGACCGAACGTGACGACGCCGAGCAAGAGGCCCCAGAACACGCCGCCGGCGACGCTGATCAGGGGCGCGGAGACGACGCCGAGAACGCCCGACGCGCTCTCGTGGCCGCCGTGGCCGTGTCCGCCCTCGCCCGCGTGGTGGCCGCCGGAGCCGTCACTGGCGTGGTGGCCGCCGTGGTCGCCGGCCAGTCCCTCCGCCGCGGCGATCATCGGGTTGGCCAGAACCGCGACGAAGATGCCGAGTGCGACGCCGGCGACCAGCCCTGCTTTCAGCCCGCGCACCAGATACGATTCGAGCATCAGTGGCAGGTGATTCCGGCGGCGTGCCGCGCGTTGTGCAGCGAGTCGTGGACCAGCGGCTCCTGCACGAACAGGAGCGTGAACCCGACGATTGCGAGCAGTGCGAGTCCGAGCGCGACCCGCGGCGTCGTCAACGCCGGCCGCGCCGATTCGATACGTCCGTGAACGGTGTTCGCTGTCGCCATAGTAAACTACGGTTGTAAAACAGCAAGCTTGGTTGTAAAACTTTCGAGTGCGCCAAATCTCAGTTGCGTTCGGCGGCGGCGTTCACGCGGTCGGCCGACAGCGCCGACAGGGGTACGCGGTCGGCGTCGAGCGTATCACAGACGAGGTCGGTCACTCCACGGGTCCCGTCCCCGGCGTCCACGAGGACGGTCTGGGGGTCCAGCGTGGCCAGTTCGCGGGCGGCCGCGCGTGTCTCTGCGGTCGGACTCCCGTCGGCGACGTTGGCCCGGCCGTCGGTGACCAGCACGACGACCGCGGCGTCGGGGTCGGCGCGTTCCAGTACCGTCCGCGCCGACCGGAGGCCGTCGGGCAGGGGTGTCCGGTCGCCCGTCGGGAGGTCCTTGAGGTGGCGGGCCGCGCGGGTCACACTGTCGGTCGGCGGGAGGATTACCTCGGCCTCGTCGCCAGCCGCCGCGACGAACGCCACCTCGTCGCGGGCCTCGTATGCGTCCTGTAATAGTTCCAAGACGGTCCCCTTCGCGGTCCGCATCGCACCGCGCATCGACGCGCTCGCGTCGACGACGAACAGGACCAGTGCCCCCGTATCGCCGGCCCGGACCGACTGCCGGAGGTCGCGGGACTCGACCGCGGATCCGCCTCTCTGGGCTGCCGCCCGCACGGAGGCCGCTGCGTCGATACCGTCGCTCCCGTCGGTCCGAGTCGTCCGCACGCGGGCCCCCTCGGCGTCGGGACTCGGGGTCGAGCGTGCGCGCGAGCCATCGCCACCCGCCTGGCTCTGATCCAGAGAGTCGGCGGGAGACAGGTCCGGCGCGGCGGCGTCCCCGACTTCCGCGCGTCGCTGGCCGGGGAGCAGCGGCGTGGCCGGCGTGGCGTCGTCTTCGTCGTCGTCGTCCGAATCGGTCCCGGACTCCTGTTCGTGGTCACCGGGCTCGCCGTCACCGGTCGTGTCGCCGTCGGCGGTCCGTGGGGGGTGTCCGTCCCGGCCGCCACCGCCATCGGCGGAATCCCGCCCATCGGAGGGATCGCCGTCGCTATCGCTGTCGCCGGATCGGTCGCCCCCCTCGCCGTCGGCCGGTTCGGGTCCGTCGGATTCCGGTCCGTTCTCGCCGGCCCCGGCGTCCGTCGATTCTTCGGGACGCTCCTGGTCCGCGTCGGGCTCGCTCCCGTCGTCCGCCGTCCCGTCCGGATCGTCGCCGTCGGCCTCCTCGCCGTCCTCGAAGTGATCGTCGAGAACGTCCTCCGGGTCGGGCGCGTCCTCGAAGGGCCGGGACTGGAGGCGGTGCGGGAGGGCCAGTTCGGCGGCCCGGCGCACGTCGGATTCGATCACCCTTGCGCGGCCATCGAGCGCTGCGAGCGCCCGGGCCGCCCGCGCCGTGGCGATGTCCCCACGGTGGCCGTCGACGCCCGCGTCACGACACACCTCGGCGATGTCGGCCGCGAACTCGTCGGGCAGCACCACGTCCGCAATGGCGTCCCGCGCCCGTCGGAGTCGAGCGGCGGGGTCGGCATCTGTCTCTGCCGTCGAGGATTCGCCGAGCGCCTGCCGGATGATCGCCACGCGGTCCTCGATCTCCCGACAGCCCGTCACCGTGGCCTGGAGGGCAAAGCGGTCGCGCAACTGCGGCCTGAGGTCGCCCTCCTCGGGGTTCATCGTCCCGACCAGGGTAAACTCCGCGGGGTGGCTGACGCTCACGCCGTCGCGCTCGACGCGGTTGACGCCGCTGGCCGCCGCGTCCAGCAACACGTCCACCAGGTGATCGTCCAGCAGGTTCACTTCGTCTACGTAGAGGATACCGCGGTTCGCCCGTGCCAGCAGCCCCGGTTCGAACTCCGAGTTGCCGTCGAGGGCATCTTCCACGGAGAGCGTCCCGACCACCCGATCCCGGGTCGCGCCGAGCGGGAGCGTGACGAGCGGAACGGGTCGTGTCTCGACTGGGGGATCGTCGCGGTCCCGGCAGTCCGCGCACTGCCCAGTGGGATCGTCGGGCGGACAGCCGTACGGGCAATCGGCGACCGCACGTTGCTCGGGGAGGAGGTCCGCCAGCGCCCGGACGGCCGTCGACTTGGCCGTCCCCTTCTCCCCGGACACGAGCAGTCCGTCGAGGTCGTCGTTCGCCGCGACGACGAGTAAAGCCTGCTTGAACTCCGTCTGCCCGACGATCTCGCCGAACGCCGGCCGGTTGGCCCCGCGCCCGGCCCGGGCCTGCGAAGCTTTTTTGCCGTCGCCGTAATCAACCATACTTGCGTTAAGTAAACAGAGGTTTAACAACGTTATGCCGAAGATCGGCTTATACACTGCGACGGAGAACGAACTGGGCGCGGTCCAGCGCGCGGCCGCGGAGGTCGAGACCGACCTGGTCGTGCGCTCGGACGGAGACCTCGACGACGTGGCCGACGTGGACGCGTTCGTCGACGAATTGACCGACGCGACGGCGGTGGTGTTCTGGTTGCACGGCGGCCAGGACAGCATGCCGGGCTACGACCACGCCCGCGACCGACTGGCGGAGGCGGGCGTCCCGCTGATCGTCGAGTCGACCGGCGACGCCTTCGCCCGCGAGGACACGACGGTCGCCAGCGCCGAACGGGAGCGGGTCTGTGACTATCTCGAACGGGGTGGCACGGCCAACGTCGCCAACTGTCTGCGCTATCTCTCGGCTACGTACGCGACCGACGCCGACCCGGCCTACGACGATCCCGTGGACCTCCCGACCGAGGGCGTCTACCATCCCGATCACCCGGCGGCGAGCTACGACGAACTCGTCGAGACCTTCGATCCCGACGCGCCGACCGTCGCCATCTGGTTCTACGAGTCCCACTGGACACACGAGAACACGCGCTACGTCGACGCGCAGGTCCGGGCCGTCGAGGCCCAGGGCGCGAACGCGCTCCCGATCTTCTGTGAGCCCGCCACCGACGCCGACGGCCAGTGGGACGCCGAACGCGTCACCGAGGAGTGGTTGCTGGACGCTCGCGGCGAGTCCGTCGTCGACGCCGTACTCTCCTCGTTCATGTTCTCGCTGTCGATGGACGAGCGGGGCCGCAGTGCCGACGACGAGGGCGACGCCGAAGACGTGTTCCTCGACAAACTGGGCGTTCCAGTCATCCAGACCGTGACGACGATGCGCTCGCGGTCGCGCTACGAGGCCAGCGACACCGGCGTGATGGGTTTCGAACTCGCGCTCTCCGTCGCGCTCCCGGAGTTCGACGGCAACGTAATCACGCACCCGATCAGCGGCAAGGAGCGGACCGACGACACCGCGGACATCGGGAGCGCCCCGAAACAGCACTTCCCCATCGACGACCGCGTGGACCACGCCGCCCGGCTGGCGGTCAACTGGGCCGAACTGCGCCACACTCCGAACGAGGACAAGCAGGTCGCCGTCGTCCTCCACAACTACCCGCCCAGCGACGACGGCATCGGGACCGCCTTCGGCCTCGACAGCCCAGAGAGCACGGTGAATCTCCTGGACGAACTCCGCGCCCGCGGGTACGATATGGGCGGCGACGTTCCGACGGACGGGCAGTCGCTGATCGACGACCTCACCGCCCAGCTGACGCTGGACGACCGCTGGGTCGCCCCCGAGGACGTGCGGGAGTTGTCCGTCGACACGGTCGCGCCCGACCGGTACACTGACTGGTTCGCCGAGTTAGACGAGCGGTTCCGCGAGAACGTCGTCGACGAGTGGGGCGAGGCCCCCGACCGACCCTTCGCCATCCCGGGCGTCGAGTTCGGGAACGTCCTCGTCACCGTCCAGCCCCCGCGCGGGTTCGGCATGGACCCCTCGAAAGTGTACCACGATTCGGACCTCCAGCCACCCCACGACTACGTGGCCTTCTACGAGTGGCTCAAGCGGGAGTTCGCCGCCGACGCCGTCGTCCACCTCGGCACCCACGGCAGTCTGGAGTGGTTGCCGGGCAAGACCGTCGGGCTTGACGGCGAGAGCGCGCCCGACCAGTTGATCGACGCGGTGCCCAACATCTATCCCTACATCATCAACAACCCCGGCGAGGGCACGCAGGCCAAGCGCCGCTCCTACGCGGCCGTCGTGGACTACCTCACGCCGGTGATGAGCAACGCCGGGACCTACGACGACCTGGCCGACCTGGAGGAACTCGCGGATCGGTACCGTGAAGCCGGGATGGAGGACGCCCGCACGGACGACGGCGAGGCGCTGGCCGACCGCATCCGCGAGACGGTGGACGACCTCGACCTCGCGGTCGAACTCGGGATCGCCGGCGAGATCGACGAGAAGGCGGATGTTCGCGGGCCCGACGAGGCCGGGTCGACGCTGGCGGCGGGCGAGGTCGATGGTGCGGACCTCGACATCGACGAACTCGTCGAGCGCATCCACGAGTACCTCACGGACGTGAAGACGACCCAGATCCGGCTCGGCCTGCACACGATGGGTGAGCCGCCCGAGGACGACCGCCTGACCGAGTACCTGGTCGCGCTCACGCGGCTGGACAACCCCGGCGGGCCGAGCCTCCGGGAAGCCGTCGCCGGCGTCCTCGGGGTCGACTACCAGCGGATGCTCGACGAGCCCGGGACCTACGACGAGGACCTGGGGATGACCTACGCGCAGGCGGCCGACGAGGTGTACGAGACCAGCCTCGACCTCGTGGGGACGCTGGCCGACCACGGGTTCGACGTGCCCGAGAGTGAGGCCGGGGGCGACAGCGAGGTCAACATGAACCTGCTCGTGGTCGACATCGACCCGCTCGGGGACGCCCGCGTGCAGTCGGGCGCACACGAGGCCCTGCGGGAGGCGCTGGCCTTTATTTGCGAGGAGGCCGCGCCACGCGTCGCCGGTGCGAGCGAGGAGATTCCCCGCACCGCCGACGCGCTGGCCGGCGAGTACGTGCCGCCGGGCGGTTCGGGCGCACCGACGCGAGGCGGCGTCGACCTGCTCCCGACCGCGCGGAACTTCTACACGCTCGACCCCCGGAAGGTCCCGGCCAAGAGCGCGTGGGACGTGGGCCGCGAGGTGGCCGACGGCGTGGCCGAGCGCCACCGCGAAGATGAGGGCGAGTACCCCGAAGAGATCGGCGTCGTCGCGTGGGGCACGCCGACCGTCCGGACGCGCGGCGAGACCATCGCGCAGGTGCTCGCCCTGATGGGCGTCGAACCGCAGTGGACCGACGCGGGCCGCGTGGACGGCGTGGAGCCGATCCCGCTCGAGGAACTCGACAGGCCGAGAATCGACGTGACGACCCGCGTCTCCGGCCTGTTCCGGGACGCCTTCCCCGCGGCGGCAGGCGTCATCCACGACGCCGTCGACGCCGTGGTCGACCTGGACGAACCCCACGACCGAAACTACGTCAAAAAACACGTCGAGGAAGAGGCCGACGAACTCGAATCGGAGGGCCTCGACGCGAGCGAGGCCCGCGACGCCGCGAAACACCGCGTCTTCACGACCCGGCCGGGCGGCTACGGCGCGGGGACGAACAAGGCCGTCGACGAGGGGAACTGGGACGACCGGGGCGACCTCGCCGACGTGTACGTCCAGTGGGGCGGCTACGCGATGGGGTCGCGGGGCAAGGTCAGCGAGGCCCACGACGCCTTCGAGCGCCGTCTCGGCAACGTCGACGCCACCGTCAAGATCGAGGACACGGCCGAGCAGGACGAGTTCGACTCCTCGGACTGGTACGCCTTCCACGGCGGATTCATCACCGCCGTCGCCGAGACCAGCGGCGAGGAACCGGCCTCGTACGTCGGCGACTCGGCCGACCCCGACAACGTCGACGTGTACACCAACGAGGAGAAAGTCCGGAAGGCGATGCGCGCTCGCGTCCTCAACCCCGAGTGGATCGAGTCGATGGAAGAACACGGCTACAAGGGCGCGGGCGACCTCTCGACCACCGTCGACGTGGTGCTGGGCTGGGACGCCACCACCGGTGTCGTCTCCGACCACCTCTGGGAAGACGTGGCCGAGAAGTTCGCCTTCGACGAGGAGCGCCAGGACTGGCTGAAAGAGGTGAACCCCTGGGCGCTCGATTCGATCACCGACACCCTGCTGGAGGCCATCGAGCGCGGTCTCTGGGACGCCGACGAAGCCACCGAAGATCAGTTGCGCGATCTGAACCTCGACGTGGACGGTGATCTGGAGGCGCGTGCAGCTGCGGACAGAGCCGGTCGCGATTCGGAGGAGGTGACCAGCGATGACGACTGATGGCTCAAATTTCGAGGAGTACGCCGACCTCGGCGCGACCACCGAGGACGCCATGGAGATCGCCGAGACGTCGATGGATCGCGTGCGCGAACTCGTTCCCGACGAGACGCTCGCGGACCGCATCCGCCAGAAATCGGTCCACGCGACCGGCGATCCCGAGTTCCAGCACCTCGTCCGGTTCACCGGCGCAACCGACGACGAACCCGTCGTCGCCGGCGCGCGGGCAGTCGCCGACGAACGGCCCATCGTCACCGACATCACGATGGTCAAATCGGGCATCACCGGTCGCGGGCACGACTGCCCGGTCCGGAAGGCCATCGGCAACGGCGCGGACCTCGCGGCCGAGACCGGGATGACCCGCACCGCCGCCTCGGTCCTCGAACTCGACCGCGAGGGCGTCTACGACGACGCGATTGCCGTCGTCGGCAACGCTCCGACGGCGGCGCTCGCGCTGGCCGACTGCATCGAGGACGGGACGAGACCTGCCGTCGTCGTCGCGACGCCCGTGGGATTCGTCAAGGCCGCCGAGAGCAGGAAACGGCTCCGCGAGGTGGCCGCCGAACACGGCGTAGCCGCGATCACGAACGTCGGCCGCCGGGGCGGGAGCGGCCTCGCCGCGGGGCTGACGAACGAACTCGTCCACGTCGCCAGCGATCACCGCAACGGCGAACTGACGAACGGCGATCTGGACCGATGAGCGACGCCGAGGACGACGGCTACGACCTCGATTCGGGCCCCGATCCGGCCGCGGTCGCCGCGAGCAAGCCGGAGCCGGTCGATCCCGAGAACCCGATCCACGCCGTCGGCATCGGGCCCGGCAACCCCGAGTTCCTGACGCCACGGGGGCGACGGGCCGTCGCCGAGGCCGACGTGGTCGTCGGGTTCGAGACTGTGATCGAGTTCGTCGCCGACCTGACCGACGCCGACACGCTGACCTGTGGCTACCGCGACGAGGGCGAGACGCTGGCCCGGTTCGCCGACCGCGTCGCGGGTGGCGACCGCGGCACGGCAGTCCTGATGGGTGACCCGAACCACTCGGGATACCAGTTCCTCGGCAAGGTCGAGCGTGCCGCCGAGGCGGCCGGTGTGGGCCCGGTGCGAGCCGTGCCCGGTATCTCGGCGCTCCAGGTAGCGGCCTCGCGCGCCCGGACGCCGATGGAGGACAGCGAGTTCGTCACACTGCACAAGAGCGGCGACCTGTCGGCCGACCTCGAACGGCTCCGGAGTGCGGTCGGGGCGCGCCACCTGCTCGTCCTGCCCCGGCCCTACGACCTGATGCCCGGCGACGTGGCCGCCGACCTCCTCGACACCGGCGCGGGACCCGATCTGCCGGCGCTCGTGCTCGAACGATTGACCCACGACGGCGAGTCGATCGCGGAGACGACCCTCGGGTCACTGGCGGAGCAGGCCGGCGGTGACGGACCCGAGGACACCCCGTTCTCGGACCTGTCGGTGCTGGTCGTGCGGCGAAAGTAGGGCTGAAGGCGCTCAGAGACCGAATATCGGGACCAACCGGAAGGTGAGGTACGCGCCGACCGTCGCGATGGCGGGCACGATGTTCTGCATCAGGACGACGCGCGCGGTCGTCGCGGGGTCGAACAGGTCCCCCGCACTGGGGATGTCTTCGGGTTCTTCTTCGCCGATGGGCGGTAACTCTTCCCCGGGTTCGTCGGCGGCCAGCGCCTCGACGGTGACCGGCGGCGCTTCCTCCTTCCTGACGGCCTCTGGAACGGTCATCGGTCGGGTGGCTCGTCCCCACCCGAGTCCGACGATGGACATCGTGGCGATGATGACGAAACTGGCGGGAATCCCGAGGATCGAGAGGAAGACGACGAGCGTCGAACTGACCGAGGCGACGACGATAGCGGCCGTCAACGGCAGTTCCGTGATGTCACTGCCCATCGTCTCCAGCGTCCGCCGGGCGATGGTGAACGCCCCGATAGCCACGGCGATCCCGCCGAGGATGATCGCCGGGTCCATCGCCAGTTCACCGCTCCCGACCAGTGGCGCGACGGCGTTGGCGATGTTCGAGGTCCCGGAGCTGAAGGCCATCAAACAGCCGATCGCCACGACGGTGATCGTCCCGACCAGCTCCCTGCGGTTGGTCGTTCGATGGAGGTGGGGTATCGGAAGAACTCCCGAGCGGTCCCAGTCGAACAGCGGCCCCTCGCTGCGCTCCATCGCGACCAGCTGGTTGAGCCGCGCGTAGAAGTAGCGGCCGATGATCAGCGACACCCAGAACCCGATGATCGGCGAGACGACCCACCAGGTGACGATCTCCCCCATGACCACTAGATCGAGCACGTCGCCGGCCAGCGCCAGGCCTGCGATCGCGCCCACGGCAGTCATCGACGTCGACGCCGGCACGCCGAAGACGTTCCCGACGAGCAGGGCGATTCCGATGAAAAACAGGACGGCGATGGACGTTTCGAGCGTGAACACGCCGGTGTTTGTCACCAGCTCCGTCCCGAGTTTCGTCACGACGTTCCGGCCGATGGTCCAGGCCCCGAGGAAGAAAAACAGGCCCATCAGCGCCGCCGCGCCCGTCTTCGAGATCGCGTCCGCACCGACGGCCGGCCCGAACGCGGGCCCCGTGGTCGAACCGCCGATGTTGTACGCGACGAACATCGCCACGAGGACGCCGATCACGAGCAGTAGCGCGACCATCAGTTCCACCTGTCTTCGTCGAGGTCGTCCACTGATTCGTCGTCCGTCGCTTCATCGTCGGCCGCCGATTCGTCGCCATCGGCCAGTTTCCCGTCGCCCTCCAGTTGTTCTTCGAGCGTCTCCTCGACCGTCTCGGTTACCTTCTCCTCGACAGCCTCGCCGACCGTCTCTTCGACCGTCTCACCGACCGTCTCCTCGACGGTTTCGCCCACGGTCTCTTCGACCGTCTCTCCGACCTTCTCCTCGACCGCCTCGCCGACCTTTTCTTCGACGGTTTCACCCACGGTCTCCTCGACGGTTTCGCCGACAGTCTCCTCGACGGTTTCGCCGACAGTCTCCTCGACGGTTTCGCCGACGGTATCCTCGACTGTCTCGTCGACGGTCTTTTCGACCGTTTCACCGACTTTCTCTTCGACCGTCTCGTCGACAGTCTCCTGAACGGTCTCTTTGACCGCCGTGGTCATCCAGTCCGGGTCGAACCGGGCCATCTTCCAGACGACGTGGATGAGATAGGAAAGCAGGACGCCGAACCCGAAAGCCAGCCCGACGGCGTTGTCGACGACCACGATCAGCGCCACTGAAAGGGCGATCAGCAGGCCGTAGGTCAGGTCGACGATCGAGTCGACACGGCTCGGGTTCACGGCTCACCCGCCCATGGTGTACACAGTTGCGGGACGGGAGCGCGTTGCTGGGTGCCGGTTCGCGAAAGATACACGTATAAATTGTCCGAGGAGGCCACGATTCAAGAGTGTTAGCAAAGCCGCCCGAGCGTTGAGGGCGGACGGTCGACGATCTACGCCCGACGGACCGGCGAGGAGGCGACTACGGAAGCCACTAGATCGGCCCTTCGCCGTCGGTGGCGACCGAGCGCGCACCCTGAACGAGCGCGTCCTCGAAGGAGGTCGGTTGAGTGCGGTCGGCGGTCGCCAGTGCGCGCTGGCGGGTAATCTCGCCCTCGATGGCGTCGGTCACCAGCGGATGGTCGCCCAGCGGGTCGGCGTAGGCCATCCCGCCGCGGTCGAGTTCGAGTTTCGCGGGGATCCGGCGGTCGGTCGTCGCGTTGGCGGTCATAAAGAGGGGAACGGCGACGGCACGGTCGGTCTCGATGGCGTAGCGGACACACTCGACGGCGGGGTTCTGCAGGAGATAGGTGGGTTCGACGGCGGCGTAGTCGGTCCGTTCGGCGATGCGTGCGGCATGGTACTCGACCATCTGTCGGTGATACGGTTGGGAACTGCTGCCCTGACCGACGAGGACGAGCGTCCCGTCGCTGTCGGCCTCGACCTGTGCGGTCGCGCGCTCGGTCACCAGCCGCGTGATGGCCGGGCTCTGTCCGATGGGTTCACAGTACCGGACGCTCCCGTCGAAGGCGGGAAAGGTCCGTGGCAGCACGTCCGTCGTCTCGCGGCTGTGCGCCAGCGACGCCGGGAGGACGTACACCACGCCCTCGGGCAGGGAACGGAACCGCTCCCGGAGTTCCCTGCCGGGTTCCTCGGCGTACGTCACGGCGTGGGCCGCGTCGACTGCACCGCGGCGCGCGATGCGGTCCGCGTGGGTCGCCAGCGTCTCCCTGGCGTGAGTGCCCTCCTGCCCGACGAGTACGAGTGTGTCCTGGGTCATGGATCTTTTACAACCTCGCTTTGACTACAGCAAGCGAGCTTGCCCAAGGTGATGCGAGAGAGGATCAAATAAGTTGTGGTCAGGGGGGCGAGACTCACCAGGACCCCCTCTACCCGAACATGTTCGAGTGAATTCCCGGCCCGTTGGAATTCCCCGTCCCCGTATATATCAAATCCCCCAAGATGGAGGTGTCATGAGCGATCAGATGAGTGCGCCCGGAACGCGGTTCTCGCGTCGTGATTTTGTGAAGGCAACTGGCGGTGCGGCGACCGTCGCGCTGGCCGGGTGCCAGGGCGCCCCGCGCGCCGAGAGTACTGCTAGGACGCCGGAGACGACTCCGGCGTCACAGTCGAACCAATCCTCCCTGCCGGCGGCGTCTCCGCCGGAGATGATCGACCTGGCCGAGCAGGACAACACGGTCACCCTGAAGACCCAGCCGGCGCGGCTCCCGGTCCACCCCGAAGAGTCACTCGGTGGCCCCATCGAGCTTCCGCGGGTGTGGGCGTTCCAGGCCGACGACGGCCAGCCCAGTGTCCCCGGCCCCGTCCTGCGGGCCCAGGAAGGTGACGTGATCGAGGTGACGCTGGACAACACCGACGGCAAACGGCCACACACCGTCCACTTCCACGGCGTCCAGAAGGCCTGGAAGGACGACGGCGTCCCGACGACCTCCGGCATCAAGGTTCCGGCCGGGGAGAAACACACCTACGAGATCCCCGCGAACACGCCCGGGACCCACGGCTACCACTGCCACTACCAGACCCACAAGCACATCGAGATGGGGATGTACGGCATCTTCCGGGTCGACCCGAAGGGCTACGAGGAGGCCGACCGCGAGTACTTCCTCACCGTCAAGGACTGGGACTCCCGGCTCTCCCGGATGTACGCGGGCGAAGACGTGACCTACAGCGCCCACCGGCGCAAGGCCGACGTGTTCACGATCAACGGCCGATCCCTGCCGCGTACCCTGCATCCGGAGGACGGCTCGCCGTTGATCGTCAGCAAGGGCGACACGGTCCGAGTCCACCTCGTCAACGTCGGCGGCTACATGGCCCACCCGATGCACACGCACAACCACCGGTTCGAGGTGGCCGAGAAGGACGGCAGCCAGCTCCCCGACGCGCTCCGCGTCGAACAGGACATCGTCAACGTCGCACCTGCACAGCGACGCACCATCGAGTTCGAGGCCAGCGCCGAACCCGGCATCTACCTGATGCACTGCCACAAGGTCAACCACGCCACCAACGGCCTCGACGCCGCGGCGTCCTACCCCGGCGGCATGGTCACCGGCATCGTCTACGAGGAGGCGATGGACACCGACATCTTCGCCGACCTGATGGACTACGCCGGCTACGAGATGTGACGAACCGGTTCGGCACAACTGACACCCTGTCCACAGACTGAGACGAACCATGGTCGAGAAACCCGACCGCGCCCGCGTCGGCGACGCACCGCGGGACGCCACGGAACGCGAGTGGGAGGTGTTCGTCCGCGAGGAGACCGACGGCCGCATGCGGTACGTCGGGAGCGTCACGGCCCCCGACGCGGACGTAGCCTACGAGCAGGCGACGAAGCTGTTCGCCTGGTTCGCCGAGGACGTGTGGCTCTGCCCGGCCGACGCGGTCGCCCGCTACTCCACCCACGACCTCGACGAGGACGCCGACCCCGTCCCGCTCGACACGGGCGATGAACCCCGAACCGTCGAGTGAGCCGAACTGGTTCGGGGAAAGACCGACCGCGGTTTACACGAACCTCGAACTATGAGTCAGGATGCACCCACCCACAGACGGCTCGACGTGCGCGACATCGACGGCGAACCGTTCGACGAGATCATGGCGGCGCTCGACGACCTCCCCGAGGACGGCCGGCTCCGCCTGATCAACAGCTTCGAGCCGGAACCGCTGTACGGCGTGCTCACGGGACGCGGGTTCACCCACGAGACCGAACAGGTCGGCCCCGAGGAGTTCCACGTCGATATCGAGCACGCCTGAGCCGAACAGGTTCGGCCACACTCGTTTGGCCGGTCGCCACGTACCCTCGGCCATGAGCATCGTTCCTGGCGACATCGACACCGGACAAGGGCCGCCGATGACGGTCCCGCTCCGGCACTTCGTCGTCGCGGTCGGCTTCCTCGTCGGCGCGACCGCCCTCGCGGCCGCCGACGCCGCCCTCGGACTCCCTGGACTGGCGGGTCTCGCCCACGTCCACCTCCTGCTCGCCGGCTGGGTCTGCATCACGATCATGGGCGCGATGACCCAGTTCGTACCCGTCTGGTCGGGCGTCGCCCTGCACTCCCGACGACTGGCTACTGCCCAGCTGTGGCTGGTCGCGCCCGGACTCCTCGGGATGGCCGGGAGCTTCCTGCTCGGGGCACTGGGCTGGGTCCACGTCTTCGGGACGCTCGCGCTCGTGGGGTTCTGGACGTTCGCCTACAACCTCGGGCGAACTCTGGCCCGTGTCGACGGCCTCGACGTGACGGAAGCGCACTTCGCGTTCGCCCTCACCTCGTTCGTGGCCGTGACCACGCTGGGTTTCCTGCTTGCACTGTCGTACGCGACACCCGTGTTCGCTGCACTGCCGGTCGCGCGGACCGGAGCGGTGAGCGCGCACGCCACGCTCGCCGTGTTCGGTGCCATCCTGACCACCGTCTTCGGCGCGCTCTACCAGCTCGCGACGATGTTCACCCAGACGGAACTCCACGGCGTCGATCACCACTGCTGCCGGGTCGAGTCCTACGGCTACCCCACTGGTGTCCTCGCGCTCGCGGTCGGCCGGCTGGTGGGGTCTGTACCGCTCGCACGGGTCGGCGGCGCGCTCGTGTGCCTCGCCGTCGCCGGCTTCGCTGTCCTGCTGGCCCGGCGACTGGTCGAGACCCGCGTCGACTGGACCCCGATGCTCTCCCGGTACGCCGTCGTCGCCGTCGCGATGGCCGCCTGGAGCCTGCTGACTGCTCCGGCGTGGCTCACCGATCCCCTCGCCCTCGCGTACCGCTTCGGCGGCCCCGATACTGTCCACCTGCTCGCGCTCGGTGTCGTCGGGTTCGTCGTACTCGGCACGCTCTATCACATCGTGCCCTTCATCGTCTGGGTTCACCGGTACAGCGACCTGCTCGGGTTCGAGGACGTACCGATGATCGACGACCTCTACGGCGACCGGCTGGCCGCGGCGGATTTCGGCCTGTTTTCCGCCGGCACGGCCGGGCTCGTCGCCGCGGACCTGCTGGCTCTGCCCACCGTCGTCGCCCCGCTCTCGGGGGCGCTCGTGGCCGCCGGTACCGTCGTGTTCGCCGCGAACCTGCTCTCGGTCCTGCGGAACCACAGCCCGCAGACGCTCGGCGGCGTGTTGTTCGCCAGTGCGGACCGTGACCAGGAACCCAGCGAGGAGGCGGTCTGATTCACTCGGGCAGGATGTCCCCGAGGGATGCCCCGACGGCCATCACCGTCGCGGTGAACGTGACCTGCCCGAGCGCGACCGCAGGGGTCGCCCAGTCGGCGCGTCCCCAGATGGTCATCAGGACCAGTGCCGAGGTCACGGCGATGACCAGAAGTCCCGGCAACCGCAACGGGAGGACCCCGAACAGGAGGTCCGCTTCGACCGCTTCTGCACCCGCGGCGTGGAGCAGGCCGACGACCAGTCCCACGCCCAGCAGGACCGTCAGCCCGAAAAAGAGCGGTCGGGTAGCGATGTAGGCACCCACGTCCAGAGCCCCATCCTCGACGATCATCGGGATGCCAAAGAGGAAGCTCCCGACGAACGCTTCCCCCGCATCGCGTGACCCGAACTCGTCCCGGATCGACAGCAGGAGATTGTCCCGGCGGACCCGGCGGACGGTCCGCATCGTCTCGCGGACCCGCTCGCGCTCGTCGGGCGAATCGACCAGCGCTTCGAGTTCCTCCAGATCGTCGAGTACGTCGTCGATACCCGGTTCCTCCGACGGCCCATCGCCCTCCGTCTCGGCGCCCGTTCTCCGGCCCATACCCGCGGTCGCACACTCGTGGCACAAAGGCCCATCGCCACGCGCCACCGTGAACGAAGCGAGTCGTCCGGTAACACCGGCGTCACCTGATAACACCCCGGCCAGAGAGGGACTATACGTGTCGGCCACCTATATAGGAGTACCCATGAGTATTCGGACACCCGGCATCCACCACGTGACGGCCATCGCGAGCGATCCACAGGAAAACGTCGACTTCTACACCGACGTACTGGGCCTGCGACTCGTGAAGCGCACCGTCAATTTCGACGATACGCACACCTACCACCTCTACTACGGCGACGAGGTCGGCACGCCCGGGACGATCCTCACGTTCTTCCCGTTCGAGGGCGGTCAGCCCGGTTCCGTCGGCCGCGGCCAGACCAGCGCGACCGCGTTCGTGATCCCCGAGGCGTCGGTCGATTTCTGGGTCGACCGCCTGGAATCGGAAGGGCTGGCGGTCGAGGAACCGACCGAGCGATTCGCCCAAACCGTCGTCGCCTTCGAGGATCGGGACGGCCAGCAGCTGGAACTGGTCACCGGCGAGAGCGATATCGAACCGTGGGCCGACGGGCCGGTCCCCGCCGAACACGCCATCCGCGGGTTCCACGGCGTGACGCTCGATTCGCTCGACCCCGAGGCCACGGGCAGCCTCCTCGAAGCGATGGGGTACGAGCGCGTCGCCGAGGCTGGCGAGCGAACGCGCTTCGAGGCCGACGGCGACCGCGCGACCGCGGTCGACGTGCTCGACCGACCCGAAGGCGAGCGCGGCCGGCAGGGGACTGGAACTGTCCACCACGTCGCCTTCCGCGTCCCGGACGACGAGACCCAGCTGGACTGGCGCGAGGAACTGATCGAGGGGGGCCAGCGCGTCACCGAGCAGAAGGACCGCCAGTACTTCCAGTCGATCTACGTCCGGGAGGCCGGCGGCGTCCTCTTCGAGATCGCGACGGACCCGCCGGGCTTCACCCGCGACGAGTCGGTAGCCGACCTCGGGAGCGATCTGAAGCTCCCGCCGTGGCTCGAAGGGGATCGGGAGACCATCGAATCCCAGCTCGCGGAGATCGACACGACAGGTCCCGCGGAGGTCGAACGATGACCGGCCCACATCAGGATCAGCCGCTGGTCACCGCCGGGACGGACCTCGACGACGCCGAGGTCGCCGTCGCGCTGACCCACGGCCGCGGCGCGAGCGCCGAGAGCATCGTCCAGCAACTCGGGCGGGAGATCGACCGCGACGGCGTCGCCCTGCTGGCCCCCCAGGCCGCCCGGAGTACCTGGTACCCCAACTCCTTCCTCGCACCCGTCGAGCGCAACGAGCCCGGCCGGTCCTCCGGCCTGCAGGCCGTCGAGAACGCCGTCGAGACGGCCATCGACGCCGGCGTCCCCCACGAGCGCGTCCTGCTCGTCGGGTTCTCGCAGGGTGGCTGTCTCTCCAGCGAGTTCGTCGCGCGCACGCCCCGCCGCTACGGCGGGCTGGCGGTCCTCTCGGGCGGTCTGATCGGCGAGACGGTCGATCCCGACGACTACCTCGCGGTCGAGGGCGACCTCGACGGGACCCCGGTCTTCCTGGGCTGTAGCGACGCAGACCCGCACATCCCGGAGGAGCGCGTCCACGCGACGGCCGAGGTTCTGGACGACCTCGGCGGCGACGTGACGACCCGCATCTACGAGGGGATGGGTCACGGCGTCAACGCCGACGAACTCGACCACCTGGACGAGATGGTCGCCGACCTCCTGGACGGGGACCACACCTAATTGTCGGGCACTGCAACGGGGGGTATGGACACCGTACAGGAGTTCCGGTTCGCCTACGACCACGGTCCGATCCGGTACGGCCGCGGGTGTGTCGACGCGCTGGCCGACGAACTCGCCGGGACCGGGGCCGATCGGGCGCTGGTGGTCTCTGGCAAAACCGTCGGGTCGACCGCCGACGTGATCGACCCCGTCGAGGACGGCCTCGGCGAGTACCACGCCGGCACCTTCGCCGGGACGACCCCGGACAAGCGCCTCGGGTCGGCCGTTGCCGGCCTGGAGGCCATGGAAGACCTGGACGCCGACGCGCTGGTGAGTCTCGGCGGCGGGAGCAGTCTCGACGTGGCCAAGGCCATCGCGGTGCTTTCCGGTCGGGCGGAGTCACCCGCGGAGCTCGCGGCGGAACTCGAATCGACGGGTACCATCGCGACGCCCGACGACGTACCGCCCATCGTCACGGTCCCGACGACGCTGGCCGGAGCCGACCTCTCGATAGCCGCGGGGATCACCGCTACGCCGGCCTCCGGGCTGGTCGAGGAACCCGTCGGCGGCGGGCTGTTCGGACACCAGCTGATGCCCGCCGCCCTGCTGTACGATCCTGCCCTGTTCGCGACGACGCCGACAGGGATCCTCGCGGGCTCGGCGATGAACGGCTTCGACAAGGCCATCGAGGCTCTCTACGCCAGCACGCGGACCGCCGTGACGGACGCGACGGCCAAGCGGGCGCTGGAACTGCTCTCGGCGGGCCTCCCCGACCTGCGCGAGGACACGGACGAGGCCCTGGAGCAGGTGGTTCCCGGGATCGTCCTCGCACAGTACGGGGCCTCCCGCCCCGACGGGATGACACTCTCGCTGTTGCACGCGTTCGGCCACGGGCTGACCGCCGGCTACCCGGTCCAGCAGGGGGTCGCCCACGCCGTGATCGCACCCCACGCGCTCGACTACCTCTTCGAGCAGGTCGACGGTCGCCGTCGCCTGCTGGCCGACGGCCTGGGTGTCGAGACCGAGGGCGCGAGCGACGACGAACTGGCCGACGACGTGGTCTCGCGGGTCACCGAGATTCGCGACGCACTGGAACTACCGTCGAGCCTCCGCGAGGTCGACGGGATCGAGCAGTCGGACCTCCACGACATCGCGGCGTACACCCTGGACGACAGCCTGATTGGCTACGCGCCGGCAGAGCTCGACCCCACCGTCGAGGAGCTGGAAGGCGTCCTCCGCGAGGCCTGGTGAACGATGGGCGAGACACCACGCTGTCGGCTCTGCGGGTCGGACCTGACGACCGGGCTCGTCGCCACCGGCCGCCGGGTCGGCTGTTGCAACGCCACACCCATCGTCGGGACCTGCCCGGAACACGGGCCGCTCGGCCCGCATCACGTCGTCGAGAGCGAGTGAGGGCGATCAGTCGCCCGGCGACCCGTCCGGTCGCGTCGCTCCGGAGGCCCCGACGCCGAGCGCGACACCGCCGGTGACGAAGCCGGGGACACCGAAGCGAAGATTCCCGAGGACGACACCGACGAGAAGGACGCAGAGAACGAAACCGAAGACGAACCGATCGACAGCAACGAAACCGACCTGACTGTCCCGTCACCCGCACCGACGCGGGTGCTGCCCTCCCCGTCGACAGGACGGCACCAATTTTTCCGTCGCTCCCGAACAGCGGTGGCTACGGAGACGATTCCGAGGCTGTCGGTGCGTCGTCGGCCAGCAGCAGGAAGGCGAGGCGGGCCGCAGTGTCGGGACTGACCGAGCCGGCCAACCGCATCGCCCCCGTCTCGTGGTCGTCGAGGTCGAGTACGTCCCGGAAGAACCACGAGAGCGTGACGTACCGCTCGTGCAGGTCGGCGGCCCGCGACCGGCCCTCGGCCGTGAGCGTCGCCCCCTCGTACGGTTCGTAGGTGATCAGCCCCTTCGAGTCGAGCCGCTGGCACATCTCGGTCGTCGCCGCCGGCGACTTGTCGAGGCGGTCCGCGAGCCGGCCCGACGGAATCGGCGGCGAGCGGCGCTGTTGCTCGACGTACAGGGCGAGCAGGTACTGGTCGATCCTGGTCGCGGTGTCGGTCACGGGTTCACCCCTCGTCGGCGATGCTGCCTGCCAATCGCTCGCGGTGGGCAGCGAGTGACCGACTCGTCGTCCCCGGCCCCGCTCATGATTCGTCGAGGTACGAACGGATCGTATCGTCGTCGAGCGAGTCGAGGACGACCATCGGATCGTCGAGTCCGTCGACGAGCGCGGCATCGTCGAGGGTGCCAGCCAGTCGGCGGTGGCCGCGCTCTGCACGGCGATTCCGCTCGGTCTCGGAGACGTACGCCGCCAGTTTCTCGTCGATGACTGTTTCCCGAATTCGCTCGACCGTCTCGGCGTCGCGGTCGAGATCGTCGGGCACCAGACTGTCGAACCACTCGCGCCAGCGCTCGCGGTCGGTCCACTCGTCGTCGAGTTCGGCTTCCCGGCGCACCCAGTCGATGCGGTCGGCGACCGCGTCCCAGTAGCCGTCCTCGCGGCGCGCGTCAGCGATCAGGGTGCGCGCGACCGTCGCGCCGTGCCCGGCGGCGACGATGGCCTGGTCGGTCACGCCGGCGAGCGGGCCAGCGACGTACAGCCCCTCGATGGGTGTCCGGCCGTCGTCGTCGGGATACTCGCGGTCGAAGTACGCCTCGCTCTCGCCGTCGTGCTCGTGCGTCGTGAACATCGCGTCCTGGGTCCCGAGCGGTCGGAGGTAGTCGGCGTCGTACTTCGCCGCCGCGACGACCCGGTCGGTCTCGACGACGCGACCCTGCTGTGTTTCGACGCGGAATCCGGTGTCGGTGCGGGTGACCGATTCGACGAGATCCGAAACCAGCTCGGCACCGGCCTCGCGCAGCTGGACCCGCGCCAGTTCGTAGAACGTCTCCACGTCGATCCCGCCCGGGAACCCCAGGTAGTTCTCCAGATGGGCACAGCGCTTGAGCGAGGAGCGACCGCGGTCGAACACAAGCGTCTCGATGCCGGCCCGGGCACAGAACACGGCCGCCGACGCGCCCGCGGGTCCACCGCCGACGATCACGGTTTCCGTAGTCCGCCGGTCGGCGTCGTCCCCGGTCACGCGTCCTCACCCAGTTTGGAGTCGAGTTGCCGCGTGACGAACTCGTCGTCGAGCAGGGAATCCGGGCCGGTAAAGTGGACGACCGGCCCGTTCTCGACGCGCAGCCACTCGTCGTTGCCGCTGCCGGCCAGCGTCACGGTCTGTCGGGAGTGGGGCAGGCCGTTCGCCCGTCGGCTGTCGGTCGCCTCCCGGACCGCGGCGAGTTCGACCGCACCGTCATCGACCGTCGAGACCACGAAGTCGTGCTGGGTCAACTCGGGGTCCAGTTCCCGCATCGCGGCACGGTACTGGCGGGCCGCCGAACACGCTCGCTCCGCGTCGGCGTACGACGCGAACCGCGCGTCGGTCACCGGTTCGGGGCGGACACCCGTGTCGCGGCAGGCGACGACGAACTCGCCGTCGTCCGTTCGGTGGTCCTCGATCCGCTCACGGGCCCACCTGATGGTCTCGGCACGGGTGGTCGCATTCCCGTCACTCGCAGTGTGGGTGTTCGACACGGCTACACCTCGCCGCGGATCGCGGCCGCGACCTGCTTACGGTCGAACAACCGTTCCGCCGCTGGAATCTCCGGATACGGCCCCTCCTCGTAGGGTGGCCACTCGCCGAAGGCGTCCGGATAGAGTTGCTTGGCAGTCATCTCTAGCTGGAAGAGGTGCAGGATCGGGCCCTGGTAGCGGGCGCCCTGGGGATACATCCGCCCGCTCTGGACCGCGGTGATTTCCGAGGCGACGGGGTCCGACCGGAGCGCCTCCTTCCGTTTGGGCAGACTCGTTCCCGGTTCGAAGCCGCCGAGGAAGAAAATCACGTCGGGGTCGGCCGAAAGCAGCGTCTCGAAGTCGACGACCGTGTTCGTCTCGATCTCGCCGTCGAAGGCGTCCGAGACCCCGAACGGCCGCAGGTGGGCAGTCAGGAATCCAGGGTTTCTCACCGTGTACGCGTAAATTTCGTCCAGATCGGCCGAGGCGAGCATCACTGCCGACGGTCGCTCGGATTCGGGCGGGAGGCCCGACTCGATGGTCGACGTGAGGTCGTCGTGGACCGCGGCCAGTTTCTCGTACCGTTTCCGCTCTTTGAACATGTCGGCGACGATCTCGAACTGCTCCCAGAGGGTGTAGTACTCGTACCCCTCCTGCCAGCCCGGGGCCGGTTCGGCGTGGCGGTCGCTCAGCGAGTTGCCGACCCACGGCGAGATGTTGTTCGTGACCTCCTCGAAGTCCTCGCGGCTCCAGGCGTCCTGTATGGCGATCCAGGCCGGGTCCGCGAGGTGGACGTCGCTGTTCAGTTCGTAGAGTTTCTCCTTGCTCGGCTTCCACGAGGAGTATAATCCTTTCCAGTCCAGCGTGACACCGGGCAACCGCGCGACGAACTGGTTCCAGAGGCCGTCGTAGTAGTCCGGCGCGTGCATCGCAGTGATGGAGTCACCGCGACCGAGGGCGAACGCCATGTCGGCGTGATGGGTCAGGCGCGTGAAGACCGTCTCCGGCGGGTCCTCGAACGTGACCTCGCCCATCGGCGACATCGACACCGTGTACGCGCCCGACCCGGAGTCGGTGTCGTCGGTCTCCCCACCGAGGATACTCGAACAGCCCGCGAGCCCACCGCTGGCGGCGAGTGCAGTGCCGCATTTCAGTGCGTCCCTGCGCGTCGGCGTCGTCCATCGAGTCGTGTCGTCGGTCATCGTTAGCGATCCCCCGTAATTGCGTCCGCAATCTGCTGATGGTCGAACAGCTGTGCGTCCTCGTTCGAGAGCGCCTCGACCCCGCGCCACTCCCCGAACTCGTCGGGATAGAACTGCTTGGCCGCGATCTCGGTCTGGAGCAGGTTGATGATCGGGCCCTGATAGGCCGTGCCACCGCGGTAGAGCCGGCCGTCCTCGACCGCCGAGAGTTGCTGGCCCACTGGGTCCGCTCGCATCTTCGCAATCCGGTCCTCGAACTCGGCCTTCGACGCGTGAGAGAGCCCGTACGAGAACACCAGCACGTCAGGGTCGATTTCGAGGATCTGCTCGTAATCCCACTGCGCGTAGCCCCCCTCGATGTGGGGGCCGAAGGCGTCCCGAATCCCGAGGTCCTGATACGGTTTTTTCCCGTTGCCCTCGCCGATGGGATAGGCGTAGAACGAACCGTTCTCGAAATCGGAGTTGATCGACAGGAGTCCGATCTCCGGCCGGTCTCCGTCCCGTGGCAGGCGCGATTGCACGTCCTCGATGAACGAGTCGTGGACCGACTCGATCGCCTCGTACCGCTCGCGTTCCTGAAACACGTCGGCGATCTTCTCGAAGGCCTCGTACAGCGAATAGTAGCGGTAGTCGTGCCAGTCCTGCCCGCGACGGCGGATCGAGTTGCCAACGATGGGTCCCACCTGCTGGTCGATGTCGTCGAAGTCCGACGGCGAGAGCCCGTCCGCCAGCCGCTGGAGGTGGTTGGGATCGAACAGGTGCACATCACACCCCAGCTCGTAGAACACCTCTTTGTCGATACCGTTCTCACCCATCAGCTGCTGGATCCCGTCGAAGGATACGTCGACTCCCGGGAGCGCGTCGTAAAGCTGGATCGGCCAGTTCTCCGTGAAGACGAGGCCGGAGAGTCCGTCGAGTTGGCCGAGCGCGATCCCCATATCCCCGTACGTGCTGAAGTAGGCCATCCACGTCTCCGGGACCGCCTCGAACTCGACGGCCCCCATCGGTGCCATCGCTACTGTGTACGGGTCCGCGGAACCCTCGGGTGTCGTCCCGCTGTCCCCGCCAACCGGACTACTACAACCGGCCAGCGCCCCACCACCGATGGCAGCAGCGCCCGTCCTCACGCACGTCCTGCGCGTCACGTCACGTCGTGATCGATCCATACGGTTTAGGCTCGCCTAAATACGTAAACCGCTTTCGAAGTTTAGGGAGACCTAAATCGAGAGCCTGTAGGTGTCTGGCTCGATTCCGGTGCACTCGAACGGCTCACCGGTCACGAGAGTCATCGCTATCATTGCGCCGTCGACATCGGTATCGAGGGCGAGGAGGCGACAGAAGACGAGGGTGGCATCCTCGGCCTCATCGCCGGTGTACTTTGCGGCGAAGGAAAGGCGGGGAATTTGAGGGAGACGGACGCGAAGTTCGAAGCAGAGGAAAACGTCTGAGCGGGATTCCCTCGAGGATACGGCCGGGCACTCTACGGCATCCGAGCGGGCCGGGACGACACGACGACTCACAGTCCTGTGCCGTCGCTGGAATCAGTCCGACGCGGCGTCGCTCCCAGTGACAGCTACACGCCCGTTCGACGGGATTCCTCGATGCGCAGCTGCCCGGCATCCCCGACAGATCGGAAGTTAACATATATTCCGACAGCCGTGTACTCCCAGTTATATGCAGTTCTGTGACGAGTGTGGGTCGCTGATGCACACGGAAGACGACAGGTGGGTGTGTCGCTCCTGTGAGAACGAGGAACCGCGGGACTCGCAAGCGGAAGCGGCGATGACGACCCAGGATGGACAGCGGGACGACGGGGGACCCGACGTGGCCGACGCGACCCAGGGCTCCACCGAGACGGTGCAGGAGCCCTGTCCGGCCGAGGACTGCGACAGCGAGCGGGCGCACTACGAGATGCTGCCGAAGCCGGGCGGCTCCTACGAGGTTCGGCTGTTCACCTGCGTCGAGTGTGACCACAAGTGGCGCGAGTCCTGACGGCACATCTCGCGCACCCCGCGGCTACTGAGCGGCTGGGTCCCGGTCTCCAGCACGAAAGAGTAGAGACTGCCGTGCTGCACGGGACCACGTCATCCACACCGGGACAGATCCGTCACGGATCGATTCCGTCGGCGGCACTCGCCAGCGCGGACAGGGAAGTCATTCCGGTTACTGCGCGGTAGCCTCGTTTCCCGCTGCTCACGTTCTCACACAGACGTTATCGAACGTTGATGTTTCTGGAGAGCGACCGTTCTCCCATGTCAGAGACCGAGCCCACTATCGAGCCACGGCCACCCGAATTCGAACTCCCGAACGTGGGGGTCGGGCCGGACCCGCTGTCACTCGCCCGAATCGGGGAGCGTGCCGATTTCGCAATTTTGCTCCTGTTACGGGACTACCACTGTCCGAAATGCAAATCACAGGTACGGACCGTCGCGAAACAGGCGCAGTCGTTTGCCGAATTGAACGCGGTCGTCGTCCCGATCCTCCCCGAGCCGCGTGACAGAGCCGCCGAGTGGCAGGAATCGTTCGACCTTCCGTTCCCGTTGCTGGCAGACCCCGAGAAAGACGTGGCGGAGAAGTACGACCAGCCCACGCGGTTCGGGGCGCTCGGCCAGCTTCACGACATGATCGGCCGGATGCCGGAGAGCGTCATCCTCGACACGCGAGACGTCGAGCCCGAAGTCGTCTACACGTACGAGGGCGAAACGCCGGGGGACCGACCGGATGTCGAAACACTGCTCGCCGAAGTCGACGCGTTACAGGAGTCGTTCGTCTTCGACTGCGATCTCGTCGACTGCTAAGTCGTTCGAGGGACGGGGGTCGTTACCTCGGCGTCAGGTGACCCTATATGAGCGGTGATCGCATCTTCGCCCGTCAGAAACGGGGTCGCCGTCCAATGCCACACGCACGATTACAGTTGAGCGCGCTCGAAGCGCCACACAGCGACAGGCTGGAACCGTTGCCGCCGAGTGCGAAACTCGTGTATCTCGTCCTCGCCTACGAGGGTCGACGGACACAGGGGGACCTGGTATCCGAAACGATGCTCTCACCCAGAACCGTCCGCTACGCACTGACGAAGCTCGAAGAGAACGAGCTGGTCACCTCGGATATATACATCCCCGACGCGAGAAAGAACGTCTACGAAATCACGTCACAGACGGGTCGAAGTAGCCCGAACATGGATTATTCTTGCTGTGTCGGTCCCACCCGAACGGTGGGAGATCACACCGGCACGTCGTCGAAGGCGTACTCGACGACCTTGTTCAGCGTCGGATGGGCGTGGATGGTGTCGGTGATATCCGAGACCTGCCCGGACCCGGCACGCATCGCGACGACGACCTCGTGGATCATCGTCGAGGCCTCGTAGCCCAGCGCGTGACAGCCCAGGATCTCGCCGTCCGGGGCCGCGAGCACCTTCACGAACCCGTCGTCGAGTTTCTTCGCGCGACCCATCGGCGTGTCCGGCAGATCCGCGCGGCCGACGACGTACTCCGTCCCGTCCGCCTCGAGTTCCGCCTCGGTCTCGCCGACGCCGGCCATCTGCGGTTCGGTGAAGATGGCGTGGGGCATCGCGGTGAAGTCGGCGGTCGCGTCGCCGCCGTGGACGACGTTCTCGATTGTGACCTGGGTCTCGTAGTCGCCCGAGTGTTTGAACATCGCGTTGTCGGCGATGTCGCCCTGCGCCCAGACGTTCTCCGCCGACGTTTCGAGCCGGTCGTTCGTGACGACGAACCCGTCGTCGTCTGTCTCGATCCCACCGGCCTCGACGGCGAGGCTGTCGGTGTTGGGCCGCCGACCGAGCGCGACGAGCAGTTCGTCGCCGGTCACCGAAATCCCGTCGCCGGTTTCGGTCTCGGCGTGTGCCGTGACCATCTCGCCGTCGGATTCGACGGCCGTGACGCGGTGGCCGGTGTACACGTCGTGGCGCTGGCTCGCGATCTCGGTGAACGCCTCGGACACGTCGGGGTCCTCGCGGGGGACGAGCGAGTCCATCATCTCGACGATGGTCACGTCGGTGCCCAGCGACTCGAAGAAGTAGCCCAGTTCGACGGCGATGTAGCCGCCGCCGAGGATCACCAGCGAATCGGGCTGTTCGCGCAGGTAGAGCGCGTCCTGGCTGGTCAGATACTCCACGTCGTCCAGTCCGTCGATGGGCGGGACCAGGGGCCGACTCCCGGCCGCGACGACCACCTTGTCGGCGCTGACCTTCGTTCCGCCGACGTCGAGCGTGCGCTCGTCGACGAACTCCGCGTAGTCGTCGTAGATCGTCAGGTCGTCTTTCTCGCGGTAACTGGCTTCCATCCCGTCGGCCAGCGCCGACAGCGTCTCGTCCATGTCGTCGACGATCCCGGCGAAGTCCACGCCGTCCAGCGAGGCGTCGAGGTGGAACTTTTCGGCGTCACGGACGTGGTTGGCCGCGGTCGCCGCCTGAATCAGCATCTTCGAGGGGTTACAGCCGCGGTTGAGACAGGTACCACCGAGCGGTCCCGGTTCGATCAGTGCGGTGTCGAGTCCGGCGTCGGCTCCCGCCGCCGCGACGTTGTTGCCGGTGCCGCCACCGATCACGAGGAGGTCGTGGTGGGGCATCTACTCGCCCTCCACGAGTATCTCGGATTGCCCCGCCGTTTCGGATTCGTCGGCAGTCACGTCGTGTTCGGCCCCCCAGTTGACCATCTCGGTGATGAGCGGTTCGAGGGAGCGGCCGTCCTCGGTGAGTTCGTATTCGACGCGGACCGGCTTGTCGCTGAGGAGCCGTCTGTCGACGAGTCCCGTCGCCTCCAGGTCGTCGAGACTCTCCGAGAGCATCTTCGACGAGATGTCGTCGACGCGGTCCTTGAGGGTGCTGAAGCCCATCGGGCCGTCGTCGAGCAGGTGGTAGACGATGATCGGTTGCCACTTCCGGCCGACGATCTCCTGCATCGACAGCAGCGTCTCCTCGACGCCGGTGAACAACGGCCCCGAGGGGCCGCGAGCGTCGCCGGTCCGTTCGAATCCAGGATCTGAACTCATTGTGAGTGCCTCTGTCTCGTCGAACGACCGAGACCGTATTCAAGACAGCCCGGACGCGTGACACCGCTTCGCGTCACCGGAAGGTATTTATACCAGAATCGGGAACCGACCGACAGCGGTCTCACGACCCGC
This sequence comes from Halorientalis regularis, assembly GCF_023698535.1. GTDB lineage: Archaea > Halobacteriota > Halobacteria > Halobacteriales > Haloarculaceae > Halorientalis > Halorientalis regularis. The sequence continues at coordinate 68,304 of NZ_JALJCL010000016.1, forward strand.
TCTCGAACTTCTCCCAGAAGATGTCGTTGAGCCCCTCGGAGTAGTCCTCGTCGAGGTACTCCTCTTTGGTGAGGTTGGCCTCCTCGATGAGCGCCGCGGCTTCGCCCGCCCAGGCGTAGAAGCCGATCAGCGTGTCCCTGCGCATCTCCGCCACGTCGATGGAGTGATACACGTTGACGAATCCCCCACCTTCTCGGTTCAGCTGGGACTTCTCCAGCAGGCCGATGTCGACCAGGCGGTTGAGGTAGCGACGGACGGTCGTCTCGTCGTAGTCCAGGTACTCGGCCACGTCGGCGGGTGGCATCGGCCCTTCACCGATCACGCAAAGGCAGATATCCAGACCGGGCTTGGGAAGGCCGAATGCGTCCAGCAACACCTGTTTCACGTCCGGTGGCTGGATGTCGATGTTGACGTCGGTGACGCGTTCCATCACCTGTCCGTGGCAGGTCATCCCGCCGTCACAGTCCTGTAGCGTCAGGACGACGTTCTCACAGTCGTTACACTGGTAGATGCCGTACTGGCGGTCACGGAGGTCGTTTTCTCCGGCCGGTTCGTTCACAGTAGTATCGTCGTCGGTCATGATCCGGATGGGGCCACCCGCGTGAGCCTCTCGTGTTGAAAATCAGAAGCGAGGAAGTAAAACCTACTGTTGGTCCGGATCGCACTCGTCAAGATCCGCGTCCACGACCACGAACTCGTCGTCGATGTTCAGTTCCAGCAGTTCTCTGGCCGTGATCGTCGGCCGATACCCGTCGTCGATCCTCGCGAGGAGCGCACACTCGACGAGTCGGTCGAAACACTCGTCGGCTCGCTCGCGTGGCATCCCGAACCGGGTCGCGGCGTCGGCCGGTGTCAGCGGTCGGTCGAGGTCGTCGTAGGTACCGACGACGAATTCGAGCAGGCGGTATGGTGAGGGGGTCATTGATCGGTACCGGGCGACGAGTCGCGTAACCTGCGTGTTAGTATCGGTTCTTAAAACTTCTTCTGTACCTCTTCCTCACCCTGTTACCTCCACCTCAGCCATTCTCAAGAGGGGGCTTGGTGTACCGTGTGATATGTATCGGCGACGACAGCTGACGGGTGTGGACCACGGTTCCGCCGAGGCTGGATAGTGATGGCGCGGCAGTCACCGCGAATCGAACTCTTCTGTCGCTCACTGGCACCTAGTACGGGCCGGGAACAACAGGACCGTATCGTCCAGCGGCTTCGAACGCTCGACGAGGCGAGCCGAATCCGGGGATTCGAGGTCGTCCTCTGTGGGGAGTGTGTCTGCCCACGCGCCGCGACGGCCGAGACGGACCCCGGTGAGCGACTCCTCGACCGGTACGACGCCTTCGAGACGTGGGCCGAGGAGACCGGCCGAGACCTCGTCGGCTTCGAGAAGCGGGACACGAAGTCGATACTGACCGGAACGACCGTCACGGGAATCGTCTTTCCGCGGCTCACGCTGGCCGAGTACCGCGACGGGGAACTCACGTTCGTCGCACCGTCGAGTGACGACGGTGAGCAGACGACCGTCGCGGATCGGCTGGGTGACTACGAATGGGGGAGTGTCGACGGTCTATCAGACGAGGCCCAGCGAGAGCCACGCGCCGAGGACGCCACCGTAGACCAGGTGGAAGAAGAAAAATAGCCCCATCGTCTTCGGTTCGGGCTCCATCGCCAGGACGATCCGCATCCACAGCACCATCCCAACGACGGTCAGGACGATCCCGTAGACGAACCCGAGCCCGACCCCCGTCGCGAGCGTGAGACTCACGCCGAGAAACGGGAACGCGACGGCGAAGGCCGCTCCGGCACCGATACCGTACAGCATGTGTAACGCCATCCCCTGTGGCATGTACTCCGCTGGCGGCCCGTCACCGACGTACTTCGACCACAGCGCCGCCGTCGGTGGCGGCGAGTCGTCGCCCAGTGCCAGCATGAACACCGTCATGACGATGGTTGCGATCAATCCGCCTGCCAATCCGCCGAGTATCGTTGGGTCAGCCATGGTATTTCTGATCGAGGCAGTACCCGGAATCGGGTTACCTCTAGTAACCTACTGACTGTCAGCGGTAATAAGTGTCTGCTGAGTTAGGGGAAATGCGGTTACACCGGGGAAACCAGGTCGGTCGGCGGTCGCGAACGGCCAGTCAGGCGATCACGAACTCTGTGACCAGGATGAGCAGGCCGACGAGTCCGAAGACGACGCCGAGGCCGACCTCCATCAGGTCGCTGGGTACGTACTTGCCGACGCGGGTGCCCACGGTGCCGCCGATGACGACGCCGGGGATCGACCAGGCGACGACGTACCAGACCGGCGTCGCCGTGAGCGCGTGGACGAGTGCGCCCGCACCCGCCGCGATGGCCAGCACGAACACGCTCGTCGCGACGGCCACGCGCGGTGGAATCCGACAGCGGACGATCAGTTGCGTGGTGACGATCTCGGGCAGGCCGGCGCTGATGAGGCCGGTGACGAACGCACCGACCGTCGACAGCGCCACGCCCGGCGGCCGCCAGCAGGTGTCGTAGGTGAACGTCTCGCCGTCGGCCGCCTCGATGGTCGTCGTGCCCCGGCCCGAGTTCTTCTCGTTCAGGTATTCGCCCTCGCACTCCCCCGGCACGCACTCCTCGGGCGGGTCGTAGTACACGAGAAAGGCGCCGAGTCCGACCAGCCCGACGCCGAAGATGCCCTTCAGAATCCGCGGGTCGACGAAGTGTGCGGCGAAGGCACCGACGATCACAGCGGGGACCGCGCCCGCCAGTAGCCACTTGGCCGTCCGGAAGTCGACGACCTGCTGTTTGACGTAGGATCGCAGCCCGTTGCCCATGCCGAACACCTCGGTCATGAGGCCGGCACCGATTGCCTGAGAGGGTGTGAGCCCGACACCGAGCATGAAGAACGGGCTGAAAAAGAGCGCGCCCGACACACCGGAGGCCAGTGCGACCGTCGAGAACGCGACGGAGGCGGGGAACACCCACCAGTGGGTGAGGAACCGGTCGACTGGAAACCCACCCGGGACCGCCGATCCACCACCCGTCGACCCGAGGGCGGTCCCCACGGTGACAACCAACCCGACCCCGACCAGCGCGGTCCCGAGCGTCCGCCTCATGCGAACAGCTCGTCGACAGTCTCGTCTGCGGGCGTCCAGCCGACGAACTCGCCGCCCTCGAAGGGCAGGTTCACCGACGCCACGTAGTTACAGAGGCCGACGTAGAAGTCCACCAGCAGGCCGACCGCGACGATCTCGGCGTCGCTGTACTGGATCGTCAGCGCCCGGTGGATCTGGTCGGTCACGTTCCCTTCCGCGACAGCCTGCGCGTACTGCAACAGGACGAACTCCGCGTCGTCGAACCCGGAGAAGTCGCCGCCGCCGATGGCCCGCATCTCCTCGGTCGTGACGCCCTTGTCCCGGGCGATGTCGACGTGCTGGTGCCACTCGTAGCGTGCACCGCGAGCCCACGCGACCGTCAGGATCACCAGTTCCTTCGTCCGGGGCGTGAGCTGGTCGTACAGCGTGTTCAGGTACTCCAGGGTCGCCTCCAGCACTTCGGGGTTGTGCGCCCAGGCGCGGAAGATGTGGCGGTCGCCCAGGTAGTCCTCGGTGAACAGGTAATGATACTCCTCGGGGATCTCGTCCAGTTCGAGCAGATCGACTCGAGTCACGCTCGACAGATCACCACGGGGCGTTAAGTCCGTAGCTCACACCGCCGTAACCCGGTGAATCCGCACTCAGTCACCTGCACGGACGAAACCTTTTCGACGAGTCGTCGCTTCCGTTCGCGTATGTCGACGACCATCGAGACCCCCCAGGCCGACGAATCGTGTGCATACTGTGGCTCGCGGGTCTTCGACCACGATCCCGTCTGCGTCCGGGACTGCACGGACGACTGCGGTTCGCCGACGTACTTCTGTAACCACGCGTGTCTGTCCGCCCACATCGACGAGAACGACCTCACGAGCGGCGACACCTGCGAGTGGTCGCCGGAGTGACGGACCGGCCGGCCATCGGGATGGCCACGGTTTCCCGGACGTTGGCGAGTGAGACGGACGTTACCGAGTACTGATACTGTTTTGGAACCGATTCTCGAACCGGAATGGAGGACCTCACAGCGTTCCAGCGCGACATCCTCTACGTCGCCGCTGGCATGGACGAACCACACGGGCTCGGGATCAAAGCCGAACTCGACGACTACTACGAGGGCGACGTCAATCACGGGCGGCTGTACCCCAACCTCGACGACCTCATCGAGAAGGACCTGCTGGAGAAGGGGACCCACGACCAGCGCACGAACAGTTACACCCTCACCGACGAGGGCCACCAATCGCTCCAGCGCCGCCGGGAGTGGGAGTCGAGGTATGTTCGAGACACGGAACGATTGGGCGGCTCCAGTGCCTGAGGAGGGGTCAGCGGGCGAGGCAACTGTCGATTCGCGCGACGCGGCGGACGCACCTACAACTGGTGTCCGCAGGCACACTCGCCGATACAGTAGGTCGTCCCACTGTCTGCCAGTCGTCGCTGGAGACTCTCGCGAGAGGACGACCCCGATTGCAGGACCGTCTCGCCGGGACGGACTCGCCCGGCCGTCGCGCCGTAGGGTCGCGACCCGACGGGGATGGTCGCCGTCACCGATCCCGAATCGTGGTCGACGACTTTCACCTCGTCACTGCTCTGGACGGGGACGTACAGTTTCTCGTGGTTCGGGCCCCAGGTACCGACGAACGCCGAGCCGCCCACGTCGATGCGGTCGGTCACTGTCCCAGCGTCGAGGTCCACGACGGTTACGTCGTTCGTGCCGGGCGTGAACACGTACCCCGTCGCCGAGTCCGGGCCGATCTCGCTGGTCAACGGGCGCTCGCCGAGGCCGTCGTCGCTGGTCAGCCGGACCCGCTCCTCGGGCGCTGCAGGGTCGTTCGTGTCCCAGATGCTCTCGGTGCCGGCCGATCCCTCGTTGTGTTCGACGAGCAGTGTCTCACCGTCGGGTGCGGCCGTGCCCATCCACGGCGCTCCGGCCGGACCGACCACTGGGGGCACCTCGACCTGCTCGACGTTCTCGAAGGTCTCGACGTCGATCACGGTCAGTGTGTCGCCGTACAGGTCCGGGACGTAGGCGTACTGGCCGTCCGAATGGATCGTCACGTCACAGGGGCCGGGCCCGTCGTTGTCGCCGCGGCCGCCCTCGTCGGTCCGGTCGAGTTCGGCCGTGACCGTCCCGAACGAATCCGACTCAGGGTCGGCGTCGATCCGCACCTGCCTGTGTGCTGGCTCGCGGGCACTGACCACGAGGTGGGTGCCGTCGGGCGTGACCTCCTGCCAGTTCGCACCGGAACCGGTATCGACCGACGCGACCTGTGACAGTGTTCCGACCGCCACCGCTCGAACGCCGGAATCGACGTTGAGCCACAGGGGATCGGCGGCCGAGTCGGTCAGGTCGGGTGCGTACTGGTTCGCGGGGAAGGATGCCGTCATCCCGAGTTCGGGTGTGCCGACGACAGTGTCGCTTTCCGCGTCGATCACGCTCATCGTTCGGTCGCCGGTGTTGAACACGAACACCGTGTCGGCGGTCGTTACCGACCCCGAGGAGGGATTCGTGGTCGTCTCCGTGTCCGAGTTCGACGAACAGCCCGCGGTCGCCGCGACGCCCGCGGCGGCCGAACCGGCGAGCAGGAGCCGACGTGACACCCGGGATCGCTCGTCCTCTGCATCGCGGTTCGGATGCAGAAACTCGTCGTCGGTCATACGTTGCTACTTGGGTTGGGCCCGTAAAACGCCCCGGCCCCGTGGTCGTCCTGCCAGGCGAACGCGAACAGCGTCCGAGCGGGGACGCGGTGCAACTGCCGGCCGTCGTCGCTCTCACCCGTTCTCGGGTCCCAGACCGCGCCGTCTCCGGTGAGTTCGCCATCGGTCAGGGTCCAGGACGTGCCGGGGTCCTCGAACGCGTGGAGTTCGCCGTCGCCCACCACGACGACCACGTCGCGCCCACCGACGGTGTCCGTGACGACGCCGCCGGCCGCCTCGACCTGTGGGAGCGGATAGCCCACCGCGTCGCCGTCGTGTGTGATGCCGAGAACGAGGGTCTTGGCGTCGAGGTCGGTTCGGTCCCACGTCCGCCGCTCGCCGTCGCCTCGCATCCCGTAGAGGCCGAACTCGTCGTCCTCCCGGTAGCGGCTGTACGGCTCCATGTCGTAGGCCTGTCCGGAGGGTCGCGCGCCCCCCTCACTATTACCCGGGAGCGGTTCGAGGACGACGCCCTCGGGGTGGGCCGCCCGGAACTCGCCACAGGTGGTCGTCGTGGACGGGAGTGTTGTGAGCGTCCGACCGGCGAGGCAGTCACCGGAGGGCTGTCGCCACTCCGAGTCGGTCTCACGGTCGTCCATCACCAGGGCGTCGTCGGCCAGTTTGCCGGAGACACCGAAGGTGAGCGTCCGACCGTCGACGGTGTCGTTGACGACCCCGTGGTAGCTGAGAATCCGAAGGGGATACGCACGGGCTGGATCCCCGTCGAGGACGATCACGTCGTCGGAGTCGCGGAAATACGTCGTCGTGAAGATCGGGTCGTCGATACTCGCTATCGCGTCTTTCGGCAACGCGTTCGTGGTTTTCATGAAAGTGAGGGGGTGTCGACGTACGAGAGTGAGTCGGTCCCTGACGGCGCTATCGTCTCGCGGTTCGACCGGGCGCAGTTACTGCCAGTCGTCCAGACCGAGGATCAGGTCCGCTTCGATCCACTCCTCGGGACGGTCGACGTGATAGACGATTCCGCTGCTGTCGGTGGAAACGTAGCTGTACTGTTCGTACGACACGGTCGCGGGGCCGGTCGTGGGGAGCCCGTCTCCGGGGTCAGCGGTGTTCGTTGACATCGTAGGGTGTCGTACTGGCATCGCCAGCCTGTATAGAGGGTTACGTTTAGTAACTCATAGGCGTTCCCGAACTTCGGGCTCACTGGGTTACCGAGCGGTAGCTCGACTCGTCGCCCTGGTCCACGTCGGAGTTACACTGACGTGAGGTGCAGTTAACCGTCAGGGAGCCGTCCCTTCGGGTGAGTCCATGGCTGGAGACTTCGATCTGAGCGCGCCCGAACTGACCAGAGACGACCTGCTCGTTCTCGAGGACCCCTACTTCGGTCCGGAGACGGTGGCCATCGTGACCGGCGCGGCCTCGGGCATCGGCCGCGCGACGGCGCTGGGCCTCGCGGCCAACGACCTCACCGTCGTCGGTGCCGATATCGACGCGGAGGGGCTGGACGAGACCGAAGACATCGCCGCCGACCTCGACGTGTCGGGGACGATTCACGGCATCGAGACGGATCTGACCGACGACGGCGACGTGGCGGCCGTCGTCGCGGCGGCCGCCGACGAGGGCGACCTGCGATTCGTCGCCAACATCGCCGGGATGCAACACATCGCAGGCATCCACGAGTTCCCGATGGAGAAGTACGATCTGCTGACCGACATCATGCTGCGCTCCCCGTTCAAGATGGCACAGGCGGCCATGCCCCACATCCGGGAGACCGACGACGGGGTCGGTGCCATCGCGAATATGTCCTCGGTCCACGGCCACTACGCGACAAAGGACAAGCCCGCCTACATCACCGCCAAGCACGGCATCACGGGCCTCACTCGGGCTATCGCCGCGGAGGGCGACGGGAGCCTGCGCGGTTATTCCGTCAGCGTCGGCTACGTGCTGACCCCGCTGATGGTCGACCAGATCGCGGACACCGCCGCGGAACGGGGCATCTCCGAGCAGGAAGTCGTCGAGGACGTGATGCTCGGGCAGGCCCGCACCAAGGAGATGATGACACCCGCCGAGGTCGCGAACCTGTTCACGTTCGGGTTCTCCAGTCACGCCAGCCATCTCAACGGCGCAGACCTGTTGTTCGACGGCGGTTACACCCACACGTATGAGTGATCCAGCGAAGCGCGACGAGCGAGACGGACCGCGCGTCGTCCCCGACGGGGGTGCCAGCGGCGACGAACTGACCAACGTCGCCATCGCCTGCCAGGGCGGCGGGAGTCACACCGCGTTCACGGCGGGCGTCCTCCAGCACCTTCTGGAGGTGTGGGACGACGACGAGTACGAGCTGGTCGGCATCAGCGGCACCTCCGGCGGCGCGTACAACGCGCTGGCGGCCTGGTACGGTATCGTCACCGGCGACCACGAGAAGGCTATCGACACCCTCGACGCCATCTGGGACGACCTGGCCACCGACGGCTGGGCCGACCGGGTGATGAACCAGTGGGCGACCGGAATGTCCCGACTCGAGAGCAGCGGACTCCCGATCCCGTCGGTCAGTCCGTATCAGATTCCCGGCCCGGAAGTCGGGAAAGAGCGGATCACCGAGACGCTGGAACGGCACATCGACTTCGAGTCAATCCCGAACTTCTGTGGCCGGGAATCACCCGAACTCGTGGTCGGGACCGTCGACGTGAACGGCGGCCACTTCGAGACGTTCACGAACGAGGACGTGACGCCCGAAGCGGTTCTGGCCTCGGCCGCCGTCCCGAACCTCTTCGAGGCCGTCGAGATCAACGGGCACTACCACTGGGACGGCCTGTTCTCGCAGAATCCCCCGATCAACGCTCTCATGTCGGTTCCGCCGGAGCGCAAACCCGACGAACTCTGGATTGTCCAGATCAATCCCCAGGAGTTCGAGGGGGAACCCGACACACTCGACGTGATCGCGGACCGGCGCAACGAACTGTCGGGGAACATCTCGCTGAACCAGGAGCTGACCTTCATCGAGCGCGTCAACGACTGGATCGACGACGGCTACCTCCCCGAATCGGAGTTCTCCCACACCGAGATCCACCGCATCGAGATGGGCGAGCGGTTCCACTGCTCGACGAAAGTCGACCGCGATAGGGAGTTCCTCGACGAACTGATGGAACTTGGCCACGAACGGGCAGCCCAGTTCCTCGACGGGAAGTGACCGTCGGGCGGCCGCCTCGGATCGCCGACGGGTCGGGAGCGACGAACCGCTCCGGGACGAGGACGTGCGACGGGCCCCTGCGGTCCGGGTCGTGGCGCTCAGCGGGACGGCGACTCGGCCGTCCGGCGGGCGGCGACGAGGAGACACAGTCCGGCGAAGAGTGTGACGACGGCGAACGCGCGGACGGAGACGGCGATCTGTGACGGCGCGTACGGGCCGCGTGCGCCGGCCAGTGCGCCTCTAAGCGCCTGTGCGGTCCCGATGCCGGCGAGGTTGACGAGGAAGAACCCGAGCGTCAGGGCCGCGGCGATGCCGCCGGTGCCGAAGCCGACCACGGAGCCGATGCTCTCCAGTGCGACGAGCCGGCGAGCGGTGACGGCGTCGGCGTCGGCACGCGCGAGCCGCCGGCCGACCAGCCACGTCAGGGTGCCGGCGAAGGCCTGTGTGAGCGCGGCGAAACACCCGAGCACGACGACGTTCGGCGACCCGAGCGCCGGCCGCGGGCCGGGGAACAGGCGGCCGACGGCCGGCGGCAGGACCAGCGCGATGGGGTACACGAGCGAGAGGGCGACGAGCGTGAGGCCGTGGAGACGGACCTTCTGACGCAGCGAGAGCCCCGTGAACACGCCCCCGACGAGCCGCAACCGCTCGAACTCCGACCCCCGGGTCAGGATGCGACTGATCTCGTCGTCGGGATCGTCCTGGCTCATGGCTGTGGGGACACGGTGGTGGTCACTCTTGAGGACCGTACACACAGGACCCTGCAGGAGCCAGCAATATTTTCTGGTACTTCCGCGCGGACCCTCGCCTCGTGGGTCGGTACCACCGACAGGCTTAGCATTCGGGAGGCCGAGCGGTCTCTGTGAGACGGATGCGAGCGTTACGGCCTGAGACGACGCCGCCATCCGTGCCGCGGTCGCTTCCCGGCGGCCGCCGGCCACGGACGCGCCGGGTCGGGAGGGATCCAGCGTGTCGGTGACGTTACGGGTCGGGGACGGCGACGCCCTCGGGACCGGTGAGGTACGCGTGCCCGTCGACGCGGCGCGAGCGATCGGCGTCGAGGACGGCGGCGTCGTGCGCCTGCGCGGGGCGGACGAGACGGCCGCCGTCGTCCGGACGAGCGCGGACCTGGACGGGACGGTCCTGTTCGGGGCCGAGGGCAGGACCAACGCCGGCGTCGAGGTGGGCGAGTCGGTCGCGGTGTCGGCGACGGCGACGGAACGGGCCGGTGCGATCACCGTCGCGCCGGCCGGTGAGTTCCGGGTGCGGGTCGGGCCCGACACGATCGGATCGCTGCTGGACGGCGTGCCGGTCACGACCGGCGACCGGTACCGGGCGTCGCTGGTCGGCGGTTCGATTACCGTCCCCCTGCGCGTGACCGCCGTCGAACCGACTGAGCCTGCAGTGGTCGACGGGGAGACTGACATCACTGTCACGACTGCCGGGTCCGACAGTGGGCCGGCCGCCGGCAGGCCGACGGTCACGCTCGAAGACGTGGGCGGACTGGACGACGTCGTCGAGCGGGTGCGCCGGACGATCCTCGGACCGCTCAAACACCCGGAACTGACGGCGCGGTTCGGGGGCCGGCCGGCCGGTGGCGTCCTGCTTTCGGGCCCGACCGGGACCGGGAAGACGCTGCTCGTGGAAGCGGTCGCGAACGCGGCCGACGCGGCGCTGGTTCGCGTCACGGACCCTCCGACGGGCCGTGACGGGACCGACCTCGGGGAGGTCGTCCGGACCGCCCACGAGGAGCGACCGTCGATCGTGTTCTTCGACGACCTCGACACCCTCGCGCCGGCCCGGGACGGGGGCGGCGACGGCGACGCACGCGCGACGCGTCGGATCGCGGACGCGGTCGAGACGCTCGTCGACACGGACGGCGTCGCCGTCGTCGGCGCGACCGGCCGGGTGAGCGCCGTCGACGACGCCCTCCGGCGCGGCGGACGGTTCGAGACCGAACTCGACGTGGGGGTGCCGGACCGGGACGGCCGGCTGGAGATCCTGCGGATCCACACCGCGGACCTCCCGCTGGCGGCGTCGGTCGACCTCGGCTCGGTCGCCGACCGGACACACGGGTTCGTCGGGGCGGACCTGGCGGGGCTCGTGTCGGAAGCCGTCCGGCAGGCGGTCGACCGCCTGCCCGGCGAGTACGTCTACGGCGACGATCCGATCCCGGAGGACGTGCTGGCCGGGGTGACCGTCGAGGGTGGCGACTTCGAGGCGGCGCTGTCGCGGGTGATCCCCAGCGGGATGCGAGCGGTCGCGGTCGAACGGCCCGCCGTCGGCTACGACGACATCGGCGGGCTCGAATCGGTGAAGACGGCCGTCGTCCGCGCGATCGAGTGGCCGCTGCTGTATCCGGAACTGTTCGAGCAGTTCGGGAGCGCGCCGCCCTCGGGGATCCTGCTGTACGGCCCGCCGGGGACGGGGAAGACGATGCTGGCGAAGGCGGTCGCGAGTTCGACGGACGCGAACTTCGTCGCGGTCAACGGCCCGGAGTTGCTGAACCGGTACGTCGGCGAGAGCGAGCGGGGTGTGCGGGACGTGTTCGAGCGCGCGCGCCGCCACGCCCCGACTGTCGTCTTCTTCGACGAGGTCGACGCCATCGCGAAGGCCCGGAGCGAGGACGGCGACAGCGACGTCGTCGAGCGGGTGGTCTCGCAGTTGCTGACGGAACTGGACGGGATCGAACCGCGGTCGGGCGTCACCGTCGTCGCCGCGACCAACCGTCCCGACATGGTCGACCCGGCGCTGCTCAGGCCGGGCCGACTGGAGAAGTCACTGGAGGTGCCCCTCCCGGACCGGGACGGTCGACGGGAGATCTTCGCCGTCCACACGCGGTCGGTCCCGCTCGGGGACGTGGACCTGTCGGCGCTGGCGGCGGCGACGGACGGCTACAACGGCAGCGACATCGAGGCCGTCGTCAGGGAAGCGACGATGCGCGCGATGGACGACTACCTCCGGAACACGGGGTTCGACCCGGACGAGGAGTCGCTCTCGTCCGTCCGGGTCGGGTCGTCACACTTCGAGGCGGCGATCGAGGCCGTCGAACCCTCCGTCACGGCGGAGATGCGCGACTACTACGCGGACGTGTCGACGCGCCTCTAAAAAAGACCGCGACGGTGTCGGTCAGTCGCCCGCGGCAGCGGTCTCCGAGGGCGTCGGTGCGCTCGTCTCGCCGAGGATGGCGCGACTCCGGAGCAGGATGAAGCCGAAGCCGACCTTGGCGAGCACGTCCAGGACCATGAAGCCCAGCGTCTCGACGAACAGCGGCACGATACCGGCGCCTTCGGTCCCGACGATCCACAGGACGGGATACAACGTCCACAACACGATCGTCAGATTTCTGAGTACCCTGAACGTTCCCTGCGTGTCCTCGTCCATCTCCTCGACCTTGGCGGTGAGGACGCTGAACAGGAAGTACAGGATGAACACCATCGCCAGGGTGCTGAGTGCCCACCAGATGAACCGGAAGGTGAACACCGTGGTCAGCGCGCCGACCAGGCCGGTGATGATCATGAAGCCGTCGAGGGTGATCAGCGCGAGGATCTCCGAGAAGTCAGCGTCGGCCAACAGGGCCAGGTCGAGCAACAGCAACGGCGTCGTGAACAGCCAGTCGGCGTACCGCGCCCAGTAGATGTCCAGGGTCCGGCCGGTGTTCAGTGTGATCTCCGTCAGCCCGAACCCGAGGAACATCGACAGGTACGACGCGGCCGCGATGGCCGGGATCATGATGGTGATCACGTAGTACTCCTTCGCCTCTTCGTCTTCGACGCCCCAGCCTTTGGCCATGAAGTAGAACGTCCCGATGACCATCAGGGCCGTTCCGATACCCAGCCAGATCGATTCGCTTCTCGCGAGCGGTGCCGCCTTGTTGATCTGCAGTAGCGCCCCTTCGAGTGGCATACGGGTAATATTAGGAGTTCGGTACATTAAGTCTCCATACCAAACATGTTGGACATGTCCTCACGCCCGAGCGGGACACCGGGCCAGCGGCGGGGGTCGGGAGCCACCGTTTTCAGGCAGGACGTCGTACTCCTCGGCATGGCGGACTCAGACGAGCAGGAAGACGAAGCCCAGTCCACCACCGACTCCGTCGGCGACTCGGCCGAGGAGGCCATCGAAGAGGAGGTCGTCATCGACCTGGAGTCGGCGGCCGAGTACGAGGAGCACATCGAGTCGCTGGAGGACAAACTCGAGGAACAGCGCGAGGAGATCGACGAACTCCAGGACCTGGTGGTGGACCTCTCGGCGCGGGTGGCGGACGGCCGGAACACGGGGGTGTGTCCGGAGTGTCACGGCACCGTCGTGAAGAAACGCCGATGGCTCCGCACGAACACCCTCGAGTGTACCGACTGTGGAGAGGTCTACCACGAGTACTGAGCCGGGATCGGTTCGGCGGCGTCGCCGTCCGACGGGACTCGGTGAGGGCCCCTTCTGTCGGCAATTCCGGAAGCCGGGGTACATTTGAACGTCCGATCCGTACCGACGAACAATGGTCGAGGACCCACAGCAGACCGAAGCGACCGGGTTGCGAACCGCGCTCCCGCAGTGGGGGTGGGCCGTCGTCATCGGACTGGCCAGCATGGCCGCGCTGTCGCTTCTGATCCCGGACGAACTGGCCACGAACAACGGCATCCCTTTCCCAGTGTTCTTCTGGTCCGTCGTCGCCGTCCAGGGGATCGCCGCGTTCGGGATCATCGGCGTCGTACTCTACGTCATGGTCGACTTCGAGTGACCGAACCCGCGTGTGACGTAAGTGTCTCCGGCCGATAACACGGTCGATGGCAGGGGACGAGGATAGCCCGACGGCGGACGACCGGCGGATCGAACGACTCGAGTCCGAAGTGGCCGAACTCCGCGACCGCGTCGACCACCAGTACGAGATCATCGCCGTCCTCGCGGCCGCCGTGAACTCGGAGGCGCTCCCCGAGATGTCGTGTCCCGACTGTACCGACGGAACCCTCACGACGAACAGCGGACTCACCTGGGAACGTGTGGAGTGTACCGACTGTGACTTCTCGGAGTACCTGTGACGTGACCCGGTGACGGCCCCACTGTGACGGCGGGACCGCCGCTGGCGGACGGCCCGGAGTGGGGTGGCTGGGGGTCGCCGGGAGCGGCGGGAGTGCCGTCAGCGGGGGTCGGGTGCGAGCGGGGCGCCGAAGGGACGCTCTACTGGGACGCTGGCCGTCTCTCCCCGTGCCCTCGGCCGCGCGGGCGACGGTTGGTCGGCGGCGCTGTCCGTCGTCTTCATGCTCGGCACGATCGGTGGCGGATCGTCGGCCAGCATCGCGGTCGGACGAACGGACCCGTCCCACATAAAGTTAATGATCGTTAATGATGTTCCCGGCGACCGGACCGCAGAGAGGTATCGGGGACCCGGGAAGAGTCGGTGACGATGGCGACCCAGTTCCCCGCGGAGCGGTGACCGGCGGGCGGTGAGCCCGGTGTAACTGGGGCGTTGAATAGCCTCCGGACACACCGGTACAGCATGGAGGACTACGACTTTCTGGTCGTCGGTTCGGGCTCCGGGCTCGAAGTCGCAAACGTCGCGGCCAGACAGGGGCAATCGGTCGCGGTCGTCGAGAAGGGACCGCTGGGCGGGACCTGTCTGAATCGCGGCTGCATCCCCTCGAAACATCTGCTGTATCACGCAGATGTCCTCGAAACGATAGAGCGCGCCGACGAGTTCGACATCGAGGCGACCGTCGAGGACGTAGCCTTCGCCGACATCGTCCGAAAAGTCAACGAGGAGGTCGGCGAGGACGCCGCAGGAATCCGACGCGGACTGGAATCCTCGGATCAGCACGACCTCTATCAGGGGGAAGGGCAGTTCGTCGACGACCGCACGATAGAGATCGCCAGCGGCGACGACGCGGGCGCGCGACTTCAGGCCGAGACGGTCCTGATCGCGGCAGGAACGCGGCCGGCAGTCCCCGACATCGACGGCATCGAGGACGTGCCGTACCTGACGAGTACCGACGCGCTCCAGCTCGAAGACCCGCCGGAGCACCTCGTGATCGTCGGGGGCGGCTACATCGCGGCCGAACTCGCGCACTTCTTCGGGACCTTCGGCAGCGAGGTGACCATCGTCGGGCGGCGGCAGAACCTGCTCCCGCAGGCCGACAGCGAGGTGGCCGCGGCGTTCACCGACATGTACGCGGATCGGTTCACCCTCCACACCGGCCACGCGGCGACGGCCGTCTCGGCCGACGACGGCACGATAACAGTCGAGGCACAGCCCTACGAGTACGGCGACGACGGCGGCCTCGTCGCGGACGCCGACGGCGTGACGGTCACCGGCGACGAGTTGCTGGTAGCGGCCGGGCGAACGCCGAACACCGATTCGCTGCGTCTGGACCGGACGGCAATCGAGACCGACGACCGGGGGTTCGTCGAGACCGACGAGTACCTGGAGACCACGGTCGACGGCGTCTGGGCGCTCGGGGACATCGTGGGCGAGTACCTGCTGAAACACAGCGCCAACCACGAGGCCCGCGCCGTCGCGCGGAATCTGTTCGGGAGCGACCCGGAACCGGTCGATTACACCGCGATGCCGTTCGCCGTGTTCGCCTCGCCCGAGGTCGCCGGCGTCGGCGCGCGGGAGCGGGAACTCCAGGAGGCGGGTCGGGAATACGCGACCAACACCTACCAGTTCACGGACACCGCCCGCGGCGACGCGATGAACGCCACCGGCTTCGTGAAAGTCATCATCGATCCGGAGGGCGAGATACTGGGCTGTCACATCGTGGGCCCCGATGCGTCGACGCTGATCCAGGAGGTCGTCGTGGCGATGAAAGCGGGGACTGGAACCGTCCGTGACATCCGGGAGTCGATCCACGTCCACCCCGCACTCCCCGAGGTCGTCCAGCGCGCGTTCTCCGGGCGGTTCAGCCGCGGGGACAGCCACCAGCACCACTGAGTCCGCCCGGCGGTGACACGGATGTCAGCGGGTTACCCGAACGTTCGGGTACGGTTTAGTAACTCGGTACGATATCGTAATCCGCAATGGCAAACGCAGCAATCGTAATCCTCGCGGGAACGGAATCGCACGCGGACACCGGTCGGCTCGTGAACGGGCTCGAAGCCGCCAAAGAGTTCGAGGAGACCGAGGGCGACGAGGTGGAGATCATCTTCGACGGTGCCGGAACGGAGTGGATTCCGGAACTCGAAGACGAAGACAGCGACTACCACGAACTGTACCAGGCCGTCAGCGACGACGCGGCGGTCTGTGACTTCTGTGCCGGCGCGTTCGGCGTCGACGACGCCGTCGACGACGCCGGTGTCGTCCGACTCGACGACCACGACGGCCACCCGAGCATCCGGTCGCTCGTCGACGACGACTACGAGATCATCACCTTCTGAGCGGCCCCCGGCGGCGCTGCATCCGAGCGGAACGTCTCCCGGGTGTGCCGTTATGTACCACGCCTGCACACTCGCTCAACCGTTAACCGGTCACCCCTCTTTATTTCGGGCATGCCCGCTTCGAGACGTGGATTCCTCGCCGCAGCCGGACTCACGGCAGTCGCCGGTTGCCTCGGCGATTCGGCCTCGAAAACGCCCAGCGGCCCGCTCTCCTTACCGACCGCGGACGAGCGGTTGCCGCTGCCAGCCTCACCCGAGCGGCTCCGGGATGCCGCCCGGTCGGGTGGCCCGTCGAAAGACGGGATCCCATCGATCGACGAGCCGCAGTTCGTGGGCCCGGACCGGGCCGGGTTCCTCGCGGACGGTGACCCGGTGTTCGGCGTCGTCCGTGACGGTGTGGCGAAAGCCTACCCGCAGAAGATCCTCGCACAGCACGAAATCGTCAACGACACGCTCGCCGGCACCCCGGTCAGCGTCACCTACTGTCCGCTCACCGGCACCGTCCAGGGGTTTGAGCGGGGGAACACGACGTTCGGCGTCTCCGGCCGGCTCATCAACAGCAACCTCGTCATGTACGACCGCCACACGGAGACGTGGTGGCCCCAGATGCTCGCCACGTCGATTCCGGGCCCCTGGAACGGCGACCCCGAGATCCGGTCGCTCCGGGAGTTCCGCCTGATCTGGACGACCTGGAAGCAGTGGCGGGACCAGAATCCGGAGACGCGGGTCCTCTCGACGGATACCGGGCACGCGAAAAACTACAGCCGTGATCCGTACGGCTCGTACAATCCGCGCAGGGGCTACTACGCGGACGACGACCTCCTGTTCGGGGCGCTCAACGGGAGCGACCGATTCGGCCCGAAGCGAGTCGTCATGGGGTTGCGGACGCCGAGCGGTGCGACCGCGTTCCCGAAAGACGCGCTCCGCTCGGCGGGGCAACTGCGCGGGAGTGTCGGCGAGACCCCGGTCCTCGCCATCTACGACGACCGCTACGACACGGCGTACGGCTATCTGAGTCCCGACGGCCGATCCTTCGAGCGGGACGGCAACCGACTGGTCGACGCGAACGGGACCGCCCACGAACCTGACGCGCTGCCCCTCTCCCGCGTCCACACGTTCGATTCGATGTGGTTCGCCTGGGCCGGCTACTACCCCGAGACCGATGTCGCCGAGTGAGCGCCGGTTCGGGAGCAGCGTCCGAACCGCGGTCTCGCGGACGCGGGCGGCGTCCGCACTGGTCGTCCGTCGACGCGATAGCCTGTCCGTGTTCGCCCTCGTCACCGGTCTCTATCTCCTCACGTACCTCTGGGCCATCGGCCACCTTGCACCGGGCCTCGGTGGGTTCGACCTGCTGGTCGTCGCCGACCCGCTCGGGAAGCTCCTGCGACCGGAACTCGGGCCGTTCTCCTTCACGCCGGTCGCCCGGGTCACCCTCGGTCCCGTGACATACCTCTTCTCGCTGAACACTCTCGTCGGGCTCGGGCTCGCCGCGCTGGTCGGCCTGAATCTGGCGCTGACGTATCTGGTCTGGCGTCAGCCAGCGGCCTGTGGCATCGGTCGTTCGTCGACGGGATTGCTCGCGGGCGTGCCGGCACTGCTCTCGGGCACGGCGTGCTGTGGGCCCGTCGTCCTGCTCGTGGTCGGCGTCCAGGCATCGGGCGTCCTCCTGACGGGCTTCCAGTTGCTCCTCCCGATGGCCGTGCTGCTGCTGGTCGGGAGTCTCGTCTTGGTCGGGCGACAGGTTACTGTCGAGGGGTGAGCGCAGGAGCGAGTACCCCCGGTAGTGGCGCCGGTAGAACCCGTCCACTCCGAGACTGCCGGTGGCGACTTACCCAAGGGTAACTGACACTTTTTGGCTGGTTGTGCTGAGCTACGGTCGATGGCCACCCGCAGACGGAACGTTCTCGTCATCGTCGCCGTCGCCGAGTTGCTCACGATGTCGCTGTGGTTCAGTGCGACGGCCGTCGCGCCCGAACTGGCGGCCAGCTGGGATTTGACCTCGACGGAGACGACCTGGTCGACCAACGCGGTCCAGTCAGGGTTCGTCGCCGGAGGCTTGCTCTCCTCGTTTTTCACACTGTCCGGCGTGATCCGACCGCGATACCTGTTCGCCGGCTCGGCCGTCGCTGGCGCGGTCTGTACCGCGCTCATCGCGGGCGTCGTGACGAGCGCATTGCCCGCAATCGGGCTCCGGTTGTGTACTGGCGTCGCGCTGGCCGGCGTCTACCCGCCGGGCATGACGATCCTCGCTGGCTGGTTCGAGGAGGGCCGTGGGTTCGCGATTGGGCTCCTCATCGGCGCGTTGACCGTCGGCTCGGCGCTCCCGCACCTCTTTCGCGGCGTCGGCGATCCGGAACTGGTCCTCTACGGCGCGGCGATCATCGCGACGCTGGGCGGCCTGTTGGCGCTGTTCGTCGAGCCGGGACCGCATCAAGCACCGGCAGCGCCGTTCGATCCCGGTGCTCTCGGCCGCATTCTGCGTGCCCGCCCGACGATGCTGGCCAACGGCGGCTACTTCGGGCACATGTGGGAGCTGTACGCCGTCTGGACGTGGATTCCGACGTTCCTGGCGGCCAGTCTGGCGGCGTCCGGATCCGCTGGGGCTGGTGCCGGACTCGGATCGCTGCTGGCCTTCGACACGATCGCGATCGGCGGTACCGGTGCCGTACTCGCGGGTTCGGCCGCGACCGCTGGGGTCGAACCAGCGTGACGAGCGTGAGCATGGCCGTCAGCGGTGCCTCCAGTCTCGCGGCTAGGTTCCTGTTCGGCGCTTCGCTGCTCGTCCTCGTCCCGTTCCTCCTGATCTGGGGGATCGCTATCGTGGCCGATTCCGCCCAGTTCTCGGCGGCCGTCTCCGAACTCGCAGAGGAATCCTACGTCGGCACGGCACTGACGCTCCAGACGGCCATCGGATTCTTGCTCACGACGGTCTCGATCCAGGCCGTGCCGATGATCGCGGAGTTCGTCGGCTGGCAGTGGGCGTTCGCACCGCTGGCGGTCGGCCCCATCGTCGGCACCGTGTCGATGCTCACGCTCAGGGGACCCTCGGCAGCGACCCGGCTCGCGGACGGCAACAAGTGACGTGAACCGTGTGGGTGTCCTCGGGTTCAAGGAGCGGACCATGGGTAACGGTCCCAGCGCAGTCACAGACCGTGGCGGTAACCAGTCAGTAACGGTCTCACTCTGAGGTTCGGAGGGCTTCATTAGTTCCTTCCATCTCGGTTCGGCACGTGATGAAAGAGCTAGATCGACGAACTGTCTTGCGACTCGGTGGTGTCAGTGCGATAGGTGCCCTGGCCGGGTGTTCGGGTGGCCAATCCGACGGGACCCCGACCGGTACAGGTACGGGAACGCCCACGTCCGGCGGGAACGCCCCACCGGGTGCCGACCAGATCGGTGGACCGAACGACCTCAGGACCGAGGTCGAGGTGACCGCAACCCGGCTTGACAGCGATCAGGGCGCGGGCCAGAACGTGTTCACGCCCGCCGTCGTGTGGCTCGAACAGGGTGGCACCGTCACGTGGGTCAACGCCGGCGGCAGTCACTCGGTCACGGCCTATCACCCCGACAACGACCGCCCACAGCGGGTGCCCGACGGGACGAACGCGTTCGACTCCGGGACGCTCTCGGCCGGGCAGGAGTTCGAACGGACCTTCGAGACCCCCGGCGTGTACAACTACTACTGCACGCCCCACGAGGGGCTGGGCATGGTTGGCCTCGTCATCGTCGACGGCGCCCAGGGTGGCCCCGGGACGACCGAGCCCTCGGACCTCGGGAGTTCTGCGGCCAGCCAGAACCTCACCCGCCTGCTGAACGCCGCCGGAATCACGGGCGGTGGGACAGAGACGGGGACCGGCCAGCAGTACGCCTGGCAGGACGCCACCATCGACTCGTACTGGTACTCGCTGTACAACATGAGTACCAACATCGCCATGAGCGGTAACGGCGTCCAGTTCCCGCACAACGAGCGACAGCAGGACGCGTTCGAACGGCGCGTGCCCGCGATGCTCCAGCACGCCGACGTGGACCAGCCGCCGATCAAAAATCCGAACCTGAACATGGCGGCGTTCACCGAGGGAGACCCGCACTTCACCCAGCAGCCAGTCCTGTCCGGGGACGACGGGCGGCCGGACGCGTCGACGCTCACCTGGGACATGTCCCAGTCCTCCGGCGTCGTCAGTCCCTCCTCGCTCGCCTGGACGCACCTCAAGGGCGTCACGTGGGCGAAGAACTTCCAGAACCACTTCGACATCCTGCCGACCCAACTCGCCCCGAAGTTCCGCGCCCAGATGCTCACGACGCTCGCACAGATCGGTATCAGGGCCACACTCGTGGCGGGTGGCCCCGAGGGCAACGGTGCGCTGACCAAGGGCGACTCGATGGAACTGGTCTCTCAGTTCAGACCCAGCGACGGCACGGTCGTCGACGACACGGCGCGACCGAACCACCACGCCGCCATGCTTTGGTTCCTCTCGGACCTGAACAGTCTCGTACAGAACGGCTGGTTCGGCTACGTCAACCCCGAACCGCTCATTCCCGCGGCGAATGTCCAGCAGTTGACCGACGGCATGGGTCGAACGACGATGAACCTGTTCGGCCCCGGCGACGTGGTTTCCAGCGGGTCGACGCGGGACCTCGGGCAGATGCTCGGTGCCGTCGCGTGGTTCGGGACGCAGGCCGGCAGCAGTGACCTCCAGTCCCGGGCGACGACCTACACGAACGAGCTGGCCGGCGAAGTCGAGACCCACCTCGAGTCGAACGGCCGACTCGCAGACGGTGGAGACAATCAGGCAGCGACCCAGGGCGTCGTCGCGCAGGGACTGCTGTGGGCGTCGGAACTCGACGGCGTCGACCACACCGACACGGCCGAGTCGTTGCTCGATCACCTCTTCGGGACCCTCTGGGACGACGAGGCCGGCACGTTCGCCAGCGGCACCGAGGCCTCGACCTATCGGATCACGGCGCGGGACGCCGCGGATATCACTGGCGGTGTCAACGCCGCGGAGACCCTGCTCGACCGTGACGTGAAGTCCCAGTACGCGCGCTTCTTCGATCAGATCTTCAACCGCGGCCGACTCCAGCGCGCCGAGCGTCCGCCCAGCCGCGACGGGAGCGCGGAGTACACGCTCCCCCTGCCCCCGAACGCCGGCGGCGAACACGGCCAGGCGGCCGTCTACAACACCGCCGTCGAATACGACACGGGGGCCGACGAGTGGTCGGTCACCGACGATTCTTTCCGGACAGCCTGGGCGCTCTATCTCTCGAATCAGGACATCTGGGTCAGCCAGTGGAGCGGGGACTTCTATCAGGGCCGTGGCGTCCCCGGTCGGAGCGAAACACCCCAGACAGAGATACAGTAATCGACACCGATATCGAAATATTTCGACCACTCTATCGCACGGTACGCGTCGTTACCCGTCGTCTATTTCGACTCCAATAAACTCGAAGCGAGCGCCACCGTCTGCTCCGTCGACCACCGCAACTTCCCAGCCGTGAGCTTCTGCGATCCGTTTGACTATCGTCAGTCCAAATCCTGTGCCATCCGACGCTGACGTATGGCCGGGCTCGAACACTACATCTCGCTCTGCTTCGGGTATCCCTGGCCCCGTGTCTTCGACATAGATTCCGTCGTCAGCGGTCCGGCCAACTCGGACAGTCAACCCCGTTCCGCCGTGTTCCATGGTGTTCCGAAACAGATTCTCGAACACGTGTCGAAGCCGACTCCGGTCGCCGACGATCGTAACCGCGTCCGCAACTTCGATTCTGGCCTCGTCCGTCGACACAGTTTGCCAGCATTCACGAACCAGTTCCGCCAGTTGTATGCGTTCTGTCTCCGCGACGACGCTGCCCTGCCTCGCGAGTGTGAGTGTGTCAGAGATGATATTTTCCATCCGGTCGAGCGCCTGTTCGATCGGCGGGAGGTGCTCGCTGTCAGTCTCTTGTACCAGGGCTTCTGTCCTCGCCTGTGCGACGTTCAGCGGATTGCGCAGGTCGTGGCTGACGATGCTGGCGAACTCTTCTAACCGCTCGTTTTGCTGTTCGAGCTCCGTCTCTCGGATCTGAAGTTGTTGCTGCTTGCTGATGCGCTCCAGCGCGGCTTCGGTATTCGCGGCCAGCAACCTCGCGAACTCGATATCAGTCTCCTCGAACGCGTTCGTTTCAGTCGACGAAATAATAAACACCCCATGGTCAGCCAGGGGCAGATGCATTTCGCTTCGCACCGGTGTCTCCGTATTGTACACCTCGTCGGCTTCGTCGATGTTATTGTGTATTTTTGCCTTGCCGGACTGGAACGACTGCCAGGCGATTCCCTCGTCGATGACCGGCACCTCGTCGAACAACTCCTGGCTTGCATCAGACACTGCGGCTGGAGCCAACCCATTCGCGGCCTCGTCGTAGAAGTGAATTCCGTTGAGCTGGAAGTCGAGAACGTCGACGGCCGTTTGGCTCGCCGTCGTAGCCACCTGCTGAGTCGTCTCGGAGTCTAGCAGTTCACGAGTTGCTCTATGGAGAGTGCTCAACTGCTGCCCTCGACGTTTGATCTGCTGTTTCCGTTCCTGTTGTTCGGTAACCTGCCGGCTGCTCACGAGAATGCCGTTGATCGCGTCGTTGTCCAATCTGTTGGCGAGCGTCGATTCGATCCAGCACCACGACCCATCGGCCCGTCGGAATTTCGTCCGAATCGTTTGCGGTTCCGTCGGATCACTCAGAACGCGTTCGATGGCGTCTGCAACCGCCCCGCTGGTTTCCGGTGGTTGGTAGCCAAATCCGTTCTCGCCGATCAGTTCCTGCGGTTCGTACCCGAGGACACGCTCTACGGCAGGACTCACGTATTTAATCGTACCGTCCGGAGCGATGATGGTTGCAATGTCGTCAAGATGTTCGACGATCTGCTGGTAGCGTTCCAGTTCCCGTTCTCGGCGCTTTCGCTCGGTGATGTCTGTCAACGAGAAGACGACACTCTCGACAGCACCCTGACCGTCGAACAGTGGTGCACCACTCACCGAGAGTACTTTCTCGGACCCGTCTGGCCACTGTATCGAGTGCCGGTAGTCGTATATCGGTTCCCCAGAATCCCAGACCTGTCGGAAGGGGAGTTCTTCGTCCGGGATGGGGTCCCCATCCAGATCTTTAATCTCCCAGTCGGGGTCATTGTACGCCCGCCCGGTCACCTCCGACTGTTCCAGGCCGAGGACTTCTTTCGCCCGTGGGTTCGCATAGGTGAATCGTCCGTCGTCGTCCAGCCGGACGACACATCCAGGAAGGGTCTTGAGAATCGATTCGAGACCATCCGGTCCGATGGTCGTGGACGCGTCCGCTACAGCGTCCTCTATCGCCCGGGCTAAAACCGTATGCTGCTCGGTATCCTCACCCCGCTGCACGTAATCCGTGGCGTCTGCCGAGACTGCGGCAGCAGCGACGTCTTCGCTGCCACTGCTCGGATAGAGCACGAACGGGAGATCCTGATAGCGTTCTCGAACCGCTTCGAGGAATTCGATCCCGTCCGTTTCCGCGAGGTGGTACGCCGAGACGACACAGTCGAATCGACTAGTGCGGAGTTGGCCCATGCCCTCACCCGAGGTCGGTGCGATCGTGACTGCAAAGCGGTCGTTTTGTCCTTCGAGAGCGGTCGCAACGGTCTCTGCGAAGTCAGTCTCGCTACAGGTGAGAAGGACTCGAATAGGCACGGGCATTGATCCTTTATATGTAATCTAGTAGTTGCAGACACAGGAGTGTTTCCATTGGTCATTTTACCGCCGCTGACCGACGAATGTGCGGATTCGAGCTCGCTCCGCTCGACGGCAGGCCAGCCACACTGAACGATCATCGAGCGACTTGACGACGCGGTCGTCGTCGATGATCGCGTCCCTCATCCATCTCTTCATTACCCTGGTTTTGGGACCGCCGGAGTCGGCCAGTAGTAGTGACACAGAGGGTGGTAGGGAACCGTCGACGGACCGCTCACTCACGCCCACTCACCCCCGAAACACTCCGGGTTGCCACAGAACTCGTAGTGTGGCCGGTACGGTACCGCCGACACCGTAGTGAACTCCCCGTTTCGGTTCTGCTCCCACAGGCCGGCCGCGGCTCGTCGCGCTCTGGATCGGGTCGGTGCAGGGTGTCGGCGTACTGTGAGCGGTTCCGAACCGTCGTCTCCGGGACTTCGGACCCGGAAGCGGCGGATTTGCTCACGCCGAACACCCCGTTTCGGCCGCTCGGTTGTATTGACTCACCGGCAGACGGCGGCGGGCCGCAGTTGGTCCCCAATCGAACCCGATTTCAGGGACCGATTTCGACAGCGGCGAACAGGCCGAAAGTGCGCGCAGCAGACGCTTTACCGGCTGTTCGGTTTTGTATTCGCTCCGTGCCGCAACAAGATGGGCGCTGCAGGCGCTTGTTCGAGTGTCGAACGGACTTGCTTTCGGCCGACTGACGGACTCTGGCGCTAAGATTCAGAGGGGTGTTTCGGACCGTGGTTGTCTACAAAAAACAATGAGCCTCGAACCCATCGATCCAGAGACCGCACTTGAGCTATATCTCGCCAATCGCGAAACCGAGATCAGCCAAGCCACCTACTACTCACACAACTCACGCCTTGGACACTTCGTTCACTGGTGTGATGAGCAAGAGATCATAAATCTAAATGAATTGACCGGCCGGCAGCTCCAACACTACCGACTCTGGCGGCGGAATGACGGCGATCTCTCGCCGGTCACCGAGAAGACTCAGATGGACACGCTGCGAGTATTTATTCGCTGGCTAGAATCGATTGATGGTGTACCGGAGGACCTCAGTACAAAGGTACTCTCACCAGAGATTACACCAAGTCAGAACGCCCGCGACGTTATGTTAGATCATGAACAAGCGACAGCAATTCTAACCCACCTAGAAAAATACGAATATGCTTCGCTTGAGCACCTCACCGTTGCTCTTCTCTGGCACACGATGATGCGTATCGGGTGTGCACATGCTCTCGACGTTGAAGATTATCACTCTAACGAGCAGTATCTAGAGATTCATCACAGGCCAGAGACTGAAACCCCAATAAAGAATCAGCAAGACGGTGAACGACTCGTTGCTTTGTCGCCGTCAGTCTGTGAGTTGATCAACGACTGGCTCAATAATAAACGTCCATTTGTCACCGACAAATACGGTCGTGAACCACTTCTTACCACTGAGCAGGGTCGAGCGAGTATCTCAGCGCTTCGATCTTACGTCTACTGCTGGAGTCGACCCTGTTGGTATGGACAACCATGTCCTCACGATCGCGATCCGAAGCAATGTGATGCAATGAGACGAGATAACGCCTCAAAATGTCCATCGTCAATAAGCCCTCATGCGATTAGACGAGGCAGCATCACTCACAGCCTAGGCAAAGATATGCCAGAGAAAGTCGTGAGTGACCGGACGAACGTAAGTCAGGCTGTCATTGATCAGCACTATGACCAGCGGACAGAGAGGGAGCGGATGGAGCAACGGAGGGAATTTCTGGAGTAAATCACTTTCCGAAGTGGGTTGATGTATACCTAAATGATAGTTATTTATAATATTTGGCACAATTATTCTCAGATTCGATTGAACTCCCGAAGTTTGTCCCCAACCTCTTCTATGAACCTCTCGATTGGGTCTATACGAACAGATCCAAACATCGACCCATACCCATCCCAGTGGTTGGCGTAGCGAACATAGACTCCACCCTCAACACCCATTCCCTTGTTAGTATCATACGACTTATACCGTTGAATCACACCTAAGACAAGGACCTCATCGTACCTGTCATGTTGAAATACGTAATCCGGTTCTATCTTCATACGTTGCATTCTTAACCATTTAACTTAATCAATTGCCAATAGACTTGTCTATCAAATTCTTTTCAACAAGAGATTAGGAGAGAGTCATAGAAGACTTCCCCCACCCCTACAAGAATCGCTCACTACAGAGAAACGAGGTAACGAGTCCTTCGAGTATCTGACCTATATCTGCCAAGAATGCCGTGCAAGATACAGAGGCTATATTACACAGAAACACAATCACGCGGGCTACGATGCAGTCGGCTACTGGGCCAGTGCCACCGAAAAGCGCCTGCGCAGACACTACGACCAGTCTGGTAATGAGGAAGACAAGGAGCGGTATCGCGACGAAGTCGCCAAGAAAGGAGACAACGGGAATCCGGGTACCAAAGGTCCACAAGAGTTCTACCGACTCACGACGGACGCTCGAACGCTCTTCGGCCAAAATGGGCTGTTCCCGTAGAACGCATGGCGCCGTCAGTACGATCGAGTATAGAAGACCCGTGAGATAATCAAACTTGAAGAGTTAGCTCGACCGGAGTTGGATTGAAAAGCTATAGTCCCGGTTTCTGCTGGTGTCCTTACCGATTTATAGAGCACAACCGTCCGTCTTGGTGGGGGATTGAGAAGTTAGCAGGCCGTAGCGGGAGGGGCCCATGACCGTCTCAGAATTGCTCAGTGAAATTCTGGAGGGGAAAGTTAAGACGTTTGGGAGAACGAGCGCACCCCGACACCCGTCCAGCGGCTTGGAGTGCGTCTCCACACGGCCGGAGCTGACGATCGGGGGCGGTGGCCATCTAAGACCTGCTGGGATAAATCGATCATTTCGGGTGAACTGGGAGTGGAGGCATTGGCTGGTTGACAGCAGGTTGAGCCAGCTGACGTTCACAAGAGAGATGCTCCTTTGCAAATAACCCGGGGTTGACGGCTTCTGGTGACGCCGAAGCGGTCGTGGATCACGGTCGATGAAGCCACTGTCAAATTAACGGCGAGCGATGCTGTGTCTACGCGGCGATCGACCTTGAGATGATGCTAATGCTTGATATCGACATATTCATCTGTCACGTCACCGGTCCAGCAGCATCGTCTGCATCGGCTCACCGAGAGACACGATATTGAGGACTCTTCTCGTTGATAGCTACGGCCCTCAACTGCCCTCGCTCGCTTCGGATTGAGAGATAGGCGGAACAACTCAGTACCTCACAAAGCTAGTTAGCCAATATTACAGTAATTTCGGAGCTATTTACTGTAATACGGATCTATGAGAGGCTATGCCGCCAGAATGACACCTCACGATTACGGTTTCTGACGAGGTGTTTCAGCAGGTTCTTGCTGTGATGACTGAGTACGAATGTGACAGTGTAGCCGACTCGGTGCCGACCGCGTCGGCGATCGCACTCAGCCGAGATGAAGCTGAACTCGCACAGATCCTCGCTGATCAGCTTGCTGCATAACTTAAAAACCGCAAGACAGTGGTGGCTACCGTATAGGACGGATAAATTACGGTAATATCATTCAAATTACTTTGTGAGGTACTGATACTGTCCGAAACCACATCAAAGAGGGTTTCAGACCCATAAAGTACGGTCCGACCGCTTCCATACCAGCTGGGTTGGCAGTCGGCAGGCCGTCAGAGAATGGTGTCGTCAGTTTCGTCGGTATTACAACCGTTAGCGGCCGAACCAGGCGTTAGATGACTAAACCCTTGCGTGGCTTATACAGGCAGTACGCAGAACCCTATTATGATATGATGCTTTTCAAAAAGATAATGTGTATATCTGCATAAACAACTGGTTATGGTTGACAGGCCCATTCGAATGAGAAACCCCACTCACAGATTTGAGCCACAGACCGGATTATCTACAGAACCTGAAATAATTTGGTCAATACCCTGCCCAGACCAGATAAATTCTATTGCAGTCTGGGATAGTATTGTCTATATCGGAACTATCCGTGGCCATATTATGGCGATTGATCGATATGATGGAAGTGAAAAATGGTGTTTTCAGCCGGGGATCGGCATTGCATCTGTTCCAGCAGAATCTAATAATAAGATCTATGTTGGTGATTCTGATGGATCAATTTTTGCTATAAATAAATTTGACGGCGATATTATTTGGGATTTTGACACGCAGTCAGGTGTAACGTCATCACCTGCAATTGTTGAGGACACTTTATATATTGGAAGTTCCAATCATTCACTCTATGCACTAGATTTAGAAGAAGGTACAGTTCGATGGAAGTATAAGACAAATGACTGGATATTGTGTGGACCAGCGGTGGTTGACGGATCTGTTTATTTTGGAAGCAAGGATGAATCTGTTTATGCTTTAGATTCTGATGATGGCTCAGTCCAATGGACATCTGATGTCAATGAGTGGATAATAGACTCTTCTCCAACAGTAACTAATGATACTGTGTATATCGGAACTTACGGCGGTTCAATAACCGCATTGGATGCCGAAGATGGGAGCATCAAATGGCGGGTTGATACTAATGCTGAAGTGCAATCATCGCCAGCAGTTGTCGACAACAGAGTTTTTGTAGGTTCATACGACAGTTCGCTGTATACAATAAATAAGGATAGCGGAGAGGTGATCTGGCGATATGAAACAGATGGAGAAGTGAGATCATCTCCTTGTGTTGTTGACAATATCGTATATTTCGGCAGCCGGGATGGGAATATTTATGCCTTAGATTCAAATGATGGCTCTGAACAGTGGAGATACGAAACTGAAGAGGCCATCAATACGTCCCCAGTAGTGATAGATGGCGCTCTCTACTTTGGCAATCATAATGGGTCTCTATATGCACTTGGCCATCCTTCGTTGGTTAAGGCCCCATCCACTAATTAGAATATAACACTATATTCTGACAACCTTGCCTTTTCGGTATTTTCACCGACTCATTTGTACTCATCGACGACGGTCTTGCTGTAGGGATTCCTCTGCTTCCTCAAGTCCATCACGTACATCTTCTTCTGTGACTTGTCGTTGAGAGCTTGTCTTTGATCTACTTCCTGAACCCGATAAAGAAGCAAGCAACGTGAATATAACCACAACTATAGCGACAGTCCCACCTACAAAAGTAGAGAAAATATTGAACTCAGGAATGGAAGATTTGGTGTCTGAATCACCTTTCCCATCTCCACCTGCTGCCCCCAAACCCTCTTCTGTCAGATTTTCGGAGCCGGATTCTGTCTTTTTGCTTGCTATCACTTCAATATCATCCCACCATACGATATCCACCCCTGCATCAAGTCGGAGTTTCGAAAAGTCGGACTCGGCAGGCTGACGCGGCTTGCTGATGGTCCCTCGAGAGTCGCCATTAATCGTGTAGGTGAGTTCAACCGTCTCTCCCGACCGATCGTACTCGACGACGAGTTCGTTCCACGTTCTCTCGGCGTACTCACCAAGCGGTTCCGAGCCAGGGCCACGTACAGTTCTGTCCGTAGTGAGTTCAACGAGTGTCACCGACTCCGATTCCCCTGCGTGGAGCGACAGTCCCGCTCTCTTCGACGTACAGCCGTCCTCCCCCCGGTCGGTCGGAAACACATACACTTGGAAACGGGCCCAAGTGCGCCCCTGAAGATCTAGCTCATGACTTGCGCTAACCGAGGAACACGAGTCGTCACTCCCAAACATCCCGAAGATTTTCGATCCTGCCACCGAGTTCCCTCCATCGGGAACGACGACCCTTGCGACTCCTGTTCCCGATTTCGTCCAGCCGGACGGCCGAGTCCGTTCGGGAGCGCTCTCAAAGCTCTCTTGGAGAATCCGTTCTGTTCCCTGCGTTGCACTGCCGATGTTCGATGCAGATCTGAGTGCTATTACGGAGGTGGAGGCGACTGTCAGCAGTCGCCGGCGGCTAATCCTGTCGGCCATCGTTTGTGTGGATTTCAGTCGTGAATAGCGCGTGTCTCATCATCTCGTGGTTTTCAGGGACACTCTGCTACCGCAGGTGGCCGATGTCGACGTTGACACCGGGGCCACCGAACGAATCAACGCCGACACCGTCCCCGTCTGGCGTGTTAAAGACGTTGTGTCCGTCAATTACTGGAAGGATGAACGCCTTGAAACCGTCATTGGTTCCGTAATACGCGACCTCCTCTTGGACCGTCTCGCGTGAGGGCGATGTAAGCTCGTAAAATCCGCTAGTATATGAGATGTCGAGTACCCACTCGTCGACGATGCGATTCTGCTGGTCAACAATTACGAACCACACTTCGTCAAGCCGCTCCTGGTCAAGCCCCATCTCAAAGATGTTCTCCAAGACATCACGGTTGTTCTCAAGGAAGTCGTGTTTGACACCCGACTCTAGTCGGATCAACGAATACAGCTGCGCAATTTGGTTCTGTACCAGGGTCTTTGAATGGGCTTTCGTCGTTTGCTGGGTGTTAGTCCCAGTGTTGCTGAAGTTATGTGTCATTGAATGTGTTCAAGCCAGGTGAGGTCGCACTGTCGGTGTTTATCGTGTTCGTTAGCAGATTCTGGCGGGTTTCGAGGGGTCGTCTTCGCCCATCCGCCCAGGGAAGGTGATTCCTGTCCGAGGTCGTTTTCGCTCGTAATTCCGAGGAGAATCCGATAGTTGACTGACGACGGGAGAGAGTTGAGCGCCTGCAACTGCGTGGCAACCTCCTCACGGTACTGGTTGAATCTCGCTGCCGGTCGTTTTTCCGGGTCATACGGTGAAACCCTCTCGATTGTGAGATCGAACCACTCGATTGCAGTGATGTCGGTCTCCATATCGAAGACCTCAATTCGCGCTGTCTGTAGATGCCGAGAAGCCAGGTACGACCAGACCGCCATCTCGATAGGGTCGCGCATATCCGCGATCTCGTCGGTATTTAGGGAGCGCGTTTCGATATACCCGAACAGGACATTGACAGAGGAGTTGCTGACATAGCTTATCCTATCTAGATTCATCGGCAACCTCACCGAGAGACGATGCCACGACATCCTCGCTTACGATGTCTCCTCCGTCCCTGGCGACCCACCGCCGGCCCCACTGCCACTCCCTGTCACCTGATCGTCGATTTCGCCGAGATCCATGACGCCGTCTTCGCGGGTCATCCGGTCAGCGTCCGCGAGGTTCTGGATGGTCGGTGGGCTCTCGCTGTATTCGTAGCCGAGTTGTTCGATTGCGTCAACGACTTCATCGCCCTTTTGGTACACGTCGTTGGGATGTGCGCCGTCGATTTCGACTTCGTGCTCGTCGCCGTCGATGGTGAATTTGACTGTTGGCATTACCTGGAACCTCCTTAGCGAATCCACAGACTAGCGTCAGCGTTGATCGGCCCGGTGTTGACCGCGTCACCAAGGTTTTTCTTGTTCAGGTGGTCCGTTGACCGGGCAGACGTTGATGACCAACCGTCGACATCCGGTTTCGGTTGGCCGAGGTCGTTCTCTGGTGCACACCAGATGAGGACGCGGTAATCGACGTTCGAAGGGAGCGAGTCGAGGTCCTGTAACTGCTCCATAACGTCTTTGCGATACTGGTTGAAGTCCTTTTCTTCTATCCGCTGTAACTCCGATTGCGAGAGCTCTTCCGGGTCCTTGATCTCGTACGTGAGGTCGAACCGTTCGATAGCCTCGTCGGACTTGCTAGCTCCCTCCTCATACACCTCGATCGATACCTTCCGCAGGTGGCGCGTATTGATGTACGTGTATAACGCGCTCTCGAGTTTCTCCCGTTTGCTTGAGATCCGGTCCGTCCCCAGCCCACGTGCCTGGGCGTAATCGAACAAGAACCCGACGGTGGACGAAACGACAAAGTTTGCTGTCTGTGTCCAAGTCGTATGCGTAACCTTTGCGCCGACGTCTGTGTGCACTCCCGATTTACTGGCCATGAGTTACCTCCACCGTATCGCTTCGTCGTCTATTCGCCTCGCCGATAGGGATACTACGCCACATCTCAGGCCGCCCTCCGTTCGACTCGCCAGTACACTGTCTCCTCTTCGTACTGGCCTGGGTCGATATTGTCATCAATGGCCGTCGAGTACTGCTTGTCCTCGTACAGGCCGATTTCGGCGTCATGCACGTCGTACGACTGCTTGAGATCGGCGACGACAAATCCCATCGTCCGATCGCGCGGCAAATCGACGGTTTCCTTCTGACCTTCTGGTCCGATAAGTGAGACGGTTACAGGCCCTGTACCGGTCGATCCACCGTCACGGCCGTCTTTCTCGTCTTGCTGGCCCGACCGGTCGTTCTTCGGTGGTGGCGTGGGCTCGGGTTCGGACTCCGACTTTGGTTCTGGTTTTGATTCGCTGTCTTCCTTGAGGGATACGCCCTCGATTTCGACGTTTCCGGTCGTCGTCGAGAGGTCGATGTCGCGATCCAGCAGGCAGTAGATTGTGAGTTCGTCCCCATTGTTGAGGATGGGAAGCGCATCCGGGCTCGGGACAGTAAGATCGCGCTCGTCGCCGAGTTCATACGTGATGTCTACGCGAATCACTCCCTCATCACCGGTGACGACGATCGCGTTGAGCGCCTGCTGAGTCGAGATCGAGAACCACCAGTCCTCGTCTAGGGGGTCAGACAGCAGCGCCTTCTCGACATCGCTGGCGTCCCGTCCTGCTGCCTCAACGGTATTCGTGATGAGTTCCGTGACCTCCTCCTGGAGGAGACGATACGGTTGGGCTTCCAGTTGATCGTACAGTGCGGTGCGATTGTCGACAATGGTGTCGATGTCAATATCATTGGTTCCGGTCATGTCGTTGCTCATTCAATAGATCCCTCCTGGTCGTTGGCGTCGCTTGCCTCGTTTGGCTGGTCGGGGGTCACTCCGAGCTGGATGTAATCATTGCCAGCGCTGTCGAGCATCTCCCGTTTGTGTTCGAACTCACGGAGCAACTGGTCTACTGAGAGCGTTGACGGATTCCGGACCGTCGACGCCTCCCGGGCGAGTGCCGAAAGGACACTCTTCCGCATTCGCCGTCCGGAGAAGCCGGCTGAAAGCGTGACCAACGTCTCCAATTGTTCATCCGTTGGCGACAGTTGCGTCTCGAACGTCTCCTTGAGGCTGGCCAAGATGTCTTCGAGGATCTGCCGCCGATGTTTCGGATCCGGATTGCCAACGTAGATCTGCTCGTCCGTGCGGTCCACGAACGCGCTGTCGACGGCGCCTGGCTGGTTAGAGGTCGCGATTACGTAGATATTGTCGAGTTCAGATAACGCATCCAGACAATCGAGGGCAGTGTTGACCGCGCGGATGGCGTCCATCGGGTCAGTGTCACCGAGCAACCCGCGGTTCGCGAACAGTGACTCGACCTCGTCTAGCAGTACGACCTGGTAGGTGTGGCCCCGCTGACCACCTTTTATTACCCGGTCAAATGCCTCCTCGACAAGTTTCGGCGTATCGCCGTGGTCACTCGAGAATAGGTTCCGAACCTCGATTTGTTTGAACACGACGCGCTCAAGTCCAAGTGCCTCGCGGTCGATTTTCTCGGCAAGTTTGTAAGCCGCGCCCTTTGCGAGCGTGGTCTTTCCTGTTCCAGGTGGTCCAGACAGCAGGACTGCACCGTGCCGGCTGAGGGTCATCTGATCAAACGACGCTGCCTGTAATTTTTGTTCCAGTAAACCGTAGTTGATTAGCTTCTGTTTGTCATTCTCGTCGATGTATATTCTATTCCAGTTTTCTTCCCAGTCAACCTCAGAGAGGTCGTACCGACGGACGAAATCTGCCCCCGATACGTCTTCTTCATCAGAACGCGTGGCCCCACTAGCCATATTGCTTAACATGGATTGACACCAATTAATATCTTAGGGTGCCAAATCTGGAGATAACCCTTATACATAAGAACCAATACCTAAAAATCACCCCGGTGTGCTCGCCAATCATAAATAATAAAACATAAACCACACTCAAAAATAGATTCTATATGACCTCTTCTCTGAGCCTTTTTGCGATGTGGTCGCTCGTTACAGTTGCTGGAGATGCTACCCAGGATTACGCAAAGGCACTCCTGTCATTGGATCCTATAACTTTCATTAGAGGCGAATATCTCGCCGCGCACGGGGTCGGGTATTCGATCCTTGCTCTCTACTACTTGTTTAAAGCCTTATGGAGATCCGGGTTGGCAGCCATGCGCGGTCACGGAGAATCTGGATCACGGGCGATTGCGAAATTGTTGAGCAATTCAATACTCTCGATTATTGCCCTCATTACGAATTTTGTCATCCTGGTGGGTCCAGCGTATCTTTTGTGGGAACTGCTCATCACAGCCGATCCGGTTGTCCTACCTCACAACCTTGTCTATGGATTCCGAACTCTTGTTAATATGATTATTAATATCATATCTTTTCTTCTTATCATCCTTGTAATTTGGTTCTTCGTTGAGGAGTTTACTTCAGGGAAAAACCAGGTATTTGAGCTGGAAGACTTTCATCAGAATCATATAACGAAACAGACTGATACTCAAGGACATAAGTACGTGAAGATATTCGGAGGCTCGATGTCATCAAGCGCAATGAGTGCAGCCTCACGAAGTTCATCTAATGTGTCGAAGAGACGGTTTCCAAGAGACTGATCGAGCCGTCG
>NZ_JALJCL010000017.1 GCF_023698535.1 Halorientalis regularis
CGGGCAGCCACGCGACACGGGGTAAGAGCTGAACGCATCTAAGCTCGAAACCCACCTGGAAAAGAGATACCGCCGAGATCACTCGTAGAAGACGAGATCGATAGACTCGGGGTGTACGCGCCGAGGTGACGAGGCGTTTAGCCCGCGAGCACTAACCGATCGAAGCCACCAATCATACCGCATTGAGACTCGATTCCACACGAGTCCAGGCGCTAACTGGATCGCACGTAACACACAGTCCGTCCCACCGAAAGACAAGCCTTTCACGCCTCGAACGTCGAGAAACGTTCGAGACACCGACACTGGAGAATCGCGGTTCGATTCCGCGAGTCGGCGTTAAGGCGGCCACAGCGGCGGGGGTACACCCGTACCCATCCCGAACACGGAAGTTAAGCCCGCCAGCGTTCCGGGGCCTACTTGAGTGCGCGAGCCTCTGGGAGACCCGGTTCGCCGCCTCCGT
The DNA here is from genome assembly GCF_023698535.1 of Halorientalis regularis. GTDB lineage: Archaea > Halobacteriota > Halobacteria > Halobacteriales > Haloarculaceae > Halorientalis > Halorientalis regularis. The sequence continues at coordinate 461 of NZ_JALJCL010000017.1, forward strand.
TCATTCGACCCGCACCAGCATCGCGCTGGTGCGGGTCTTTTCATTTCGAACACCAACAGCGACAGCGGACGCTCGCTTTCGAACAGTTGGCAACCGTCCGGCCGTTGAAAGTTCACACATTTATTTGCCGGTAGCCCCTGGTAGGGTGCATGTCATTCACTGACGAATCTGGGTTCGCGGAGTCGGAGACACACCGGATGATGCGGGAGACGGCGCGAGAGGTGGCCAGCGGGTACGGTGACGACTACTGGCGGGACGTGTCGGATGGCATGGAGCCGACGGAGTTCTGGCAGGACTGTGCGGACGCGGGCTTTCTCGGTGTCACGGTGCCCGAAGAGTACGGCGGGGAGGGAATGGGGATTTCGGAGCTGACGACGATCGTCGAGGAGTTGGTGGCTCACGGGAGCATGGGGGCGGAGATGCTGTTCGTGGTGAACGTGGTTTTCGGTGCGGTGACACTGACGAATCACGGCTCCGAGACACAGAAAGAAGAGCTCTTGGAGCCGCTGGTGAACGGCGACCTGAACTTCTGTATGGCGCTGACGGAGCCGAACGCGGGGCACAACGCGCCGAACCTGGATACGTTCGCCGAGGAACAGGACGACGGGACCTTTCTGATCGACGGGAGCAAGCAGTGGATCAGCGGGGTGGACACGGCGGACGAGATGCTGTTGGTGGCGCGCACGACGCCGAAAGACGAGGTGGCCAAGCGGACGCAGGGGATCACGCTCTTTCTGGCGGACCCACAGGACGAGAACATCGAGCGGCGGGAGCTGGACGTGGGGATCCCGACGCCGGAGAACCAGTACGAACTCTCTTTCGACGGGTACGAGGCGACCGAGGACGACATCATCGGAACGCGGGACATGGGGCTGTACCAGTTGTTCGACACGGTCAATCCCGAACGGTTGGTCGGTGCGGCGGGGGCAATCGGCGTCGGACGCAACGCCATCGAGCGGGCGGTCGAGTACGCGAACGATCGTGTGGTGTTCGACGAACCAATCGGGGCTCACCAGGCGATCCAGCACCCGCTCGCGGACGCGTACTCGAAGGTCGAGGCGGCGAAGCTGCTGGTGCAGAAGGCCTCGTGGCTGATGGACGAGACGGAGGGGACTGAGGACATGAAAAAGACGGCGGAGGTCTCGAACATGGCGAAACTCCGGGCGTCGGAGGCGGGTCACGAGGCGACGGACGTGGCGCTGCAGACGCACGGCGGCAACGGGTTCAGCCGTGATTACATGATCGTCGAGATGTGGAAGGGGAGTCGTCTGGGGACGGTCGCACCGGGGTCGTCACAGATGATGCGCAATCACATCGCCGAGCACACGCTGGGACTGCCACGCTCGTATTAGACCGCTACGCTTAAACGCGGTTCTCGACTACTACCGACTGCGCCAAGGTGGCAGAGTCTGGCCGAACGCGTCCGCCTGCAGAGCGGATCATCGCCGGTTCAAATCCGGCCCTTGGCTTCTGTGTCGCGAACAATTCGTGAGCGACCAGAACCATCGGCCGTGATTTGAAGCAGGGAGCGGCTCTGGCGCGACCGGGGCTCAAATCCGGCCCGCGACTTCCTGCCGCTCGCAACTTCTGAGCCACCAGGACCATGGGTTGGGTGGTGGTAATACGAACGCACAGGCGAACGTGTGCGCATCGTTTTTGTCGCTCCGTCACGTGTATACTTGTCATGGCTGACAATGACGCACAAACGAGCACCGAAGAGTTCGAGCCGGCGGTCGAAGGTGAAGTTGCGGAGCCGGATTTCGCCCATCTCGCGGGTATCGTCGCGGACGGGTTGATCGGGGCCCTGGGTGGGTTGGTCGGGACGGCCGCGATGAGTATCGGGCTGTTCGTGGCGTCGTCGCTGGGGGCGTTCGACATGGCCTCGTTCGGTATCCTGGCGGACCTGACCGGGTTGGACGTGATCTTCCCGGCGAACGCCGTCGCGGTCGGCTTCCTGGTCTTTCTCGGCGGCGGGATGGTCACCTGGCCGCTGTTGTTCGCCGCGACGGCGGCGTACCTCCCTGGCGAGCGGTTCGCCACGAAGGGGTTGCCCTACGGATTCGTCCTCTGGACGGGGTTCGTGCTGGCGTTCTCCCAGGGCGTCGGCGGCGGGGTGCTTACGCTTGCGCTCTACGCAGTGTTGACGCTGGTGAGCCACCTCGCGTACGGGTTCAGTCTCGGCGCTGTCTTCGACTACCTCTCGGACCGGCCCGAGACGCTGGTCTGAGCGGGCGACAGGGGAACCCCTAACTCCTCGCCGCCCGAACTCGGTCGTGAATGCACAGGCGACGCCTGCTCACCCTCCTCGCCGGCGCTGGCACCGCTGGCTTCGCGGGCTGTAACCGACCGCGAACAGCGGGAACGTCGACCGAGAGGGGAGCCTGGACCGCGACTCCCTCGACTCCAACCGGATCGGCCGACGGCCGCGTGTACGTCCAGCCGTTCGTCGAGGAGATGGGGCGACTGGGGACGGCGACCGCCGGTCCCTGCCGTGTGGCGCTCCTGTACACGGTCCCCCACCGGTTCTGGACGGTGACGAACGATCAGCGGTCGCTCGTCCCGAAGGGAAGTGGCGGCGGCTACCGCCTCCACCTGATGGCGGTCGTCTGGGACCCCAAGACAGGCGTTGCGATCCCGGAGACGGGACTTTCGCTCGAACTCGAACGGGACGGGCGACTGGTCTCGGAGGAGGTTATCTACTCGATGCTCTCCCAGCGGATGGGCGTCCACTACGGGGGCAACTTCACGCTCCCGGCCGACGGGGACTACCGCGCCCGGATCGACGTGGGTGCGCTCTCGATCCGCCGGACTGGCGCGTTCCGCGACCGCTTCGACGAGCTGGCGACCGCCGAGATCACGTTTCGGTTCACCGCGGGAGACCGCCGCGAAATCGGCACACACTCGATCCCCGAGGCCGGCGAGGGCGGGGCGGTCGCGCCGATGGATGCCGCGTTCCCGCTCGGTCGAGCGCCCGAAATCGAGGCCATGCCGGGCACGCACCTCGGGACTGCCCGGAGCGGGGACGCGGTGTTCGGGGTCGTCCGGCTAGCCGATCCGCCCGCGGGCATCGCGGGTGACGGACCGTACCTCGCGGTGTCGGCCCGGACGCCGTACAACCGGCTCCTCGTCCCCGCGATGTCGCTGACGGCGTCGGCCGGCGCGTTCGACGGCGACCTCGTCCGGACGCTCGATCCCGACCTGGGGTATCACTACGGAGCGACGATCCCCTCGCTCGCGGAGGCCGACCGACTCCGCTTGACCGTCGCGATGCCGCCACAGATCGCCCGTCACGAGGGGTACGAACGCGCGTTTCTGGAGATGCCGCCGATGGAGCTGTCGATCTGAGATGCGCGCGAGCGTTCTCCTCGTCGGCTTGTTCGCTCTCGCCGTCGCGGGGGCCGGCCTCGCGGTCGCCCACGGGAACCACGCGACGGCGAACCCGCAGGTGTCGGCCAACGGCACCATCGTCGTGGAGGAGGCATTCCTCTCGACGGACGGGTACCTGGTCCTGCGGGCCGACGACAGCGGTGAGCCCGGACGGATCGTCGGTGCCCGGCCACTCGACCGGGGTCGCCACCGCGGCGTCACCGTTCGGGCCGACGGCGCGTTCTGGGCGAACACGAGTGGCGACGTGACGCTGTGGGCGGTGTTGCACACCGACGCCGCGGCGGGGGACGACTTCGACCCGGCCGCGGACAGCATGCTCAGCTGGTTCGGCGGCCCGGCCGGCCAGCGCTTCCCGGTCGCACGGGGGGAGCGACCCGTTTCGGTCGTCACCCGTGGGGCTGGCGCGCTCGAAAACGGAACGCTTCCGGTCGTCGCGGCGACGCTCCCCGAGAGCGGCGCCCTCGTCGTCCACACGGCCGAGAACGGGACGCTCGGCAGACCACTCGGGTCCCGCGCGCTCTCGGCGGGCCGACACACGAACGTCCGCGTGCCCGTGAATACCACCGGACTCGACGAGCGCGCGGTCGTCGCGGTCACCGTCCACGTCGACGACGGCGACGGTCGGTTCGAATCGGGGAACGATTCGATTGTTCGCGTCGCGGGCGAACCGGTCGCCAGTCGATACGAGCGACCCCCCGACGGGCGCGACCCGATTCGCGTGAATACGCCGACGCCCGCCGATTCGGGCGGGGATAGCAAGACTGTCGGCCGGACGCCCACGACCGACGCGCCCGTCGGCACCGCGGCGGACGGTGCGGGCCCGGGAATCCGGGGCGTCGCGCTCGCGGCCGTCGTGATCGCTGCGTGGCTGGCCTGTCGCAAGGGTGTGTGACCCGGTGCCGTGAACCGGAACGGGCTTTTGTGTCGGATGCCTACTGTCCGGCGATGAACAGACGTGCTGTCCTCCGGGCGGGGGCCGGACTGGTCGGCGCGGGGATCGTCGGGGGGTGTCTCCAGACGGAGTCGCGGTCGGTTCGGTCGCCGCCGCTGGCCGAGAATCGCCCTGACGCTGTCTACTACCCGACCCACTCCGAAGGGATGAAGATGGTCGGGTCGACGACTGCGGGCGAGTACGAGACCGCCGCGATGTACAGCTACCCCCACCGGTTCTGGGAGGTCACGGGGTCGGACACGAACCTGAAAAAACTCGACGGGAGCACGGCGATGCACTTCATGGCCGTCGTCTGGGACCCCGAGACGAAGACGGTCCTGCCAAACGCCAGTCTGACCGTCGAACTCACGAAAGACGGATCGCTGGCAGACCAGACCAACATGTACGCGATGCTGTCCCAGCCGATGGGACTGCACTACGGCAACAACCTCGAGGGGAACGGCGACGGTACCTACACCGCCAGCATCGACATCGGCTCCGTTCCGGAAGACCGCGTTCGCCGATCCGGTGACTTCCAGGGCCGGTTCACCGAACCGGAGACGGCCGAGATCGAGTTCGAGTACAGCGAGAGCGCCCGCGACGACCTCCCCTATCAGGAGTACGACGACGCGGGCAAACGTGCCGCCCTGAAGCCGATGGACACGATGGCGCCAAGCGCGACCGTCCCGCCCAACGGCGAGTTGCCGGGCGAGGTCCGCGGAACGGCCACGAGCGGCGACGCCGTGTTCGTCGTCACGGTGCAGGACACGGTGCCCGCGGGCATCGAGGGCGACGGGCAGTACCTGGCGGTGTTCGCGCACACGCCGTACAACCGGATGGTCCTGCCGTCGATGACGCTGTCCGGGGCGCTGGCCGGCGACTCGCTGGCCCTCGAATCGACGCTCGACCCCGACCTGGGGTATCACTACGGCGCGGCCGTCTCCGAGGTGGCCGACGGCGCCACTCTCTCGATCACGGTCGACACGCCGCCCCAGTTGGCCCGCCACGAGGGCTACGAAATGGCCTTCCTGACGATGCCCGACATGGAGGTGCAACTCTGATGGACCTCGACGAGTCACTGCCACGCCGGCAGTTCATGAAAGCCGCCGTCGCGGTGGGTGGGGCGAGCGCCTTGAGCGCCTGCCTCGGGCGAGCACCGCGGGCCGGCGAGCCAGTCCCCGAGGGCGTCTCCGACATCTCGACACTCCCCCAGCGACAGCACGCCTGGAACGACCGCGTGCGCGTGGACGCCGACGGCAACGTCCACCTGCCCCGCCACCAGGCGTTTCTCTACCTGACCGTCGACGCCGACGGGCCGCCCGGCGAGGACGCCCGCGAGACCGTCGCGGCGGCCCTGCGAACGCTGGATCGCGCCTACGAGCGGAGCAACGAGGGGCTGGTCTACTCGCTCGCGTACTCGCCAGCCTATTTCGAGCGGTTCGAGGAATCCCTGCCCGACAGCGTCGACTTGCCCGAACCCCGGCGGCTCTCGGGCTTCGAGAACCCCACGTTCGACACGCAGGACGCTCTGCTCCACCTGGCCAGCGACCGCGCGGACGTGGTGCTCGAGGCCGAAGAAGCCATGTTCGGCGATCGGAGCGAGGCCAACGGGGTCGCCGTCGACGCGACACTCGGCGATGCCCTGACCGTCGACGACCGCCGGACGGGCTTCATCGGCGCGGGGCTGCCCGCCGAGCGCCAGGCCCAGGGCGGCGAGCCGATCAGCGGCATCCCCGACTCCCTGCCGGTGCCCGAGCAGTCGCCGCTGTTCATGGGTTTCGAGGCTGGCTTCGCGGGGAACCAGGCCACCGAGGACTACGTCACGATCCGTGAGGGTCCCTTCGCCGACGGGACGACCAAACACGTCGCGAACCTCCGCCAGCGACTCGGCGACTGGTACGACGAACAGAGCTTCGAGGAACGCGTCATGGAGATGTTCAGCCCGAGCCACGCCGAGCAAGGTCTCGTCGAGGGCGTCGGCGACAACCTCGGTGCCGACAGCGGCATCGACCAGTTCCTCGACCCCGAGACCATCGAGCAGTCGATCGGTGACCACGGTCGGGTCGGGCACGCACAGAAGGCCGCCCGCGCGAACCGTGACGAGGACGGCAACGTCCGCATCCTCCGGCGACACGTCGAATCGACCGACGACGACGTGGCGAGCCTCCACTTCCCGTCGCTCCAGCGCCGACTCTCTACGTTCGAGGACGTTCGGGAGGCCATGAACGGCGACGACCTCACCGACAACCCGGCGATCCGACAGCGGGTCAACAACGGCATCCTCGAGTACATCTTCGTCCAGAACCGCGGGAACTTCCTGGTGCCGCCGCGGCGCCACCGCGCGCTCCCGACGCCGCGACCCGCCTGATTCGGTCGTCACGTCATCCGCTCCCCGTGCCGACTCCGTGCGGGATGGTAACACTGCAGTCGTGCGGTTTAGGGCCGTTCAGCCCCTACTGGATAGCGATGCGGAAAGACGAATTCCTGTACCTCCACCAGTTGCTCGCCGCGGCACAGCGGACGCTGGCGGCGCGGGGCGTGACTGACGTGGACGAGACTGCGGAGACGGTGTCGCCGATGGCGGCCCACGCGTCGAAGGCGGACCACGAGCGGGCCGTGATGGCGCTGGCGGCGACGCTGGCGACGGCGACGGTCGACGAGTCAGATGCGGCACAGAACGCGCGTGACCGGCCGCGACAGGCGCCGAACTGATCGGAACCGGCCGGTGACGGTCTCGCTGGCGAAAAGTAACGATTAAAAGCTGTCCTCCCCAGCCTCGAAGTATGCAACGACGAGCCGCGGCGATATACTTCGTTCTCTTCCTCGCCATCGGGGCGGGGTCGTTCGGCTACATCAGCGTCGTCGACGCCCAGCGACCCGAAATCGACGTGCAGGGCCAGGAGCTCGGCGACGGCGATACGCTCAGAATCGGCGACCGGATCTACGTCGCCTCCGTCTCGGAGGGGAGCGGTGAACTCGCCTGGACCAACCAGTCCGCGCTGGCGACCGCGTCCCTGGAGAACAACGCCACGACGACCTACAACAACCAGTCGTGGACGGTCGTCATCGAGAACCGCACCGACGTCTCGGAGTTCGACCTTCGCGAGGAGCTCAACGTCAGCGCCATCCTGCTCGACGACCCCGCGGTGGAAAACGAGACCGCCACCTTCCAGGGCGACGAGTACGTCGTCTACCCGGCCAACGAGACCGCTGACCGCGAACTCGTCCGCCTCGACGAGTACCTCCCCGCGCCCGAGACGCGGACCTTCACCGTCGGTGACGAGTACGAGTACGTCGCCGAGGAAGACGGGCAAGTCACCGCCACCGTCACGAACGTGACCACGTCCGCGGCCGAACTCACCTGGACCTCCCCGCAGGAGAACACCATCTCGCTCTCCGAGGGTGGGAACGTCACCCTCGGCGGGACCCAGTACGTCGCCCACTTCCCGGACAACAGCACCGTGATCCTCTCGGAGAACGTGGACGGGTACCTCGAAGACGTCGAGCGCCAGGACTACTTCACCGAGCGCAAGAACGGGCTCTGGGGCATCGTCTACGTCAGCCTGGGTGCCGCGATCATCCTGCTCGGCGCGGCGTACCTCCCCGTCAAGGACTAACTGCGACTCGTCGGACTCGGTTTTCGGAAAACGGCTCGTCTCGATCCGCAGGCGTTTGCCTCTCGTTCTCGTCGCGTCTCGTCTACGCCGGCCCCGCGTCCGTCCGCGAGAGCCAGCCCAGTCCGACACCGACGCCGATCGCCAACAGCCCGCCGATGACCTTCACGCCGCCGACGGCCCCGCCGAGCGTCGTCCAGGGTGTCCCCGCGACGGTTCCCAGCCCCGCGAGGACCAGGAACGCCCCCGTCAGCAGTCCCAGCAGTTCCAGTCTGTCACTGAAGCCTCGCATATGCTCCACCTACTCGGTCACCCCCGTAAAGTCCCCGGTCTCGTTTCGGCTGGCTAATCGGTCGGGAACACGTCCCGGACGAGGAGACACAGGGTCGGGAGGGAGTTGAACCGAGCGGAGACGGTCGCTCGCAAGCTCACGCTGTGTCTCCCCGGGTTCAACTCCCTCTGACGGAGTCGCCGCTCACGGATTGTTCGCGGCGACGTACGGGCCGGGAGGGAGTTGAACCACGCCGGAGAACCTGCGCTCCGCGCAGAACCTCGGTCTGATTCAATCCCTCCGGGACGCAATACTGTCGCTCACGAATTGTTCGCGACAGCGATAGCGGGCCGGGAGGGAGTTGAACCCCCGACCATCTGGTCACTCCCGAATTCGCCCGGATCGAACGGGCGAACTCGTTAAAAGCCAGACGCTCTGCCTAACTGAGCTACCGGCCCTCGTGCGAACGTGAGGCGGTCGGGTGGTAAACAGTTTCGATCCACTGCAAGCGGATCAGTCGTCGAGGTACGATTCCAGTGCCTCGCCGACCAGCCGACCAGGATCGACGTCTTCCAGCGCGGCCTGCCGGCGGAGCTCGCAGTAGGCGTCCTGGGACAACTCCATCGACATCTCGCCGAGTGTGACGCCCTTGGCGGCCAGGGCTTCCTCGACGGTGTGGCCGTCGTTGACGGTGCTGGCCGCCGAGCGGATCTGGCGTACGGTGAGATCGTGATCGAGGGCGGCCCACGCGAGCAACAGGCGGGCCTCACCGGCCACGCGGGCGATGTGTTTGGCGGCGGTGGGTGCGATCTCGCCTTTGGCGACGTGGCGGCGGATCGACCGCGGGAGGTCGTGGACCCGCGACCACTTCCGAATGAACGCCACGGTGGCGTCGCCGCCGGCGCGCTCGGCCGCGGCCTTGTAGGACCCTTCGCCCCGTACGAGGGCGGCACAGGCGGCCGCGCCCCGGAGCATGTAGACGTTGTCGGGGGCACCGGCGGTGTTCTGTGAGAACTGGCGGACGGTTTCGGCGGCTTCCGCGAGGCTGTCGAGGTCCTCCGGATCGAACGCGACGGCACGCTCGGCGTGCTCGCCAGTGAGCGTCGGGTCGCCTCTGATGACGGGACGGCCCACTGGCGACTCGCGGTCCGTGGGCGGTCCCTCCGCGGGCCCATCGGTCATCGATTCGTGGTAAGGCGACGAATGATAAAAGAGTCCCGTAGGTCGCCGGACATTCGTCAGTCGTCCGCGGCCTCGCGGCGCTCGCTGGTGTGCTCCCAGACTTCGGCACAGCCACAGCCGTCATCCAGGTCGTCGAGATGGTCGGTTGGCACGTCCTCTTCCTCCTCCGTGTCAGGGTCTGTTGCGTGTTCGCTCATCGATAATCCAGCTCCTGGTCTGGTTCGTACAGCTCCGGCGCAACGTCCGCTGGGGCCTGTCGGGCCACGCCGTCGGTCACACCGTCACTGTCAATCATCACTCCTCTGTAATGGCCCTACCATCATAAGGCCTCCCGCAACTGTAATCCTCACCCGTACTCCCGACTACCGGCAAAGTATGTCTCTTCCTCTGACTACGATTCGTGGTATCGCGTCACACTGGCCGCTGGGGACGGTCAGATGCCCGTCCGATCCCTGTGGGCGGCCCGACCCCGGCGAGTATTGTCCGCGCCGGACCACTCAGGTGGCTTGGGTATCAAGAGCGAGCGAATGACCACCGACGTCCACCAACTCGACGACGGTGCCTGGATCAGCGTCAACGACTCCCGGGAGATCAACGTCTCCGATCTGTGGCTGTTGGCCCGCCACGAGTTCTGTGACTGCGAGATGGCGGACTTCCTCGCGGAAGGCGTCGTCGAGGTCGGCGTCGACTACCCCGACATCGACGCCCGGTTCGCCGGGCGCTGTATCCAGTGTGGGACAGAGGGCGTCACCGACTGGCTCACCGTCGGCCGCGTCATCGACCCCGAAGACGGGCAATTCTACGGCGTCGTCCCCGAGAGCGTCCACGTACCGCGGAAACGAACGCGACTGGCCCGTCCGGAATAGCCGGCAACATAATCCGCTACCACGAAGAGGTGGGGAGGTTTGTCGGTGGGCAGAACTGTATATGAGTGTAGCGCTAGACCTCTGGATATGCCGAGCAAGGTCGAGAACTGGAAATCTGAGGTCTACGGATCGGAGATCCGTGAGCACCTCATGGAGTTCGCGGAGGAGGGCTGGGACGCGATTCCCGAAGACGAACACGACGCCTGGTTCGAGCGGTTCAAGTGGTGGGGCCTGTACCACCAGCGGTCGGGCCAGGAGAGCTACTTCATGATGCGTATCGGGACGCCCAACGGCGTGATCGAGTCCGGCCAGCTCGAGGTCATCGGCGAGATCGCCAAGGAGTACGCGACCGGCCCCGTCGACAACCCCGAGTTCGGTGCGGCGTACTGTGACTGGACGACCCGCCAGTCGATCCAGCTCCACTGGATCAAACTGGAAGACGTGCCGGAAATTTTCGAGAAACTGGAATCTAACGGTCTTTCTACCCAGCAGGCCTGCGGCGACTCCTGGCGCAACATCGTCGGCTGTCCGGTCGCCGGCAAGGACAAGCACGAACACATCGACGCCTGGCCCGTCGCCGAAGACCTCCACGAGGAGTTCAAGGGCAACGACGACTACGCCAACCTGCCCCGGAAGTGGAAGGTGTCAGTGACGGGGTGTGACCAGGGCTGTGGTCAGGGCGACATCAACGACCTGGCCTTCGAGCCCGCCGAGAAGGACGGCGAACTCGGCTTCAACGTCCGGGTCGGCGGTGGGCTCTCCCGAAAGGAACCGCGCTTCGCCCGCGACATCGACGTGTGGGTACCTCCGGAACAGGCCAGCGACGTGGCCGCCGGGATGAGTGCCCTGTTCCGCGAGTACGGCGACCGCGAGGACCGCTTCAACGCCCGCATCAAGTTCCTGATGGACGAGTGGGGCCCCGAAAAGATGCGCCGCGTCCTGCAGGAGGAGTTCGTCGACTTCGAGCTCCCGACGGCGGGCGAGGACATGCGCGACCAGTACACCTACAACGCCGGCCACGACGACGGCCACGGCGACCACGTGGGCGTCCACGAACAGCCCGACGGCAACTACTACGTCGGCCTGGACGTGCTCGTCGGCCGGATGGGTGCCGACGACACGCTGGAACTGGCCGAACTCGCCGAGGAGTACGGCTCCGGGGAGGTCCGCCTGACCCAGCGCCAGAACGTCATCGTCACCGACGTGCCCGAGGAGAACCTCGACGCCCTGCTCGACGAGCCGCTGCTAGAGGACTACTCGCCGGACCCGCACCCGTTCATGCGGGGTTCCATCGCCTGTACGGGTTCGGAGTTCTGTTCGCTGTCGATCACCGAGACGAAGAACCGCCAGGTCCGGTACGCCCGCTGGCTCAAGGACAACGTCGACCTCCCCGACGGCGTCGAGGACTTCCACATCCACCTGTCGGGCTGTACGGCCTCCTGTGCTCAGCCCCAGATCGCCGACGTGTCCCTGCGCGGTATGAAGACGCGCAAGGACGGCGAGCCGGTCGAGGCCTTCGACATCGGCCTCGGCGGCGGCCTCGGCGAGGACCCGCACTTCGCCGACTGGGTGGAGATGCGCGTCGCCGCCGACGAGGTCCCCGGCTACATCCAGAACCTGCTGGCGACCTACGAGGACCAGCGCGAGGACGGCGAGACCTTCCGGGAGTTCGTCGCGGCCCGCGACGAGGACGAACTGCAGGACCTCGCGGAGGCCGAGGAGACCAGCTACGATGACCCGTACATGCACAACACGAAGATGACGTGGTACCCATACGCCGAGGACGACGACATGAACGCCTCGCCGGCACCCACGGACGGCTCCGGCCAGCCGCTTCCCTCCGACGACTGAGGAGCGTTTTCCCGCCGACCGAGCGAATCCGTTTTCCCGAACCGCGTCCGTTCGCGGACACGCGGCTCAGATAACGTACGTCTCGAACAGCAGAAAGAACAACGGCAACAGCACTGACGAGGCGAGCCGTGATGCTATCGACAGCGACATCGGGTACAGGCTCACGCTGTCGTAGGTCCCGTACGCGGTCCGGAGTTCCTCGAGTTTCATCTGGAGTGTTTCGATCTCTTCGGGGTCGTCGGCCGCCATGAGCCGATCGCTGAGGTCGTGGATCCGTTCGCGCGTGTCGTTTAGCTGCGCTTGCTTGATCTCGTTCGCACGACGGTTGATGTAGACCGTCGGGAACGCGAACGAACCGACGATCAGGCCGATGTAGACCGCGACGAGAAGATAGATGATGCCGCTGCCGCCGCCGACACGGACGACGTCGAACGCGAGGGGGAGCCCCAGCGCGCCGATCGAGAGCATCGTCGTCGTCCGGATCGCGAAGTAACCGATAGTGCTGAGTCCGCCGAGGCCGTCGGGGTGTAACGGATCGATGCTGAAATCCAACTGACCGATCTCGCGAATACAGAGCGTCGTCGTGGCGGCCATGCGGATGCCGACGGCGGTGATCGCGCCACCCCAGGCGGTAAAGACCAGATAGACGAGGTAGGCGGGATCGGTGTACCCGGGGACCCCGAGCGCCCGGAAATACCCGTCGTTGGCGAGGATCGCGAACAGAATCAACGCGGTCCAGACGACGGTCGTCGCCCCCATGTCGGTAAAAAACGCCCTGTACCGGGCGGCGATAGCCCGGAGTTCCCGGTTGTCCTCGTGGGGTGTTACCTCCGTGGCTCGCTCGACGAACGTCGGGAGGACGACGGTGTCGTACCGCCAGATCAGTACCGTTGCGACCGCGATCATCGCCGACGCGAGCAGTTGACTTCCGAGGAACACCCGCCGGACGTCGAAACCGATGAACGCCAGAAACACTCCTGTAAGCGCGAACGGAACCAGTCCGACGGTGAGCAGTATCGTCGGCACAGGGCCGACCGGACTGCGCTCGACGAACACCCGTGAGAGCCGCGTCACCCAGACCTCCTCGGCGTTCTCGTCCATACCGACGGTGACGGGGCTCGACAGTTAAACGTTCGAGAGACCTCCTGTACTGAGTTCTGGCCCGGCGAACGCACCGGACGCAAGGGACGGTCTGTGGCGACGGTCGTCCGGGACGACACGACGATGAAAAAAGTGGAAGTGTCGGCCCGCCCAATCGCCAGTATGGTAGACCGACTCCTGAAAGTCAACGCCTACACTACGTTCGACCTGCTGGACGGCCGCGTCGAGGGCCACGGCTTCGACGAGGAGGCCCTGGCCGTTCTGAACGTCACCGCGCCGCGCCAAGACCCAGACCACGTCAAACTCCAGTTGGAGATGGACAACACGCAACTCGATTCGGTGGAGCCCCACGCCGACCACGTCACGCTCTCGGCGGCAGAAGCCCGGGAACTCGCGGCCGAACTCGAAGAGTACGCCGGGAAGGTCGAGGCCGCACAGTCCGAGTGAGCGGGCTCGGGGGCCGACCGAACCGCACTACTATGTGGGATGGGTCCGAATCTCACACCGTCGATGGACCCCGACGGGAACCCCGCTTCGCGCGAACTCGGCTTCTGTCCGTGCTGTGGCTACCAGTCCCTGCCCGAGGACCAGCCGGGGTCCTACGAGGTCTGTCCCGTCTGTGACTGGATGGACGACCCCGTCCAGTTCCACAATCCGGCCTACGTCGGGGACACCAACCACGTCTCGCTGGCCGAGGCCCGGAAGAACTTCGAGGAACACGGGGCCTGTACGCCGGGGGCCGCGCCGGACACCCGCGCCCCCCGCGACGACGAGCGCCGGGACCCCAACTGGCCCTACGAGGAATAGTTTTCTGTCGCTGGGGCTCCAAGACAGGGTATGTCCGAGTGGACGACGGCACAGATGCCCGACCTGTCGGGCGAGACAGTGATCGTCACCGGCGCGAACAGCGGTCTCGGGTTCGAGGGAGCACGGGCCTTCGCCGACGCGGGCGCGACGGTCGTCATGGCTTGCCGGAGCGTCGAGCGCGGCGAGTCCGCGGCCGACGAGATCCGCCGCGACGCACCCCCGGGTGCCCTCTCCGTGCTGGAACTCGATCTGGCCAACCTCGACAGCGTCGCGGCCTTCGCCGAGACGTTCACCGACGAGTACGACGCCCTGCGCGCGCTCTGTAACAACGCGGGCGTGATGGCGGTTCCCCGGAGCGAGACCGACGACGGGTTCGAGATGCAACTCGGCGTGAACCACCTCGGCCACTTCGCGCTGACGGGCCATCTGCTGGACACCCTGCGCGACACCGACGGCGAGAGCCGCGTCGTCACCCAGTCCAGTGGTCTCCACGAGAACGGCGAGATCGACTTTTCGGACCTCCAGAGCGAGCGCGACTACGGCAAGTGGGACGCCTACGGCCAGAGCAAGCTGGCCAACCTGCTCGTTGCCTTCGAGCTGGATCGCCGCCTCGACACGGCCGGCGTCGACGGCGTCACGAGCGTCGGCTGTCACCCGGGCTACGCCGACACGAACCTCCAGCGTCGCGGCCCCGAACAGGCCGGCTCGACGCTCCGACTGGCGATGATGCAAGTCGCCAACGCCGTCTTCGCACAGGATGCCGCGACCGGCGCGCTCCCGATGCTGTACGCCGCGACGGCGCCCGACCTCGAGGGCGGCGAGTACATCGGGCCCAGTGGGTTCATGAACATGCGTGGGCCGCCTGCGGAGGACACGCCCTCCCGCCGGTCCCGCGACCCCGAGCGCGCGCGCCGGCTCTGGGATGTCTCCGAGGACCTGACCGGCGTGACCTACGACCTGCCCGAGGCGACCGCGACGGCCGGGGCCGGCGACGACTGACACCGACCGTCAGCTCTCCAGTTCCCGGCGGAGTTCGGCCGCGTCGACTCGGAACTTGAACTTGGGTGTCCCGTCCACGAGGACGTAGGGGACGCGTTCGCCGTACGCCTCGCGGAGGTCGGGGTCCTCGTCCACGTCGATCTCCTCGATCTCGACCTCGACCGACATCTCATCGGCCACCGTCTCGATGGTCGCTTTCGCCTCGTCACAGAGGTGGCAGTTCTCCCGGGAGTAGACGGTGACTTCGGGCATACGCGAGTGCTGGGCGGCCGCGGGGATCAATCTTTCAGCTTCCCGTTCAGCACCTTCGCGGCGACGAGAATCGGGTCCCAGACGGGGCTAAATGGCGGGGCGTAGGCCAGGTCCGCGCGTTCGAGTTCGTCGACGGTCATGTCCGCTTCCAGCGCGGTGGCGACGGTGTCGATGCGGACGGCCGCGCGGTCAGTGCCGACGATGGTGCCCCCGAGGAGGCGCTCGCTCGCCCGGTCGGCGACGAGGGTCACCGTCGTCTCGGCCGCGCCGGGGTAGTAGCCCGACCGCGAGCGCGTGGTAATCGTCTCGCTGACGGGATCGAAACCGGCCTCGCGAGCCCCGTCTTCGAGCAGTCCGACCCGGCCACACTCCTGCTCGAAGGCCTTGACGACGGCCGTGCCCGCGACGGAGCCGACCGGCGTGGGATCGCTCGCCACGGTCGTCCCGACGGCCCGGCCCGCGCGGTTGGCGGTCAGTCCGAGCGGGACCCACGCGGACTCGCCGGTGACGGTGTGGTCGTCCTTGGCGCAGTCGCCGGCGGCGTAGATTCCGTCCACGCTGGTCTCGCCGTACTCGTCGACCGCGACCGCACCGTCCGCGCCCAGTTCGACCTCGGTTCCGTCCAGCAGGTCCGTGTTGGGTACCACGCCGACCCCGACGACCGCGAGGTCGATATCGAGGGCGGTCCCCCCTTCACACTCCAGGCGCTCGACGCGGCCGTCGCCGGCCAGTCGTTCGACTTCCTCGCCGAGATGGAGGGTGACGCCCTGCTCGCGGAGTTCCTCTGCGACCGCCTCGCCGACGGCCTCGCCGAACGGCGAGAGGAGGTGGCCCGACCGCTGGAAGACGTGTACGTCGAGACTGTGGGCCGACAGGGCTTCGGCCATCTCGACACCGACGTAGCCGCCGCCGACGATGGCCGCCGTCTCGGGCGCGGTCATCGCGCCGAACCGCTCGACGCGCTCGCGGTCGACGAAGTCCTCGCCGCCCACGTCCGCGAGCGCGTCCTCGCTCGGGTCGAGCAGGAAGGCCCGGATCGCCGCCGCGTCGTCGAGCCCGTGCAGGGGGAAGGCACCGTCCAGTTCGTGCCCCTCGATGGGGCCTGTCACCGCCCGCGCGCCGGTCGCGACCAGCAGGTCGCCGTAGGGCTGCTCGAACTTGCCGTTCGGGCCCTCGACGGTGACCGTCCCGGCGTCGGGGTCGACGGCGACGACCTCGTGGCCCCGTCGGAGGTCGATGTCGCGCTCTTCGATGTCCGCAGGCGTCAGCGAGAGCAGGTTCTCCAGCTTGTCGACTTCGCCTTTGACGAAGTAGGGTTCGCCACAGTGGGCGTAGGAGACCCACTGCCCCTTCTCGAAGACGATCACGTCACGGTCGGGGGACTCGCGTTTGCACTTGCTGGCGGCGCTCAGTCCGGCGGCGTCCCCGCCGATGACGACGAATGGCTCGGGCATACTCCCACATTCGCCGGCCAGCACATAGGCTTCAGGTCACCTAGTCGTAACTCCGGGGCGGAACGTACAGCGACAGGGTCTTCTGTGGTCGGTCGCCGGTGTTCTCGATCTCGTGGGTCTCCCCGGCCTCGATACAGACGAGGTCGCCGGCCTGGAGCGCGACCGGTTCGCCCTCGACGATGGCACGGCCCTCGCCCTCGATCACGTAGAGCCACTGGTCGCTTTTCTCGTGGTGGTTGTCGGGGCCGCCCGTCGACTGGCCCGGCGAGAGCGTCATCACGGCGGCCTGTGCCGTTTCGGTCTCCTCCAGCACGTCGAACCAGCGATCCGAGTCGACACGTGTCCGCTTCATACACCCCGCTTCGACGGAGAGGCGGTTGGGCGTTACGGCACGCCCCCGTTCTTTCACGCGCTGAAAGAGCCTATATATATCCCCTTTCACGCGGAGAAAACACGCTGGCGCGTTTATGACGGTATCGGCACAGAGTGGCTGTATGAGTGATTCAGATACCACACGCGAAACTGTGCCGACGACGACGTACCTGCCCGACCACCTGCTGGCCGGTGGCCAGGCAGGGATTCTCACCGTCAGGGCCGTCGACGACCGGACCGACGAGAACGGGGACGACGCGGCCGACGGCGAGGATGGTGACACCGGTAGCGACCCGACCGCGGAGTTCTGTCGGTCCTGGCGGCGTCACCGGTCGGGGTCGCAGTCGTTCCCCTTCTGAGCGGTGCCGTTTCCCGCGTCGAGACCGAGCCGCCGTCCCCCAAGCCCGGTCCCGGGACAGGCGTTCAGTCGTCGGCCTCGGCGTCGGATACCGTGGACTCTGTGCGACCCAACCGTCGTGAGAGCAGATAGCCGAGCCCGCTCGCGCCGCCGAGGGCGGCCGGAATTCCGAAGCCGGGGCCGCTCCCGCTCGTCGTCGTCCCGTCGTCGGTGGCGGCGGCCGTTCCGTCGCCGCCGTCCATTCCCTCGGTAGTCTCCATTCCCTCGGTGGTCTCCATTCCACCGTCACTGTCCGTTCCCTCGGCAGTCTCCGTCCCCTCGGTCCCGTCCATCTCGCCGTCTCCGCCGTCCATGCCGCCGACAGTGCCGGCCGCCGGGAGCTCCTGGCTCGCCGGGACCGACAGCTGTACCTCGGAGTCGCCGCTGATCTCGATCCCTGCGTTGTCGTCCGACGGCCGGTACAGCGACCCGCCGAAGAGGTCGTTGACCTCCGCCGAGGTGAGGGCGTCCTCGCGGGCGCTCATCGCCACCCGGAGTCGGTCACCGGCTTCCAGAGTCGCGTGGACGCCGAACAGTTCGAGTTCGATCTCGCCAGCCTCCGTGACTGCCAGTGGCGTCACCCGCTGTTTGATCGTCGTGGCCTCGCCGTCACGGACGCGCTGGAGCGCGACGAACAGGTGACTCCGTCCCTCGCCGGTCGGCGTGGCGTCGAGTGTGAGCGTCGGGAGCCCAAGGATCTCCGTCGCCGCCTCGATCTCGACGTCGACGCTGGCGACGTTGCCGTCCGCACCGCTGAGCTGGACCGACTCGGAGACCGTCCCGGTCGTCGACCGCTCGGGATGTGGGGGGAACTCCTCGGCAGCCTCGAACGCGTCGGCGGCTGCGTCGTAGTAGTGCAGCGTCGACACGTCGAGATCGCCGTCCTTGAGATGTGCCTCCTGCCACTGGAGTGCCATCCGGCCGACGAACTGCCGGGAGGTCTCCGACCCCGGCGGGTAGCTGCTGGGTTGGCCGAGGATGTGCGTGCCGTCCTGGCCGAGCAGTAGCGTCACCTCGCTGCCGTCGTTCTGGAGCTTGCGGAAGTTGCGCACGCCCTCGTTGATCGGGAACAACTGGTCGGTCAACTCCGGGATCAACAGCGCCGGCGTGTCCTCGATCGCGTCGTAGGTGACCGGCGAACGCTGTCGGTAATACTCGCGGTCGTCCTCGGTCATGCGCCCACGTTCGAGGATACCCGCGGTCGTCTCGGAGTTCTCCGGCGCGATGTTGCCGGTCTGCGCGCCGAATTCGAGCGCCTCGATCCACCCGCGCTTGATCACGCCGTTTGGCGCGAGCGACTGTGCGAGGTTGTTCCAGGTCGCCCGCGGCACGATCGCGTCGAGTCGGTCGTCGACCGACGCCGTCCGCAACTGGATCCCGCCACCGTAGGAGGTGCCGTCCATCCCGATCCGGGGATTGTTCTCCTCGTCGGTCACGACCGCGTCCTGCTGGGCCAGGTAATCGATCAACGCGCTCGCGTCCTGCTGTTCGAGTTCGCTCGTCGAGTGGACCTGGCCACCGGAGCCCCCGGAGTCCCCGCCCTGGCCGAACCCGCGGGACGTGTACGCCAGCACGACGAAGCCGTTGCTGGCGTACACCGAGGCGAGTGGCTGGAGGTCCGTCTTGTTCCCGCCCCAGCCGTGGGTCATCAAGATAGCAGGATGTGGCCCGTCGGCTGTCGGTTCGTAGAACGTCGTGTCGAGTTCCGTCCCGTCGAAGGACTCGAGCCGCCGCTCGTCGCTCTGGAAGGCGTCCTCGTCGCTCTGTAGCGCCGCGACCGGATGCGCGAACGGATTCATCGCAGTCTGACTCCCGACGACTCCCAACCCGGCGGCCGCACCGAGATACTTCAGCACATCCCGCCGTGTCTCTGCCGGCAGTTCGCTATCATTTACCATACCATCAGTCTACACTCACAAAACACATTTTAAATTTTGGGAGGATTGTAAAGGGATATACTTAAAAGAAACCTGTTCAGGTAAGCGATCCGTGCGGGTCAACCAACACTGTAACTCCTGTTCGATATTCGAGCGAACAGTGTACGCTCTCGGGCCAGCGGTCGGTCGTCGACTTCGCAGCGTGAACCAGTGCAGTCAAACCCCGTGGCTCGTAAGTTCCAGGCGATAAATGTGCGGTTCCTGGGTGGTGCGGGCGAGGTCGGCCGCAGCGCGATCCTGATCGACGACACCCTCCTGCTGGATTTCGGCATGAAGACGGCCGACTCACCCCAGTTTCCCGTCGAGACACCCGACCCCGACGCCCTCCAGCGGGCGACGAGCCACGCTCGCTTCGTCACCGGTCGCGACGGTCAGCGAAAACGTATCGCCGACCAGAATACCGCGATCGTCACGACCAGCGGGCTGCTCGGTGGTGAAGAAATACTAGTAGTTCAATTCGCCAAAATCGTGGGACCTGCCTTGATCTACTCCGCGGTAGCAGCAGAGACTGACCGTCAGATTATACAGAAAGTGATTATTTTATGGAGTCCACGCAGCACTCTTTTGACTCGTTCGAAAAGTAACGAACATTCGTTTGTAGACTCTCTCCATCGCGAAAACGTGTTGTGAGGGTATCGGTGCGTGCTCGCAGCGGGGAAAGAAGTGGTGCCCGTCAGACAGGCGAGAGAACGTTGAGTCCGGGGAAGAGGAAAAAGAGTAGCCAGACTCCGATCAACAGCAGGAGATACGGGACAGCAGCGATCGCGACGCGCATGTACTCCTGGTCGGTCAGTTCGCTGATGACGAAGAGGTTCAATCCGTACGGCGGGGTGATGAACCCGATAGCGTCGCTCATCATGAACACGACGCCCCACGTGACAGGATGCAGTCCGAGCGTTCCGGTGGCGATGGGGGCCAACAGCGGGGCGGTGATAATCATGTTCGGAAGCGACGCGAGCACCGAGCCGGTGAACAGCATCAGTGCCACCATCGCCGAGATGATGAGCCACTCCGTGGGGAGGCCGGCGATGAGGCCAGCAACGACCTCTTGAACGCCCTCATAGGAGAGGTTCTGCTGGACCATCACCGACATCACGTACAGCGGGACAGTGATACCTGTCAGTGTGACACCTTGCTGGAGTGCGCTGACGACCTGACTGCGGTCGCCGAGTCGGCCGGTAAGGGTCCCGGTCACGAGGATGTACGCGAAGGCGATGCCAGCCGACTCCGAAGGGGTGAACAGACCGGCGAGGACGCCACCAACGAGCAGTGCGACAGTGACGAAGGCGTGTTTGGCCCGCCACGCCGCCCGCACGACGCGGGTCGCCTCGAAGTCGAAGTCCTCGACGCCGTAGCCGTTCCTGTGGGCCGTGTAACTACAGTACGCCGAGAGGACGAGCAACATCCCGATACCGGGAATGATACCCGCCATGAACAGGTCCGTCACTGGCACGTCGAATGTGACGCCGTAGATGATAAAGAGGACGCTCGGCGGAATGATGATACCGACCGTGCCACCGGAAGCGACCGTCGCCGCGGCGAAGGTGTCGGAGTAGCCTTCCTCTTGGAGTTCGTCGAACAGTGCTTCGCCGACGGAGGCGGTCGTCGCCTCGTTCGAGCCGGTGATCGCCGAGAACACGCCGGCCGTGTAGATAGCGGTGTTGCCGATAGTGCCTGGCAGCCAGCCGGCAACGGCGTTGGTGAACTCGACGATGTCCTCAGAGATGCCGAACTCGTTGATGAGCGAGCCGACGATGACGAAAAGCGGGATAGCGACCCACGGGAAGGAGTTCAGCGACTCGTAGGCCACGATGGGCATGTTGATCGGTGGGAACAGCGTATGCGTGATTGCATAGCCCAGCGCCCACACGCCAAACACGAGCAGGATGCGCACGCCAAGGAGGAACAGGGCCACGGCGATAATCGTCAGGACGATAAGGATGTTCCCCTCGAGGAAACCCAACATCGTCACTCACTCCCGAGATCACTGCCGGTCAGCAACTCCTCACCGGCGCGGTACTTGCGGGTCACGATAACGAACTGCTGGCAGGTCCGGACAAACACGAGCGCGAACCCTACGGTGACGGAGAGATAGAGGAGATACTCCGGAATCGGGGTTCCGGTAATCGTGGTGCCCGACCGGACGGACTGCTCGATGTAGCGCAGCGAGTACTGGACGATGACGCCCGAGAGCGTCAACCAGAGCAGCCACTCGATACAGTAGACGCCGTAGACGCCCCAGCGAGGGAGCCGTTTGATGACGGCCGAAAACCGGATGTGGTCGTCAGAGCGAACGAGACTCGCCGTCGACAGCCACGCCGCCCAGATGAACAGCCCGATAATGACCTCCTGAAGCCAGACGAACGAGTAGGCGTCGAACAGGAGGCGGCTGAGAATCTTGTAGACGACGAGCACGGCATAGAGGAGAATGAACCCCATAGCGAGATACGATTCGAGATTCTTCTCCAGGTCGCGGAGCCGCGACAGGTGTCGCTGGGGAAGCGGTGCTGACTCTGAATCGAGAAGCGGGGACATACTTAGATTTCGTCGAGGTGGTCGTCCCACCAAGACGTGAGGGTAAAGTCCGCAGTCGATTCGGGAGCCGAAGAACTCCGAGTCAGTTCGTAGATACTGTCCGCGAAGTCCCGCGCCGCGTCGGGGCCTCCCAGCAGGGTGCCGGCCTGCTCGAAGGTCTTGCTGTAGAGCTCGGAGTTCCGCTTGTAGGCGGTGGCGTCTTTCCACTGCTCGAGTTCGCTTTCGGACGGAACGTTGATCTTGATATTGCTTTTTCCGTAGTCCGTTCCCTCGGGCGGCTCTTGGACGGCACCGGCGCGGTCGGTGATGACCTCCTCGGTGTTGTGGATGAGCTCTTCTGTGACCCGTTCACTCTCCTGAGCGACGAGCGACCGGTGCTCGTCGGAGAGGCTCTTGAGCCAGTCGACGTTGGCCCAGCTCATCTCGATGCCGAGCGACCAGTTGTTCAGAACGGTCTGGTCGAGCGAAGGAAGCATTCCGTAAGCGGCGACGTTCGTCAGCCACGTCTCCATACCGCCGATGAGGCCCGATTTAAGCCCCTGAATGGCGTCACCCCAGCTGACCTTGACGGGGCTGCCACCCCACTCGGTGATTGCCTTCGCGGGAATTCGAGAGACAGTCCGGCGAATGTCCATTCCCTCTATCTGGTCGGGCGTGGTGACGCGCTCCCCGTCGACCTGTTTCGCACCGGACTGGCCGATGTGGATGACCCGATGCTGGGCCGGATAGCCGATGAACGGAACGTAGTTGTACTGCTTGGCGAAGGGGACCCAGAACTGCTTCCACGCCGTCTCGCTGAAGATGCCATACGAGAGTGCGGCGCGGTTGTCCGGCGGGAACAGGTACGGCAGCGCCCAGATGTTGTTCTCCGGCGAGAACTTCGTCGTGTTCCCGACCGAGGTCGTGCCCGCCTGGACGATGTCGTTTCGGATCTTCCCGATGCAGTCCGACTCGCCACAGACCTGCGAGTCGCCGATGATGTCCATTTTCACGTCGCCATCGGACTTCTCCGCCAGTCGGTCGGCGAGCGTCCAGGCACCGTACGGGTCAACGTTGCCCATGCCGTTTGCGCTCTCGGAGCCGACAGTCCCGTACTTGAACGTGCTCGGGGACGTCCCGCCTCCGTTTCTGATGCCACTGAGACAGCCAGCGAGACCGACAGTACCTGCGACACCGATACCACTGAGATACCTCCGTCGGGAGATACCCGTCGCTGTTGTGTCAGACACGGTCGGTTTCCATCGACTGAGCCTCAAGAAAGCCGTGGTTTCTCGTAATATCGGCCCCTGTCAACGAGTCACGCGAACCGCAAAACGACCCGGCAGCTCAGAGACGGATGCCGCCGTCGACGACGAGCGTCTGGCCGGTCATCGCAGACGTCGTGGCGAAGGTCCGGACGGCCTCGGCTACCTCGTCGGGTTCGACCAGACGGTCCAGCGGTGAGATGTCCCGCACGTCGGGGCGTCGCTCCTCCGCGAACATCTCCGTCTTGACCGGCCCCGGTGCGACGGCATTTGTGCGGATACCGTCCTTGGTGTACTGTTTCGCCAGCGACTTTGTGAGGCCGAGAAGCCCGCTCTTCGACGCGCCGTAGGCCACGTCAGTCGGACTCCCGCCCGTCCCGGCGGTCGAGGAGATGTTGACAATCCGTCCCTCGCCCTGTTCGCGCATGGCAGGCAGGACGGCACGGGTACAGTAGACTGCTCCTTCGAGGTTGACACGGAGGGTCTGTTGAATCGTCTCGTCGTCGGCATCTTCAAGCGGTGCCTCGTGCAACACGGCGGCGTTGTTGACGAGGGCGTCGATAGTGCCGAGTTGCTCGCGTACGTCCTCGACCATTGCCGTGACCGCTTCGGGGTCGGTGACGTCACACTGAGCGACGAGAGCGTCCTGCCCTTGATCTCGGACGTCGCCCGCGACGGCCTCGGCGCTCTCCTGGTCGCTGTTGTAGTGGACGACTACGTCGTGGTCCGCCCCGAGGTTCCGTGCCGTCGCGCTTCCGATGCCGCCGCTGGCGCCAGTGACGAGTGCAGTACGTGTCATCGTCGGTCGTTTGGGTCGAAGACAAAACAGTCCACGGACCGAGCGCGTCGAAACAGGAGTCGACGGCTTACTCTTCTCCCGCTTCGCTCTCGCCGGCCAGACCACCGCTGCCGGTCGGACCGACCGAGACGTCGAACTCGTGTTCGGCTTCGTTCTCGAAGCAGTCGAGTATGTCACGAGCTGCTGGGCGTACCGCTGGAGTTGTTGGCTCGCTCGGTGACCTCGTTCAGTTCCGCGGCCTGTTCTTCGGCGGCAGCGGAGACGTTGTCGGTCTTGGACTGGGTTTCCTCGCTCAGAGAGATAGTAGGTTTGATACGACTATTCCGACGCATCCAAACAGTCCCAACGCATAGTCCTTTCAAATGGATATTCGGTTCCTGGGTGGGGCTGAGGAGGTTGGGCGTAGTGCTGTTCTTGTCAACGGTTCTCTCCTTCTCGATTACGGAATGAAAAGCGCCACCCCACCACAGTTTCCCGTGGCATCGCCCAGTCCCGACGCAGTCGTCGCCAGTCACGGCCATCTCGATCATGTCGGAGCGCTTCCGTCACTCCTCTCAGGTGATGATCGATCACCGATTCATTGGACACCGCCCACGCGCGAACTCGCGCTCACACTCGCTCGTGATACGCTCAAGCTCCATGGCGGTACGTACAATTGTCCGTTCACCGAAGAAGAAATCAAACGCGTCACCCAGGTTTCCGAAACACACGGCTACCGTGAAACATTCGAAGCGGCAGATCACCAGGTCACCTTCTATAACGCCGGCCACATCCCCGGGAGCGCGCACGTGCTGATTGACGATGGAGACACACGACTACTGTACACGGGTGATTTTCACACCGAGGATCAGCGACTCGTCGCAGGTACGACCGCCCGTCCTGCCGCGGACGTTGTCGTCTGTGAGAGCACGTATTCCGATGTCACGCACGGAAATAGAGGAGACCTCGAAGAACAGTTTGCCACGAGTGTCAGAACGACCCTGTGGGAGGGGGGCACGGTTGTCATTCCTGCCTTTGCAATCGGGCGTACGCAGGAGCTGCTGCTTATCTGTGAGTCGCATGACATTCCCTGTTACGTCGACGGGATGGGCAAGCAGGTGACTGAGACGCTTCGTCAGTATCCTGCTTTCCTCCGTGATGGGGAGGCACTTCGGCGAGCAAAGTCACATGCTCGATTCGTTACCGGGAGAGATGGGCACCGCAAACGGATTGCCGAGAAGAACGTAGCTATCATCACCACTAGCGGGATGCTCTCCGGTGGCCCGGCGATGACCTACATCCCGGAGATCCGGGATCGGCCGGTGAACAAGATCGCGATGACGGGCTATCAGGTCGAGGGCACGCCCGGTCGGGAGTTACTCGAAACGGGGCGCGCCGAGATCGACGGCCGCGTCATGCCCGTCGCCGCACAGGTCGAACAGTACGACTTCTCCGCCCACGCCGACCGGTCGGGCCTACTGGAGTTGCTCGACTCCTACCGGGACACACCGGTGCTGATCGACCACGGCGACAGATGTGGGGCCTTCGCCGACGAACTGGTCGCCGACGGATTCGAGGCGAGCGCGCCCGAGAACGGCGATCGGGTGTCGATCTGAGCTACTCTCGCCCGTCGTCGTCGACGTTCCCATAAGCGGTGGCGTATCCCTCGTCTTCGCGCTCGCTCTCACGGGCCTGGAGGTTCTGTCGGGTGAACTGCGGCTCCGCACTGATTCCCGACCGACGCCGGAGCGACAGGTAGAGGCCCACGAGCGCGACCGGAGCGCCGAGTCCGGCGACGGCGGCGGCCGTCCGGTCGCCGGCGACGAACAGGACGAGTGTGGCGAACGCCGACGCGACGAACCCGAGCCCGAGGACGGCCTGCTTCGCGAGCTGGTCGAACAGGCCGTTCTCGTCGCCCAACGCCGTGCGTACGGTGAGGTCGTCCCTGTTCGCGCGGTCGAGCGTGCGCTCCAGTTTCGGGCCGGTCACCAGCAGGGCCTCGGTCGTGGCCCGCAACTCGTCGCCGGCGCGGTCGAGCAGTTCCCGGGCCCCCTGGCTCGCGTACCCCTCGGAGCGGACGTACTCGGTGACGAGTTCGATCAGGTCGAAGTCGGAATCGAGCGTCCGGCAGACCCCCTCCAGTACCGTCGTGATCCGGACGATCAGCGCCAGGTCCTGGGGGAGACGGAGCGGGAACTCGTACAGTTCGGCCTGGAAGTCCGCGACGAGTTGCTGGACGCGATACTGGTCCACGTCCTGGCCCCGGAAGCTCTCGATGACGATCTCGAACATCTCCCGCAGGAGCCGGCGATCCGCGGTCGGGTCGAGCGCGCCCATGGCGACGAACGAGTCGATGATCCCGTCCACGTCGTTCTGAGCGATGGCGACGTAGAAATCGAAGATCTGCGCTTGCAGCTGCTCGTCGACCGTGCCGGTGATCCCGAAGTCGTAGAAGACGATGGTGCCGTCGGCCTGCACCGCCAGGTTCCCCGGGTGGGGGTCGGCGTGGAAGACACCATCCTCCAGCACCATCTCGATGTAGGCCTCGAAGAGTCGCTCGACCAGGGCCTGGCGGTCGATCCCCATGGCGTCCAACCGCTCCACGTCGGTGATCTTCGTCCCCTCGACGTACTCCATGGTCAGCACGCGGGGCCCGGAGTGGGAGTCGACGGGCTCGGGCACGCGCACGCGGTCGTCGTCTCCGAAGTTCTCTCGGACGGTTCGAAGCATCCAGGCCTCGTGGACGTAATCCATCTCCTCGCGGATGGTCGTCGAGAACTCGTCGGCGAGATTTTCGAGGGTGAACGCCTGTCCCGGCTCGGCCCCCCGGATCAGCAGCGGCGTGAGCGTCTCGATCACCCGGAGGTCGGCCGCGACGCGCTGCCGGATGTTCGGCCGCAGGACTTTCACCGCGACGCGCTGGCCGTCCAGCCGAGCGGTGTACACCTGGCCGAGACTCGCGCCGCTGATCGGTTCCGTGTCGAAGCTGTCGAAGGCCTCCTCGACGGGCCCGAGTTCGGCCTCGACGATGGGTTCGATCTCGTCCCACGCGGCCGGGGGTACACGGTCCTGTAGCCGCTGGAGGACGACGATGTACGGGCCGGGGAGCACGTCGGGCCGGGTCGAGAGGATCTGGCCGACCTTGATGAACGTCGGGCCGAGCGCCACCAGCGTGTCCAGCAGTTCCTCGGCGCGGTCGACCTGTGTCTCGTGATCGACCTGCCGACCGCGCCCGAACAGGAGAAAGCGCCGTCGGTCACGGGCGTAGGCGAGGGCGAGCGGGAGGAACTGCCGGACGACGACGAGGAGTCGCCAGGCGACGCGGAGACGGAGCCAGCTGCCGTCGGTCCCTGCGCTGGCCGCCCGGCTGTCGTCGCCGGTGGCAGACTCGCGGTCGCCGGCCGTCGTGGCGTCGGGTTCCGCGGCTGTTCGGCGTCGCGCCGACGCATCCGGTGTCACCTCCGCGTCCGATTCGGCCATGTTGTCGTCGGTAGGAGTCCCCCACTCAAGGCCGTGGTGGTCGGCCGTTCGCATTCCGGCGGGTCTCCCTGGCTCGCGGTTTCACCGCTCGACCGTTCGAGGACTCCTTTCGGTCGTCCTCGCGACGCTCGAACTTCCCTGCTCGCGGTTCCGTTGTCACCGCTCGCACATCCGGGGACGCTCCCCCTGGTCGCGTCCCCCTGCTCGCGGCTCCTTCCTCGCCGTTCGCATTCCGGAGGTTCTCCTTTCAGTCGAACCTCCCTGCTCGCGGTTCCGTTGTCACCGCTCGCACATCCGGGGACGCTCCCCCTGGTCGCGTCCCCTTACTCCTCCACGGCGTCGGGACGAACCCGAAATCGGTTGTACCCGCCGTGTGAGAGTTCCAGCGAGTCGAGCCACCAGTTCCAGCGCTCGGCCAGGCCGTAGTCGTCGGGCGCGTCTTCGAGGTTATCGACGACGGCGTCGACGGTCAACTCGAAGCCCAACTCGGCCTCGATCTTTCCGGCGTCGGCCAGATCGCGGGCCTGTCGCGCCACGACGCGTCGCGCCTGCTCGGTCCCCCCGAAGACCGTTCCCAGTTCACGTTCCAGCGAATCTCGGTCCACACGCTCGCTCCGGACTGGACATACTTGACGTTCTCGAAGCCGTCTCGGGGTCAGATCGGGGCCTGCGTCGCCGTACTCGCGACGAGGAACCACGTGATCAACACGGCGTTGACGAACGCCCCCGTCCAGACTCGGCCGGTCCGGTGATAGAAGTACGTCGAGATCAGTGCCGCCGCGGTCAACACGGGCAGGAAGGATAGCGAGACGATGGCGTACAGCGCCAGCGGCGGGACCGCGAGCGCGTGACCCAGCAGGAGCGGCACGTACTGGACGGCCACCAGCAGGACGAACCCGCCGACGACGACGACGGTGTTGGTCGCCATCGCGCGCCGGAGCGACGTGGTGGTCGCCGGCGTCCGGAGGCGGCCGTGCAGGAGGACGCCCAGCGCCACGAAGAACGCGCCGAACACCGGTAGATAGACGAGGTAGGCCCCGACCTGCCACGGCTGGAGCAGTTTCAGCGCGACGAACCAGAACCGGTAGTCGACGTCGAACAGCGCGTCCACGACGACCAGCGACAGGTACACCGCGCCGACG
The DNA here is from genome assembly GCF_023698535.1 of Halorientalis regularis. Taxonomy (GTDB): domain Archaea; phylum Halobacteriota; class Halobacteria; order Halobacteriales; family Haloarculaceae; genus Halorientalis; species Halorientalis regularis. Next base: position 29,061 of record NZ_JALJCL010000017.1, read on the forward strand.
ACCGCGACGGCCACGCCCAGCGCACGAGCGACCGCGCCGCCGCTCTCGCCGGTCCCCAGCCCCAACTGGGCCAGTGCGTCGCCCTCGGTGTCCCGGCGAACGTGCAAGATACCTACGAAGGCAATGGTGAGCAGCGCGTTCACCAGCGCCCAGATCGCCACGCCGTTGGTGATCGTCTGCGGGAAGATGGCGTTGGCCGACAGCACCTGATCGCCCAGGATCATCGCGGGATAGTACGTCAGTGCCGGCACGATCGCGGCGACGGCGGCGTTCGCGTACCACCAGCCGCCCCGTTCGGTGACGGCGTCGGGCACGGTGTCGACCGCCGCCGACAGCGGGTCACGGTCGAGCAGGAGACTCCCCGCCGGGAACACGAAGAGAACGGCCCCAAACAGGGCGAGCAGGGTCCCGACTTCCTTCCAGTACCACACCTGGTTCGTCGGGGACAGGTCGGTCTCGGTCGGGACGGTTCGCTGGAGCCACTCGACGGAGTCCGCCACCGCAGCTCCGGAGAGGTGGGTGCCGGGGTGAGTCGTCGCCGGCGTGGTGAGCCGCCGGGCCGATCCCGACTCGACGGACCCGTAGACCCGGCCCTCCTCGACGGCGCTCTCGGTGCCGAAGACGGCTTTCGTCTTGGTCGCGCTCCGGACCGCCGCGCTGTCGGCCGAGGGCGCGCCCCACATCAGCCAGTGGAACTCGTCGTACTCGGCGAAGACGACGCCGACGTTCCGCGGGAACGTCGCGCTCCCGTTGGGTGCAGTCGCGTTCGGGATCGGGAACCCGGGAATCGGTCCCGGGCCGGACCCCTGGTAGATGACCGCGTCGTACTTCTGTGGATGGACGGCCGCCGCGGCAGTGATCGCCCAGCCCCCCATCGAGTGGCCGCTCAGCGCGATTGAGTCGTTCTGGACCAGCGACCGGGACTGGAGGTACGCCAGGCCGTCGGGGCCGCCGAAGGCGTTGGCGAACGCCGGCGGCTCCGAGCCACCGTGGCCCGTCTGGTCCAGCGCCAGCACGACGTAGCCCCGTCTGGCGTACTCGGTCGCGAACGGTGCCTGGACCTGCTTCGTGTTGATGTAGCCGTGGACGGCCAGCACGCCCGGCGCGGGGTTCTTCGCCGAGACGCCCTCGGGGACGTAGAGATGCCCTGACATCGTCGTGCCGTTGGTGCCCTCGAACTGTACGTCCTGTACCGAGACCGAACCGCCCGCGGTATGGCCCCAGTAGCCCAGTGCGCCGCCGCCGAACACCAGGACCAGTGACAGCACGAGTAGTCCGACCCGTCCATCTATCTTTACGTCTACCATGGGTGGTAGCGGGAAACAAAGGGACAAAACTGTTTCCATCGTTCATCAAGAACGAACACAACACATCGGATGTAATGATACAGCCGTGACCTGTCGGGTCCGGTGGGCGAGGCTGGGGCAGGTGCGTTCCGACGGGCTTTTTATTCGGCACGGTCTGAATCGACCAATGGCAGATTTCACCGTCGTCGTCGCGGACCCCGAGAGCGGCGACACTTACCAGATCGACGTGGACGGACAGGACGCGAACCGCTTTATCGGCCGCGAACTCGGCGACGAAGTCGACGGCGCGGCCGTCGGCCTCGACGGCTACACGCTCGAACTCACGGGTGGCTCGGACAACGCGGGCCGACCGATGCGGTCGGACGTGCGCGGCCCGAACCTCACGTCCCTGCTCTCGGACGGCGGCACCGGCTTCGAGCCGACCCGCGACGGCGAGCGCAAGCGCGTGACCGTCCGCGGTCGGGAGGTTAGCGAGGAAGTCCGTCAGATCAACGCCAAGATCACCGAACGCGGTTCCGCCGACGTGGCCGACCTGCTGGGCGAGGGCGAGGACGACGAATAGCGTGTCCGACCGCCTCCCGAGCGATCACGACGCCGTCGTGACCCACCGGGCCAGTCTCGAACGCGTCGGCCGGACCGACCGCCCGAAAGTCGTCGTTCCCGACGACGCGGCGGTCCCCACCGACGAACTGGTCCGCGTCGTCCTCGACGGCCGGACCTGTCACGCTCGCATCGAGACGAGTCTGCAGGGCGACCCCGAGATCACCGGGGCCTACGACACGCCGACGCTGGCGCGAGACCCGGGCGACGGACAGAACCGCCTCGAAACGTGGGTCGCGGACGCCGACGTGACCGTCGGCGGCTCGGTCCTGCTGGACGTGGTCACCGAGGGGTTCAAGTACGGCCTCCGCGCCCCCGGCGAACGGACCGTCTACGAGGCGACCGAGCAACCGAGCGACAGTCTCTCCTCGATTGCCGACGATCTCGGCGAGGATTGACCGCGAACGAGACTCGCCGACGGCTCCGGAGTCGATACGCGCACAAACGTTTTGACTGTCTACGCACTGGCAAGTGTACGGGAAGCCGTGCGCGAAACCCTCAAGATGCGGCCACGCGTACTGACGTCACTCTCCCCCTAGCATGTCGGAATCAGTGATCGCGGACTTCGTGGGCAAATTCAACGCCAGCGCCTCCGAGCGCGGGGAACCGGCGACGGGTCGGATCCTGCTCAGCCAGAAACGGCTGGTGCTGGCCGCCGACGCCGGCAAGACCACGATCCCGCTGTCCGCGATCTTCGACGTGGCCGTGGGCCACGTTCCACAGGACCTGGGGAAGTTCTTCGACTCGACGGTGACCATCGCGTTCCGCAAGGGCGACCACCGCCACGTCGCGGCCGTCGAGGCCGGCGACGACAAGATCGAGAAGTTCTCGACGGTGCTGTTCAAGGCCCTGCTCAACGAGACGACGATGACAGTCAAACACCCCGCGCGGCTCGGTGGCCGCGTCACCGACGCCGCGTTCCACCCCGCGAAGCTCTACCTCAAACCGCGGATGGTCCGGTTCAAGGGTCCCGACTCGACGTTCACCGTCGATCTCTCGACGGTGACGAGCTTCGAGCGCAGTCAGCGCGAGATCGACGGGAAACCGCGGGAAGTGTTGTCGGTTCGGCACATGCAGGACGGGCAGGCAATGACCTCGCTCGCGGCCATCGACTCCGGGCGGAAGATGTCCATTCTCGGTCGGTACCTGCGACTGGAGTACAGCGACATCGTCGCCGACCTCGAGGATACCTCCCTGTCCGAGGACGAGACCGAACTGCTGGTCGCGGTCTACTCGACCGGCTCCGGCGTCTCGCTGGCCAAGGTCGTCGACGTCGAACCCAGTCAGGTCCAGATGTTGCTGAGCGACCTGCGTAACAAGGGGTTGATCGCCGACGGCCAGGACGAGACGGAACTCACCGCCAAGGGTCGCATCGTCGTCAGCGACAAACTCGAAGACGTCAATACCTGACTGGCGATCGTTTCTACCGTTCGTCCATCACGTCGCTGGCGATGTTCCGGCCGCGGGCTTTCAGCCGGACCTCCTTGCGAACCCGCACTTCTTCCAGAATTTCGAGTTCGATCAACCGGTCGTACACTTCCTCGACTTTCTCCACGTCCATGCCGACGAAGTTGGGAATCTCGAAGGGCGAGACGCCCGAATAAAGTGCCATGAGGACCTCGTGTTCGCGCTCGGAGAGGTCGGCGTTGACCTCCGCGCGCTGCTCCCCCTCCCGCAGGAGGCTCCGGAGGAAGACGGTGTGGCGATGCGTCCCGGAGATGTGGGTCTGGACGCTCGTCCCGTCGTCCTCGGTGTGTTCGACCTCCAGCACGAGGCGTTCGTCGTCCATAACCGTCCGGTTCCCCTCGTCGACGCCGCCGATATCGTCGAGCGGGATCTCGACGAACTGGCCGTCGGAGATGGCGAGTTCGACGCGCTCGTCGCCGATCTTGAGCCGGCCTTTCTTCCACTGGGTGTCCTGGACGACGCCGCCCTCGACGGCCGGGTGTTTCGTGAGGATGACCTGCTGGTTGAGCAGTGCGCCGTAGAGCTTGTTCTTGAACGCCTCGGTATCGTTGGGGGCGACCAGCGTCACGTCTTTGCCGACCTGCAGGGAGACGTAGCCCGACACCCGGGCGATGGTCTGGTTCACGTCGACTCGGCCCTTGAGGCCGTCGACGTTCGAGAGCGGGATGGTTCGTTTGCCGTCGTTGCTGACGAGGACGATGCGCTTGTTCGAGAGGATGATGCGGCCGCTCTGCCACTCGATGTCGTTGAGCTTCCGACCGTCCTTGACGACCCGTGCGAACTTCCCCTGGTCGTCGGCTAGCTTCTGTTCACCCTCGCTCATGCGTCCTGATCGATCCGTCGGATTCTTGGCTCTCGCCGTGTATTAACCTTCCTACCGTACGAACTGCCGATACACGGCTCACTGGACACCCCGTCCGCCCAGTTTCGAGATGGCCGAGAAAGCCTTCTTCCTGAGCTGTTCGCTCTCGGTCTGGTCGATGAGGTCGTCGAGGCGCTCGCGCGTGCGCTCGCCGCCGACCTTCCCGAGCGTGAACACCGCCTGTGCGCGGACGTTCTCGTCGTAATCCGTGTCGTCGACCACCTCGAGCAGACGGCTCTCGACCTGTTCCCCGCCGATCTCGGCGAGGCTGGTCGAGGCGAACTGGGCGGTCATCTGGTCCTCGTCGTCCAGAATCTCGACCAGCGCCTCGACGATCCGGCCGTAGCCGGCGCTGTCCTGGTCGGCGACCCGGCCCAGGAGCCAGGCCGTGTTGCGGCGCTGGCGGTTCTGGGTACTCTCCTCCAAGATGTCGATCATCGGCACGAGGACGCTCTGATCGTCGGTCCGGTTGAGTTGTTCGACGACGGTTTCGCGGATCTCGTGGCTCTGGTCGGTCGGCACGTTCGAGAGGAGTTCGATGATCGAGTACACCGCCGTCCGGCGGACCGAGGCGTCGTCGTCGCTCAGGGCACCCACCAGTCCCTCGACCGGGCGGGAGTTGCCGAAGTTCCCCATCGCCCCGACGGCGATCCGCCGGATCGGCGCGCGCTCGTCGTCGAACATGTCGAGTAGTGCGGTCAGGGCCTGCCGGTTGCCGATGGCCCCCAGGGCCTCGGCGGCCTCGCGGCGCACCTCGGCTTTCGGGTCCGAGAGGCGTTCGATCAGGGCGTCGGTCGCGCGGGCGTCCTCCAACCGGCCGCAGGCGCGGGCGACCCGCGCCCGGACGCGAGGGTCCGAATCGTCGAGCGAGTCGAGCAGTTTGGGCAACACGTCCGTCTTCCCGAGTTCGCCCAGTGCGTTGGCGGCGGCCATCCGGAGTTCGGGCACGTCGGCGGTGAGTGCCTTCGAGAAGGCCTTGGCCTTGGCCCAGTCGGCCTGCCGGTCCGCGCCCAGATCCAGGCCGGCCATCTCGGCGATCAACTCCTCCATCGCGTCGGTCCCGAGTTGATTCAGGGCGTCGATGGCGGCGGCGGTCACGCGGTCGTCGTCGGTCGACTGGGCCAGGTCGACCAGCGGCGTCACCACGTCGTGGCCGTCCAGCGTCTCCTCGTCGAAATCGCCGAGAATCTCGGCGGCACGAGCCCGTAACTCCGGGTTGTCGCTGGTCCGGACCACGGACTTGAGTTCCTCGACCTCACCCTCGCGTTCGAGCTGGTAGAGTGACATTATGCCTTGCGGTAGATACGGTGGCGCTTGTCGAACGGTTCGAACGTGTCCCGACACTCGTGGGGGAGCGTCTCGGTCATGCCGATGACGAGATAGCCGTCGCCCCGGAGCGACCCCTCGATGGTCTCGAAGATGGGCACCTTGTATTCGGAATCGATGTAGATCAACAGGTTCCGACAGAGTACCAGGTCGAAATCACGCTTCGGGTCGCCTCGGATGAGGTCGTGGTTCTCGAACTCGACGAAGTCTTTCACCCGGTCTTTCACCTGGAACCGGTCGCCGTCCTGCTCGACGTAGCTCGTCGAGTCCGCCAGCGGGGCCAGTTCCTCGCCGATGTCGGTCGTCTGTGAGGTCTCGTAGATGCCCCGGCGGGCCACGTTCAGCGAGTCGTCGCTGATGTCGGTGCCCAGAATCGAGAGCCGGCGCGCGTTGATCTCGTCGTCGTCGAGCGCGAGCATCGCCAGCGAGTACGGCTCGCGGCCGTCGGCACACGGGGCGCTCCAGACCCGGACCGACCGTCGCTCGCCGGTCAGGCGGCGCAGCACGTCCTGGATACCCGTCCAGGCCTCGGGGTTGCGGAAGAAGCCGGTGACGTTGATCGACAGTGAGTCGAGCAGGCGCTCGGCCTCGCCGTCCTCCGTGGTCAACTGGTCGCGGTACTCGCCGTAGCTGTCGGCCCCGGTCCGGCGCATCCGGGCGGTGATCCGCCGGTCGAGGTAGGCGTCGTTGTAGAAGCCGGTCTCGAACCCGACCTCGCGCTGGATGTACCCGAGCAGGTCGTCGAAGGCCTCGCGGGACTCCTGTCTGCTGTCGGTCATCTCAGAGCGTCACCACGTCGAGGATGTGGACGATGTTGCCGTCCCCTAGCACCGCCGTCCCCGAGAGGCCCGGCGTCCCGCTGAGGATCCCCTCCAGGGGTTTGACGACGACTTCCTCCTGCTGGGTGACGGCGTCACACTTCAGCGCGACCTGGCGTTCGGACTCGCGAATCCGGACGAGCATGCCGTCGCCGTTTGTCTTTGCGTCGGGCACGTCGAACGCCTCGGCGATGTCGACGATGGGGTAGATGTCGTCGTTGTGTTCGATGACTTCCTCGCCGTTGATGATTTTCGTCCCGTTCATCTGGCTGATCTCGTCGATGTTCTTGATCGGGACGCCGTACTGCTCGTCGCCGACCTGGACGAACAGGACCTTGACGATGGCCATCGTCACGGGCAGGCGCAGCGAGACGGTGGTCCCTTCGCCGGGTTCGGAATCGACGCTCACCGATCCGTCGAGTTGCGTGACGGTGTCGTGGACCACGTCCATCCCGACGCCGCGGCCGCTGGTGTCGGTCACCTCGTCTTTGGTGGAGAGGCCGGGGTGGAAGGCTAGGTCGTAGATCTCACCTTCCTCCATCCGGTCGAGTTCCTCCTCGGTGCGGACGCCGTGTTCCAGCGCCTGCTCGCGGATGTCCGCCACGTCCAGCCCTGCGCCGTCGTCCTCGACCTCGATGATGACGTGGTCGCGCTCCCGCGTGGCGCGCAACTCCACGGTCCCCTCGCGGGGCTTGCCCTTCCGTTCGCGCTCCTCCGGAGGTTCGATCCCGTGGTCCACGGCGTTCCGGAGGATGTGCATCAGCGGGTCCGAGATCTCGGTGAGGATCGTCCGGTCGAGTTCGATGTCTTCGCCCTCGATCCGGAAGTCGACCTCCTTGTCGAGTTCACGCGCCAGGTCCCGCACGAGTCGCGGGAACTTGCCTACGACTTTCTTCAGCGGGATCAGGCGCATGTCCATCACCGTGTTCTGGAGGTTGGCGCTGATCTTGTCCAGCTCGTTGAGGTTCTCCCCGGCAGCGTCCATGTCGCCGTCGGCGACGGCCCGGCGGAGCTTGATCCGGCTGGTCACGAGCTGTTCGACCTGGCCGTGGAGTTCGTCCAGCCGGTCCACGTCCACGCGGACGGACTTGATCTCGTCGACCGACGAGTCCGTCGACGCCGCCGTCTCACCGCTATCGCTGCCGTCCTCGCCATCGTCGGCGAACTGGTCGACGTGCTCGACGGCGAAGGCGTCGATCTTGGAGACGCTGCTGAGACTCCCGCGGAGGACGTCGGTGTCCGGGGCGTCGACCAGCAGGTCGAACCCGCCCTCGTACTCGCCGTCCTCGATCTTCGCCCGGGCGGGTTCGGCGGCCAGCAATCCGAAGGTGTCGGCGACCGCCTCGACGGCGAGCATCCCGTCGACGCCGAGCATGTTGCTGTCGCCGATCTCGACGCGGACGTGGTAGGCCTCGTCGGCGTCGACGCTCGCGTCCGCGAACACCGAGGTGTCGACCGTCACGTCAGTCTCGCCATCGTCCGCGCCGTCGTCGGCGTCGTCGCCCTCGCTCTCGGCGGTGTCGTCACTGGCTTCCTCGGCGGCGTCGCTGCCCGCGTCGCCCCCGTCGTCGGCGGCGTCGGGGCCGTCTTCGAGGACGCCCCGGATCTCGGCGACCATTTCGTCGGTGTCGGTCGTGGACTCGCCGTGTTCTTCGATCTCGCTGACGATGACCTCGATCTGGTCGACGCCCGCGAAGATCATGTCCATCACCTCGGGGGTGACCTCCATGTTGCCCTCTCGCATCTCGTCGAGGAGGTCCTCGATGGCGTGGGCGAGATCGCTGGCGTCCTCGAAGCCCATCGCGCCGAAGTTGCCCTTCAGCGTGTGGGCCGTCCGGAAGATCGACTCCATCGCCTGCTCGTCCTCCGGGTCTGACTCCAGGGCGAGCAGGGAGTTGTTCAGTTCGGTGATCGCTTCCTCGCTTTCGCGGATGAACGCGTCGAGATACTGGTCGTCCATAGTTTAGGCCTCCGTAAGCGCGTCGAGTACGGCGTCGGTGATCGACTCCAGTGCGAGCTCGTCGTCGACGACGCCGGTCTCGACGGCTCGTTTCGGCATGCCGTACACTGCCGAACTCGCCTCGTTCTGGGCGATCACGCGACCGCCCGCTCGCGCGACGGCGCGGACGCCGTCGGCACCGTCGGTCCCCATCCCGGTCAGGATGACCGCGACCATCGGGTCCGTGATACAGTCGGCGGCGGTCCGCATCGTCACGTCGACGGCTGGCCGAACACTGTTCTCCGGCGGCGCCTCCGTGAGTGCCACGCGGAGTCGCCCGCGTGCGTAGTTCGAAACCTCCATGTGCTTGCCGCCGGCGGCGACCAGCGCCTCGCCGCCGCCGATACGTGCGCCGTCGGTCGCCTCGGCCACGTCGTAGTCGCTGCGACTGTCGAGGCGCTCGGCGAAGCGGCCAGTGAAGCCGTCGGGCATGTGCTGCACGATCAGCACGCGCAGGTCCGCCGCCGGCGGCAACTCGGCCATGATCCGCTCGACGACCGTCGGGCCACCCGTCGACGACCCGAGCAACAGCGTCGGGTTGTCCACGTAGGCGGCCGGTTCCGCGACGGTACCGGTGTCGGCCCCAGCGGCCGGGCCCGTCGCCGAGGCTTCGGCGGCCTCGATGGCCTCCGTGTAGGCCTCCTGGGGCGTGGTCGCGTCGGTACCCGGACCGACGCGAACGTCGACTTCCGCGACCGACTGCACCATCTCGACCAGCTGGTCTTCCAGCCGGGACATCTCCATCGAGACCTCCCCGCCGGGTTTGGTGAAGAAGTCGACTGCGCCCTTCTCCAGGGCCTCGAAGGTCACGTCTGCGTTCTCGTCGGTGTGGGCCGACAGCATGAGGACGGGCGTGGGCGTAGTGGCCATGATCTCCTCGACGGCCTCGATACCGTTCATCTCGGGCATCTCCACGTCCATCGTCACCACGTCGGGCTCGTGCTCGCGGACGGCGCTGACGGCCTCGCGACCGTTCCGTGCCTCCGCGACGACCTCGACGCCGCTCTCCTCGAGCATATCGGAGATGACACTCCGCATGAAGTGGGAATCGTCGGTGACGACGGCCCGGGTCGCCCGTGCCATTCAGCTCCCTCCGTGGGAACCGGCCGGCCGGTCGCGACGGGGGGACGCGTCGCCGACGGTCGCCGTTGCGTGTGCGAGACGGTCCGTCCGCGTCGGGCGTTTCGGCATCCGTGAGTTCTGTCCCGGTGGTATCCGCGAGCAACCAATAAAGACACCGCCCCCGTAATCAAATGTGATAGCCCAGGGGCCAATCTTAAGTCCGGATCCACGTTCAGTTGGGAGTAGACCGACTCCGACGGTCGAATCTACTATGTCACAGGCGACACCGACGGACACCGCCGAGGCGACGGGGCAGGTACTGGAGTTCAAACTCGGGCCGGAGACGTACTGCGTCGACATCGACTACGTGACCGAGATCGTCGACGTGGGCGAGCTGACCGGCCTCCCGAACGCACCCGACTACGTGAAAGGTGTGATGGATCTGCGCGGGCGCACGACGGCCATCGTCGACCCGAAGACGATCTTCGACATCGACGGGGCCGACGCCGACGCCCAGCGGATCATCGTGTTCGACCCCGAGATCATCGCCGACCGGAAGGCCGCCGGGTGGCTCGTCGACGAGGTCCACCAGGTCGTCAAGCTCGACCCCGACACCATCGAGGAAGCCCCCGAGAGCGGGCGCGAGGCGGTTCGGGGCGTCATCAACCACGAGGACGACGAGGAGGACGGGTTCGTCATCTGGGTCGATCCACAGGCCGTCCACAAGTAGACCGGTCCGGCCCCGTTCCAGATACAGCCCCGAGCCAACGTCTGGCCGCCGTTCACGACCAGTTAGAGAACAAGGTTTTTCTACCCTGACGGCGGACCCTTTTTTAATTCGCGGCGTGTACGCCTCTTCAAGGAAACATGATCGAGCTAACGAAGACGGGGATCGACGGACTCGACCAGATCCTCAACGGTGGGATCGTCAAGAACTCGACGACGCTGGTCAGCGGGAATCCGGGGGCCGGCAAGTCCATCCTGGGGCTGCAGTACATCTACAATGGCGTCGAGATGTTCGACGAGAAGGGGATCTATCTCTCCTTCGAGGAAAACGAGAAAGACATCCGCGAGGCCGCCGAGTCCATCGGCTTCGAGAACTGGGCCGACCACGTCGAGAACGGCGATATCAAAGTGTTCGACAAGCAGGTCCTGCTCCGGGAGAACGATTTCACCTCCTCGCTGGACCTGTTGCTCGACGACATCCAGGACGATGACTACCAGCGGATGGTGCTGGACTCGCTGACCATGTTCCAGCTCTTTTTCGAGAACGAACAGGAGAAACGGACCTACCTGCTGAAGTTCACCGACATCCTCCGGAAGAACGAACTGACGACGCTGATGACCAACGAACAGGGCGCGGTGTTCCCCGACACGGATATCGGACTGGAGAACTACCTCACTGACGGGAACATCTACCTGATTCAGACGCCCACTGAATCGGGGGTCAACCGCTACGTCTGGGTGGCCAAGATGCGCAAACAGAACATCGAGACCGACATCTTCCCGATGGAGATCGAACACGGCGGGATCACGGTCCACCAGAACGCCAGCGCGTTCTCGATGATGAGTGAAGACGAATCGCCGATCTGAGTCGCTCTACCACTTGTTATTTGCTTCGATAACGGATGTAACCCACTACTGTCCGGTTACGAGGATCTGAAATCGGCGGCGATACTCCAGATATCGGGCCGTTTCGATCGTTCGTTGGACCCGTCAATTTTATACTTGGGTAAATTCATTATCTGATAATCAATGCCACCTGCTGAGATTCTACGAACGCTTGGAAACAAGTACAGTGCCGAGATCCTGGAGGCGACCGACGAGCCCCAGTCGGCACAGGGGTTGAGCGAGGAACTCGATATCCCCATCGCCACCTGTTACCGGCGGATCGACGAGTTGACCGAGCACGACCTGCTCGAACTCCACGACAACATCCTCTCGGACGACCGCCGACGGATCAAGGTCTACCGCCGGAACGTCGACGAGATTACCGTGGACTTTTCGGGAGAGCTGTCCGTGGCCGTCGAGGAACGGTCGGAAGTCACCAACAAACTCGACGAGGCGTGGCGGACGCTCTCGGAGAGTTGATTTCAGCATTCGATCCGCTGGGGGAACCGAGGGGCGCTGCAGTCGGGCGGTTTTTGCCCCCGCTGTAACGGGTAGTTATCAGCATAGATATTTTCAAGGGTGGATTTAAGGTATAGGTCCTCCCTCTATTGTCGTAGGGACAGATTGTGATGACAGTAGAAATCCTCTATGCCGCCTCCACCCTGGTCTTCGTCGTGGCCGGGTTGACGATGGTCGGCATGGCCATACGCGCGTACGTGCAAACGTCACGGCAGGCGATGTTGCATCTCTCGCTGGGCTTCTCGCTGGCCGTTGCCGGTGCCGCCGCGACGATGATCAGTGCGTTCATCAACGACTTCTCGGGGACCCGCTGGCTGTTGCTGGTCAACAGCGGCCTGACGACGTTCGGGTACCTGTTTGTGATGTACAGCCTCGTCACCTACGAGTGATCGCAGCTCCCGGCGCCCTCCAGCAGCCGAACCACCAGACGGAGACGGTATTATCACCGATGAAATCGCAGTCCAATCTCGATTATCATATCCAAATCCTCCAGACTGGCGTTACAAATCTCTATAATCGCCGGCTAATCGGTTGTTTTCAGACTCGATAATCGGCAGGTCAGGTTTATTACCAAGAATTGATTCTGTCCGTGTAGAGTCCGGGTCGGCCGTGACGGTCGCTCGGGCACAGGTAACATAGCCATGTTCGAGATATTCAAAGAAGACGAAGACCGAGGCCAGGTCGGTATCGGGACCCTCATCGTGTTCATCGCGATGGTGCTGGTCGCGGCGATCGCGGCGGGCGTCCTGATCAACACGGCCGGCTTCCTGCAGAGTCAGTCAGAAGAGACGGGCCAACAATCGAGTCAGCAGGTCACCAACCGTCTGGACATCGTCTCCAAGACCGGTGAGAAGACGGACGGTGCCGACGCGACGATTACCAACGACGATTACGGGACTGTCGACTCGAGAGACGAAGCGCTCGGGAAAGTGACGCTGATGGTGACGAAGGCACCCGGTGCATCGGACATCGACCTGCGGGACGTGACGATTCAGTGGGTCGACGATTCCGGGGTGTACAACATCGTCTCCGAGAAAGCAGCCAGGGATGGCGCAGGGAACAACGCCGGATACTTCGTCATCAACCCGGTCAAAGACGAGGACGGCTCCAGCACGATCGTCAACAGTCCCGACGACCGGATGGAGCTGGTCATGACGCTGGGTGCGACAAGTAACATTGATCTCGGTGATACGGACGGTACGCCCACCACTGCGGTGGACCGTCTGGAAGAGGGTGACTCGGTCACGCTCAACGTCGCGACCGAAGACAGTTCGGCCTCGACAGTGCGGATCACCGTGCCCCAGTCGCTGAGCGGGCAGACGGCCGCCACGCTGTAATCCGGTCACACACTTTTCGTTTTCTTCACGCCGGCCAGAGACATCTCGGTCCGTTCGCCACGGACGCCGTCTGACACCACCGACGGAATTATTGCCCTCGGTCACGGCAGATTATAGCATGCCCCCGGGCCGAGACGAGGAGCCGACCGGCGGTGACCCCGAAGAGGGCCCCGTCCTCTCACCCGAGGAACTCGACATCGCCGAGGACGAACGGGTCAAGGAACTCGACGACGGCCGCTACGTCGTCTCGTCGGGCGACCCCATCGCCGACACCGGCTCCGAGCCGGCCGGCCAGATCGACGGGGAGACGGCCAGCGACCGGCCCGTGCCGCCGGAACCCGACACCGATCCCGAGCCGGCCGGCGCACCGTCGGCACCGACACCACCCGAACCGGAGTCCGAACCCGATGCCGAACCGGAACTCACGGCCCGAACGGTTCACGAGTGGCTCACCGACGATATGGGTGCGGCGAACTCCCGGTACGGGTTCGACATCACCGCGGCGTTCGACGGTGAGGTCTCCCAGCAGCGGATGGTCTCGAACGACGTGGTCACCATCTTCGAGAGCCTCGTCATGTGGTACGCCCAGCAGATCGACCGAAACACGCCCGTCGAGGAGGTACTCGGCATCCTGCTGATGGAGGCGAACGTCCCGGTCCGGTATCCGCCCGACGCCATCGTTCGGACGCTCGAATCGACGGATCTCTCGCCCGAAGACTCCATCGCCGATCTGCTCGAGGAGATCCGCGAAGACGAGGGGCTCCAACTGTGACGCTCCCGACCCCGCCAACGCATGGCTGACCGCTCGGTGCCGTCGGTCCGGCGACTCCAGCTCGGTACCGCCGCCGTCGTCCTCGTCGTCCTCGTCCTCTCGGGCCCGCTCGTCGGCGTCGTCGACCTCACGCCGGAGTCCCGCGGTGCGGCCGAGCTCGGGGATGGCACGGCCGAGGCGTCGGTCGTCGGCGACCCGACCGCCGACCTCGCGATCACGCCCGGTCGGTTCGGGACCAACGTCTCCTATCTCCGGGTTCCCCCGGCGGTCGTCGACGTACGACAGGTCGAGGACCGGCCCCGATTGCTCTACATCGTGCGGGTGCCGGCCCTGAACTTCGAACGCTCCGTGACGGAACCGCTCGACGAACGCGTCGACGGTCGCGTCACGCTCCGGATGGACGACCGCGCGTTCCGGCACGCGCGCATCCGCAACGAGAGCTACAACGCGACCGTCGTCGTCCGGGTCCAGAGCTTCGAGGTGAGTCGGACCGTCTACCGGCGAACGGCGACCGTGCCGGTCCGAGACTGACGCCGACGCCTGCAGACTTGATAACGTTTCGTCCCGCCCCAGATCCATTCCGGGCTCCGAACGTCCACGTCACGCGGCGTAGCCCGTATTCAAACACGATAATCTGACGGAAGGGTTTATGCCGATATTCGCAGTACGAATCGGTAACAATGTCAGAGGTACTGATCGCGGACGACTCGGAGTTCATGCGGAACCTGCTGCGGGAGATCCTGGAGGAAGACCACCGGATCGTCGGCGAGGTCGAGAACGGCGTCGAAGCAGTCGAAGTGTACAAAGAAGAGCGGCCGGATCTGGTCATGATGGACATCGTGATGCCCATCCGTGACGGGATCGAGGCGACCGACGAGATCAAGAACGGTGACCCGGAGGCGACGGTGATCATGTGTACGAGCGTCGGCCAGGAAGAGAAGATGAAAGAGGCGGTCAAGGCCGGTGCGGACGGGTACATCACCAAGCCCTTCCAGAAGCCCAGCGTAATCGAGGCCATCGAGGACGCAGTCGGGGCGTAGGATGGAAGTAGACATCCAGTCGCTCGAGACGTTCAACCAGCTCGCCGCCGAGGGAGCCCAGCAAGCGACGGCCATGCTGGCCCAGATGACGGGCATCCAGGCCGAGGTGGAGGTGACCAAGATCACGCTCATGGACCGGGCCGACATCGGCGAGGAACTCGCCGGACAGGAACTGGTCGGCATCGGGTTCGACCTCGAAGGGGCGCTGGTCGGCGACACGACGCTGGTCTTCGAGGAGGCCTGTACTGGCCCGATCGTCGAGGCACTGCCGGGCGGTGCGGCCGGCGACGAGATGGTCGAGTCGAGCGTCAAGGAGCTCGGCAACATCATGATGAGCGGGTTCATCGACGGGTGGGCCGACTTCCTCGGGACGACCATCGAACACTCGCCCCCGGAGTACGTCGAGGCGACCGGCGCGGACGTGCTGCCGGCCGCGGACGATCCGAACGAGCAGGTGTTCGTGTTCAAGAGCCACATCGAGTGGCCGGGCGAGGACCTGTACTTCTACATCTACATGCTGCCGGCCTACGATCAGCTCACCGAGCTGATGGCCGACAGCGGGACCGGCGAGGACGCCGTCCCGGTCGACAAACTCTCCGTGTTCAACGAGATGACCAAGGAGGGGACCGCGACGGCGGCGGCCAACGTCACGCAGATGACCGGCATCGAGACCGACGCGGAGGTGACCCAGATCAGCTTCGCGCCCGTCGAGGACGTGCCCAAACAGGTCGACAACAAGGCCTACGTCGGGACCGCCGTCGAGTTCTCTGGGACGCCCAGCGGCTACCTGATGATCCTGTTCGACGAGGAGTCGGCGATGAACGTCGCGGAGGCGCTGATGCCGATGGAGCCCGAGGGCGAGGGTTTTACCGACATGCACGAGAGTGCTATCGAGGAGATGGGCAACATCATGACCAGCGGCTTCATCGACGGCTGGGCGAACGTCCTGGAAACGTCCGTCGATCACACGCCGCCCCGCGTCGTGCACGATATGGGGCGAGCGATCATCGACCCCCTGGCGGCCCAGGTCGGCCAGCACCAGGAACACGCCTTCATCATCGAGTCCCACATGCAGACGGCCGACCTCGAATTCGGCTGTGAGATCCACGCGCTCCCCGACGACGCGGAGCTACGGCAGGCGCTCGAGGAACTGGACGTCGCACGGAAAGACGAGACCGAGCCGGACGTCGAAACGATCTTCGAATGAAAGTATACGACAGTAGCACGGGCACGGCGAGCAGTCCCGAACAGGAGCGGGTCAAGGTCGGCATCGCGGAGTACGAGGTGACGACCAGCGACGCGACACTGACGACCAGCGGTCTGGGGTCCTGTCTCGGCGTCGCACTGTACGACCATGGGGCCGGCGTCGCCGGCCTCGTCCACGTGATGCTCCCGTCGGCCGACGGCGTCGAGGATCCCAACGCTGCCAAGTACGCCGACACCGGCATCGAGACGCTGTTGCTGGAGATGGAACGCGTCGGCGCGAACCGCGACAGCATCCACGCGAAAGTCGCCGGCGGCAGCGACATGCTCGACTTCTCGGAGAACGGATCGGGCATCGGCGTTCGGAACATGGAACAGGTCGAGTCGACCCTCGACGATCTCGGTGTCCCCCTCGTCAGCGAAGACGTGGGTGGCGACCACGGCCGCTCGCTCCGTCTGGACGGGGCCTCCGGTGACCTCACGGTCAAAAGCGCCAACAAGGGAAGCAAGACGATCTGAATCTCCGGGGGGTACTTAAACGACGGATGTTTCTATCGGTGATAACAGGGTCGCCGATTCCGGGAACGACGACCTATCGACTGGAGCCAGGTCTGAAACCCGATTTCGGCTAATTCGCCCGAAATCTCCAGTTGAAGCGTCTGACGAGTATCACTCATGATACTATAAGCGACAGGTTGAAGACCGTAAGGAGCGAATACTGCCAGTGATGAGTAGTCTCGCCGCGGGCCCGGTCGCGCTCGTGCTCGCCGCCGGCGGTGAGGGGCTGGTCCCGGAGGGACTGGCCCCGCTGGTGGCGCTCTTGGCCAGCGGCGTGGTCGGAATGAGTATCAAAAACGTCTTCGACTCGATACTCTCCGACGAGGACGAGGACGGCGATCTCGGCGGTGATATGGGCGACGACATGGGTGGTGACATGGGTGAGGACGGCGGCCTAATGGCCGACGAGGGCGGCGACGACCTCGACGACTTGGGCGGTCTCGGCGGCGACGACGACCTGGGCGGGTTCGACGACGACGGCGGCGACGGATTCGGCGACATGGACGGTGGTGGCGGTGGCGGTCCGGCCACCGACGAGCTGGAGAACCGGCTTGACGAACTCGAAAACGAAGTCGGCAGTCTCCAGTCGACGGTCAACACCGTCCGCAACGAGAACGAACAGATCGGCGAGCAGGTCCAGGACCTCGACGAGAATATCCGGAAACTGCTCGACATCTACGAGATGGTTACCCGCGGTGTCAACCCCTTCGCCGACGACATTCAGGGGGGTGCCGGTGGCGGCGGCTTCGAGGAGGGCAGTTTCGGTCTGTTCAGCGACGACGACGACGACGGTGACGACGAGGAGATCGACGACGAGATCGCCAACGCCGACGCCGAGGGCTTTTTCGACGAAGACCTCGTCGAGGACGAGGGCGACGACAGCGTGGAGGACGTCGGCGACGACTTCGGCGGCGTCAGCGACGTGGTCGACGACGGTGACGATGGCGGTGGCGACGACATGGGCGAGTTCGACGACGATTTCGACGAGTTCGACGACGACGGTGACGACGATTTCGACGACGGCGGCGACGACATGGACGATTTCGGTGACATGGACGACTTCGACGACGGCGGCGACGATTTCGATGACCTCGACGACGGTGGTGACGACCTGGACGACGGCGGTGACGGCGACGGCGGGAAGTCCTTCCAGGAACTCAAACAGGAGTACGAGTCCGGCGACGCCGACTGGGCCGAAGGCGAAGCGCCCGACGACGCCGCTGAGGAGGGGGCCGACGACGAGCCCGTGGTCGAACCCGCCGACGACCTCGAGGACGACGGCGACGACTTCGACGACGGGTTCGCGGACGGAGCCGACGACGACGGGTTCGGCGACCTGGAGGACGATCTCGACGACGCCGACGACGCGGACGGCGACGTGGTGGAGTCGACGGATGTCGACGACGTCCTTCCGTCTGCCGGCGACGACGGCGAAGCCGGTGAGGACGCCGACGACGCGGCCGACGGGGGCGGTGCAATGGCCGTCGAGGCCGAACCCGAGCCCGAACCGAACGTCGAGGCCGAATCCGCGATGGACCCGGACCCGGAACCGGCGGTGGACTCGGAGTCCGAACCGGAACCCGAACCTGAACCCGAGCCCGCGGCCACGACGCCCGACGCACCCGCGACGGATCAGGCGAGTACGGCCGAGACGGACGGGGCCGCGACGGACGACGGGCCGGGCAAGCCCTACCTGCGGACGCTTCCGGACGGGTACGCGGCCGATCTGATCGTCATGGAGTGGCTGGAGTACCTCGTCGGGGAGTCGGACGTGCGCGAGACGGCCGAAGCCATCCAGTACTACGAGCGAATCGACTGGGTGAGCGAGTCGGTCGCCGGGGAGTTGCGGTCGTTCCTGTCGGGCTACGACGGCGGCGGGTCGGGTGGATCGCTGACGATCGATCACCACACCCAGAGTCTCCGCTACATCAGCCAACTGGGCGAGGACGCCGCCAACGGGGCGGCCATGCGACTGTTGGCCCGTGGAGGTGGTGGTGATGGGCTTCAGCGTTAGCGGCTCGGCGGCGATCATCTTCGCCGGGATGTTCATCGGCTTCGGCATCCTCTACGGTGCCGTCTCCGACGGCTACGAGCGTGTCTCCGACGCACAGGACGCCCGGACCAACGACGCCCTCGAGACCGAGAACACCGCGATCAACGTCACGTCCGCGGAGTACACCGGCACCAACGACCGGCTCACGGTGCTCGTCGAGAACACCGGCGCGACCGCGGTCGGGCTCAACGCGACCGATTTCCTGATCGAAAACGAGTACGTGACCGACTGGCAAGCCTCGGCGACCGTCGCCGGGCACAAAGATACGTGGCTGTGGCTGCCGGGCGAACAGCTCAATATCACGGTTCGGACGAGCGAGGTGCCGGCGCGGGTGACCGTCGTCACCGGCAACGGCGTCGCCCGGACGGCGGAGGTGAACTGAGATGGGTATCAGTGTGACCTCGTCGTTCGCCGTGATCGTCGTCGGCGCGCTTCTCGCGTTCGGCGTGTTCTACAGCGCCTCGGCCAACTCCTTCGAGCGCGTCCGGGAGGCCAGCGAGGGCCAGAACGAGCGCTTCAAAAGTGTGCAGGAGACGGCGATCACCGTCACGGCGGCCGACGTGATCGACACGACGCCCTGTACCGTCCAGGTCAACGCCACCAACGAAGGCCAGACCACGCTGGGCATTGGCGACACGGACGTGCTGGTCGACGGGGTCTACCGAACGGGCTGGCAATCCGAGACCACCGTCGCCGGCGACGAGAACACCAGCGACTGGTTCCCGACCGAACGTCTGTCGCTCAACGTCTCCGTCGACGGGACGCCGGAGCGCGTCAAGGTCGTCACTGGCCCGGGCGTCGCTGGCACTCGTGCGATCACCGGGGGGTCAGCATGCTGACGGAGGTGCGTGACTGATGGCGAGCGTCTCTGTGTCACACATGATACTGTTCATCGCCTCCATCATGATCGCCGCGAGCGTCGCTGGCGTGTTCACCGATAGCATCAGTCAGGTGAGCCAGGCCATCGACGACCGCGGAATATCGGTCAGTGAGAACGTTCGCACTGACATCGAAGTGATCAGCGACAGCGGCTCGGCCGCGGTCTACGACGAGACGACGGAGAACATCACCCTCTACGTCAAAAATACTGGCTCACGGGAGTTACGATCCGAATCCGAAGCCATCGACGTGCTGGTCGACGGCCAGTACGAGACCGACGTGACGGTGACCATCCTCGACGGGGCCGACGGCTGGGGGCCCGGCGACGTGGTTCGACTGGAGATCAGTCCGAACGACGGCGGCGGGCTCACGACTGGTGACCACCGCGTGAAGGTCATCATCAACGAAGACGAGGAGGTGTTTAGGTTCCGCATATGAGTATCGCAACACAAGATCTCTACTCGCTCGGCCTGACGGATCACGACCGGCTCAACAAGGAACTCGGCGGCGGCATCCCGCCCGGCAGCATCGTCCTCGTCGAGGGCGACTACGGGGCCGGGAAGAGCGCCATGAGCCAGCGGTTCACCTACGGACTCTGTGAGGAGGGCCACTCGGTGACGATGCTGTCGACGGAACTCACCGTCGGGAGTTTCCTCGACCAGATGCACTCGCTGTCCTACGACATGGTCGATCACCTCCTGCAGGAGAACTGTCTGTTCCTCCACGCCGACATCGGCGACACGAACACGCTGACCGGCGGCGAGGAGGAGGAGGGCGACCGCAAGGAACTGCTCAAGCGTCTGATGGAGGCCGAAGTGATGTGGGGCACCGACGTGATCATCATCGACACGTTCGACTCGATCCTCCGGAACGACCCCAAGTTCGAGGCGCTGGTCCGACAGAACGAGGAACGCCAGGCCGCACTGGAGATCATCGGCTTCTTCCGGGACGTGATCTCCCGGGGGAAGGTGATCGTCCTCACTGTCGACCCCTCGACGCTGGACGAGGAAGCCATCGGCCCGTTCCGCTCCATCGCCGACGTGTTCCTCGAACTCGAGATGGTCGAGGTCGGCAACGACGTGCGCCGGCAGATCTCGGTGAAGCGGTTCGCCGGGATGGGTGAACAGGTCGGTGACTCCATCGGGTATTCCGTGCGGTCGGGGACCGGCATCGTGATCGAGAGCCGCAGCGTCGCATAACCATGACTGAACACGGAACCGCCCAGCCGTCGGACGAACTCAGGCAGTACGCCGCCAGGCGTCGGCATCTGCAGGACCACCTGAAGAAGTTCAAGCAGATCACGGGCGAGTTCCCGCTGCTCATCGACGAGGCCGACGACGAGTACGAGACCGACCGGCCGAACGTCCTCTACCCGGTCGGTGGCCCCATCTTCGTCCACATCTACGGCGACGTGGGCCAGGATACCAAGTATTACGCCATCGAACCGGAACTCGACGAGACCGAGGCGACTGTCTACCAGAACGTCCGCGACAAACTCCTCCAGAAGTCGGTGACGAAACCCGCCCCGACCGACGAGGCCGAGTACGACGACCGCATCGAGGAGCTGCTCCAGGAGACCACCCGGATCAAAGACGAGGAAGACGCCGGCGTGATGAGCAAACTCTCCTCGGTCGTCGACATGGGGAAAGTCGAGGTGTCCCGGGAGACCTACGAGGACATCCGCTACATCCTCAACCGCGATATCGTCGGCCTGGGCCCGCTGGAACCGATCATGCGCGACCCGGCCAACGAGGACATCCACGTCATCGGCCCCCACGAGACCTACGTCGACCACGCCGTCTACAGCATGCTGGAGACGACGGTCGACTTCGGCGAACCCGAAGAGTTCGACCAGTGGCTCCGGAACATGGGCGAACGGATCGGCGACCCAGTCTCCGACTCGGACCCCATCGTCGACTCCACCCTCCCGGACGGGTCGCGTCTGAACCTCATCTACTCCGACGACGTGAGCCTCAAAGGGCCGAGCCTCACCATCCGGCAGGGCGACGAGACGCCGCTGTCGATGTTCCAGATCACCAAGTGGGGCACGCTCAGTCCGCGGCTGGCCGCGTATCTGTGGCTCTGCCTGGAGAACGAGCAGACGGTGTTCGTCGTCGGGGAGACGGCCTCGGGGAAGACCACGACGCTGAACGCAGCCTTCGCGTTCATCCCCCGAGACGCCAAGATCTACACCGCGGAGGACACCGCGGAGGTCATCCCGCCCCACGACACCTGGCAGCAACTCCTCACGCGTGAAGGCGAGGAGGAAGGCACCGGGGTCGACATGTTCGACCTGGTGGCGGCCGCCCTGCGTTCGCGTCCCGACTACATCGTCCTCGGCGAGGTCCGTGGGGCGGAGGGTCGAATGGCGTTCCAGGCGGCCCAGACCGGCCACCCCGTGATGCTGACCTTCCACGCCAGCGACATCGTCAGTATGATCCAGCGGTTCACCAGTGACCCGATCAACGTTCCCGAGACGTTCATGGACGTGGCCGACGTGGCGCTGTTCCAGAACCGTGTCAAGCAGGGCGACGAGGTCCTCCGTCGGGTGACCTCCGTCCAGGAGATCGAGGGCTACTCCAAGGAGATGGACGGGGTCGTCACCCGGCAGGCGTTCTACTGGGACCCCGTCGAGGACGAAATCGTCTTCCAAGGGATGAACAACTCATACGTCCTCGAAGAGCAGATCGCGACGCTGCTGGGCTACGAGGACACCCGGAAGATCTACGACGATCTGGACTTCCGGGCGAAGATCATCGAGCGCGCCATTCAGGAGGGCGTGCTGGGGTACCACGAGGTCAACGAGCTGATCGCCGACTTCCAGCGTGATGGGATCGAGGGCCTCCCCTTCGACATCCACCGCGAGACCTGACCATGGCCTCGAAGGAATCGACCAGCACCGTCGAAGAACTCAGACTCTCGGTCGCCAGTGTCCTCGACGACCTGCTGGAGTCGTATCAGCAGATGCACGTCCCGATGCGGCGGTACATGCTGGTCATCCTGCTGCCGGCGACCGGCTTCATGCTCCTGACCGTCGTCGGCGCACTCCTGATCAACGCGCCGACGTTCGTTCGGGTGCCGGTCCCCTTGCTGGGACTCCTGCTGTTCGGGGCCGCCCTCTTTTACCCGAAGATCCTCCTCTCACAGGAGAAGAAAGCGCTGAACAACCGGCTCCACCTGGTGATCACGCACATGACCGTGCTGTCGACCACCCGGATCGACCGCATGGAAGTGTTCCGGGCCCTGGCCGAGGAAGAGGAGTACGGGGCCCTGGCCCAGGAGATGCGTCGGGTCGTCCAGCTGGTCGACACCTGGAACCAGAGCCTCGACGACGCGCTGCGCCGTCGGGCCAGACAGGTTCCCAGCGACGCCCTGGCGGACTTTTTCGACCGGCTCGCCTACACGCTGGGTGCCGGCCAGCCCCTCGAAGACTTCCTCCTCTCCGAACAAGAGCAGGTGATGCAGAACTACGAGACCGTCTACACCGGCTCCCTGGAGAATCTGGAGGTCATGAAGGACCTGTACATGTCGATGATCCTCTCGATGACGTTCGCGCTGGTGTTTTCGGTCGTCCTGCCGATCCTGACCGGGACGAACCCGACGATGACCGTCAGCGCCGTCATTCTCCTCTTCATCTTCGTCCAGACGGGGTTCTACCTCGTCATCCGGACGATGGCTCCCACCGACCCGCTGTGGTACCAGCCCGAGGAGATCACGACCGAACTCGACACGAAACTGATCGCCGTCTTCGCCACGGGCGTCTCGTTAACCTTCGTGCTGGCGATCGTCTCGCTGGGTGGGATGTTCGGTATCAGTCCGATCACCCTCGAAATGATCCTGCCGCTGTCCTCGATCCCGCTTCCGCTCTACGTGGCCGTCCCGGTCACGCCGCTTTTGATCCCCGGCCTCTACGTGCGCCGCGTCGAGAAACGGATCGCCGCGCGTGACGACGAGTTCCCCTCCTTCATCCGCGCGCTCGGTGCCGCCGAGGGGGCCAAGCAGTCGACCACCTCGATGGTCCTCTCGACGCTCCGGAAGAAAGACTTCGGTGCGATCACCGGGAACATCGACGACCTCTACAAGCGGTTGAACATGCGGATCGAGCCCTCCTCGGCCTGGCGGTACTTCACGGCCGACTGTCGCTCCTACCTGATCCAGAAGTTCTCCGAGATGTTCCTCATCGGGCGGGAGATGGGTGGCTCGCCCAAACAGCTCGGAGAACTCATCTCCGAGAACATGAACGTCGTCCTCCAGTTGCGCCAGCGCCGGTCCCAGGCCGCGACGACGCTGATCGGCCTGCTGTACGGGATCTCGGCGGCCGCGACCTTCGCCTTCTTCATCGGCCTGCAGGTCGTCAACATCCTCGCCAGCATGAGCCTGGACCTGACGACCGCCTCCGAGTTCAACGTCAACTCCCTGATCAACACCAGCGTCTACAACATCCCGCTGATCGAGTTCCTCCTGATCGTCGTCATCGTGTTCAACGCCCTGCTGTCCTCGCTGATGATCCGCGAGACCGACGGCGGGCACAAGCTCAACGCCTACATGCACTTCGTGATCCTGACCTGGCTCGGTGCCATCATCGCCATCTTCACGAAGTCGATGGTGAGCAGTTTCCTCACTATCTAAAACCCACTTTTTCCGTCAGGGGGGTCGCCGTAGGCGGTCCCCCTGCGCAAAAACGTGGGGAAAAACACGGGATTCGCGCCGACGGCGCGAATCCCGAGAACCGCGCGCCTGCGGCGCGCGGATGCTGGGACCACCCGTCCCGCGACGGCTATCGCGACCCACACCCCCCAGCCGATTCGCTCACTCCCGTCGGTCGTTCGCTCATCCCTCGCGCGTCCGTCTCGCACCCTCGCGGTCGATCGATCGCTCGACGGCGCGCGCCACCGCGAGAGACGACACGTACCCCCGGAACGCTGACCACCACGACTCCCCTTCGCGCTCCTTTAGTGTCCACGCGCGCGAGAGCGGGCATGGACGAGAAACGGGAGCAATTTTTAGCGGGCGAGCGCCCCGACGACGTGTTGCTGTACTTCGACGAGCGCGCCGTCGATGGGATGGACCGCCTCGCGAAGGTCGGCGAGAGCGTCGATGGTGGCGTGGTGTTGATCCTCCCCGGCAAAGAGGGCCGGTCGGCCTTCCAGCGGGCGGTCGGCGTCGATCCGATGACGCTGGCCCAGTCCGCGATGGACAACGAAGGCGAGATCGACCGCGGCTGTATCGGCGGGGTCTGTCCCGAGAGTGCGGAACGCAGTTCCGCGGACGTATCGAGCGGCGAGCGGAGCGAACCGCGAGACGACGCCGACGAGGACGGTGATCACCACGCCCGCTTCGTCTTCGCGTTCGCCGAGGAACAGAACGAGGAGGTCGGCGGGCTCTACGCCGAGGGGGACGTGATCCACGCCTACGCGCGGTGTGACTGCGACACGACCTACTCCGAGAAGTGGGTCGCCGAGGACTGAGCTACTCGTCCTCGGCGTCCGCCTCGCGTTTCACGTCGTGGAAGGCCTCGACGATGACCTGCCGAGCGACCGCACCCCGAGTCGTCCAGTGGTTGGCGTAGTCCAGCATGTCGTCGTAGATATCTGGCTTACAGCCGGCGGCCTTGGGGTGGCCGCCGCCGTTGACCTTCGCGGCGACTTCGTGGGCGCGCTCGAACGCGTCGGTGCCGCGGATGCTGGCGCTCCCGGCGGGTTTGACGATGACGGCGGCGTCGGTGCCCTGCTGGCGGAGGGCTTCGGCGACCTCGTTCTGGGAACAGCGGCCGTAGGTGACGCCGACGGTCCAGTCGCCGATCTCGTGGATCTCCGCGCGGTCGACGGCCCGCTCGACGAGCGCCTCCTTCTCGACGCGCTGCTCGGCGAGGAACTCCTCGACTTCCTCGGGGAGGTCAGCGCCGTGTTCGCGGACGGTCTCGATATACTCCTCGGGGTCGGCCCAGTAGGCGTAGTCGGCCAGATCGTCGCTCCGGGGGTCCTCGCGGAGCCAGAGGTCGTGGTCGCGGGTGACGACCGCGAGTTCGGCGAGGTACTCGGGCACGTCGGCGTCGAGCGAGCGCGCGACCACGTCGGCCGAACACTCCTCGTCGGACTCGCCGACGACGCGGCGAGTCACGAGGTCGTCCACGCGTGCGCCCACGTCCGCGTCCCACTGGTGGTGGTCGAACCAGTGGATCTCGCTGGCGCGGTCGGCGACCAGTTCGAGGTGTTCCAGGTCAGTCTCGGCGTCGGGACAGAGGTCACAGACGAACACCGGAATCCCGGGTTCGGCGTACTCGGCGACGTATTCGAGGGCGGTCGCGATGTCGCGCGGGCCGGCCGGGATCAGTGCGGCCTCGGCGACCAGTTCCCGGAGCAGGGCCACGCAGGCCAGGCCGTCGGCGTCGGGGTCGGCGATCACCACGGCGGGGGCGTCGGCGAGCGCTTCGCGTGCCTCGCGTTCCTGTTCGGCCTCGGCGACCGAGTCCGGGTGGAAGAATCCCTCGCCGGGGAGCAGTGACTTCCGGGTGAGAGAGAGCCGCTCGTCGTCGATGAGCCAGTCGTCCATACCACCCCCAGCGCGGCGGGCGTCAAGAAGGGCACGGTCGCCCGTCAGGCGGGCGTCTCGGCCCTGGACTCCTCGTCGGCGTCGAGCTGGCGGACGGTCAACACGGGAGTGGGGCACCTGCGGACGACACCCTCGGCGACGCTGCCCAGTAGAAAGGAGTGTTCGCCGTGGCGGCCGCGGGTCCCCATCGCGATCACGTCCGCGTCGAAGTCGGTGACGTATCGGCAGATCTCGGTGACCGGTTTCCCCTCCCGGACGGCGGTGTTGACCTCGCGGTCGGCGTGGTCGACGATGCTCTCGAGTGCCTCCTCGCCCGCGTCTTCGAGCGCGTCGCGTAGCTCCGCCCGCACCTGTTCGGGCGACCCCTCCACGTCGCTGCCATCGATCACGTACAGCGCGTGGACCTCGGCGTCGAACTTCGCCGCCAGGTCCAGCGCGACGGTGACGGCCCGCTCGACGCTCTCGGAGCCGTCCGTCGCGATCACCACGGTGTCGAACATTACCGGGCGCTACCGCTCGCGCCGTCATAAAATGCCCGACGCGTCCAACCGGCCGCTCGGTGCCTTTTTCCCCCTGCCGGGCGGACGGTGGATCATGGCAGCCGTCGAGTTCGACCAGGTCCTCGCCCCGCTGGACGGGAGCGAGGAGTCACTGGAAGCCGCCGAGTACGCCGTCGCCGTGGCCGAGCGGTACGGCGCGGACGTCCACGCACTGTACGTTCTCGAGGAATCGGTCGTCCGAAGTCTGGAATCGGGCGAACTCGAAGGCGATACCGTGGCTGCCGACACCGAGGAGTTCATGGCGACCGTCGACCAGCTCGCGGCCGACCACGACATCTCGATGGGTCACTCGATGGCGCTGGGGTTCGTCACGACCCAGCTCACCCACCACCCCGGGAGCGTCATCCTCGACACCGCCGACGCCGTCGACGCCGACTTCCTCGTGGTCCCGCGTGAACCAGTGTCGGGCGACCCCGACGAAGTCCTCGGAAAAGCCGCCGAGTACGTCCTCCAGTACGCCAGCCAGCCCGTCCTCTCCGTGTGACTGACAGACACAGTACGGCCTCCAGAAATATTGGATAGTCAATGTGTTTGGCGCCGTTTCTGTACCCGTGCATCGAGTCCCGTTCCGGATCGGGCGGTGGATCGAACCGGCAGCGGACGGGCGGTTTCGGGAGCGCTATAGACACTCCTTCTGCGTAGGTTCGACAAACGACCCCAACGTTTATGCTACTCCTCAGCAACCATATGACATATACCGGATATCGATCCGGATATGCTAAGGGGGGTTTAGCATATGGGGAAGCAAGCAACGCAACACGTAGCACAGGCCGTAGTCAGTACTGAGTGGAAAGCACACAACGGGCGCTCTGGGGGGTGCCTGAGATGACAGCCGACAGCGTGCGGACCCGGCTCGGCGAGCCGGTCGCGACTCTCTGGCTGGAACTCGACCGGCAGCTGTTCGCGCTCTCGCCGTGGGCGAGTCGCCTGCTGGCGATCCTCGTCGTGATCGCATCGGCGCTCCTCGGAGTGGTGATGTTGCGCCTCACCGCGATGGCATTCGTCATGCCCGCGGCGGCACAGAACGGCGTTTCCAACGTCAACAGCGTGCTGTGTGGCGACGGTGCGCCGCCCATCGCGCCGCTGATCGCGTTCGGCGTCGCGGCCATCTCGCTGTTCCTGCTGGTGAAAGCGGTCATCCAGGGGACGGTCGCGTTCAACAAGCTCGGCTCCTCGCGCGCACAGCAACAGTTCGAGGGGAAACAGGCACTGGCTGGCGCGGGGAAGACGGCGGCGGGCGCGTTCGTCCCGCCGCTGTTCGTGGCGCTGCTGGACAACGTCCTGAACCTGGGCATCTCGAGTTGCCTCATCGACGCCATCGGCGGTGGCGCGATCCTCACGACCGCGGCGAGCCTGCCGTTCTGAGGGCGGTCGAGGAGTGTTCTCCGCCCCGACCGGGGACCTGCGACGGTGCCCGGCGAGCCGGCGTCACGCACACGGGGGGTCGCCTCCGGACGATCGCACAGTCACATCACCACTCGCAGTGTCGGAAGTGTCGAATCCATGAAACAACGTATCCTGCTCGTGCTGGCGCTCTGTACGGTGCTTACGGGTCCAGTGTCGGCCGCGGCCGGGACGGCGACTACCGCGACAGATGGGGGTGCCACGGCGGCCGTCGACGGCGGGGTCGCGCTGCAGACCGACAACAGTACCGGGAACGACACGGACGGCAACGCTACCGACGGCCAAATCGACTTCGGTGCCGGGGTCGACGACGGTAACGACACGAGCGGCGGCGGTGGTGACGGCAGCGGTGGCGACAGTAGCTTCTTCGGCATCGACCTCGGCACGGTCGCCCAGGACGCGGTCGAGGGTGCGGTCATCTCGCTGTTGAACGGCTTCGCCGAGGACGCCGGTGAGGTCGTCGCGCAGTTCCAGGAGGAAGGCATCGTGTTCGGTATCCCGGCCCCGGGTGAGCCGGCGTCGCCGGTCAGCTGGCTGAACCCCACCGGCGACACCACGGAAGGACAGCGGTGGGTGACGACCCAGACGTACCACTGGGTCTTCGGGTTCCTCGGATTCGCGGGCCTGTTGCCGGCGCTGATGCTCGCCATGGGGAAAGGCAACCGTAAGCCCGACCGTGGGACCGCGAAGCGGTTCGTGCGCGGGTTCGTGATGATTCTGGTCGGCTGGATCATCATCGCATTCTGCTATCACCTGGCGGATACGGTCGTCCGGATGATCGCGCCCAGTTACGACCAGTACCAGCCGGTGTTGCGCAACGCCGAGGTCGACAAACGCGTCCTCGGTGCGGTGCTGGGCGGGGCGAAGGGGCTCTTCCTGACGACGGCGCTGGGCGTGCTGTACGTCCAGTACATCCTCGCGTTCGTCTGTGCGGCGGTGTGGCCGGCGATGTGGGTGCTGATGGCATACCGGTCGACGATGGCCCGCTCGGCCGGGAAGATCGCACTGGCGTTCATGGGGTCGCTCGTCGTCATCAAGCTCCTGCAGGCGACGATCTTCCGCTTTCTCGTGCAGTTCCAGTTCGGAACGCCGGTCGCCAACGAGGTGGCCGCCACGGTGGGCATCACCGTCGCCTTCCTGCTCTTGCCCTACACCGTGTTGACGAAGATGATTCCGCGGACGCTGCTGATCTTCGGGCTGCACGAACTCCGGGAGAAGGGCCGGGAAGACAAACGCTACCAGGAGCGACTGGGGAACGTTCGCCGGAAGTTCAACCAGTCGCTCCGGCGCAGTCCCGACGGCGGTGTCGAGCGGGTCGGGCCGGCCAACCGCGGGTCGAACGGATTGCCGAACCGCCGGGCCGGCAAGCTGGAGTCGGGCCGTGCCGACGGCGAACGCGGGCTCCCGCGGGGCTCGGACGGACGGCCCGACCGGCGAGCGGACGGCGGCGATACGGAGGACAGGAGGTAAGTACCGATGTCGAACGATCTGCCACGACCGAACGACGAGAGACGCGAACAGCGGAGTACGCGGGACCCGAGTCAGCTGATCCCGCCCTACATCGACACGTCGATCGAGATCATCGGTCCACTGACGACATCGGACCTGTTGCTGTACCTGCCAGCCGCCGGTCTCGCGCTCGTCGCGCTCATGGCGCTGATGTCCGACGCGTGGAGCCTCTTTTTCCCCGCGCTGATCGCCGCCGGCGCCCTCACCTTCGTTGCGACGGCGGCCAAAATCACGACCGACTGGTACTCCTCGCCCCGTGGGCGCGTCGAGGCGTGGTTCCGGTCGCTCTGGCGCTCGCGGACGCTCCCCTGGGAGCACGAGGACGTCGTCGGCCGGTCGATCCCCGGGGTTCGCGGGTTCCAGCCCGAGGGGACCGCCAAGATGGACGACGGCCGCTACGTCGGGGTGGTCCGGGTCGATCCGACCAACGCCGCGCTCGGGTCGGAGCGCGAACTCGACGGGCTCGCGGCACAGCTGTCCAGCGTCGTCGACGAGCAGATCAAGGACTTCGACGTCAAGCTGTTCGCGACGACCGGCGAGTACGACGCCGAGGACGTCGTCGGGCAGTACGAACAGCGCGCGGGCAGCGCCGACCGGCTCGACGAGGACTTCCAGACCGCGATGTACAAACGGGAACTGCTGGACGACGTGGCCGACTGGTACCGCGAGACCGACCGACCCCAGTGGGCCGCCAACGACTGGCGCTACTACGTCGTCGTCGAGGTCACGCCCGGCGACGTGCAGTCCCCGGGCGACGTGAGCGTCTGGGACATGCTCAACCCACTTTCGAGCGTCGACCCCGAATCGGCCGACAAGCGCCAGTACGCGACGCTACTGGATCGGCTCTCGACAGTCGAGGGGGCCATCGACGGTATCACGGGCCTGAACGCCGCCCGGATCGGGGTCCGGGAACACATCGAACTCCTCAGCGAGTACTGGACCGGGCAGGACGCCGTGCCCAGCGAGAACCTGATCCGGGCCATCGAGGAGGAGGAACTGTCAGAGGCCCAGCAGGCCCGCATGGACGAACTGTTCGCGCCCGACGAACTCGACGTGCACGGCGACTACGTCGAGGTGGGCGACGAGTTCTGCCGGACCTTCTGGATCGCGGAGTGGCCCGTCGAGCCCCAGTCATTGTTCCTCCGCGACCTGTTCACGCTCCGGGGCGTCGACGTGGACGTGTGCTTCCACGTCGGGGCCAGCGACAAGCGCATGAAGATCGCGGAACTCGAACAGGTCATCGCCGACATCGAGTCCGAGGGCCACGAGCGCCGCGAGAGTTCCGACGTGTCGGCCGCGGACGTCGACCGCGACGTGGACGCTTACGTGAAGTACCGCGAACTCCTGCGGACGACCCGGACCCAGCCGTGGGACTTCGCGGGCTACGTCACCGTCAGAGCCGACACCGAGGCCGCGCTCAGACGCGCCGAGTCGGCTATCGAGGAGTTCGACGACGTCGAGTTCGCCAAGCGCTCGGTGCTCGACGACGACGCCGAGATGATCCGCGACACGCTCGAATCCTCGCCCGCGGACTGTTTCACCGTCGTTCCGGCCAGCCGCCAGCTGGAGGCGTTCCAGTCCGGCGCGCCGACCGGCCGTGACGCCTTCACCGAGGCCTCGAAGATCGACAAGACCACCTCGGTCCCCGGCGGGGCCATCGGCGCGACCTTCCCCTTCTGTGGCACCGACGTGCGCGAACCGACCGGGATGGACTGGGGGCGCAACAAGCAGAACGGCGCGATGCTCAAGGCCGACCCCTTCGAGCGGGAGAGCGCGCCACACATCCTCACCATCGGGAAGTCCCGGAGTGGGAAGACCTACGCCTCGACGAAGGCCGCGGCGCGGTGGTACCTCCAGAGCGAGGACCACACGCTGATCCTCTGTGACACCCAGAGCGGGTTCGACGGGATCACGAAACTGCTGGGCGGCGAGCACATCGTCGTCGACGGGACTCAGACGATCAACCCGCTGGACATCCAGCCGTTGCCCGACCACGTCCGGGAGTCCGCCGGCGGCCGCGTCGACCCCTACCGCATGAAGATCGAGGAGGCCACGCAGTTTTTCGCCGGCATCCTCCGTTCACAGGGGATCGATCCCGGCAACTACGTCGCCACCATCGAGGAAGGGCTGGAGGGCACCTACAACCGCGCGGGCATCTACCAGGACGATCTGGACAGCCACGCCCGCGAGAGCCCGACCATCGAGGACTTCATCGACACGCTGGGGGACATGCTGGAGAACCCCGAGTCCTACACCCACACCGAACACGCCGCCGAGATCGAGCAGAAAGTCGAGCGGGTCAGCGACCTGCTGGACAAGCTCTCGGGGTTCAAGGAGGGCGGGAAGTACCACCACCTCGAAACCGGCGCGGGGATCATGAACCCCGACGTGGACATGGCCTATCTGGACCTCCAGCAACTCCGGGACGCCAGCGACGCCGAGAAGTCGATCATGCTCCAGCTCATGCTCGGGCAGGTCGCACAGAAGGCCAAGCGGACTCGTGGCAAACTCGTCTTCATGATCGACGAGGCCCACGTCCTGTTCCACTCCGAGGAGATGACCCGCTGGCTCCAGAAGGCCGCCCGGGAGTGGGCCCGGTACGACGCCGCACTGTGGTTCATCAGCCAGTCGCCACGGGAGTTCATCCAGCAGTCCGCAGACCGGGACGTGGGCCAGGAGAACGAACGCCGCACGATCATCGACCAGTGTTCGACGATCAACTTCTTCCGAACCCCGCGGGTCTCCCCGGAGACGCTGGCCGAGTTCGGGCTCAACCGGCAGCAGATCGACTGGGTCCGGGAGGAGGCCACGCCCGGCAAGTCCGGGAAGGGGTACTCGGAGGCGCTAACGTACTTCGAGGATTACGAGGGCTGGTTCCCGACGTACGTGGAGGCCTCGCCGTTCGAGGACCTCGTCTACAACTACACGCCCCGCGAACACGGGAACTTCCACGAGTACGTCCAGCGCCACTGGGGGACCGTCGAGGAGGGGATCATCGTCGACGGCGAGATCACCGTCGATCCCAGCGTCCCGCTGACCGGCTCACAGACCGCCGAGGCGGAACCGATCACGGACGGGAAGGGACAGGACCCCGACGAGTCCACGCTGGAACCGCCCGAGCCCGAACCGGCGGAACCCGAGGCCGAGACCGACGACCCGATAGATCCCGGACTCGATGGGGAACGGGCGTCGACGACCGAGGCCGCGACCGATCCCAACGGGACGCCGCCGTGGCTCGACGAATCCGACGAGGAACCCGATCCGGACGACGTGGACCTATTTTAGGCGGATCGCCATCTCCAGCTCGAAACTCTCGGTGCTGATCATGTCGAAGCCGACCTTCTTGTAGACCGCGATGGCGGGGTCGTTCCAGCGTTCGACGGTGAGCCAGACGCGTTCGACGCCCTCGTCCTGTGCGTACCCGAGCAGGTGTTCGAGCAGTTCGGTGCCGATACCTGCGCCCTGATAGGGTCGGACGACGAAGATCGCCAGTTCGTAGCTCCCGTCCTCGTCGCGGACGAGCGTCGCGTGGCCGACCGGGCCGTCGTCGTGCAGCGCCACGACGTTCAGGCAGTCGTCGGAGAGCAACACGTCGAGCCAGTCGCGGATCGGCTCCTCACGGACCGGGGGGATCCCCTGGGCACGGTCCTCGGCCTCGAAGTCGAGGTACATCTCGACCAGCGCTTCGGTGTCGTCGTCGCTGCCGGTGCGGTACCGGAGCTTGCGGCCCTCGCCGTCGGTGACGGTGTCGGGCGGGCTCGGGAACTCACCGGCGGGTTCGTCGGGATACTCCCGAGTCATCTGACGAGGGTCACCGTCGTTTCGGCGTTCAACAGGACGAATTCGAGCGTCTCGTCGAAGTTGATCTTCCCGAGCGGGCTCCGCTCGCCACCGGCGACGACCAGACGGTCGAACTGTTCCTGCTCGGCGACCTCGACCAGCCGGCTGCCCGGGTGGCCCGAGAGCTGTCTGATTTCGGGATCCATTCCGGTCTCGGCCAGTTGCTCGCGGACTTCGGTCTCGATCTCGTCGGGTGTGAGGGCGATGTCGTCGCGGTCGACGATGGCGACGGTCACCTCGTCACCGGCCTCCTCGGCCCGCGTGACCGTGTCGGCGAGCGCCTCGAACGATCCGTCGCTGCCGCCGATGCCCAGCAACACTTTCATACCCGTGTCCTCGCACCGACGGGTGAAAAACCCTCAACCCAGTTGTGCGGTTCGGACGGCCGAAACCGTGTATGTCTGACGCACGACCGACGCCGCCGATACGCTTTTTCGCCCGGGGCACGGACACCTGCTATGCCCGATTCTCCCGTGTCCGACGCCGACGATGCGCCCGGCGACGACCACGACGCCCGGGAGTCCCCGCCGGAGGACCAGTCCACAGACGCGGCCGTCGACGGGACCCCAGCCGAAGACGGCGACGCCGCCGACGCGCCGGCGAACCAGTCCGCCCACCCGTCCGTGCCCGACGAGGACGAGTCCGCGGGTACCTCCCCGCAACCGTCCGTGCCTGATGACGTGCAGAAGTACGATCGCTTCAAGAAGATCGAGGGCGGCACCTACGACCGGGCCAACGAGTTCCTCCGGGACCGGACCTACATCACCGCCCGCGAGTGGGCCATCGCCCGGCTCTGTGCGGACTTCCGGACCGAGACCGGCGTCGAGATGACCAAGATCGGCGAGAACCTGCCGGAACTGGTCCCGTTCATGACCGACACCTACACGCCCCAGGCGGTCAACCAGGCCCGCGCCGCCTTCGAGGAGAAGGTCCGCAAGGCCGGCGCGACCTTCCTCTACGGCGCGATGTGTGACTTCTTCACCGCCGAGGAACTCGACGACGTGATGTACGAGGCCACCGAGGTCGCGAAGTTCCTGCTGGAGGTCGAGGGCGTCGAACTCTCCGTCGAGGAGGAACTCGAAGCCGAGGACCGCATCTCCGAGGTCATGCGGGACGTGCGGGAACACTCCGCCGCCCTCCGCCACGACCAGTGCCCCCACTGCGGCGGCGAACTGGACGGCGGTGAGGGCGACGGCAACAGTACCACAGCCGAAGCTGACGACTAACCATCTTTTTAGTTTGGGGGGTGCGCTCCGCGCACCCCGCTCGCAAAAACGTGGGCAAAAAACTGCTCGTCGCGGAGCGCTGCTCCGCGACGAGGGAACCGCGCGCCGGAGGCGCGCGGATACTGAACCCACGACCACCAGACGACCGTTCGACTGCGCTCCTCTCTGACTGAGGGAAGTGGACAGCACAGTCCGACATCGGTGGCTGTCCGTTTCACTTCTGGACCGAAAGCACTGTGTATCTCTGCTTCGAACCGATTTCTGTGAACGAACGGCTCAAGATCGTTCTGCTGGACTACGTTAGCGGCGCGGCGGCGCTCGTCCTCGCGGTGCCGCTTCTCGGGGCCTTCCAGCCGTGGGTGCTCCCGGTCGTCGCGGTCACGCTCGCGGGGACGGGGTGGATCATGTACCAGTCCGACCGCGACGGGTTCGGGAGTCAGGGGCAGGAACTCACGGCGTACGCCGCCCTGCTGGGCGTGGTCGTTCTGCTGGGTATCGTCTCGGTCGGTCTGAACCTGGCATCTCTCGGTTCGGTCGCGCGGGCGGCGTTGCTCGGTGGTGGCGTCGCGCTGGTGGGGTACCGGTTCGTCTACGGCATCGTCCGACCGATCCCGGAGTCGCGGCTGGTGCGGGCGCGGGAGGGTGCCTGGTGACCTCGGTCAGCCCTGGGTGGTACCACCGTCGTCGCTGCCGGTCCCGTCGGCACTGCTGTCGCTCCTCCCGTCGGCGTCGGCCGCCGTCGTGCCCGGTTCGACCGACCGCTCGATGGAACGGACGTTGACGCCGACCGCGTCGCCGAACCGTTCGTCGGCCGTCTCGCCAGCGTCCGCGGCCTCGAGGGCCGACTCCGGCCCGAACCGCTCGTAGACGACCTCGCCACGAACCAGCGTGAGTTCGGGGAACACCCCCCGTTTCCCCTCGAACGGCGTCCACTCACACTTGGAGTGGAGGGCTTCGCCGCGGATCTCGCGGCTGTCCGACGGGTCGACGAGGACCAGATCCGCGTCCATCCCCTCCGCGATCCGGCCTTTCGTCGGGAGGCCGAACACGTCGGCGACGTTCGCGGCCGTGAGGTCCCGGACGCGCTCGTAGGAGATCTCGTCGTTGCGGGCGGCTTCCAGCAGGAGCGGGAGGGCGGTCTCGACGCCGGGGACGCCGGAGGGGGCGTCCCAGATGCTGGCGTCTTTCTCCTCGCGGGTGTGGGGCGCGTGGTCGGTGGCGACGATGTCGACGGTGCCGTCGACGACGCGCTCCCACACTTTGCTCCGGAGGCGTTCCCGGCGCAGCGGCGGGTTCATCCGGCCGAACGTGTCCAGTTCGTTCAGGTCCCGGCGGGAGAGGAACACGTGGTGGGGCGTGACCTCGCAGGTCATGTCGTGTTCCTTGGCCACGTCGATGCCCTCCGGCGTGGAGGTGTGGGCGACGTGGAGGTCGGCGTCGAAGCGGTCGCCGACCTCGGCGGCGGCCCGGACGGCGGCGGCCTCGGCGCGGGCGGTGCGGTAGGCGCTCCAGGCGTCGGCGTCGTCGCGTTCCTTCGCGCCGGGCTCGAACTCCGTGGCGTCCTCGGCGTGGACGGTGATCACGGCGTCCTGCCGGGCGGCGGTCTTGACCGCGCTGGCGAACAGTTCCACGTCGATGCCCATCTCGCCCGTCGAGTCCGCGAGGAAGACCTCCCCGAGCGCGAACATGGGTCGCTGGAGCAGGGCGCTTGGCACCCACTGCTCGGTGACGCCGCCGTTGATGCCGAAGTCGACGAGCGAGCCTTCGCTCGCCCGCTCGGCCTTCTCGTCGAAAGAGGCCCCGTCGATGGTCGGCGGGTCGGTGTTGGGCTGGTCGACGACGCAGGTCACTCCGCCCGCCGCCGCGGAGCGGCTGCCGGTCTCCCAGGTCTCCTTGTGGGAGAAGCCGGGCTCCCGGAAGTGGACGTGGGCGTCGACCATCCCCGGCAGCAGTCGCTTGCCGCTGGCGTCCACGAACCGTTCGTCGGCCGAATCGGGCATCGGCAGGTCCTCGCCGACGGCTGCGATGGTCTCCCCCTCGACGAGTACGTCGCGCTCCCGACCGTCCGGGAGCGTCGCGTTCCGAATGAGCATACCCACCATCGGGGCGGGTGGGTCCTAAAACTCGCGGACGGCTCACCCGGCCTCGACTCACTCCCCAACCCACTCCACGGTCGGCAGGTCGTCGACCCACTCGACGCTGCCGAGGTGATCGCCCACCAGCGCGTCCTCGATGCGCATGATGATCGCGACGGGGTCGACCTCGCCGCCGGCCCGCTCGATGCTGCCGACGGTGTCGGGGTCGAAGGGCACCTCCAGCGCGTCGTAGACTGGATCGAGGACCGCCCCGATCTCGTCGTGGCCGTCGACGACGACGATGCCGGCGACCAGCGCGGCGTCGCCGGTCACCCGCTGGGCGATGCCACAGAGCTTGCCGCCGGCGGCCTGTAGCGAGTAACTCCCCGGACAGAAGGCGTCCTCGGGTTCGCCGCGCTCGGCGCCGACGCCGATCTCGCGGAGCGCGTCGCGCACGTCGACGCGAACGGCCGCGTACCGCTCGTCGATCCCCTGGCGCTCGTCCTCGATGGGTTCGATCCGCGCGAAGGCGATGGTGTCACCGGTGTAAGCCACCGGCCGGCCGCCGACGCGGCGCTCGGTGGTGGGGAACTCCCGCTCGCGGGCGGCGGCGACGGCGGCCTCGTAGCCCTCGCTGTTGGTGTCCCGGGGGCCGAACGCGACCTGTCGGTGGGGTCGCCAGACCCGGACGGCGGGCTCGTCGGCGGTGCCCGCGTGCTCGATCAGAAACTGGGTGACTGCCCGGTCGGCCTCGGCGTCCTCGCCCCGTCCCCGGACAACTCGCATGTCTCAGAGAGGGGGACCACCGAATAAGGACCTGACGGCTCGTTCCCGACGGGTTGACGTTCCGCCCGGCCGTTCCTCCGCCAATGGCCGTCACACTCGACGCCGCTCTGCTGGATCGGTACCCCCGATTTTCCCTGTACAACTCTCCATATGCCGCCCACGACGCGGGCGCGGCCGTCGACCTCTACCCCGAGGTGGCGATCGGCGGCGAGGACGACCGGGACCCGACGGACGGCGGCCCGGCCCCGTCGCCGGTCGCCGGCGAGGTACTCGACACCCGGACCGTCGACGCGCCACCGAAACCCTACGCCGTCGAGCAGGACCACCTGATCCTCGTGGACACGGGCGACTACGTCGCCCGCGTCCTCCACGTCGATCCCGCCGTCGCGGCCGGCGACCGGGTCGCAGTCGGCGATTCGCTCGGACGGCTGATCCGCTCGGGATTTTTCGCTCCCTGGGTCGACGACCACGTCCACCTGGGGTTTCGCTCACACGACGCCAACCACTATCGGGCGTCGGGGTCGCTCCCGCTCGACCTGGGCGTCGACGTGGGTCCGGTCCGCTGGGACGGGACCGGGACCGTCGTCGAGACTGGCGAGACCTACGCCGTGCTGGACGCCCCGACACACCCGAAATCGGGGACCGTCGCGGGCGTGGCCGCGACCGTCGCGGGGACCGAGTGCGTGC
Source organism: Halorientalis regularis (assembly GCF_023698535.1). GTDB lineage: Archaea > Halobacteriota > Halobacteria > Halobacteriales > Haloarculaceae > Halorientalis > Halorientalis regularis. Next base: position 67,113 of record NZ_JALJCL010000017.1, read on the forward strand.
TGGACGGCGGCCTGCCCCACTACGACGGTGGTGGCGTCCTCGACGGGTCGGCGGGACCGGTCACGTTCCTCGGCCAGCGAGTCGGCACGAGCGACGGACGGACGGTCTCGTGGAACGAGGTGACCGTGCAGGTGGCTGTCGGCGCGAGCGAAGCGACGGGGGGCGAGCCGATTACGGGACTCTCGCTGTTTTGCGGTCGCGAGTCGCTGGGCGTGAAACTCGTCTGCCCCGGCCACGGGTTCGCGGTCGGGGACGACGTGTCGGTCTCGCTCGCGTGACTCCGACAGCGCCGTGGGGTGAGTTCATAGGTCGAAAGAACCGGTGAGTAAAAGATGGGTGGGTGTACACGTATTGCACACATGGCCAACGACCTTCCGGAAGGCGCACCGGTGATGCTCCGGATGTCAGTCGAACGGGAGAACGGGTATCTCTCCTGGCTGGGCGTGCAGATGGGCGACATCGAGTACGGTGAGGCGAATCTGACGATTCCGTTCGACGAGCGGTTCACCGACAAGGAGGCCGATCCACCGAAGATCCACGACGGCATCGTGACGACGCTGGTCGAACAGACCACGGAACTGGCGATCCGTACGACGATGCCCGATCCCGTCAACGACCGGGTCGACCTGCTGAGTACCACCGTCAACTTCCTCGACGACGCGGCCCACGATCTGGAAGCCACCGCCAACGTCGTCGACACCAGGGGGGGCTCCGCGGTCGCGGAAGCAACGGTCGAGAGCCGTGATTCGCAGGGCACGCCGCTCACCGTCGCCTCGGGCCAGGGCGTCTTCCGGATCGACTAGTCGAAGGCCACCGACTCTCGGGTCGTGACCTCGCCGAACAGCCAGTCGGCGTGGTCGAGCGCGTACTCGTGGTGTGCTTCCTCGATGTATCCGATGGCATCTTCGACCAGCACCGGCCGGTAGTCCCGGAGTCCGGCACTGCCCGCGGTGTGCAGGACACAGACGTTGGCCAGCGTCCCGCAGAAGAGCAGGTCGTCGATCCCACGCGCGGAGAGCCAGCCGTCGAGTTCCGTCTCGTGGAAGGCGTCGTAGGTGTGTTTCTCGACGACGTGATCCTCGGGTCGAACGTCCAGTTCCGCGACGATTTCGGCCTCCCAGGAGTCTTCGAGGACGTGTTCGCCCCACTGCTCGAACTCGTCGTAGTAGTGGGCGTCCTCGAACTGCTCGGGCGGGTGCACGTCCCGGGTGTAGATCACCTGGACGCCGGCATCGTGGGCCCGCTCGATCAGGTCGCCGATGGTGTCGATCACGGCCTCGCTCTCGGGCGCGTAGAGGCTTCCGTCGGGGTGACAGAAACCGTTCTGCATGTCCACCACCACCACTGCCGTCGCATCGGTGTCGAAGTCCATGTGCGGGCGTACGGCTGGCCCGGAAAAACCGCTTTCCCCGGTCGGTCAACTTTTCCCCCGCCGGGTCCAGGGTCCGGGCATGCGTGCCGCGCACGGACTGATACTCGCCGCCCTCCTCGTCCTCGCCGGCTGTAGCGGGGTGCCGGCCACTGGAACCGACGCGCCCGGGACCACCGCCACCACGCCGACCGCCGGCGGGGCCGCCGAAGCGACCGCCGAAACCGACGGATCGAACGACGCCGGAACTGGGACCGACACGACCGTCCCCGACGACCGGACGGCGCTCGACGATCCCCCGACCGACCGGATCGGCTGGGAAGCCGGCTACTGGGCCAACGAGTCGCTGTCGGTGACGAACAGCGACGGCCTGAACGAGAGCGAACTCGACGCCGTCGTCGCGCGGTCGATGGCCCGTGTCGAAGTCGTCCGGGATCGGGAGTTCCGCGAGTCGGTCCCCGTCGAGATCATCTCCCGGTCCGAGTTCAAATCGGAGAGCATGCCGGAACTCACCGAGTCGCTCCGGACCGTCGACAACGCGAAGTTCGAGGCGATGTTCTTCGTCGGTGAGGATCGGTCCTCGATCCAGGCCCAGCTCGACAACCAGGGCGAGAACGTGCTGGGGTACTTCGATCCCCGCAACGACACGATCAAGCTGGTCTCGGATAGCGGTCAGCCCCAACTCCGGAACGAGCGCACCCTCGGCCACGAACTCGTCCACGCGATGCAGGACCAGTATCACAACCTCTCTGCGATCACCGGCGAGACCCGCGACGAGAACAACGGGCAGTCGGCGCTGATCGAGGGCGAGGCCCGGACGGTCGGGCTGGCCTACGAGGGCCGCTGTGGCGACGGCTGGGACTGTGTCTCCGCGACCAGTACCCCGCCGTCGGACATCCACTTCGGGATCTACCTGCTGAACTTCTTCCCGTACAGCGACGGGCCGGGGCTGATCGGCCACCTCCGCGAGCAGGGCGGCTGGGACGCCGTCGACGCCGCGTTCGACGACCCGCCCGAGAGCGCCGAGCAGGCGATCTATCCGGACAAGTACACGCCGCCGCGGGACTCACCCGCGACGGTCTCGCTGTCCGACACCGCGACCGACGGCTGGACGCGGGTCCGGCCGGCGTCGCCGGTGGCCGGGAGCGAACGCGCCGACTACGGCCGGCTGGGCCAGTCCGCGCTGAGCGCGATGTTCGCGTACACGCTGTACGATTCGTCGGGACCGGCGCTGGTCACCCCGGAGCAGGTCGTCAACCGGAACGACCGCTCGGACCCGCTGAACTACGACCTCCCGATGACCGACGGGTGGGCGGGTGACCGGCTCCACGTCTACGAGAACGGCGACGCCGGCCGGAACCAGACGGCCTACGTCTGGCGGCTGACCTGGAACTCGTCGACCGACGCCCGGGAGTTCGCCGACGGCTACCGACGGCTCCTCCGGTACTGGGGTGGCAGTCCCGCCGATGGTCACGAGAACGTCTGGACCATTCCCGAGGACGACAGCTTCGGCGACGCCTTCCGGGTGACTCGCGAGAACGAAACGATAACCGTCGTGAACGCGCCGACGGTCGCGGACCTCGACGCTGTCCACCAGCCGTGAGACGGACCGTCGCGGCCGCGCTGGCTCTGCTCGCACTCGTCGCGCTGGCGGGCTGTAACGCGCCCGTCGACGGCGAGGGCCGGCCGGACCCGGTCTTCGACCGGATCGGCTGGGAGGCGGGCCACTGGTACGACGACCCGATCCGCGTCTCGACCGGCGACGGGCTGAACGAGCGCGAGCGCGCGGCCGTCGTCGCCCGTGCGATGGCCCGCATCGAACACCTGCGGGGCAAGGAGTTCCGGGAACCGGTGCCCGTCGACGTGATCTCCCGAGAGGCGTACAGCGAGCGCTACGGCGGTGGCGGCGGCCGTGACCGCTTCGACGACCAGGTCTACGAGGCACTCCTGCTGGTCGGGGAGAACAGTTCCACCGCCGACGACCGTGGTCAGGCACTCGACGCCTCCGTGCAGGGCTTTTACTCGTCCCGCAGCGGCGAGATCGTCCTCGTCAGCGACTCGGCCACGCCGACCGTCGACCGCTCGACGCTGGTCCACGAACTCGTCCACGCGCTCCAGCACCAGCAACTCTCGCTGGGCGTCGCCACCGAGACCCAGGACGCCCGCCGGGCGCAGTTGAGCGTGATCGAGGGCGAGGCCAACAACCTCCAGACGATGTACGCCGACCGCTGTGGCAGGGCGTGGGACTGCATCGACCGCCCGGCCCGCCAGGGGGGCGGCGGTGGCGGCAACAGCGACCTCAACGTCGGGCTGTTCCTGACGATCTACGCCCCCTACGCGACCGGGCCGGGGTTCGTGGAGGCGATCCGTGACCGGGGCGGCTGGGCGGCCGTCGACGCCCTCTACGAGCAGTTCCCGACGAGTACGGAGCAGGTGATTCACCCCGAGGCGTATCCCGACGCGGAACCCGTGTCGGTGACCGTCGCCGACCGCTCGACCGACGAGTGGAACCGGTACGACCGCGACCCGCCGGGTGACCGGGCGGGCGAGGCGGCGATCTACGCGATGCTGTGGGCCAACGGGGCCGTCGACGTGCAGGGGCGCGCGGTCTACGACTACGAGAGCCGCTACTCGGCGGGCTGGGCGGGCGACCGGATCGTCCCCTACCGCAACGGCGGCCGCGGCGGGTACGTCTGGGCGAGTCGGTGGGACACCACCGCCGATGCCCGGGAGTTCGTCCGGGCCTACCGGGCGATCCTCGGCTCGCGGGCGAGCCAGCGGTCGGCGCAGAACGTGTACGTCCTACCTGACTCGGACCCGTTCGACGACGCCTTCCGCGTGACCAGGGACGGGCGGCGCGTCCGGATCGTCAACGGACCGACCGTCGGCGCGCTCTCGGCCATCGGCGGCGACGAGTAGGTTTTTCGTCCGGGCGACGGTATCGCCGCCAATGAGTTCGTTCGACATCGTCGCGCCCGAGGCCATCGCCGAGGGCCGCGCGACCGACGCCTACTTCCACCGGACGGTGGAGGCGCTGGACCACGCCGGCCGCAATCCACACGTCGTCGCCGAGGTCACCGCCGATCAGTTCCCGACCGGCGAGTCCGAGGCGCTGGCTGGCGTCAAAGACGCCGCTCACCTGCTCGAAGGCCTGCCCGTCGACGCCTACGCGCTCCGGGAGGGCCAGCTGTTCGACGGCGGGCCTGTCTGCCGGATCGAGGGTCCCTACCGGGACTTCGCGGTCTACGAGACCGCGCTGCTGGGATTTCTCTCCCACGCCTCGGCAGCTGCGACGAGCGCCGTGCGCGCCAAGCGGGCCGCACCGGACTCCAAGGTCCTCAGCTTCGGGACTCGACACGTCCACCCCTCGATCGCGGCGATGATCGAGCGCAGCGCCCTGATCGGCGGGATGGACGGCCTCTCCAACGTGGCCGGGGGCGACGTGATCGACCGCGAGGCAGGCGGCACGATGCCCCACGCCCTGATGATCTCGTTCGGCAAGGGCAATCAGGAGGACGCCTGGCGGGCGTTCGACGAGGGGGTCGCGCCCGAGGTCCCGCGGATCGCGCTCTGTGACACCTACAGCGACGAGACCGACGAAGCGGTCCGGGCCGCCGAGACCATTCCGGACCTCGACGGCGTGCGGATCGACACCACCGGCTCCCGGCGGGGGAACTTCCGGCACATCCTCCGGGAGGTCCGGTGGGAACTGGACGCCCGCGGTCACGAGGACGTGGACATCTTCGCCAGCGGTGGGATCACGCCCGAGACGATCCGCGAACTCCGGGACGTGGCCGACGGGTTCGGCGTCGGCAGCTACGTCAGCAACGCCGACCCGGTCGACTTCGCGCTGGACATCGTGGAAGTCGACGGCGAACCCGCGGCCAAGCGGGGCAAACTCTCCGGGACGAAGCAGGTCTACCGGACCGACGACGGCGGGCACCACATCGGACTGGCCGACCGCGAGGGGCCCGACGACGGGGAACCGTTGCTGGAACCGTTGCTCGCGGACGGCGAGATCGTCCGGGAGTTCGATATCGATGCCGCGGCGGACCGGGCGCTCGAAGACGCCGAGCGGGTGGGGCTCGGCGCTCAGTAGGTGGGCGATTCGGCCTCGACGACGCGGCCGAGGTTCCCGAGTTCGGCGACGAGCAGGACCACCAGGTCGTCCATCGTGACGATGCCGACCAGTTTGCCGTCGTCGACGACTGGGAGCCGTCGTACGGCGTGTTCGGCCATCGCGTTCGTCGCGGTCAGGATGCCCTCCTCGGCCTCGACGGTCACCGGCGTCTCGGTCATGATGTCGGCCGCCGTCACCTCGTCGGGGGAATGGCCCGCCGCCAGTACCTCTACCGCCAGGTCGCGGTCGGTGACGATGCCGATCGGCTCCATCTCCGTCTCGACGACGATACTCCCGACGCCGACTTCCTCCATGCGCAGGGCCAGGGCTTCCGCCGTCGCGTCCGGACCCGCCGTCTCGATCCCCGTGGTCGCAACGTCTCGGACTGTCATAGTCGATCCCTCCATCTCGAACGTGGGTAGCCAGCGGGCTAACCCTGGTGGGCGTTCCCAGTTAGCGGGAACGTCCGCGTCAGAAGTCCACTTCCTGAATCGAGCCTTCGGGTTCGCGCTCGCGGAAGACCCGGCCCTCGAAGAGGGTGACCATCGTGTCGTCGTCCTCCCAGGCACCCGGCGCGAGGCCGGTGGTCCGGCAGGCTCGGTCGAGGTACTCGGCGGCGCTCCAGCCGTTCTCCATGGGTACTGTGGGGTAGAGCCAGCCGCTCTCGGCCCCGCGCTCGACGGCGACGCCGTGGCGGCCGAGTTCGATGTCCGCGAGCGGGTCGTCGGTCAGGACGACGTTGCCGACGATACACACCGAGACCGAGATCGAGGAGAGTTCGGCGGTGTCGACGCCCGACCCACAGGAGTCCTCGCTGGCGGCGTCGATGGCCGCGTCGACCAGTGCCTCCCCGAGGTGGTCGTTCCAATCGTAACTGCCGGCACAGCCGCGCAGCCGGCCCCGGCCGTGGGTGTTCTCCAGTCGGACGAACGCCCCGGTTCGAAGGTAGAAGGCGTCGCGCATGCTCCCGAGTTGTTCCCGTGTGCCGTTCGCCACGAACGACTCGACGGCGTCCCGGGCCAGTTCCACGGCTCGGACGCCGTCCGTCTGCGTGAGATCGACCGCTGCCTCTGACATTGTCTTCGTTATGGGTACCGGCTCCTTGAAGATTCCTAAATTATCGTCCCTCTGGCACTCCCGGTTAGACCGGGGTCCGAATCGACCGAACGCCTTAATCCCGGGCGCCGTCTACGTCTCGGTGGCAGAGGGAGTCCGGCCACCGTGCCCCGGACCGCAACCGCGCAAGGGGCATGAGGAAAGTCCCCCCACCGTCCGGGCAGGTGACCGGGCGCAAGCCCGGAGCGGGAGACCGCTGGCTCTGGAACAGAAACGACACCACTCCGCGCGAGCGATGAGGCGTGCGAACCCCGACCGTAAGAGAGGGGGAGTTGACCCGCCGAGCGTTGGGAGGTCTTCGACCTCCTGAAAGGCGAACGGCGCAGCCGTGAGCCAGACGGCGAGCGGGCCTCGCCCGCTCGCTCGTTCGTGGCGACTTCGTCGCCACCGGACCGCGGAGAACGGATGGAACGGCGAACCCTCTCCGGTGCAAGCCCGCGTCGTCAGGTAGCCCGGACACCGCCGGATTCGGCGACCTGGCGCGGGCGCGTAGCCGAATGCCGGATCGAACAGAAGGGGGCTTACTCCCCTCAGCCGCTCGACCCCGTGAGCGACCGCCATCGCGAGTCGTCTCGCCCACAATTGTCTTGACCGTCGACACCGACTACCCGGTAGATGAGGTCAGCCGTCGCCGTCGGCGCCGTCCTCGCCGCCGTCGTCCTGGCCGGGTGTTCGCTGCCCAGTGAGACGCTCGGGGCAGGTACGGACCCGTGGTCCGAGACCGAGTTCGTCGTCGCCGTGGACGCGGGACCCCGGGATTCCGCCGATAACTACACGGCCGACACCCGCGCGGCCATCGCGTTCTGGGAGGCCAACGCCCAGCAGTACCTCGGCCACCCCGTCGAGTTCACCCTGCGACCCGACGCCGCCGACCCGGACGTGGTGGTCCGCGTCGTCGCGGAAGTGACCGACTGTGGGACCGAAGAACACGCCGCCGGCTGTGCGCCGCTGGCCGACGACCTCCGGGAGCAGCCAAAGCCCGTCACGGTGCGGGTCAGGCGCGGCTTCGACCGCGAGTCGACCCGACAGGTCCTCAAACACGAGTTCGGTCACATTCTCGGGCAGGGCCACGACGACCGGCCGGCCGACGTGATGATGGCCAAAAGTACGCTCGCGACCGAACCCCGGCCGGACGCGACCGAGCGGCCCGTCCCCTGGCGCGACCCCGAGCTGGCGGTCTACCTGGACGCCGGCAACGTCTCGGCCGAGGACCGCGCGCAGGTCCGCGAGCAGATGGGCCACGCGCTGGACTACTACGCCGACGGCGCGGCCGGCACGGTCCCGGCCAACGTCTCCTTCCGCCGGGTCGACGACCGCGCGGCCGCGGACGTGGTGATCGCTTTCCCCAACGAACTCCCCTGTGAAGCGATCGACCGGTCGCGGGGCTCCTGTCGCCAGCTCACCGGGATCGATCCGGACGGCGACGGCGCGAGCGAACGGTACACCCGCGCCGAGATCTACCTGACGGGACTGGCACCCGACGCGGTCGGCTGGCACGTCGGTCGCTGGCTCGGCGACGCCTTCGGTGCTGCCGACGAGTCCGACCTCGCGCCGCCGTTCCGCGACGCCTCCTACGAGGACCGCCGCAGTGACTGGTGGCGCTAGTCGAGACCGACGACCGTCGACACGCGCGCGTTCTCCTTCAACCGGAGTCCGGTACCGCCGATCGACAGCGGCACACGGTCCAGTTCTTCGACCCGGAGCGTCGGGTGGACGGCTCCGCGGGCCAGCAGTTCGTCGCGCGTCTGGACGACGAGTCGGCGGTCCGCCGGCGCGTCGTCGGCCACGGACTCGTTGTATTCGAGCAGGTACTGGCCGGCGTCGAGGTGCCACCACTCGTAGTCGTCGTCGGCGTCGCGTTTCCGACTGGGATGGGGCTCGGTCTCGGCGGGGTCGAGTTCGCCGCCGCCGAAGTCGACTCGGCCGGGAGTGGTCACCTCGTACACCTCGGACACCGTGAGGTCGAGGTCGCCGTCCTCGGTCTGGGTCGGTTCGTGGACGATCCCCTCGACGAACCGCGCTGGATCGGCCTGCATACCCACGAATCGTCGTGCGCGACTGAAAAAGTCTGACCCGGCTCAGGCGCTCGCATCCGCCCTCGCCACGGTCTCGTCGCCGTCGGTCTCCCAGGTGGCGTAGAAGCGAACGTCGGAGACGACGATCCGGGCCCCGCCGTCCTCGCTCTCTTCGATCTCGACCCCCCAGTCGTAGGTGTGACAGAGCGTCCGGACCACGCCGAGACCCAGTCCCTGGCGGTCGCTGCGGGTGCTGTAGCCCAGTTCGAAGACCCGCTCGCGTTCGTCCTCGGGGATGCCCGGCCCGTCGTCCTCGACGGCGAACCCGTCGCGAGTCCGAACGAGCCGGACGGTCACGTCTCGGCCGCCGTACTCGGTCGCGTCGTCGGCCGATGGCCGACTGCTCGTGGAACCGTGTTCCACGGCGTCATCGGACTGCGTCCGATGGCTTGCCGAGGCTTCCCCGGCAACGTCACCAGAACTCTGCGAGTTCTGGTTGCCTGTCGAGCCGTGCTCGACAGCGTTCTCGAACAGCGCCTCGAACAGGCCCTGCAACTTCTCCGGGTCGGCCGACACCGCGAGCTCCGTGTCTACCTCGACCGTCAACTGCGCGGACGGTGGTGCGGTCTCTTCCCACGCCGCGGTCGCCGTGTCCGCCAGCACCACCTGCGTCCGCTGGGACCGGCTCCACAACCACAGCCCGTAGGCGGCGAGGACGGCGACGATGCCGCTTCCCAGTAGCGCCACTTTCAGTACGGCTCCCGCGACCATCACACCGAAATTCGACAGGTACGGTAAAAAGTCTCACACCCGAATTTTTCGATTCGATAGTCGAGCGGTGGAAGAAGGAGTCCGAGACTACGCCTCGAATCCGTCTTCCCAGCGGAATACGCCAGCCGCCTGCACTACGTCGCCGTCGATCTCTAGCCGGGACCCCCCGTCCATCCGGCGGATCAGGTCGACGTGGACCGCCGACTCGTTGCGTTCCTCGGCGTGACCCTCCGGGAAGTTCGAGGCGTAGGCCCGACCCAGCGCCATGTGGACGGTACCGCCCATCTTCTCGTCGAAGAGGATCGTGTCGGTGGGGCGGTCGATACCACGGTTCATGCCGATCCCGAGTTCGCCCAGGCGCTTCGCGCCGGCGTCGGTCTCCAGCGTCTCGGCGATGGCGGACTCGCCCTGGGCGGCCGAGAAGTCGACGACCTCGCCGTCCTCGAAGGTCAGCGTCACGTCCCGAACCCGGCGGTCCGAGATGGTCATGGGCACGTCGAACAGGACCTCGCCCTCGACGGACTCGACGACGGGCGCGGTGAAGACCTCGCCGCTGGGCAGGTTGTGCGAGTCGTAGGCCACCGAGGCCGCGGAGTTGACCGCGATCCGGTTCTCGACTGACATGGTGAGGTCGGTCCCCTCGCCGACGATCCGGACCTCGCGCCCGTCGTCGAGCAGGTCCTTCAGCTGGCCCATCTCCGCGGCCAGTGACTCCCAGTCCCGGAGGACGGCGTCGTAGACGAAGTCCCGGTACTCCTCGTGGGCCATGCCGGCCTGCTGTGCGAGCGAGCGGGTGGGGTGCACAGTAGAGACCCAGTCGGTGCCGAGACGGGCCTCCCGGATCCCTTCGCGGGCGCGGGCCGCGGCCTGTCGGCGTTCGCTGGGCACGTCCGCCAGCGCCGTGGTGTTGCGCCCGCCGCCCAGCGAGAGGACGCTGTCGGCCTGTTCGTACATGTCGAGTTCGTAGGCCGGATCGTCGTCGAAGTCGCCGTCGTGTGCGCGAAGGTACGCCCGGCGCACCTCGTCGGAACTGTACACGGTCAGGCAGTTCGCGCCGCGCTCACCCAGTTTCTCGGCGACGGCGACCGCGAGGTCGTGGGCTCCCTCCGCGACCCGAAGGACCACGTCGTCGCCGGCCTCGATGCGTGCGCTCCAGTCCACCAGCGTCTCCGCGTGGTCGTAGACGCGCTGATCCATGCCGACGAGAGGGACGGCACCGTCAAAATGTCAGTGGTCCCCCGCTCACCGCTCGAACTCCGCGGCCAGCAGACCGAACAGGAGTGTGTCCCGGTACGCCCCGCGGATGTAATCCTGTTCGCGGAGCCGCCCCTCCTGCTGGAAGCCGAGCTTGTCGAGGACGGCCATCGAGGCGTCGTTGTGCTCGAACACGCGGGCCAGCACCTTGTGGAGGCCCCGATCAGCGAAGGCGTGGTCGAGACAGAGTTCGGTCGCCTCGGTGGCGTAGCCCTCGCCCTGCTGGTCGGGCGCGATCCAGCAGCCGAGTTCGGCGTGGTCCCGGTGGGGTTCGACGTCGAACAGGAAGACGAACCCTACCGGTGTCCCGTCCAGGCAGGGGAGGAACTGGACGGCCGCGTCGTCGTCGAGGAAGGCGGCGAGGTCGTCCTCGTGGACTGGTGTGGGCGTGGGTGCGCCCGCTCGAACCGCGGGGTCGTTGCCGTGTTCGAGCAGGAACTCGCGGTCGTCGGGCGTGACCGTCCGGAGGATCAGCCGGTCGCCACGGAGGAACGTGTGGCCGGGCATACCGACCCGTCCGGCCCGTCGACTGAAAAAGGTAGGCTGGCCGACTGCCGCCGACCGATCCGCGCTCAGGCCCGCAGTTCCGCGAGAAGAAAGAGGGCGGCACTCCCGAGTGGGTCGTCGACGTGGCGTTCCCAGCGAACGTCGAACCCGGCCGCCCGGAGTTGCTCGCGGGTGCGGTCGCGGCCGGGCGTGCTGAAGAACATCCGTTCGTCGCTCCCAAGCCAGCCGCGTCGAACCGTCTCGTAGCGCGACCCGCCGACGGTCGTGAGGACGAGTCCGCCGGGACGGAGGACGCGCGCGAACTCCCGGTACACGTCGGGGTGGTTGGCCTGCGGGACGTGGAAGACGGCGTGGTAGGCGGTGATCGCGTCGACGCTGCCCGCCTGGAGGGGGAGCCGGGTCATGTCGCCCTGCACGAGGCGAGCCACGGGGACGTTTCGCGCCGCCAGGTCCAGCCCCGCCCGGGCGAAATCGAGTCCGACGCGGTCGGTTCCGTCGAGGTTCGCGAGCGTCCGCTGGCCGTCGCCACAGCCCACGTCCAGCACCCGCGGGTCCGCTGGGAGCCGTTCGACCAGTTCGTCGAGGAGCGCCACGTCGTTGCCGTCGGTCGGTCGCGTCCGTGCGTACGTCTCCGAGAGCGCCTCCCAGGACTCCTTGACCTGTCTGCGGTCCATGGCCGCCGTACGGGCCGGACGGATATCGACCTTCGGTCCGGGACCCGGGGCCCGCCGCCGCGCCGGGTTCATCCGCCTGCGGCCCCAAGCGGGAGTGATGCGGCTGGCAACGCCCCACCACGTCGGCGGTCGCTACTACGTCGAGGCCGTCTCGATCGGCCGGGACCCCGACAGCGAGACCGTGCGCGACTGTCCCAGCTGTGGCGGGCACGTCTTCGACGACGAGTGGCACCTGATTGCGACCGTCCTCGACAGGGCCAGTGACGCCCGACAGCGCCACGTCTACTGTGGCGACGACTGCTTTCGCGGCTGGCTCCGGCTGTTCGCCGGCGGCTGAGACCGCACTCGACGGGCCCCGCTCGTGGTCCGGGTCTGCGGTCGGGCGACCCGTGTCACGCTCTGTGTGGTACACGGTGATGTCGGGGAACCCGGCCGGTCGCTGTGACGGTCCCGGTGGGTTGACATGGGCCGGTCACGGAGTCGGGGACATGAGCGAGGAGTCCGGCGCGGACGGCGAAGACGTGCCCGAACCGGCCCGTGAAGAGGTCGTCCAGTCGGTGTTGCGCGCGCTGGCCGAACACGGCTACGCCGGGCTGACGACCAAACGCGTCGCGGCCCAGTCCGACAAGAGCGAGGCGTTCCTGTTCTATCACTACGACACCAAAGAGGACCTCGTGGTCGCGTTCCTGGAGTGGGCCGTCGAGCGACTCTCCCGCCGGCTCGCGGCCCTCGACGACGAAGACCCCGTGACACGGCTGTACGCCGCCTGTGACCTGCTCCTGGGGGACACCGACGACGACCTGGACCGGGGAATCAACGTCGCGATGATGGAGTTGCTCGCCCACGCGCCCCACAACGAGCGGTTCCACGACCGACTGGTCGACTACGAGCGGGCGGTGCTGAACGACCTGGCGGGCGTCGTCCAGGAAGGGATCGACGCCGGCGTCTTCCGTCCGGTCGACCCCGAGGCGACGGCGGCGTACCTGCTGATGACCACCGACGGCACCGCGGGCGCAGTTATGGCCCTGGAAATGGACGACGTGGACGCGATGGTCCGGGAGCGGCTGTTCGACTACGTCGAGCGGACCGTCCTCGCCGAGAGCGTCGACCCGCCCGCGGACTGGCAGTAGCTCAGTCGTCGCCCGCGTCGGTCGCCTCGGCCCGCCCGAGCCGGTCGGCCGCGGTCTCGCGGTCGCCGGTCGCCGGGACGAGATCGGTCCCCTCGGCCGCACCGAGCCCGTGGGGCGGGACGTTGTTGTACACCGACTCGTGATCGTCCTCGCCGACGACGTACGTCTCGTGCCAGATGCCGACCGCGCTGTCGTCGGCGGTTCCGTCCTGGTAGTAGTCGACCCACGCTGGCCGGTGGCGTCGCTCTGTGTCGTGGGCGTACTCGCGAAGGGCCTCGAAGGATTCCCAGTACTGGACGAAACCGATGTTCCGGAGGCCGGGGCCGACGACGGTTCGGCTCCCCAGCAGGCCGGAGTCGGGGTCGGACTGCAGTTCCCGGACCATCCGTGGGGCAACAAGCGCGACGGGGAGCCAGCGGTGGACCTTCCAGAACCGGTTGATCCGCATGCCGATCTGGAAGACGACGAACTCGCCGTCGCGGTCGGCCTGCACTTTCTCCGTGACGACGCGATTCCCCTTCCGACCGCCGTCCGCGCGCCGCGCCGGGCCGACCAGCGATGCCAGCCAGCGCCGAAGCCGGTCGAGAACGGCCATCAGTCGTCCTCCGTCTCCAGCAACCGTTCGAGGCGGCGCTCGAACGCCACGTCGTCGACCTCGCCCTCGGCGTAGCGTCGCCGAAGCGCCGCCAGCGCCTGGTCCTCGTCGTCGGCCACGTCGTCGGCGGTGCCGGCGGTGCCGGTGGTGTCGGCCCGCGACTTGGCTCGGCTCACCGCCAGCGGGAGAACGCCGCCGTACCCCACCGGGAAGGCGATCCAAGCCCAGTCGATTCCCAGCGCCAGCCCGCCGAGTCCGACCGCCAGCACCGCGAGCGAGACGACTCCGGCCGTCCGCGCGACGGCCTCGCCCGCCGCTCCGTCGAGTCTGCCGTCGAACGCCGCTTGATGAGTGGTCATACGCGAACGTATGGTGTCATCCGCAATAAAACTACTGAGTAAGCACTTACTTTGTGACCGCGGCGGTTGTTGGCCTGTGGCGGACCGGCGGCCAGTGCGTCGTTGCGGTGCGGAACCACCAGCATCCGCGCTCGCAGAGCGAGCGCGGTTCGCCGGACGCGAGCCAGTGGCTCGCGTCCGGAATGTTTTTATACTAAATTTTTGCGACGAGTGGTGCGCGCTCCGCGCGCA
>NZ_JALJCL010000018.1 GCF_023698535.1 Halorientalis regularis
TAGGCGAACAACCTCACCCTTGCCCGCTTCTGCACGGGCAGGATGGAGGGAACCGACATCGAGGTAGCAAGCCACTCGGTCGATATGTGCTCTTGCGAGTGACGACTCTGTTATCCCTAAGGTAGCTTTTCTGTCATCTATGGCCCGCATCAAGCGGGCGCATAGGTTCGCTAGACCACGCTTTCGCGTCAGCGTTCCTTGTTGTGCAGAACACTGTCAAGCCATCTTTTGCTCTTGCACTCTTCGCCGCGTCTCCGACACGGCTGAGATGGCCTTGGGGCGCGCTCGATATCTTTTCAAGCGCGTACCGCCCCAGTCAAACTGCCCGGCTATTGGTGTCTTCCTCCCGGAGTGAGGGTCACAGTCACTGACGGGTAGTGTTTCATGTGTGACTCGGCGACGTGCTGGCGCACGCACCTGTGTGGCGTCTCCTACCTACTCTGCACATCAGCGACCATGTCCCAGCAACAGCCTGCAGTAAAGCTCTATAGGGTCTTCGCTTCCCCTTGGGGGTCTCCAGACTCCGCACTGGAACGTACAGTTCACCGGGCTCGACGTTGGGACAGCGGGGCCCTGGTTGATCCATTCATGCAAGCCGCTACTGAAGCGGCAAGGTACTACGCTACCTTAAGAGGGTCATAGTTACCCCCGCCGTTGACGGGTCCTTCGTCCTATTGTACTAGGTGTTCAGATACCCGCACTGGGCAGGATTCAGTGACCGTACGAGTCCTTGCGGATTTGCGGTCACCTATGTTGTTACTAGACAGTCCGAGCCCCCGAGTCACTGCGACCTGCCTCTTTCCGAGGCAGGCATCCCTTCTTCCGAAGGTACGGGACTAGATTGCCGAATTCCCTAACGTCGATTGTCCCCGACAGGCCTTGGCTTTCGCCGCCACGAGCACCTGTGTCGGATCTCGGTACGGACATCACACTCGTCTTTTCACGGGCTCTAGGTACGTCCGGCTTGCGCTATCTCACCCTTCGCTCGCTTCGTGCCATTACGGCTTCCACGAGGTTCGATGATTCGTCCGGGCGATGGCCCGGACCGGATTGCCCCAAAGCGTCGACTTTGAGTGTGTGATGGTGCTGGAATATTAACCAGCTTCCCTTTTGTCACATTCGAGTTACGGTGTGACTTAGGACCGACTAACCCTCGGTTGACGAACAGTGCCGAGGAACCCTTGCTCGTAAGGCCGTCGGGATTCTTACCCGACTATCGCTGCTACTGTGACCAGGATTTTCGTATCCAATCGGTCCACACGAACTCTCGCCCGTGCTTCCACCCAATCGGATCGCCGACCTACGCGGTCAGGATGTGACTCCTGCGGCCAGGTTTCGGTGGTGGATTTGAGCCCCGATCATTTTGGGCGCCTCAAACCTCGGCCGGTAAGCTGTTACGCTTTTCTTAGAGGGTAGCTGCTTCTAAGCTCACCTCCCGGCTGTTTAGGGCTTGAGACCACCTTCGATCGCACTTAATCCACACTTTGGGACCTTAACCCAGCTCTGGGTTGTCTCCCTCACGGTACACAGGCTTACCCCGCATACCGGACTCCCCGCGTCGACAGCGTCCGTAAGTTTGGAGTTTGACAGCCGCGCCGACCTCTCTCGAGGGCGGACACGGCAATCGGTCGCTCTACCTCACGAACTACCTCGGCGGAGGTCATGCTTCGACATGTTTCGGTCGGAACCAGCTGTTGCCGGATTCGATGGGCCTTTCACCCCTACACGTAGGTCACGGGAGGGTATTGTAGGACACCATCCCTAACAGGCTTCCACGTGCCTTTCGGTACGCTTCACCTTGCCCACGCGTAGATCATCCGGTTTCGGGTCGTGTCCACGAGACTCCCCGCGCTTGAACACGGCGGCCCTGGTGCAAAGCACTGCGGCCATGTCGGTTTCCCTGTGCCTTCCCCGATGACCGGGTTAGACTCGCCTCGTAGACACACTCCCTGGTTCGTTTTTCAAAACGTACGACGGAACATCGGCTCCTCGCCAGTCCTACTGGAAGATCGCTCTTCGGTCGTTTCTGGTGAGGCCTTTCATGCCCCGTCGCTCCATCGCCACTTGATTTCAGGCCCTATTGCACCTCCCTTCTGAGGGTGCTTTGCAGCGTTCGCTCACGCTACTTTTCCACTATCGGTCTCGAGTCGTATTTAGCCTTAGCAGTAGATGCCTGCCATGTTCACGAGGGATTTCCAACCCCCGATACTCCGGAGCTGACGCACGTCGTACTGGTCTTCACTACGGGGTTGTCACCCTGTTTCACGCTCCGTTCCAGGAGACTTCGTGAAGACCGTCAGACGATGAGTGTCAGTCCAAACACCACATTGCCCGTGAGGGCTTCGGTTTGGGCTGTGTCGCGTTCACTCGCGGTTACTGACGACATCACATTCGTTTTCTCTTCCTGCCGGTACTGAGATGTTTCAATTCCCGGCGTTCCCCATTGCGCGAAGCAATTGCGGTGGGGATTCCCATTCGGAAATCCTGAGTTCTTCGCCTCCGTGCGGCTCCCTCAGGCTTATCGCAGCTTGGCACGTCCTTCGTCGGCGCTCGAGCCGAGCCATCCACCAAGAGGCATAGTAGCCAATTGATGTCGGACACACGTTCCACGATGAAACGGGTCCAGTTGACGTCTGGATTGCACGTACACACGGTCGTCATCGTTCACACGCGGCGGTTGTGCGTGCGACATCGTACCCTTCCCAACCACGCTTTCGCGGGATGGTGCATCGGTTGCGCGGACGGGATCGCCGTCCGCGGTAGTGACCGACCCGGAATCGAACCGGGGCAACCGCAATGCGGTGCTCTACCACTGAGCTATCGGTCTGCCCTCGTGAGAGGGTGTGAACCTTGACAGTTCAGTGGCCAGCCGAAGCGGCTGGCTGTCACCATTCCTGTCCGAAGACAGGACGAGTGGGCTGGGGCGTCGCCCCAGTCCCGGTCTGTAGGAGGTGATCCAGGCCCAGATTCCCCTAGGCCTACCTTGTTACGACTTAAGCCCCCTTGCGAAGCCCAGATTCGACCACCGCATGGTGGCCTCATCCGGACCTCACTCGGGTGCTTTGACGGGCGGTGTGTGCAAGGAGCAGGGACGTATTCGCCGCGCGCTAATGACACGCGACTACTACCGAATCCAGCTTCATGCGGGCGGGTTTCAGCCCGCAATCCGAACTACGACCGAGTTTCGGAGATTAGCGTCCCCTCTCGGGGTAGCAACCCTTTGTCTCGGCCATTGTAGCCCGCGTGTTGCCCAGCACATTCGGGGCATGCTGACCTACCGTTGCCCGTTCCTTCCTCCACGTTAGCCGTGGCGGTCTTCCTAATGTACCCAGCCAACACGTGGTTGCTGCTGGCAATTAGGAACACGGGTCTCGCTCGTTGCCTGACTTAACAGGATGCCTCACGGTACGAGCTGACGGCGGCCATGCACCTCCTCTCAGTGGCTCCAGTAAGATCATCAACCTGACCTTCACTGCACACTGTCGGTGCTGGTGAGATGTCCGGCGTTGAGTCCAATTAAACCGCAGGCTCCTCCGGTTGTAGTGCTCCCCCGCCAATTCCTTTAAGTTTCATCCTTGCAGACGTACTTCCCAGGCGGCCCGCTTGCGTCTTCACTTCGGCACAGCACAGGCTCGTGGCCTGTGCCATACCTAGCGGGCATCGTTAACAGCTGGGACTACCCGGGTATCTAATCCGGTTCGAGACCCCAGCTTTCGTTCCTCACCGTCGGATCCGTGCTCTCGAGATGCTTTCGCCATCGGTAGTCCGTTCGGGATTATGGGATTTCACTCCTACCCCGAACGTACTTCTCGAGTCTCCCGGTCCCAAGCCACGCAGTTTTCGCCGGACGCCTGCCCGTTAAGCGGGCAGATTTCCCGACGAACTTGCGTGGCCGGCTACGAACGCTTTAGGCCCAATAAGAGCGGCCATCACTCGAACTGCCGGTATTACCGCGGCGGCTGGCACCGGTCTTGCCCAGTTCTTGTTCGTACACCACCTTACGGTGTACAAAAGCGAGGACTGTATGCCCTCGCACTCGGAGTCCCCTTATCGCACTGTCGTGCAGTGTAAAGGTTTCGCGCCTGCTGCGCCCCGTAGGGCCCGGAATCTTGTCTCAGATTCCGTCTCCGGGCTCTCGCTCTCACGACCCGTACCGATTATCGGCACGGTGGGCCGTTACCCCACCGTCTACCTAATCGGCCGCAGCCACATCCTACAGCACTAACGCGTTTCCGGCTCCCTGCAACTCCAACGTGAGAGCCGTATTCGCTATTAGCCTCAGTTTCCCGAAGTTATTGCGATCTGTAGGGCAGTTTGGCCACGTGTTACTGAGCTATCTGCCACGAGTCTGAACTCGTGCGACTAGCATGGCTAAATCGGACTCCGATAGCAATGGCCTCCGGCAGGATCAACCGGAATGCATTCCCCAATCATGGGGGGCTGGCGGAGACACGCTATGTGTCCGTCATTCGGTGACAAGGTATCGAGATATTCGATAGTGTATCACCGAACTGTCAAGGCTCACATCAGATACCATCTGTACGGCGAGGCCGCAGGGGTGGAATCCTCATACTTTCGCGAGCCCCACGAACTGTCGTGGGGAGCGAGACACCACTGTGTGGGATCTCGCTCACATCGCCATCATCGACGAGGAAACTCGTCTAGGGTGTGGATGGCGTAGCGGGCGACCCCCGCTCGCCGCCATCCGTCGTGTGCATTCCATCCGATGAGGGTGGTACATAAATACCCGTCGATAGAGTGGCCCGTGTGCGAACTGAGACCACAATACGGGACCCGTCTCTCCGGTCAGCGGCGATTCTGCCACGGGGGACACGGACACCCCGGCGACGACAACGAATCCCGTCGACAAGGGTCCGAAGCGACCACAGGAACTACACACCGACTCGGCGTCCAGTGCCACATGGTCGACGTCGTCAGCCTCGGAAGCATCAACGTCGACAGGATACGACACCTGTCCGGGACGGAACTCGCGGCGCTCGCGGACCGGTACGACTGGTTTCCCGACCGCGGGCGGACAGTCACAGTCGCGGAACTGCCACCCGAATTCCCCACCGGCGCCGATCGAATCAGGCACGGTGGCAAGGGTGGGAACCAGGCCGTCGCCGCGTCCAGCGCGGGCGCGGCCACGGAGATGCTGGGGAAGGTCGGTTCCAGCGGGGAGGCGGACGTTCGTGGCCGACTCGCAGACGCCGGTGTCGGTGTCGACCGGATCGAGACGGCCCCGGACCCGACCGGGACGGCATACGTGTTCGTAGATCCGGACGGCGACAACCGGATCGTCGTCCGGCCGGGAGCCAACGGAGCGGTCGACGCGACGTACGTCGACGAGCAGTACGAGCGGATCCGATCCGCCGCCTGTCTCCTCCTGCAAAACGAGATTCCCGTCGGGCCGATGCAGCGGTTGCTTACGGCCCTCGCCGCCGAGCCGGACCGCCCGACCGTCGTGTTCGACCCCGCGCCCGCGGGCGGGGCCGAGGCACTCCTCGATTGCGAGGCGATCGACTATCTCACACCGAACGAGACCGAATACGAGGCGTTACAGCCCGATCTGGACGCGTTCGACGGCGTTCTCGTCCGCAAACGAGGCGGTGACGACGTCGTCGTCGAAGCCGACCGACAGTTCAGGGTAACGCCCCCCTCGGTCGACGCCGTCGATACCACCGGTGCCGGCGACGTATTGAACGGGTTCCTCGCAGCGTCACTCGCGGCGGGAGCGTCGTTGCGCGAAGCGGTCGAACTCGGGACGATAGCGGGTTCGCTCTCGACCCGGAAGGCGGGCGCTCGAAGCGGCGTTCCGACGACCGAAACCGTTCGTTCGTACCGGCGACACGGATTCGACGGATGAGCGGGTCGCTCGGCCGGAGCGGACGGCGACGGTGGCCGACGAGTGGACGCGCCCGTCCCGGCCGGAGTGGCCGTCGTCTACGGGTCCCTTCGGAAGGCGAGCCCGGCGAGTGACACGTCTTCGAGGCCGAATTCGACCGAGAATCCGACACCGCGCTCGAAGGGGGAATCGTACCACTCGTCGGCACGTGTACACGCGACCGCGATCATCACAGTCGACGGGACGAGCCGCGAACACTGCCGGGAGACCATCCCGGACGCACTGACGCCCCGTTCGGCGGCGCGACGCCGTTCGTCTTCGCGGACAGAACGCGCCGACCATCGACGAGCCCTGTCGACTCGGGAACTCGTTTCGTCACGAACGACTAAGTCGCACGATTCCGAACTGACGGTATCGGCAGAATGGGTGACGAGACGACGTCCGGCGTGCGGATCGGCGCTGTCGAAGCGCCGCCCTGCAAGCGACCGCTGGAGGCAATCGAACGCGACGGGGAGTGGATCGTTCGCGAGTACTATCGCCGGACCGACGACCCCGACGACGGCGTCTTCAGCTTCGGGACGTACGACTCGCGAATCGACGCGATGCGGGACGGCCAGCGAATTCTACAGCGACGCCGTCATCCCTGTCTGTTGCGGTGGGACACCGAACGGAGTGTCGGTGGGCTCTACTGGAACCCAGCCTTCGAGGGGCTCACCGTCGAGTACAGCGACCTGCTCCGGTCGTGGGTCGTGACGGCGAAAGACGACCACTTCGTGTTCCAGGCTGCGGACTCGACCGACGGCGCGTATCAGCTCGGGAAACTGGTCTTGGAACAGTACGACTTCAAAACGGCCGAATTCTATGCGCGCGACGGAACCCTCGAGACGGAGCGCGAGCACCGTTTTCTTCGGCACGACATCACGAAGTCCGGCGTCCGGTTCAAACGCGGGCAGTTGCCTGCGAGCGTCGAGCGACCGGCACCACCCCCGGAGGCAGCCACCCAGACGGAGTCCGAATCGAGCGAGGGGTCGAGCGGTGGCGCGACGGAAGTGATCAACACACTGGCGTCGGTCATTCCGGACATCGCCGAACTGACGGCTCTCGACGTCGACGGGCCCGTGTATCGGTATCGGACTCCCTGGGACGGCGGCCGGGCGCACGTCTGGATACTGAACCCCGAACAGCAGGATCACCGGACGCTCAAACACGTGTTCGGGGACGCGATCGAGTCCTGGCAGGAACTGGCGACCCACGAGCACGTCGCCACGATCCACGAGGTCGGTCCCGAACCGGCAACGTGGGTCGTCTTCGACATGCCCGGCGCGACGCTCGTGGAGTTCCGGGAGAACGCGTCGACCAGCAAGCGGGTTCGAATCCTCTCGGGGCTCGGGTCGGCGATTACGGCCGCACAGCGGCGCGGCATCTACCGGACCGATCTCGAACCCGACCGGATCGGAGTCGCCACAGCCGAGGCTACGGACGCCGGTCGCGACGACGGACGAAGCGATACGTCGGACTCGACGTTGTCCGCTAGTGTCACCGGACTCGGTGTCCAGCGGCGAGTGAGCGCGGCCGTGAACGAGTACGACGCGAGTCGGTACATGGCACCCGAGCAACTTCGCCAGGAGGCGATGCCGACGACGCCAGTGTACCGACTCGGGGCCGTCGCGTACTGGCTCCTGACGGGGACGGAACCGTTCCACCGACGCCAGGACTTCACGACCGCGATCAGGAACGCCGACCTCACGCCAGCGCACGAGGTGGCCCAGTTGTCGTCGGACGTGAGCGAGTGCATCGGGAAAGCCATGAATACGGAACCGGGCGCGCGCTATCGGACTGGTGCGGCCTTCGTCCGGGAACTCGCCCGGCGTCTGGGTGTGTCACACGTGCAGTGACGCACTACCCGACACTCGCATCCGTGACCGGTCAGTGAGCCGTCCAGCCGCCGTCGATGGGAATGTTCGCGCCGGTGAGGTAGGAGGCGGCGTCTGAGGCGAGGAAGACGGCCAGTGGCGCGATCTCTTCGGGTTGGGCCGGTCGGTTCATGGGGGTATTGTCCCGGACGTAGTTGTAGAACTGCTCGGTTTCGAGCAACGGTTCGGTCATCGGCGTTTCGACGAATCCGGGACAGATGCTGTTGACGCGGACGCCCTCGGCGGCGTAGTCGACGGCGACCTGCTGGGTGAAGTTTACCACGCCGCCTTTGGCCGCCGAGTACGCGGCGGCACCACGTCCCCCGACCAGCCCGTAAATAGAGGCGACGTTGACGATACACCCCTCGCTGTCCAGCAGGTGTGGGAGCGCCGCTTTCGTCCCGTGCATGACGCCATCGAGATCCACCGAGACGACGTTCGCCCACTCCTCCAGGTCCATCTCGCCGACGCTGGATTCGCTCCCGATGCCGGCGTTGTTGACGACTACGTCGAGCGCTCCGTGCTCGTCGACGGTGGTCTCGACGAGCGCTTCCACGGCCTCGTACTCGGTGACGTCGGTGCGGACGAACCGGCACCCGAGTTCGTCGGCCGCGGCTCTACCCTCGTCCTCGCTCCGGTTGGCGATGACCACGGACGCACCGGCTTCCACGTACGCTTCGGCGATTGCCCTCCCGATCCCCGACGAACCGCCAGTAACGATCGCTGTTTTCCCGTCCAGTTGCATCGACTATCGGTTCGACAGCCAACACAAAAGACACGTCGCCGATTCCCGATACGTAACAATCGCCGGCAGGACCACAGTTTCGGTCACCGAAAGGCGGCTCTCGTGGTGTCAGTTCACAGCAGGTAGACCGGCTGGGTGGAATTGTCGACGACGCGGTCCGAGACGCTACCGATGTGGTGGCCCGTGTCCGGGAGCCCGTGCCGGCCGAGTACCCCCAGGTCCGCGTCTCCCGCGACCGCGAGAGCGATGTCGCGATCAGTCACGATACCGACCGGCCTCTCGTCCTCGGCGATCACCAGGTCACCCCGTTCTTCGTCCAGCATGGTCTGTGCGAGATTGGGTACGGGTGTGTCCGGTCGGGCGGTCACAGGCTCTACAGCGATTTTTACCGGGCATGATACGTTTGTAAATTTCACTTCGAACGAGAAGGAGTCCACCTATCTTACCAGCAACTGGGAACTG
Source organism: Halorientalis regularis (assembly GCF_023698535.1). Taxonomy (GTDB): domain Archaea; phylum Halobacteriota; class Halobacteria; order Halobacteriales; family Haloarculaceae; genus Halorientalis; species Halorientalis regularis. Next base: position 8,966 of record NZ_JALJCL010000018.1, read on the forward strand.
GTACGTTCGTCCCCGCGGTTCCAGACCGGCGGGAACTCGCGGTATGCATTTATTTGGGGCCGTTGAAGCGTCGGTATGTACGATTCCATACTCGTCCCGACCGACGGGAGTGACACGGCACAGGCAGCGGTCGATCACGCCATCGACCACGCGAAACGGTACGACGCGGCGTTGCACACCCTCTACGTCGTCGAGGAACCGCCGATGGACGAGGCCGCTGGTCCGGAAGTCCTCGAATCGCTCGAAACGGCCGGTGAACGAGCGATCCAGGACGTGATCGACGCCGCCGAAGCCGCCGACGTGAGGACCGTCGAGGGGATGGTCGCGGAGGGCGCACCCCACCAGGCCATCCTCGACTACATCGACGCGAACGGGATCGACCTGGTCGTGATGGGGACCCACGGCCGGACCGGGCTGGATCGTCTCTTCCTCGGGAGCGTGACGGAGAAGATCGTCCGGGCGGCACCCGTCGCGGTTCTCACCGTCGGTTCGGAGCCGGCCGACTGAGCCGTGGCGCGAAGGGCCGATCACACATCGATCCGGTCCGCTAAGCGTTCGAGCGCGGTCGCGGCCGCGCACGTCGTCCTGCCGACGCCACCCTTCCCTCCGTAGAGGACGAATTTCGGCACGATTATACCGACGAGGCGAGGAACGGGAAAATGACGACGACGAGAGGACCGAGGTTACCAAACGCCACCTGTTTTTGGCGAACCTAAAAGTTCAAGGGGCACACGTACTGACGGGTACGCAATGAGTCTTCAGCAGGCGCGTACGGAGAGCGAGCGATTCACGTTCGACGATTTGAGTGTCGTCATGGGAACGTACAACGAGGAAGCGGCGATCGGGACGGTACTCGAAGACATCGACGACGTGACCGGCGGCCGTGCCGAGGTCGTCTGTGTCGACGGGTCCGACGACCGGACGCCGGAAATCGCCCGCGAACACGGTGCCCGGGTCATCGAACAGGAGCCCCAGGGCTACGGCGTCGCGGTCGAGGCGGCGTTGCAGGCCGCGGACACCCCAGTCGTCGTCACGACCGACTGTGACGACACCTACCCGATGGATCGACTGCCGGACTTCCTCGACCGGATCAACGAGGGCTACGACGTGGTCAGCGGCGACCGGCTCTACCACGGGGCCGACACGATGCCGGCATTCAACCGGTTCGGGAACCACGCCTTCGCCGCACTCGCGAGTGGGTTGCTCGGCGAACGGGTCCACGACACGACCACCGGGATGCGCGCCTACCGGAGTGAAGTGATCGAGAAGATCGACTGGACCGAGAACACGGGCCTGTCGGCGGAACTTCTGATCAGGCCGCTCATGCGGGAGTACGACGTGTGTGAGATCCCCATCGAATACGGCGAGCGCGCGGGCGAGACGAAACTCGACCCGATCAGTGGGGGCTACGCCATCGCGAAGTCCATCGTCACGGTCGCGGCCGAAGAACGACTGCGCTGACCGCGGCTACTTCTGGGGCCGCGGTCCACGCTGGTAACTGGCTGTCCCACCGGGGTGGCCCTGCGGGTTCTCGATGCCGACCAGTTCCCCGCCGGTCGGAGACGCGTAGAGGGCGAACAGCAGATCGTTGATCAGGTAGTAGCGCACGCGCTGTACGTCCCCGCCCTCGGGTTCGGGGTCGACCGTGTTCGCGTTCATGTCCTCGAAGACCTCGGCTCTGGTCTCCGGCGGGAGCGAGCGGTACCCGTCCACGTCGTACCACGTCGCTACGTAGTCGTCGAGGTAGGAGACCGTCTCGCCGATCTCGGTCGCCCGCTCCGGGTCGTCCGCGACGCGCCCGCGAAGAAAGTCCGTCACGAACCCCTCGACGTTCTCGACGGCCGACGGATAGATCGCCTCCGCGACGGCCACCGCGGTATCGAGGTCGTGGTCCGAGAGGCCTGGTTCCTCCTCGGACGCAGTGGGCGTCGGCGTCGGGTCGCCGCCCTCACTGGTGTCGGATCCGTCCGACTGCGACACGGCCAGTGCGCCGCCGGCGACGCCGACCGCACTCAGCGCCGCGATGGCGTCTCGTCGAGTCAGCTCCATACCGGAGGCTGGGCGCTCACGGGCTTATCGGTTGTCCTCTCGGGCCGTGAGGTCGGTCCGGACCGTCGCCCAGTCGGGAGCGATATCGGGCACGTAGCCGGCGTCCCCGCCGCACTCGCCGATGGCGACACAGCGTTCGATCCGCGGCGTCAGCGCGCGGACGCGACCCCCCTCGTGACTGACGGGCGTCTCGAACCGATAGCTAAAGCTCGCGCCGGGCCCCTTGTCGACGAACAGTGTCAGCGACACCTCCTCGCGCTCGTCGTACGGGACCGAGTGGGTCGGCCAGTTCGGGCCGCCGAGTCGGACGCGGCCGTCGTCGAAGCGGATCCGGGCGGTCGTCGGATCGGTCGCGTTGCGTGCGACGACGGTAAAGCTCTCCTCGTCGGCGGTGAGAGTCGCCGACACCGACCGGTAGGTCGACGGGAGGCCGACGGTCGCGTTCAGCGTGACGGTCTCGCCGGCGGCGTGATCGACGGGCTGGATCCGCGCGCCGCGTGGCGCGCCGCTGTACGGTTCCCACTCACCGCGGACGGTGTACCGATACAGCGTCCGGTCGGGGTAGGCGTCCACGACCGCGAAGGGGCGTTCGTCCATGGCGTACACCGCCGGCCCGTCGAATCCCGGGTCGTTCCGGAGCGCCTGGAAGGGGTGATTGAGCCAGTCACCGTACGGCGTCGGGAGGAAGACCAGCGCGTCGTCGAAGGACCGCTCCTCGAAGGGGTGGTACGCCCGGTCGTACGTCTCGGTCGCGAGCGCGTTCATCTCCACCGGCCGCTCGGCGTTCGTCGCCGTCACGCCCCCCAGCATCGCGACGCTCACCAGCGCCACGGCGACGACCACCGCACGCACCGCTCGCGGCTCTCCCCGCTCGTCCGCCACCCGCCGGACTGCGTCGAGGAGTGCCAGCCCACCCACGGCCGCGAAGGCACCGAACGGCAGGAGGAGGTCGAAGTGGTAGTAGGGGCCGTGGGAGGCGATCAGCCCGTCGCCGGTCCGATCCAGCACGCCGAGGATGTTGTAGTTGCCCCAGAAGTAGACGTTCCCGCCGACGATGGTGCCGATCTGGCCGACGATGATCCCCTGCCGGGCAGAGAGCCCGCGCCTGACGGCGACCGCGATGCCGCCGAGTGCGACCCCGACTCCGAGCAGTCCGCCCGCGAGCCAGGTCGTCGTCAGCTGTTCCAGCACCAGGGCGTTCGACCGGAGCGCGAGGCCGACGGTGTAGTTGACCTCGTGGCCGAGGATCTCGTGGTGGCCGAAGCCCAGTCCGTCCTCCGGCGCGAACTCCTGATACGGGAACACCAGCGGCGAGCCGGTTATCACGGCGTTGTACCCGAGCGAGAGAGCGACCCCGACAAGTCCGAACACCGCGGTCACGATCTGTCGCGGGAGCGCGTCGCGGCGATCCCGATAGAGCGTCCACAGTGCGTGTCCGATCACTGGGGCCGCGAACAGCACCGCCGTGTACGGTCGGGCGAAGAAGGCGAGTCCCACGGCCGCGCCTGCAGCCCCGGCCCAGCGACGGCCCCCGGTCCGGTCCGCCCGGAGGTACGCGTAGAGGAAGGTGAGGTTCAGCATCGTCGTCGGCGCGTACGGCAGGAACACCGCCGAGTCGATCAGGAAGAGTGGCGACGCGAGGACGAACAGCGCGGCGACGAGCCCCGTCCGGCGGTCGAACAGCTCCCGGACGACCAGCGCCACCAGCGCGACGTTCGCCGCGGCGATGCCGGCCAGCGCGAGCCGTACCGCGCCCAGCAACTGGCCGACGGCGAACAGGGCAGGCACTACCGGCGAGTACTTCGAGTACAGTTGGCTCCCGTCGACGACGAAAAACCAGGGGTGAAAGACATCCGCGACCGGCGGCGAGAGAAACAGCTGTCCCTCGAGCAACATCGCCGCCTGCTGGAGGTAGACCGCCTCGTCGTGGTTCAGCGAGTGGTACGGAAACAGCCGCGTGGCCAGGAGCCAGACCGCGACCGCGGCGACCGCGGCGACGGCGACGACGCCGACGCGCCACGTTCGCGAGCGAAGGTCAGTCGTCCCGGAGGCCATCGCTCTCGGTGGGGAACCAGGCGAGCCGGTGGTCGGCGACGAGGTCGACTCTGACGCGACGGTCCAGATCGAGGTGATCGGAGTGGTTGTGTTCGCAGTACACCACGTCACCCGAGTCGAGTTCGACGGTGTAGACGAACGACGGGCCGGTGTACTCGCGCTCGACGATCTGCCCGTCGCCGGCGGTCTCCTCGGTCGGGATCGCCCGCAGGTCGTCGGGACGGGCCAACACGTCGACCTCCGCGCCGTCGTACTCCGGCCCGAGCCCCTGGATCATATCGGTGTCGAGCGTTCCCAGCCCCGTCTCGATGGTGTGTTCGTCGAGACGGCCGGAGACGAACCCGGCCTGCCCGAGAAACTCCGCGACGAACCGCGATTCGGGTTGCTGGAAGACGACCTCCGGCCGGCCGACCTGCTCGATCTGGCCCTCGGACATGACCGCCACGCGGTCGCTGATCGAGAGCGCTTCCTCCTGGTCGTGCGTGACCGACAGCGCAGTGACGCCGGCTTCTTTCAGGATGCGGCGGACCTCCTCGCGCATCTGTTTGCGGAGAGACACGTCCAGATTGGAGAACGGCTCGTCGAGCAGGAGCACGTCCGGCTCCGGAGCCAGCGAGCGTGCCAGCGCGACCCGCTGTTGCTGGCCGCCCGAGAGGTCGTCGGGACTCGCCCCGCGGTAGTCGGCCAGTCCAACCAGATCGAGGAGTTCGTCGACCCGTGCGTCCTGTGCGTCGCTGTCCCAGTCGTCGATCCCGTAGGCGACGTTCTCCCCGACCGAGAGGTGGGGAAAGAGGGCGTAGTCCTGGAACACGAGGCCCACGTCGCGCTGGTCGGGGTTGATGAACTGTCCGTTGCCAGCGACGAGGTCACCGTTGACGGTGATGGTGCCGCTGTCGGGGCGAATGAGGCCTGCCAGCAGGCGTAGCGTCGTCGTCTTGCCACAGCCCGACGGGCCGAGCAAGGTGAGCAGTTCGCCCTCGTAGACCGACAGCGAAAAGTCGGCGACGGCGCGCTCGTCACCGAAAGTCCGTGTCACGCCGTCGAGTTCGAGGACCGTCTCGCGTGATTCGTTCCCGTCGTCGAAATCCGCAGCGACGACCCGTTCCGTCCGTGCCTGTGTCTGCGTTGATTCGTTCATCATGAGTCACCTGTTTCCTGTGAGAGGATGACGGCCATCGAGAGACCGGAGACGACGACGAGGATGAGTGCCGGCACCGCCGCCTGCCCGTAGAAGCCTGCTTCCTGTACCGTCCAGATGTACGTCACGAGCGTATTGAAACCCAGCGGTCTGAGCAACAGTGTCGCGGGCAACTCCTTCATCGTCGTCAGAAAGACCAGCGCCGCGCCGGCGGCGACCCCGGGAAGGATCAACGGGAGCGTCACCGATCGGAAGGCGCTCAGGCGCGACCGGCCCAGCGTCTGTGCCGCCTCGAACAGTTCCCGGTCGACCTGGAGTGTCGAAGTCCTGATCGACCCGATAGCCTGGGGCATGAACCGGACGACGTACGCGAACACGAGCATCGGGATGGTCTTGTAGAACAAACCGACCACGTCGACACCCGTCAGGTCCGCGAGGGTCGGCAAGAGGTCGAGGCTGAAACTGAGCAGGGCGATGGCCAGCACGATGCCCGGCGTCGCGTACCCGACGTAGGAGGCGCGGTCGGCCAGCCCCGACAGCCGGGAGTCCGGGCGAGCGGACGCGATGGCGATGGGCAAGGCCACGAGCACGGAGGCCACGGCGGCCAGCAGCGCCAGGTTCGCCGAGTTCCAGGCGAACTCCCAGGCAAACGGGATTCGACCGGCCGTGTACCCCGGGCCACCGCGAGTGAGCCACATGCCGAAGATGCCGATGGGCACGAGAATCGCGAGCGTGAACACGGCGACCGGGATCAGGAGTGACGGATAGCGCCACGCGCCCAGATCGAGGTCGACCCCGCCGCGGTTGCCCCCGCTCTCGTAGGCACCGGACTCGTCGGCACCGATGCGGGACTCGATGGCCAGGATGACGGCCGTGACACCCAGCAACTGGAGCGAGAGGACGGCCGCGTAGTCCCGGGCGAAGGCGTTGTACTGCGCGTAGATGAACTGCGTGAACACCTCGACCCGCATGATGTTGGGCGTCCCGAAATCCGCCAGTGTGTAGAGCGCCACCAGCAGGGACCCGGCGGCGATCCCCGGGAGGATCTGGGGGATCGTGACTCGCTTGAGCGCCTCCAGACGGCCGGAGTTGAGCGTCTGGCCCGCCTCGACGAGCGTCCCGTCGAGCGAGAGCAAGGACGCCCGCGTCGTCAGGAAGACGTAGGGATAGGTGTACAGCGTCAGCACGAACGCCGCGCCGGTGAAGCCGTACACCGAGGGAAGCGATTCGACGCCGAGCGGGGCCAGGAGATCGGCGAGCGCGCCGTTCGGCCCGAACGCCGAGACGAACGCGAAGGCACCGAGGTAACTGGGCACCGCCAGCGGGAGCGCACAGAGGATCGTCCAGAACCGCGGGAAGGGCAGGTCGCCCTGCACCGTCAGCAGGGCGAGTGCCACACCCAGTACGATGCTCGCGCCGGTGACGACCGCCACCAGCGCGACGCTCCGAATCAGTACCGCGGTGGTCCGTGAGTCGATGGCGAGTTCGACCGCCGTCCACCCCAGGCCGGCCGCGTCGACGGCGAGCCAGGCGATGGGCAGGACCAGAACCGCGGCGAGAGCCGCCGCGAGCAGGACCAGACCGGTATCGACAGTGGAGGACCTGTCTGCGGAGCGTCCGCGCATCCGCTCGAGGTCCTCCTCGCTGCTCATGGGGAAACGTTGGCCGATTCCATCAACTCGATGGTCTCTTGCACGTTCGAGAGCCGCGAGAGCTGGATGTCCGGCGGGCTGAGCTCGTCGACCGTCGGCAGGCCCGCGACGGGCTTGACCCCTTTGATCATCGGATACGAGAAACTCACCGTCGCGAAGAACTCCTGGGCCTCCGCCGACAGCAGGTGGCGCACGAAGTTGTCGACCAGGTCACCCTTGTCGGTGCCCTTGATTTTCATCGCGCCGGAGATGTTGACGAGACCACCCGCGTCGCCCTCGGTGAACGCGAGTTCCAGGGGCGCGTTCGGACGCTGGTTCTTGACCCGGAGCGCGTAGTAGTGGTTCGCGAAGCCGGCCGCCAGCGACCCGTTGGCGACGTTCTGTGAGATGGCGTACTCGTTGCCGTAGCGTTCGGTGCCGGCTTCGCGCATGTCGACCAGCCACTGCCGCGTCGCCTCGTCCCCGCGGATGAGCCGCATCGCGGTCACGAAGGACTTGAACGCGCCGTAGGTCGGTGCCCAGCCCATGGTGCCCTGGAGGGCACTCGTCTCGGGGAACTGCTGGACCTTGCTCGGGATGTCCGACGCACTCAGTCTGTTCGTATTGTACGGGACGGCTCGTGCGCGACCCGCGACGCCTGCCCAGGCGTTGTCGTCGCCGACGAACTGGGGGTTGCCGACGGGCGCGACGGCCTCGTCAGAGAGCGGTTCGTAGGCGTCGTTGTCCGCGACGTAGCCCAGCGAACTGGCGTCGATGGACCAGAACACGTCACCCCGGCTAACGCCGGATTCGGCCTCGTTGACGATGGTCTGGGCGAGCGACGCCGAGCCGGCGCTCTGTGGCTCGACCGAGAAGTCCGGGTAGATGCTCTCGAGCTTGTCGATCAGGTCCATGTAGATGCCACCCTCGCCGCCGCCGATGTAGAGGGCGAGGTCACCCTCGAGGTCCGGCAGGTCGTTGATCGACGTGCCGCCAGGATAGGGCCGACCCTGTGCCAGCCGACCGGAGCCACGGAAGTTGCCCTCGACGAGCGGGCCGGTCCCGCGGAAGTCCGAGACGTTCGCGTTCTGGGGCGTAGTATTCCCGTCGCCGTTGTTTAACATCCCGAAACAGCCAGCTACGGACGCAGTCCCGAGAACGGCCCCACTCTGCAGGAGCCGCCGTCGTGATACGTTCCGTTCGCGAGAGTCGACTTCGTCCTCCATATCTCAATTTAGGCCCGCCTAAAACACTTATACCTGCCGGTTCTAGTCGTCTGCAGCCGCGGGCGCGTGGTCGGAGACCGATCCCGGTCGAATCGCCTCGAGACAGGACAGCCAGTCCCCCATGAACTCACCACAGTAGTTGAGGAACGCGGCGTTCTCGTAGTCGAAGTCGCCGTCGGCCATCGCGTCGGCCATCGCGGCGAACACACCGGCGTACGTGTCGGCGTCGTCGCCCACCTCGTCGATGATCTCCCAGACGTGTTCGTTCAGTTCCAGTCCGGGAACCTCGTTGTTCAGGTCCGAGAACGTCGAGCGCGGGGCCTTGTTGTGTTCACAGAGCGGGTAGCCGTTGACGATCCGCTTGTCCAGCACGTCACAGGCCCGCTTGAGGAACAGGCCGCTCCAGATGTCGTCGAACCGACCCACGTCCCACTCGTTCTCGTCCATCGGGAGCTGGTAGAACGCCGGGATCACCTCCCGACGGAACGCCAGGTTCATCGAACACACGGTCAGGTAGTTGCCCCGCTCGGCGACGAAGTTGCCCTCGTAATCGTCGGTCGACGTGCGAGTCTGGGCCTGGCCCTGCAGGTCGCCGTCCATCAGGATGCGCACCGCGTCGAGGTCGGGGACGTTCGTCCAGAGGCCCTGCGAGGCCACCACGTCGTCGACCTCGATCTCGTCGGTCTCGACCTCCTCGTCCATCGCGCTGTAGGGATAGCCACGTGGGTAGAGCCCGTGTTCGTCGACGTTCTGGTAGAGGACGTTCACCCAGTCCTCGTTCGACCCGACCGACTCGATACTGCCCTCGTAGGCGAGATTGTCGAAGTGGGTCCCGAAGAAGTCGAAGTCCGGATGCGGCAGCGTGTCGTCGTCGATGAAGAAGCCGTACTCGAAGTCGTGAGCCCACATGTACAGCAGGCCGAAACTCGTCTGCGCGTGGCTGGCTTCCGGGATCAGGTGGTTGTACTCCGCGACGCCCTGCGCCTCGAACCACTCCTCGCGTGCGGTGCCGTCGAAGACGCGACCCTCGACGCCTTCCTCGTCGAGCATCGCCTGCATCTCGTCGGTGTCACAGAAGTCCTCTGTGACCAGGACCACGTGGAGTCGATCGAGGTCGAACCCGTGGTCGCGCGCGTTCTCGAAGTACGTCCGCATGCACTCGAACTCCCGAATCGTCGGCACGATCACACAAACGTCTCCACTCATTTCTTACCCGTTCTCTTTAGGCCACCCAAAAATACCTGTCGTGTCTTTCCGACGCGTGGGAAGGCCAGCCAATAGTACATTATACACTACCGATTTTGATTAACGTAGTATAAGGGGAACTATTATCTGCCAGTACCTGGGCAGGATTACGTGAAGACAGGGGTGTGGCCATACACAGTTGGGAAGTCGACGGAGAGGGTCGGACGCTGGTCACACCACGACTATCTAACCATGCTCGAAAATCAGACCTGTGTGGTAACCGGTGCATCACGAGGTATCGGCCGCGGCATCGCCGAGGAGTTGGGCCGTCACGGGGCGAACGTCGTCGTCAACTACCGGACCTCGGAGGCGGCGGCCCACGAGGTCGCCGACCAGGTAGAATCGGAGGGTGGAAACGCCGTCCCGTTGCAGGCCGACGTGGCCGATCAGGACGAGGTCGACGCCATGGCCGAGCGGGTCGGAGAGTTGTACGGATCCGCCGACGTGCTGGTCAGCAACGCGGGCATCACCATCGACAAGAAGTTCGAGAACATGACCAAGGAGGACTGGGAGACGGTGATGGACGTGAACCTCGGGGGCGTGTTCAACGCGACAAACGCTTTCTTCGAGGACATCAAGGCCGCCGACGAGGGGCGACTCGTCAACATCTCCTCGGTCGTGGGCCAGCAGGGCAACTACGGCCAGGCCAACTACGCCGCCACGAAGTCCGGCCTCTTCGGGTTCACCCGAACGCTGGCGCTGGAGCTCGCCTCGACCGGCTCGACGGCCAACTGCGTCGCCCCCGGGTTCGTCGAGACCGATATGCTCGAGGACGTGCCAGAGCGCGTCCAGCAGAAGATCATCGACCGGATCCCGCTGAACCGGTTCGCCGAGGTCGAGGACATCGCCGGGATCGTCCGATTCCTCGCGAGCCGAGACTCCAGTTACATGACCGGACAAGTGCTGGCCGTCAACGGTGGTATGGAGTGGTAACATGAGCCAGCAAGAGGAAGAAGCGTCCGACCAGGCGGACGAACAGTCACCGGTCGAGGAACTCCGCGAACGGCGCCGCGAGGCGGAACTCGGCGGCGGCGAGGCGCGCATCGAACGCCAGCACGAGAAGGGGAAGATGACCGCCCGCGAGCGGGTCGACTACCTGCTCGACGACGGGACCTTCCGCGAGGTCGACCCCTTCGTCGAACACCGCGCCCAGTCGTTCGGGATGGACGAGAAGACGTTCCCCGGCGATGCAGTGGTGACGGGCTACGGTGAAGTCAACGGCCGGAAACTGTTCGTCTTCGCCCACGACTTCACCGTCCTCGGTGGCTCGGTCGGCGAAGTCGTCGCCGACAAGATCTGCAAGGTGATGGACAAGGCAATCGAGAGCGGTGTCCCGGTCGTCGGTCTCAACGACTCCGGCGGCGCGCGGATCCAGGAGGGTGTGGACTCGCTCGTCGGGTTCGCGAAGATCTTCAACCGCAACACCGAAGCATCGGGCCTGATCCCGCAGATCTCGGCGATCATGGGGCCCTGTGCCGGCGGTGCGACCTACTCGCCCGCGCTGACCGACTTCACGTTCATGGTGGAAGACACCAGCCACATGTTCATCACGGGGCCGGACGTGATCGAGACGGTCACGGGCGAGCAGGTCTCGAAGGAGGAACTCGGCGGCGCGAAGACCCACGCCACCAAGTCCGGCGTTGCCCACTTCGCGGAGCGCTCCGAGGAGGAAGCGCTGGACGACATCCGCAAACTGCTCTCCTACCTCCCGCAGAACAACATGGCGGACCCGCCGCGGGTCCAGCCGTGGGACGATCCGACCCGGACCTGCGACGAACTCGTCGACATCGTGCCAGAGGAACCGCGCAAACCCTACGACATGAACAATGTCATCGGCCGGATCGTCGACGAAGATTCCTTCTTCGAGGTCCACGACGGGTTCGCACGCAACGTCGTCACCGGCTTCGGTCGCCTCGACGGTCGTGTCGTCGGCGTCGTCGCCAACCAGCCCCGGGTCTCGGCCGGGACGCTCGACATCGACGCCTCCGAGAAGGCCGCCCGGTTCGTCCGCTTCTGTGACTCGTTCAACGTCCCCATCGTAACCCTGGTGGACGTGCCCGGGTTCATGCCGGGGACCGACCAGGAACACAACGGCATCATCCGCCGTGGCGCGAAGCTGATCTACGCCTACGCCGAGGCGACCGTCCCGCTCATGTCGGTCGTCGTCAGGAAGGCCTACGGCGGGGCCTACATCGTGATGTCCTCGAAGTTCCTCGGATCGGACGTGAACTACGCCTGGCCCGGCGCGGAGATGGCCGTGCTGGGGCCACGCGGCGCGGTCAACATCCTCTACCGGAAAGAGATCGCCAACGCCGACGACCCCGACGCCAAACGCCAGGAGCTGATGGACGACTTCCGTGAGGAGTTCGCCCATCCCTACGGGCCGGCCAAACGCGGCTACCTCGACGACGTGATCGAGCCCCAGAACACGCGCAAGCGCCTGATCGACGATCTGGAACTGCTCGAACGCAAACGCGAGGACACGCCGCCCAAAGACCACGGCAACATCCCGCTATGAGCCCGGCCGGACTCGACACGGACCGCGAGGACGCTCTCCTCGAAGTCGATCTGGACGCCCTGCTCGCCAGCCTGGAGTTCGAGAGGACCGTGCCGACCCAGCGGGAAGCGGCGGCCGTCGCGGCGGCCATCGCCACTCACCGGACGGATCGGGCGGTCGCGGCCGCCGAAGCCGCCACCGAGAGCGACCCGGAGACGATTCCCGAGTGGACACTCGACGGTCGCCTGCGTTCCAACGGCGTCACGCACCGGCGACGCCCCCGGAACGTCGAACGCGGCGGCGAGTGGCGGGCGGCGTCCCGGTCGCTGTAAATCGTGGGACTCGCTCCGGAGTCAGCCACGTACGCGGGAACGATGGTCGGTGTGTCCGTCGCGGTCGACGTGGGTATCGACCTGCTTCTGTTCGATCAGTTTCGCTGGACGAACGTACTGTCCGTAGCCGCGTGCGGCATCGCTATCGTTCTCGTAAACCGCTGGATGCACGACGCGTGAGACCGATACCGATGCGTCAGTGGGCCTCGTTCATCCCGACAGCACCGCGTCCGCCGTCACGACCGTCGCGAACTCATCGTCGAGATGGGCCAGCGCGGACCGGTGGACCTGCTCGGCGGGCATCGACTCGTCGTCGAACTCGCGGTCGAAGGTGGCCGTCGCGTCCGCCACCAGCAAGCCCTCGTATCCGCGGTTCTCGGCCATCCGCGTCGTGGTCGAGACACAGTGATCGGTCGTCAGGCCCGCGATGACGAGTTGCTCAGCACTGCGCTCGTCGAGCCAGTCGTCGAGGTCGGTGCCCACGAAGGCACCGTTGACTCGCTTGGTGACGACGTGCTCCCCGTCAACCGGTTGGAGGCCTTCTTTGAACCGGAAGCCAGGTTCACCACTTCTGAGCGGCGAGTCGGGTTCCGCCGAGTCGTGGCGGACGTGGATCACTGGTCTGTCGGTCTCCCGCCACGCGGCGAGCAGAGCGGCCGCCCGCCGTTCGGCGTCGGGGTTGTTGCGCTCACCCCAGCCGGGATCGTCGAAGCCCTGCTGGAAGTCCACGAGGACCAGCACCGCGTCGTCGGCGACGGTCGCCGACCGCTGGTCAATCGGCGGCATAGCCGTCGGGGAGCGTGTTCGGGGCTTTCGGGTGGTCGCGGGTCACGTTGATCGGGCACTCGTCGGGGGCCTGCTCCGGGTCCGAGGAGAGCATGTACTGGGGCCACTCGCGGTCGCCCTCGACGCCGTAGTCGCCGATATCGGCGTGGGGACAGACGCCGTCGTAGTCCTCGATGCGGTCCTGGATGACCTCGCGGGCGCGCTGACCGGCGTCGGTGTCGTGGGTGATCCCCTCGAACAGCGACCGGGGCTGGAAAGTGATCTCCAGACCGATGGGGCAGTAGCGACTCTTTCGCTGGTCGTAGAAGGGCGCACGGCAGGTCGGGAATATCGGCTCGCCGCCGAACGAGAACTCCCAGTAGGGGTCGTCGGGATCGGTCGGCACGTCCTCGGGCCAGGGTTCGGGGTCGTGGACGTGCAGGAACTGCAGGAGGTGCCAGAGCCGTTCGTGGTACTCCCGCTCGGAGAGGGGGCCCTCGGGCGGCTTGAAGAAAGTGATCAGCGACGCCTGCTCGGAGTGGTCCCGATAGGTGTCGAGGTACTCGAGCAGCGTGTCCCGAAAGCCCAGGAGCGCGTCCTTGCCGGTCATCGACGAACAGAGAGTATACAGCGGATCGCCGTTCTGGACCGACTCGACGCCGAAAAAACAGGGGAACGGCGAGCCGTTGCGTTCACCGAGCAGGCCGTCCCGGAAACTCTCCCAGTGGTCGACCGCCCAGTCCGGAAGGTCGCCCGCGGCGGCGCGCTCCGCGAGTGTCTCCTGATCCAGCAGGACCTCGACTCCCGGTTCGTTCATACTCTGTGTTGGTACCGCGGAACTTTGAAACTTGAGTTTCGGCGTCACTCCGTCGTCGGCCCGATCGGATCACCCTCGGCGACGGTCCCGGTCTCGACGATGCGGGCCCGGAGGCCGCCGCGGTGGACCAGCGCTTCCTCTACGTCAGGCAATTCGGTGTGCTGTTCGAGGTAGGAACAGGGTTCACACAGTTCCACGCCCTCGCAGACGGCGTCGCCGACGCGGAAACGAGTGTCGACGAGGTGGTTCAGCGCGACGCCCCGCGTCGTGACGTTCCGGCGGTGGATGCCCGGTTCGAGGTCGATGTCGTAGTCGCGTTCGGCGGCGTCGAGGGCTTCGGCCTCGATGAGCGTGATGGCGCGGTCTTCGCCGCCACCGAAGGTGCCCTCGCCCTCGAAGTAGCGGTCGCCTTCCAGTCCCTCGCCAGCGACGGCTCGGACGGTTTCGACCCGTTCGGGCGGCGCGCCGGGTGTCGGTGCGACGTGGATGCGCTCGACAGTGCCGGTCATAGCCGTCAGTTGTGAATCGGCTTACAAGAGGGTATCGAGACGCCGCGCTCCGCTGGAGGGCCGTCGAAAACCGCGCTTTCAGCCAGATTTACAATACCGCCCGTTGCAGTTGGAGGTGATATGGACAGGGAGGTTGCCATCATCGGCGGGTCGATGACGAAGTTCGGCCAGCGAGACGCCTGGATACGCGAGTTGCTCGCACAGGCCGGCGAGGCGTGTCTGACCGACGCCGGCGTCGAACCGGACGCCGTCGACCACGTCTACGTGTCGAACATGGCAAGCGGGGAGTTCGAGGGACAGACTGGGATCATGAACGCGGTGGCCCACGACCTCGGGCTACTGCCGGCCTACAGCCAGCGCATCGACCAGACCAGTTCCAGTGGCGGGGCGGGCATGTACGCCGCCTGGCAGTCGATCAAGTCCGGGGCCAGCGACATGACGCTGCTCGTGGGCGGCGAGAAGATGACCCACAAGGGGACCGGCGGCGCGACCGACATCATCGCGTCGATCACCCACCCCGCGGAGTACAAACACGGCGTGACGCTCCCCTCCTTCGCGGGGATGACGGCACGCCACTATCTCGAAAAGTTCGACGCGCCCAGAGACAGTCTCGCGAAGGTCGCGGTCAAGAACCACGAGAACGGGACCCGCAACCCCAAGGCCCAGTTCCAGAAGACGATTACGGAGGAGAAGGCCCTGGAGAGTCCGACCATCGCCGATCCGCTCCGCCTCTACGACTTCTGCCCGATCACCGACGGCAGTTCGGCGCTCATGTTCTGCCCCGTCGAGGTGGCCGAACAGTACACGGACGACTACGCGGTCGTCTCGGGTGTCGGCGGCGCGACCGATACCCACGTCGTCCACGAACGCGACGATCCGACGACGATGGGCGGTGTCGTCGACTCGGGCGAGGAGGCCTACGAGATGGCCGGGATCGGCCCCGACGACATCGACGTGGCCGAACTCCACGACATGTTCACCATCCTCGAGTTCCTCCAGATGGAGGGCCTGGACTTCGCGGACCAGGGCGAAGCCTGGAAACACGCCGAGGAGGGCCGGACGGCCATCGACGGCGACCGGCCGATCAACACCTCCGGTGGGCTCAAATCGAAGGGTCATCCGCTGGGGGCCAGCGGTGTCGCACAGGGCTACGAGATCTACGAACAACTGGTCGGTGAGGCCGGCGAGCGGCAGGTCGACGCCGAGACGGGGCTGGCCTGCAACGTCGGCGGCTTCGGGAACTGCGTCATCACCACGATCATGGAGGGACGATAATGTCGATGGACGCCATCCGCTGTCCGAACGGTCACGTGAAGTACCCCACGCACCCGCGCTGTCCGGAGTGTGGCGAGGAACCGGTCGAAACCATCGACCTGAGCGACCGGACGGGCGAGGTCGTCACCTGGACGGAGAGCACCGCGACGCCGCCGGGCGTCCGCGAGCCGAACGTCCTGGCGTTCGTCGAATTCGAGGTCGACGGCGCGCCGGTGCGCGCACTCGGCCAGGTCGCGGACAACGCCGACGTGGAGACCGGTGACGAGGTGGAACCGGTGTACGCCGAGGAACTGCGCGAGCCGGGTGTCGGGCTCAAGCCTGCCGACGCGGATCAGGAGTGGGACGGGTTCCAGTTCCGTCCGCTCGACTGAGCCCGTCGGCTTCGAGCATCGAGAGTCCGTCGAGAACCGTTCTGATGCCGTCTTCACCGGTGTGGGAGTAGATCGCCACGAGAGGCTCGTCGTCGCAGAGCGCGGGACAGACGACCGGGCGAGTCGTCGTGGTATATTCGTTCCCGGTGAAGCCGTTGTGGCAGTCGTGCCGGTCGAACGCCGGCGCGAGGTACGTCCCGTGTGTGTCGGCCAGGCATCGAACTCCCGGCAGACGGCGAATTCGCGTCGGGGTCGCACGTCGCCGTCGGTGACACGACGGGGCCAGCGGCGGACCTGCAGGTACCGGATGACACCGGCGGCCGCCAGTGCCTGTCGACGACCGAAGATCCGGGACTGTTCGGTCCTGGCGGCTATCGGCACACCCTCGCGGAGGTACAGCGCCGCTCGCGTGACCCGTGTCATGGATGCACCGGAGACACAGCCCGTGTGCTTAGCTGTTTGGGAAACGGTCACACAGTGGTGAGTGGGACGACCGGCGGAGAATGGCAGTGGTCAGTCGGACACTTCGGCGAGGTCGAGCTGTTCGGTCGCGTCGGATTCGAGCGGTTCGGTGACGCGACCCGGGGCGGCTTCGATGGCGTGGAGACAGTCCAGGACGGAGCGGGAGCCGTCGTTGGTCGAGTGGGGGTAGACGGCATCGAGGTCACCGTCGCGGTAGACGGCGAGACAGAGCGCGGGCAGGACCAGCCACTCGCCGCGTTCACCGGTCTCCATCGAGTAACACGACCGGGTGTCGAAGAAGGGGTCGAGCACGACCCCGGTCTCCTCGGCCCAGTCCCGAAAGCGCTCGTACTCGGTGAGTTCGTCGTGGTCGCCCGACAGTGGCACTTTCTTCTCCCAGGTGTGAATCGCCACGTCGTCGACGTGCCCGTCCTCGACGAGTTGTTTGAGCCGGCCCGCCACCTCGTCCCGTCGCCGCGACGCGACCTCGGGCAGCGAGGACCGAGCGAACAGTTCGACCCGTGTCCCGGCGGTGCTCCCGTTACCGCTCATTCGTACTATCGAGTGGAGGTATGAAATAAATAAAACCTGCTATGTTAGGCTTCGTTGACACTGTTACGCACGGGAGGGGACCGGTGTCGGTGGTCGCGGGGATCGGGTGGGGTGGCACTACGTCGAACTGGAGCCGTCGTCGCCGTCACCGTCGTCGAGGTCGTCTTTGATCGACTGGAGTTCGGCGTCCACGTCGACCGGAACCGTTGCGCTCGCCTCCGGGTCGGGGTCTGGTTCGTCGGCGTCCGCCTCGGCGGCGAGCCGGTCGTCGATCTCGTCGCGGAGCGACCGCGCCTCCTCGAGGACGCGTTCCGCTTCGTCGTCGGTCGGCCGTCCCTCGATTGCGTCCTGTACGTCCGCCAGCACGTCGTCGAGTTTCTGGACGGTGGTCTGACTGAGCTGGACTGCCCGGTCGCGGACGGGCGTGTCCTGTCCGTCGGTCACGCTCCGATCCGGGTCGGCGAGTCGGATCGCTCGCTGGAGCAGTCGGAGCGCCCGGACGTTCGCCTCCAGAATCAGTATGGCACCCGGGATCGCCACTTCGTCGGTGAACCGGAGCAGTTCCCGCGGCGAGGGCGGACGGAGCCGTCGTCGCCGGCCCGGTTCGAGTTCACGCTGGAGGTCCCGAAGCGACCGTGCGAGGTCCGCCGCCAGTCGCGCGAGGTCCTTTTCGCTGGCCGAATCGCTCATACCTGGCCTACGGCGCGTCGGGTCTTAAGCCCGGGTCCTCACCGACGGTCGACTCGCCACCACGACTGACAGACCGACGGGTTTCGAGCGTCGAAACCCGTGCAAATCTTATACCGCTAGACGCGTAAATAAGCTCGATGAGCGCGAAATCCGCGGCGGCGAAGGTCCCCGGTGTGCTGTCGGGCCTCAAACGCCGTGGGGGTGGAATCCTCGTCGTAGGTGTGCCCGACGAACAGCGCCGGCTCTGTGGCCGACTGCTCGGATCGCCGAAACGGGAACGGGTCGTCGTCGGAACGGAGGACTCCTGTCTGACGGCGGACTCCAACCACGAGGCGACGGTTGTGCAGGGCCGCCCGGCACAGACGACGGCCTGCCGTGCCGGTGCAGTCCTGCAGTCGTCGTCGCTGGCGGACCGGGTGACCGAGGCCATCGACGCTCACAGTCAGGGGCTGGCCCCAGCCGAGTTACGGGTCTGTCTGGGGCCGGTCGCGCCGGACACGCTCCAGGCCAAGTCGGTCTTTCTCGACGCCGTCCTCGAAAAACTCGGCCGCGTGAACGCGCTCGGTCACGTCCACGTCTCCGAACCCTACGAGAGCGACCTCGTCCGACGACTCGAACCGCTAGTCGACGCCATCGTGGAGGTCGACGCCGATCCCCACCCCCGCCAGCGCTGGCACTTCCCCGACCACGGGGTCACCACGGCCTGGATCGATTTAGGCTAACCAAAACCCTTTTAGATTTAGGCCCACCTAACACCTGGTAATGAGCCACGCGCCGGATACCGTCGACGACGCCGAGCCGACGGCCGAACCGGAAGACGACGCACCAGTGATCAAGAGCCACAGAGCGACCGACGAGCGCACCGTGTTCACCGAAGACGGCAACACGGACGGGTGGATCGCGACGGATCTGACCGTCGAGTGTCGAGAATAAAGAAACGGGGTTTCGCGACGCGGTGCGATTCTTTCTCGCCCGAGCGCTCTACTCGGCGCTCGTCTCGAACACGAGCGTGTCGTCTTCGAGGTAGTGGTCGAGGTGGTGGGCGTCGTCCTCGGTCTCGACGAGAATCTGGCGGAGGATCTCCGCGGTGGCGTGGTCGCCCAGTTCCGTCGCGAGTTCGACGTGTTCCCGGAGGCTCTCGATGACCTCGCCGTACATCTCCAGATCGTTCTTCAGCGAGGTGCGGATCGGGTACACGTCACCGTCCTCGGGGGAAACACCGGCTCGCTCCGAGAGGTTCGGCATGCTCGAGACGGGCGCACCGCCGATGGCCTGGAGGCGCTCGGCGATTTCGTCGGCCGCAGCTTCCACGTTCTCGGCGGCCTCACCGAGGAAGATGTGGATATCGCGGAACTCCGCTCCCTCGACGTTCCAGTGGTGTTTGCGGAGCTGATGGTACAGCACGTACGCGTCGGCGAGGTCGTCGTTGAGCGCCTCGACGATCTGGTCTGCTTTCTCCTGGTCGAGCCGTAGCGCGTTCTCCTCTACCTCACCGAACTCTTTCCGGACGGTTTTCTCAGTGCTCATCTCGTTTAGATGATGGTCCCGCGGTATGATAAAGTTTGGGTTCGTAAAACTATCTTTCGTATCCCAAAACCAGATTTTGGGTAGCCAAAACCTCGGGGTGGTTCAGGGGCGGCTCAAAACCATCGCTCGCTCGTCCTCGCCGATGCCGGCTCCCGTTTCGCGTCGGCACTGCTCCTCGTGTGCGTCCAGAACGGCGTGGAGGTCGGTTTCGGCGATGTCGAGCGCGTCGGCGAACTCGTCCCAGACGTGCGCGCGCAGGCGCAGATAATAGGTGTCGTCGGTCCGCTGGAGAACCGGTTGTTCGTGGAACTGCGAGCGCCACTCGTAGACGATGTCCTCAACGCCCGGATTGTCACGGACCTGTTGCTGGTGGCTGGTCAGCATGTCTCGGAGCGTCGCCTCGTCTAGGTCGTGCCGGCCGGCGACGGTCGCGAGCAGGTCGTCGTCGAACGGAACGAGCAAGTCCTCGGTCATCGTCCCAACGAGGAGTGGCGGGCATAAAAACACCGTCGCCACCGTCCGATAGGTTCATTCCCTCGGGACCGAACCGGGAGGTATGTGCGCTCGTTTCGCCCGCGGGTCCTGGCGGTACGCGGCACCCCCGGCGCTCCTCGGGCTCTTTCTGTTGCCGTTCTCGCTGGCCGGCGCGGCCGTCGCCTTCCTCTCCAGCGGTGCGGCCCTGGGGTTCCACCGCGACCCGGACCGCCGGCTGCCCGCCGATGGCCTCCTCGCACCTGCCGACGGGACGGTCTCGGTCGTCCGTGAGGAGGACGGCCGCCTCCGGGTGGGCGTGTTCATGAACCTGACCGACGTACACGTCAACCGGGCACCGCTGTCCGGGACCGTCGAAGCCGTGACTCACTCGCCGGGGAAACACTGGCCTGCGTTCACGAAGGAGTCCGACCGCAACGAGAAGGTCCACGTCGAGTTCGAGGAGTACACCGTGGTCTTGATCGCCGGCGCGGTCGCGCGACGTATCCACCCCTACGTGGAACCGGGCGAGACCGTCGAGCGCGGCCAGCGGATCGGGCACATCTCCTTCTCCAGCCGCGTCGATGTCGTCATGCCCGACGGTGTCGAGCGCGAGGACCTCCGTGTCGAGAAAGGCGAGACTGTCACGGCCGGCGAGACGCGGCTGGTCGACCGCTGACCGCCCGCCGTCCCGGCATCGCTAGGGTCACGCTGGCCGGTTTCCCGAACTATATCCGTCACGGTGGTCAACCTCGACACGATGGGCGAGCTAGCTACGATGTTCGCGCCCGACCGGGTGGCGGTCGTGGGTGCGACCGAAAGCGAGGGGTCAGTCGGCCGCGCCATCACGTCGAACCTCGCCGCCGATTTCGACGGCGAGGTAGTCCCCGTCAACCCCAACGCCGAGGCCGTCCTCGGGCGACAGTGCTACGAGGACATCGGCTCGGTACCGGGGGCGGTCGACGTGGCAGTGGTCGTGGTGCCGGCATCCATCGCCGTGGACGTGGTCGAAAGCTGTGGCGAGGTCGGCATCGAGAACGTGGTCGTCATCACGGCCGGGTTCAGCGAGGCCGGCAGTGACGGGGCGAGCCGCGAGCGCCGCCTCCGGGCGGTTGCCGACGAGTACGACCTCAACGTCGTCGGGCCCAACAGTCTCGGAATCATGAGTACCGGCGTCGACATGAACGCGACGTTCGGCCCCGAAAACGCCCAGCCGGGCCCGATCTCCTTCATGAGCCAGTCCGGTGCGTTCGTCACCGCGGTGCTGGACTGGGCAAACGACCGCGACGTGGGTTTCAAAGACATCGTCTCGCTGGGCAACAAGGCGGTGCTGGACGAACGCCACTTCGTCGCGGAGTGGGGCGACGACCCCGAGACGGACGTAATCTTGGCCTACCTCGAAGGGATCGAGAACGGCGGGCAGTTCATCCGGACCGCCCGCGAGGTCACGCAGGACACGCCGATCCTGATGGTCAAGTCCGGCCGCACGGAGGCCGGCGCATCCGCCGCGGCTTCCCACACCGGGACGATGGCCGGCAGCGAGCGCGCCTACGAGGCGGGACTCGAACAGGCCGGCGTCCTCCGGGTGGAGACGGTCCAGGAACTGTTCGACTACGCCGGCATCCTCTCAGGCCAACCGCTGCCCGAGAGCGACGGGGTCGCCATCGTCACCAACGCCGGCGGCCCGGGCGTCATGACGACCGACGCAATCGGCGACTCCGACCTCGATCTGGCCTCGTTCTCGAACGACACCATCGACGACCTGACCGAGGCCCTTCCGGAAGGAGCCAACGTCTACAACCCCATCGACGTGATCGGGGACGCAGACGTGGAGCGATTCAGGGAAGCGATTCGTATCACGCTGGCGGACCCGAACGTCGGCGCGGCCATCGTGCTGGCCTGTCCGACTGCCACGCTGAGCTTCGATGCCCTGGCCGAGGCGACCGTCGAGTTGCAGGCCGAGTACGGGACGCCTGTGGCGGCGTCGCTGATGGGCGGCGACTCGACGCGGGAGGCCCAGGCGACCCTCTCCGAAGCCGGGGTCCCGACGTACTTCGATCCGGCCCGGGCGGTCCGGAGTCTCGACGCGCTCAGAGAGTTCCGCGAGATTCAGGCCCGCGAGTACGCCGAACCAACCGAATTCGACGTGGATCGCGAGCGCGCCCGCGAGGTCCTCGAATCCGCGAAGCGCCGCGACACCAACAGCCTCGGCGTCGAGGCGATGGACCTGCTGTCGGCGTACGGCATCCCCATCCCCGAGGGCGAGATCGTCGATGGGGAGACGGAGGCCCGCGAGGCCGCCGAACGGATCGACCACGGCGACGGCGTCGTAATGAAGATCGTCAGTCCGGACATCCTCCACAAGTCCGACATCGGCGGCGTCGAGGTCGGCGTCCCGGCCGAGGAGGTGGCCGACACCTACGAGGATCTGGTCACCCGGGCGCGCAACTACCAGTCCGACGCGACGATCCTGGGCGTCCAGATCCAGGAGATGCTCGATCTGGACGCCGCGACCGAGACCATCGTGGGCATGAACCGCGATCCGCAGTTCGGTCCGCTGGTCCTGTTCGGACTGGGCGGCATCTTCGTCGAAGTGCTGGAGGACACCACGGTGAAGGTCGCGCCGGTCAGCGAACCCGAGGCCCGAGCGATGATCGACGAGATCGAGTCCGCGCCGCTGTTGCGGGGGGCGCGGGGTCGCGAGCCGGTCGACGAAGCTGGTGTCGTCGAGACCATCCAGCGCCTCTCACAGCTGGTGACGGACTTCCCCGCGATACTGGAACTGGACATCAACCCGCTCGTCGCGACGCCGTCCGGCGTCTCGGCGGTCGACGTGCGACTCACTATCGACCAGGAGCAACTATGAACCCGCTACTCGTCAGTTCGACCGAGGCAAGTACAGGCAAGACGGCCGTCGCGCTCGCGCTGGCCCGCCACGCCGCCGACGAGGGCGAGTCGGTCGGCTACATGAAACCGAAGGGCACCCGCCTGCAAAGCGCCGTCGGGAAGACCCTCGACCAGGATCCGATGCTGGCCCGCGAGATCCTCGGCCTGGACGAGCAGATGCACGAGATGGAGCCGATCGTCTACTCGCCGACGTTCGTCCAGGAGGCCGTCCGCGGCCGCGAGGACCTCGACGCGCTCCACGAGAGCGTCACGGACAATTACGAGCGGATCGCCCGGAACAAAGACGCCGTCGTCGTCGAGGGTGCCGGCGAGTACCGGACCGGCGGCATCATCGACCTGACCGACCCGGATCTGGCGGACCTGCTCGACGCCCGGGTCCTGCTGATCGCGAACTACGACGAGCCCTCGGACCTGGACGACGTGCTGGCGGCGGCCGACGCCTTCGGCGAGCGACTGGGTGGCGTCCTGTTCAACGGCGTCTCCGACGACGAGTTCGACGAACTCACCGAAGACGTGATCCCGTTTCTGGCGGAACGCGACGTGACCGTCTACGGCGCGATCCCACAGGTGCAGGAACTGTCCGGCGTCACCGTCGGCGAACTCGCCGACGAGTTGGGCGCAGACGTGTTGACCAGCGACGCGCCGACAGACGCCTACGTCGAACGGTTCCTCGTCGGGGCGATGGGGCGTGACGCCGCGCTCTCGGGCTTCCGACGGGCGCGCGAGGCCGCGGTCATCACCGGCGGCGACCGCTCGGACATCCAGACGGCCGCGCTCGGCGCTCCCGGGATCAGGTGCCTTCTCCTCACCGGCGGCCACCGCCCCAGCGGTGCCGTCGTCGGCCGCGCCGAGGAGGCGGGCAAACCCATCCTGCTCGTGCAGGGCGACACCCGGACGACCATCGACCGCGCTGAATCGGTCATCCGGAGCGGCCGCACCCGCGACCCCGAGACCGTCGAACGGATGGGCGAGTTGCTGGCTGATGCCGTCGATCTGGGCGCACTGCCGTCGATCGGCGACTGAGGCGTAGTTTACCCGTTTCTGTCACCGAAATATAAAGACTATAAGTTTATACAGATTCGCGCCCAACCTCTGTGTGGAGCCAGTTGGCTCCGTAGTGTCACACGCCGGGGGCACACGCCCCCTGGTTTCCCTGGACTATCGACCGACGAGCGGCTGCACTGTCACTCCGTCGGGAAGACCGAACGCGACAGCGCGTCGCTGACGCCTGCCACCGCATCGCCGGGCTCGTCGAGCGAGAGGGGCGGCACCGTCTCGACGGACACACCGGTCATCCCGGCTATTACGTCCGGATTGGTGCGTTCCGCCGTGGTCTCGCCCGCGTACTCGTTGCAAACGATGCCTGCGACCGTGACGCCCCGCGCTCGCAGGGTCTCGACGGTCAGGGCCGTGTGGTTGATCGTCCCGAGTCCCGAGCGTGCCACGACGAGGGCCGGCACGTCGAGGTCGGCGACGAGGTCGACCACTTCCCGCCCGTTCGCGAGCGGAACACGCAGGCCGCCGATCCCTTCGACCACGCCGACCTCGGCCTCGGCTATCGCGTCACGACAGCCCGACAGGATGGACTCGTAGGAGAGGGCCGCGTCGACCTGCTCGGCCGCGACGGCGGGCGCGAGTGCGGGTTCGAGCCGCCGGAGGCAGGTGGCTGCCGCGTCGTCGCCACAGGCATCGGCGACGAATCCGGCGTCGTCGTCGGGCGGATAGCCGGTCTGGCAGGGCTTGACCGCGCGAGCGTCGACCCCGGATTCCCGGAGCCAGCCGACCAGGCCCGCGGTGACGACGGTCTTGCCGACGCCGGTGTCGGTACCGACGACGGCGAAGTCGGTGGGGTCCTGGATTTCGTCGCTCATACCAGCTCCAGTTCCCGCCCAGCCTCGCGGAACGCCGCGAGACAACGGTCGATCTCGCTCTCCGTGTGGGTCGCCATCGGTGCGACGCGAATGCGACTCGTTCCCTCCGGCACGGTTGGTGGTCGGATGCCGGGGGCGACGATGTCGTGGTCACGGAGTCGGTCGTCCAGCGCCATCGCGTCGTCGCGGTCGCCGACCACGACCGGCAGGATCTGTGTCTCCCCCCAGACTTCGTAGCCGGCGTCTTCCAGTCCGTCCCGAAGTCGGGCGACGTTCTCCCACAGTCGCTCGCGGTGGGCGTCGTCCTCACGAGCGATCCGCAACGCTTCCCGCGCCGCACCCGCCGCTGGCGGTGCGAGGCCGGTCGAGAAGACGAACGACCGCGCGGCGTTGAGCAGGTGTTCGATCAGGGCCTCACTGCCGGCGACGTAGCCGCCCTGACTCCCGAGGGCTTTCGAGAGCGTCCCCATCTGGACGTGGACGCGATCCGAGAGGCCCTCGCGCTGGACGATGCCGCCGCCCCCCTCGTAGAGACCCGTGGCGTGGGCCTCGTCGACCATCAGCCACGCGCCGAAGTCCTCGACCACGTCACAGATGGATTCAAAGGGTGCCACGTCGCCGTCCATGCTGAACACCGAGTCGGTGAGGACGAGCCAGGACTCGTCGGCGGTCCCCTCGGCCGCCCGCTCGTCCATCTTCGCCCGCAGGGCCGACGGATCGCAGTGGTCGTACACCACTGTCTCCGCACCGGCCTGCCGACACCCGTCGACGATGCTCGCGTGATTGAGTTCGTCGGAGAACACCACGTCGGGGGAAAGCGCCGCGATCACACCGACGTTGGTGGCGTACCCCGACGAGAACACCAGGGCGCGCTCGGCGTCCTTGGTGTCGGCCAGGTCCCGTTCCAGTGCGCGGTGGGCCGGGGTGTCACCGGTCACGAGCCGACTCGCACCCGCACCGGTACCGACCTCGCGGGCGGTCTGGGCCGCGGCCCGCTGGACGCGCTCGTCGCCGGCCAGCCCGAGGTAGTCGTTCGCGGCGAAGATTACCTGCTCGGGGCCGTCGAAGACCGGTTCGTCCGCCCCCGGATCGTCGGCGATGGGGCTTCGTGCCGCCACCTCCGCGACGGGTGTGAGGTCCCGACGGAGGCCACGCCGGTCGCGTTCGGCGAGCCGGCCGGCGGGATCGAAGCCGCGGTCGGCAGTGCCGCGCCGCTCCGTCCGTTCGTCCAGTGAGGGGTCGCTGGCCATCAGAATCCGGGCATCAGGTCGGCGGGGCCGAACACGCCGTACTCGCCGGCCCGGTTGCGGCGAACGCCGGCCTTCAGGTAGCCCAGCGCCGGGCCGTTGACGTTGGCCGCCATGCTCGTCGCGTCGTCCAACTCGAAGGTGTTCGTCCCGGTCTCGCCGTCGAAGGTCGTTCCCGTGACCCGGACCGTCGTCGTCGTCGGTTTCTCGTCGCTGGTTACGTCGAGGATTCCGCCGACGGTCACGTCCTCTGCATCGCAGATGCCGGCCCGCTCTAGAAGCACGTCGTCGGCGTGTTCCATGTCCTCGAACTCGATGACGCCGTCGTACTCGTCGATGACGGCCTCGATCTCCGCGTCGCTCATCTCCCGGGCGTCGTCGATGTCGTACTCGGGCAGGTGTGCGATGTCCTCACGAACGGTGCCGCGGTTGTCCTCGTAGCCGGATTTCAGCCCGACGCCCCACCAGATCTCGACCTCGTGGACCTCGACGAACGACTGGGCGGCGATGGCCGCCGCGCCGGTGAGGAACCCGGGCGTCGCGCCCGCGCCGCAGACGAACGTGATTCCCTGCTGTTCGAACTCGTCGGTCCGGTCGTCGAGCATGTCGATCACCCGCGAGCGCTTCAGCACGTCCACGAGGACACCCTCGTAGCCCGCGTCGGCGAAGCGATCAGCGACCCGTGGAATGAAATCGTGCTCGAAGTTCGGGAGCGCGATCAGGACGGCGTCGATATCGTCGCTGGCCTCGACGATCTCCGCGATGGGTTCCTCGGTCGGGTCGGCCTGGACCGAGGCCGCGACGCCGGCGTTCTCGCCGGTCTGCTTGACGCCGTCGGAGTCCGCACCTGAGCCACTCGCCGCTGTGGTGCCACCGTCACTGGCAATGTTGCCCTCCGTCGCCGCGAGCAGTTCGTCCACGTCCAATCCACCGTCGGACACGCTTCGCGTGCCCGACGAGCCACTGGAATCTCGTCGCGATTCCAGGACGTCGTGATCGACGGCGACGCCGTTGCGATCACACGCCGCGACGGGCGTGAGGTGGTCCATGTCTTTCGAGACTTCCAGTGTCCGTCGGCCGATGCCACCGCATCCCAGTACCGCGAAGTTTACGTTATCCATAGGTATCGAAATCAATCGTCCAGTTCCGCGTTGCTCGTGGCTGTGCCCGCCGCTGTCTCCACGTCGTCGGCGTCCGCCGGGTCCTCGCCGGCGCGGGCCTTGACCGCCTCCTTGTCGAACTCGTTTGCGTCCATGTTCGGCTCCATCCCGGCTTCCTCCATCACCTCGATGTCGTCGCCGGGCGACTGCCCGCCGGTCGTGAGGTAGTCGCCGGTCAGGATGCCGTCGGCACCCGCCTCGAAGGGCAGGTGCTGTTCGTCCTGGTCGAGGTTGACCTCGCGCCCGCCGGTCAGCCGCACCCTGGCCTCGGGGTGGAGCAGGCGGTAGACCGCGATGGTCTCGATGATCTCCTCGGTGCTGATGGCCGCCGAATCGCCCAGTTTCTCCCCGAGTGCCGTCCCCTCGACGGGATTGAGGATGTTGACGGGCAGGGAGGACACGCCGATGTCCTGGAGCGCGATGGCCGCGTCGACCCGATCCGTCGGGGACTCGCCCATCCCGAGGATGACGCCGGCACAGAGGTCCATACCCACGTCCTTGGCGAGTTCGAGCGTTTTCACCCGGTCCTCGAAGGAGTGGGTGTCGACGATCTCCGGGAAGAAGTTCGGCGAGGTCTCGATGTTGTGATTGTAATGGTTGATGCCCTCGTCAGCGAGGATTTCGGCTTCCTCGCGCGTGAGGATACCGAGGCTGGCGTCAGCCTCGACGTCGGTCTCGTCGCGGACCAGCCGGATCGCACGGAGGACTTCTTCCCACTCCTCGGGGCGCTTCTCCTTGGAGACGCCTTTCTCCGCGACGACGATGCCGAACCGCTGGGCACCGTCGCGTTCGGCGCGTTTGGCCGCCTCCAGAATCTCTTCGGGGTCGAGGAACCCGTACGTCTCGATGCCGGTGTCGAAGTGGACCGACTGCGCACAGAACCCACAGTCCTCGGCGCAGTTGCCCGCCTTCGCGTTCACGATGGAACAGGCGTCGACCGTGTCGTCGCCCAGCTGTGAGCGCACGTAGTCGGCCCCGGCCGCGAGTTCCTCGACCGGCTGTGCCAGCAGCGCGAGCCCGTCACGGCGGTCGAGTCGCTCGCCCGCCAGCACCCGCTCGACGGCGTCGTCTATCGTCCGGTTTCCGGTATCGTAAACCACGACTGCATAGGCAGTTGACGAGAATATAAAACTAGGGGTGACGTGACCGACGGGTGACGGCCCGGCGACTGCGTGGGCTCCGGGCTCAACCGGCGAGCCGGCCCGCCGCTACACCGCTGATCCGTCAGAGTCGTCAACGTCCAGCAACGCGGCCGTGGAGAGACCACCGAACGTGGCGAGGCCGTTGACGAGGTGGAGAGTGAGAAGCGTCGCGAAGGCACCGACGACGGCCAGTCCCGCGGCTTCCGGGAGGGTATCGACCACCAAGAGCGGTTCACCACCAGTGACGACGCCCATCGTGAGTCCATCGGTCGTCGAGGTGACATGCAGGGGTCCGTCGGTGAGGACTGCGACCGGGGCAGCCAGCAGGACGAGCGAGGCCGACGCCGCGACGGAGAGGACGGTGAACGCCATCAGTCCAAACACGAACTTCACGCCGACGAGGACCAGTGCCGTCCAGGTCGTCGGTGCGGTCACGACAGTGCGTGACCAGGCCAGAAGGGACTCCAGATTCGTCCCGCCGCTATCGCCAGTCCGCCGGAGGAGTTCGGGGGCGGGAACGTCCATCCCCAGCAGGTGACGCGCCAGCGACGCCTCGAACCCGGCGATCAGCGTCACGCCGTACAGCGTCACCAGCAGGATCGGAACACCGACGAGCGTGACCAACAGTCCGACACCGGTGGCGACGCCGACGGTCACGGCGACAAAGTACGCGATGCCGAGCGGGAAGGCCAGCAGGAGGTACGCGAGGCTTCGGTAGGTCTGTCCCCGGAAGGGGACGCCGAAAAAGCCCCGGAGGCTGTCCGTGAGGGATCGGTCAGGTGCGGCAATCCGTATCATCGCTACGTGGAGCCGTCGGGTCGGCAGATCCATATACTCCGAGCCAGCGTCGCCGAGTCCGGGACACGGCCCGAAGATATAAGTATCAGTTGCGGAACGTCCGGTGGATAGCCACCAACCCGAACGTGTGAGCAAGCAGTATCGCGACGAGCGCCTGCGCGTCGGAAAGTGCCGGTAACGGGCCGAGCAGTCCCATCACGAGAAACGGGACGACGGTGATCGCCACGACGCCCACGGCCAGTGCCAGCATGACACTGCTGGCGTTCTGTCGGTAGCCCCTGAACGCGAGGGCGGCGACGAACACGCCGACGACCGCGGTGACCGCCGTGGCGAGGTCCGCGAGCGTCCCGATCATGGGTCGAACACCACGTAACGGACAGTCAGAAGCCCGCAAAGTTCGATGACGGCCACCGTGAGTCGCCGGCCGTCCGCGGTCGTAACCGCGACGTTCCCCAGCACCAGTCTGACGAACATCGGCGCCGCCGCCAACAGGAACAGGCCGACAGCCAGCAACAGCATAGGCCGCCGGCCAGTCCGCCGGTACCCCCGGACGAAGTAGTACGTCACGACGACGGACAGCACAAGCGCCACGCCGAACAGCAGGACGGCGAAGAGTGCAAACGCGGTCGACCCACCGGTGGCGCTGATCCCGCCGGCCGAGAGAGGTCGCGTCCCGATCATGATTCCCCCGTGAACTCCTCGTACAGTCCGGTGAAACGACTCGCCGCGTCCTCCTCGGTGTGGTCGATGCTCACTTCGAGACCGTCGGGGTCGAGTTGCTGGCGCGTCTCCAGCAGGTCGTGTGTCTGGAGTCGTTCGATCCGGCGATAGACGGTCGAGCGCGAGGCGTCGCAAAGTTCGGCGAGACGGCAGGCCGAGCGCGGCTCGGTGTAGGTTTCGACGAGGATCTCCGTCGCGTACTCGTCGTCGAGGACCGCCAGCACGTCCTCGCCCTCGCCGTCGCTCTGGCTCATCTTCGTCCGGCGTTCTCGGGGATTCCGCAAAAACCCGACCGGCCGGGAAGACGGTACATGCCCGCCGGTTCG
Source organism: Halorientalis regularis (assembly GCF_023698535.1). Taxonomy (GTDB): domain Archaea; phylum Halobacteriota; class Halobacteria; order Halobacteriales; family Haloarculaceae; genus Halorientalis; species Halorientalis regularis. The sequence goes on from NZ_JALJCL010000018.1 coordinate 38,749, forward strand.
ATGCCCGGGATCGAGACGGCCCAGCCACTGTCGCAGGCGCTGCAACAAGTGGCATTTACATCGCGCGTGCGACAGCAGAGGATGTCAGATGGCACCGAATATAATCGCACGGACGCCCACCCTCTCGGTTCCGTCGGTTCGGTCGGTTCTCGCCGCACCGTTGCGCCTCCAGTCTTACAAGAACGCCCTGTACCTCTGGCTCGCCTTGCTGCTCGGCCTCGTGTATCTCACTGTCTTGGTCACAGCGTTCGCGATCAGTACCGGCTTGCTCGTCCTGGTCGTAGGCGGTCCGCTCCTGCTGGGGTGTTTACTGGTGACGATCGTCCTCGGTCGGGTCGAACTCGCGCTCACGGGGAGGCTGCTCGACGTGCCGATTCCGGTCCCCTCCTACGACTATCTCTTCGAAGGATCGCCGGTCGACCGCGCGAGCAGCCTGGTGACCGACGTGACCGTCTGGACGACGCTACTTTACCTCGGCAGCAAGTTCTTCTACGGCACGGTCGCTTTCGTCCTCCTCAGCGTCACGTCGGCGATCAGCGCCACCTTACTCGCCACACCGCTGTACTACGACGAACCGGGGGTGACCGTCGGAGTACAGCTCACGGAGCCGATTCGACTGACTCCGTCGCTGTCTCTGCCCCGGGACGACCTGGCCGTCGGTGTGGAGACCGTGCTTCGTGTGACCTCGTGGCAGGTCGAGACACTGCCCGAGGCACTGCCCGTTTCGTTGGCGGGCCTCGTAGCCGCCGTGTTCGTCCTCAATCTCTCGAACGGCCTGGCCTGTGCCTGGGCCCGGTACAGTCGCTACATGCTCGGCGGTAGCGACCACGACGACGCGGCGGCGTGACCGGTGGAGCCTGACTGTCTCACCGTGAGAGTTAATTCTTCACCCCCTGAGTCCTCGACAGGTGAGTCGTCGCATGTACACGAGGATTCTTTCGTTGGCGACGGTGTTCGTGCTGGCGGGGACACTTCCGCTGGCAGTGATCGCCGTCCGGGGCTACTGGCAGGCCCCGTTCAGTCGGCTCCTGCGGCCGCTCCCGGCCATCGTCGGTGCGCTCGTCGCGTTGCACGTGCCGACGATACTCGCGGTCGATCCGCCGGTCGTGTACTCCACGGTCGTCTCGTCGCTGGCCGTCGCGGCGTCGTTCGCGATGGCTTTCGAGGCACTCATGCTCCTGACCGGGAGGCGAAAGCTATGATCGATCCGGCGAATGTGGTAGGGCCGCTGATCGGCGACCCGGCAGTGTGGGTCGGGCTCGGTGCTGTCCAGTTGTCGCGGTACGCCGACCTGTTCCAGTGGCTCCTGCACTTCATCCAGACGGTCCTCCTGCTGGTGACTAGCCTGTTCCTGGTGTACCCGGTGCTTCGGCATCCACAGAACGTGGCTCACAGCCGCGGCGTGGGGCTGCTGGCGCTGGGCTTCCTGCTCCTGAGCGCCCAGTGGGCGATGGAGTTCGTCCCCGTCCCGGATGTCGTCGCGCCGGTACTGGCCCTGGCCAGCGCCGTCGGTTTCGGTGCTGGCTGCTGGGCGTTCGCCAGTTCGTTCGTCGATACTGCCGAACGCGTTAAGTTAGTCGGCGACGAAAGTTACGACGGCAGCGGGGGATTCGGAGCGGACGACGGCGAGTAAATTCGCACGACGGACGGGGGATCACAGATGGAGCGAATACATGCTACTACAAACCGGTGGGACGGTGGGAGAATCGGCGATGACGAGTACGAGTAACGCCACGCAGGGGAGCGATCAGGGGGTCGTTCCGGGAACGCAACTGCTGGCGGCGCTGTCGTCGATGGAGTCGGCGCTGTCGGTGCCGCCCACGGGCGCGTTCGAAAATCTCCTGTTGATCTCGCCGAACTCGCCACAACAGGTCGAGGCGGAACTCAGGGACAGAGAGATCGACGTGTCGAACGTCGGTCTCATCCCGATCTCGGGTTCGACCCACACCTACGAGGGGCCACTGTGGACGACCGACGCGATCTCCCCGAACGACCTGACGGGACTCAGCATGGCCTTCACCCGGTCACTCCAACATCTCACCCGGGGACACGGATGGGTGCTGTTCGAGAACCTGAACGTCCTGCTGATGTACGCCGACGAACAGCAGGTCTATCGACTCGTCGATCACCTCATCGAGAAAACTCGCGAGCGGGAAGTCAACGGTGCCTACACAGTCGTCGAGGGAGCCATCGGCGAGCAGACGTTCGCCAAGCTTCAGAATCGCTTCGACACGGTGCGGGGCGTTTAGCTGTACTGTTCGATCAGATCGACGAGCGTGCCCTCGTCCTGGACACCGACCAGCTGTTCGACGGCCTCGCCGTCGGCGAACAGGACGAGCGTCGGCACGCCCTGGACGTTGAACTGCTGGGCCAGCGGCTGGTGTTCGTCCACGTCTACCTTCGCCACGGTCGCGTCCGTCTCGGCCGCGATGGCCTCGACGGTCGGTTCGAGCATCTGGCACGGACCGCACCAGTCCGCGTGGAAGTCCACGAGGACGACACCGTCGTCGGTGAGGTCGGCGAAGTGATCGCCGTCCTCGACGTGAACCGGTTCGTCCGGCGACGCACCATCCGATAGCTCCGACTCCAGTTGTTCTTTCTTTTGCTCGCGAATCGACTCGATATCGTCCGTATCGCTGGCGTCACTCATACTATTCCGTACGGTAGCGTGCCGTATAACGGCGTTGGCTGTGCGCGCTGTGGACACGGTCAGCTGTCGCTCTCGGTCGGTGACAGGAACGGACCCCGCCGGAATGGCCCCACGTCGGCCCGTTCGGTCAGTCGGCGGCCTCGACCGTTACGTCGCCGGTTGCATCGACCGTCACGTCGTGGTCCTCGACGGAGAACGTGATATCGTCCACGTCTTCGTCGTCGAACACGGCGGCCAGATCGTCGAGATCGACGTATGTGTCGAGATCGTCGAAATCGTCGACATCGCTGTCGACGGCGTCCGCGACCGCTTCCAACACGACCCGACTCGCCGGCTGGGGACTGACCCAGGCCTCCTCGTCGTCGGTGTCACCCTCCTCGTCCGGCCGGAGGATGTAGACCTCACCGTCGTTTGCACCCATATAACCCCATATATCCCATACCCTTATATAAACCTACCAGCAATTTCAGGCTCTGAATACGCTCAGGTCCGGGTTCGGGCCGCGCGAGGGCAAAGCAATTAGGTACCTGGTACCAGACACCACGTGACATGAGTTCCGAGTCGCTCTCGACGTTCGAGTCGTCAGTTCCGGGGCCGGTCCACCGGACCACAGCCGCGGACGCCGACGCCACCCTCTCCGAGGCTATCGAAGAACCGGCCGTCGGAACCGCGTTGCCCTACGACGAGGTGTCGCTCGCCGACGCCGTCGACACCGACCCGTCGCCGTCGGCGCTCGAAACGGCCGCGACCGGCGTGACACCCGCGGCGCTGGGCATCGCCGACTACGGCACCGTGACGATTCCCTCGGGTGCGGCTGGGGACGAACTGGTCAGTCTGTACACGCCCCGCCACGTCGCCGTCGTCGCCGCCAGCGATATCGTGCCGGACATGCCGACGGCCTACGAGCGGCTCGGCGAGGACTTCGCAGCCGGAATGGACACGCAGATTCTGGCGACCGGTCCGAGCGCGACCGCCGACATGGGGACGCTCGTCCAGGGCGTTCACGGCCCCTCGGAAACGCACGTCGTCGTCTTGGAGGACCGATGAGTTCCCGTCGCGACACCGCCGAGCGACTCCGGCGGCTCATGGCGACGGAAGGCGACGCCGTCGCACAGAACACGCGCACCGTCAACCAGCTCTCGGACTACGCCATCCAGGGGTTCGACGACTACGAGGACCTGCGCGATGCGGCCCGTGAGATCAAGGAGTCGGCCATCGAGCACCTTCCCGAACTCATCGACGAGGTCACCGAAGCCGTGGAAGCGAACGGCGGGCAGGTCCACGTCGCCCAGACCGCGGCGGACGCCAACCGGATCGTCGAGTCGATCATGGCCGACCGCGAGGCCGAGAAACTCGTCAAGAGCAAGTCGATGACGACCGAGGAGATCGACGTGAACGACCACCTCGAAGACGAGGGGTACGAGGTGGTCGAGACGGACCTCGGGGAGTACGTCATCCAGATCGCCGACGAAGCGCCCTCACACCTGATCGGGCCGGCGATGCACCGAACACCCGAGGACATCGCCGACCTGTTCAACAGCGAGTTCGACTTGGCGGAGGATCTGTCGGGGGACCCGAACGAACTCACCGAGTTCGCCCGCGAGCGGGTCGGGAAACACATCCGCGAGGCCGACGTGGGCATGACGGGCGCGAACTTCGTCGTCGCCGAGTCCGGGACCCTCATGTTGGTCACCAACGAAGGTAACGCCCGGAAGACGGCGGTGACGCCCGACACCCACGTCGCCGTCGCGGGTATCGAGAAGCTCGTCCCCAGTCTGGCGGACCTCCAGCCGTTCACGGAACTCATCGCCCGGACAGGGACGGGCCAGGACATCACGTCCTACGTCTCGCTGTTGACACCCCCCGTCGATTCCCCGATTCCTGACTTCGAGGCCGACGAGATGCGACCCGCCGACGACCGGGCCTTCCACCTCGTCCTGCTCGACAACGGCCGGATGGGGATGCGCGAGGACGACGACCTCCGGGAGACGCTGTACTGCATCCGCTGTGGGGCCTGCTCGAACGCCTGCTCGAACTTCCAGGCCGTCGGCGGCCACGGCTTCGGCGGCGAGACCTACACCGGCGGCATCGGCACCGGCTGGGAGGCCGGCGTCCACGACCTCGACAGCGCCGGCGAGATGAACGACCTCTGTACTGGGTGTTCTCGCTGTGAACCCAAATGTCCGGTCGAGATCGACATCCCGTGGATCAACACGGTCGTCCGCGACCGGATCAACCACCAGGGCGAGGGCGACGACTTCGACTTCCTCGTCGAGGGACTGACGCCCGACGAGGAACCGGCAGGGCTGGACCTCCAGAAACGGTTGTTCGGCAACGTCGAGACGCTCGCGAAGGTCGGCTCGCTCGCGCCCGGCCTGAGCAACGCCGTCGCGGGGAGTCGGGCCGGGAAGTGGGTACTGGAGCAGGCGTTCGGCGTCGATCCACGCCGTGACCTCCCCGAGTTCGCCGACGAGACGTTGCGGGAGTGGTACGGCGCTCGCGGTGCGCAGGTGTCAGATCCCGACCGCGACGTGGTGCTGTACCCCGACGTGTACACGGACTACTTCGATCCCGACCGGGGCAAGGCGGCCGTGCGTGTCCTCGAAGCGCTGGGCGTCCGTGTTCATATTCCAGCGGTGCCGGAGAGCGGTCGGGCTCCGATCTCCCAGGGGATGATCGACACGGCCCGCGACCAGGCCGAGGCAGTCCACGGGGCGCTGGTGACCCACATCGACGACGGGCGGGACGTGGTGGTGATCGAACCCAGCGACCTGGCGATGTTCCGGCGCGACTACGAGCACCTCCTGCCCGAGCGGTCGGCAGAGCGACTGGCCGAGAACACGTACGACGTGCTAGAGTACGCCTACGGTCTGCTGGACAACGGAGCCGACGGGGACGCGCTGGACGTACCTGGCGACGACGGCGACGCCGGCGTCGCCTACCACAGCCACTGCCAGCAACGCACCATGGACGTCGACGAGTACACCGAGTCTGTCCTGTCGGACCTGGGCTACAGCGTCCGGACCTCAGACGTGGAGTGTTGCGGGATGGCCGGGAGCTTCGGTTACAAGAGCGAGTACTACGAGGTCAGCATGGACGTGGGCGAGCACCTGCACGACGACCTCGGCGATATCGAGGAGCGGGCGCTCGTCGCCAGCGGCACGTCCTGCCAGGAGCAACTGGACGTGCTCTACGAGCGTGAGGTACCCCATCCCGTCGAGTTGATCGCGCCGCAGTGACCGCCGAAAGAACAAGGCCTATGCCAACTGGGCCGTCACACGGTGACAGTGCCGACAGACGCCGACGACCGCGTGTACTACGTGATCAGCGACCTGCACGTCGGCGGCGACGAGCAACTGGGCGAGGTCGAGGCGTTGCCGGAACTCCTCGCCTTCCTGGAGCGACTGGAGCGGACCGACGAGAACGCGGAACTGATAATCAACGGCGACGCGTTCGGGCTCTGGGAGATTACCAGCGTCGAGGGGACGGACAAATTCGACTACCTCACCGACACGTATCCCCGACTGTTCGAGCAGTTGCGCACGACCGGTGATGACGTCACGATCACGCTGTTGCCGGGCAACCACGACCACGAACTCGCGGCCTACGACGAGTACGTCGATCGATTCGCGGCGTACAACGTGACTCTGGTACAGGACGACTCGTTCACCAGACGGGTCGGCGACCGCGTCGTGTACTTCGAGCACGGCCACCAGCAGGACCCGAACAACCGGATCGAGGACTGGGGGAACCCCGACGCCTCGCCGCTGGGCTACTACTACAACACGCTCGTCACCAGCCGTGCGGGCCAGCTCTCGGACCGGGGTCGGTACAACTGGTTGAAGGACGTCCAGGCCGTCACGCCGACCGAGCGGATGCCCGTGTGGCTGCTCTCGAAGTACTTCTACCGCGAGATGAACCCGCTCTTGCGGTACGCGCTGGTCCCGTTCCTCCTGCTGTTCAACGTCAGTGCCGTCCTCGCGGTTCTCGCGGGGTTATCCCTGGCCGACATCTGGTCCACGCCGGTCGAGGAGGGGACGGCGTTTCTCGGCCAGTTCGGGGCCGCCGGCACGGCGCTCTGGTTCCTGCTCGCCGTGAACGTCGCCATCGCCGGCCTCCTCTTGCTCGTGGGTATCCCACTCTACTTCCTCCGGCGGGACGTACGGAAGACCATCGACCGGTTCGGCGTCTTCGAGACCACACTCACGGTCGACGCCGAGGAACCGTACGAGAAGGCCGCACGCGAACGCTTCGCCGCCGACGAGGAGACGGCCATCTACTGCTACGGACACACCCACCGACCGGCACTCTCCGAGGTCGACGGTGGGGTCCTCGTCAACAGCGGAACGTGGCTCAAGCGGCTCCACCGCCGCGACGGTGCCATCGGCGTTCTCCCGCCCGTGTTCTACCCCTCCTACCAGCTCTGTGCCGTCCGGATCGCCGCCGAAGCCGACAGCGTGGCCGTCGAGTTCGAGGAGATCCGGAAACCGAGTCCGAGTACGGAGGAACTCACGCTCACCGAGCGACTACTCACGCTGGGCCGGAAACCGGACCCCGAACTCCCGGACCGAGCGGAGATTCCGAACGGGCGATCCGCGACACCTCCCGAGCCGGCGGAGTGATCCGGAGCGGGATCAGGATTGGGTCAATCCGAACAGGACGAGGAGCAGGAAGAACCCGGCCACGCCCGCGGACCCTGGGACGACAGTGAACGCGCGAACTGGCGCAGCGAGCAGATAGCCGACGGGGCGAAGCGAGCGGGGGAGGGCGTCGGCCGTCTCGAACAGCGTCTCGGTGTCACCGACGCTCGGGAAGGCCGTCAGCGCGAAGCAGGCTCCCAGCCAGTACAGCGGGATCGACAGGATCGGTGTGCCGGCGGCCGGAGCCAGAGCGAGCGCGCCAAGCGCGAGCGCCGTGTTGAGCAGAAGTGGTGCGACGGCGATCAGCAGATCGGCGGGAAACGACGTGACGCGCTCGTGGTCGAGAGACGCGTCGGCGGCGAATGGATTCAGTATCGAGGCCCCAACCACCTCGACGCCGGCCAGCCGACAGGCCAGCAGGTGGGCGGCTTCGTGGCTGACGATGCCGGGGGCGATCAGGGCGGTCTCGGCGGCGTAGTACAGGGCCGCGAGGGAGGGCCAACGGTCGGACACGCAGTGTGACTACTGCGGGTGCAGACGCCGTATGTCCATCGGTCACGACGCGAGCGCCGGGTTCTGACAGCTCACCGGCTGACGTACGTCAGACACCTGCCAAAAGTTAAGAGGGAGGCTGTGTTGGGGGTTCGTATGGACGGACCAACGCAGGAAATTACCGCGCTGGTGGGGCGTGAAGTGTATTCGAGCAACGGTGTCTTCGTCGGCGAAGTCGAAGACGTGCGACTGGACCTGGACGACGTGCAGGTGACCGGGCTTGCCCTGCACGAGGTCAACCACGACCTGTTCGGCGAGCGGGCCCGCGGCAATCGCGGCATCATCCTCCCGTACGACTGGGTGCAGGCCGTCGGCGATGTCGTGCTGGTCAGCGACATCATCGAACGGCTCCGCACCCCCGAGGAAGAGCAGGAAGAAGAGATTACGGCCTGACGCTCTCTAACTCCCGTTACTACCGCCTTCACTGCCGTCGACGCCCATCGCCTGAAAGAGCTTCTGCTTGACGGCCTGTTCGGTCAGTTCCAGCAGCGTGTCCCGGTTGTCCTCGTTGGTCTCGATGCCGGTGAAGATGCCCAGCGGGATCTCCGCGCTGGCGTCCGTGGAGTGACCTGCGGTCTCGCCGATCTCGTCGAAGGCGTCTTCGAGCACTGCACCGATGTCCATCCGGATGTCCTTCGAGCGCGCGGCCAGATAGATCGTGTCGTCGGCCAGCGCGAACACGGCGGTCGTGGTGATCCCCTCCAGATTGAGGAGGTGCTGGGCGGCCTGTGAGAGCGCGTCGCGGTCGCGGATGAAGCCGGCGTTGGAGATGAGATGGGACCCCTTGACCTCGCGGTTCCGGATGGCCTCGGCGAGCACGTCCAGCGTCTCGGGCGACATCGAGGGCGACTCGACCTGTTCGAGCGTGTCGTGGTCGGCGAAGGGGTAGAGGTATGCGGCGGCGGTCAGATCGGCGGGTGTCGTGTCGCGTTTGAAATCGAGCGTTTCGGCGCGGATGCCGTAGAGCAGCGCGGTCGCGACGTTGCCGTCGAGGCTCAGGTCGAGTTCCTGGATGTACTTGGTGAGGATCGTGGAAGTCGCGGAGACGTTGGGGCGCACGTCGACGAAGGCGGCGTCGTGGTCGTGTTCGGGCTCGAAGTGGTCGATCACCACGTCGACCTCGTGTTCGACTTCGGGTTCGCCGCCCTTGGCGTGATCGACCATCGCGAAGGTGTCGTAGCCTTCGAGGTCCACGTCGGTCCGCTGCTGGAGTTCGATCCCCAGGAGGTTGACGAACGCCCGGTTCTCTTGATGGCCGATTTCGCCCTGATAGATGATGTCGGCGTCCACGTCGAGGCTGTCGGCGATCAACTGGAGGGCGGCGGCGCTGGCGATGGAGTCGGGGTCCGGACTGCGGTGGATGAGGATGGCCATGCGCTCGTCGGTGTCGCCGATGACCTCGGCGAGCTGGGTGGCCTTGTACTCCAGTTCGCCGGTTTCCAGCGCCCGGAGCGCGGAGTCGGCGATGACGGCCGACGGGTTGATGACCACGTCGGCCCCGGCCTCGGTGAGTTCGTCGGCGGAGACGGGGTCGGAGGCCCGGGCCACGATGAACTGTTCGCCGCCGCGGTCCCGGACGTTCTGGACGGCGGCCATGTTGGCCTCCACGTCCGAGGAGAGGATCAGGAGGACGTCCCGGTCCTCGATTGCCTCGGCGGTCGTCGACTCGCGAATGTCGGCGGTGCGAGCGTCGAGGTCCTGGTCGCGGAGAGCTTCGACGCGGCCCTCGTCCTTGTCGAGAATGAGAACGTCTTTGCCCTCCGTTTCGAGTTCTTCCGCGACCGCGTGGCCCACACTCCCGCACCCGAGAATCGCATACGTAGACATCGAGGCCATCGTAATGGCGCTGCTCATGCTAGAGGCGCTCGTGCCGGGAGCTACTTATAACACACCTTCCCGTCACGTCTTCGAACTGGGGTGATCGGAAACCGCACGACGAGGGAAAGGAAACGTATTTTAATACCACCCCGTTACGTTGAGTCGCCGCGAGGGCCGATAGCTCAGTCCGGCAGAGCGACGGCCTCTTAAGCCGTCGGTCAAGGGTTCAAATCCCTTTCGGCCCGTCTCTCACGGCGCTCACAATCCGTGAGCGCTGGGTATGCGACCGAAGAGATTTGAATCAGGGAGTGGAGCGTAGCGGAACGACCGTGGTTCAAATCCCTTTCGGCCCGTCTCTCACGGCGCTCACAATCCGTGAGCGCTGGGTATGCGACCGAAGAGATTTGAATCAGGGAGTGGAGCGTAGCGGAACGACCGTGGTTCAAATCCCTTTCGGCCCGTCTCTCACGGCGCTCACAACCCGTGAGCGCTGGGTATGCGACCGAAGAGATTTGAATCAGGGAGTGGAGCGTAGCGGAACGACCGTGGTTCAAATCCCTTTCGGCCCGCTTCTCTGATGAATGACACCGCGAGTACCGCCTGGCGATTCCGGTTCGGAACATCGAGCAAGTGAAACTCACAATAGTTTGAAATGGTCGTCCTCGCAGATACGAGTATGTCGACGCCCAGTGGTGACGACGACGCGTCGCCACAGGAGTATCTGGCCGACGTGCAAGACTACCTGACGACACGCGGATGGACGCTCGATCTGACCCAGGTGGCCGAGACGGTATTTTTGTTCGGCGGGACGACCACGGCCAACGACGGCACCGACCGCCGCGGCGTCGTCATCGTCGCCACCGGTGCCGGCGACGAACTCGGTCGGGAACACGTGAAGTATCTCCGGAAGGCGGTTCGGAAGTACGACGCCGACGTGGCGTTCGCCCACGCCCGGAACGGGACCGACGACGGTATCGAGGACCTCTGTGCCGAACACGGGATTCGACTGATCGACGGCGAGGACGTTCGCGGCGGGTCCGAACTGGACGAGGGTGCCGTCGACGACCTCTCTTTTCCGGACAAAGAGTCGACGGCACCGACCGAATCGGACGACCCGGACGCGACGCCAGCGGTGACCGGCGCAGAGCGAGCCGAACCAAGCGGTGGCGACGGGACAGCGGTGCAGTCCTCGGGGATCGTCGAGGTCGTCCGGGGGAACCTGACGCGTGGGGGGCTCCACGGCGCGGGGGCGTGGGTACTCGGGTACCTCGTGGTCTTTCTCCTCGGTATGCTCGACAACTACGAGTATCCCGGCGGGATTACGCCGTTTCGCGCCAACGGCTGGGTGTTCTACGGGACACACACCGTCCCGCTGGAAGCGTCGGGCGCGCGCCAGGGGGTGTCGGCGACGCGGACGCTCGAAGTGTTCGGGAGCCCCTCTCCGTTCGACGGACTGGCCCTGACGGTGCCCGGGATCGTCTACCACCTCGTGCCGGTGATCGTCCTCGCCGGCGCGGGGTACCTGCTGGTCGGCAACGCCGAAGATGCTGGGACCGGCGTCAGCGGAACGGCGGCCGGTGTGGCGCTCGGGGCGACGCTGTCGGCGGGGTACCTTTTGCTCACTGTCGTCGGGCAGTCGGTCTTCTCCTTCGAGTACACGGTGCGCCGGGCCGGACTCGCCGGGGGGACATACACGCTCGCCGCCGCGCCGGAGTTCACGTCGAGCGTCCTGCTGGCGGGGCTTGCGTATCCGATCCTGTTCGGTTCGGCCGGGGCCGTCGTCGCGACGGTCCGGCGGTGACCCAACGGACAAACGCCTATCAGGGGGCCGTCCATAGAGCGGCCATGACACGCAGACGGGACGTCCTCCGGACCGGTGCGGTGGCGGTCGGCGGGGCGCTTGCGGGGTGTTCGTTCTTGGAGAGCGGGACGCAACCCTCCGAGTCGGTCGGGACCGAGCCGGTGGCGACGGGGTTCACTGCGCCGCTCGGGATGGAGACGGTGGGCGACGGTCGATTCCTGATCGCGGACCAGTCCGGACAGGTGTACCAGGTCGACGCCGATGGCCAGCGGTCACGGCCGGTCCTCGACCTGCGGGACCGGATGGTGACCCTGAACCCGGGCTACGACGAGCGCGGGTTGCTCGGGATCGCAGTCGGGCCGAACTTCGCCGAGCGCCGGCGGTTGTTCGTCCGGTACAGCGCGCCGCTCCGGCCGGGGATGCCCGACGGGTACAGTCACACCTTCGTCCTCTCGTCGTTTGCCGTGGACGAGAGCTTCCAGGCGGATCCGTCGAGCGAGCGGATCGTCCTGGAGATCGCGGAGCCACAGGCCAACCACAACGCCGGATCGATCACGTTCGGGCCGGACGGCTTCCTCTACGTCGGCGTGGGCGACGGCGGGGGCGGCAACGACGTGGGACGGGGGCACGTCTCGGACTGGTACGACCGCAACGACGGCGGGAACGGCCAGGACGTGACCGAGAACCTGCTCGGGAGTATCCTCCGCATCGACGTGCGCGAGGGTGCTGGCGGGAACGGCCGGGCGTACGGAATCCCCGACGACAATCCCCTGGTCGGGCGCGGGGGACTGGACGAACACTACGCGTGGGGGTTCCGGAATCCGTGGCGGTTTTCCTTCACCGATGGCCGGTTGTTCGTCGCGGACGTGGGACAAAACCGATTCGAGGAGGTCAGCATCGTCGACCGCGGCGGGAACTACGGCTGGAACGTCCGGGAAGGGGCCCACTGTTTCAGTACGGACGACCCGGGGGCACCGCCGGAGAGTTGTCCCACCGAGACCGACGACGGGACGCCTCTGCAGGAGCCAATCGTGGAGTATCCCCACGACGGCGACGGCGTGAGCGGAATCTCGGTCATCGGCGGGTACTACTATACCGGTGGGATCGGGCCGCTCGCGGGTCGGTACGTCTTCGGTGATTACCGGGCGGAGGGGACGATCTTCACGGCGAGTGAACCCGACGACGGCGGACTGTGGAATCTCTCGCGCGTGAATCTGGAGACGGCCAGCGGTGATCCACCGGGCCCGAATCTGCTCGCGTTCGGGCGAGACACCGAGGGCCGGTTGTACGTGTTGACGACCGGATCGGGCGGGCCGGAGGGGGCCTCCGGCGCAGTACACCGGCTCGTAGCAGTGTAGGCGGCGACGAGTCGGTCAGTTTTCGCCGGCGGGGAGCGAGACGACGAAGGCCGCGCCGCCGAGATCGCTGTCTTCGATGTGGATGGCACCGTCGGTACAGCCGAGAATCGTCGCGACGATGTGGAGGCGAGGCCGCCGTCGCCACCGTCCGACGTGACGCCACGCTCGAAGATACGGTCGCGCTCGACCGGCAGGACGCCGGGGCCGTCGTCGGCGACAGTGACCACGACCCGGTCGCCGTCGCGGTGGCCGGTGACACGAATTGTCGGATCGTCGGCGGAGTGTTGTACCGCGTTGTTCAGGAGGGTCGTGAAGACCGGTTTGAGCGCGAGGGTGTCAACGGCTTCGAGGGTGTCCGGGAGGTCAGTCTCGACGGTCGCGTCGAGTAGCGATTCGTTGGCAGTCTCGACCGCGTCGTCGAGCACCGGCAGCAGGTCGATTGGCTCTGGTTCGGCCTCGTCGAGGAGGACGTTCGAGACGGCACGGACTTCTTCGAGGAGTTCGGTGAGCGTGTCGACCTGTTTCGTCAGGGCTCGGCCGGACTCGCTGACGAGGTCGTCGTCGGTCGCTTCGACGATTTCGGCGTGGCCCTGCATGATCTGGAGTCCGTTGAGCACGTCGTGTCAGAGCAGGCTGTTGGTGAAGGCCATCGTGTCACGCACCTCGCTGGCTCGGGCTACCTCTTCTCTCTGGCTCTCGTAGAGAAACCCGATCCGGCCGCCGAACAGGCCTCCGAGGGCGGTGATGACGACCAGCGCGAACACTGACTCCGGTTCGGTCCGGCCTTCGAGTTCACGGACGAAGACGGTGAACCAGACGACGAGGACGGCCGTCCCCGTGCCCCCGAGACACCACATCGCGACGACTGGCTTTCGACCCGGAGCGAGCGACGACGTCGAGAGCCTCTGGCCCGCTTGACAGACACCCAGGGAGAGCGCTGCGTTGATCGAGACCGCGAAGACGGGACCGAGTCCGAGCCCGATGGTACCGATTTCGCGGATCAAATTCATCACGGAGATCGCGAGCAACAAGAGCGCGAGCGCGTAGACGGCAATCGCTGGTGGCACTGCCTCGACGAACCTGTCGACCGGAGCCGTGCCGTCGCCAACTGTGGCTCCACAGCGGGTCCGGACCGGGATATGTGTTCTGACTGTCCGAAGGCTTCTTCTGTCGGCCTCGTACAGTGTGTAGTGATGTCGGAGTTCGAGACCTACACCTGTGACAGCTGTAACGAGGAGTTCAGTGCGCACCCGAGCTCGAACGCCGCAGCGAACACGTACTGCAGTCCAGCCTGTGAAACCGACGGGAAGGGACTCCGATAGCTGTCGGTAGCGGGCGAACCGGAATCGCACATCGGCCCACGTCGCATTTTTCACCAGTTACTCCTCGGGACTGTAGTTGGGCGCTTCGTCTGTGATGACCACGTCGTGGGGGTGACTCTCCTGCTGGCCGGCCGAGGAGACACGGACGAACTCGGCGCGTTCTTTGAACTCCGGAATCGTCTCGGCACCGACGTACCCCATGCCGCTCTGCATGCCGCCGACGAGCTGGTGGACTTCGTCTTCGAGCGGCCCCTGATACGGCGTGGCGGCCTCGACGCCTTCGGGAACGAGATTATCGTCTTCGTCTTCCTCCTTCATGTAGCGTTCGCCGCCGCCGGACTTCATCGCGCCGACGCTCCCCATCCCGCGGTACTGCTTGTACTTCTTGCCGTTCATGGTGATGACCCGGCCCGGAGCCTCGGCGGTGCCGGCGAAGTACGAGCCGAGCATCACTGCGTCGGCACCAGCCGCGATGGCCTTGATCGCATCGCCGGAGTAACGGATGCCACCGTCTGCGATGACGGGCACGTCGTGCTGGCTGGCCACGTCGGCGACCTGCGCGACGGCGGTGATCTGTGGCATCCCCGCACCGGTGACGACGCGGGTGGTACAGATCGAACCCGGGCCGATCCCGACCTTGACGCCGTCGGCGAAGTCGACGACGGCCTCGGCGGCCTCGCGGGTGCCGATGTTGCCAACGACCACGTCGGCCTCGACGCGGTTTTTGATGTCGCGGGCGCTCTCGATGACGTTGCGGTTGTGGGCGTGGGCGCAGTCGATGAAGAGTACGTCGGCACCGGCGTCGTCGGCGGCGGTCGCACGCTCGGTATCGTGGGGACCGACCGCGACGCCGGCGCGGAGCTTGCCGGCTTCGTCGCGGGCGGCGTCGTCGTATTCGCGGCGCTGGAGGATGCCCTGCATCGTCACGAGGCCGACGAGGCGGTCCTCCGCGTCGACGATGGGGACGCGCTCGATCTTGTGGTCGTACATCAGTTCGAGCGCTTCGCGGGCGGTCACGTCCTCGGGGGCCGTGATGACTTCGTCGGTCATGGCCTCCTTGACCTCGTCGCGGTCGCCGACCTCCAGGTACGGCCGGATGTCGGTGCCGGAGATGATGCCGAGGACCTTCTCGTCGTCGTCGACGACGGGGGCACCGGAGACGCCTGCACGCTCCATCATCTCGTCGACGTCCCTGACCGTCTGCTCGGGGTTGGCCGTGACCACGTCGCGGATGATGAGTTCGTCGGCGCGCTTGATACGCTCGATCTCGGTCACCATCTCGTCGATGGTCATGTTCTGGTGAAGGACACCCAGTCCGCCCTGTCGAGCCATCGCGATGGCCATGTCGCTCTCCGTGACGGTGTCCATCGCTGCCGAGAGGACCGGCACCGTGAGTTCGACGTTTTTCGAGACGCGTGTCGTCGTGTCGGCTTCGTCCGGTTCGACGCGGCTCTCCTTGGGTCGGAGGAGTACGTCGTCGAACGTCAGCGCCTCTGGAACCCGGAGTTTCTCCGAGAAAAACTCGTTGTCGTTCGCCATGTAAACCGTGGAACCGGGCCGGGGAAAAACGTTGCGAGACGGCCCGTCTTCGTGGCCGGGTCACACCGGCCGACTCGTCACGGTCTGGCCGCGTGCCCGGCCAGAAGTGAGTGTTCGTCTCGGCAATGAGCAAGAAGTGATACGACCGCACAGTTCCCGACTGCAAGACTGGACGATTCGCGGGGTATGGGGTCGTATACCACACAACGCTTATGTCTCCGACAATACTTGTTACGAGTATGGACTCCGCCAGCCAATCGAACGTGCGTGTCGCGAGCGAGCCGTCGCCAGCGAGTGGCGACAACACATTCTGCGACGGTCGCACATTCAATCTGGCGGGGAAATCGGCCACGGCGGGCGACGGCGACCCGCGCCGACGCGCCCCGGTATATCGTGTACACCACCCGATGGCCACGGGAGAGGGCCGTTCGCACTGAATGAGCCAGTCTCAGCATCCGGTCGCGCTCCGCATCGAGCAGCGCGTCGGCGGTGCGACGCGCCTGCTCGCGACCGTCATGTGTCTCCCGCTACTGGACGGTATCTTCCCGGCGCTCGTGCTCGCCGGTGCGCTGTCCGAACCGACTGGCATTCTGGAGGTCGGCCTGTTGATCTTCGGCGGGAGCGCGACCGTCGCGGTCGTCCTGGCCGACATGGACGGAAGCCCCCGGGAGCAGGCCAAATCCGTCCTGCTCGTCGGGAGTGTCGTCGTGGTCGGTGCCGTCGTCGAGGCGGCGCTGGCCCCGACCATCGCCGGGTTTCTCGACCTCGCGGTGTTCGAGCGGTTCGCCGGCCTCGTCATCCTCGCTGTGGCCGCCCAGACCGCCAGCGCCCGGATCGGTGACTACCTGCCACGACCGGCAATTATCATCGCGCTCGGCCTGGTCGCCAGCCTCGACCCCGCCGGCGCACAGCTGGCCATCCAGTTCGATCCCGAACTAATGGCTCGGGCTGCCGCCGCGGCGCTGGTCGCCGTCGCCTTCGCGCTCCACCTCGCGCTGTTCGGGCCGTGGCTCCGCGACATCGTCGACATCGATCGGTTCCGATTCGGGAGCGCCGTCGCCCTCGGCGTCCTCCCGCTGGGCCTGTTCGGTCTCGTGCCCGGCGACGCCCCGCTGGCCCTCGCAGTCCTGGGCATGACCTTCCTGTTCGCGTTCGATCCGGAGGACTCGGTCGCGGACTTTCGGTCGGGCGGGGAGGGCGACGACGAGTCCGACGGCGACGAGTACGATTCCGTCGGGCCCGCGAGTGCCGACACCGTCGCCGAAGAGGACCACGCCCCCTGGTTGTAAGTTCGCGTCGAAGGGAAAGCTTAGGGACGTGACTCCGCGAGTGTGGGTATGGCCGACAACCGCGTCGTTCAGGGACGGATGGTCACGCCAGGCAAACTGGCCGAGATCGTCGAAGGCGAGAGTGTGATGGACGCAGAAGCTATCGAAGACGCCGAAGAGGACTGCCCCGACTGCGGCGGCAACGTCCTCGAAGTGGGCTACATGCCCTCCGTCACCGAGTTCGTCACCGGACGGAAATGCCAGGACTGTGACTGGTCGGAGACGGACCGGGACTGATCGAATCGAAATCCCTTTAGGGAAACTGATCCAAGCAGGTGATGCGGGGTCGTGGCCAAGTCCGGCATGGCGACTGACTCCAGAGGCACCGTGCCCGGTGACGAAACTCCAGACTGATATACTGAGCGGACGGCTGATCACTGTCCGCGCTGATGACCCTCTGGAGTTCCGAGGCGCGACCGGAGATATCAGTCGATCGGGAGTTCAAATCTCTCCGACCCCACTTCCTGACGAACCGATATCCGAGAGCGATGGGTTTAGTCCTCGTACTCGTATTCGTTCAGTGTCGTGAACATAACGTCCTCCAGTACCGCGTCGCTCGTCGCTTCCAGCACGACGGGCGGCGCGACACCCTCCGCCTCGGCTTCGATCCAGCGACCCACGCAGAGACACCACCGGTCACCGGGGTCGAGGCCGGGGAAGTTCAACTCCGGCCGGGGTGTGATCAGGTCGTTCCCTCGCTGTTTGCTGAACTCCAGAAACTCCTCGGTCACGACGGCACAGAGTTCGTGCCGGCCGGCGTCGGCGGGGTGCGGACGACAGCATCCGTCCCGTTCGAAGCCGGTCATCGGGTCTTCACTGCAGGGCTCTAACTCGGTGCCGAGGACGTTCTCCTCGTCGGACATACAGGCGATTATGGCGGAGTGGTGAAAGGCCTGGCCCACGGGCGACAGAGGTAGCCGGGGGCTGGGATTTAGGTCGCCGAGGCCGCTAGGACGGTCGATGAGCGAGCCTCGGATCGCGGTCTGGCATCGCGACGACCTCCGAGTCCGGGACAACGCCGCCCTCGCCGCGGCCGTCGCGGACGGACGGCCCTGCCCCGTCTACGTCTTCGATCCGCAGTTCTACCGGAGCGGCATGGCCTGTGACGCTCGACTGCGGTTCGTCCACGAGTCCCTCACCGATCTGGCGGCGCGCTACGGCGACCACGGAAGCGATCTGGCGCTGTTTCACGGTGATCCCGAAGACGTACTCGAGGACCTGCCGGTCGACCGGATCTACGTCAACCGGAGCGTCACCGGGCGGTACGGGCGCGAACGGGACGAGCGGCTGTTCGACCGGCCGGACGTTCGGGTACTCGCCGACGACGGAATCGACTGGACCGACCGCGCTCGCGGGGACTACGACTGGAGCGAGCAGGCGGAGGCGTACTTCGAGCGCGATCCGATACGGCCACCGGGTCGACTCTCCGACAACCCCCTCGAGAGCGAGACGAGCGTCGCCGACGTCGAACGCGAGTACGGCGTCGAACCGGAGAAGGTAGACGTACCCGAGGGCGGTCCCTCGGCCGGGTGGACGCGGCTGACCGGGTTCGCGGACACGATCACCGACTATCCGGGGAGTATCGCCCCGCCGGCGAAAGCGGAACGCAACAGCAGTCGGCTGTCGCCGTATCTCGCGTTCGGGTGTCTCACGCCGAGACAGGTCTACCGCTATCTACACCGCAACGCACCGGCGGGGACCGCCCGAGAGATGTTCACGAGTCGGCTGTACTGGAATCGCCACTACAACCAGAAACTCGCGGACTGGCCGGGCTGGATGGACCGGGCCGTCAACCCCGTCTACACCGGGCTGTTCCGTGGCCGGCACGACCCGGAACTGGTCGCCGCCTGGCGGGAGGGGCGAACGGGCTACCCGCTCGTGGACGCCTCGATGCGCGCGCTCCAGGAGACGGGCTGGCTCAACTTCCGGATGCGGGCGATGTGTGCCAGCTTCTACACGTACATTCTCCAGTGCTGGTGGAAGGTGGGTGCCGACCACTTCTACCGGCACCTGATCGACGCGGACGCGGCGATCAACTACACGCAGTGGCAGTCCCAGTCGGCGCTGACCGGCGTCAGTCCGGTGCGGATCTACAACCCGCGCAAACAGGTTCGCGAGAACGACCCGGACGGCGAGTTCGTCCGGGAGTACGTCCCGGAACTGCGTGCGTTCCCGACCGAACACCTCGACCAGCCCGAGAAGGCACCGCTGGCGGTACAGGACGAGTGTGGGATCCGGATCGGCGAGGACTATCCCCGGCCAGTCGTCGAACTCGAAGCGCACCGTGAGCGGGCCCGCGAGGTGTTCGGTCGACTCGCGGACCGAGCGGAGGAAGCCCTCTCCGACCCCGAAATCCGGCGGCGGGCGAGCCTCTCTCGGCGCGGTGGTGACCGTCGAGACAGTGAACGCGACGAGACGACGTCCGGTGGGCAGTCGCGGCTCAGCGAGTTCTGATCGGTCGCGGGCGGTAGTCGTTCGACTGGGTGGCGGCCGACCGGCTTCGCCGTCGGGTCGTGCGAGAGGGTCGCTTTCTCCCCACTGGTTCCGACGAGCGGGTCGTGGGGCGACAGTCGAGGGTCAGTAGTCGTTCTGCTGGGCGTCGACCACCGCCACCGCTGCCAGGTTCACGATGTCGTTGACCTCGTCACCACGCTGGAGGACGTGGACGGGCTTGTCCATGCCGACGAGCATCGGGCCGATGGCCTCCGCGCCGCCGAGGCGCTGGAGGAGTTTGTAGCCGATGTTGCCGGCCTCCAGATTGGGGAAGACGAGGACGTTCGCGGGGCCGTCGAGGTCGGTGAACTCGTAGTCGTCGGTCAGCAGGTCCTCCACGACCGCGGTGTCGGCCTGCATCTCCCCGTCGACGGGGAAGTCGACCGCGGGGTCGGCCCGGAGTCGCTGGGCGGCCTCGCGGGGCTTTCGCGTGCCCTCGTTGTCGACGCTCCCGAAGTCCGAGTAGGAGAGCAGGGCGGCGCGGGGGTCCACGTCGAACCGATGGGCTAGGTCGGCGGTGTGGCGCGTGACTTCTTCCAGCACGTCGGAGTCGGGGTTCTGGTTGACGGTGGCGTCGGCGACGAAGACGACGCGGTTCTTGAAGGTGAGCATGTAGACGCCCGCCGCGTAGTCGGCGTCGTCGGCGGTCCCGACGACCTGCAGGGGCGGTTTCAGCGCCGAGGGGTAGTTGTGGGTCAGGCCGGTGAGCATCACGTCGGCGTCGCCCATCTCGACCATGACGCTGGCGAGGTAGTTGTCGTTCTCGACGAGTTCGGCGGCCTCCTTCCGGGTGATGCCGTTGCGTTTCCGGAGTTCGTACAGCCGCTCGGCGTACGGTTCGAGCTGGTCTGCCTCGGGATCGACGACGACGGGATTGAGATCGAGTCCGAGGTCGTCGATGGAGCGCCAGATCTCCTCACGATCCCCGACGAGGATGGGCTCGGCGATGCCTTCCGCGGAGAGTTGGCGGGCCGCGCGGACGATCTTTTCGTCGTCGCCTTCGGCCAGCACCACGCGTTTGGGGTCGTTTTGCGCGCGGTTGAGGACGACGCGCATCATCTCGCGGGACTTGCCGAGGCGGGCTTCGAGGCGTTCGCGGTAGGCGCTCAGGTCGAGGTCGCGGCGGGCCGCGCCGCTGTCCATGGCGGCCCGGGCGACCGCGGTCGCGACCTCGAACAGGACTCTGGAGTCCAGCGGTTTCGGGATGATGTAGTCGGGGCCGAACTGGAGCGGTTCGTCGTCGTAGGCCTTCCGCACCGCGTCGGGCACGTCCGTCCGGGCCAGTCGGGCGATGGCCTCGGCCGCGGCGACTTTCATCTCCTCGTTGATCTCGGTCGCGCGGGCGTCGAGCGCGCCCCGGAAGATGAAGGGAAACCCGAGGACGTTGTTGACCTGGTTCGGGTAGTCCGAGCGTCCGGTGGCGACGATGACGGTGTCGTCCCGGGCCGCCTTGGCCGACGCGTAGTCGATCTCGGGGTCGGGGTTGGCCATCGCGAAGACGACCGGGTTCTCGGCCATCGACTGGACCATCTCCTGGGAGACGATGCCGCCGACCGAGAGGCCGACGAACACGTCGGCACCGGCCATCGCGTCGGCGAGGTCGCCGCTCTCCCCGGGCGGGTTCGCGAACGGTTCGACGAACTCATCGAGGTCGTCGCGTTCGGTCGTGATGATCCCGTGTTCGTCGGCCATGGTGATCTGCTCGCGGGGCACGCCAAGCGAGACGTAGAAGCGGGCGGTCGCGGTCGCGGCGGCCCCCGCGCCGGCGAACGTGATCGACAGGTCCTCGATGTCCTTCTCGAGGATGTGCGTGGCGTTCAGCAGGGCCGCGCCGGTAATGATGGCGGTCCCGTGCTGGTCGTCGTGGAAGACGGGGATCGACATGCGCTCGCGGAGGCGCTCCTCGATCTCGAAGCATTCGGGTGCTTTGATATCTTCGAGGTTGATCCCGCCGAAGGTCGGTTCCATGCCGGCGACGGCCTCGACGAATTTGTCCGGATCCGCGAAGTCGTACTCCACGTCGAACACGTCGATATCGGCGAATCGCTTGAACAGGACGCCCTTGCCCTCCATTACGGGCTTGGATGCCTGTGCACCGATGTCGCCCAGCCCGAGTACGGCCGAGCCGTTCGAGACGACGCCGACGAGGTTGCCCTTCGCGGTGTAGGTGTAGGCGTCGCCGGCGTCGTCGCTGATCTCGCGGCAGGGGGCGGCGACGCCCGGCGAGTACGCGAGGCTCAGGTCGCGTTGCGTGTTGGTCGGCTTGGTCGTCTCCATCTCGATCTTCCCGGGGGGATCGGTCCGGTGATACTCCAGTGCGTCCTCGTCCAGTCCCATACGTGTGGCCAGTCACCGCGCGGACAAAAATCGTGCCCGGGCCGCGCGGACAGGTGCCACACTGACGTGCGGGTCCAGGTGCCGGGTCGAGCGGAGATCTCTCTCCGGAACCGGGACTCTTTCGCCGCTGGCGTCCCTGGTTCGATCCGATGGGTGCCGCCAGCGTGGACCGTTCTCGGACGGCCCTCCGTGATCTGGGGCTGATCGGCGTCGTCGCGGTCGTCCTCGTCTGGATTCACGTCACGCTCCCGCCGGCCGTCCGCACGCGCATGGCTCTCCGCCACGAGTCCGTCGACCCCGTCTCGCTGTACACCAGCGCGTTCGTCCACCTCGATCTGACCCACCTCGTGGGCAACGTCGCGGGATTCGTCGCCGCCGCCCTCGTGGCGTACGGACTCTGTGTGCAGATCGGGCACCGCCGGTGGTTCCGGGTCACCTTCGTCGGCTTCCTGCTCGTCTTGCCCGTCGCAGTGAGTCTCACCAGCTACGCCGTCATCGGCCTGCTCTACCCCGGTATCGAACCGGTGAGCCGGGGCTTCTCCGGCGTCGGTGCGGCCTTCGCCGGCTTCGTCTTCGTCGCCCTGCTGGCGTCGCTGAACCGGCTCTACGACTACCGGGTGGCGGGTTACAGCGGACTCGCCATCTGGCTGTTGCTCCTGTTCGAGGTGTACCTCATCTACGTCGGTGACGTGACGCCGGTCGTCGGCGGACTGTTCGTCGTCGGCTGGGGGGCCTGTCTGATGGGAATTCGCCGGGAGGCGACCCGACCCACGATGCTCTCCCGGCCACGCTCGCGGCTGGAACTGATCCAGCTCGCCCAGACCGTGCTGGTCGTGATCTTGCTGGTGAGTTTCGTCTCGGTCTTGTTCCCGACCGAGATCGTCGAGGGCGGAGCCGTCACGAACGTCTTCGCTCACGCCGCCGGTTTCGGCTACGGCATCGGCGGCGCAACCCTGACCGCCCGGTACGTCCGCGGCTGACTGCCGAAAGAGTTATGTTTGGTACTCTCTAACATGGTAGTAGAACCCCGATCCGCAGGGGGTTCTCGACGGGAACGACCGTCGTAACCGCTCGGGAATTGGCATCGGCGAACGATCAGGACTCCCGGCAGACGGCTGGCCAGCCGACGCGCGTTCCGGGATCCGTTTTTCTGGTACCCCTACCCTGATACGGCGACCGAGCACTGCGGCCCAACACTTTAGAGACGGTTGCACACAGTTAGGATGATGTCCGACAGTGACCTGAGTTTCTGGGGCTGGGGCTACGCCGAGAAGTTTCCGGACGAGTCTGAGCGCGACGAACTCGCGACCAGAATGGAGACGATGCTCGGCTTCCCCGAACGCCCCCGTCTGGACCCACCTACCCTCTCCGACGTGTCGATCCCCGAGTCGTCCGTGTCGGTCCCGGACCACCTCACAGAGGTCTGCTCGACGACGACCGAAGACCGGATTCGCCACACCTACGGGAGCGGCTACCGCGATCTCGTCCGCGGGTTCCACGGTGACTTCTGCTCGGCCCCGGACGTGGTAGCCGAACCCAGAGACGAAGGCGAGATCCGCGTGATTCTGGACTGGGCGACCGACGAGCGGATCGCGGTCGTCCCCTACGGCGGCGGCACGAGCGTCGTCGCCGGCGTCGAGTGCGATCCCGAGGGCGACGGGGCCGGCTACGCCGGCGTCTGCTCGCTGGACCTCCGCGAGATGGACCAGGTGCTCGAAGTCGACGAACACTCGCGCACGGCGAAGATTCAGGCCGGAGCGACCGGGCCTCAGATCAACGACCAGCTCCGCGAACACGGCCTCCAGCTCAGGCACTACCCCCAGTCCTACGAGTTCTCGACGCTTGGCGGATGGATCGCCACCCGCGCCGGCGGCCACTTCGCCACCGTCTACACCCACATCGACGACTTCGTCGAGAACGTCAGAATGGTCACCCCCTCCGGCGAGTTCGAGTCTCGGCGACTCCCGGCGTCGGGTGCCGGCCCCGACCCGAACCGGCTCGTCCTCGGCTCGGAGGGATCGCTGGGCGTGATCACCGAGGGCTGGCTCCGCGTCCAGCCCCGCCCGCCCTACCGCGCTCGCGCCTCGGTTCGGTTCGCGGACTTCGACGCGGCGGTCGACGCCACCCGCGAAATCGTCCAGGCGCGACTCTACCCCGCGAACTGTCGCCTGCTCGATAGCAGAGAAGCGATGATGAACGAGGTCGCGATGGACGGCAGTCACGTCCTCGTCCTGGGCTTCGAGTCGACCGATCACCCCGTCGACGACGACCTCGCCCGGGCCCTCGAGATCGCCGAGGAACACGGCGGGACGGTCTCGGGTGACCCGAGTTACGACGGCCCGCATCGGGAAGTGGCGGACGACGAAGCGGGCGACCCCGACCGCGACGACGATGAAGGTGACTGGCGGTCGGCGTTCTTCGAGGCCCCGTACAAGTTCAATGCGCTGGTGAGTCTCGGCGTCATCGTCGACACGTTCGAGACGGCCGTCACATGGGACCAGTTCGACCGGCTCCACGAGGAGATCACCGAGCAGGTGACCGAGGTGATGGAGGAGGAGTGCGGGGCCGGCTTCCTCTCCTGTCGGTTCACCCACGTCTACCCGGACGGGCCAGCGCCGTACTACACCCTGCTGGCCCCCGCCGACGTGGGCCGGGAACTCGAACAGTGGCGCGAGATCAAGGCGACGGCCTCGGACGTGATCGAGGAGTACGGCGGGACGATCACCCACCACCACGCCGTGGGCCGGACCCATCGGGAGTGGTACGAGAAAGAATCGCCCGACGAGTTCCGCGAGGCGCTCCACGCCGCCAAAGACCGCCTCGACCCCGAGAGAATCATGAACCCCGGCGCGTTGCTCGACGAGCGATGAGCGCCCTGACCGCCGTCGTCCAGATCGGGACCGCCCCACCGCTGGGTGGCGGCGTCGAACCCGCCGTCGTCGCCCACCTCTACGAGGGCGGTATCCCCCGGTTTCTCGCCTACGAGGTCGATGAGGGCGATGATACTGATGACGGTACCGCGACCGATGCGGACGGGCCACACCTCACTCGCATCCCCGGCGCGTACGCGCCGCCCGTCGAGGACGACACGGCCTATCCGCTGACGGACCTCCTGCTGGGAACCCACAGGGAGGGGTCGGCGATCACCCAGCGCCTGGACACGCTCTCCCGGAAGGCCGCGGCCAACTACGGCCGGACGTTTCGGGAGATGGTCTTTGCCAGCGACGTGGAGTGGGGGTCGGACGGCTACGGCCGACTGTTCGAGGCGCGCAGCCAACTGGAGGCCCACCCCGTCGAGGCGGTCGTCGCCGTCGGCTTCCTGCCCGGCGTGAGCGACGAGGTGCGACTGGCCATCGAGGACAACCGCGACCGCCTCGACGGACCGACGCCGCGGTTGACGGCCGGTCCGGGGAGTCGCTGACTCCGCCGTCCACGACCGTTCCGCGGCGGTGTTCAGATACGGATGAATAGTGAGGCGGTGTGTTTTCTGAGTGCCTATGCCCGAAAACACACGCCTCGGCGGGAGTATCGACCGGATCGACTTAGAGTTTGTTGAACGCGAAGCGACACCGCGACTGCTGATGAAGCTCGGTATTCAGTTACATCTCGCTGGACCCTCGCTTTCGAATACCGTTTCGGTTCTTGATATATTCGGTGTTGAGCGAGCGCGATCCACCGTGCATAATTGGGTTCACAAGGCAGATCTACAGCCCAAAACTGGATGCAGTCCGGATCACGTTGCAGTCGACGAGACCGTGATCCGACTCAACGACGAGCAATACTGGCTGTACGCTGCGGTCGATCCCGACACGAACGAATTACGCCACACAAAGCTTGAACCGGTGAGAGCGAACGCTCTCGCTCACGCATTCTTTGCCGAACTTCGCGAGAAACACGACGTGGACGACGTCCTCAGAACGCTTTGCGTTCTGATGGGCTGCACGAGAACCCGGTTCTCGTGAACGCCGTGTTTCTCGTCGATGGTGCAGCACCACTGAAAGACGCTTGCCAGCGACACGGCCTCGATTTCAGATACGAACGCCACGGAAATCGGAACAGTGTCGAACGTGTCTTTCGTGAGGTGAAACGCCGCACCTCTTCGTTCTCAAATTGTTTCAGCGACGCCGAGCGAGACACAGCCGACGACTGGCTCCAATCGTTCGCCTTCGCATGGAATCAGCTAATCTGAACACTACCGAGTAGCCCCCACATGAACAGGCGAACCGCGAACCATAATATCCCAACGCTTGGGAAACCGCGCTGTTTACGGCGCGGAGGATGTCATGCACGCGAGCGAGTCGTCGTCGCAGCTAGCGCCGCCGGTATCGACGCGATCGGCACGATTTACCCGGACTACGGCGATCAGGAGGGGTTCCGCGAAGCGACGGAGTTCGCCGCCCAGCTCGGCTACGACGGGAAGATGGCGATCCACCCCGATCAGGTCCCGGTCATCAACGATGCGTTCACGCCCAGTGATGAGGAGATCGAATGAGCCGAACGCGTCGTCAAGGCGGATGACGAGACCGATGCCGGCGGTTTCAAGATCGACGGGGAGATGATCGACGCGCCGCTCGTCTCGCAGGCTGAACCCATCCTCGAACGTGCCCGCGAAGCCGATCGGCAGTAGGGATACACCTACCGCGCGTCCTCGATAGCTTCCAGCGCCGCGGGGTTCTCGATGCTACTCATGTCACCCAGGTCCTCACCCTCGTAGGTGGCTTCGACCGCGCGGCGGATGATCTTGCCCGACTGGGTCTTGGGGAACTCGTCGACGAACAGCACCTCCCGGGGCCGGAACGGCTTGCCGAGTTCAGCGCCGACCTGCTCGCGGATCTCCTCGCGGAGGTCGTCCGTCTCGTCGACGCCGTCTTCCATGATCACGTAGAGGACGACGGCGGTGCCGGTGGTGTCGTCGTCGGCCCCGATGGCGGCGGCCTGGTTGACCGCGTCGTGGTCCATCGCCGCACCCTCGACCTCGGCGGGGCCGACTTTGCGGCCGGCCACGTTCAGCGCGTCGTCGGCCCGGCCGTGGAGGAACCAGAAGCCGTCTTCGTCTTTCTGGGCCCAGTCGCCGTGGTCCCACAGGTCGTCCCAGGTCGACCAGTACTCGTTGAGATAGCGCTCGTCGCCGCTCCAGAGTGATTTGGTCATCGAGGGACAGGAGTCACGCGCGACCAGATACCCCCGTTCGTGGGTGTCGGCGATGGACTCGCCGTCGGAGTCGACGATGTCGATGTCCATGCCCAGTCCCGGTCCGCCGAGGGTACAGGGTTTGAGCGACTGGATGGGGAGGGGCATGAGGAAACAGCCACAGATTTCGGTGCCCCCACTGATGTTGATAATGGGTGTGTCGCCGCCGCCGACGTTCTGGTAGAACCAGAGCCAGGACTCGGGGTCCCAGGGTTCGCCGGTCGAGCCAAGAAGCCGGAGCGAGGAGAGGTCGTGGCCGTCGACCCACTCGTCGCCCTGTTTGCGGAGCGCGCGGATGGCGGTGGGGGAGATGCCGAACTGGGTGAGGTCGTGGCGGTCGATCATCTCCCAGAACCGGTCAGGTTCGGGGTGGTCGGGCGCGCCCTCGTACATGAAGATGGTGCCGCCGAAGGTGTGGTTGCCGATCAACGTCCAGGGGCCCATCATCCAGCCGATGTCGCTGACCCAGAAGAACCGATCCGAGGGTTGCAGGTCGAACCCGAAGTAGAGTTCCTTGGCGGTTTGCAGTTGGGCACCGGCGTGGGTGTGGACGATGCCTTTGGGTTTGCCCGTCGTGCCCGACGAATACAGCAACATCGACTCCTGGTCGCTGGGGAGGGATTTGGTGTCGTACTCGTCGGACTGGGTGGCGACGGCGTCGGCCCACCACTCGTCGCGGCCCTCTGTCATCGGAATCGAGAGGTCCGTGTCCGGATCGCTCGCTCCGAGTCGGTCGTAGACGATTACCGATTCCACGTCGGTGTCGGCCTGTGCGATGGCCTCGTCGGTGGTCTCCTTGAGCGTGATCGGA
The DNA here is from genome assembly GCF_023698535.1 of Halorientalis regularis. Lineage (GTDB taxonomy): Archaea > Halobacteriota > Halobacteria > Halobacteriales > Haloarculaceae > Halorientalis > Halorientalis regularis. The sequence goes on from NZ_JALJCL010000018.1 coordinate 66,588, forward strand.
TCGCCCCGCCGGAGGAAGCCGTCGCCGGTCACCAGGACCGAACACTCTGGGTCCTCAATCCGGGTGGCGGTGGCGTCGACGCCGAAGCCCGAGAAGATGGGGACGGCGATCGCGCCGACCTTGAAACAGCCGTAGAGGATCGAGACGACCTCGGGGACCATCGGCATGTAGAGGCCGACGGTGTCGCCGGTCTCGATGCCGCGTTCTTCGAGGGCGTTGGCGACCTGGTTGGCCTGGCGGTGGAGTTCGTGGAAGGTGACCTCCCGAATCTCGCCGTCTTCGCCCTCCCAGATGGTGGCGACCTTGTTCCGGCGCTCGTTGTCGGGGGCGGCGTGGCGGTCGACCACGTTGTGGGCGATGTTGAGCTCGCCGCCGGGGTACCAGTCGGTGAACTGCGGGCCCTCGGTGTCATCACGGATCTGGTCGTAGTCCTCGTAGAACTCGATCCCGAGGTAGTCGACGAGTTCGTCCCAGAACCAGTCGACGCCGGAGTCGGGGACGCCGTCGATGTCGGTCGTGGTTCGCTCGATCAGCGCCTCGTAGTCGTCGATGCCGTAGGTCTGCATGAACTCCCAGACGTTCGTCGATTCGACGAACGCCTGGCTCGGCTCGTGGACGATCTCGTC
>NZ_JALJCL010000019.1 GCF_023698535.1 Halorientalis regularis
GAACCAAGGTTGTACCAGGACTTTGGAAGGAAGCCGACTTCGAGGCCCCACTCCCGCGCCCAGCGCGTGATATCCATCCAGCCGTTTCGCTGCTGCTGGTTGGGATCGGCGGTCTTGGAGGGTGTGATCATCTCGATGTTGCCGGGATAGACGTGCATCCCATACAGCGCCGGCTCGCCGTCCTCGTCGAGCCAGAGCGTCTTGTGATCAGCGTGGGGCGGCGAGTGGGGCGGCTCGTCGCGAGCGCCGATCGTCTCGAGTTCGCGTTCCTCCCACCCGCGTGTTTCGTGACAGGGGCACTCGTCCTCGCCGGTGATGAGACGACGGATGCAGCTCCTCTCAGCCGGCTCGTTGAGGTCGAACGCCTCGACGAACCCGTCCCGCTGGTACTCGCCCATGACTGCGCCCAGCGCCCGCCAGATGCCGGTCCAAGCCGGATCGTCGGGGTCATGTTCGAGGTAGTCGTGGACGGCCTCGCGCAGCTGGTCGTACTCGTCCCACGACGGGACGGGCTCGTTCGGGCCGGGACTCGGCCAGTCGTCCCGGTCGTCGCTGGCGTCCTCAGTCATAGATGCCGAACTGGTAGATGTTGTCGAGGTACTCGTCACGCACTTGGTCGCCCCAGTCGTGAGAGTAGACGTCCATGATGTCGCTGCCGCTGCCCTCGGTGGCGGTCCCAACATCGCCCCGGATGTACTTGACGAGCGTTGGCGCGATGGACCGGTCGTGATACCCGCGCCCTGGCTGCATATTGGTCGTGAAGAAGTGTCTGAACCAGTGGGGGGTGAACGCACCGGTTGAGCCGTCGTCGACGAGGCCTGTCTGCTCTGCAAAGTGATTGGTGAGCTTCTTACCGACCTGCTTATGACTCAGCCGAGTTGGGTCGCTCTGTGGACTGGTCCACAGCGGATGGGGATGTGCTGTCTCCGGGCGGACGGCCAGCCAGTCTAGCAATGCTCGCTTCAATTCGCCGTCGACGGGGATACGGGTGGCCCGCTTGCGTTTGTTCCCGGACCGCCGTTGTTCGCCACGGAACACCTCTCCTATCGTCGGCTCTGCTGGGATGTAGAGCGTGTCTGGCTGGTCAGCTATCTCTTCGTGTATCGAGACGCCATGGCGGTCCAACGTCTCGTAGAAGATGTCGTGGTCCAAGTGAATGAACGGCAAGTCGATGTTGAGATTCTCAGCGAGTCTGATACCGGTTTTGGCGAATGTCATCCCTATCCCCCGAAATTGGAGGTTAGGGATGCCACGGAGATACGCGCCAATCTCGTCCACCGAGCGGTCAAGTTTGTCTTTGTCGTCGACATCGAACGTGGCTTCGTCGGTGACGTAGGCGACCGGATTGGAGTCGACGACCTCCCTATCCAGCAACTCTTTCAAAAACGACTGGACGATTCGCATCTCGTTTTCCACCGTTCGTTCCCCGAGTCCAGCACGGCGCAACTGGCTGAGAAAGGTGCGGGCGTCGTCGGTGGTCATGCCATCTCGCCAGTCCACAACCTCGTCCCAAGCGTCCCAGTCGGCGTCATCTGGACTATCAGCGATTGCTCGCTGAATCTCCTCGAATCGCACGTCGGTCACGTCGTCGACGTCTTGTTTGTGAGAAAGATATCGTTCCAAGGGCTCGTCGTACCACTCGTCGTCGAAATCAAGGTCGCCGTACTTACTCATCGGTGATCTTGAGGTAGCCGCCCTTTGAGCGGCGATACTTGGCCTTGCCCTGGTCACAGAGGTCATCTGCGACAGTAATCAGGTCGTCTTCGAGGAGGTCGAGCAGGTCCTCGCTATCGAGTGCATCGTCGGTGGAGAGGTTAGTAAGAACCCACTCTTGAATCGTGTCGTTGATGTTGGTTTCCGAGTCGGTGTCGTCGACTTTGAGCGTCTGTGGGTCAGCGGGTGACTCCGCGGCAGCATAGTCGGCACCATACTGACGCCGCCCGGCTCGAATCATTCGATGACAGTATTCTTTCACAGAGAGATTGCGCTCGTCGGCCGCCGCAACCCATTCGTCAGGCACCTCAATTTGCACGTGAGCCATTTTCACAATAGTGAATTGAGAGCCAAGAAAGTAAAAAATACCGGTTGTTGGAATCATATAGAGTGAAGAAACTACAATGTTAATAAAAATTTAATAATTTAGAATATAGTAGCAGGGAAGTAGTACTGCTGTTGCTATCATACACAGTGTCCCTTCCCTTTCAGCACGTCAAAGTCATCGAGGAGTTCGTCTTCGGCGACGTCGTCGATCTGGGACACCTGTGGCGTCGTGTAGTAGGCATCTGTGGCTGCGTCTTCACTCTCGACCTCAGAGAGTGTATCTGCACAGCCGGCAATGGCACGGGCCAAGAGACTCTTGCCGCTGCCTGTGGGGGCTCGAATCAGGACCACGTCGTTGCCGTCCTGATACGCTTTCTTGATCTGCGTGAGGGCCTGCTTCTGGTAGCCGCGATAGCTTGGCGCGGGGAATTCTTGATGAATGCGTCCCGGCTCCATCTATTATTGTAGTTGATTATTCCGGTGTCTGTCAATCTGTCGGTAGCTACTGTTGAAGGGCTATTTTGTCGAGTGGAGGGCTACTGATACAGAATTTGAGAACAAAACCGCCACTGTAATGCCGGTTCAGCTAGTTATTGACAAGTATGAAGAACTGGTCCCGAAGAGCGGTTCTCTCCGGTACTGCAGTTGCGGTTGGTTCTGTTGCAGGTTGTCTTGGCGGCTCAGGAAACAACGCAACGCCGGCCCCCGACGGCGTCGAACCTTCCGATGCACCACGCCCAGCTCGTGGGCCGGAGGACGCGTCTGTCACGGTCGAACTCTTCACCGACTACGAGTGCCCACACTGCCATGATTTCCATAGCGGCCCTGAACAACAGCTTGTCGACGAGTTTGTCCGATCGCCGTCCGATCCGAACGTGCAGTTCCAGTTCTACGAGTATCCGATTCCGGTTGGCAACAACTCGTGGCTGGCTGCGATGGCAGGCGTTGCGGCTGGTGTCGAGAGCGGAGCATCCACCTACGTGTCGTATCGCGACCAGATGTTTGAGTCTCAGAACACGTCGACGGACCTGATCCGGACGACACTCGAAGAGACGGCTGGTGTGTCCGATTCGGTCTGGGACGATGTCCAAAACCAGTTCTATCGAAAACCAGCCGAAGCGGACAAAGAACGCGGGAATTCACATGGAATTTCCGGAACGCCCGGAGTCGTCGTCAACGGGACGGTCGTATCGCCGCCTGACGGTGACCAAACGTATCAGGATACGATCCGAGAAGAAATTCAAAGCCAGCTTTGAATTTTTTCTTAAGCCCACTTTGGTTAGCTTTTATATTATTCCCCTCTCTCATTTCGTAGTATGGCACGGGCATTGGCTGTTATTCTGGGGACTGTGTTGTCTGTCTCAGTAATTTTGGGTGGGGCCATGGTCGGAGGATTGATGCTTGTCTCTGATGGTCCATCCCAAACATCTGAGGGCCAAACTGCGTCAGACTCTATTGCCACAACTAGGCAGCCTACCATTAAAAGAGACACTACCGATGAGCCTATAAGCACACAGTCGGTTCCAACCGCAGATACTCCAGAATCAGTGAGTACCCCTAAACCAGATACTACTACTTCTGTACCTGAGGTCGAAAGAACACCATTTAGACTTGTTCCTGAGGATAATAAGGATGAGAATCCTGACAGAAAATGGTTCTACGAGGATTTCGAGTGGTTCGCAGACAATCCAGACAATGATGACGATGGGGACTATGTCCGTGACGAATATGAAAGAGAAGTTGAAGGGTTAATTGTTGGTGAAAAGGACTCTGATGGTGACACGGTTCCTGATGGGGCTGAATTGGCTGGATTCCCCAAGAGGACAATTGTAGCAGAAGGGCCACCTGGAAACAAATTCGATGCCGACCCACAAGAACGGGATCTTGTGGTGGACATTGTCTACTCTGATTCCGCCATAGACAGATTATCGGAATCAGATATTGAAGATCTTGAAGAGAAGTGGGAATCGTTCCCGTCTGAGTACTCAATCGATGCCCATATTGAAGTAAACGAAAACATCACATTCGAAGGAGAATACCCACAGGACTTCAATATTCGAGAGGCTGAAGAAGTGTTTGAAGAAGAGTACGGGTCAGGATCTATACACAGGATGGTTGTCGTAACCGGATTCTCTAACGAGGATATTGGAGGTAGAGCTAACCTCAGAGGACATATTTCGGTTGTTCGACATGATGTGGATTATAGGCAGGGGGTCATCATCCACGAGCTCATGCATAACATCATTGGGATGCCACCCAACGTGGAGGGGTGTTCACCATCTCCTGGACACAGTTGCGATGGATATCTGGCCGAATATACAGGCGATTTTGAACCAAAGATCACTGATAATATCGAGAGATGGCTCAAGAGAGATTGGGAGATATAAACACTGGTCTAGAATTGCGACAATGACGCTTGGCGGTCAAGATCCGTTTTTCGCCGACGCTCGTACGCTTCCTTCGCTTCGTCTTCGATGTCGATGCACTCGACGGTGAGTGGTGTTCCGTCGTCGTACTCGAGTTCAGCGGCGATTGCGAGAGGGGCGGTTCCAGCGCAGGGGACCACAACCGTGTCGCCGGAAGTGGTTAACTGCGAGAGGTAGCTCTGGTATGGCGCGAGGGGTTTTGCTGTCCCCCATCCGAAGTTCTCCCGTTGCCGTTCGCAGGGAATATTGAGTCGGAGGTTGCTTCCGACTGGATGGTCAGCTGGCACCGGACAGGCTTGCTTCCAGGCAAAGAGGACAGAGTAGCCCCCGTTGGAGCCATACATTCCGGGTGTCGATCGGTCTGGTTCTCCATCTTGGGTCAACTCTGTCACCTGCCCGGTCCGGATTCTCGACTCCCCCCACGTGTCTTGAATGTAGTCCCAGAGTCGAGGGAGCAGCCAATCATCGACGTCGGCAATCAGAACGCCACCGGGTTTGAGGCATTCGTGGACAGCGTCGATGAGGGCGGAGGTAGTGAGGGACGTGTCGTGGTCGTCGTGATGGTCGTCCGACTTGGAAAACGTGTGTGTTGGGTATTCGACTCCGAACTGCCCATTCCGCATCGGCCTCGCCCATGCGTCGTCCAGGTGGATGAGCGATACGCTGTTGTTGGGATGAGAGTGGAGTGTTTCGAGCGCATCTGCTATTCGGTAGGTGATCGAAACCATCAGACTTGGTTCGTTTGCGAAGTCCCAATGTGGGAGGTGTCCTACTCGTTTGCGACTGGATCGGTACTGGCTGTGTAGTCTTCAAGCAGGTCGAGGGCGGCGGTCGTGTGGAAACCTCCGACGTGATCAATATTCCACAGCCCGGATTGCCGAATCTCCCCGGTCGCCGCGTGGTTGCCGGGCCAGCCGTCTGGAATCTGCTGATCGCCACGCAATCGCGACTGGCTCACGAGCGCGATCGTATTCTTCTCGATGAAGGCCCGGTCCGACTTCGGGCCCGGCTCGCCCGGAATATCGACGACCAAGAACGGCAGCCGGCGGATATACGCACTGACTGCGAGTTCGAGCGGATGTTCCTGTTCTCGTAGTTCCGTTGTTTCGATCGGGATTCCGTCTCGGTGGGGCGTTCCCCAGTGCGGGAATTGCTCGTGGAGTCCGTCTCGTTCGATCAGGGCTCGCCCAACGTGCCGCCGCCAGACAGAACCGCGGTGGTTGCCGCCATTCGGGTGTTCTGCCCGCTCCGTGTTCCCTCGGTGCTGTCGCAGACGGGACCAGAGCCCGTTGCTCGAACCAGCACTCACACCGACGGTTCCGATCCTGACGAGTCGCCACTGAGATGGGGGCTGGGTGAAATCTGTCGTCGGATCAAAAAAGTAATAGATGCCAGCGTCTGGCCAGTCTTGGTTTCCCGTGGTGTTTTCGAGATAGAATGGCCCACCACAGTTGTCCTGCAGTGTAGCGAAAATGGACTGGAGCCGGCTGTGTGCTGTGTTGCGGCCGGCGTATGCGGAACTGAGCATGGGGTCGTGTGTTCAACGGCGGCCGATCAGGGGAGACGTTCGTCAAGTTCGTCAGCGAGGACGTCAACGGCGACTTCGCGGAGCGATGAGCTGCTTGTGTAGTAGGGATACTTGTCGCTCCCTCGGAGCACATCCTTTGGCCAGATCCGCTCGTGGACATACGGCATCCCGCTCGTAGTGAGTCCAACCGTCGGTTGATCGTCAAGGAACACTGCGCTGACGATGAGGGAATTGGCGATTGCTCGTGCGGTATTCTCTTCTGTGGCAGCATGGCCCCGTAAGCCTTCGACCACTTCAGAGAGATACTCTTCGAACTCTTCTGTCGGATCTGCGTCGACTCGAATCTCGGTCATCGGTCGAACAAGGGAACGAAGTGTTCAGTCCCATCTTCGACCCACAGGTCTCCGATGGTTCCGTCGCGCTCGACTTCTGGCTCGAATTGTACTGGCTCGGATTCTTCATCAGGCATCGTCACGTTCCTTGCTGATCCACAAGATCGTTGACGTCTTCGTCGGTGTAGTTCGAGAGGTCGAACATCTGGCCGGCCAACGGCTCCTGGAAGAGCCTGCGGCGGCACTCCTTGCAGCTGATGAACAGCGTTCGTGTGGCTGACCCGTAGTCCGTCCGGGAGATTGCCGGGGACCCGCCCATGTGGTCACCGCGTGTTTCGAAACGAGTGAATTCGAGACCGCCACAGAACGGACACTCACTGCCGATACCGTCGAATTCGGCGGTTCGGACCCGAAGAAGCGATTCGACTTCTCCACCGGGCCCTTCGAGCGTGTATTCAGTGATGTTGCGATGGATCTCGCCTCCATCGTGTCCTGTCGTTGTTTTTAGGGGCATGACTCGCTCAATTGGCAGTCCCTCAAAGCGGCTCGTTCCCAGCGGAGAACACTGCTCTGCTCAGTCTCGCTTTGGTTCTAGCCGTTTGCGAAGATCATCGATCTGAGCTACTTCGTCCTCGTATCCGGTTTCGTGGACGCTGTCGCAGAGCCCGTCGACGTGGCTGACGAATTCGTCGAAATCGTCTCGCCACATCAGGTGTTGTTCGTTGTTCGCGACTGCTTCTTCGACCGTCGCGACGATCTCGTTGATAGTGTCGTCGGAAATATCGTGTTCCTGCAGTGCTAGTTCGAACGATTCTCGGATATCCTCGAAGTTAACCGGCTGGTCTGCCATGATCCACTTTGCTGGCTAGTCCCCAATACCGGCTTGCGGGTCGTGTTCTAGGTTTGCTTTATCGCGATTCGCTTGATCCGTCTCTAGAGATTGTATGACGGCATCTTCTTTGGCCGTCGCCTGCCGAACAACCTGCCGCTTTGCGATGTGGGCCCGCTGTAGGTTTTCGTCCTGTGCGATATCCCGGATCTGTCGTCCGAGGCCAGTGAGTCCGTACACCTTCTTGGAGAGACCGTCTGGTTGTTCCTGCAACCTTTGTTCCCAGACCCCGTGTTGGATACCGGCTTTGAGCCTATCGTGGACGGTACTCGAACTGAGCAGTAGTTTCTCGCGAAGGTCTGTGTGGCGTTGTGGTTCGTGACCGATTTCGACCAAAATCTCTAGCGTCCCTTTTTTTCGGAGGAAGCAGATGATTTCTTCGCTGACCATATTTGACGGCTGATTCACTCGACTGGCGCTAGCGTGACTTCCCTGAGTTCGATATGCTCTTCCCCGGCGGCGTGGTACGCGTCTCGGTGGGTCTCTGCAGTCTCTCGGTCGTAGAAGATCGCATCTTCGGAGCTGGGTTCGGGGCTGAAGGATTCGGGAACGTCGTCGGGATCGAACGATTCATCGACGAGTATGAGCTTGTTGACGGGCAAGAACGGCTGATCGGCCTTTGTCCCGATCGGTTCAGTATTGATCAGCACGTAGTACGTTCCGGCGAATCGGTCTGTCTCTGCATTTTCTGACATTGTTGGAACTAGTTTGTCTTACTGTTGAACAGTCGGTTGATAGTGACGTAGAAGGGGAATGGATACTGCTTGGCTTTCCGAGGCGCGTTTTCATGTTCTCTGAGCTGGTCTGATGCTTCACAACAGTCAGGAATCAGTCCGTCTTCATCGAACACGTCCTCGATCGGAACCTCGAAGGTGATTTCATCACCTGCGTACAGATAGCCGTTGTCTGGTATCTGTGGCGTGAAACCCACTTCTGCTGTGTCGAGAGCGTCTGGGAATTTTTCGCGCGGAAGGCCTCCATCGGGAACGTCGATGGGCTTCATCAGCGGGAGCTGTGCTTCTGTTTCGTCTAGCGATACATTGATATCGACTTCCATGGCTTAACCTCAGGTTTGGTTGCACGGCCACAATATGCTGATCGGCCAAGAGACGGGAAGAGCATTCGACTAGCCTTCTGCCCCGTCGCAGGCCTGGCCGACCTTGCCCCAATCGAGTGAATCTCCGTAGTACTTGCCGTTAGCTGAAACTGCATCTTGCCGGGCGAGTAGCGGGAATCGGGCCTTGTCGTGGCCGACAGTCTGGACCACACACCGCTCTTGGAGGTGTGGAGCGATGTCGGTGAGGAACTGTTCGGCGTCGGCGGGTTCCTGCGAGGTGATTTGCTCGGCCGAAGCCTCTTCCACTACTTCAGCAGGAACGGGCTGGAACCCTGCACCCATGCCGTGCATCGTCAGATACGGCTCTTCGGAATCTTGCTCTCGAATCGCGACGGTGAGGCTGTCGTGGACACCGCCGACGAACTGGCACCTGTTCAGGTACTCTTCAAGCTCATCGACGGCGTCTGGATCGACCTAACCAAGAACCGGCTTTTTGGCCCCCACTGTTTCATGCCAAATAGACGAATTCAACCGCTCTCTGTGGGGTCGAGAGAGGCTATCGGAAGCCGAGCGACCTGGACGGCTGGTGCTGGTGGTTCGCAGACAAGGGCCGTTTCGACGTCGCAGTGGATCCAGCGTGTTCCAGAACTCGTCGGGGCAATGTGATCCTGCTCGGTCCACCGAAGCCGGTAGCCGGCGATGATGCCGGTGACTGGGTCTTGAGTTTTGTAGTGGTCCTGGTCGGTATCTGGCTCGACTGTTGCTTCGACGCCGATGGCTCCAGGCAGGTCCTCAGGACCCACAGACACTCGGTACGAGTCCCCTTCGTGGATGAACTTGTGCGTGCCCCTGACAGCGTCGATATCGTTGTTGCAGTCCTCAAGTAGTCTGAGGTGGTTCGCGTTCAGTGTTGTGACAGCCCCGGAGGCGAGACGAATCTCGTGTCCTACATTGAATTCGGTATACGCCTCCGAGGGATCGTATTCGTTGACCAGAGCAGTCCACCGCTCGAAGCCAGTGCGAAGTCTCGGATGTTCTTCGGGCACGTCGAGTCCGTCGATAGTATGTTTGACTTCTTCTGTTGGTGGCTTTGGAATGCTACCGTCGTGAGAGACAGTGTGGGCGGCGTCCGGCAATTCACAGCGGAATGCTCCTCGTGGACCTGTGACAATGATGGTGCCTGGGCTGCACAGGAAGGCGGTTGTTGCTTCGGCATCGATTCGACCAGAACCGTTCGACAGCCGAACGCACCGCCGAAGAAACTGCGGAGAGAGCCAGCACTTCCCATCGGCACTCCATCGGTACTGATGCTCGAATTCTTCCTCAAACCGGCTGTAGTACCGAGGGATTTCGATTTCGGTGAGTGTATATTTTTTGAGGTAGTCCCGGGCGCCGTCAATGAAGATACCGCTGTTTCCTGGGATCCGCTCGTGGTCGATATCTGTGTCCCAGAATGATTTCGGATTCAGCCGCCAGAGGTCCAGAATCTCGGCGGGGCCTTCCTGCTCGGGAGCCACTTCCCAGTCAAATCCTTCGATGTCCGGTAGCAAATCCCTGTCTAGCGTGTGCTTGCAGTACTGGTCGGCTGTGCCGGGGAGCGAGAAGCTACTTGGGTCTGGCCGGAGCGTGGCTGTTGGCTCCCCCGGCGTGTTGATACCGTAGGCCCCGAGAGAAGACTGGTGGTCCACCATTTTCACCGAGGGGATTTTGATTTCGGAGCGGTATGGTCGAATTTAATTGTGTAGGAAGTCATTGTATTTTGGAATCGAGAATCGATTTAACCAACACATCTGGTCGCTACTATTGCTGGTGTTGGTTAAACTCGGACTCGCATTCCAGTCAGGTAGCCCCGACACAATCGCGGTTATCCCTTCTGAAAAGTCGATCGTTTGCCTGTCGCGTTCTGAGTTGATAAAGCCACTGCGAGATTCTCTCCCGACGAGCTGTTGAGTCCGAATCGTGTAGAAGCTCACAAGCATAGCAGTCGTCGGTGAACTCCATGTTGAGCCAAGAGAACTGACCCCTCAGGGAAACGTATCTGGAATTACCGTGGGACAGGCGACAGCAGTCGCTGGTCGGTGACGGCTGTCGCCGGGAAGTGAAAGGCGATCAGCCGAACGAATCCAGCGTCTCGTTCCAGAAGGTGCGGACTTTTTGGATTGCACGCGCCACGCAACCCTTAACCGGGTGGCGTTGGCGAAACCACACCACAAGTACGTATCCAACCAACGCACAGAACAGCTCGAACAAGACGCCGTTCAGCGATTTGGAGTGGAAATTCTCGATGTTAAGATACTGCTTGAACTCTCGAAATAGAATCTCGATCACTGTCCGAAGCGTGTAGATGTTGATCACGTCGATTGGATCGTACGCTGACGACGCCAGCGTCGTCAGGTACTCGATCTCCTCTCCGTCAGGTGTTTCCAGTGCAATCCGACGAAACTCCTCACCAGTCTCGGCTAACTCGATTCGTTCGTCACGAATCCGCCGCGTTAGATCCTCATCAGAGTTGTTTGCGTGAGCGGCGTCGTTTTCGGTGACGGTAACTTCGAACTCTTCGAGGACTTCGATAACCTCGAATCGAGCGTCTGAGTGTAGCAGTGTGACGAAGTCATCGTCACTGTACTTGATCTCACAGAACCGAAGGTAGCGCGTGTATGCACGATCAAACACCCAGATAACCGAGTCGAGGTCTGCGAAGACCTCGACATCGTCTTCAAGGAGATCGAACTGCGGGCTTTCATGCGTATCACCCTCTGTGACAGTGGCATCGAGTGGATGTTTGTGGTGGCCGTCTACGCGCGCGGCGCAGTGTAGTTCAAGTCCGCCGTTATCTGGATCAATCTCGTAGATATCGTCGTCGTCTCCGACGAACTCGTCTGAGACGACAACAGAGCGTGTCAGTTCGAGGGTTGTCGCGTCAGCAGCGACAACACCCCGCGTTAGCCACCCCAACCGTTTTCGCTGGACAGCGCGCTGATGATACAGCTGTGGCGTGTGCAGTAACTCGAACAGGAGGCGAACGACCGCGCGGTAATCGCGGTCGTTCGTGAGCTCGGAAAATCGTGACTTGGGCATGTGTTCGAGCGAGTCATCAACGGCTGTCTTGTCTTCGAGTTCGGCAAGCGAACTGGACGGATCGAGGCCCTCACGAACAGCGACCTTGAGGTGGTTCGTGAAGTCGTGTTTGTCGGTGTGGACACCAATTCTGAACTCGTCAGCAATGGACTCGCTGTCGACTGCTTCGAGCAGCGAGTACAGTTCATCGGCGACGATTTCGGCAGTATTGATATTGCTGGCGGTCTTTGCATCTTCTGACGGCCTCTCTGTTGAATTGGAAACCACAGACATTACAGGCCGTCACTACCGGCTCACGCCGGTTTTAAATACTCAGAACGTGACTGAAGAAATCAAAGATGATATTTTGATCGTAAGACTATTACTTGTGAAATAGAAAAAAAGATATGCCGATACAGAATCTGCCAGACCCAGAAGATTGGCCGTGGGACTTCGAGACACGACACGACAACGTTGGCGTCTGGACGATGAAAGGATGGGACGGATACGATCAGGAAGCACTCGAGAGTGTCTCTCAGCACTACGATATTCGAACGAAAGAGTCTGACATCACCGGAACAGTGGCAATTTTCGGCGAAGAGACAGACCTTCCGACAGAGACCCAAGAGTATATGGCAGACGAGTGGGGCGAAAACGCACGGGGTGTCGAGCGTGTTGCATTCGCCTCAGAGGGGCTCAAAGCGATGGCTGTCTCTGCGAACGTCGAGGTCGAGAACGATGCCGAGGTAGAATGGTTCAGTGATATTGAGGAGGCTGTCCAGTGGGCCGCGGGGAGTAAGCAGAACGTTCTCTCAGTCGGTGCAGTGCGGTCATGTCAGCCCGTCTCTGCACTGCTGAACGTCGCAGTCTAACCGATGATTACTCCTCACAATATATGATCGACCGTCTCAAATCGAACCTTCGACTGAAATTAGTGGGATTCGCCGGTGTCGTCATGATTTCAGGTAGTTCCGTTGCTGTTGGCAGTTACGCTGTTGTCGGAAGCCTGCCACTGATGCTGGTGACGCTCGGGGCAACTGTACTCACTGCTGGCGTAATCGGTGTCGTCTCGTACCGAATTGCCGAAGCTATCGACCGGCTGGTGACCGAAATGGAGGCAATCGCCGACGGGGAACTCAACCGCGAGATTGGCTCCGAGCGAAGCGACGAAGTCGGGCAGATGTTTCGGACGCTCGATACGACCCGTGAGCGGTTACAAACACGTATCGAGGAAAGTGAACAGCAGCGTTCGTACGCGGAAAAGCGTCAAACAGAGGCACGGGAGGCAGAGCAACGGGCTGAAAATGCCCGAGCAGAGCTTGACGAGTTACTGGCTGAATTAGACAGTGAACTGAGTACAGCAATGGAACGTGCCGCGTCGGGAGAACTAACGACCCGGGTAGAGACCGAGATTGCTAACGACGAACTGCGTTCGATTGCCGAGTCGTTCAACCAGATGATGTCGACGTTTGAGGCGACAATTGGGGACATTCGGTCGTTTGCAGACAGTGTCGATACAGCGAGCGACGGTGTTCAGGAGGATGTCAATTCGGTTCGGGCCGGGGTTGATGAAGTCCAGACATCGATGACAGATATTTCGACGGGTACACAGCGTCAGCGCGACCACTTAGACGATGTCGCAACTGACCTCCAGCAGCTTTCAGCGACAGTGGAAGAGGTGGCAAGCCAGACAACGACCATCGCAGACCAAGCCGCCGAGACGGCCCGTATCGGCCAAACCGGACGACAAGAGGCAACACAGAGTCTGGATCAACTGGAAGATGTCCAAGAACGGACAGTCGAGACTGCCGACGCTGTGCGTGAACTTGAATCACAGTTCGACGACATTGCGGAGATTGTCGAACTCATTACCGACATCACCGAACAGACGAATATGCTCGCGCTGAACGCATCTATCGAAGCAGCGCGTGCTGGAGATGCGGGCTCCGGATTCGGGGTGGTTGCCGACGAAATCAAGACGCTGGCTGACGAAGTCCAAGAGTCGGCCGATCGCATCGAGCAGATAATCGATAACGCTCGTGATCAGATGGACACGACAGTAACAGATGTCGAACACGTTCAAACTCAGGTCGAACAGAGCGTGACATCTGTCACCTCCGCAGTAGAGGCGTTCGACAGCATGGTTGATCAGACAGAGGCACTGAGTGCCGGGATCGAAGAGATTGACGACGCGACCGATTCGCAGGCACAGACGGCACAGAACGTTGTCGGCCGAATTGACAGCGTCTCAGAGGAGAGTCAGACCATTGCGACCCAAACAGAGCATATCGAGACAAAGGCCGAAAGTCAGGTCCGAGCGCTGACACAGGCACTTGATCGAACGGACGAGCTCAATCAGCAAGCGAGTGAGCTGACTGAGCAGTTAGCAACGTTCCATGTCGGGACAACCCGTTCCAACACCTCCGCTGTACGGGAATCAACGATGGCTGACGACTGATGTAGAGACAGACCTGTTATGAACTATACTGATGAGTGAAGAGTGGTGGATACATGGTGAATACATCGGAGCTGAGAAGATTGGTTCGTCTTCGATGGAATCACTGCAATGGCCGTGAAATCCCCGATGGCGATTCCAACTGCTGAATTTGATACAGTCGTTCGTGAAGTCGTGTTTGTCGGAGTGAACGCCGATTCTGAACTCGCCAGCAATGGACTCGCTGTCGACTGGGTCGAGCAGCGAGTACAGTTCATCGGCGGCGATTTCGTCAGCATTGATATTGCTGGCGTTCGTTATATCCTCTGACGGCCCCTCTGTTGACTTGGAACTCACAGACATCACAGGCCGTCACTACCTGCTCACGCCGGTTTTAAATACTCAGAACGCGAGAGGTCTATGGAGTTTTGTCGTCTCAGAAGATTACGTATTGATGTGCTCGACGACGTCGGGTTTCCACAACAGCCGATGTTGGTTGAACGTACCTTTCCCCTTACCGGAGTGTTGGGTTTCCTTCTCGGTAATCTCCAAGAACGCGATTTCGTCGAGTAGCTCCCGAACACGGTCTGTCGAGAGCGCATCATATCCTTCTCTGCTACAGAATCGTCGATAAGCATCGATGATCTGGGTTGTACGGAACCAATCCTCATTCGGATTGTTTTCCGTCAGAAGAGCAATTGCGATTACGACATATCGGGTATGCTGAGGCAATCCTGCTAGTAAGTCCTGCAGTCGCTCTGCTTCTGCAATCTCTCGGACTTGATCAATATCGTCCTCAGCGATCGTGGATTTGTTATTCTGCTCTGCGTAC
The DNA here is from genome assembly GCF_023698535.1 of Halorientalis regularis. Classification (GTDB taxonomy): domain Archaea; phylum Halobacteriota; class Halobacteria; order Halobacteriales; family Haloarculaceae; genus Halorientalis; species Halorientalis regularis. The sequence goes on from NZ_JALJCL010000019.1 coordinate 14,596, forward strand.
TGACCAAGGTACTTCAGAACTTCAACCCCTTTTCGAGCATCTCCATGTTCTTTTGCTGCCAGTGCTGCTATCCTTGGGATGACCCCCTGTTCAAGAACACCCTCTTTGAATGCATCCCGTCTGTTTTCTAAAATCTCTTGTAGCTGTTTCGCATCATATGGATCGAAGACGAACTCACGATGTCCAAATGAGCTCTTTGTTCTCTGGTTCATTTGGTCCCGGTAGTTGATTTTGTTAGAGATTCCAATGATGCTAATCGGCGTTTCTACCGAACCAGACTCTCCCGCTCGAGATAAGATCATGAGTGGATTGTCGTCTTTCAACATATCCACTTCATCAAGGGTTATGACGACGCCATCAAACTGATCGTCTACCAACCGCCAGAGCCGTTCATAGTACTCGTCGACAGAAATCCCTCTTTCTGGAAAGTTCGTCGCTGCCTCCTCAGTACAGAGGTTCTGACCAATATTCCGAACAACTCTGGAAGTAGTCGTGGTCTGAGAACAGTTCACATATGCAATCCCGATGTCTGTCTCCTGCCTCCTCCCTTCAGATTGGAGCCTTTCCATCACGTGTTTTGCGACGAGAGATTTTCCTGTTCCTGTTTTTCCAAAAATAAGAATCGAATTTGCAGGGGTACCAGTTAAAAGAGGGGCGATCTCTTCAGCCACTTGCTGTATCTGGTCCGACCGCCCCACGATCCGATCTTCGTTTGGAATATAGTCAATGTCGACCAGCTTTCGATTTTGGAAGACCCCACCACCACCCTTGTTGAGAGTATCTGCAAAGAGGGGATCTTCCTCCTCGCCGTCTTGGCTCCTGTTTTCCATATGGCGAGCACTCACGCATCTGGAATAAATCTAGGGGAGCAGGGTCCGAGTTATAACCGTGGATATAGAGCCTGAATGCACTGAAACCGGTAGAATACCTATAACTTGGGATGAGGTCAACCCTCCCCTCGTCCCAAGTTATACTGCTTCCAGAGGGGACACCTCGTACCTGGTTATACTATGAGGTGACGGTCGTATTATATTCAGATATTGGCTGTTACCTTTGCTCCCCCACCGTGTCCCGAGCTATAGAGGTGACCGGACACACCTCGTCCCAAGTTATAGAGAGGCAGCAGACACACACCTCTTCCCAAGTTATAGAGACAGCAAGTGTACTGGGGCCCGAGACGACAGAATCCAGTTGAGGGAAGAGACAACATGGCGGACGGTCTGTATACAGATCGAGGAGGATAGAAGCCGTATAGCTTGAATTGGGAGGATAATGCTGCAGAGTATCGAAAACGTGTTCTAACTTTATTCTTCTAGTCTAGAGTTCCTAGACTAGTAGTACACACCTCGTCCCAAGTTATACCCAGTCCAAATCTGCCCTCTGAGCACCCCTCGCCCCCTTTTGTGATTCTATAACTCGGGACGAGGTGTGTGTCCCTCTCTTCTCCCTCCGTCTATACTGATGTGAGGGTGATATGGTCAGTCCGATTGCATTCTCTCCGGTCTACTACTTTCTATGGATGAGCTATGTCGATCGATGACTCGTTTGGCCTCTTTCGCTTTGTTCTTCCAGCCGTACCTGTCACCGTTGCCGGGGCCTTCGTACACATGTTTCTTCTTCGCGAGGACTTCTTCGGGCGAGTTCTCTTTGAACCCGCCACGTTCCCACGCGCCGGTTTCGTGCAACCAGTCGATGACCCGCTCTTTCGTTTCGTGCCACGAGAGGCCGCGGGCTTCGTACCAGGCGACGAGTGCGAAGATCGCGTTGTCGTGGGCTCCTGGAACGGAGCCGTGTTTGAAGATCGTCGCGAGGGGATCGTACTGAGGATCGACTGGGTCTTGAGCTTCGTCCAGTGGGACCAGCTCGAAGACGCCGTCGCCGTCCATCTCGACGAGTCCTGCAGAAAGCAACTCAGCGAAGGCGTCGTCATGGAGATCGGACCACTCACTGTCGGCTGTGTCTCGGAGTTCGTCGCCCGGCGCTGGGCTGACCATCAGTCTGGAGATAATATCGATGTAGGCTTTCTCGACGTCGGCTCGCGATGCTGTACTGTGCGTACACTGTGGCTCGTGTCCGTTTGGTTCGCCGCAATCTGGGCAAGGATATCTGTCGTACATAGATAGAATCGGCTATTTAGGTCGCACAACCGCAACTCAAAACGGTGGCTGCGAACGTGTTTGACCGATCTAGAGTGCCGTTGAGACCATTTCGTCCACGTAGTCGCGGTAGGCCCGCAGGAGTTCTTTCCCTTCTTCGCTGAGAGTGTACGTGTTCGTTCGTTTGTCCAGTGCTTCTTTTTCGAGAAGTCCGAGGTCGACGAGGTCGTCGAGGTTGGGGTAGAGGCGGCCGTGGTTGACCTCTTCGCCGAGGCGCTCTTGCAGTTGGCGCTTGATTCCGAGGCCGTACGGTTCTTCGTCGCTGTTCTCTAGCCGAGTGATGGCGAGTAGGGCCTCTTTCTGGAATGCGGTCAAGTCTGTTGCCGATACGTCTGCGGATCTCGTGTCGTGCTTACTCATAGGTGGGGTGGGGTTTGTGTGCCGGAACTACTACTGTCCGGCTGGGGAATTCGCACAGCCACAACTTGTTGATGACTGATCTGTTTTAAACTTCTGAAGCTTAAATTCCAGTGGATTCGAGGTCTGTCACCGAATCATCGCGAACGAACTCGTTCTGGATTCCGCCTTTAAACCGAAGGTAGTGAACGCGGACGCAGGCCTGATCCTTCTTCGGTCCGGTCACCGTTGACCGCCAGTCGAACTCGTAGCCGACCACGATTCGACCGTACTTGTCCACTGTGCCGATTTCTTCATCTTCGTCTGGGCCGTCCCAGCTGCAGCGGTACTGTCCGTCTCCGACGGGCGCGTCGACGACACCGCCACCGCACACTGGCACGTCGGTTGGGTCCCGGTGGCACTGGCCGAGTGTCGCAAGCCCGTCGGCGTTGATCGCGATACTTTCGATTGTCTCTCCGTCGACGGTGAAGTTCTCGACTGCGAACCGGTGCTGGCTGGTTCCCGATCGTGGCGGGGAGACGTGGTCGGTGATCGTGATGCCGAAGTCCTGCTCGAGGATCCTCGCGAAGCGTTCGATTCCGGTCAGGATGGCGGGCTTGTCTTCTTCGACGATCATCTCACCGGCTGGAGTTTCAACCGGGTGTGCGGCGTGCTGGCTTTCCAGATCGGGCTTGTGGATCGGGTGTTGTCGGATGAGGATTGTTCCGGCTGGACCCAGCAGCACGGCAGGAGCGTCGTCGCAGACGATGAGGTCGTAGTTCTCCACCGAATACCGCCCTTTGCCGGCGAGCGCCCGGAGTGCGATTTCGACGGCCTTGGGGCCGATCCCGTAGCCGTATCGGGTCAGCGTTCCGCTCGCTTGGTGGAGCCACCGGTTAAATTCCTCGCGAAAGTTCGCGTAGGCGGATGGGAGCTCCCAGACGGCTTCACCATGCTCGTCGACGTAGGAATTGACGTCGCCGTCACTTACCCATCGAGCGTGGGCGAGATACCGGCGCTCGTTGTGGAACAACTGGCTGGATTTGTCTTTGCGTTGGAATCGACGGAGTGTGAGTCCGTAGTCGGCACTCTGGCCGTCCTTCAGCTGGTAGAACCCGTCGGTGACGAGCCGGTCGGCCGTTACGGGCTCTCGATAGGAGGCGGCGATTCCACTCTGTCCCGATCCTGGACCGTCCGCATCCCAGTACTCAGTGAGTCGTTTGTTCTGCGACATTGGTCAATTGGATCGCCGTACCCCAATCTTTCCTCGAAGCAATTTGCCACGAGCCAATTTGGCACGAAGCAGATTCTTGGGTGGGCCAGTCTTAACCAACACTGGGGCGAAAGCAGGGGTACCTCCCCATACTTGTTGGTTAAGCCCAACTGGTGAATCCGTTGAAACAGCCATCGACTGTCCCATCACGGAGGCTTTTCGCCGTTCTATTCTTCTCGTAGGGATTGAGGGACGCTCGTGCCACACTCGTTTCGCGGGACGGGCGTATCGAGCAACGGCTCGTGTCTCTCGGCAATATCGAGGATTCCTGTCTCGACTTGATTGGGTTGATCGTCACGGGTCCCGGTGAGCGTGAAGAGCAGTCCGTCCTCGTGTGGAGCGCCCGCCAGAGTCAACTTCTCGATATCCTCGAAGACCAGCATTTCCCACTCGCTACCGCGCAGTACCTCGATTTCGACCGTTCGCACACTCGTCTGTCATCTTCCGGGGCTTAATACCTGGCCCTGGAACTACCCTTTCTTCAGCCCCAGATACAGCCCGCCTGCGAACCCAGTCCCGACGGGGAGTGTCCCGAGAAGGCCAAGGAGCGGCGTCGATCCGGACGATGAGGCTCCGTTGACGACCAGGCCAAACGTTCCACTGCCGAGTGTCGACGCGAACGCTGACCAGTCCACGGTGATGATCCCGATTTGTTCGAGATATGCGAGAAAGGCGAGTTCGAGGCCGGCGAGGACGGCGACGATCTTGGCGATTTTCTTGACCGCGTATCCGATGGTGGCCCCGATCGCACCCGCGCCGAGAAATCCTGTCGCGACGGCTTCGGTTCCGGAGACCATGTTAGCGCATCGCGCTAACCTGATCTGGTGACTGTTCGACCGCTTTGTTGAGTTCGTACCGGAGGACGGCCTCGGCGATCAGACCTAGGTCGCCACCATCGACGGTTTCGTTTTCGATCTTGTGTTCGAGTCGGCGGAGGGCTCGGGCCTTCTCAGCGTACAGCGAGTCGGCACCGCTGTCGGACATCTGTTGATCGCGAACAGCGGTGTCGACGACGGCTTCTCTGACGTACTCGCGACGGGTGGCGAGCAACGATCGGACTGCGTCGTGGATGTTGCTGTGCATCGCACTCTCCTCGCTGTTTCTCAACACCATGTAGGCTGAAAATTGGGGCCGGAAGATCGCAATCGGTTTTTGTCAGGCTTCTTTGGCCCACGCGAGCCCTTCTTCGAGGTCTGTGAAACCTTTCGCAGTGTGGCCCTCCGCATCATTTTTTTGTGCAATCGCCATCCGGGCGAGCCCTTCGGTCACGTACGCAGTCCTATCGATGCCTGTTTCTTCGCCCAGTGCAGTCCACTCTTCGGCAACGTGCTCGAGTGTGTCTGAACCGCCTGTCTCCGCGTCATCGATCTGGACAACGCAGCCATTCATGTCGGGCTGGCCAGCGTGCTCTCGGAAGTGTTGTTCGCCTTCTTCAAGCGCGCCGGATTCTAGCGCTTCTGCCAGCGAGTCGATTTTCCAGATGCCGATCCCGTCGCGTTCCTCGTAGTCCAAGCCGGTGGGGAGGTCAGATGTCATACGAATCCCACTGTTACTACGACCGCACTTGAGCCCACCCCACATATCGGCTCGTGAGTTGCGTCGGTGTATTTTGAGCCTTCATGCTTGTATATCTGGTAGCGAATGAGCACCACTGGACAAATCCTTTCTGCGATTGGGCGAATTCCGATGGGAATCGAGCCGTACCTTCCGGGAGTACTGCGGCGTGGCCTGGGTTTACGATTGTTCATCCTCGGCCCTGTCCTGTCGGTCACGCTTGGCCCTGCGCTCGCTGTGTTTCTATTCGACAGCGTCTTGCTCGCGGCCATATTCATCGCGGCCGTCGTAGCGACAACAGGCTTTCTTGGCTACGCGGAGATGTACCGGGCACTTTTGCAGATCAACGCACAGGTCAACCGAATCGATGACGGAGAATATGGGAACAAAGCCGAGACGAGCCGCGTTGACGAAATTGGCGAGATATTCGATTCACTCGACCGGACCGCCGACTCGATTGAGAGCGCACTCAGTGAGGCTCAACAGGCCCGTGAGGAGGCCGAGGGAGCGAGAGAGACGGCTGAGGCTGCTCGCGACGAGGCTGAGGCGAACCGGGACGAAGCCGACGCACTCGCCTCACATCTTGAACTGAAGGCGACTGAGTACAACGAGACGCTATCGGCGGTCGCGGATGGTGACCTCACGGCACGTGTCGATCCGGAGAGCCTGAGCGATGCCATGTCCGACGTGGGGGACCAGCTGAACGAGACGTTAGAGACACTTGAAGGATTGATTGCCCAGACGCAGTCAGTCGCCCAGACAGTCGACGATAAGAGTGAGATTGTCGAAGCATCCGGCAGCGAGGTTGCCGACCAGTCTGCGCTGGTTTCGGCCACTGCCGATACGATCGCTGACCGGAGTGCGACTCAACAGGAACAGCTGAGTGATGCAGCCCAAGAGTTGTCGACAGTGTCCGCGACCGTTGAGGAACTCTCGTCGTCAGTCACCCAGATCGCCAACCAGACTGAGACTGTTACTGAAATCGGCCGTGAAGCACAGCGCAATTCGTCAGATGCACAGAGTGCCTTGGACGAGATCAATCACCAGACCCAACAGGCTGTATCGGCGGTCGAGAGCCTGGAACAGATCACGGACGAAGTGGCCGACATTGTGGAACTGATCGATGGAATCGCCGAAGAGACGAACATCCTCGCGCTGAACGCGTCCATCGAAGCGGCACGAGCGGGCACTGCAGGCGAGGGGTTCAGCGTCGTCGCAAGTGAGGTGAAACAACTGGCGGAGGAAACCCGCGCGGCAACGGCAGACGTGGAAGGCCTGATCGACGACATCCAAACCGAGGTTGAAACGACTCGACAGGAAATCACGGGCGTCCAACAACGGGTGTCAGACGGGAGCGAGACGGTCGGCAAGACAATAACGCAACTGGAGAACATCGTTGGCGATGTTGTCGAGGTGAATACAGCCATTCAAGAGGTCGATCAGGCCGCCGATGAGCAGGCTGAATCGACACAGGAAGTTGTCGCGATCGTGGACGAACTCTCGGAGTCGGTTTCGGAAACGGCGTCCAACACGGACGAACTGGCGGCGACGGCATCACAGCAGGAGTCGATGTTGGGCGAGATGACCACCGAAACACACCAATTCAGCGAACAGATTGGGACGCTCCGGGAAGACCTCGAGAAGTTCCAAGCCGACACCGCCGCCGAAAATGTTGAGCCCGCTTCGCCGGCCGCTGCGACCGACGATTAGTACTGTCAAATCAAATTCCATCCCTGTCGCGACGGCTTCGGTTCCGGAGGCCATTGTTAGCGCGCTGCGCTAACCTGATCTGGTGACTGTTCGACCGCTTTGTTGAGTTCGTACCGGAGGATGGCCTCGGCGATCAGACCTAGGTCGTCACCATCGACGGTTTTGTTTTCGATCTTGTGTTCGAGTCGGCGGAGGGCACGGGCCTTCTCAGTGTAAAGGGAATCTGCTCCGTTGTCGGACATCTGTTGATCGCGAACAGCGATGTCAACAACGGCTTCTTTCGCGTATTGACGTCGCTTGGCGAGCAATGACCGGACTGCGTCGTGGATGTTGTTCATCGCAGTTTGGCCGCTGACACGATGATAGCGGAAGCCCACCCCCTTCAGGGGTGGGAGGAAGTCAATCTCAACTTCGAACTGGTGGCTGTTTTCAATTCCCAACAGCCTCTTCGACGATCTCGATTTCCTCGTCGGTCAGCCCATACAGCTCGTAGACGATCTCGTCGATCAATGCGTCGGTCCGCTCGATCTTCGCCTCCAGTTTGTCGGCCCGTTCCATCGTCTCGATGTAACTTTCCAGCCCGGCCTCCACGTCCGCGACCGCGGGGGCGTACCGAATCTCCACGGTCACAAATTAAGCCATCACTCAGACTGAGCTCGAAGTGATGGTCCCAATGTATCCACAGCTTCCTCAACGAGTGAGATTTCATCGTCTGTCACACCAAACAACTCATAGATTATTTCATCGATGAACGTTTCCATCTGCACGATTTGGCGCTCTAGTTCATCTGCCCGTTGCTTAGTTTGAATGTAACTCTTCAACCCCTCCCGAACATCGTCCATGATTGGCAAAGTCAGTGCTCGCAGACGATCAATAAGTGAATTCGTCTTGGTGGCCGTCCCGCGGAAATTAGCGAATCCATCAGCCTTGTCAACAGCTATGGGGACAAAGACTTCGATAAGATCAGCCTCCGTTTCAGTTAGGTCTGTGATCCGAAGTGCTGGAAGAGGCTCCGTCTCAGTATACCCCCAGCGGTCAGTCTGATGTTCAGCCTCTCGATCTGGTTTATATCGGGCCGTCATCTGGATGCGGATGGTATTGGCCGAATCGCGTTCGACGGATGCTTCACCAACGCGGAGATTCGGTTTTTGCTCGGCAGTCTGGTGAAGGATAGAATCACCCGCACCCTCTGGAGGTTGAGCAAAACCGATCTCGGTAAGTGACTGCCCCTGGCGATAGTTGCCAAGGTGGTCGCTCAAACTCGTATTTAACTTCCGGTACTTCTTGTGATGATTCACCGTACTTCGCGCCAAGGTCGCAAGTAAATCATGTGTACTTGCATCCGGACGGATCGCAACCGAACAGCCACCACCATCAGCAGCAATATTGACAACCCCATCTTCGATCTCTATCTGTGTCGGAGAGATCGAAGACGGATACTCTTGTGTCTGAGTATCGAAGTCAATCTCTGGGACTGGCAACGACCGCGTTTCCGACAGCACGATTTTCGGGAAGTCATCTCGAAGTGCAACGGCCGAGCGGCGAACATGGAAATAGGAGAGAAGCTTTGAATTCAGGACTGAGAGAAGATAGCCTGCATCATACCGGTCATCATCGACTAAGATGCTCTGGTATGATTTATTCGTCACAAAGTCTTCATCAGTGAGCGCCAGTTGGATCCGGAACTGACGACTAATCAACTCACGGAGAATCAACCTCTCGCCAGTGAAGTACCGTTCCGGCTTGTATTCCGCAATCCCATCATGATATTCGACGTACTTTTCGCCAGAAAAGCCATACGTGTATCGACGTAGATTCCCGTCTAGTGCCGGGGAATAGTTGTCGTCCCCATCGTCAACCAAATCAAATGGTGTGATGCCACGCTGGATATCAGCAACAGCAGACAAATGGATCCCGTTCTTTGCGATCTTCTCTTCGAGATCAAGTTCGTCCTTGCTCAGATAGGAAACAAATTCATACTCATCATCCTCATCGAAGTGGTCCAGGAACCACCGTGAATAATCGACACGACTACCACTCTCCCGTTCAATTTTGTCGATCTCGGCTTTCCGGTCGTAGTTGATCACCTGAGCAACCGTATCGGTTGCCGAGAGATCCTCAATCCTGGTGGAAGTATTCTGTAACACGAAGACGGAAGAATCGACGTACGCATCGCTAAAGACATCATACGGCAGATTCACCAATTTCTCTAGCTCTGCGGTATGGACCAGCCACTCCCTGAAATCAGCATATTTGTCTGAAGTCTGCCAGCCACTTGGGAGGATATACCCGATACCACCGTTATAACGTGCAAGCTGTAGACTTAGCTTTGTAAAGACCGCAAAGGTGTCATTAGCTGATTTAGGGAGCGAGTATTCACCCGACATATACTCCACCGTCTCAGTGCCTAAATCTGCCCCCCACGGCGGATTCCCGACTACTGCATCGAACCCGGCATCCGCACGTTTCTCCCCATCCGCATCAAAGAACACTTCGGGAAACTCTAGTTCCCAGTGGAAGAAGGCTTCCTCGTAGGCCATGGTCTGAGCCGTCCGGAACCAGTCTTCCTCTTGTACGTCGGCCCAGGCATCGTCATCCTCGATGGCTTCGGCGAGCATCCGATAGGCGTCCTCGGTCCCGTTCTCGTCTCCATCACGGGGTACATCTAGCCCAAACTGCTCGGCTGTGTGGACGTTGGCAATCTCGAAAAGGCGCTGATAGAGTTTGTCCGAGCGGATCTCGTCGTAGATCTCCTCCATGGACTTGATATCGGCCAGCGATTCGTTATCGATGGCCAGCAACTCCGCCATCAGGTCCATGACGTGTTCGAGTGTCTGGCGACGCGCCCGCGCGACCGACTGCATGAGCGTCAACTGGCCGTCCTCGTTCCCGGCATCGTCAGCCAGCACCTCCGTAATATCTGACCCCACCAGCGAGTTGCCGGCCTTGAGGTGGTGATCCAGGAAGGCCAACGGCTGGTCGGCGGCCAGCGTCTCCAGCCACATCGAGAGCTTCCCCAACTCGACGGCCATGCCGTTGATGTCGACCCCATAGATGCACTCCTTGGCGATCGTCCGCCGGAGTGCCTGCTCGTTGCGGCCCTGCTGTTCTTGCTCGCGAGCGACTTCCATCACCTGCTCGGTGAGATACGCGGTCGCACTCGTCAGGAAATGCGCCGACCCCATCGCCGGGTCAAGGATCTTCAGATCCAGCACGCGCTGGTAGAAGCGTCCGAAATACCCCCGGTCACCGGGTTCAAGCCCATCGGCTTCGAGATCGGATCTGATCTCATCGAGTAGCGGGTCGATCGTCTCCTCGACGATATACGACACCACGTAGTCGGGCGTGTAGTAGGCTCCCGTGGCCTTGCGCTCGCCCTCGTCGTTGACGACATACAACTCGCCTGCCTCAACCGACTCGACGGCCTCGGCAACGCTGACCTCCGTGGCGGGCTTCCAGACCTGCCCGCCGTCCTCGGCGACTGCGGCGTACTCCTCGGATGCAATGCGGAACTCGTGTTCCAGCAGCCCCTCGTAGATGCTGCCGAGGTGGCGCGTGTCCAGGTCGGCATAATCAGCCAGCACGGGCTCGCCATCGGCATCCTCAGTCGTGCCCAGCCGATGGATCACTTCAGCAATATAGCGGTCAGCCACCTCGTTGTCGGCCAAGAACATGTGCTGATCATCATCGAAGAGCCCGCCGTTGTATGGGGGGATGCCAAGGTCGGCCTCGCCTTCGTCGACGAGTCGGAAGAGGTCTTCCAGCTGGCCCCAAATCTGGGTGGCATACCCGCTGTAATCCTCGTAGGTGTCGCCGGAGGTAATGGCCTCGTGAATCTCTAGGCGGCGCTGGTCGAGGCTGAAATGCTCGTCATATTCAGATTGCTTGTCTGGGTCGTTGGGATGGATCAGTCCCCGGGATTCGGCATAGAGGACGAACATCAACCGATACAGCAACACGAGCGATTGCTCTTTCAGCTCCGCGCGGGCGGCCGCATCGTCGGGGTCGATATCGAGATCGTTCGTATGGACAAACCCCTCCCCGAGGACACGCAGCGCCGTGAACACGTTATCCTGCAGGTCTGCACCCAGTTCCTGAGCGGCCGTCTCGGATTCGTTCCAGACCGTGTCCAGAAACGTTGTGCCGGCCGTCTCTCGAAATGCTTCGGGCCGGAAGAAGGCATAGAAGTACTTGAACGCTTCCAGGTCGCCCGTCTCCAGTAGTTCGGGCAGGTTGATCTCGTAGTAGGTTTCGGTGGCGTAGTCCTTGGTGCCGTAGAGTCGCCACTGTTTGCCGTTGGTCAGGATACCCCAGGAGACCCGTTCGGGCGTGTGTTCGAGATAGTATTTGATCTGGTGGGAGGCGTCGCGATAGTTCCGTGTCTCGTTCAATTGGGCGGTGAAATCCGCATCCCACTGTTTGGCTTCAAGCACCGCCGCGGCCTGGCCGTACATCCCCTCGATGTTACCGTCGCGTTTCTGCCCGGCGGCTTGGCGACGGGCTTCGGCCGAGCCAAAGAGCAGGCGGTCGTTGTAGCCGCTCCCACTCGGGATCGTCGTCTCCGGGAGCGAATCAAACCCAAGGATATCGAGGACCTCATCAATCCACGAGCCCAGTAGTTCGTCTTCCTTGTATGACGCCAGCAGATCACCCTCAGCGGCCCACAGGTCCTCCAGTTCCTCGAACGCGGCCTCGGCCTCTTCGTCACAGTCCCAGTCCTCAAGATCGGTGACCCGCTCGTCGAGATAGTATCCCGAGAAGAGACTCGAATTGCGATAGGGGGCGGTCCCCAGTGTGGCCTGACTCATGCAAGTACATGGGACAGGTCACAGCACAGTAAAGAATCTGTGGGTCTGTGGACGGAGCAGGCTGGATGTCTTGTGGTTTGACCGCCTCCAATCCAACCATCAAAATTGTAACGACGCAGGACCGTGATTATTGGTGATGGAAGACGTTCCACAACCAGCCGACGAACCCTACTCGACCGGCGACGAGGTGATGGTTTACGTTGCAGAGGACGATCCAGACGCGCGTCATCATGGGAAGACTGGGATAGTTGTGGACATATCGCAGGATGCTCTTAGTACAGAGACGGGACGAGAGCTAGACTCTCACTCCTACAAGATTGAAGTAGATAGTGAGGAACTCGACGTTTGGTTTCGTCATCGGGATCTCGTGCCGAATGCCGATTGAAGATGTGATGGAACAGATCTATCCGTCGATTTCATTGAGCGCTTCAGTCGCGACGTCGCCGAGTTCGCCGGCTTCGATATGTGAATACCGCTCTCGGACCATTTCTTCGGAGTTATCGAGATACCGGGCGGCGACGGTGTACCCGAACGATCGAACCAGGACCTCGCCCATTCCACGCCGTCCCCCGTGGGGTGCGAGATACTGGTGCCGGGGATGGTCAACGTCGACGCCGGCGTCGTTGGTGAGTCGTTGGAGGATCGACCGCGCCCCGTCGGTCGTGATCGACTGGGGCCGAATATCCTCTTCGAGCGCGAGCAGGAGGTCGCGGACGAACTCATCGCGACGGTCTTCGATTGCAGCTGGCTGGTGGCCACGATCTGCGAGTTCTTCCTGGACGAGTGTGCCGAGCGTCCGTTGATCGAACGTGGGAAAGACTGGCCACCGGTCGGTTGGGGGCTTCAGCATCTTCCGATACTGTTTGAGGGGGTGGATGACGGGGTCGGGAAGACTGGCAGTGTCCCACTGCTGTTTCTTCCGGTAGACGTCCATGCCTCCGTCTTCGAGATTGAGGTCTTCCCATCGGACCCCGCGTCGACGTGGATCATCCGGATCTCGAAGAAGTTCTCCCACCCGGACAGCCGTGTACGCGATGAGGAACACGAGCGCCCGATCCCGTGTCGCTTTCAGTGCCCTGTAGCGCGCTCGCTGTTTGTCTACCGCCGCCGTGTCCACCGACGGTGTTTTCTCGTAGGACTCGATAGCCTCACGCGCTTGCTGATCGACGTGGCGGGTGAGTTCGTGGCGCTGTTCGGGTGTCCAGGCCTGCTGGTCGCCGGGTTTGCGACCGTCGTCTTCGGGCAGTGGAGCGGTCGCACTCGCTCGCTGGGCGTAGTGGGACTGTAGATACCCCTCGTTGACGCACCATCCGCACCACGCCGAGATGTAGGCATAGTAGGTCTGGACCGTGTTCTGCTTGAGTCCGCGGTCACTGGCGAGATGTCGTGCATACTCGCGGAACGCACTTTCGTCAAGGTCCTCGAATGCGGGTTCTCGGTCGACGTCGTCGGGGACGATCCCGGTCCAGTCGTCGCCACGGTCGCCGGCGGCCCACTCTGCGAACCGGTGAAGCTCCCGCTCGGCGTTACGGCGGTAGTTTCCGCCGTCTCCCCCGCGGCCTTTGCCTTTGTCCTGGAGGTAGCGATCGAAGGAACTGGCGAGTGGGGTCGGATCGTCCTGCTCAGACATTGAGGAACTCACCTCTGCTGCCCCCGTGTGTTGCCCGATTTCTCGGGGGAGAGGGAATCTGCTGTGTGAATTGTGGCATTCGTGCTTACCGGAGGACGTCGGGACACTTCAAAGTGGTCGTGATTACTCGGCTAATCACGACCAACTACACCTCCGCCAAAATCCCACGAATTCCCTACAGAGACCCCCCACAGCACTAGGAAAACACGGAGATTGTGGGGTCATAAACCACATACCGCTATATCGAATGCCAGCCGGATGGAAGTTGAGACTACAGCAGGTATAGCAGGTCTGTAATGCGTGTTTTTGGCCGAGTCGGAGTACGGAAACTGACTCAGATTGCTCTCCAGACAGCCAATTCTGTTGAACTTCCAACCATATACGCGAATTTCAGCGACTTTCGACAGCGTAGCCACTCAGACGCCGGGCTACAACGGGGAGAAGCCGTCGCTATCCAATTCCCGTTTCCTTCTTCAACAGCGTTAGCGTATTGTCGGCTGTTACAATCGGTGAATGCTCGTATTCACCGGTCAACTGTACCTGCACGAGTAAATCGACCGCCCGCCAGATCGAGTACAGGAGACACGCGAACGCGAAATAGAAGAATCGCAGTCCAAAATGCTTCGAGGTCGTCGCACCCATAAACCGCTTGATGGACTTGTAGCCACTCTCAATCTCCCATCTGTACCCGTACTCGGTAAGAAGGCCACTCTTCCGATTCGTCATGAACACCGAGTACTGCCGATGATCGGTGTGTTCGGAATCCTCCTTCCGGCGATAGATGAGCGTCGTTGAATGCCACTCGTTGTCACCGAGATGCAATTTCCGATCAGTCTCGTAGCGGTCCTTTCCCTTCTTGAGGAGCCGTTTCGCCTGGGCTTTCTCACTGGTCTGCATTCGCTTCGGGACGACATAGGACAGCCCGCGTTGACTCAGCATCTCCACGATATGCTGGCTGTCGAACTCCCGATCCATTAGCACGTTATCGACGTGGACAGCCGCTTCAGCCGAGTCCAGGAGGTCCTCGACGATCTCCTTACGCGTATCGCCTTTCCGGACTGGGCGCGCATCTAAGACGATGGGGACGGCATTCCCGACCAGTTGGACTGTCGCCCACTGGTAGGCGTACTCGTCCGTTTTCTCCTTCGTCCCGATAATCTCGTCTTCGTGGCCGGCTCGATCGCCCGTGAAGGGATCGCCCTCGGTGATGTCGATCGCGACGATGCCGGCTCGGAAGAACTCCTCAGTCTCTGCGACACGATGCAAGAGTCGGCCGACTGCCTGTCGATACATCTCCCGCATCTGTTCGATGGAGAGGTCGCGTACATGCTCACGATGGGCGTGGCCGAGCGGTGTCCGTTCCCGACTGGACTCGTGGATGAAGCTCCGAGCGCCTTCGTTGGCGGCCAAGTTTTCTCGAAGCCCGAGATAGGTCTGGAGATCCCAGTAGGCATTCTCGTGGATCTCACACCCCTCGCCTCGGTCCAGTGAGAACGCGGGGAACGCAACATCACTGACCCGCTCAGTGACTCTCTTGGCCTCGTCTAACACTGTTTGATCGTCAGGATCTGATTCTGTATTCTCGCCACCTTGTCTGCGGCTCTGTCGGTCTGGTTCACGCGGAACAGAGACACCCGCATTTTGGGCTTTGATGAGAATTGTTCGCGCTGCTGTCTGGACGGTGTCTTGGAGTTCGGCCGTGAACCGATGGTGCCAGCTGCGCCACAGGGTGGATTGGTTCGGCATCGAGTCCAGCCCGATCTGTTCGCAGAAATCAGGGTGCTGGGTGAGGTATTCGACGAGGGCAGTCTCGTGATCCCAGCCATGGCATTCTTTCAGCAGGAACAGGCGAAACAGCGTCTCCATCTCGTAGCTTGTCGAACCTGCATACCGGTCGTGGGCATCAAACTGGACGTATGCGAGGGGCACTGCGTGGACGACTGGTTCGACGGCCTCGTGATCGTCATGCTGGAACCATGTCTCCGCAACAAGCCGAACGTCCGATTCCAGCGCTGGGAGGGATGAGCGATCGAACAGCAGGCCCGACTCGTATGTGGGCTACTCAGCATAGGATCGCTGGGCGATCTGCCGGAAGATGGTGCGGCGAGACTCACGTGTCAGAGCCACGGCGGGATGGTGGTGACGACACACTCAAGTAGTCGTCCAACTGCTCAGCGCAGAGGTTGTAGTCAGCATTACAGCTATTTTTCACGTCGAAACCGCTGAGCGATCCGCTCACCACACGTGTGTGGATTGAGTTATCAAGCAAAACATGGTGAGGTCTGGAGTTGGATAATAACTGTCCATATCGAATGACCGTTCGTGTTACTCTTCTATCTATTCGGACAGATTGAGTTCCGCGAACAGGCGTGTAGTAATGATTTGTCCGACGATATCAAGCAACTGTGCATCGTCGGACGTGTAGTCAGCAAAGAGACCGAGCGGGATTTCACCGCCCGCGACGTCCTGATGGCCACCGCCACTCCCGACATCATCGAACGCCTCATCCAGTACATTGCGTCGTTGACGAGTCCAAACACGATGGCGGTCTGAACGCCCTCGAGTCTCACCAGATAATCGACGGCCTGTGGGAGCGCATCTCGTTCGGTCGTCCGGCCAACGTGAGAGATGAGTACCGCTCCGTTTATAATTCGATTGTCAATCGCGGTCGAGATCGCGTCGAGGGTTCCCCCAGACACTGACGGCGAGGAAAGCTGGCGGACCATCTCTTGATCCGCGTACTCGTGAAGATACCCCGACGCATCCTACTCCTCAGATGTCGCCCCGCGGAGGAAGTCGAGGGTGTCCGAACGGATAGCAAACAGGAGTGCTGTCGCGAGATCCGTATCCAGATCAATGTCGAGGGTGCGCACGTACTCTGTAAGGATCGTCGCAGCTGCTCCTAGTTCCTCACGATGATCGACGAACCGAGCGTCGATATCCTCGGCAGGATGGTGGTCGATCACGATATCGACGGCCGTGTCCGGGGGAACTGTGTTGTTCTCGCCCGGGATGGAATGATCAACGAGTGCAAGTAACGAGTCCGGCTGACGGTTCTGGACGGTCGCCGAATCGAAGGATTGGAGGTCAATGTCAAGGAGATTGACGAACGCTCGGTTTTGTTGGTGGGAAATCTCGCCACTGTAGAGGATCTGCTGTTCGTCGATGCCAGCCGGAGCCGCGATCCGACCCAATGCGAGTGCGCTCGCGAGACAATCCGGGTCGGGGTTATTGTGGCAAACGATGTTGAGATCGCTGCCCCCCTCGAGAAGGTCATCTAGCTGTTGTGGCTGACTCATACACTCATATCTACAATCTCTGTACAGTTACAGTACAGGATAGATCAAGAAAGTGTGTTGTATAGCAGTCATACAGGGGAGGTCGAGTACAAGATACCACTCACTACGACCTGCTCACTTCTCAAACTCCCTCAACTAGACAGTGTCACTGCCATGGATTGGTCGTTTGAATTATTATTTACAGTATTCGTCCGATTCTTCGCCCCCGTCAGCCAACGCGGTCTCGCGTTTTTGTTCGAACCACGCCCATTCTGCTGTTCGGAGTCCATCTTCTTTGAGATTCCATGGATCAGCATCCGGTACTCGCGGGCCTTCGAGCCACGAGGTGACCATATTATAGAACCAAATGAGTTGGGCAACCGTGATGATAACTGCCCCCAGCGTGGCTGCTTGATGGAGAGCCGTGAGTACGTCGACCGGGCCCACTGTGAGGTTGTAACTTGCGTATCGGCGGGGCATTCCCAGATACCCCATCAGAAGCATTGCGAAGAACGTGATATTCACGCCCAGCATACTCAACCAGAAGTGCCACTTTGCGAGGGTCTGCTGGTACATTCGCCCTGAGACGAGCGGGAACCAGTAGTATATCGCGGCGAAGACCGCGAAGACAGTTCCGCCCATGAGGAAGTAATGGAAGTGCCCGACGACGTAATAGGTGTCGTGGAGAATGAGGTCGACCGGGATCGATGCGAGGAAGACGCCCGTCACTCCTCCAATAATCAGATTCGACACGAACCCGATGCAGAACAGCATCGGCGTCGTGAGGCGAATCCGTCCGTTCCACATCGTTGTAATCCAGTTGAACGTTTTCACGGCTGTTGGTATTGCAATTGCGAGGGAGACAGCCATGAACGATGCCCGGAGCCTGGGATCGATTCCGCTCGCAAACATATGGTGTGCCCAGACACCAAACGAGAGGACGCCGATTGCGAGCGTCGAGTAAACCACATATTTGAACCCGAACAGTTGTCGGCCTGAGAACCGTGGCATAATCAGACTCACGAACCCCATCGCTGGGAGAATGAGAATATAGACCTCTGGGTGGCCCCAGAACCAGAAGAGATGTTGCCAGAGGATGGGCCCACCGCCGTCGACGGTGAAGAACATCGTGCCAAAGTTACGATCGAGGAGTAACATAATCAGTGCACTCCCGAGGAGTGGGAAGGCGAACAGTATCAAGCCGGATTGTACGAGTACGGTCCACGAGAAAATATCGAGGTTTGCCCACGAAACGTTCTCGCCCCGTTCGGTGAAGATCGTCGCGATGAAATTGATTGCTCCCATCGTGACGCTGATTCCCGAGAGGTGTAGCCCCAAGAGCATGAGGTCGACAGCTGGACTCGGCATTTGAATCGAGAGCGGAGCATACATCGTCCACGAAGTTTGAGAAGCTGGAATTGCAGGGATGAAGAAGCCCGCATACACGAGTAATGCGGATGGCGGGAGGAGCCAAAATGCAATTGCGTTGATGCGAGGGAACGCCATGTCGTCAGCTCCGATCAACAGCGGGATGAAGTAGTTTGAGAAGGCTGCCAAAATTGGAGTCCCGAACAGAATTAGCATCGAGAGCCCATGGCTCGTCATCAGTGCATTGTAAAACGACGCAGAGATAAGATCCTGTGCGGGCGTAAGCAGCTCGAAGCGCATAATTAGCACTGTGAACCCCGCCCAGCCGAAAATGGCGACGGAGTAGACGCCATAGAGAATTCCGATGTCCTTGTGGTCGACTGTAGTCAACCAGCGGACAATCCCGAACGGCTTCTCTTGGTGTGCCGTTCCCGTTTCACTGCTTGCTCCACCGCTCCCGAGCGGCGAGTAGGAACTCCACTTCTCCATCCGTGCGAGCCAAGCAGCGACGAGGACGAGAAACACGCCCATCACGACCGTTAACAGGACCTGGGTCGTAGCCATACTCGGACTCCCGGCCCGAATTCACCTATATTTTGAATTGGCGCACGACAACGGGATTTCAACTCGTTCTCGTTCCAATCGAGAATACGCAGTACCCCCTAGTTCTCGTCTTTTTTCTCGAGTTTCTGCTCGGCGTACCGGCCCCGCTGGATCGGTGCGCCGACGGTGTTCCCCCACTCGACCCACGAGCCGTAGTAGTGCTGCACCTGGTCAAGACCGAGCAATTCGTGTAGCGCAACCCATGCAAGAGCCGAGCGTTCACCGATCCGACAGTACACTATTGCTTCCTCGTCTGAGTCAGTTACCGGCTCGTATACGTCCTGGAGTTCACTAGGTGATTTGAACCGTCCATCTGCTGAAACGGCCCGACTCCATGGGATGTTAATAGCTCCAGGAATGTGACCGCCACGCTGTACCCCCTCGTTCCATCCCGGTGGTGCGAGGACTTCACCACGGTACTCCTCCGGGGAACGGACATCCACGATCGACACGCCGCTATCGATCGCGTCTTGGACGACTTCCCTATCGACACGAATCTCGTCGTTCACACCGGTTACCGTATAGGTCCGTTCAGATACGCATGGCTGCTCTGTACTCACCTGGCGCGATTTGTTGGTCCAGTAATCCCGCCCACCATCGACGAGTCTGACATCATCGTGCCCATAATATTTCAACAACCAATAGGCGTACGCAGCGAACCAGTTCATCATGTCACCGTACAATAGAACGGTCGTCTCTGGAGTCACGCCGTATGACTCGAGTAATGATTCAAACTCGGCTTTCGTTGGAACGTCAAAGGTCTCGGGGTCTTGTAACTCGGCGTTCCAGTCGAGGTTAACTGCACCAGGAATGTGCCCGTCGGCATACACCTCAGTATCGACGCTGACCTCGAACAGCTGTAGAGCCGGGTCA
The DNA here is from genome assembly GCF_023698535.1 of Halorientalis regularis. Taxonomy (GTDB): domain Archaea; phylum Halobacteriota; class Halobacteria; order Halobacteriales; family Haloarculaceae; genus Halorientalis; species Halorientalis regularis. Next base: position 34,185 of record NZ_JALJCL010000019.1, read on the forward strand.
TCGTCTCGAATATCGTCAAGCCGGTTCGAAACCCACTCGGAAGAGACGAGAATGTCGTTTGCGTACGCCGCCATCTTGATTACAGATTTTTTCTGAACGCGTTTTAACTTCGTGTTGTAGTCCGCCAACTACCGTGATTCCAACTCACCGAATACACACGATGCTTTGTTGTCACTCTTCGACTGTCTCCCCGATGTACCCACGAGCCAGTTTCGCTTCGGCTTGTCTGAGGCGGTAGGAGAGCGTTGACCGGGGCATATCCAGTTGCTCGGCGAGGTCGTCAAGCTTGATCTGTCGGGGGGTCTCGTAATATCCGTTTTTAATCGCCGCCTTCAGCGCTGCTCGTTGTGATGCAGGAAGCGACACCGCAGCAAGCGTGTCCTGTTGCCAGCCCTCCGCATCCCGTAAGTGGCCCATCCGAAAGGTGAGCTGTGAACGCAGTGCCGCTCCGAGCGAGTCGTACAGCATCCCGACTTTTTCGTCCGAGCGCATCAAAATGCGCCAGTCGTGCCGATCTTCTTGGCGGTGTGTTTCGAATATCAAGCCCGGCGGCAGATACCGCCCTGCAAGCGTGTGTACCGATTCACAGCCACTGATTCCTTCGAGATACGTGTACAACACGCGTTCGTTGTTCGTACGCTTGAGGACATCGTGGTGCCGCGTTGCTGAACAGTCTGTCTCCGTTATCGACTCGCCACAGATCGAATCGTCGAGACGGAGTTCCTCGATACGATTGAGCGCCGTTGTCGGGCCGGTGATGCGCTCGACGCGCCAGAAGTGATCTTCGGTGACACACCCGTCGAGGGAGTGGGCGATGACGTCCGGATACTCGATAAACACGTCCATCACCGGATCCGCATTCATCTCGTATTCTATGCCGAAGGTCAATTCGCGCATTATGATGCTCCTCGATTCGCAGTTGGGGAGAAAGACGAATGGCCTGTGGAGAACACGGTACGCCCCGACAGAATATCGCAATTTCCGAATCGGAGAGGCTGGGAACTCGTGCCGGGCATACTCGTAGCTAAGATGTTCGGCATAAAAATATTGTCGTCCGCCAAACACAGTTCTACAGATGTCCTTTATCGCATATGAGGATATCCAATCGAACCACTGACAATCGGATGAAGTTACTCTTCTATCATTTCTTGCAGCCATACCTTGGCAGTCGCGTATTCGGATCCACCAGAATAATCTCTTTAGCCGTAGTGCTGATCCATCCGAGACGCTCGCGAACGACCGCGGAATCGTCTGACTCCTAGGCCGTGAGGTGAAGTACCTCGGAGTCAAGCCCCGAGGCTTCACTGTCTTGGGTCAGCACTGCGCCTGCAGGTGAATTACGTTCTTCCGATCACGTACCTCGACGAGCGTCTGAGCGTCGACGAGGCTTAGCTGCTCGCAGGTGCCCTTTGTCTCGCCGTGGATCCACTCTTCGGCTGGAACGACCCGCACCGTCACGCCGAGGTCGTCAGCGGCGACAGTCAACTGTTCGACGAGTTCGCCGACGATGCTAGCTATTTCTTCAGTAGAGGCAGCCTGATCATCTGTCGGCTCTGATACTTTTTGAATCCCCTGAGATATCTCTTCGATGCCGGTCGCAATTTTTTGTGCAGTTCGTCAATTTTTCGACAGATCTAAATATTAGTTCTGAAGCGATAAAATATGTTCGGGTATTTTATGGAGTCGCGAACAGCGGAATTGAATAAGCACACGCAAAACGTAGATCAGGCTCCAAACTAGCGAGGGCAGTCCCGTCGCCCCCCACATCCATGTTCGATCCAGTCATCGCCAGTCGACTCCAGTTCGCGCTCACGACGATCGTTCACATCATCTTCCCGGTGATGAGCATGGGGCTCGCGCCCTTCCTCGTCTATTTCACCTGGAAAGAGATCCGCAGTGAGAAGCCAATCTACGAGCAACTCCGTCGGTTCTGGACGAAGATATTCGCCATCAGCTTCGTCGTCGGGACGGTTACAGGGATCGTCCTCGAATTCGAATTCGGGACGAACTTCGCAGCGTTCTCGACGGTGGCCGGCGAACTGTTCGGCGGGCCCCTCGCCCTGGAGGGGATGATGGCGTTCATGCTGGAGGCGACCTTTCTGGGGGTGTTTGTGTTTGGCCGGGATCGAGTCGGGGACAAACTCTACTTCGTCTCGGCGGTCGCCGTCGGGCTCGGGACTTGGCTGTCGGCGGTGTGGATCCTGATCGCCAACTCTTGGATGCAGACCCCGCGGGGCTTCGAGATGATCGAGAAGGGCGGCCGGGAGATCGTCACGCTGACCGATCCGATGGCGGCCTACCTCAACCCGCGGTTCCCGTATATGTTCGTCCATATGCAGAACGCGGCCGTGCTGTCGGTCGCGCTGTTCATGGCTGGACTGGGAGCGTACTTTGTCTTCCGACACCACGTCTGGGAGTATCCCATCGAGAACGTCGACTTCTGGGAGGCGACGCTGAAGATCGCGCTGGTGGCGCTGGTGATCACTGCGCCCCTGCAGGCGATCCACGGCGATATGTACGCCCGGCACGTCTACGAAACCCAGCCCCAGAAGTTCGCCGCGATGGAGGCCGTCTGGGAGACCGACTCCTACGTCCCCGAGTACATCGTCGCCTTCCCGACCAGCCTTGAGGACCTGACCGACCCGAAGGCCAAGGAGATATTCGGCATCGGTATCCCCGGCGGCGCGTCGTGGCTGGCCAGCGGGGGTGATCCACAGGCCACTATCGTCGGCTTGAACGAATATGGGGAGGCCCCGCCCGTCGCCATCGTGTTCTGGTCGTTCCGGTTGATGGTGGCGCTTGGCTTCTGGTTCATCCTGCTGGGGTTCTGGGGCGTCTACCGCTGGTGGCGGGGCGAACTGCTGGAGGACGACCTGCTGCACAAGTCGCTGATGCTCTCGACACTGCTCGGGATCGTCGCCGTCGAACTCGGGTGGATCGTCACCGAGGTCGGCCGCCAGCCGTGGGTGATCCAGGGCGTCCTCAAGACCACCGACGGCGTCTCGCAGGGGCTCACCGGAGCCGAAGCGACGACGACTCTCCTCGGATTCGCCGTCGTATATCTCGGGCTGCTCGCGCTGTACACCTACGTCGTCGTCCGGATAATCCGGAGCGGGCCGCCCAGCGGCGAGGAGTTGCGCGTCGTCGAGCGCGAGGATCCGTCGGCCGAGGGGGTGGCCGGCGATGATTGAGCCGCTGTCGCTGGCCGCCGATCCCCTCTTCGGCCTGCCGCTCGCGGAGCTGTGGTTCGGGCTGATATTCTTCATCCTCGGGACCTTCCTCTTCCTCGACGGGTTCGACTTCGGCGTCGGCGCGCTGTTTGCCACCCGCGAGGACGACGCGGAGCGCGAGCAACTGCTCGCGGCTATCGGCCCGTTCTGGGACGGCAACGAGGTGTGGCTAGTCGTCTTCGGCGGGGCGCTGTTCGCCGCGTTTCCCTCGATCTACGCCGCCCTGTTCAGCCGGCACTATCTCCTGATGTTCGGCATCCTCGGCGCGCTGATCCTGCGCGGACTGGCCCCGGAGATGTACGAGCAACGCCACGACGAGACCTGGCAGCGGTGGTGGGGTCGCTCGTTCGTCGTCGGGAGCCTTGCGGCCCCGTTCCTGCTCGGGGTGTTCGTCGCCAACTGGGCACTGGGTGCGACGGGCACGCTGACTATATCCGGAATCGTCGTCGGGTTCGCGGTCGTCGCGCTCACGGTCGTCGACGGGGCGGCGTTCCTCCGGCTCAAGACCCGCGGCGACCTGCGGGCCGACCTGCGCCGGGATAGCCTCTACGCACTGGCCGGGTACCTCGTGCTGGTCGTGGCCGCGCTGGCGACGATCTACGCGACCGTCCCAACGGTCCGAGGCGCCCTGCTCTCGCCGGTCGCGCTCGCGCTCGTTGGCCTGACGCTCGTCCTCGCGGGCGGGTACGCGCTCGCGACCGTCCGTGACCGCTACTACGCGGCATTCGTGGCGGCCGCGGGCATGGTGTTCGCGCTGGTCGCGGTCGTCGCGCGGCTGACCTACCCCTACGTCGACCGCGCGGCCGGGGCGACGGTCTCGGAGGCAATCGTCTCGACGCTCCCGCTGAACCTCATGTCCGTCGGCGCGGCCGTGTTGCTCCCGCTGATATTCGTCTACTTTGCGGTGCTGTACTCTACGTTTAGCGGCGAAATCGAAGCGGGGGAGTCCTACTGATGGCCGACGCGAAACTCGGGTCCCGTGTGCTCGTCACCTGGCTCGAACTGACGCTGGCCGGGACCGCCGGAGCCGCCGTCGGGACGACGCTCGGCGGTCCGCCCGGCTTCATCGTCTACCTGTTCACGACGCTGGTCTCGGTCGGCATCCTCTTCTACAATGTCGACGCGCTACTGACGGCGAAAATGGGAACCGCACGCGACGAGGGGGACGAGAATTATTAATATACAGGGCGCGCAGGCCAAGTGCCTCAGGGCTTGACCCCAAGCGGTTCACAAAAGATGCCAGTTTTGATATCCTCCACAGCCTGAAGGCCGCAGAGGATGTCAATCTGTGACATAGTCAGTTCAGTAGTCAAAGCTGTACTTCTCTCTACTCGCACTACTACGATATCCCCGCTTGTAGCAGCTTAGCTACCAATAGCACGGCAAAAATCACTATGCTGTGGCATTTAATGTTTGTAAAATTATAAAACATACAAGTTCTGTAGAGGCAACATTGGTATATGGAAGACGACATCGAGGCGATGACGCGGTTCGAAGTGCCCAATATCAACGACCTGCCCGAGGATATGCAGGAACGCATCGAGGAGGAATCCGAGCGCGCGGGATTCACGCCGAACGTCTTCCTCGCGATGGCCTACCGCCCGCGACAGGCACAGGCCTTTTTCGACTACCACGACGCTCTGCTGGAGGAAACGGCTCTGGAACGCGAGGAGATCGAGATGTTGATCGTCACAGTCTCGGGCGTCAACGACTGCCTGTACTGCATCGTCGCCCACGGTGCGCTTTGCCGGATCTATGCTGACGACCCCTACTTGGCAGAACAACTGACTGCGAACCACCGGACAGCCAACATCAACGATGCCCACCGCGCCATGCTCGATTTCGCCGTCAAACTCACCGAAGAACCCGAGCGGATCGAGGATGCGGACCTCCAGCGACTCCGTGATCACGGATTCAGCCAAGAAGCGATCTGGGACATCGGCAACGTTGTGTCCTTCTACAACCTCTCTAACCGGATGGCCCACCTCGCGGATATGCGACCTAACCCAGAGTTCTACGACTTGGGCCGCAGTCAGTAATATTTCACCGGCGTCGCTTTTTGTTGTCACCCACCTAACTATAGTTCGCCAATCGTTAACAAAAGAATAGGATTGGGTGGATTGGGCTCCATCGTGAATTCTTCTCTTACTAAAGTTTTGATTGAAAAATCATAATTCTGGAAGTCAGGCCAACAATTTAAGTTGTAACTTCCTATGACAGATGCAATGGTACTGAAACAGGCGGATCTGCAGTCGAAACTCGAAGAGAAGGGAGAGTTGATGCTCGCGGTGTCGGAATTCGATGAACCGTTAGAGATGCATCTCCACGACACGGAAATTGAAGACGGAACTGTCCGAATCCAGTTGACAGACGGTGTCCTCACGTTTGATGTGGATGAGATTGTTGCAGTGTGGCACCACACGCATTCACTTGCTGACTTTGGACTCGAGGACTAGTCGCATCAGCTCGAGGTACGAACAGCGGCGGTGGTAGCACCCCCGCTACACGCTTTCAGCAACCTGCTTTACAGCGGAGAGAGGTGCCCCCCGGTTAGTCTGCAGCTGCGTTCGTCGTGGGACGCGCTTCGTCGCGAAGTTCGCGGACGGCGCTGTAGGAGACGGCTCCGCTGACCAGGAGCGCTGCGCCGAGGATGATCGCGAGGCTCACCGTGTCGAGGACCAGCATCTCGATCGCGTTGTCAATCTCGCGAATCGCCACTGCGACGGCACCCAGCAGGAGCATGACGCCGAAGTAGACCTTGATGTCTTCCTCCTCGACGAGGCTCGTCGCGGCTGCGCCGAGGCGCGCGCCGAGTGCGCTCCCGGCCAGCAGCGGCACGACGATGCTCAGGTCGACCGCGCCCGACTGGGCGTAGAGGAAGGAGCCGATCCCGCCCGAGAAGACGATCTCGAACAGGTCGGTCCGGACCGCGACCGGCACCGGGACACCGATCAGGTAAAACAGCGCGGGCATTCGGATGAACCGCCACCGACGCCCAGGAAGCCCGATAACAGGCCCGTGGCGAATGCGACGGCCAGAATCATCCACAGCGAGACGGTGAATCCGCCTCGCAGCGACATCATGGGCGGGATGGGGTAGGACTGGATCTTCTGTGCGACGTCAGAGATGTCCGCGTCCTCGAGATCGGCGTCCTCGTCGACGTCGTGTTCGAGGCCGCCGCTGTCGTCGTCGCCACCTTTCAGCGCTTCACGGGTGACGAACGCACCGATACCACCGAGCAGGAGGACGTAGGCGACGCTAACGACCGAGCCGGCCAGCCCGATGTGCTGGAGGTACTCCAGCCCAATCTTGCCGACCTCGATCCCCGCAGTGGTGCCGGCGATCATCAACACGCCGAGTTTGTAGTCGGCCTGCCCGAGGTCAGGTGTTTCAGCGTCGCGATCACCGACGTCCCGAAGACGAACGCCAGGCCGGACCCGACCGCGACGTTGGGCTCGTATCCCATCACCAGGAGCGCCGGCGTCACCAGGAACGACCCACCCATCCCAAAGAACCCGAACAAGATCCCGATCAGCAGGCCGAACCCGGTGAACGTTTCGAGGAGGGCGACACTTATACCGAACAGTTCCATCGTCATTCATCTCGCAGCAGGCCAACGACATACTCACCGAACGCCTGTTCGAGCGCACCGTATCCAACGTAGAGGACGAGCGCCTCGATCAACACGATGCCGATGAAGGCGGCTGCCTGCGGGTTTCCGGACAGGGAGTCGAGTCCAAACATGATGGGTGAGTGAGAATATTTTCAGTCGTCAGCGACGGCGCTCTCGGATGTGGCGGCACACCGGTTCGGGCCGAGTTCGAGTTCGGTCTCCTCGTCTTCGGGCTGGTACTCGCCGGCGTTGGTCGCAATGACCTGTTCGTAGTTCGGCGGCTTCGACGGGAGGTTGTCGAACATATGCTCGACGAACTCGTCTTCGGCCATCCGGAGGATTCCGTTGTTCTCCCAGATGTAGCCGACAGTCGAGAACATCGGCTGCCCGGGCGTCACGTCGATGTACTCCCCGTCGTCGGTGACTGAGAAGTGCCCGGGCAAGATCTTCACGTCGTTGGGCTCGGTCATGATGACCTTGTGGAGCGTCTCGTACTGGACGCGCGCGGCGTCGCGGGCGTCGCCCTCCAGCGTCCTCGTCGGCCTCGCCGTCGTCGCACTCACCGTCGTCGACGGTGCCGCCTACCTCGGACTGAAAACGCGCGGCGACGTTCGACTCGAGACCCAGCCGCTTGGCCACCTGGCACAGCTCGCCTACTTGGTCCTGGCGGTCGCCGCGCTGGTCGTCGGCAGTCGCTCGGCGTCTCACATCACGTTCCGCTCGCTGCCGACCCTGGGTCTGGTGGGACTGACGGTCCTCCTGGCCGGCATCCACGTCCTCGCCGGCCGGGCCGACCGACACTACCTCGCGTTCGCGGCGGTCGCGGCCCAGGTGTACGGCCTCGTGGCGCTCGTCGCGACGCTGCTGTACCCACAGATCGACCCCGCGACCGGTCTCAACGTCGAGGCGGCAATCGTGTCGACGCTCCCGCTGAACCTCTCGACAATCGGCGCGGGGTTGCTCATGCCGCTCGTCGTGTCCTACTTCGTCGTGCTGTACTCGGCGTTCAGCGGTCCGGTCGAGGACGAGGAGTCCTACGCGTAGGGTCGCCCTACGCGTCGTGCCACTTCCGGTAGAACCCGAGGCTGAAAAGTAACAAGACCAGACCGATCCCCAGATCGCGGAGGAACGAGCCCAGATCGCCGGTACGCAGTAGCTGGAGCAGGCCGACGCCGATCAGGAAAGCGATGACGACGCCCGAAAGGACCAGCATCCACGTCGCCACGTCGGCAGACGCGGTCTCAGGCACGGACAGTCACCTCCAGATCGCGGCAGCGAGCGGTATCGTCGCTCCCGAGTTCCCACTGGGAGCGGACTGTCGCCGGCGTATCGTCTCGCTCGAACATAGGTATCCAACGGGACAGACGCTGAGAAACGTGTCGATCAGTGCGTCGCAGCTTCGGGCGAGAGGCCGATGCCGGTCAGCAACACGCCGGCAGCGACAAGCAGCCCCAGTCCGAGTGCCGTGACGACATCGCCGAGGCTGAGCATCCAGACCGCTGCGGTCAGGCTCACGAGGACGAGTAGCGCCCCAGCCACGAACAGGGGCGTGTCGATCCGGTCGAACGTGTCTGTCGATTTCATACGTTGACTCACAAGCAACAGTACGCGTCGTCGACTCAAAAGGGGTCGCCAGCGTGCGATTATTGACCGTTGTAGCCGCACCTTCGAAGATACCGGAAATAATTTCGAGGTCGGGGCATTCCGGCGGTGTCGGCACGTTCCGTCGGACTGGCGGGCTACTTCGGCAGGGTCACACTACCAGCGACCAGGCCAGGACGACCGCCGCGCCCCCGAGGACGGCGCTCAGGGCGGCGTGTCGGCGGAGTCGGTCCTGGAACTGGTGGAGGTCGCCGTCGTGGGCCGCGGCGTCGACCGGGCACGTCTCACTGCCGGTGGTACACTCTGGCAGTAGATCGACGGCGACGTGGAGGAACACGCCGGCCGCGACGCCAAACAGGAGCCCGCGCAGTTCGCTCTCTGGCGAGAAGCCCACGATACCGACGGGCAATGCTACGAGGCCGACCGCCGCCGCCGGCAACAGAAGTGGAAAGACGGACCGGCCACGGTCGGCAAGACGGCGAGCCGCCGCGTACCCCGCTGGTGCCTTGTGGGAAATCAGAGCGATTCCGAGAATCGAGGTGAGCGACGGCATCGCCGTGTAGATCGCGCCGATGATGGCACCGGCCGAGAGCGCGTGGACCGTCAGCTCCGTCGCTGTGTGGTCGACGGGGAGGTCCAGGTGCGTGAACCTGTGGCCGATTGTGTGGCCGACGTACCCGCCGAGGAAGCCGGCCGCGATGCCTAGACTACCGAGGCGACCGTGCTGGCCGAGCGCCTGGGGCACCAGAAAGAGTGCGGCGCTTGTCACCATCGCACCACTGGCGAGGCCGTACCCCCAGACCGGTTCTAGGGGATGACTGCTGCGCACCGCCCGCGCCCCGAGCGGTACACCCACCGCCATCGCCGCGAACGCCGTCCACGAGATGGCTACCAGTTTCCAGTTGACGCCCGTAACCATCGCCACTGCCGACAGGATGACGAGCGCCACCACGCCGACCGCGCCGACGATCCACTCCCGATCGTTCACTGTTCGGTTCCCCACGCTCGAGTGTCGAGTGTTCTCTGTCATTATTGTGTTTTAATAACTATATTGTATTAGTTAATAAGGATTCCGGGTATTACCCTGAACCGGGAACGGATCGCTGATAGCTCCGAACGCCGATCGCGAAAGAGTGTCAGACAGGACCGGTTCGACGGGACAGTTACGTCAGCGGTTGAACCGGCAGCGCAGTAGTGAACTGCCGATGCAGTGTGTGAAGAACACTGGATAGTCGAACCAGATTTGCGGAGTTGGCAAATCGCCAGTCCACGTTTTTTTTATAATTGAGCCAGGCGTATTATTCTCGAGCCCATCAGTCGGTCTTGGTAACAGTTATCAACGCAGTTGGAACAATAATCGCGATCGTCAATATCGCCCCGCTAATGACTGCGAAGGGAGCAACCGTGTTCACGGGGTATCTTAATAGACTAACCGCTACCCAGTCAACGACGCCCAAAATAATTGTATAGGCGATAGCTGCGAGCAGTACTACGACAACAAAAGCACTGACGACGACGCCCATGAGGGGCGGCGACGAACCGTCAGAGGTCGAATCAGCATTCATAGCCCTTTGTTCCCGTAATATAGTGGGTATTTCACACATTTAAACAGACCGAAGCTCAAGAAAGGTACTGATGTGGCTTCTCCGTCTCACAGACATACGGAAAATCAATCCCGAACCGCCGGTTTTCTGCTGGGAAATGGCGGCCATATATAATGGCAAGGTCATTATTGGATGACGAGAATTGTGGTCTTCATTCATTACTATTCTGGCATACTTGATTTATGTGACCGCTCAATCGACCACAGAGCGCGATGGATCGTATTTCAACCTGCCAGCAGACCCGGTCGGATATCTTGCGATTCTCGCGGCGTTGGTGACGGGCGTAATCCATCTCCTGTTAGGACCACGCGTGATGGGGTTCAGTCAACTGTTGGGAATCCTGTTTATTCTGAACGGGCTCGGGTTCCTCGGTGGGATCGCACTGTACGTCACATCGTACTGGCGTCGAGAACTGTATCTCGTAGCCGCCGGCTACGCCATTATCACGATTATCGCGCTATTTGCTTTCCAGGGCGTTAGCCTTGATGCATTCTACATGGGTGAGTCGCTTAATCCCATGGCTATCGGCTCGAAAGTTGCAGAACTCGTTGTCGCAGTCTGTGCTGGGTATCTGTACACCCAATCTACCTCCTGACTACAGGTATTGCCGTCTGAATCCTCTCGAAGCCCCGGTGAGAACGGTACTGTGACTGGATGGAAATGCCGCTCTCAGTGCTCGGGCCGTCGCTCACGTGTTACTTCACCGATCCCAGCATTCGCGGAACAACTGGGACAGGCATACACACGTCCGGTTTCGTCACCGAACACTCGCGCAAACTGCTCGGAAACGTGTTCGTCACAGGTTTCACAGACTGGCATATCCTGTATCCTCCAGGGCTATTTAGTGGGATCCTCCAGTCCTGTGGGTCCGTCGAGCGTTCGCTGCGAGCGTCTGATACTCGGCAGCAGCAGCGGCATGGAGCGAACGCGTCCCGTCGAGATCGGCTGGCTCCCGCTTCGCACCGGCGACGCCCCGCACCGCGTTACCGACGCGCTCGAAGTTGTCCGCGACGATATCCTGGACGAGCGTCGGGACCCCCGCACGGTCACACAGTTCGCCTGCAGCGGCCGGGCCGATCCACAGCCGGCCCGCTCTTCCGTCGACAAGTATCAGCGCGAACGGCGGATTGTCGAACTGGGCCGCGAGGAGTTGCTGTGCAGCGTCGTTGTTCCACTCGATGACGCCAACTTCGGGGAGTTGCCGGAGTGCCGTCGCTGCTGCCGAACAGAACGGACACTCCCCATCGAAAATGAGGACTGCCTCGTAGGCTGGCTCTGCGTGATCTGTGTCGACCGTTTCAGTCGACTGTGTATCATTCGTACTCATGATCTGTCTACGAGTCCAGTTTCGAGTTGCCGGGTGGCCTGTCGTTGGCCGCTCTGAACTCCAGAAAGTCGTCGTACTGGTCAACGACGACGGTCGTGTCGGTTCGTGGCTTCGCAGTGCAGGGCAGGACGTAGCCGGCCTCGTCGTCCTCGTCGTAGTACCGACGCGCGTTCGGGTGGGCAACGTCGCCGTCGACGAGGCGGGCGGCACAGGTGGTACACCAGCCCTGCTGGCAGTCGGCTGGCAGCCACACACCCGCCGAACGCGCGGCCGCGAGGATCGTCTCGTCTGCGCCAACTTCGAGGTCGTAGGTCTCACCGGCTTCGTCCAGCGACGAGTCCTCGGGAACGACGATCGTGACGGTCCACGTTTCGTTCGACGATTGTGTCATGACAGGGGAATAGGGGAAGGTGGGGGTTGGGAGCGCCGACGACCGGGATCAGGCCGAGTCGTTGAACCGGTTGTTCGTCGAGTAAGGCGCGTCGCCCGGTTCGCCGCGGGCGAAGTGGCCGGCCGGGTTGATCTCGTCGTCCCGTTCCTTGCTCAGCAGCTCGATGAACCAGGCCTCGTGGTCCATCTCCTCGTTGAGGATCCGCTGAGCCATGTCGTAGGTGCGCGGGTCGGCACCGCGAGTCATGTCACAGATCTCGCTCCAGGTCCGGATAGCACACCGCTCCGCCTCCAGCAGCACCTCCAGAATGTCCTCGACCGCCAGATCGGACGTGTCGAACCCGCCGCTGTCGTCCATCGGCGTCGGTACTTCGGCGTCCGGACAGGACGCGCGATCTGCGAAGTCACGGATGTCGTTCGGGAGCGATCCCTCCAGCTCGTAGATCCGGGGCACGACCAGCTCGAAGTGGGCCCGGTCTTCGAGGCGGGCGTCCTCGGTGATCTCCTTGTAGTCTTCCTCGCCGGCGAGGTGCATCCGGAGGTTCGTGTAGTAGTAGTACGTCGTGAACTCCGCCCCGATGGCGTCGATCAGCTTCTCGCGGAGTTCCTCGGGGTCGACACCACGCTCGCGAATCACTTCGGCCCCGACTCGTTTGCTCGTGTCGCCCGGTGCCACCGAACCGCTGCCGTGTTCTTTCTCGTCGGACATCGCATTCCGACGTACCCCGGGAGCAGCAATCAGCTTTTGTTTAGCAATAACCAACTATCTGTATCAGGTAGTTATTAGAGTCCAAATGCCGGTGTTTTTGTCTTAGAAGTGATTAGCTTTAGATGAAAATGAGTGGAGAAGGTGTGAGGGTCGACGAGACACGTGAGTTCGAGTTCGTCCTCCAGTTCGAGTCGGGGACCGACGAGCTGATGGACGTCTTCCGGCAGTACGAGAGTCTCTCACTGTGGTCGTCCGCGATTTTCGTGAACGACAATCATATGTGGCGACTCGATCACGCCAAGGGAACCGACGAAGCGCTGAGCGCGTTTGACGGGGTGTTTCTCGACGAGAGTCGGTGTAACGAGTGTTTCGACGTCGACACTTGTGATACGGCGCGCACGTATCAGGTCCTTGATCGTCAGGAGACGAGTCGAACGATCTACACTCTCCGTCGGGAGATCAAGAAATGTCACTCACTCCCACGTTTCGTTCTTGAACACGTCCAAGAGGGGACCGTGTTTGAGTCCCGCCGCGTCGGCGACGAGTACCGCTGGCGCGTTCTCTTTCCTGGGGACTATCCGATCGGTGATGTGTACGACACGATGGAATCCCATCTTCGTGATGGAGTATCACTCTCAGTGTCGCACATTACCAGTGCCGGCAACTGGAGCGCGACCGAGCGGATCGCCACGGACTTTTCGCCGGAGCACTGGCGAGTGTTGAATGCCGCAGTCGATCACGGCTACTACGAGCGGCCCCGAAAAGTCTCCGTCGCCGATCTGGCGTCAATACTCGACGAACCCCGTTCGACGGTCCAGTATCGGCTTCGGACTGCCGAAGACCGCATTGTGTCGCAGTTCGTTGCGCAGACACTCTAATGGGGGCAATCGAAGGGAGATGGCTCTATATGCGTTGAGACGACGGGTCCCGACCCCAACCACGTAGCAATCGTCCGGTTCTGACTCACCAAGATCGTTCCAGTGGTATCTAAGCTTTCATGTCGGTTCACGCGGAATCCCAACATCCGCATTCTGGGCTTCGCTCTTGGGTAGAGAATTGTTAGTGGAGAGTTGCCTGGTGATTATGTAAGAGCTGAACTACGCGATCAGTCGATCCAGAACTGGGGCGAAACTGGTTGAATGAGGAATCTCAGGTGACTCACCCGATGTACGAGATCGTCACCAACAATCTACGCCACATGAGCGCAAACGATAGTCGGCCCCATGACGGAGCAGAAATTGCCGAGAAGACAGACTATCAGCGACCGTTACAGTGTCGTGAAATTCGCACTTCGCGGTGGTGATTCTCTGTAAACTCAGCGTGTGGGCTGACGCTGGTGATCCGCCACGGTAGCCACGAAGTTATCGAACACTTGTGTCACCACCTGGGCCGCGGCGACGCGCTCGTCGGTGATCGTTTCCCGAACCGACGCCTCCCGATCTGCAGACAGGGCCTTGTTGCCGATTACCCACTTGGCGGTTTCCCGGTCATACTCGGGATGAAACTGTACACCGTAGCTCGATGCCAGCCTGAACGCCTGGATCCCGTAGTCGTTTTTTGCCAGTTCAACGGCTCCGGACGGCAGTTCTGCCACACGGTCCGAGTGTGTCTGGAACGGAGTAAACGAGTCGGGAAGGTCTGCAAGCAGTTCACCGCCACCGCGTCGCTCGACGGTCCGATATCCCAGTTCGTACTCACCCATATCGACAACACGGCCACCCAGTGCCTGCGCGATGAACTGGTGGCCCCAGCAGATTCCCAGAACTGGAACGTCCGCTCGGTGCAGTGCTCGGAGCCACAATGTCAGTTCGTGAACCCATGCGTAGTCGTCGTACACTGCTGTCTGTGACCCACTTATTACCACACCGTCGTACGAGCAGTCACGCGTCATCGGCAACGGTGGACGAATGCCGTCACTGACCTTGTAAACCGCGGTCGGGGCGTCGATCTCCCGAGTGAGATTTCGCTCTGCCGGTGTGTCCCCGAGAGACGCGTCGAGTATCGCTATGTTCGTGCCCATTGTATGCACTTTTATCCCAATACTGTTCAGTAACACGATTCCTACAAAACTTCTGAGAGAGTTTTTCAACCCATTATAAGGATGGTCAGCGATCCGTGGCCGCCGAAGGTTGCCACCTATATTGGTTAAAATGTACAATCAGTACCTTTTTTGCGCTCTGGAACTATCGTATGACTATGGACACAAACGTTGGGTCGACGGACAAACTGGTGCGAATCGTTGTTGGCGCCATCGCGGGGCTGCTATCGGTCGGGACACTTGCTGGTGTTCTCCCGCTCTCGACAGTGCTCTCGCCTGTGTTGGGTTTGGGCGCAGTGATACTGCTCATGACGGGTATGACCGGCTTCTGTGGCCTCTATGCGCTGCTGGGGGTCGATACCTGCCCGGCGAACCCACAATAAGCTGGTCGGTCGTACCGTGTCGATCCGGATAAGGCGAGAATCGAGCCGGAACTAATTGTTTCTGAGGCTCCTCCCGTCCTCCAGATGCGCGAATTCGTCTTCGAGATCCGGTAAGAGCTGGGGTCCGACGAGTTCATCGACGTCCACATCAAGACACCCGAACTCATGTCCAGGGCATTTCTCTGTTCGATGATCGAAGACAAGTTCTGGCGACTCGACCGGCCCGACGGACCTGCCTCGGCGGTCGAGCGAGCGAAGAAATAAATCACTGCGGCCCCGTTCGGCCGGTCCATGAGCGACCGAGCGTGTGTCGGGCACACATACGTCCACGTCCTCGAGGATACGAGGGATGGCTGTGTCGTCTACACGCACTCCCAGTGCGACGGCCGTTGTGACGCCGTCCCACTCGGTCGGAGTCATACCAGGAAATGCCCGTTGTCGTGTTTGGACGGGCCTGTTGTAAGTCAATCGTCAACGTATGAGCTATCCATTTCGACTTCGGTGTCGGTTTGTTTCGGGGTAACGTGGAACTCTCTCGTTTCGTCCCCGAACAGATAATTCCAAACCGCGAGTGAAATCGGAATTGCCCACAGCATCGAATAAATAAGCTGACTGATTGGATTCGAGCTCAGGTAGAACTTCACTCGTTCGAGGCGGGACTCAAATTGCACGCCGTGTATTGTTGCCTGATACGTTTTCACAGAATAGTAGACCCAATTGAGGAGATTGACGATAGTGATGATCACCAGTGGCGGTGAATTATAAAGGTCGAAGCCCGCAAGCACAAACATGAAGTACAGAATTCCTGCTGGAACTCCGATGACGTTCACGACTGAAATAACCTGATTCGAGGCGCTATACGTCCAGAACCGAACTAGTTCACGGAAGTCAAAATCATCACTACCAAGATAGGAATATGGGCCTGCCGCCCAGCGACGCTTTTGACTGACCCAATCATTGAAATCGGCGGGGCAGATGTCCTGAATGTATCGGTCGATGATACCCAGCGAGTAGCCTGCTTCGTAGGCATCAATTCCCAGGGTGAGATCTTCGGTCGTTGCGTCGATCTGCCAATCGCCAATCTCCCAAAGATCTTCCACCGTGAGGAAGTATCCCTTCCCAAGCAGTTGATATGGACCCTTTGTTGTCTTTGTATAAATAGAGTTACACCAGGCGGCGATTCCCATCGCTTCTAGTCTCGGCAGCCAACCGCTGGTGTGATTCCGCACCGTCTGTTTGGCCTGCACGATGTCATACGTTTTAAGCCCACTAATCGCGAGCCCATCCGTCTTTAGCTAAGAGAGAAACCGCGTGACAGCAGCGGCTTATCGAGGCTACTTTTCGAGAGGAATGAGGAGGCGATAGCTGTGTCCAACAGAGCCTCCTCATCGAGAATCATGCGTCGGCTT
>NZ_JALJCL010000001.1 GCF_023698535.1 Halorientalis regularis
CGCCGTCGATGTCGGTCGTGGTTCGCTCGATCAGCGCCTCGTAGTCGTCGATGCCGTAGGTCTGCATGAACTCCCAGACGTTCGTCGATTCGACGAACGCCTGGCTCGGCTCGTGGACGATCTCGTCCATCTCCGCAATCGAGTCTGTCATGATACTAAAATTCTGAATTCGGGAAGCTGTTACTCGGTGTGTTCGCGTTTCAGTGAGAGTGCGGTGCGGTCGAACTCACAGACGAGTTGTTCCTCGTCGCCGTTCACCTTGTACACCTCGACGTGCATTGTGACGATGCCGCGTTCGCCGTCGCTGGTCTCGCGCTTGTCGGTCACGGTCGACTGGACGCGGATCGTGTCGCCGTGGAAGAGGGGATTCGGGTGTTCGACGTTGTCGTACGAGAGGTTCGCGACGATGGTCCCGTCGGTTGTGTCCGGAATCGTCAGCCCGACGGCCAGACTCATCGTGTAGAGGCCGTTGACCAGTCGCTCGCCGAACTCGGTGTCGGCCGCGAACTCGGCGTCGAGGTGCAGCGGCTGCTGGTTCATCGTCATGTCGCAGAACTGCTGGTTGTCGCTCTCGCTAACCGTCCGGCGTTTCCCGTGTTCGATGGTCTCGCCGACCTCGAACTCCTCGTAGTACTTCCCTGTCATTGTCTCTCTCGTGTGTTAGAGAATCGTGCCGTGTTTCTTGTCCGGCAGGTCCTTCTCGACGGTCTCGTAGAACGCGAAGCGGTTCGACAGCTCTTCTCGGAGATCGCTGGGCGGGACGATCTCGTCGATGACGACCTCGCTGGCCATTCGGTGGATGTCGATGTCCTCGCGGTACTCCTCGCGGAGTTCCTGTTCGCGTTTTGCGCGTTCTTCTTCGTCATCGATCTCCGAGAGTTTCCGGGCGTAGACGGCGTTGATCGCCGCTTCCGGCCCCATGATCGCGATCTCACCGCTGGGCAGGCCGAGGGTCGATTCGGGGTCGTAGGCCGGGCCGGACATCGCGTAGATGCCCGCGCCGTAGGCCTTCCTGACGACGACGGACTGTTTGGGAACCGTCGCTGAGGACGTGGCGTAGATCATCTTCTTGCCCTGTTCGAGGATCCCCTCCTTCTCGACGCCGGAGCCGGCCATGAAGCCGGGGGTGTCACAGAGATACAACAGCGGGATGTTGTAGGCGTCGCAGGTCCAGATGAACTGAGCCGCCTTCTCGGCGGCGTCAGGGAAGATCGCACCGGCCCGGTGGTTGGGCTGGTTCGCGACGATCCCTATGGGTCGGCCGTCGATCCGGGCAAACGAGGTGATGATCTCCTTGCCGTATTCGGGTCGCAGTTCGAGCGTCGAGCCGGCGTCGACCACCCGGTCGATCACGTCGAACATATCGTAACCCTTGTTCGGCTCCTGGGGAACGACGGCGTCGATCCCCTCCGGGGAGAGCTTCGGCGCAGCGCCGCTGGTCTGTGGTGGGTCCTCGTCGGCGTTGTCGGGCAGGTAGCCGATGAGTTTGGCGACGAGTTCGCGTGCGTGTTCTTCGTCGTCGGCGACGAGGTCGGCACTCCCTGAATACTGGGCGTGGACATCAGGGCCACCCAAGTCTTCGAGGCTGATCTCCTCGCCGGTGACCATTTCGACCATCCGGGGACTGGCGATCGCCATCGCGCTCATACCTCGGACCATGACGGTGAAGTCCGCGAACACTGGGGTGTAGGCCGCACCGGCAATAGAGGGCCCGTACAGCACGCAGATCTGTGGCACCCGACCCGAGAGCATCGAGTGGTTGTAGTAATACTTCCCGATGCCCTCGCGGTTGGCGAAAAAGCCCGTCTGCTGGTCGATCCGGCCGCCCGAAGAATCCATCAGGTAGAGGACGGGCCGTCCCGTTTTCAGAGCCCGTTGTTGCATCCGCAGGAACTTCTCGACGCCCTTGGAGGCCATCGACCCGCGTTTGACCGTGTAGTCGTTGGCCATGAAGTGCAGGTCCCGGCCCTCGAACTCCGCGGCCCCGGTGATGAGCCCGTCGGCCGGGAGCTGGTCGTCGGAGTCGAACTCCGCGAACGTTCCGTCCTCGAACAGGAAGTCGTCGCCGAACCACAGGTCGACCCGGTCCCGAACGAAGAGTTTGCCCTGCTCGGGCAACTGCTCTTTGTACTTTTCGGGACCGCCTTCGAGGATCTCCTCGATCTCCTCGATCAGGCTCTCCTCGCGCTCGGTCGGGCCGAGGTCGTCCGCGCGCCGTTCGGCCGCCTCGCGCTCGTCGCCGTCGTAGGTCGCGCTGCCGATCTCCTCGCCGCTGTCGACGACGAGGATCACGTCGTCCTCGAAGTGCGTCGCCAGCGCCTCCGCGATCGCCTCTGCCTCCGATTCGGTCGTGTCGTCCGAGATTCTGATGCGCATGATTACTCCTCCAGAACGACGAGGGTGTCGCCCATGTCCACCGAGTCGCCCTCCGCGACTGGGACCGATGCGACGGTCCCGCCGGTCGACGCCACCACGTCGTTTTCCATCTTCATCGCTTCCAGCACGCAGACGACGTCGCCCGCCGCGACCTCGTCGCCGGGGTCGACCGCCACCGACAGGACAGTGCCCTGCATCTCGGCCGTGATCGCGCCCGAGGCGGCCACGTCCGCCGCGGCGCTTCCGGACGAGCCACCGCCGGAACTCCCGCCGCTCGATCCGCCGCCGTCGCCGCCCCGCGGGGTCCGTGGAAGGTCGTCCTCGACGACTACGTCGAAGCGCTTCCCGTCGACCTCCACGGCGATTTCGTCGGTCGACGCCGACGGCGTGTCGCCGCCGACCGCGTCGGCACCCCAGCGCTCGACGGCCGCGTCGAGGGCCTCGTCGTCGAGCTCTTCATCGAGGTACTTCGTGGTGTGATCGCCGCCGACGAACCGCTCGTCGTCGAGCATCAGCAGGTGGAACGGGATCGTCGTGTGGACGCCCTCGACAGTGAAGTGGTCCAGGGCACGCTTCGACCGGTCCAGACAGTGGTCGCGGTCCTCGCCGGTGACGATCAGCTTCGCGATCATCGAGTCGTAGTCGCCGCCGATCTCGTCGCCCTGCGCGACCGCGTGATCGAGGCGGACACCGATACTGCTCGGGGGCTCGTACGTTTCGAGCGGTCCCGGCGTCGGCGCGAAGTCCTCGGCCGGGTTCTCCGCGTTGATCCGGTACTCGACGGCGTGACCCTCGATCTCCACGTCGTCCTGTGCGAAGTCGAGTTCCTCGTCCGCGGCGACACGCAGCTGCCAGCGAACGATGTCGATCCCGGTTACTTCCTCGGTGACGGTGTGTTCGACCTGGATTCGGGTGTTGACCTCCATGAAGTAGAACTCGCCGTCCTCGACGAGGAACTCGACTGTGCCGGCGTTGGTGTAGCCGGCTTCCCGGACGCCCTGGCGAGCGGCCTCGCCAATCTCCTCGCGCAGCTCGGCGTCCAGCGCAGGGCTTGGGGCCTCTTCGATGACCTTCTGTTGGCGGCGCTGGAGCGAGCAGTCGCGTTCGCCTAGATGCCGGACGTTGCCGTGTTCGTCCGCGAGCACCTGCACCTCGATGTGTTTGGGGGCTTCGAGGTACTTTTCTACGTAGACCGAGTCGTTGTCGAAGTAGGCCTCGCCCTCGCGCTTTGCGCTTTCCAGCGCGTCCTCGACTTCAGCCTCGCTTCGGACGATCTTCATTCCGCGGCCGCCACCGCCGCCCTCTGCCTTGATCGCGATGGGATAGCCGTACTCCTCGCCCAACTGGCGTACTTCTTCGGGGTCGTCGACGGGGTCGGTCGTCCCGGGGACGACCGGGACACCAGCCTCCTGCATGACGGTCCGGGCTTTTGTCTTCTCGCCCAGCGTCTCCATCGCGTCGCTTGGCGGGCCGACCCAGGTGATGCCGTCGGCGGCCTCGACCCGGGCGGCGAACGCGGCGTTCTCCGCGAGGAAGCCGTAGCCGGGGTGGATCGCGTCGGCGTCCGCTCGCTGTGCCACGTCGACGATCTCCGCCTGGTCGAGGTAGGACTCGCTGGCCGGCGGGGGGCCGACGTTGTAGGCCTCGTCGGCGTACTCAACGTGGCCGCCGTTGCGGTCGGCGTCGCTGTAGACGGCGACCGTCTCGATGCCCAGTTCTTCACATGCCGCCATCACGCGGACCGCGATTTCCCCGCGGTTGGCGACGAGAACTTTCCCGAACATCAGTAGGACTTGGGGAAGCCGAGTTCCTGGCTGATGTGGTTGTACGCCATCTGCTGGGAGACCGGTGCTAGACGGGTGAGGTTGATCTCGCGCCACCACCGCTCCACGTCGTACTCCTTGGCGTAGCCCCAGCCACCAAAGGCCTGCATCGACTGCTTGACGGCCTCGATACCGGCTTCGACGGCCGTTGCCTTCGCGACGTTTGTCTCGTAGCCACAGGGCTCGCCGTTATCGTAAAGCCACTCTGCCTTCTGGCGCATCAGCGTAGCCGTCTCCATGCGTGCGTAGGCCTTGGTGATGGGGAACGAGACCGCCTGGTGTTCGCCGACGGGGCGCCCGAACACCTCGCGGTCGTTAGCGTACTCGATGGCCTGGTCGGCGGCGAGTTTGCCGATGCCGGTCCCGGCGGCCGCAAAGCCGATGCGTTCGGGGTTGAGCATCGATACGAGCGCGGGCCAGCCCTCGTCTTCCGTGCCGAGCAGGTCGTCTTCGTGGACGCGCACGTCCTCGAAGAAGACCTCACAGGATTTGGAGTAGTTGATACCGTGTTTGGGAATTGGCGACACGTCGATCCCGGGGGCGTCCATGTCGACGATGAACAGGCTGATACCGTCGGTGCCTTTTTCAACTTCCTCGCGGGGTGTCGTGCGGGTGACGAGGATCATGTTGTCGGCCCGATCGGAGAAGGTGATCCAGGCTTTCTGGCCGTTGAGGACATACTCGTCGCCGTCTTTCTCGGCCCGGGTCGCGACGTTCAGCGTGTTCGTCCCGGCTTCGGGTTCGGTGATGCCGATGGAGAAGTTGCGCTTTCCATCGGCGATGTCGGGCAGATAGGTTTGCTTTTGATCCTCGGTGCCGTTCTGTTGGATACCGACGGCGGCCATGCCCGCGGTGAGTACCAGGTACCAGGTGCCGGCCATGCCACAGCCCTCGGCACAGAGCGTCTCCATGGCCAGGCCCATCTCCTGCATGCCCATGTCGGCACCCCCGTACTCCTCGGGGACCAGCAGGCCGTGGAAGCCCGCCTCGGCCAGTTCGTCCCAGAACGCCTCGGAAAATTCGCCTTGCTCTTCTTTTTTTCGCCAGTGCTCCGGTCCGTACTCGGCCGCCACGTCTGCCGCGGTCGACCGAATCATCGAACGTTCTGCCGTGGATTCGAAGTTCATTGATATATAATATTGCGGCTCTGCTCAGCAAGCGTCAGGGCTCAACGTCGGCTTCTTCCTCGGCTTCGTCCTGGAGTTCGGTCCGGCGGATCTTGCCCGTCACCGTCTTGGGCAGTTCATCACGGAACTCGATCTCGCGTGGGTACTCGTGGGCCGAGAGTTCCTCTTTTACGTGGTTCTGGATGTCCTCCGCGAGACCATCGGACGGCTCCGACCCCTCGCTCGGAACGACATAGGCCTTGACGATGTTGCCCCGTTCTTCGTGGGGTTTAGGGACGACCGCTGCCTCGGCAACGGCCTCGTGTTCGCCCAGCGAACTCTCGACTTCAAAGGGACCAATCCGGTAGCCCGACGAGAGGATCACGTCGTCGGCCCGCCCCTCGAACCAGAAGTAGCCGTCTTCGTCTTTGTGTGCCAGGTCGCCCGAGAGATACCACTCGCCGTCGGGGCCGTCGACGAAGGCCTTCCGGGTCTTCTCGGGTTTCTCCCAGAACTCGGCGAAGAAACACGGGTAGTCCCCACGCTGGGCGATCTCGCCGGTTTCGCCAGGTTCCATGACCTCACCCGTCTCGGGGTCGACGATGTCGGCTTCGATGCCGGGCAGTGGTTTGCCCATCGACCCCGGCCGGAGATCCATCGTCGGATAGTTGTTGATAATCATATTCCCGGTCTCGGTCTGGCCGTACGTATCGAGGATGGTGACGCCGAGTTCCTCCTCGCCCCACTCGACGACGCCGGCGCTGAGTGGTTCACCGATCGAGAGGGCATGTCGCAGGTCAAGATTGGCGTCGTCGAGTACCTCTTCGTTCTCCCGAAGCATCCGGTAGGCCGTCGGGACCGAGAACAGGACGTTGATCGGGTACTCGTCGAGTAAGTCGGCCCACTCCTCGGGGTCGAACTCGCCCTCGTAGGTGAACAGTGAGGTGCCCCAGAACCACGCGCCGAGCGTGTTGATCGCACCCGTCAGCCAGCCAAGGTCGCCGGTCGACCAGTAGAGGTCCCCGTCTTGGAGGTCGACGGCGTACTTCTGGGTCGCCGCGACGCCGGCGATCCAGCGCTGTTTGTGGAGGACGCCCTTGGCGAGGCCGGTCGTTCCAGACGTGTAGTACAGCAGAGCATCGTCTTCACCGCCGGTTTCGGCAACCTCGTACTCAGTACTCGCCTCGTCCAGCGCGGTGTTGAAGACCACGTCGTCGGCCGGTGCACCACCGCCGCGGTCGACGGTGATCACGTGTTCGACTGCTGGCGCGTCGTCCAGTGCGTCTTCGACCGTATCACGGTTGTCCGTCGTCGTGACGAGGACCTTGGCGTCGCAGTCGTCCAGGCGGTAGGAGATTCCATCGGGGCCAAATCGTTCGTTGACGCTTCCCCAGACGGCGCCGTGTTTGAGCGTCCCGACCAGCGCCACGTAGTGTTCGGGGATTCGGGGCATGTACGAGAACACCCGGTCGCCCTGCTCGACGCCGAGATCGTCGAGGACGTGGGCGAACTGGCTCGACCGATCGGCGAGTTCCCAGAAGGTCATCGTCGTCAGTTCCCCGTCGGTTCCGACTTGATAGAGCGCGACCTGTCCACGGTCGGTCGCGTGGCGGTCGGCGACCTCGTGCCCGATGTTCAGTTCGTTCGGCGCATCCCAGTCGGCTTCCGCGTAGATGTCGTCCCACGAGAACTCTTCCCGAACCGTTTCGTAGTCCGTGAGGTTGTGGCTAGTCACCATACACCGCTCGGAATAGTGTCCCCTTATATAAATGCACCGTAAAATTTTATTGTTATAGTTATTGGAAGAAATATGAGCCAATATTCTTTGAGGGAAATAATAGACCGACGTATTGCGTAAACAGAAGCGTTTTCGATATATTCGTATATTTTTATTTTCAAAGTAATTCTAACGAGGGATTGCAACCTTGATGAAGTCAGGTAGCAAAACTCAGCTGGTAGTTTCTTCGTTCCACAGCGCCAATGCCGTATCGCGGACGACGCTCGGGAACGAGTTCTCGAACGTGACACGTGGTGCGATGTACGTATCCTCCCAGCGCGGATCCCAAGCTGCATTGACGTACACGCGAGACCCCGTCTCGCCGTCCCGTCTGTACCGGGGGCGTGTCGCCGCAGGCGCGTCCGGATCGCTAAAAATCCAGTCGCGAGCGGGGTGGGCCTTCAGCCAGATGTCGGCCAGAACACGGCCGAAGTCCTGTGGTGGGACGTCCTCGTCGACGATGACGACGGTATCGAACAGCGACGAGAACGAGAAGAGAATGTTGGCAAGTTGCCACTCAAACCCAGCATAGAGGACATCGCTGGCCACAAAACAGACACCAAGTTCGGCTTCCGCCGGCACGAGAATCCACTCCACGGGCGAGATGCCCCAGTAGTTGTTGACTCGGTGGTAAAGTGCCGCAGCCGTCGTCAACCCCGTGAGCTGGAGATCGTCAGCGAGCGGCCGGCCGACTGGGGTGACGGGAACGACCGGATCGTCGGTGGTGAGGACACGCTCGACTGACAGCGAGAGCGACTCACTTTTGGTAACGTACTCCCAGGCTTCTCGACGGTCGGACCGGAAGTCCGGCTGTCGGTCGGTAATCTTCGTCTCGACGACGATCTCCGTCGTACTCGGGACGAGTCCGCCGTTCGTCGGCACGAGCGGGACGGCGCTGGCCACCCCACAGGATTGAATCGGCGTGTCGACGCGCTCGGTGACGGCAAGCAGGTACGCAGCCGTGATAGCTGCCGGCGGGACGCCGAGGGTGATCGTGATCGTTGCGTCGTCGCTTAGGAGCGACTGTAAGGAATCGGGCACGCGGACCCTGAGTTTTTCACCACTCACAACCGAGCCATGGATCGGCGCCCAATGTGTCCCGTCAGCCGTTGCAACCGACGCAACACCGAGTGTCAGCGCGGGCCACGTGTCGGCCTCCCCCTGTGGCAATTGTACTTCCTGTACGTCTGCATCTGTCCCCGACGCCGACTGCCCCGTATAGGTCGGGTCCGGGTCCACGGCGCCCGGTCCGAGATCGCTGATCCGCTCCAGGAGGTCGACGAGTGTCGCGTCGGGATCCAACCCGAGTCCGAGCGAGAGTCGCGACCACGGTTGAGCGTCGCGTTGCTGCATCAGATCCGCGCCACTGAACACTCCGCTGACCAGATCGACCCCGTTGGAGCGCTCGAACTGGAGGGCCGGGCCGCTCGCACGAAGCGCCTCACCAGCGAGGACATCGACCGGAACGTCGAATGGCCCGTCGAGGTGCACGAGATCGTCGTCGCCGGCCAGTCCCTGGACGTACTGCGCAAACGGAATCATCGTGACTCGCCCTCCCGCTCGTCGAGGCGGTCGAAGCGTCCAGCGTCTAGTCCGGCCTCGACCAGGCGTTCCTGGGCTTGTTTCCGGGTTTCGGCGGCCGAAGTCGATTCCTTCGGGTCACCATCGGTTGTCGCATCGATGTAAGCTTTGGCAGTCTTGGCCTTCGAGGTTCCCACATCTGCGCTCCCTTTCTCGTCGGGCGTCTGGTAGATGTTGAGCGGGACTTTTGGCATCCGTTCGACACCGAATTGGTGGAAATCGGCATCCGGATCGGCGTCGAGTGCGATCGTCGAAAGCACCGCTCGTGGGTTGTGCGGATCAACATCGGCATCGACGAACACAAAGAAGTCGATATGGAGCATTCCCCACGTCGTGAAGATAAAGTTCGCGAGCTCGTGGAGGTATCCCGGGTAGGGACAGTCCGTCGAAATAACCCAGACGGTTCGTGACGTAAACTGCCACGGAACCGCCATTTCGACATCGAAACCGGCGGCCCTGAGCCCGACCGTCGCGTCGGGCCCGGCCGCCGCGACTCGGAGTGTGCTCGAAGAGTTTTGCCCATATCCGACGCCGGTTCCCTCGACGCAGAAGGGGAGACGTGGTTCTCGTCGGTGCGTAATCGCGTCAACCTCGAACACCGGCATGGACCGACGTGGCCCGTTCATGTACCCGAAGTAGTCCCCGAACGGGCCCTCGTCAAGACGATCCGCAGGGCGAACGTGCCCTTCGAGCACCAACTCGGCCGTCGCCGGGACGTACAGGTCACTCGTCTCGCACTCGACGAGAGTTACGGGCCCGTTCTTGAGTCCACCCGCGAAGGCAGCTTCACTCCGACCGGACGGAATCCACATATCCGCAGTGCACTCGACAGTGGGTTCCGCGCCGATGACGACTGCGATCGGCATCGGTTCGTCCCGTGGTTCGTAGTCATAGTAGTACCGGTTAGGGACCTGCTCGCCGGCCAGTAACAGCAGACTGGCCTGCGAATCGTCGTGGAGCATCATCCGATGGCTCGACCAGCGCCCCCACTCCGTGTCGGGATCCGGTGCGACGATCGTGTGGAGGTTCGAGTATCGCCCCCCGTCACCCTCGTGAATGTACGGCCACGGAAACGAGAGGAGGTCGACGTCACCGCCCGTCCGGATCGTCGTTTTGCAGGGGGCGTCCTGTCGGTCGACGAGTCGCGGCTCCGTCGGTGTGTGGAGTCGGTCGATGACACGGTCGTAGTACGTGCGCCCCGAGAGTCCCGCCGAAAACCCCAGCGCACGAGCAAAGTGGTCCCACGGACGGGAACGGGGGCCGCGGTACGGATCACCGACCAGCTTCGTCTCCGTTTCCAGCCCTGCGATCGACTGGAAAAAGGGAATCGGCCCATCACGGACATTAGCGAGCATCGTCACTGCACTGGCTTCGAGGTCCCATGATACCGACTCCTCGAACGTCCGAATCCAGCCATCCGCAGCGAGCAGGTCGAGATAGTCGCGAAACGAGTTGGCAGCCATTGGTCACTCTCGTTGCTCGAGAGCACGCCCGAGCGGATCGTCGTCCAACTCTTCACGGACCTCGGCGTAGGTGTCGATGAGGGCCGGATGTTCTGCAGCGAGGTAACTAAAGGCGATTTCGCGGAGCGCGTTGGCAGTTGATTCGTACTCGCCGGTTTCGACGAGATATCGGAGTAGTACGCTCAGGTCGTCGGACCGAGTGTTGAGGATATTCGAGCGGGTCTCTTGTTCGGTCGCTAACTGGGTCAACAACTCTCGGTCGAAGCCCGACGTATCGGTTTCATCGAGGAGCTCGATATATCTGGTTTCGCTGACGTTCTCGTGTGGGCCAGCGACGACTGTCACCGGCTCCGGATCGGTGAGTTCGTCCGGGTCCTGTGCGATCCGTACGCGTGCCTCGAAGATCCGTTTTGTCTTGGCATCTGTGATCTGCAGCGTGGTTTCAGCCTGTGACTCCTCGGGTAGATGGTCTGCTGATGTGATGTAGTGGCTTGACATTACAGGGCCCCGATTGTTTCGTGAATGTTCTTGGGACTCTCCAGCGCCACTGTGATATATGTACCGTCAACGCACTCCGAAGCGACTGGCTCGGCGGTCACTTCCCGCTGTGTCGATGGGGCCGGTGTCCTGGCTCAACTGGATGCCGCAAAAATACCGTGCTCTGGGAAAGAAATGACGACTTCGTTTTCGTTTCAATCGAAGGCGATGGACTGGCTGATTAGTCGGTACTCGGTGAGCGGGTGGGCTCGTGGGAACTGCCAGTACTTCCAGCAGAAACACTCTCAGATCCCCAGCCCATGCTGCTACTGTGCAGGACAACACCTCCGTCGGTGGTAATCTGGACTGAGGCCGGACTCGTGACAGGCGAGATCGTATCCTGCTGGGGCCGCTCGGTACTTATCCGGAGGTCCTGGGTGGAGCCATCGAAGTAGAGATAGCGAGTGGCGCCTGCTGTGAGCGAACTGTTCAAACTCACCGTCCCAGTCGTTCCGTTGGAGTCCACTCGCACTGTTGCCGTACGTGGGACGACATCGCCTTCGGTGTGCGTGAGGGAGAGATACGAGTCGTTTTCCACGTCGACGGCAAACTGGGCCTGCACGGTCGCACCCGAGGGCACGTTGGCTACCCAGTCCGGTTTGGAAACGCTCTCGACGCCGGCTTGGCGCAATCTGTACTCATAGGACACCTGCTCACCGCCTCGAGTGAGTGTGACCGACAAGCTGTGAATCTGCCCGGTCTCGGTGACTACAAGACGGCCGTCGAACCGCTCAGCCGCAGGCATCGATGTGTCCGCATCCGATGCGCTATCAGCGGTCAAAACGATCAGCCCGTCACCGGCCGTCTGATTGGCTACCGTAAATTCGCCAACTGAGAGGAAGCCTTCGATCGCGGACAGACTAGTGAGTCGCTCCTCGGATCCATCGAGAACCCGATAGTTCGACTGCCCACCTGCGGACGTGCGGACGAATTGTGTGGTTTCGTTGCTCCACTGGTCGATAGCCGTGGATTGAGTGTCACCTACCGTCCCAGAGGCCGAGAGACGATGCGTTGCGAAGCCAGCCCCGATGACGAGACGTGCGTCGATATCCATCTCCGCCGAGGACTCGTTGATCTGGAGGATAGCCCCATCAGCTGTCACAGCGTTCCGGTTCGCTTCGACGAGCGCTGACGCGTTTGACAGCGTCCCATTCGTGACGCCAGGCACCTGTTCGGTCGAGACGTTCGTCGGTTCGGAGGGCTCTGTTTCACCGCTCAAAACGCCCATGCAGCCCGCCAGTAGGAGAACTGGAACGAGTACGAGAAGGACAATTTGTCGTTTCACAGTTGAACATTATCCCGGGTAATCAAAGTGGTTGAGTAAGAACAAAGATCTCTTTGTGTGTAACCTGTTCTCACGGCTCTGAGACTGAACTTCCCGTGTCGTATTCGAATTGATAGACGATGCTGTTGAACGGAGTTTGTCACGGCGAGGAAGCGCTCTCGTTCCTTGGTGATACACTGACCGACACGGTGGCTTCAAGCGAGCGACGGGTGTACTGGGAGCTAGGATGGTCTCCGAGGCCGAGATCGAGCGCCTTCGGTTGGAAGCCGACACGATCATGACCCGCTATCAGACGGTCGAAGAAGCACTCCAGGACGCGCGAAATGAACCTGGCGACCATTGGGACGAGGAAGAACTCACGGTCACACTGGAGACCCCACAGGGTGAGTCCATCGAGGTCGTGCTGGATCTCGATCAAGACCCAGCGGCCAACGCTCAACAACGCTACGAACGGGTGAAGGAGTTAGAAGCCGAGCTCGAACAGCAACAGGCCGTCGTCGGCCAGCTGGCCCCACTACCAGCCGATCCGGTGGCGTATCGCATTCTGTATCATCTCGATACGGTGGAGGGGAACTATCCGCGGTCGATGGCCGGGCACCTCGATGCCGAACGGAAACAGGTCGAGGCACTGTGTGAGGAGATGGAAACAGCCGGCCTCCTGGAGCGCGTCGAGTCGGGGACAGTCAAGCAACGCCGTGTCAAGGCGAAGAAGGCCGACGAGGTCCGCCAGCACCACACCTACTACCGCCTCTCGCGTGAGGGCGATCATCTCCTGCGCTTTCTGGCAGACCGGGACGGGAAGAAGAACGTCCTCCGGCACTTGCCGGACGGACAGAAGATTGCAAAGCGACTGGCCCGCGGCGGCCCCGACTATCCGCGGATGACCGCCGAGGAACTGGACATGGACTTCGAGTACGTCCGCCACCTGTACCGTGCGCTTCGGCGCGTGGGACTGGTGACTACCTACGAGGGGAGTACGATCAAGGCTAGCGAGCGCAAGCTGAAACCCAAAGACGAGACCCACCGCAAGCACACCTACTACGTGACGACATCCGTGGCTGACGAATTGCTGCGGGAGTTAGACAAAGAGGATTGAATTAGTCGTGGTTAGATAGTATTTAAATATGTAATTTATGAATTTGTAGCATGAATATAAACCCACGGCTGATTTTCGTGAGAAGATCATTCGACGTCAGAACGAGCACTCAAAACCCGAACTGATAGACGCTATGGCGGAGCGGGTCGGTGAACGGACAACAAGCGTCAACCCACTCACTACGGCGATGTTTTCCGAAGTTAGACCTGGGACACAACCTGTTGAGTATGCGCGTAGGAGTGATGATTATTCTAATCAAGAACTAACAACCTCTCTTGGAATGTGCTCCGCGTTGGTTACTATTCATCTTGTTTCACTGTTGTCGGCACTATTCCGTGAGATACTATCGGGAGAATTCGGGGTCTTCGGCGCCTGGCGCGTGTCCGGCACCTGTTTGGGCTGTCCGCTGTTCGTTAGTCTCAGTCACCACTCGGAGCGATGTCGTGGCTGGTGTCGTCCTCCGAGCGTCGCCAGCGCTGAAGAGCGAGGAGAACGGTGACGGTGATCGTGACAATACCTGCGAACTGTGTTCGAGTCGGACGCATACCTGTCCCTTGTGGGGACTGGATATTAAACGACGATCCGGTGTTTCAGAGCTAGAGACTCCGTCGGATGCCGTCGCGGATTCTTCGACGGCAGCGAGTACTCGGTCGGATGGACAGACGCGCCACGGGATCATGGTTCCCAGCCGACATTGATCCACTGGAGCAAAGACGACCTCGGACTCGCTCCCTCGATGGGTGAACAGAGTCTGAACTAGACGATCGGCTACGGATGTCTCTGACGCACACTCCAGATTCACCACGAGCGCGGGGCCGTAACTGAAGCCCTCCTCGACCATCTCTCGTGAAGGCCATCTTGGGGACGGACCGCTCCCCGTCGAGCAGTGTGTCCATTGTTTATATTTTGGGGTGTGATTCCGGGTCGGAAACCCTGTTTCCCGTCTTAATGTGATGGGAACGGAAGATGGGAGTGTAATGTCCGCTGACGACTTTCCGCCCTCCAGATTGGTCGCGATGCTCGGAGCCCTCCTCCTGGTCTCCAGTGCCGTGACCGGTGCTGTCGCAATGGCAGCCCCGATAGGCAGTACACCGACCGCCGACGGACCATCTGACGTCTCCGATACGTCCGGCGAGGAGATCGTCGACACGTTCAAACAGCGAGTCGACTCGATAGACACGCTGGTGCTGACCAAGACGACGAAAATGACCATGGACGGGAACCAAACCTCGACGACCGAGACGAAACTCTGGGCCGACTTCGAGACTGATCGAATCCGACGCGAAGTCGTCGGTTCCGGTTCTGGCTCGGAGACGATCACCGTCCGGAACGAAACCGGGACGATCACCTATCGACCCGATGAGAACCAGTACAATACGTACGATGTGAGCTCGAACGTCTCGACGATGGCCACACGCATGGTCGGGTCCGCCGAGTTCGAGTACGAGGCCAGTGAGACAGTCGACGGCAACGAGGTCTATCGACTCCGTGCCATTCCGAACACCACGTCGGACCGGAATGCTGACGTAACGGGGACAGTCTGGGTCGACACCGAGACGTACTTCCCGACGAAAGTGACCGTCGACACCGACACCGAGCGGATGAACTACACCATGACGATGCAGTTCTCGAACGTCAGCCTGAACGATGACCTGTCGGACTCGCGATTCACTATCGACATCCCGGCCAACGCCAGTGAGCCCGAGCCGCATCATCACGAACGACACACCTTCGATTCACTCTCGGACGTCCGTTCGGAAGCCGAAATGTCGGTGCCCTCACCCGAGGTTCCCGACGAATACGAGTTCGAGTCAGCCTATCTCTCCGAGGGCGACGACTACTCGGTAGTGCGCCTTCGTTACACGAACGGGTCAGACGGCGACGTGAGCCTCTCGAAGCGATCTGATACTGGCTACAACTACAGCGACAACGACGTGTTCGAGGCCGTCGACATCGGCAACCGGACTGGCTGGTACAACGAGTTCGACGGCAACTCGATCCTCATCTGGGAGTCTGCTAACCACACCTACACCCTCTATGGCGACCTCTCGAAATCGGAGACGATCGAGATAGCCGAGCCCATCGAGGGTGAATAAAGCGCGTGTTTCAGACCCTGCAATAGTGCGACCCGGTTGATATCCCCACACCCCCTATCCTGACATACCCGCCCCGGGTCAGAGGCGGGACACCCAGTATCTGACCACGGTTCAGAGCCGTCTCCGTTAGTCACCCGCTACTTCCAAACCCCCACCCCTCTTTTTGGCTCTTCCGTCGGACCGCGCCAGTTTCGGTTCGGGAGACCTCGTCGGTCTTCGACTGTTTTGAAGTCGGGTATGCCGAATCCCGTTTGCCCCCCGACGGTGACAGCCGCCGGTCTCTGTGGATACCAGTTCCGGCACTGCGTCAGGCCCCGAAACACGTCGGCGGGAGTCTTTAGGACACTGGAAGTAGTGCACGATGCTGACAGCTGCTGACGGTTGGTCTCTGGTACACGCTCCGACCGCCGATCAACAGTGCGCTGTCAGCTGGTCCCCCATGAAACGTACTGATACCGACGCTCGTGACATCGCCGATCGGATCCGGGCACAACGGACCCGGCAGCACAACGGTTGCGACGACCCAGAAGGATAGGCCACCCGACCCTCCTCACCCACAGGACCCTCGACGATTTTTCCGACTCCTTACCACTACGTCGAGGACACTGGTCCAGTCGCTGATAGACAGAATTGGAATCGGACTAGTCTCACGCCCCGTGGCACGATGTAGTGGCAGAAGACGCCCTCAAGAGACACTCACGAGGGCGTTCACGAGTCCGACGAGTGACATTTGGTGTTGTCGACTTCCGACGAAACACTCGACGGCAGCCTCGTGGTCGGTATCGGGCTCGATCGAGACACGATAGACGGCACGCGTGATACGCAAATCGACACGAGCGGACGACTCCGCTTGTTTCGGCTACTCTCCGACGAATTGTCTGCTCGGTAGCTGTGCCCCGAGCGGGAATTTACTCGGGCTCGGTGGCCCGATAGCGAGGGCTGTGCGTCACTCGGGGCCCTGCCAGCGCGTGACCTCACCTGTCGCACCGTCGTCGCTCGCGAAGATCCGGACCGCCTCGCTGGCGGGGTCGGCGGCGACTTCGAGCGTGGTCCCGGCCCCGATCGTTTCGTCGTCAGCGAAGTTGCCAACCCGATCGGTGAACAGTCCCGGCGCTTCCTGTGGCTGTGCAAGGAGCGTATCCGCGTCGGTGTCCGACGTCACTTCGGTGGTGAGGGTTCCGAGGTCGCCCCCCTCGGGTGGTTCGTAGGTGAACGACGGCACCTCGGGTGGGACAGCCTGTCTCGCTTCCCCGGCCGTGAGTTCGTCGGTCGGAACCCGAACCGTGGCCACGGGGTATTTCAGCAACGCCGAGCGAGACACAGCCGACGACTGGCTCCAATCGTTCGCCTTCGCATGGAATCAGCTAATCTGACCACTACCCGTTCCGCCGGGCGAGAGACTTAGGTGGGGGCGGTCCGAACCCCAGCGCATGGACGGGCGGCTGCCGGGCGTCGACGACGGCTCGCCGGAGCAGGTGATCTGTCACGTCGACATGGACTGCTTCTACGCCGCCTGCGAACGCCTCCGTGAGCCTGCCCTCGAGGACGAACCCCTCGTGGTCGGGATGGGCTACGAGTCCGGCGAGGCACACGGCGCAGTCGCCACCGCCAGCTACGAGGCCCGCGAGTTCGGCGTCGAGAGCGCCATGGCCATCTCGCAGGCGCTGGAACTGCTCCCCCGGAAGGTCGACGCCGTCGACGACCCGGAGATCGACCCCGAGGCGGCTGGCTTCTACCGGACGGTCGACCTGGACTACTACGAGTCGGTCGCCAGCGAAGTCAAGACGATCCTGCACGACACCGCCGACACGGTGCGAGAGGTGAGCATCGACGAGGCCTACCTCGACGTGACCGAGACCGTGGAGTGGGCGGCGGCCGCCGAGTTCGGCCAGGACCTCAAGGACCGGATCGAGGAGGAGGTGGGTGTCGTCGCCAGCGTGGGGGTCGCACCGACGATGAGCGCGGCCAAGATCGCCAGCGACCACGACAAACCCGACGGGCTGGTGATCGTCGAACCCGGCGAAGTCCGGGCGTTCCTCGCACCGCTGGACGTTGCGGAGGTCCACAACGTCGGTCCCGTCACCGCCCGCGAACTCCGGTCGATGGGGGTGGAGACGGCCGGCGACCTCGCCGACGCCGATCCGGAGCGCCTCGAAGCCCGCTTCGGCGAACGCGGCCGCGAGATCTGGTCGTACGCCCGCGGCGAGGACGACAGACCCGTCGAACCCGTCGGGAAGCCAAAGAGCCTCTCCCGAGAGTCGGCGTTCACCGAAGCGACCGACGACGGCGAGCGCAAGCACGAACGGGTCCAGGCGCTGGCCGGCGACGTGGCCGAACGCGCGCGGAGCAAGGACGCGCTCTATCAGACCATCGGAATCAAGGTCGTCACGCCACCGTTCGACGTGCACACCCGCGCGGAGTCGCTCCCGGGGCCCGTCGAGGACGCCGACCTCGTAGAAGAGGTCGCGCTCGACCTCCTGACGGAATTCCACGACGACGAGGTGCGGAAGGTCGGCGTGCGCGTCTCCAATCTGGACTTTTCGGACGCCCAGCAGGCCAGCCTGGACGGCTTCGAGGACGCATCGGCGGGTGACGCAGGGACCGGTCGGCGGGAGAACCACTCGCTGGGCGCGTTTACCGAGCGGGACGACACACGGAAGGGCGACGACCAGGACCCGGAGGGGCAGACCTCGCTGGGCGAGTTCGAGTGACGGCTCTCGGGAACGGCGGACCAGACGGTTACGGCGAGACCGCACATTGTATTACCGGCGGGCGTCAGCGTCTGAACATGGACCCCGAGGACGTTCGCCAGGACTGGGCCGACCGTTCCGGGCGGTTCTCGCCCTCCTACTACGCCGAGATCGGTCCCAACGAGGTGAGCGAGACCATCGGCCGCGTCCTCGACCACTACGCCATCGAGGACGCCAGCATCCTCGAAGTCGGCTGTGGCTGTGGCCGCCACCTCGAACACCTCCGTCGACAGGGCTTCGAGAACCTCACCGGGATCGACATCAACCCGGACGCCTTCGAGGTCATGGGCGCCCACTATCCCGAACTGGTCGAGACCGGCACGTTCCTCGACGGTGCCCTCGAAGACCACCTGCCCGAGATGCCTGACGGGGCGTTCGACGCCATCTACACCGTCGAGACGCTCCAGCACGTCCACCCCGACGACGTGTGGGTGTTCGACGAGTTTCAGCGGCTCACGACCGATCTGCTCGTGACCGCCGAAAACGAGGGGAACGGACCGAACCGCGGGCGAGGCGAGACCGACGTGAGCTACGTCGACGACGAGTTCCCGCTGTACCACCGCGACTGGAAACAGGTGTTCTCCGAACGTGGCTTCGCCCAGTTGATCCGCGAACCCACGAAGCGGGACACGATCCGCGTGTTTCGGGCCGTCTGAATGGCCGACTGTCCCGCATCCGTCTCAGTCCAGCCCGCTCTCCAAGTTCTCCAGGAGTTTCCCCACGAACAGCCCCATCCGCGGCGAGAGATCAGTCCCGTTGTCTGTCTCGGCCTCGCCGTCCCCCTCACCGGCGGTCCTCGTCGGCGACTCTGACGGATGTGTCCGGAGCATCTCGACGAACGACTCGCCGTGGGTCATCGCCTCCATCATGTCCACTACGTCGACGATCATCCCCTCGTCGGACGTATCGAGGTCGTCGTAGTACTCTTTCTCCCAGTCGGAGTACTCGATGGTCCAGGCGTGTCCGCCGACGGCGTCGATGATCCGGTCGAGCGCGCCGACTTCCAACCGGCCGTCACCGGTCTCGACGTATACGGTGCGGTCCTCGACGGTGGTCTCGTGACGGCGCATGGTGAACGGGTTCGGTATGTGTGTTCTTCACACCGCTTGGTAATATTGGTTCGGCCCGTGTCGGCGGTGGAACCTCCGTCTGACGGCTGGCTGACGGAGGATTATGTCGCCTCGGTGTGAGTACCCGACAAGCGATGGGAGACGAGAAAGAGACAATCACTGTCGCCGAGTTGAGCGACGGCCCGCCGACGGGGACGACACCGAACGAGTCGGTCGACCTGCCGGTCGTCGAGATCCTGACCGGGCGCGGGTTCGTCACCGGCAAGAGTGGCAGCGGGAAGTCCAACACGGCCAGCGTGATCGCCGAGAACCTGCTCGACGCCGGCTTCGGCATCCTCATCGTCGACATCGACGGGGAGTACTACGGTCTGAAAGAGGCGTACGAGATCCTCCACGTCGGGGCCGACGAGGAGTGTGACATCCAGGTGACGACCGAGCATGCCGGCAAGATCGCCTCGCTGGCGCTGGAACAGAACGTTCCCATCATCCTCGACGTGTCCTCGTTCCTCGACGAGGACGAGGCCGAGACCCTGCTGACGGAGGTCTCCAAACAGCTGTTCGCCAAGGAGAAGAAGCTGAAACAGCCGTTCCTGATGCTCGTCGAGGAGGTCCACGAGTGGATTCCCGAGAAGGGGTCGATGACCGAAGCGGGCAAGATGCTGATCAAGGTCGCAAAACGCGGCCGGAAACACGGCCTCGGGATGGTCGGGATCAGCCAGCGGCCGGCCGACGTAAAGAAGGACTTCATCACGCAGTGTGACTGGCTGGTCTGGCACCGGCTGACCTGGAACAACGACACGAAAGTCGTCAGCCGCATCCTTGGCAGCGAGTACGCCGAGGCAGTCGAGGACCTGAACGACGGCGAGGCGTTCATGATGAACGACTGGACCGAGCGCGTCCAGCGCGTCCAGTTCCACCGCAAGCAGACCTTCGACGCCGGGGCGACCCCCGGACTGGACGACGTGGACCGACCGGACCTCAAGTCGGTGAGCTCGGATCTGGTCTCGGAACTCGAAGAGATCAGCGAGGAGAAACAGCGAACCGAGGACCGCATCCAGGAACTCCGCGAGCAACTGGACGAGAAGAACTCCCGAATCGCGGAACTGGAAAAGGAGTTGCAGGACGCCCGCGATATGTCCCGGATGGCCGACCAGTTCGTCGACGCCCTGCTGGACACCGTGAAAGGCGTCAACCCCGGCCGCACCGAACAGGAGCGGATGCGCGAGCAACGACAACTGGCGGCCGGTGAACCGTCGGTCGACGATGCGCCAGACGGAACCACCAGTGAGGCCGCCACGGAGGAAGCGGCGGGTGACACGGCCGCCGACGACGACGACCCGGACCGCCAGCCGATGCCCGATTTCGGGGCGGAGGAGGCGGACAGGAGCACGGACGACGCGACGGCCGACGGCGACGGAACTGCGACGGCCGACGGTGGGGCGACAGCAGGACATAGCGGCGACGATTCCGACCCTGAATCGGATCCGGCCACGACCCCGACCTCGTTCTTCGAGGGACCACCTGGCGAGGACAGCGGGACAGACGAGGCGATCAGCCGCAACGGCGAGGGTGACGACGCCGACGACGGCGACGTGGCGGCGGCGATGGCTGCGGTCGGAGACGACGAGGGGTTGAACGACGGCGAGTCCGGCGAAGCGGTCTCCGTCGACGCCGACCCCTGGCCCGGCGAGGTACCGCCCGAAGGCGAAGAACTCGTCGAGCAATTGCGCCAGGCCATCGACGCGATGCCGCCGAAGACGCGGGGCATGTTGCGGTACTACCGGAAGGAAGGCCCCGCCAAGCCCCTCGACGCGCACTTCGCCGGCGGCGGCGACGGCGACCGCACCAGCGCGTACGCCCACAACCGCACCCTCCGGACCCACGGCTACATCGAACACGTGGGCCGTGGCTACTACGGCTATAGACTCTCCGACCTCGTCGAGGAGGAGGTCCCCGGCGAACCGGACGCCGACGAACTCGACGCGCTGGTGTCCGCCATCGAGGAAACGTTCGTGAAGTGACTGCTGTCGTCGCCGGCTACGCTTTCTCCAGTGCGGTCCGGTAGTAATAGGCGTCGTGTGGCCGCCGCACGTCGGCGACGCGCCAGACGGTCTTCGCGGCCGCCTCACGGAGTCGGTCGGGACTCACGAGTCGGAAGAGCAGGGTCGGGTCCACCGTCCCGTCGTACTCGTAGGTGACGACGCGGAACGCGAGGCCGGGCGTGGGATCGGCCCGGAAGCCGAGCATGTCCGGGGCACCCTCGTCGGTCGGGTCGTACCCATCGACGACCACCGTTCCGTCGGCCGTCGTGACGGCGGCGAGGTCGTCGAGCAGCGACCGCAGGCCCTGCATCGATTTCGACAGCCCGAGTTGCGTGCCGACACAGAGCACCGACCGAAAGCGGTCCCGCGCGAACCGCTCGGGGAGGGCAAACATATCGCCCCGTCGCACATCTGTGACACCGCGTTCGTCCATCAGCGTCACGAGCGCCGGATCGACGTCCAGCGCGACCGTCTCGAACCGGTCCTGGAAGTGGAGGCTGTCGCGGCCGGCCCCGGCACCGAGGTCCAGCAGGGGACCGTCGAGCCACGTTGTGACCCAGTCGGCGGCCGGTTCGTCCGGAAACTCGCCGAAGTAGAAGTCCTCGACCGGGTGGACCTTGCTCGCCTCGCCATCGCGCTGGTGGAGCGGCGTCTCCCGCTCGCCGCGGTACTGATCCAGCAGGGCCTGTCCGAACGCACTGGGCATGGCAGTGAGTCGGAGCGAGCCGACTAATGGCTGAGGATTTACGCCAGTCGAGTCGGCGCTGGGGGTCCGGGAGCGGACCGTTCACCTCACGACCGATTCGAGACAGTCGAGATACCGGTCGGTGAACGACGTGGCGGCGTCGGCGTCGAACGTTCGTCGCCAGTAGCGGCCAGTGAGGTGGATCGTTCCGCCGACGGTGGCGACGCCGATCCCCACTGGAGCCAGCGTGAACGACGGCGGCGAGAACCAGAGCGTCGGGTCGTCGTCGGGGATGAATCCCGGCCACGGGGCGGGCATCCGGCCGAGATTCGACAGCACGGCGGTGTCGACGAACCGACGACCGAGTCCGTCCAACAGTTCCGGCACCCACTCCTTCAGGCCGACGGGCGTCCCTGACGGGAGGAGTTTGGCCACCTCGTGCGGTATCGTGGTCCGGTCGCGGTCTTTGACTCGACGGGTCTGCTCCACGACGGTCCGCAGGGTCGTCCCTGTGCCCCGTCTATCCCGTCGTCGGGTACTCACGCTGGCGATGGTCGTGAACATCCCGACCACGTCGTAGAACCACTCCCTGGGGCGCAGGTTCAGTGGCATCATCACGCTGATCCGTCGGGCTGGCTCCCCGTGCTCCCGGTTCCAGGCCTCGATACAGCGGTGAAGTGCCGCCAGCAACACGTCGTTGACCGTCGCCCCCTCCGACCGCTCTCCCAGCACCCGTTCGGTTAAGTCGGCGTCGAGCCGTCGCCGCTCGAACAGCCAACCCTCGGTCTCGACGCCCCCGTTTCCCGCGATTCGGGCCGGTTCTCTGAGCGTGGTTCCGAGAGAGCGGAGGCCGTCGCCCAGCAGCTTCAGGGCGGTACGTGGACTCGTCGGACCGGCGTCCCCGACCGCCGCGCGAGCCGTCCCAAGGTCCACCGATGGGGCGTCGAGGGCTTCACCGCGGTAGGCGCGACACACCGAGCGGACGAACCGCGCGCACCCCACGCCGTCGGCGGCGACGTGGTTCGAGCAGATCAGCACGCGGTCGCCGTCGGCCTGCCCGTCGCCGCGACCGACGAGGATCCGGAACGGCAACTCCGCAGTTGGATCGAATCGCTCGCGGTAGAACGCTGACGTCTCGCTC
Organism: Halorientalis regularis; assembly: GCF_023698535.1. Taxonomy (GTDB): domain Archaea; phylum Halobacteriota; class Halobacteria; order Halobacteriales; family Haloarculaceae; genus Halorientalis; species Halorientalis regularis. The sequence goes on from NZ_JALJCL010000001.1 coordinate 22,829, forward strand.
GCAGACAGGTCATCGGCGACGGTAACGGTCCCGGGCGGGAGCTCCGAGATTGCCCCGGGAACGACCCAGTGACAGCGACCGTCCCGCCCGTCGGACTCGTCGTGCGGTCGTCTGCGTGCACGGGCGAGCGGGTGGACGTTACAGGCCGTGACGACGGCCGCCCGGAGACGGGCTGGGTCGATCCCCGCCGTCGTCTCGACCTCGAACTGGACGTTCCAGGGTCCGTGCATGCGCTCGATGTAGAAGATCGCCTCTTCCAGCGGCGTGAACGGAACCGTCTCGGTCATCGGTGACTCGTCACTGTCTCCGTCTCGGGCTCCGGTCCTGATTTATTTGCGGCTTCAGGACGAGCCGTTTGCCCGTTATCCTCCGGTTCCGGCCTCCGGCCGGACGAGCCACAGCGCCTCGGCCAGTCCACCGGCGATCCAGCCCCCGAGGTGGTGGTCGGTGATCCGGACGCAGAAGAAACTCCCCGTCAGGAAGCCCCGGGTGTACAGGACCAGCGCGAGCACGGCGATTGCCCCGCCGAGGATCGCTCGCACCGCGTCCGCGTCTCCACATCCGGTCACGACCGCCGCGGCGCGGACGAACGTGGCCGCGATCAGCCCGGCCACTGCGAGGCTGGCCCCAACACCGTGAGCGGAATAGAGGATCGGGAACAGGATCGAGACGGGAACGTGCGCGGCGAGGATCACGACGAGGACGCACTCATCACTCGTCAGGGCCGTCAACACCCCGCCAAACAGCAGGAATAGGACCATGTTCCCCAGGTAGTGGCACAGTCCCTCGTGCATGAACAGACTCAGCACGTGGGCGTTGGCGAGGTTGACGAGCGAGGCGAGCGGGCCCCACACCCCGAACGCGGGAATCCGGACCAGCTGGATGCCCGCAAGCGTGAAGACCCCCGCGACGCCGAAGGCGGTCAGCACCGTCACCGGCAGGTAGTCCCGGACCGTCGGTCCGCCGCTGCCGTCCCAGTCTGCTCGCGCTCGTCCGGTACAGTTCGGCGGACGGTGTACCCCTGCTTCGCTCCGAGCCGTCGCTCACAGACGCGCACACTCACAGCGGTCACAAAAGTGTCGCTGAATCGAACAGGTCGATGCGAGCGGTTACATCAGGCCGAAGCGAGCGGCCCAGATGTAGTTCCCCTCGTTGATCGCCCGTGCGAGTGCCGTAATGTCGCCGTCGATGCGGACGCCCCGCCCGTCCGTTCGCACCGCTGTGTAGTCGACCGCAGCGGGCTCCCAGACGATTTCCTGATCGCCGCCGTCTGCTCTGAGGGCACCCTCGTCCGTGACCCCGAACCGGTCGCGAGCCTCGGTTGCTGTGGCCTCGTCCTCGAACGTGTAGAGTTCGACCTTCCGCTCGGTCTCGAAGTCGATTGCGACGGACTTCGACACGGCGTCGATCCACGCGTCGTCGTCGAGCTGGTAAGTGTGGAGCATGTCCAGCTCCGAGAGTCGGCTGACGGGGTGGTCACCGAGGTCGACGGAGGAGCCAGCGCGCTCGACTGCGCCGGTCAGGTGGCCGTAGTTTCTCTCTCCCGGCTCTTCGGATAGGCTCCCGATCTGGTCGACTAGGACGCCGTCCTCCAGCGCGTAGGTACTGCTGACGAACTGCTCGGATTCGTTGTAGGTATTGAGCGTTTTCGTGACCGAGACGGAATCGACCTGTTTGAACGTCCGCCCGTGGTTCGACATGTACTCTTTCAGTTCTTTTTTGCTGTCCGAATCGGGCAGCTCGTACACCGTGAGGTGTTTCAGGGATTCTTCGTCGTCTCCCGTCTGGATCGTCATCGACGCCATCGCGGGGATCCCCTTACTGTGGTGCCAGGACTCGCCCTCCTGCTCGACGACGAAGGGGCTGCCGCCGGCGATTACATCTCTCGGCACCAGCGGGTAGTCGGACCGGTCCGCGGGCTGTGGCGCGGGTTGGCCGTACCACTCGGTGAACGCCGACCACGGAACATCCTCCATTTCGCCGACAGCGCTGTAGATGCTGCTGAAGTCGGCATAGCCGGACGCGACTGCCTGGTCCATCCTCGTCGGTGTGATCCATGAGGCCGGTTGCAGAGAGACATCCCGCTCGTCCTCGCCCAGAATCCCGAGATCGAGACAGCCCGCGAGACCGGCGGCCGCTGCCGCACTACCCAGCCCTTGGAGTGCCCTTCGCCGGGAGAACCCCTGGCGGTCAGGTGCGTCATCGTCCATATGGACCCGGGACGACACGCGCGAACGAAAAGGGTTCGTGATCGCTCGGACCGCCGAAGGACACGCGAGGCCGACTCCGAGGATACCCTCCGGGCCCGGGAATCGCGACGCTTCCGGACTATCAGGCCACCGGGTCCACGAGGTCTTCCAGCGCCGCCCTCGGGTCGTCGGCCTTGGCGACGCCACTGGCGAGCAGGACGCCCTCGGCACCGAGGTCCTGTGCGGACGCCAGGTCCTCACCGGTGGAGATGCCAGCACCGCAGAGCACGTCCACGGAGGCGTCGACGGCGGCCGCGGCGTCGACGGCGTCCCGGACGATGTCGGGATCGGCCTTGCTGACGGGTGTGCCGGTCCCGATCAACTCCGGCGGTTCGACGGCGACGGCGTCGGGGCCCAGCGCCGCGGCGGCGGCGATCTGATCGGGGTCGTTGGCACAGACGATGGTCTCGAAGTCGACGCGTTCGGCGGCGTCGAGGCTCGCGTCGAGGTCGGCGAGTTTCAATCGGTTCTCGGAGTGGTTCAGCAGGGCCCCGACCGCGCCCGCGTCGGCGGCGGCCTCAGCGAGCGTCGAGCCGGTGTGACTGCCGTGCTCGACGGGGCTGACGTGCTGAACCCAGGTCTCGACGCCGGTGTCGGCCACGGCCGAGAGGTGGGCGGCCTGCGGTGCGATGGCGATTCGGACGCCAGTGGACTCGCTGACCTCGTGGGCCGCGGTCGCGACCGCGACGGGGTCACACGGGTACGCCTTCAGGTTGACGAGGACGAACATAGCGAGAGGGGCGACCGCGGCGTGCATAAAGGGTGGGAGTTCGGCACGGTGAGTCGGAGGGCCGTTTTAATACGCCGGGGCCAGTACGATTGCAGTGATAGTCGTGTCATCGCCAACTTCGGAGGCGACGGTGCTGGTCGCGGAGGACGAACAGCACCTCGCTGACCTCTACACCGACTACCTGGCCGAACACTACGAGGTGCTGACGGCCTACGGCGGGGAAGACGCAATCGAGGTCCTCCACGACGACACTGTCGAGGTCGACGTGGCACTGCTCGACCGTCGGATGCCCGACCTCTCGGGCGACAAGGTCCTCGCGGATATCAACGAGAACGGGTCGGACTGCCGGGTCGCGATGGTGACCGCGGTCAACCCAGGCTTCGATATCATCGACATGGGCTGTGACGACTACCTCGTCAAACCGGTCTCCCGGGACGACCTGCTCGACGTAGTCCACCGCCTGCTCAAGTTGTCCGAGTACAGCGAGAAACACCAGCAGCTCACCTCCAAGAAACTGAAACGCAACGTCCTCAAGGTCGAGAAGAGCGCCGCGGAACTAGAACGGAGCGACCAGTTCGAGCGTCTGACCGCCGAGATAGACGGGCTCGAAGCCGAGCTAGACGAGATCGGCGAGGACCTCTCTATCGAAGATGTCCAGCGTCACATCTAGGAGTCTTTTCGCTGTACCACGTCGCCCAGCGTGTACTCACCGTCACTGGAGCCGCCGCTCCACTCCGTGTCGTCGGCGCTCCCGCCACCCTCGGTCAGGACGATGTCGAGTTCACTTTCGAGTTTCTGCTGCACCGAGTCGCTCGGAAGGGTGTCACCGAGTTCGAGTTTGCGGATGAGACTGGCCTTCTCGTTGAGCTGATTGGCCAGTTCCTCCTGGTTCAGTCCCGCGTTCTCCCGGGCCTGTCGGATGCGCTGGTCGTAGTCCTGTGCCACTTCGTCCATCTCGTCGAACATGTCGCGGCGGCGACCGCCACCACCACCACCGCCACCCGACGAAGCGCTCGTCCCGGAGCTCGATCCACCGCTGGACCCCGAACTCACCGAGTCCGAGCCGGAGGAACCGCTCGTCGAGTATTTCGTGGACGAGCTAGAACTGCTCTCGGTGCGGACCTCGGTGCCGAAGTCGGCACAGTCGTCGCACACGTCGAGTTCCGCGCCCTCGACTTTCACCGTGTTCGGCGAGGCCGTATCGGCGCCGCACATCTCACACTGGACCATGAGTGACTCTTCGCCGTGCCCGTGTATAAATCGTACGCCAGGCGACACAGCCGTCGAGACGGCCGTCAGGACAGCGCCCGGAACGCCCCGACGAACCGCTGGAGCGCCGTCAGGTGACCGACGACCGCGAAGACCGCGAGCAGCCAGCCGACCGCCGTCAACCCGTAGAGTTCCGACGGAATGACGAACGAGTACAGGGCGATCACGCCGATCAGCGCCAGCCGGTCGGCCCGGCCTAGCAGACCGCCATAGACCCGATCCAGCCCCACGGCCTGAGACTGCGTGCCGAGATAGGAGGTCATGAGGACGCCGGTGACGGCCGCCAGTCCGAGCGGGTAGCGGTCGACGCCCGCCGCCAGCCCGACGATCATCACGATGTCGGCGTAGCGGTCGAGAACGTGATCCAGCAGGTCCCCGGCCCGCGAGTCCGTCCCCAGACGCCGGGCCAGTGCACCGTCGAGCAGGTCCAGCCAGCCGTTCAGGAAGACGAACAGCGCACCGACGAGGTACCAGATCGGGTCGGTCGCGCCAACCCGGCCACCGCCACCGAGGTAGAACGCGCCACCAGCACCGGCCGCCAGCACGAAGGCGATCACGCTCACGACGTTGGGCGTCACACCCAATCTGCTCGACGCACTCACGAATGGTGTCAGCGCACGGTCGGCCAGCGGCCTGAGTCTATCCAGCGTCATAGATACTCGATGAACGAGACGGTCCCCGCGCTCGGTTCGCGCTCGCCGTCGATCACGCGCTCGATCTCACCGGCCACTGCCTCGGGGTCCCGGTCGGTCGCGTCGATCTCGTAAACGGCTTCCTCGCCGTGGCGCTCGACTGCCTCCGCGAGGATCACGTCCAGGGCCTCGCTCTCGGCGTTCTCCTCGGCCTTGGCCGCAGGCTCACCCCGCTCGGTTAGTCGCCGTTCGAGTTCCTCGGGGTGACAGCGCAGGACGATCACGCGGTCCACGTTCAGTTGATGGGCCAGATGGGAGTCGAGCAAGAGGTCCTCGCAGTCGCCCAGCCAGTCGGCCACGGCGTCGAGATCGGCGACGAGGCTGTCGCGTTCCTCGTCCCGGCCGGTCGCCAGCCCCTCCTCGCGGATGACCTCGTTGAGGTGGACGGGTTCGAGGTCCGTCTCGACGAGGTCCGTCGCGGTGGTCTTGCCCGTCCCGGGCGTGCCTGTCACCGCGACTCTCACGCGTCGATCACCTCGTTCAGTACCTCGACCGCCCGCTCCATCTGCTCGGGTGTGCCGCAGGTGATCCGAATGCACTCGGGGAGGCCGAAACTCGAACAGTCACGGACGATGATCCCCTCGCGCTGGGCGGCGTCGGTGACGGCTTCGCCGCTCGCGGTCTGCGACCGCTCGCCAGCGGGACTGCCTCCCTCGCTATCCCCAACTTCCGCCAGCACGAAGTTCCCCTGGCTCTCCCAGGTTCGGGCGTCGAGGTTCTCGTAGAGGTACTCGCGGGCGTCTTCGACCATCGCCACCGTCTTCTCGATGTGTTCGTCGTCGTCGAGTGCCGCCAGCCCCGCTCGGCAGGTGAGTTCACCCGTGTCGAAGGGGGTGTGAATGCGGGCGTAGGCGTCGGCCCAGTCCTCGGGGACCAGTCCATAGCCCAGGCGCATCCCGGCCAGGCCGTAGGCCTTCGAGAAGGTCCGGAGGACGGCCACGTCGTCGCGCTCGCGGACGAGGTCCACCGCGCTCTCGACGTCCGCGAACTCGCCGTAGGCTTCGTCCACGAGGATCAGCGTGTCCTCGCCGGTCTCGTCGGCCAGCCGTTCCACTTCGTCCAGTGGCATGACCGAGCCCGTCGGGTTGTGCGGGCTGGTGACGGCGACGATGCGCTCGCCGTCGTAGGCGTCGAGGACCCTGTCGGCCGTCTGTACGAAGTCGTCGGCCTTCGACAGGCAGTAGGTCGCCACTTCGCCGTGGTGATAGCGGGCGCTCATGGCGTAGTAGGCGAAGCCCGGACGTGGCACCAGCACGCGCTCGCCAGGGCGGATGAGTGCCCGCGAGAGACAGTCGAGGACGCCGTCCCCGCCGTTTGCTAGCCAGACCTGCTCGGACGCGACGTTCCAGTCGTCGGCCAGGCGTTCGATCAGGTCGGTGTGTGAACTCTTCGGGTAGAGGTGTACGGAGTCGGCGTGCTCGCGGATCGCGGCGGCCGCCTTCGGGCTGGGACCCAGTACGTTCTCGTTCGAGGAGAGTTTGACCAAGTCGTCGGGATCGAGTCCCAGATCCCGGGCGACCTCTTCGATTCCCCGCCCGGCCCGGTAGACGGAGTGGTCCGACAGGTCCCGTGGTTCCATGTACGGGGGAAGCGGACCGCGATTCTTAAGCCTGCTTGAACGAGGTGGCCGGAACTCACCAGTTTCAAGAGGTGATGCCCACAGCACTCGGGTATGGCGTCTATCGACCTGACAATCGGGTACGTAATCCACATGCTGTTCGCCGGCCTCTGGACCGGCGCTGTCCTGTTCATGACCTACGGCGTCCTCCCCATCGCCCGGGAGGGCAGTATCGACACCGACCCCTTCGCCGACATCACGAGCCGCCTGCTCACGCTCTCGCGGGCCTCCGCACTGATCCTGTTCCTGACCGGTGGCCACCTCGCGGGCAACCTCTACACCGTCGGGACTCTGACCGGTTCGACGCGTGGCTACCTCGTCATCGCCATGATCGTCCTCTGGCTGGCGCTCGCGGGCCTGGTCGAGGTCGGCACCAGCAAGATCAGCGACGGGCTCGCGGAACGGAAACTCCGCGAACCCGCGAACAACGCTCGACCCTTCTTCCTCGCCGGCTCCGTGGCCGCGCTCGGTCTGCTCGTGGTCGCCGGCCTGCTCCTGAGCGGCTTCGGCATCTGATCACGACGCCTTTCTCTCAGAGCCGTTCGTCGACGTGATCCGCACACTTCAGCGACAGCGCCGCGATGGTCAACGTGGGATTCAGCGCCCCGGGCGTGACGAACACGCTACTCGACGCCACCGAGAGGTTGGGCACGTCGTGCGTCCGTAGTTGTGGGTTCACGACGCTCTCTGCAGGATCGGTCCCCATCCGGGTCGTCCCCATGTGGTGGAAGGCCGGGCCGGTGTTCTCGGGGCCGACCGTCCAGCCGATGTCGACGCCGAGTTCCTCCAGGATCGTGTGCTGGATCTCGTTTGCTCGTCGGATCGTCCGCTTCGTCCGGGAATCGAGCGACCACGTGATGTCGGGCACGGGGTTGCCGTGGTCGTCGGTCCGAGACGTGTCGAGCGTGATCCGGTTTTCCTTCCTGGGTAACTGGCCGACCAGTCCGCCCATCGCGATGTTGTTGCCGTACGCATCCCGCAGCGAGGAGAGCAGGTCGTCGCCGAACTCGTCGGCGCTCAGGGCCAGTTCCACGGGCGACGGGCCGGCGTAGTTCAAAAACTCCAGTTTCATCGGGCCGAGGTCGGCGTCGCTGCCCGGAATCCCGCCGTCGCTCCCCTCCGTGGCGCGGCCGGGCTCGTCGTAGAACTGGTGACACTCGCTGGTGATGAAGCCGACGTGATTCTGCCGGGTGCGCTCGTCGAGCAGGCCACCGGCACCACAGAAGAGGTGTTCGGTGAAGTAGCGGCCGACGAGTCCGGAACTGTTGGCGAGGCCGTCCGGATGATCGGTCGAGCGCGACATGAGCAACAGTCTGGGAATCTCGACGCCGCCACAGGCGAGGACGAACTCGCGAGCGGTCTGGCGGTGGGTCTCGCCGTCGGGCGTGGCGTACCGGGCGGCCTCGACCCGTCCCGCGTCGTCGGTGACGAGTTCCTGGACCGGGGCGCGGTCGATCACGCGAGCGCCCGCATCCTCGGCTTTGCGGACGTGCACGTCGGCGCTGTACTTCGCGCCGGAGGGACAGACCGGCTTGCAGGTGCCGTAGCCGACGCAGGCGCTCCGGTCGTCGTAACCTTCCGAGTTGCGGGCGTTCGGGACCGAGTGCATGACGACGCCCAGCCGCTCGCAGGCCTCGGCGAACAGCGAGTCGCTGTAGGACGGCTCGAACGCGGGCAGTGGATGTGGGTCGTCGCGGGGCGGCGCGAATGGGTTGTCCGAGGCTCCCGCGACACCCAGTTCCGTCTCCGCCGTAGCGTAGTAGGGTTTCAGATCGTCGTAGCCGATGGGCCAGTCGGCGGCGACGCCGTCCCGCGTCCGGCGCTCGAAGTCGGCCTCGTGGTGGCGCATCACCATCCCCTGCCAGTGGAGCGTGGAGCCGCCGATTCCCTTGACGCGGGCAGCGTTCAGGGGATAGAACAGCTCGCCGCTGGAACTGTAGGCGTCGCGCTCGCCGCCCATGTTCCACACCGAGTTATCGGAATGGGCCGGCCTGATGGCCCGCTCCATGCGGTCGAGGCGCGACTCGAATTCGAACCGCGGGCCCGCCTCCAGCACGACGACCTCGTGGCCCCGCTCGGCGAGTCGGTGCGCGGCGAGCGCGCCCGCCGGCCCCGCCCCGACGACACACACGTCGACCCGGTCGCTTGGCCGTCGATCCATTTCGGCCGGGATTAGGTGAGCCTAAACTTATGGCTTCTGGTGTCGGCCGACGGACACCCGTGGCTGGGAGGCGTGGAGAGAACCGAGAAAACGCGACTCAGGGGATATGAACGGTGTTGCGCAGGGTGCCGACTCCCTCTATCTCGACTTCGACCTCGTCGCCGTCGGCCAGCGGGCCGACGCCCGCGGGGGTCCCCGTCGAGATCACGTCGCCGGGTTCGAGCGTCATGTAGGTCGTGATCTCCTCGATGAGTTCGGGAACGGAGAAGATGAACTGGTCGCGCGAGGACTGCTGTTTGACTTCGCCGTTGACGCGACACTCGATGGTCGCGTCCTCGGGGACGTGTTCCGGGGTCGAGACGAGCGGGCCGATGGGTGCGGCGTCGTCGAAGGCCTTGCCGCGGACCCAGTTCCGTTCGACCTCCTGGTCGTCCCGGTTCGAGAGGTCGTTGAGACAGGTAAAGCCGGAGACGCGGTCCATCGCTTCGTCGGCGCTGACGCCCTTGCAGCGCTCGCCGATGACGACGGCGAGTTCGGCCTCGTAGTCGATGCGAGCCTTGTTCGCCGGGAGCGTGAGTTCCTTGTTGTGGCTCGTGACCGTGTTCGGCGGTTTGAGAAAGAGCATGGGCCGATCCGGCACGTCCGCGTCCTGTTCGGCGGCGTGGTCGGCGTAGTTGAGGCCGACACAGACGATCTTGGTCGGCTCACAGGGCGAGAGAATCTCCACGTCGTCGGGGGCGAACTTCTCGTCGCCAAAGGAGATGCGCCCGTACGGTCCGGCCGCGGCCGTCACCAGCTCTTCCCCGTTCTCGACGGTCCAGCGACCCCCACGCACGTTGCCCGCGGAATCCCGGAAGCGCACGCGTTTCATGTCCCGCGAATCGGAGCGCCGCCTGATAAGCGTTTACAAGCACTCATCACTTACACCGGCACGTGTCCCGACTGGCCTGCTGCCTGCTGGTGATTCTCGCCATCGTGCCGACGGCTGGGGTCGTGACGGCTGGCGCGCCCGATGGAGCATCGACGGCCGCCACGACCACCGTGAACGCGACAGCGACGGAGACTGCCACGCCCGACCGGACGGTGATGGCCTCGGACGGTACCTTCGGCGGGTTCACGCTCGGGGCGGCGATTCTGGCGGTCCTGGTCGCGGGCTCGTATCGCTATCTCCGGGGCTGAGCCGGTCGGCTCTGCAGGCTCCTGTACCGTTAAGTGGGCTTCGACCCAACCGAGTCGTGCAATGGATCTCACCTGGCACGGTCACGCGACCTGGAGTGTCTCGGTCGGTGACACGGACATCCTGATCGACCCGTTCTTCGACAATCCCAAGACCGACGCCGAGGCCCCCGATTTCGACCCGGACGTGGTACTCGTGACACACGGCCACGACGACCACGTCGCCGACGTGGGCGAGTACACCGACGCCACGCTCGGCGGGACGCCCGAAGTCGTCGGCCACCTCGCGGATGCACACGACTTCGCCGAAGACGACGTGGTCGGGTTCAACCTCGGCGGCACCGTCGAGTTCGGCGACGCCTACGTGACGATGCACCGCGCCGACCACACGAACGGCATGGGCGAGGGCTTCGTCGCCCCGAGCGGCGGCAACTGTGCGGGCTACGTCATCAGCGACACCGTCCCGACGCAGGTGGCCGACGAGGATTCGACGACGTTCTACCACGCCGGCGACACCGGCCTCATGACCGAGATGCGCGAGGTCATCGGTCCGTACCTGGAACCCGACGCCGCAGCCCTACCTGTCGGCGACCACTTCACCATGGGCCCGATGCAGGCCGCCATCGCGGCCGACTGGCTTGACGTCGATCACGTCTTCCCGATGCACTACGACACCTTCCCGCCCATCGAGATCGACACCGACCGGTTCGTCGACGAAGTGGCGGCGACCGACAGTGACGCCGCGGTCCACGTCCTCGACGGCGACGAGTCGGTCGATCTGGACGAGCTGTAACTGAGACGGCGCTGTTTTTTTCGATGGTGGCGGCGTGTCAGCGACCCCCACTGTCATAAACGACCGTCCATAACCGGCGACACTATCAGTGGGGATGGGCGAATTGAGTTAGTTGCTACTTCGGTCGGGGGGTGGGACCGGCGACCGAGGGGGCACCGTGTTACAGGCTTCGGCCTGTCGGACGACGCACCATGGGTGGGGACCCAGTTGCCACGTGGGGGTGGCACCGACACGCATCGTCCGCCGCGGACTCCGTTTCTTCGTGACCGACCATCGAGCGACGCGTCCGTGACAACGCTGAAGCCACTCGGCCGCCACACTCGATACATGGAACACTGGACCGACCGGATCGTCGGCGACCGGATGACGGTCGACCAGCAGTTCACCGACCGCGTCGAGTCGTCACCGTTCTCCCGCCAGCAGTGGGGACTGGTCATGACCGCCATCGAATTCGAGATCGAAGAGCCGACCGACGACGACGCGGCACAGCTCGTCGCCGACACGTCCGCGCTCCCGTCGGTCCTCCCGGAACTGGACTCGATGGACGAACATCCGATGGCCGGGCCAGGCGGTTCGGGCGGACCGGGTGGACGTGGGGGTGACGGCGATGGTGTGATCGGTGGAATCAAGCAGGCCCTCGGGCTGGGAGGCGGGGGCGCTGACGACGACCTCGACGAGGAGCGACTGGCGACGGCCGAGCGGCTGGCCGACGAGTACGCCACGGAGTTACAGGCACACCTCGAAGAGACCGGCCGGTGGAGTACGGTCCGGGCCGCGGCCGCCGAGTCGGATCAGTAGTCCTCGTCGCTGCCCCGGAACAGCGTCAGCTCCTCGGCCTGGTAGATGTTGATGAGTTCGTTGATGACCTCGTCGTAGCTCTCGTCTTCGACCCGGAGGCCGTCCAGTCGTTCGATGGTCTCCTCGTCGAGATCGACGGTTGGCATACACCGACACTGACTCCCCCCATTCAGTTAAGTTCCACGTCGCTTCGGTCCCGGTGGAGACCGACGGGGCCCTCCTCTTTCACTCGTTTTGCTCCGACCGCTGCCGGCCGGCGTGGGACCCGTAATCGGCTCGCCTACAGCGCGTCCAGCACCGCCTCGGTCACGTCGGCAGTCGACGCATCGCCGCCAAGATCCGGCGTCCGCGGCCCGTCCTCCAGCACGGCCGTAACTGCATCCCGGACCTGCGTCGCCTCCCCGCCGTAGCCCATGTGATCGAGCATCATCGCCGCGCTCAGGATCATCGCCGCCGGGTTCGCGATGCCCTCGCCCGCGATGTCCGGTGCCGACCCGTGGACCGGCTCGAACAGCGCGTTGTCCGGCCCGATGTTCGCGCTCGGGAGCAGGCCGAGCCCACCAACGAGTCCAGCCGCCAGGTCCGAGAGCATATCGCCCGCGAGGTTCGGACAGATCACCACCCCGTAGTCTTCGGGGTGCATGATGAGGTGCATCGCCAACGCGTCCATCAGCGCCTCGTCGTACTCGTAGTCGCCTTCCCCGGCGACGGCCTCACAGGCTTCGAGGAATCGCCCATCGGTCTTTCGCATGACGTTTGCCTTGTGTGCCACCGTCACGTCCGAGAAGCCGTTCGCCTCGGCGTACTCGAAGCCGAATTCGGCGATCCGCCGGGAGGCCGACTCGGTGATGAGCCGCGTGAGCGTTGTCACGTCGTCGGTCAGGTCGTCCTCGATGCCGGCGTAGACGCCCTCCGTGTTCTCCCGGACGAACACGAGGTCGGTCGCGGGCTTGACCGCGTCCACGCCCGGGTACGCGCGGGCCGGGCGAACGTTTGCGAACGAGTCGACGGCCTCCCGGAGCGGGAGGATCACGTCCGCGGCGGTCTCGCCCGCCGCGCCGAACAGCGTCGCGTCGGCCTCGGCCGCGAGGTCGTAGGTCTCCTGTGGGAGCGCCTCGCCGCGCTCTTCTTTCACGTAGTCGCCCGCCTCGCCGTCGACGAACTCGAAGCCGAGATCGAGTGCTTCGAGGACCTCGATGGCCGCAGGGACGACTTCGCCGCCGATACCGTCGCCGGGGATGACCGCGATCCGGTGTGTCATTACCACGTCGGGCGACCGCCCGAGCGAATAGGCTTGCGGTTTCTCGGAACGACGCGACGACAGCCCTGGCTATCGTCGGCGAGATTCCGAATCGAAAATCCGCAGGCTGTCCCGAGTGCCGGCTCAGACGTACGGCAGGCCGTCGGCCGTCTCGGAGATGGCCTGCTGGTTGGCCTTCATCAGGGCCGTCGTGTCCCAGATGCCATCCACGAGGGCCTTCCGCTGGCCCTCGTCGACGGTCACGTCGACGGTCTTGCCGTCGTAGGTCACAGTTTCGTCGGCCACGTCGATGTCGATCTCGGCGTCAGGGTTCTCGTCGACGAAGTTCTGCAGGTCCTCGATGGTCTCCTGGTCGCCCGTCACCGTCGGCATCCCGAGTGCGAGACAGTTGCCGGCGAAGATCTCGGCGAAGGACTCGCCGATGAACGCGTCGATGCCCCAGCGCATCAGCGCCTGGGGCGCGTGTTCGCGGGACGAGCCACAGCCGAAGTTCGCGTTGACGACCATGATATTGGCGTCCTGGAACCGATCCTCGTTCATCGGGTGGTCCTTGGGCTCGTCCTCGTCGTCGAACCGCTGATCGAAGAAGGAGAACTCCCCGAGGCCGTCGAAGGTGACGACCTTCATGAACCGCGCCGGAATGATCTGGTCGGTGTCGATGTCGTTCCCGCGGATCGGGATCCCCGAGCCCGTGACTTCCTTGACTTCGGGGATCTCTACCTCATCAGCCTCCCGACTCATACACTGACCACCTCCTCGAGATCGCGCACGTCAGTCACTTCCCCGTTGATCGCCGCCGCGGCGACCATCTGGGGGTTCATCAGGACCGTCCGACCGTCCTTGCTCCCCTGGCGGCCGACGAAGTTCCGGTTCGAGGAGGAGGCACAGGCCTCGTCACCCTCCAGCTGGTCCTCGTTCATCCCCAGACACATCGAACAGCCGGCGTTGCGCCAGTCGAAGCCGGCCTCGGTGAAGACATCCTTCAGCCCTTCCTCCTCGGCAGCCCGCTGGACGCGCTGGCTGCCGGGGACGACGAACGCGCGCACGTCGTCGGGGACTTGACGGCCCTCGACGATCTCCGCTGCGCGTCGCAGGTCGGGCAGGCGGGCGTTCGTACACGACCCCAGGAAGGCCACGTCGATGTCGTAGCCCTCCATCGTGTCGCCGGGTTCGACGCGCATGTGTTCCTGGGCGCGCCGGGCGGTGTCTTGTTTCTCTGGCGGGAGGTCCTCGGGTTCCGGGATGGGATCGGTGACCCCCACGCCCTGGCCGGGCGTGGTGCCCCACGTGACGACGGGTTCCAGTTCACTCGCGTCGATGTGGACCACGTCGTCGTACTCCGCGTCGTCGTCGCTGCGGATGGACTCCCAGTACGGCTTGAGTTCCTCGAATTTCTCGGGGTGCTCCTGGAAGTAGTCCGTTTGCTCCAGCCACTCGTAGGTGGTCTCGTCGGGGTTGACGTAGCCCGCGCGAGCGCCACCCTCGATGGACATGTTACAGATCGACATCCGTCCCTCCATGCCCAGATCCTCGATGGCCTCGCCGGCGTACTCGTAGACGTAGCCGACGCCGCCCTCCGTGCCCAGACGGCGGATAATCTCCAGGATGATGTCCTTGGCCTCGACGCCCTCGGCGAGTTCGCCGTCGACCTGGATCTTCCGGACCTTCTGTTTCTCCATCGCGATGGTCTGGGTCGCCAGCACGTCACGGATCTGGCTGGTCCCGATGCCGAACGCCAGCGCGCCGAACGCGCCGTGGGTGGAGGTGTGGCTGTCGCCACAGACGATGGTCTTGCCGGGTTGGGTCAGTCCCTGCTCCGGGCCGATGACGTGGACGATGCCCTGCTCGCCGGTCTCCGGCGAGAGGAACTCGATGCCCGCGTCACGGACGTTCTCCTCCAGTTCGGACATCATCTCTTCGGCCGCGTCGTCGCTGTAGGGCCGGGACTGGTCCGCGGTGGGGACGATGTGGTCGACGGTCGCCAGCGTCAGGTCTGGCCGGGCGACCTCCAGGTCCCGTTCCTGGAGCATCCCGAACGCCTGCGGGCTCGTGACCTCGTGGATGAGGTGCAGGCCAACGAACAGCTGATCCTGCCCGTTTGGCAGCGTCGTCACCTTGTGTCGATCCCAGACTTTGTCGTACAGCGTATTGTCACTCATGCTGTCTCAGCTCGTCCTTCGGTGCCACGCTCGAAGGCACGCTCCGCGCCTTCGCCGTGTGGCGGTGTGTGGTCCACGTCGCGCATCGTCTGTCGGTCGGATTCCTCGGTCATTCTTGCTCCTCGTCCCATGCGAAGAGGTCGCGCAGGCGTTCGCCGACCGCCTCGATCTGGTGGTCCTGTTCGGCCTGTCGGTACTGCTTGTAGGCCGGCCGGTTGGCCTGGTTCTCGTTGATCCACTCGCGGGCGAACTCGCCGTTCTGGACGCCCTCGAGGATCTCTTCCATCCCTTCGCGGTCGATGACCGACTCGCCGCGGGTTAGGCCGCCGTACTCGGCGGTATCGGAGACGGAGTTCCACATCTCCATGTGGCCGCCCTCGTACATCAGATCGACGATGAGTTTGAGTTCGTTCAGACACTCGAAGTAGGCCATCTCCGGGGAGTAGCCCGCGTCCACGAGCGTCTCGAAGCCGGCCTTCACGAGGTCGGTCACGCCGCCACAGAGGACGGCCTGCTCGCCGAACAGGTCGGTCTCGGTCTCCTCGCGGAACGTGGTCTGGATCGTGCCGGCACGCGTACAGCCGATGGCCTTCGCGTAGGCCAGCCCCTCCGCTTTGGCCTCGCCCGTCGCATCCTGATAGATGGCCAGCAGGCCGGGCGTCCCCTCGCCTTTCTCGTAGTTCCGGCGCACGAGGTGGCCCGGAGACTTGGGCGCGACCATGGTCACGTCCACGTCTTCCGGGGGCTCGATCTGGCCGTAGTGGATGTTGAACCCGTGGGCGAACTGGAGCGTGTCGCCGGCGTCGAGTTCGTCGCGGATCTGGTCGTAGACCGCGGGCTGAACGGTGTCGGGAACGAGCATCTTCACGATGTCGCCCTGGGACGCCGCGTCGACCGGCGTCGTCACTTCGAGCCCTTCGTCTTTGGCGGCCTCGCGCGAGGACGACCCCTTCCGGAGGCCGACGACCACGTCGACACCGCTGTCTTGGAGGTTGAGCGCGTGGGCGTGGCCCTGGCTCCCGTAGCCCAGTACGGCCACGGTCTTATCTTCGATGTTCGATACGTCGGCATCCTCGTCGTAGTAGATCTCGCTGGTAAATTCGTCAGTCATCGTCTGCTGGCACCTCTGTGTCCGCAGTCAGTTTCACTTCGTCTTCGACTTCCGCCGTCTGCTGTTCGCCGCGGGAGAGCGCGGCGTAGCCCGTCCGGACGATCTCCCGGATGCCGAACTGCTTGTACGCGTCGATGGCGTCGTCGATCTTCTGGACGTTGCCGGTGATCTCGACGGTGATCGTTCGGGGCCCGGCGTCGAGGGTCTCGCCGCCGTACATCTCGGTGATAGCGTGAACTTTGTCCGGTTCCTCGCCGTTGACCTTCACGATCACCAGTTCACGCTGTATCGAATCGTGGTCCAGTTCCCGCACCGAGATCACGGGGATCAGCTTCCGCAGCTGCTTTTTCGCCTGCTGAATCCCGGGTCGGGTCTCCTCGATGACGATCGTCATGCGCGCCCGGCTCTCGTCCACGGTTGTACCAACCGTGAGACTCTCGATGTTGAATTGCCGCCGACTGAACAGGCCCGACACCTCCGCCAGGACGCCGGGCTCGTGTTCGACCAGCGCCGACAGCACCGCGCGGCGCGGTTCGTGTTTCGCCTCCGCTTCGGGGTCGATGCGAATACCGTCCTCGTTGCGCCGGCCCTCGGGTCGCATCCGCTCGCCCGGGCCCGGCCCTGGAAGTTTCCCTGTCATCGTCAGATCTCGTCCAGATGGTCTTCCGACAGCGCGAACAGGCTGTTGTCACCGCCGCTGGGCACCATCGGGTACACGTTCTCTTCGGGGTCGATGATCGCGTCGACGACCGCCGGCCCGTCGTAGGCAAGCGCCTTCTGGATGACCTCGTCGACTTCGTCGTAGTCTTCCAGCCGGAAGCCACGAGCGCCGTAGGCCTCTGCGAGCTTGTCGAATTCGGGCACCCACGGATACTCCGAGGCCATCCGGCGACCCTCGTAGAAGCCGTCCTGCCACTGGCGGACCATCCCGACCGCCTCGTTGTTCAGGACGACGATTGTGATGTCGAGGTTCTCCCGCACCGCAACGGAGAGTTCCTGACTCGTCATCAGGAAGGAGCCGTCGCCCTCGAAGGCGATAACCTCCTTGTCGGGTTTGGCCAGTTTCGCACCGATGGCCGCGGGGAACCCGTAGCCCATCGTCCCCAGGCCGTGGGAGGTGACCCACGTCCGGGGTTCCGTCCAGGTCCAGTACTGCCAGGCCCACATCTGGTGTTGCCCGACACCGGCCGTGACGATGGTGTCGTCGGGCATGGCCTCGTCGAACTGCTCGACGATGTACTGGGGCTTGAGCGGTCGATCCTCGGGCATCTCGTAGTCCAGCGGGTACTCGTCTTTCCAGGTCTGGCACTGTTCGCGCCAGGCCTCGGCCCTCGGCGAGTCCGTCATGGCGTCGGCCAGCTGGTCCAGCACCGCCTTGGCGTCGCCCAGCAGGGGGTAGTCGGCCTTGACGTTCTTACTGATCTCGGCCGGGTCGATGTCGACGTGAACGATGTCGGCATCCGGCGCGAACGTCTTCACGTCGCCGGTCAGCCGGTCGTCGAACCGCGTCCCGATGGCGAGCATGCAGTCGGTCAGCGTGATCGCCATGTTGGCGTAGCCGGTGCCGTGCATGCCGGCGATGCCCATCGACAGCTCGTGGGTCTGGTCGAAGGCACCGGTCCCCGGCATCGTCGTCATGACCGGAATGTCGTGTTCCTTGGCGAACGCCCGCAGTTCGTCGCTGGCGTTGGCCTTGATCACGCCACCGCCGGCCAGGATGATCGGTTTCTCGGCGTCGGAGATCACGTCGGCCACCTCGGAGACGGCGTCCTCGTCGGCCTTCTCCGGCGGGTTGTACGTGTCCGGCATCTCCGGCTTGCCCGGTTCCACGTCGGTCTCGGGCTGGGTCACGTCCTTGGGCAGGTCGACCAGCGTCGGTCCCTGCCGGCCCTCGTCGGCCAGCGCGAAGGCCGTACTCACGTCGTCGCCCACCTCGTCGGGCGAGGCCGCGAAGTGGTTGTACTTGGTTATCGGCTGGGTGACGCCGATGGTGTCGGTCTCCTGGAAGGCGTCGTTGCCCACCAGGTCGGTCGGTACCTGCCCCGTCAGCGCGATTAGCGGGTCCGAGTCCATGCTGGCGTCGGCGATGCCGGTCACCAGATTGGTGGCACCCGGGCCCGAAGTGGCCATGCAGACGCCCGGATCGCCGGTGACGATCCCGTATGCGTCGGCGGCGTGGACTGCACCCTGTTCGTGGGCCATCGTGACGTGGGTCATGTCCGACTCGCTGTACAGCGCGTCGTAGACGGGCATGATCGCCCCGCCCTGCACGCCGAACAGGTAGTCGACGCCGGCGTTTTTCAGGGCCGCGACGACCGCGTCCGCGCCGGTCTCGATGGGTTCGACGTGGCTCTCGCCCTCGGGTTCGTCCGGTCTGTCGTCCGTCGCTTCCGTTTCGACTTCGTCCGCGTGTGGTGTCTGTGCGCTATCGCTCATGTGGGTTCCTCCGTCCGTTGTGTGCGTGGTCGTTGCATGTGTCGCCTCCCGGTCGCTACCGACTGTGCTGCAGAATTCGGGGTGAGAACGTGTGTAGGGGCTACAGGGCCCCTACGATACCCGCGAGAATCACGAGCGCGCCGCTGGGGTCGGGGGCGCTCCCGGGTCCAGCACGCGCGGTCATCGTATGCCGAGTAGGCCCGTCCAGTGATATAATTCTTCCGAGTCGTCACGCCCTTTACCAGCCGCTGACGGGCGCGAGCACCGCGAGGGGAGGCCATGTTAGACCCGGACCTCCTCCTCGGTGACGCCGACTTCACGGGCGAACTTCTCCAGCACGTCCATCGTGACCCGCTTTTTTTCGGCGCCGTAGTCTTTGACGCGACGGGTGACCTCACGGACTTCCTCCTCGGTGGGGTCGTACCCGGCGTCGACCAGCCGCTCCCGGACGGAGTGCTGGCCGGTGTGTTTCCCGAGGACGAGCTCGCGCTCGGCCCCGACCATCTCCGGCGTCATCACACCCGGCTCGAACGTGTCCGAGTTCTCGATGACGCCCGCGGCGTGGATGCCGCTCTCGTGGGAGAAGGCGTTCTCGCCGACCACCGGCTTGTTCGCCGGCACCGGAATCGACGACCGGTCCTCGACGAGCCGCGACAGCTCGGTGATGCGAGTCGTGTCGATGTGGGTCTCCACGTCGTAGAGACTCTCGAGGGCCATCACGACCTCCTCGTAGGCCGCGTTGCCCGCCCGCTCACCGATGCCGTTGACCGACACCTGCGACTGGCTCGCGCCAGCTTCGAAGCCCGACAGGGCGTTCGCCGCTGCCAGCCCGAAGTCGTCGTGTGTGTGAACGTCCACGCGCGCGTCGATGGCATCGACTACCTTTTCGACCATGTCGTAGAACCGCCGCGGCGTGGCGACGCCGCAGGTGTCCGGAATGTTCACCCAGTCGGCGCCGGCCGCGTCGGCGGCCTGTACGACCTCGATCAGGAAGTCTTCGTCCGTTCGCGTGGCGTCCATCGGCGAGAACATACACTCGACGCCGGCTTCCGTGACACGCTCGACGCTCTCGACGGCGGCCTGTTTGGCCTCCTCGCGAGTGGCGTGCATGGAGTCCTGTAGCTGCACGTCGCTGGTGGACACGAACACGTGTACCAGATCGACGCCGCTGTCGAGTGCAGCCTCGACGTCCTCGTCGACCACGCGCGCTAACCCACAGACTTCGCTGTTCTGTGCGGATTCGGCGATGTCGCGGACGGCCTCGAACTCCGCGTCCGAGTTGACCGGGAACCCCGCCTCGATGACGTGGGTACCCATGTCGTCCAGCACAGCCGCTATCTCGCGTTTGTCGTCGTACGAGAACGACGTGCGTGGCGACTGCTCACCGTCGCGCAGCGTGGTGTCGAAAATGCGCGCTTCTGTTATCTCAGAAGTGGAATCCAGTGTGCCCTGGAAGAACTCGATCCGCCGGGGATCCCGACGTGCCCTCTGTATCGTTGGACATTGTAGCACTTGTTCCAAAACCCCGTATCGTATATAAAACTGTCCGTGCGACACGGCGTGTGCGTTTAATTGTCATATATCCAACGGGGAACTGCCATGGCCGACCCCCAGCAGGATTTTTTATATTCCGGGCCACAGATCAGACTATGTCCCTGCAATCGCGGCCCATCGCCCTCCTCCGGCGGTACTCCCTGGCGCTAGAACTCGCCGGTACGGCCACCGGGCTCCTCCTCGTCTGGTATTTCACCGACATCTCGGCCGGCGGCCTCGGCGGTGCAGCGATCGGAATCACCGCGGCGACGGTCTGGCCCCACGTCCGGCGGCGCTACGGGATCAATCGGGGCTGGGGCAAGCTCCCGCTCGGACTCGCACTGATCGGACTGGGCGCGTACGCCCTCGCGTTCACCGGTGGCAACGACGCTCTCAAAGTGGCGTTCCTGGTCGTCGGCGCGTGGTTGGCACTCGATGGCGTCTACGACCTGCAGTCCGGTGCTGGCCGGACCGACCCGGGTGCACCCGACGCCATGGACCGGTTCGGTGACGCGTCCATCGTCGGCCAGTCCCTCGACGAACGGCCGAAATCCGTCCCGGAACTGGACGACTCGCTCGACCTCTCCCGGTCGCGGATCGAGGACGCACTCGACACCCTGCTGGATCTGGACGTGATCGAACGCGACGGGGAGCGCTACACGTCGCGGCTGGACGACCGGAGCCTCACCGACACACTCCGGACCGAACGGCGGCGGGCGCGTGAGCGGGTCGACGGCCTCCCCCAGCGCATCCTTCGGCCGTTCCGGCTATTCACCTGAACGGCGTCCCGTCAGACGTTGCGAGGGGTTTTTGCCGGGCCAGTGCGAGGGAGCCGGTATGAGCGATTTCGACCTCGACCTGCAGGCGGTCGAGGACCAGATGGACGACGACGAGCGCGAGGGGAGCCGGATCGTGCTCGGCATCCTCGACGGCTCGACGCCCGACGAGGAGTGGATCGCGGAGGTCGACGGCGGTGCCGTACTCGTGCTGGACGTGGAGGGCGACGTGAACGAACTCGCCGCCGGATTCGCCCGCCAGGTGACGGAAATGGGCGGCGAATTGATGCGGTTTCGGAACTTCCTGCTCGTGACACCGCCGGGCGTCGTCGTCGACACCGAGCGGCTGTAACGGAACGGGTCGAGACAGGGACCTCGTCCCGTCCCCCGGCAGGAACACCGAATCGTCGGACGGTCACGTCTCCGTGGACCGTTCGGTACGGGATGCACGGCGACGGAACAGCCACGGCGTCGACATGCAGTGGAGGAGCCGTACAGGGCTGCCGCTTGCATCAATCGGCTCGGGTAGTGGCCCGACGGACGCTGTTCGGGCCCCGAAACTGTGGTCGCCATCGCTTGTGCCAGACTTCAGCGTCTGAAGCCAGGCAGGTACTGTCGTTTGTGTACGGCACCTCCCCCCGAATGGCGATGTCGAATCAGAGTTCCCCCGCCGACGCGAGCGACGACACCGCACGTTCGGCCCTCGACTCGGCCGACGGAGAGAGCGATAGTCCCCTCCGGCGAGCGGGCCAGGCACTGGTCGCACCGTTTTACAACCACAGACATGGACGGGTCAGAGCGTTCTGGCGCGTCTTAGTACCGCTTCTCGTCTTTCTGGCTGGTTCCCAGGTCGTCGCCTCCGTGATCGGTCCGCGGTTCGGGATGACCGCGGGGAGCCTTCTGATGTACTCGCTCCGGGCCGCCCTCGTCGTCGGCCTGCTGATCGTCTGGGCGCGATACGTCGACCGCCGCACCGTGTCTGCGTACGGAATCCACTTCGGCTCCGACAGTCTCCAACATCTCCTCGCGGGACTGGTGATCGGTATCGGGATTCACGCCCTGGCGCTGGTCGTCTTCCTCGCTGGCGGGTGGGTGGAGGTGACCGGTTTCGTCAACATCGGAGCCGCCACGCTTCCGTTCACACTGGTCGTCCTCGGATGGACCGTCGCGTGGGTCTGTGTCGGAATCTCCGAGGAACTGCTGTTCCGTGGCCTGTTCATCCCCAACGCCGCCGAGGGACTCGGTCACCTATCGAACCGGGCCGCCCTTATCGGTGCCTGGGCCGTCTCGTCGGCGGTGTTCGCGGTGGTGCACTTCGGTCAGGTCACCTCGCCGGTGGCATTTCTGTTCTGGAGCCTGATCGGAGGTGGCTTACTCGGAACCGCGTACGTCGTCACCGGCGACCTCGCGTTACCGCTCGGGCTCCATATCGCCTACAACTTCGCCGGCAACACCCTGTTCGGGCTCACGATGGTCGAGAGCGAGCGGGTCCCGAGCGTTCTCGATCTCACGTTTACCGGCCCGAACGCCATCGTCGGGATTCCCGGGGCGGTCAACGCGGCGACCGTCGTCGTCGGCGTCGCCGCCACGCTGGCGTGGGCTCGATACCGCTGTGGCGGGCTCGGTCTCCAGACCGACCTGGCAACCTGGGAGTCCCGGGACTGACTGGCGAGTCTCCTCGGGGATGGACCGTCCCGGCACGGACAGCACGGCACGTGCGTCGATCTGGACGCCAGCGGGCCGTCGCCGATCACAGGCGGTCTGGTTCAGTCCCGACGTGGCGTCCACAGTCCGTACAGAATCAGCCCCAGACCGGCGATCTCGACGAACTGGTTGGCGCTGTTGACGATCGGAGCGGGGACGTTCAGCAGGACGTACAGCAAGAGCGCCAGAATGCCCGGAACGAACAGCACCAGAACGAACCCGATCGCGATGAACAACATGGGACGGCTCTGGTTCTCGCGGTACGCGGTGTAGGCGATGTAGCTGATCGCCACCCCGAACAGAACGACGATCGCTTCGCTGGCCTGGCGGACGACACGGAGCGTTTCGAGGTCGGTCGACTGGAGCAGTATTTCGAGCATATCAGGGTCCCTCTACGAACTGCACGAAGCGGTCGCGCATCCGATCACGACGCGAGATCGTTATCTCGAACCCATCCTCGTCGAGATCGAGTTCGATACCGTCGAGCCGTGTCCGGTACAGTTTGTAGTTTTTGCCGTCGGTGACTGGCTGAATCTCTTCGGTAACCAGATCGTACTCGCGAAGTCGTTCGAGGCGGCGATAGACCGTCGGCTCCGAGACGCCTGCGCGGTCGCTGAGTTCGGACGCGGAGCGAGGCTCCTTTTTCGCCTCCACGAGGATGGTGCGCACGCACTCGTCACCGAGTAGATCCGCGAGCCCCTCGGGATCTCGCACGTCGGACACGATATGTGATCCATCTCCCAGCTCGCTGATATGCGTTGTGTCGGCCTCCTGGTCGTGGCTGGCTTCAGCCGGTGAAGCCACACGGAACCGCTTTCAGGGGCTCAGACGAGCGTCACCCGGTGCCCGTCGGGATCTTCGAGTCGGATACCTTCGCCCAGTTCGGTCACCGACCGTGCCTGCTCACGCACGGATTCGACGACCGCGTCGCGATCCTCGACCCCCAACCCCACGTCCACGTGGACCCCGCCGCGTCCGTCCGCGAGGCCGAGCTGCGGTTCCCACAGTTCGAAGTCGAACGGCCCCGCGGTCAGCCGAACTCGCTTGCGGTCGTCACCCCGTCCCATCAGTTCCATCCCGAGGTCGCGGTAGAACTCCTCCGCGCGCTGGAGGTCGGCGACTTCGACCACGACCTCGAAGATGCCGGTGATGCCGTCCGTCGCGGTTCCCTCGTCGCGCTGGCCGATTTCGACGCAGTTCCCGTCCACGTCGTACAAGTACAGCGACTTGGCGTCCCCGAACTGGTGTTCCACGAGGTCGAATGACTCCGAGAGACGGTCCCACCAGCCGTCGTAGGCCGCCGGCGGCGTCGAGAACGCGTAGTGGGTGTGGACGCCGCCCCGTGGGACGGCGGTCGGACGGCGCAGGATCAGATCCGTCTCGCCGGCGGCCAGCACCACTTCAGCTTCCCGGTCGCGTCGCACGTCCAGATCGAGAAACGACTCGTAGAACGACTGGGCGCGATCGAGGTACTTGGCCTCCAGCGCGAGCCAGCGCAGATCCGTGAGCATACCTGCACTTGGTTCCGTCCGGCCTTAACGGTGGGCGACGGGGAACGCCGTGGCGACGCCCGGCCGGGAGCCGGAGTGTACACTGGTAGCCAACAGCCGAGGGGTCGTTGCCAGTTTACGATTATTTTTGAGTCGTGGCCCCGTACGGCCGATATATGCCGATGAAAGGCTCGGGACCGGCGACGGAGTATCGCGAGATCGACCGCCGCGAACACGGCGTCGGGTGGATGGCCTACCCCAACGAACGGATGCAGCGTGCCAGCCACGCCTTCGAGGTCGACGGGGACGTGTACGTCGTCGATCCGGTCGACGTGGGCGGACTCGACGACCTGCTCGCGGAGTTCGGCGAGGTCGCAGGCGTCCTGATCCTGCTGGATCGACACAAACGCGATTCGGCCGAGGTCGCCAACCGCCACGACGTACCGGTGTACGTGCCCGACTGGAT
Source organism: Halorientalis regularis (assembly GCF_023698535.1). GTDB lineage: Archaea > Halobacteriota > Halobacteria > Halobacteriales > Haloarculaceae > Halorientalis > Halorientalis regularis. The sequence goes on from NZ_JALJCL010000001.1 coordinate 47,251, forward strand.
GGACGGGGTCGCCGGCGAACTCGACGCGCCGGTCGAGCGCGTCCACGTCGAACTCGACGACACGGGAGTCGGGGTTCACAAACTCATCGACAACCGGTTCTGGCAGGAGGCCGCCGTCTCCATCGAGGACCACGGCGAGTTACTCGTCCCGGAATCGGTCGGGTCGGCGAGTTACTTCCTGTCGTCCTCGGAACGCCTGGGCGTTCACCCGGCGCTCCGGCTCAAACCGCCGACGAAGCTCAAGCGGTTCTCGCCCGGGACTGTACTGGTCGGACACGGAACCGGGATTCACGAGGACGCGACCGAGGCGCTCCACGACGCGGTGTCGGGGTCGCGCTCTCGGACACCCGCACTCTACGCGAAGATCGGCAAGGAGTTCGTCTTCGGCTGACTCAGGCTGTCACGACTTCCAGATCGTCGAGGTACGAATCCTCCCACTCCCGGCGGTCCGAGAGGGTCTCCGTGCCGGCATCGGTCAACTCGTAGGAGTTGGTCCGGCGGTCGATCTGCCCTTTCTCGACGTAGCCGCGTTCGACCAGATCGTCGAGGTTCGGGTAGAGCCGTCCGTGGTTGACCTCACCTTCGTAGTACCCCTCCAGTTCGGACTTGATCGCCAACCCGTAAGCCTCGTCGAGTCCGGCAAGGACGTACAGCACGTCGCGCTGGAACGCGGTCAGGTCGTGCATCGTCTGTTATATGTTATGGTTTGACAGGCAAAAACGTGTTGCCAGGGAGATACCACCGTCCAGTCGATTGGTAGCGTATTCCGTGTCGCCGTCGGGTCGTCGGCCCGCGGTTGGGGAATCGAGATGACGATGCAATTAAATCGCCGTGTCTCGAACAGCCACTGTGGTCTACATCACGCGGGGGTTGGCCGAGACGCTGCTCAGGCTGGGAGAGGACCGTGATCCGGAATCGACCACGATCCGGCTCTCGGTGTCACCGGCAAGCGACCTCGACGAGGCCGACCTGCCGCCGGAGACGCCGGTGTTCACACACTTCTACATGCCCGAAGCCGGCGGCTCCGTCGGCGCGGTGTTCGGCATCGACCTCGGAACGCCCCCGGGACAGACGCAGGGACTGTTCGTCTCCCATCCCGTCGGCGACCTGTCGATTTCCGAGCGTGACGACCTCGCCGAAGTCGTCTTCGTGGCTGTGCCGCCGTACGAGGAAGAGTCGCTGGCGGCGTTCGACCGGAGCGGCCGCCGGAAGGATCTGGAGGTCGTCGACGCCGAACCGCCCGAGGAACGGGTCGCCTAGTCCAGATAGCCCAGATCCTGTAGCTGTTCGGTTATCTCCTGGAACTCCGACTCGGTGAGTTCGCCGCGTTTCTCGTGTTGAATGACGATACTCCGGAGCAGGAACCGCACCAGATCGCTCGTACTCGAAAAGCTGGTGCCCTCGATGGTCTCCTCGACGCGGTCGGCCAGGTCCTGGGGGATCGAGACGGTGGTGTAGTCTGTCATGTGGGCTTGGAGGTCGACCGCCCGGAAATGGGTTGTGTTGTCGCTGGTCTACCTGTCAACAGTCCTGGGGTCGAACGGCGAGGGATAGGGTTTTCGGGGCTGGAAGCGAAAGGAGACAACGATGGGAGTTCGGCCACCACAACAGGACGACGACGAACCGGATGCCATCGAGTTCGGCATCGCGGCGCTGGACGCCCGGCTCTCGGAGGCAGGGGTGGCGTTCCCGGCGGACAAAGACAGCATCGTCGCCACGCTCGGCGACCGCAAGATTCCCTACAACGCGACCGGGAACACGGTCACTGTCGAGGAGGCCATCGACCGCTCGGGCAAGGAGTACTTCGAGACCGAACAGGAATTCCTGAACGCGCTTCACCCGGTGTTCGAGGAGATGCGCGAATCGGCTTCCTCGAGTGTCCTGATGCAGCTGCGAGCGCTCGTCCCCTTCTAATCGCGTTCGTCGGCGGACGCGAGTTCGTCGGCCTCCGGGTCGCCGTCCGCGTCGGCTGCCCCGTTAGCCGGTGCCCGTGGGGCAGGGTCCTCGGCCACCGTGTCGGGTCGCTCACCACCCAGTTGCTCGGCCAGTTCTTCGAGTCGGCGGGTCTGCTCGCGGTTCAACGCGACGATCATGTCCGAGAGGACGCCGAAGATCAGGAGCTGCACCCCGACGAGAATCGAGAACACGCTGACGATAGCGATGACCTCGTGTGACGTGCGGGGCGGAACGAACCAGTCGTAGGCGACGTACCCACCCAGGACGAACCCGACGAGCGAACTGAGTGCGCCGACGCTCCCGAAATAAAAGAGCGGGTTGTTCGTCTTGGCCATCTGGTACAGCGTCAGGATGATCGTCGCGCCGTCACGGAACGGGTGGAGGTTCGTCTCCGATTCGTCGGGTCGGGCTTCGTACCGGATCGGGACCACCTCCGTCCGGACGCCGTGTTTGACGCACTCGACGGCCATCTCGGTCTCGATCCCGAACCCCGTTTCGGTGAGTGTGAGCCGCTCGGCCGACTCGCGGGTGAACGCGCGATAGCCGCTCAGGATGTCTTCGAGGTTCCGGCCGTGAATCCAGCGGAACGCCCGGTTGATGATCCGGTTGCCCGTCCTGTTGAGCCGGGACATCGCCCCCGACTCCATGTCTGCGAACCGGTCGCCGATGACGTGTTCGGCACGCCCGGAAAACAGCGGTTCGAGCATCGCCTCGGCGTCCTCGACGCGGTACGTGGCGTCGCCGTCCAGCATCAGAATGTAGGGGGCCTCGACGTGGCGGAGCGCCTCGCGGACCGCCTGCCCCTTCCCCGTCCCCGACTGGACGATCACCCTGGCCCCGTGGTCGCGGGCGATATCGCGGGTGCCGTCCGTGGAGTCGCCGTCGATCACGAGGATGTTCTCGAAGCCGTGCTCGGAGAAGGACTCGATGACAGTACCGATAGTCTCGGCCTCGTTGAGCGTCGGCACCAGCACACAGACCTCCGAGCGGTCGGGCATCGTCGCTCTATCGTTACGGTGGCCGCAAAAAGGTACGGTTCCCGACTCCCGAACCGACCCGTGGCGGCGCGATTCTCACCCCTCGTCGCGGTGTTCGCTCATGTGTTCCCACATCTCGGTACACCCGCACCCGTCGCTCACGCCGTCCAGATGCTCGTCCGCCTCCTGTTGTGCAAGGTCGTCCGACATAGTTACTCAGTCTGTGAGTAACCAGTTCGTTGACGAGCGATAAATACCTTTCGGCGAGTTTACAAGGCCGGCCGGCGACAGGCCGAGGTATGACCGACGAAGCGGTCGGCCTGCTGGACCGACTCGGCCTGACCGAGTACGAGGCGACGGCGTTGCAGGAGTTGCTGACGCTGGGACGGACGACGGCCCCGAACCTGGCACAGGCGACGGGCATCCCGAAGGCCCGCATCTACGGCGTGCTGGACTCGCTGTCGGATCGCGGATTCATCAAGATCATCCCCGGTCGGCCCAAGGAGTACCAGCCGAAATCGCCCGACACGATCCTGGAACGGGCCAAAGAGAACCGACGCCAGGAGTTCGAGGGATTCGTCCAGGAACTCGAGGAGGTGCGCGAGGAGTTCCTCGCGGAGTTTCAGCCACGCTTCGAGCGCGCCAGCGAGGACATCACGCCGACCGAAGAACTGTTCCACGTCGTCGACGTGGGCCAGCCGAGCGAACGCGAGACCCGCCAGCTCTACCACGAGGCCGACGAACGCGTCCGGATCATCACCAAGAGTTTCGAGTACTTCGACTCGGTTCGGCCGGCCTTCGAGGACGCCATCGACCGCGGGATCGACGTGGACGCGCTCTTTCTCCATCCCGACCTGCTGGAAGCCGAGAACCGGCCGATCCAGGCCGAGATCGTCGCGGAACTCCGGGCGACGTACCCGTCCGTCGACCTGCGGTTCAGCGAGGAACAGCTCCCCTGGCGCGGGACCGTCGCCGATCCGAGCATGGATTACGAGGCCGGACGCGCGATCATCCTCGTCGAGGAGAAAGACGTGCCCCTCCACATGCGCCAGGCCGCACTGACCGACAACGGGTCGTTCGTCGCCGGACTCCAGCGGTACTTCGATCTCGTCTGGGAACACGAGAGCGTCGCCGAGTATCCGGACTGATCGGTGCGGACCGCGGGATATATTAGCTGCCCCTCCACGTCTCGGAACATGCGCGTCCTCTATCTCACCGAAGAGGCCATCTCGTTTTCCGACGCGATGGTCCGAGGGGGCGCGATTCACGTCCGGAACGTCGTCACCGGTCTCCGTGACCGGGGCCACGACGTGACCCTGCTCGACTGGAACGACGCGCCGGAACGCCCGTTCCAGCTCTCGGTGTCGCCACGGACCCGGTTCGTCGACGGACCGCTCCGGACGCTCGGCCACGCCGTCCGGATCGGCGACCGACGGAACGTGGACGTGATCGTCTCGAAGACGCGCAAGACCTACCTCCCGGGACTGTTCGCCGCCCGACGGTTGGGCGTCCCCCACGTCGTCCACGTCGGGTCGAGTCTGGACCCGCCGGTCGAGGGCCTGAGGGGACGCCTCGATCTGGCGTCGTTCGGGGCACGGCTCCGCGCCCCGCACGACGGCTACCTCGTCGTCTGTGCTCACATCGGCGACCAGTTGCGGGAGCGTGGTGTCGCTCCCGACCGCATCTTCGACGTTCGCAACGCCGTCGACGTGGACCGGTTCCACCCGGACCGGGTACCGACGCCGCTGGCCGACCGGTTCCGGGACCAGCTCCCGGCGGATGACGGACTCGTGGTCGGCTTCGTCGGCGGCCTCCAGCCCTACAAGGGCCTCGACGACTTGGCGGACGCACTGGAGCGGACGGAACGGGACTGGCACCTGCTGGTGGCCGGCGACGGGCCGGATCGGGACCGGCTGGAAGGACGATTCGGCCAACAGGCGACGTTCCTCGGCTCCGTCCCGTACGAGCAGATCCCGGCGCTGTACCACGAGTTCGACGCGTTCGCGCTCCCCTCTCACACCGAGGGACTGCCCCGCGTCGTCCTCGAAGCGCAGGCGACGGCCACACCGGTGGTCGCCACTCGCGTCGGCGGTGTCCCGGAAGTGATCGAGGACGGCGGGACGGGCCTGCTCTGTGACCCCCACCAGCCCGCCGATCTGGCGGACGCGCTGGACCGACTGACGCCGGACGCGGGGGAGCGCGACCGTCTGGGCCGGCAGGGCCGGGCGGCCGTCGAGACCGAGTTCTCCTGGCCGGCGCTGTACGAGCGGTACGAGCGGGACCTGCGGCAGGTGATCGAATGAGCGATACCGATCAGGCGATCCGCGACGTGGTCAAGGGGGCGAGCGTCGTCACCATCGGGCTGTTCCTCGAACTCCTCATCGCGTTCGTCGCGCAGGTCGTCGCCGCGCGCTACCTCTCGGCCGCCGACTTCGGTGGTCTGACTGCAGGGACGGCGCTGCTGGACATCGGAGCCATTCTCGCCGGTCTCGGCCTGGCGTCGGGACTGACGCGGTACCTCCCGCGGGTCGAAACGGGCGAGAAGCGCATGCTCGCGCTGGTGACCGTCGTGCTTTCGCTTGCGACCTCGACGGCGCTGGGTGTCGCCGTCGCGACGAACGCCGCTTTCATCGCCAGCGAGGTGTTCGGCAACCCGAACGTCACGGTCAGTATCCGCGTGTTCGGTGCCGCGATCCCGTTCGCGACGCTGTTGAACGTCGCGGTCGGCGGCATCCGCGGCCAGGAGCGGTCGACCTACTGGGTGCTGGTCAAGAACATCGTCCACCCCATCGTTCGCATCGGGCTCGTCGTCGCCGCCGTCCTGTACGGTGCCGATCAGGCCGGACTGGCCGGGGCCTACGCCGTCCCGTACGTCGTCAGCGCGACCATCGGACTGGTCCTGTTGCACCGGACGCTCCCGCGCACCCGCACCGCGTTCGACCGCGACCGGATCGAGGAGCTGACCCGCTACTCCCTGCCGTTCACCGTCACCGGTGTGTCGAGCTTCGTCTACCGGAGTATCGACATCTTCCTGGTGCTGTACTTCATCGGTGACGCGGCGACCGGCGTCTACGGCGTCGCCTACGCGGCCGTGAGCTTCATGGGCATGTTCTCGACGGCGGTGAACTTCCTGGGGTCGCCCATCGCGAGTCGGCTGGAGAGCGACGGTGCCGTCGCGGACGTGATGGCGATGTTCCGGGCGGTCGTGCGGTGGTTGCTCGTCGCCAGCGTCTGTGCCCTGGTGCCGCTGGGCGTGTTCGCGACCGACTTCATCGGCGTCATCTACGGCTCGAAGTACGCCGCGGGCGGGACGGTCCTGACGATCCTCGCCGTCGGGTTCGCCGTGAAGAACGTCCTGAGCATCCACAATTCGATCCTGGAGGCGGTCGGCCGCTCGAAGGTACTCTCGTTCAACAGCGCCCTCGCGGCCGTCACGAACCTCGCCCTCAACGTCGTGCTCATCCCGCGCATGGGCATCGTCGGCGCGGCCGTCGCGACGACCGCCTCCTTCCTCCTGCGGGACGGCCTGGCCGCGATCCAGGTCTACCTCGCGCTCGACGAGACGCCGCTGTCCTGGCGCGCCACTCGGTCGGTCACCCTGGCCGTCCCTTTCCTCGCGATCGTCTGGACAGTCGTCGCGCCGGCGACGCCTGGAACCGTCCTCTGGCTGGTCGGCATCACGGGCGTGACTGCGACCGCCTACGTCGTCGCGGTGTTGCTGGTCTTCGGGCTCTCGGAGACCGACGTGATGATCATCCGGTCGGCCGAGGAACAGTACGGCCTCCCGCTTGGACGGGTCGACGGGCTCATCCGCTGGCTCGCGAATTGACGGTGGCGAGAGTGGACCGTTCGGGAAACCAACACACCTAACTCGGCCGCTCTGGCACCTACGGGTGATGGGTCTCGATCCGCGACACGCCCTCTCCGAGGTGCGCAAGAACTTCACCTCGCTCAACTGGTGGCGAAACCGGGTGTTCGTCCCGTTCGTCTTCGGTACGGCGACCAGGCTCTATCCGGGGTATCCCGGGTACGACGAGGCGGTGCGCGTCATGGAGGAGGACTGGGACACGATGATCGTCCTCGACGCCTGCCGAGCGGACTGCTTCGAGCGGACCGTCGATCTCGACCGCTTCGACGAGTACCAGTCCCGCGTCAGCCTCGGGAGCCACTCCAGCGAGTGGACCCGCCGGAACTTCCAGGGAGGTTCGTTCGGGGACACGGTATACGTCTCGGCCAACCCGCACACCGCACTCGAAGCCGGCGACGCCTTCCACCACGTGGTCGAACTCTGGGAGACCGACTTCGACGACGACGCGGGCGTCGTCCGCCCCGAAGTCGTCCGCGACGCCGCCATCGAAGCCCACGAAGAATTCCCCGACAAGCGGCTGATCGTCCACTTCATGCAACCACACGGGCCCTACATCGGAAGCGACATCGGCGACGACCCTGACGACGAACGGCGTCACTGGCGGGCCTACACTGAGAACCTCGAATACGTCTTGCCCTTCGCCGACGATATCATCGAAGTAGTGCCTGGAAAAACCGTCGTCACCGCTGACCACGGCCAGATCCACGCGACCGGGATCGCCGACAAACTGGGCTTGGGCGGCCACAAACCCCGTCTCCGCCTCCCCGAACTCGTCGAGATACCGTGGGCCGTGCTGGACGGCGAGCGCCGCGAGATACGGGCCGGCGAGACCAGTCAGGCCCAGGGCGAACAGGTTCAGAATCGGCTCGAGGACCTGGGCTATCTCTGAGCACTCGGGATGGGAGTTCCCTCACTCAACGTATCCGAGGTCCTCGAGCCGCTGTTTCACCTCGTCGCTCTCTTCGACCTCGGGGAGGTCGGTATCGGTAGCTCGAGCCTCGGCAGCGTGGTCTTCCAGCAGAGCGCGGAATTGCTCGACGATTTCGGGACTCTCCGCGCTCACGTCGTGTTCTTCGCCGGGGTCCTCGGTGAGGTGGTACAATTCCACGGTGTCGGCCTCGCGGTCCCACAGGAGTTTCCACTCCGGAGTTCGGGTGGCGAGCATCCCGCCGCCCGAGGCGGTACAAACGACGACTTGCTCCTCGCGCTCCTCGCCAGCCATCAGCGGTTCGAGACTGCGCCCCTGGACGGCCTCGGGCGTCTCGACGCCCAGCAGGTCGTACAGTGTCGGGGGTACGTCGATGAGCGACACCTGCTGGTCGATCTGCCGACCATCACGGCCTGGCACGTCGAACACCAGCGGGACGTGGAGGAGTTCGTCGTAGTTGTAGGGATGGTGACCGTAGCGGTCGTGTTCACCGAACGCCTCGCCGTGGTCCGCCGTCACGACGACGGTCGTGTCCTCGCGGGCATCCTGTGCTTCGAGTTTTTCGAGAAGCCGGTTCAGGTTGTGATCCATGTAGCGAATCTCTCCATCGTAGAGATCGAGCAAGTCCGACTGGTCCTCCGCGGTCAGCGAGTCAGGATCCTCCTGCATCCGGCCGTTGAGGTCGGCGGTCCGCCGGGTCGATAGCGGGTCGACATCGATGTCTTCGAGGAACCGGTCCGGCGGCGTGAACGGGTAGTGGACATCCATATAGTGGAGCCACATGAAGTAGGGCGAGTGGCCGTCCCAGTCGGACTCCAGCCAGTCGATGGCCCGGTCCGTTATCTCTGTCGCCGGCGCGTACGCGGAGGTCTCCGTCTTCATCGTCACGTAGTGCCAGATGCGCCGCAGGACGGTGTAAAGTCGTGAGTCGGACGGCACCTGCTCGTCGACGAAGTTCTTTATCGTACGAGCGTCGTCGTCGTCTTCCGCACCGTCGTTGAACGTGTCGAACCCGTGGTTGTAGTTCTTCTCCGGGCCCAGGTGGGGGTTGGAGTGGTACCCCACCGTTCGCATACCTGCGTCCTGCAGGGTGGCAGAGAGGAAGGGTCGCCGCTCGTCGAGGTACCGGTACCCGCCGTACATCGCTGGGTACGTGCCGGTCAGGAGGGTCGGGAAACTGGAGGGCGTGTTGGGTCCGTTCGCGAACGCCCTATTGAAGCAGAACCCGTCCTTGGCCAGACGTGAGAGGGTGGGTGCCGGGGTAACCGCCCTGTCCGACTGGAGGGCTCTGTCGTAGCGGAGACTGTCGATGGTGACGAGAACCACGTTCGAGACGGACATTTTACGTCCGACTTTCAACAGCGTCTATATCAGTTTTTCCCGTCGGACGCGGTTCGAAGCCGTCTATTCCGTAGTCCCCGGATATCCAAACATATACGGTTCTCTCCAGCGGTTGTAGGAACGACTCGAACCGCCAATGCCACGTCACGCAATCCTGATTACCGTCGACTGTTTGCGGTACGACCGGCTCTCAGTCGCCGGCTACGACCGGCCCGTCTCGCCGACGATGGACGCGCTCGCCGAGGTGGGGGCCTTCTGCGACGAGGCTATCGCGACGGGGCCGAACACCCGCACGAGTTTTCCGGGGATTCTCTGTTCGACATATCCGCTGATGTACGGTGGGTACGCCCAGTTGACGGGCACTCGACAGGTCGTCAGCGAGGCGTTTCAGGACCGAGGATTCCGGACCGTCGGTGTCAACACAAACACGCAACTGCACTCACGGTTCGGCTGGGACCGCGGCTTCGACGTGTACTACGACAACGAACGGACGCTGGTCGACGACCAGTCACTCGATATAGAGACCGGCGACAGTAGCGACGACGGTTCGCGTGCGGCGGAGTTCGTCGAGACGGCCAAGGAAAAAGTATACGCCTCGCTGGACCAGAACGGCCTCCCATACCGGCTGGTCGAATCCGTCTATCGACGGGTAGCGACCCGTTCAGCACCGCACACGTCGGCCAGCGAGGCCGTCGACCGCGCCTTCAGGTACCTGGACGCGCTCCCCGGTGAGAAACCGCTCTTCCTGTGGGTTCACTTCATGGAGCCACACTCGCCATACGTCCCGCCGAGGTCCTACCGCGAGCAGTTCCTCGACGAACCGCTCTCGGACAGTGAGATGTGGCGCATCAACGACAAGGTGAACACGAAGGAAGCGGACGCGACCGACCGTGAAGTCTCGATAATCTCGGATCTCTACGACGCTTCTATCAGAGAGGTCGACGACCAGATTGGCCGCTTGGTCGAGGGTCTCCGTGAGCGTGGCTACTGGGAGGACGCGATGGCCATTCTCTGTGGCGACCACGGCGAGGAGTTCCGGGAACACGGCGAACTGGCACACGGCGGCCGACCCTACGACGAACTCGTCCGCGTGCCCCTCATCGTCCGGCGTGGCGACGAGTCGATATCGTTCCCCGAGGGCGTGACCTCGACCATCGACGTCGCGCCGACTCTACTCGACGCGACAGTCGAGGACGCGACCGTCCCCGAGCGGTTCCACGGTCTCTCGCTCGACCCCATCCTCCGGAGCGAGGAACCGATGCCCGAGGATCGGGCCGTCTTCAGCCAGATCGCGGCAGGTGGCTGGCGCGAAATCGACCTGAACAACCGGATAACTGCCTGCCGGACCGACGAGTGGAAGTTCATCACCTCCGTCCGTGACGAGGACGCCGACGAACTGTTCTACATCCCCGAGGACCAGTACGAACAGAACGATTGCGCGGCGGCCAACCCAGAAACGGTCGACGCGATGATCGACCGCGTCGCGGATCATTACGCGCTCGACGCCTACGAGAACTACGCCATCGAGGACGCGGTCGAACCCGACGACCTCGGCGACCAGCTCGAAGCCCTCGGATACGTGAAGTGACGAGTAGTTCTCAGCTTTCCTCCTCTTCGCGCAGTTCCATGTAGCCCAGCGCTTCGAGTTGTTCGCGGTCCACCTCGTCTTCCGGCTCTCGCGGGTCCTCCACGTCGCGGTCGAGCACGGAGTCGGGGATCGGCCGTGCGAGTCGGGCGGCCACGTCGGGGTTGTCGTCGACGACGTTCTCGGTCTCGGCCGGGTCGGCGGTCAGATCGTACAACCGTTCGCCCTCGCCGGTGTCGATGTACTTCCACCCGTCGTGACGCACTGCGACGGCCGGGTCTCTGTCGTTTGGCTGGCCGAGTGTGACGACTTCGCGTCCGTCGCCCTCGAACAGCGGCGTCCCCTGGAAGTCGTACGCGTCGGGGTCCAGACCGTGGAACTGGCAGATCGTCGGTGCCAGGTCGAGCAACTGGCGCTGTTCGGTGACGGTCGCCCCGCCTGCGGGGTCGTCCGCCCGCTTGGCGATCAGGGGCACGTGGATGAGCTCGTCGTAGGGGTAGTTCCGGTGGAAGTACTTCCCGTGTTCGTAGAACTCCTCGCCGTGGTCGCTGGAGAACAGCAGGTTCGTCTCGTCCCAGAGCCCCCGGTCGCGGAGGTAGTCGAAGAGTCGAGCGATGTGTCGCGAGCAGTAGCGAACGTCCGAATCGTAGAGGTCGACCAGCAACTGGCGCTCGGACTCGGAGATGGCGTCGGGGTTGGTGCCGGCCGTCTTCATCAGTTCACGGACGCACTCCTGCTCGACCGTCCCGTCGTGGTAGGCCGGGTCGTCGTCGTGGACGCCGTACGGGCGGTGGGCTTCCATGTAGTGGACCCACAGGAAGAAGTCCTCGCGGTCGGTCTCCTCGAACCAGTCGATGACCCGGTCGGTGACCACTTCGGCGCTGGTGTAGCCGCTGTGTTCGAAGGGTGTCTCCGGATAGAGCCTCCGGTAGGGGCGCTTCAACACGTCGTAGAGCCTGTCGGCACCGCGACGCTGGAGTTGCTGGCTGATCCACGTCGCGACCTTGTTCACCCGGTAGCCGATCAGTTCCGTCAGCGGGCGGTCGGCGTTGGCCTCGTCGAAGTTCTCGTCGCGGCCGAGGTCGATGGTCTCCCCGTACTCGAACCCCCCGTGGACGAGCCCGATGCCGGTCTGGGTCCCGATCACTGCGGTCTCGGTACCACCCGATTCCAGCGTCGGTGCGAGTTTCGGAATGGCGTCCAGATTCTCGTAGGCCAGGTAGCGCGAGGTCTGGAACGACGGGACCGAGATGCGGGTGTACGTCCCGTTCGAGAACGCAGATTCGAACCGCGTCCCCGCCCCCGTGAGTTCGTCCAGCACCGGCATCGTGTCGCGTTCGTACCCGTACTGACCGAGGTGATCGGCACGGAGCGCGTCGACGGTCAGCAGTAACGTCTTCATTGGTGAAGCCGTCAATTGCGTGTCTGATAAAGTATTCCGAGTCGCGTCGCGGCCGGATCAGGCCTCGACATCCGAGAGGTGGACCCCGTGGTCGACCGCGTCACACAGCCGCTCGAACGCCTCGAATCCGTCCGCGAGTCGCATACAGGCGGGGTGGGCCAGGACGGTCGCGACCGTCCCCGAGTCCCGGTGGCCTTCGACGTGTTCCAGCACCCAGTTGGCCCAGTCCGCGGGCGAGCGCGACTCGGTCCCGAACGGCCCCTCGAAGTCGTCGTCGGCGACGAACTCGGGCGTTCTGAACGCGTGATAGACGTGTTCGTGGTCGGGCGGCGTGTTGATCGGGACGACCGTCAGCCGACTCTCCTGTCTGATTTCGCCGTCGGGGTCGACGTGATCCGAGAAGTGCGTGACGCCGTACCGCGAGAGGAGGTCGGCAGTGTGACGGTCGTGGCGGTAGGCGTGGTCGCGCCAGCTCCGCACGAGGACGCCCAGTTGCTCGAACGCGTCGACCGTCTTCCGGATCTCGTAGGCCTGGAACACGCGGGGTCCGTTCCACGAGCCGATCGCCCCACCGGTCACCTTCCCCAGCGCACGCCACGCCGCGTGGACCGGGGTCGTGAACGCCCAGTAGTTGTGCCCGCCCAGTTCCACGTTGTCCATCTCGGCCAGCGTCCGCATCCGCTCGGGCTCCTCTTCGATGCACTTGGCCGTACAGAATAGCGTGACCGGCACGTCGTGTTCGGCCGCGATCTCGGCGTACTCGACGGCCGCCGCGACTTCCGTCCCGTCCAGGTACTCCTGATCGCGGGTCGCCATCGACACGTGGTGAACGTCGCCAGTGATGCAGACGGTCATTCGAGGTAGCCGAGGTCTTCGAGGCGGTCCTGTACGTCCCCCCGGGCGGCGTCGGTCACGGCGTCGAACGGGAGCGGGTCGCAGGTCTCGACCTCGCGGTCGCCGAACAGCGGGACAGGATCGCCGTCCACGTCGGTCGGAACGGCACAGTCGACGCTGTGCAGTACGGTCGGCGCGATGTCGGTGATCGAGATCGGACCGTCGATCTCGGTCGCCTCGACGGCCGGTCCGTCGACCAGAAACAGTCCGGTGCGGACGTTCTCGGCCTCCCACTGGCCGGCGTCCGCGAAGACGGGATTCGAGCCGATCGCACCGCTCGTGTGGACGCCGGGTCGCTGGTCGAACACGATCTCCGGGGCGTCGTCGACGAACGGGCCGTCGTAAGCCTCTTCGCGGCGCATCACCTGCCGAGCGACGGGATTGCCGTCATCGTCCGTCAGGGATTCGAGGTCGGCGACGAGCGCGTCGACCGTCTCCGGATCGTCGTCGATTACGTAGACGAGGCCCTGTCCGCTGGCGACGGCGCGCGACTGCTCCCAGTCGACCTTCTGCAGTTTCTGCTCGCGTTTGAACCCCTCGTCGTCTTCGGGGAGGCGGTCGGTGACCGAATCCGGCGTCAACCGTGTCACCAGATTGTGAACGCCGAGTTTGTGCGCGAGTTTCGAGAGCCGTTCCTTGTTGATGCCGTACTCGGTGAGCAGGTCCGAGGTGTCTTCGGTGACGAGATACCCCTGCTCTTCGAGCCAGGAATTGGCGTAGAACACGGTTTCGACGTCCTTACAGCCGTGATCGGACATCAACAGTAGCGTAGCGTCTGGGTGGGAGTCACGGATCGCGCCGATCTGTTCGTCGATGACCTCCCAGGCGCGCCGGGTCGGCTCCCCGCGCCAAAAGAAGTGCTGGAGGACGTTGACGTAGAAGACGGTACAGTGGGCCACGTCCACGTCGGTGTCGTCCAGCCGTTCGCGGAACGTGAGGAGTCGCTCCCGGATCAGGTCGACGACGGCGTCGGCGGCGTCGCGGTCTTCCTTCGAGGTGACCGGCACGGCAGGGTGGAGTCGGTACCCTTCCATGTCGAGTCGGTCGCCCAGTTCCGGCGGGTGGGCGTACCCATCCGATTCGCTGTCGGGCCCACCGGCGATCATGAACTCGTCGACCTCGAACGGTGGGTAAGTCATCGGGAGGTTCATGATCCCGGCGGTCAGCCCCGCGTCGTCGAGGTAATCCCAGTAGTTCGCGCTCTTGAACGAGCGGGAATCCGGCGTCGTCAGCGTCCGCCGGTCGGTGTCGATGGTCTCCCACCAGAACACGCCGAGTTTGCCGGGGTTCTTGCCGGTCGAGTAACACCGCCAGTTCGGGCAGGTAACCGGCGGGAAACAGCTGTGCATGTCCGTCCACACCCCCTCGTTCCGAAGGGCCTCGATGTTGGGCAGTCGACCCTCATCGAGCCAGGGTTCGAGCAAGGCCCAGTTGGCCCCGTCCAGGCCGAGTACGATCGTCTCAGTCATGATCTCGTGTACCGGTCGCCCGGAAGCGTTCGAACCGCCGGACGACACTCGATTCGAGTTGGTCAACGAAGGCGTCCGTTGAGAAGGTTTCGACCTGTTCGCCGAGATCCCCGGCGATTCCGTCCCGCTCGAACCGTTCGACTGCCTCCCTGATCCCCGCAGGCGTTCCGTCGTGTCGGAACCCGTTCTCGCCGTCCTCGACGAAGATTGCAGGGAACCCCTCGTCGCGGGTCAGCACCGCCTTGCCGCTGGCGTTGGCCTCGATGGGGACGATCCCGAAGTCCTCGTCGCGGCCGTTGAACACCAGTGCGCGGCAGGTGGCCAGGAGGTCGTACTTCTTGGATTCGTCGACGAACCCGCGATACTCGATCTCCTCGGCACGGCGAATCCGGTCCATCACGGCGTCGTCCACGTCACCGCGGCCCCCAGCCAGCACGAGGCGATGGTCGCTCCCGGCGAAGGCCTCGACGACCGCGGGGACGCCCTTCTCCTCGTCGAGTCGGCCGAGATGGAGGTAGAACCCCTCGTCGCCGTGGGTTTCGTACTCATCGAGGTCGACCGGCGGATACAACACTTCCGAGTCGCGATCGTAGAACTTCCGGATACGGCGGGCGACGACCGGACTGTTGGCGAAGTAGCCGTCGACGCGGGGGTCGACGGTGGCGTCGCGCATCCGCAGGTATCGCACCAGCGGACGGGCCAGCTGACCCACCAGCGAGTCCTTCCGGTCGTGATAGAGGTCGTAGAACCACCGCGGCGGCGAGTGACAGTAGTTCAGGTGGAGCGTGTCGTCCGGCGTGATGACCGCACGCGTGGTGGCACCGGAGGTCACGAGCACGTCCGGGTTGCCGTACGCCCGCCAGTCCACGTCCTCCCAGAGGGCGTACTCGAAGACGCGGCCGGCCCTGGCCTGCAGTCGCCGGAGCGGGGCGGGCGAGAGGTCACGCGTTACGTCCACGAACTGCACGTCGCCGTAGGGATTGGGGTCGTGGGGATCGGGGTCGCCGAGCGTGTAGACCCGGTCACAGTCCAGCGCCTCGGCGAGATGGGTGACGAGGTACTCGGCACCGCCCCAGGCGTTGATCCCCCAGTGGGCGACGGCGACATCGAGGTCCGCGAAACTCGTCGTCGCCCCCTCTTCGCGCTCCCCGGCGTCGTCCTCGCTCGCCCCGACTGTCATTATCGGGGCCGAGCGACGGCGCGCGCTTAAGCGTACCGACGCCAGTCCGTGGCCCCGGGGCAGCCCGAAGGCTCCCTTCACCGCCACTTGGTCGCGCCGTAGAGATAGCCGAACCCGACCGCGGCGGTGAACACGAACAGCATGACGAACTGGAGCGCCTTCTCGCGGGACGGCTCGGCCACGAGACCACGCAGTCGCTGGGGGACGAACTCCCCGAGCAACTGGCCGAGGAAGTCGTACTCCTCACCGGTCGACTCGGGGACCAGGACTTCCATCCCGCGTTTGGAGTAGCCCTGCCAGAACGCGCGGTCGAGCAGCCACGTCGGATCGGTCCGGTACTCGAAGACCTTGTGCGCGACGCGTGCGTCAGGATTGTAGTACACCCCGGCATCGTAGGCCTCACGAAGGCGGGCGCAGAGTTCGGTCTCCCCACCCTGGAGGTTCTCGTCGCCCTTCCGGCCCCCGATGTCGGTGTCGAATCCGTCGAGGTCGAGGAACACGTCGCGGCGAAAGGAGATGTTCGAGCCGAAGGTGTTGCGGACCTCGCCGGGACCGTCCGCGAACCCGCGCTGGGTGACGCCGACGAGGAAGTAGAACTCCTCGGGGAGGAAGGTGGGCCGGCCGGCGACCCACTCGGGAGTCATCTTTCCGCCGGCGGCCACGGCGTCTCGATACTCGTAGGCTTCGACGAGCTGGGCGACCCAGTCTTCGTCGGCCACGGCGTCGTCGTCGATGAACGCGACCACGTCGCCGGTGGCCACCTCGGCCCCGTTGTTGCGACTCTCCAGCAGGCCGACGTTCTCGTCGTTGCAGTGGGTGAGCACGTCCTCGCGGTCACCGAAGTCGGTCCGGAACCGTTCGTAGACGGCCTCGGAGCCGTCGCTGACCAGTACCAGTTCCGTGTCGTCGTGTGTCTGTTCGAGGACGCTGTGAGCGGCCTCGGTGAAGGTTTCGTAGCGGTCGAGCGTGTGGGTACAGAGAACGACCGAGACCCGCATAGAGACGGCTCGTCACCCGCCCGGCAAAGGTATTTCTATCCCGCGCTGCTGTTGGGGGGCCAGCTGGACAGCACCCGCGTCTCGTTCCCGCCGGTGTAGACGATCCGGACCGACGTGTCCGTCGTGATGGGCTTGCCGAACCGTCCGGTCCCGGTCAACTGGATCGTCGAGCCTTCCGAGACCTCCTCGGACTCGGTCGTGTTGGCCAGCATCGCCCAGGTACGGTTGGTCTCGCCGCTGACGATCGACAGGTCCCCTGCCGTGATCGGATCACCCTTCGCGAACGTCACGACCAGCACCGAATCGTCGGCGAAGTGCTGGTAGGAAAAGTTCGCGCGCGTCGCGTCGGTTCCCCCATCCGAGGGGGCATAGAGGACGCCCAGCCCGAGCCCGGCCGCGAGTACCACGGCCAGAACGACCAGCGAGCCGGCGGCGATGCTATCGGTGACCGTGATGGCTCGTTCGTCGCCTCGAACCGTCCGTCGTGTGTCCTGGCGGGTCATCGTCGTCAGTCCGACGTGCCGGAGGGCACGCCTGGAGCTTCGGATCCTTCGAGGTGGCCCCACGTGAGTGTTGTGTCGGTGTCGGTGTTCGATTCGAACGGTGAAAGTCCTGAATACCGGACAGTGAAACGCTCTCGAAACGGTCTCGGAATCACTGTATTGCGGGCGAGAAGAAGACGATTTGACAAAGCTTATCCCCGCGTTCGTTTTTACCCCGGGCAATGAGTCAACGCCGGGGGTACTTCGAGGACTACGACTTCGCTACAGTCCTCGGAGATGTCCAAGACTGGTATCATATTCCGACTCTGGTCGCGTTGCTCGGGTTCATGCTGTGGGTCCGGGTGCAAAGCTGGAGTAACTTCGTCAGGGGCGGACAGGTGTTTTTCTCTGGCAACGACGCGTGGTATCACTACAGACAGACCCAGTACGTCGTGAACAACTGGCCGAACACGATGCCGTTCGATCCGTGGACGTACTTCCCGTACGGCACGTCCTCGGGCCAGTTCGGGACGCTGTTCGACCAGTTGGTCGCGACGGTCGCGTTGATTATCGGGCTCGGGAATCCCAGCGATCAGACGGTCGCGATGACGGTACTGATTGCACCCGCCGTGTTCGGGGCACTCGTGGCGATTCCGGTGTACTTCGCCGGGAAGCGACTGGGTGGGCGATTCGGTGGCCTCGTCAGTGTGCTGATCCTCGCGCTCTCCTCGGGAAGTTTCCTCAGCCGCAGTATCGTCGGCTTCTCCGACCACCACGTCGCCGAGGCGCTCCTCCAGATGACCGCAGTGCTGGCGATCATGGTTGCCGTCTCGGTGGGTGAAGAGGAGATGCCGGTCTGGGAACTCGTGGTCAACCGCGAGTGGGACGCGCTCCGTCGGCCCGTCGGCTGGGCGACACTCGCCGGCGTGGCGATGGCCCTGTATATCTGGGTGTGGCCGCCCGCAATTCTGCTGGTCGGTATCTTCGGTATCTTCCTCGTCGTCCAGCTGAACCTCGACTATCTCCGCGGTCGCAGTCCGGAACACGTCGCGTTCGTCGGTGCGGTCGCGCTCGTCGTCACCGGTCTCCTCTCGTTCGTTCCGCTCAGCACCTTCGAGTTGACGGCGGTCGACTTCACCTTCATCCAGCCGTTGCTCGCCTTCGCCGTGGCGGCGGGGGCCGTGTTCATGGCGTGGCTGGCCCGCCAGGTCGACGACGCCGACGTTGACCGGTGGGCGTATCCGGCGGCTGTGTTCGGTGCCATCGCGGCAGTGGGCGTGGTGACTGCTGTGGTGCTGCCCGACGTGTTCGGGTACATCGTCAAGAACACCAACCGGTTCATCGGCCTCGGCGGCGGGGCACAGGCGGGCACCATCGGTGAGGCACAGCCGCTTCCGCTGGGCGATCTGCTCCCGCGACTCTTCGGGAGCTACGGGCTGGCCTGGTTCGGTGCCTTCGCCGGCCTCGTCGTGATGCTGGTCGGCCACGTCCGTGGGACCGAGCGTCGGGGCGAGACGGTCTTCGTGATGATCTGGACGGTCATGATGTTGCTGGCGACGTTGACCCAGGTCCGCTTCGGCTACTACCTCACGCTCCCGGTGGCCGTGCTGAACGCCTACGTCATCGCGTTGATCGCGAAGTACGTCTCTCCGACGGGCTCGCTCGAGGAGGTCGAGACGTTCCAAGTACTGACGATCATGGCGGTGTTGATCCTGGTGATCGCACCGATGGTCGTGCCGATGACCAGTGGCTCGACGACCGCGATGGCGGCAGGCAGCGGGGCCGGTCCGAGTGCTGGCGTGGTCGGCTGGACGGACAGCCTCGGGTGGATGCAGAACAACACGCCGGTTCCGGGGACCTACGGCGGTGCCGACAACCGGATGCAGTTCACGGAACCGTTCCCGCGGCAGGACGATTACGACTACGACGAAGGTGCCTACGGTGTGATGTCCTGGTGGGACTACGGGCACTGGATCACACAGCGGGCGGAGCGGATTCCGAACGCCAACCCGTTCCAGCAGGGCGCGGGCGAAGCGGCGAACTTCCTGCTCGCACCCAACGAACAGCAGGCCAACGACGTGATCGAACAGGTCAGCGAGGACGACGCCGAGACGCGGTACGTCATGATCGACTGGAAGATGGTCAATACGTACTCGCGGCTCTCGCGCGGGAAGTTCTTCGCGCCCATCGTGTTCAACGAGAGCACCACGGCGACGGACTACTACGGCCGTGTGATCGACATCAGCACCGGACAGCCCCGTGTCGGGTACAACCTCAAGACCCAGCGCTACTACGAGAGCATGGTCAACCGGCTGTGGCACTTCCACGGGAGCAGTCGCCAGCCCAGACCGATCGTCATGGACTACAACACGAGACAGACCCGGGGCGGCGAACTGAAGGTGCTCCCGACCAGCGAGGAGAGCCAGCCATACCGCGTGTTCAACTCCATGCAGGAAGCGCGTGATTACGTCGAGGAGGACGGCACGGCACAGGTCGGCGGTGTCGGCCCGAACCCGCCGGAGGCCGTCGAGGCCCTGAGCCACTATCGGCTGGTCTACAACTCGAACACGTCCGCGTTCCAGGCCGGGAGTCCGTACACCCGCGGATTCCAGCGTGCGGCAGCCTCGCTGGCCGGTGGTGTCGGCGAGTTCCGGAACTCCAGTCGGGCGGAACTGCAGGGCATCCAGAGTATCCTGCTGGGACAGGGTTCGATACCGCCCTGGACCAAGGTGTTCGAGCGTGTCCCCGGGGCGACTATCGAGGGAACTGGTCCGGCCAATCGGACGGTGATCGCCGCCGTTCCGATGCGCATGAATAGCGGCAACTCGACGTTCCGGTACATCCAGCGCGCCCAGACGGGGCCGGACGGTGAGTTCTCCATGACGGTCCCGTACTCGACGACGGGCTACGACGACTGGGGCCCCGAACAGGGCTACACGGACGTGGCTGTCGAAGCCGCCGGTCCGTACTCCATCAGAACCAACGTGTTCCGGACCCTGGGGAGTGGCTCGAGCTACATGTACAACGCCACCGCCGAGGTGAGCGAAGCGAAGGTCATCGGCGAGGACGGTTCGGCCGTACAGGTCGATCTGGAGCGGACCAACCTCAGCCAACCCCAGCCGGACGGCAACGAGTCGTCGAACGAAACCAGCGGAGACGGTACGACCGACGGGACCAGCGATGACGGCACGACCGGCGACACCGCCGGCAGTGACGGCTCGACCAACACGTCGACGAACGGGTCGGAGAGTCAGTCGCTGATCGCGGAACCCGCAGGCGGCGCTGGCATCGTGGCTCCCTGAGAACGCGACGACGATTTTTCGAGGACAGTCTTCGTTCGCCGTCCGTCAGTCCCAGTGTTCGCGTTCGTTCGGCCCGTCACTCAGACCCGTGTCGACCCAGGCGGCCGCCACGAGCGCGACGAGGACGACGACCCCGACGTGGTGGAGCGGGACGCCACCCGCGAGCGCGGAGACCTGCGCGAGCATCGGGGAGAACTCCAGCGTCGGGAACGCCAGAATCGGGGCCATCCCGGCCACCGCGAGCCCGACGACGAAGACGGCGATATCACGTCCGTTTGCTGGCATACCCAGTACTCGTCGAACATCCGGAATAAGTCCACCGCGTCAGTTACGAAATTTGAAAATCAGAACACCCTACCCGTGGTAGGGGTAGAACCGGTTTTGAGAACGCCCGTCTGACGGTGGGCGTGCGTCTGTGATTACGGACAGATTGACAGGTCCGGTTCCCGACCGGATCGAATCCACCGATAACCGCACGTCGGCGGCGGTGGTCGGTCGACCGATAGATACATTTACGGTTCTATCGACATGTCCGAATCGAAGAGCTATGAAACTGATACGACGCTGGCTCGACCGGATCAGTTTCGTCGGGGTGACCAGTGGCGTGTTCGCCTGGGGATTCGTTCAGGGGAACGTGGCACTGGGTGGTACGATCCGGTTCGAGTTCGCATTCGTCGTCCTGGCCGTGGTCCTCCTCCAGGCGGTGATCTCCAGCCTGATCTTCACCGGGTTCATCGGTGTGTCGGGGGTCACCTTCCTCTGGTCGCTTCTCCGCGATACCGATCCCGAACCGGTGTACGCTGGCGACACCGTCACGGCTATCGTCCCGGTGTACCGGGACGCGACCGTCCTCGACAGGAGTGTCGAGAGCCTGCTGGCGAGCGAGTACGAGGACCTCGAAGTACTGATCGTCACCGAGGAAGACGACGAGCGGAGCCGCGAACGGGCGCGTGAACTCGCGACCCGCGAGGGCGTGGCCGCGCTGGTCAACACGCGCTATCCCGGCTCGAAGGCCGGTGCGGTCAGCTACGCCGTCGAGGAGACCGACAGCGAATACGTGGCGGTCTTCGACGCCGACGAGGTGGTCGATCCGCAGTTCCTGCCCGAGGCGGTCGCCCGCCTTCGGGACTGTGACGTGGTGCAGGGCCGGACGGTCCCACAGCCCGACGGCCTCGTCGAGGAACTGGCCTACTACGAGTCGGTCCTGCTGAGTTACGTCGGCCGGCGGCTGCTGTACGTGTTCACGGAGTTCCGGATGGCCGCGAGCCGTGCCGTGGTGATGCGTCGCTCCTCGCTCTCGATTACCGGCGGCTACGATACCGAGATGCTGACCGAGGACTTCGACTTCGCGTATACCTGCTACAAGAAGCACCTGGACGTCGAGGAGCAACTCGGCCATCCCTCCAGGATCGAGTCGGCACACTCCCTCCGGGACTGGTGGGGCCAGCGCAAACGCTGGATGACCGGATACGTACAGGTCCTCCACAAGCTGGTGGCCAACGCGCGCCCGATCCGGAAGCTGCGCAATCTCACGTCGGCCGCGATCTGTGCGGGAACGGTCGTCGGGAGCTTCCTGCTGTTGACCATCCTCTCGAAGTTCGTCGTCCTCTTTCTGGTCGGGATGGAGGCCTACTTCCTCCCGCCGCTGGTCGCCGTGATCGGCGTGACGGCCGCGGTCAGATTTCACGACTGGCGGGTCGGCTCGGTCGACCGGCTCGGCTGGGCCTGGCTCGTCGTCCCCGTGATCGTCCCGCTGTACAGCCTCACCGCGATCAAGGCCGTCATCGAGTACGCCTATGGCTGGGACGGCGACTGGTACAGCGTCGAGAAGGGGAGCTGAGCCGGGTCGTTTTTGTCACTGGGGTCGGACAGCACGCACGATGATCAGAGCATTCGACGGTGTCGAACCGACCATCGCCGACTCCGCCTACGTCGACCCGGCGGCGACGGTCATCGGTGACGTGACGCTGGAAGCCGACGCCAGCGTCTGGCCCGGAACCGTTCTCCGTGGCGACCACGGCGAGATCGTCCTCCGCGAGGGCGCGAACGTGCAGGACAACGCGACCCTCCACGAGGGCGTCGAGATCGGTCCGTACGCGACCGTCGGGCACAACGCCATCGTCCACGCCTCGACCGTCGAAGAACGGGCGATGGTCGGGATGGGTGCCATCGTCCTGGACCGCTCGACCATCGGCGCGGAGAGTCTGGTCGGGGCCAACAGCGTCGTCACGGAGGACACCGAGGTGCCCGAGTCGGTACTGGTCGCGGGCCAGCCTGCGGAAGTGGTCAAGGAAGTCGAGGATTCCATCTGGCAGTACGCCGGCGACCAGTACGTCGAGATCGCACGGGAACACGCCGAGACGGACGAGCCGATCGCGGACGCACACATCCCCGACGAGGACTGACGGGAGCAGAGCGGTCACTCCGTCGGACCGACAGACTCCTGCAGCCAGTCGGCGAACTCGGCGGAGACGCCGGAGTCGTCGAACCGCTCGATAGCCGGCACGTCGTAGGGATGTAACTCGGCGATGCGTTCTTTGGCGTCCTCGTACCCGCTCTCGGTGGTCTTGACCAGCAGGATCTCCTCGTCGTCGGCGTGAACCTCGCCGTCCCAGCGGTACGTCGACCGGCAGGGAAACCGGTTCACACAGGCGGCGAACCCTTCCTCGACGAGCGTTTCCGCGAGGGACGCGGCCTCGTCCGGTGGCGCAGTCACGAACACTGTCGGCATACCCGAGCGGAGGAGAAGCAGGTAAAAACGTGTTGCGACGGTCAGATTTCGACGGCCCCGATCCAGCTGTCTGCCCCGTCGTGCGGACACCACTTCCGGTGGTTCTCGCTGCAGTTACGGTCGAGCCACCAGCCGCAAGTGCACTCGACGTCGTGACCGGTGTCGGGCAGTCGATGTCGGCAGAGTTTACAGCTAACAGCCATGGTAACTAGTACCACGGGATAGCGGGAAAACCTGCCGGTCGGCGTGTGTAACTGACGAGAACGTGGCCGCGTCGTGGAACGCAGTTACCCCTCGAAGGGGTTGTAATCGCCGTTGATGTCCCACTCGTGGAGACAATGGGGGTTCCCGACTGCTTTCTCGTCGCCTTCGGTGACGATGATCCAGGTGTCGCGCTCCTCGTCCCAACGGTCGTGACGGCCACAGCGCTCGCAGACGCGTTCCGTCGGCGGGATGACCTCTGCCATGTGTAACAGGAGGGTAGCCAGCCGTTAAGAAGGTCCCGACTGCCACCGAATCCCCGACCAGGATCACGGGGAACCGGGTGGTGAGTCGGAGCGAAAGGGTTATTTTGGTTCGTTTGCCAGTAACTCGCATGAATGGGATCGATCCGTACCAGCCGGGGGAATCAGTGTACGAATGTGTGGAATGTAACGGCCGAGTCCGAACGGACGATCACATGGCGAGCTGTGACGGGTGTGGCGGGGACGTACGCAACATCGCGGTCCCGCGCGAGTGATCAGAAATCGGGGAGGTCTTCTGGTGGTTCGTAGTCGGTCTCCCAGTCGATGTAGTCGTCTTTCAGCACCTCACAGACGATCTGGCCGAGTTCGGTGAGTTCGGCGTTGATCGAGGAGACGGTCCCCCACGAGTCCAGGTCGGGGTGGAGATCGTGTTGTTTCCAGTCTTCGGGAAGCCCTGGGGCGTGATATCCCACGCGGTCGGCGTGTGAGTCCCAGAAGAAGTCGAACCGCTCGATCAGGCCGAGGTCGGTCACGATGTCGTAGTCTTCGGTGTCCAGATCGGTGTGGTCGGTCCACTCGCCGAACGCCCGGTCCCAGGCCCCGTCGTCGAGGAATTCTTCGATCTCGTCGCGGCGGAAGTCCGTGTCGCCGACGACTTCGGCGTCGTCGTACTCGTTGGGGTCGAACGCTTCGAGTTCCGGCGGCTCGGGGGTGTCCACATCCAGTCCCATACCCAACGGTAGGACGCCGGCGCGGAAAAGGACCACCCTCGGAACTGACGGGGACGGCCGACTCTCACTCGTCGTGGTCGTTGTTTTCGTCGCTGGCTCTGGCGGCTTCCAGCAGTTCCTCGCCGCGCTCACTGTCGACGGTCAACTCCGGGACGCTCCGTGGTTCGAACCCCTCGTCGATGGCGACGTACACGAGGTGGGACTCGGTGGTCAGTTCCGTCTCGGGGCTGCGGAGGTCTTCACGGAAAGTTCGCACCCGGACGCGCATGCTCGTCGTCCCGGTCTCGTAGACGTAGCTCTCGATGAGGGCGTTCTCGCCGACCGGAATGGGACCACGGAAGTTCGTCTGTTCCATCCGGGCGGTCAGCACGTCGCTCCCAGCGAAACGGATCGCGGACATCGCGCCCACCTCGTCCATCCACTTCAGGACGTTCCCGCCGTGGGTGGTGTCGAGGTCGTTGGCGTGGTTGGGCTGAATCATCTTGCGGTTCTCGATGTAGGTGTCCATCAGATCCGGCATTTGCCCGGGATTTCCGGCCGCGGGAGAAGAGTCTTCCGAGCCGTCGCCGGCGGGGCGGGCGTTGTCGTCCCGACAATCGTAAGACGGGGGGTTGTCTATGACGGGGCAATGAGCGAACGGTCGGCACCGACGCCGTCGGACCCGTCGGCCCCGTCGGGGGAGGGGAGCGTGACGGTGCTGGGGACCGCCCACGTCTCCGAGGACAGCGTCCGCGAGGTCGAGGAGACCATCGAAGAGCAACGACCGGACGTGGTCGCCGTCGAACTCGACGACGGCCGATATCGCCAGCTCAAAGGCGAGACGCCCGACGATCTCGATCCGAGCGACCTGCTCGGCGGGAACACGGTCTTCCAGTTCCTGGCCTACTGGATGCTATCCTACGTCCAGGCCCGACTCGGCGACCAGTTCGACGTGGACCCCGGCGCGGACATGATGGCCGCGATCGACACCGCGGAGGAGTTCGGGCTCGGGGTCGCGCTGGTCGATCGGGACATCCAGACGACGATCCAGCGGTTCTGGGCCCGCCTGACGGGACTGGAGAAGATCAAGTTACTCGGCGGACTGATGGCCGGCGTCGCCGACCCCATCGTCGCCGGGATGACCTTCGGGTTCATGCTGGGCTTTTTCCTGGCCATCCCGCTGGAACTGCTCGTCGGACCGCTCTTGCTGGGCGGTATCGGCTTCGTTCCGGGCGTCCTCGTCGGCGTCCTCGACGGACTGGCGCTCGTGGTCACCATCGGGCTCGCCGTCGGGATGCCGCTGGCCCTCCTGCTCTCGGGGTCCGGCGAGGAAGAGGAGCTGGAAGACCTGGATATGTCCGAGATGACCAACACGGACGTGGTTTCGGCAATGATGGAGGAGTTCCGCCGGTTCTCTCCCGGTGGCGCGGAGGCGCTGATCGACGAACGCGACGCCTACATCGCGCACAATCTCGTCGAGTTGCGCGACGCGGGCTACTCGGTCGTCGCGGTAGTCGGCGCTGGTCATCGGGCGGGAATCGAGGAGTACCTCGGCAACCCCGAGACCCTCCCGCCGATGGAGTCGCTGGTCGGCGTCGATTCGGGCCGCCGGTTCTCGTTTTTCAAACTGTTCGGGTACCTGTTCACGCTCGGCTTCCTGGCCATCTTCGCCCTGCTGGTGATGGCCGTCGCGACCGGCGTCGAGGGAATCTCGACCGGCCTGCTGCTCCAGATCTTCGGCTCCTGGTTCCTGATCAACGGGCTCATCGCGTTCGGACTGGCCAAACTCGCGGGGGCACACTGGCAGAGCGCGACCGTCGGCGGGGCCGTCGCCTGGCTGACCAGCCTCAACCCACTGCTGGCCCCGGGCTGGTTCGCCGGCTACATCGAACTCCGGTACACCTCGGTCAACATCGGCGACATCAACACGCTCAACGAGATCATGAATGACGAGGAGGCACCAGTTCGGGACCTCTTCGGCCGGATGTACGACGTGCCGCTGTTCAGGCTCATCCTGATCGTCGCGATGACCAACGTCGGGAGTATGATCGCCAGCGCACTCTTTGGCTTCGTCCTCCTGCCGTACTTTTTCGCCGAGATCGGTTCGACCGCCGAAGTGGTCGGGCTGATGGCCCAGGGCGCGGAGAACAGCGCCCGCCTGATCTGGGGGCTGGTGACGTGAACATCCGGTTTTCCACCCGCGAACTGCTCGATCTCGGGGCCGCCTGGGTCGCGCTGAGTGTGGCGTTCATGATCATCATTCTGCGCCCGTTCTACGCGTTCCCGGTTTCGGTGATCGTCCAACAGTTGGCGCTGAGTTTCGTCACCGTCGGGGTGGCGTTCCTCCTGCACGAACTGGCACACAAGGTCGTCGCGATCCGGTTCGGCAAGATCGCGGAGTTCCGGGCGGACTACGGGATGCTATTCGTCGCGATCATGGGGGCGACGATCGGCTTCCTCTTCGCCGCACCCGGCGCGGTCTATCACCAGGGACGGTCGACGCTCCGGCAGAACGGCCTTATCGCGCTGGCCGGGCCGGTGACCAATCTCGTGCTGGCGGCGATATTCGCCCCGCTGGCATTTCTTGCGGGCGGTTTCCTCGGCTCCATCGGTAGCCTCGGGCTGTCGATCAACCTCTTTCTGGCCGCGTTCAACATGGTTCCGTTCGGGCCGCTGGACGGGACCACTGTCAAGGAGTGGAGTACGCCGGTGTTCGTCGCCGTGTTCGTTCCGTCGGCCGCTCTGGCACTGTGGGCGCTGTTCCGTCTCGGCCTGTTCTGACGGCGGTTCGGTGTCCCGAAGCGGTCCGGGGTTTATGCCGCTCCCAGCCCGGAGTACCGTATGCACAAGTCGACGCGGCGCGGGTACCTCGTGGCTGCCGTCGGAATCGCCGGGCTGAGTGGCTGTCAGGACGTCCTCGACGGCGGCAGTGATCCCGGTGGCAACGACGACTCCGACGACACACCCGGGTCCGAATCGTCCGATCCACAGGAAGTGGTGGAGACGTTCTATCGGGCACTGAACCAGAGTAAGTTCGAGGCCGCGAACGAACTACTGCACAGCGAGACACTGGAGCAACCGGTGACCCAGGAGCGATACGGTCAGCTCGCCGAGAACGAACTCACAGTCGAGTCGGTCGAAGTCGTGGATGGCGGCGAGGAGTGGACGGTCGTTCGGGCGAATCTACAGTTCGTGCCCCCGGAGACGAGCGAGCCGATCACCGATTCCATCGAGATCGAACTCCGGACGGAGGACGACGAGTGGCGGATCTACGCCTCCGGACGACGCATCCAGCGAGGCGAGACCGGGACACAGGAGCCGACACGTGACGGGGACGGGCAGTCCGGCTCCGGGACCGAGGCCACCGGCGACCCGGCGACGGTGGTCAGTGGGTTCTACGCCGCGCTCGACGCCGGCGACCGGGACGCCGCGAACGCTCGCGTCCACAGCGAGGCGGTGGGCATCGACGTGACCCAGCAGGCGGCCGATACGATGGCGGACGCGTCGCTATCGACCGAGAACGTGACGCTGGTCGAGGAGAGAGCCGACTCCGCGACGGTCGATGTCACGGTGATTGTGTCCCCGGCCGGGAGCGACCGGGAGCGGAGCAATCGAGTCCGGATCGAGCTCCGGCCGGAGAACGGGCAGTGGCGGATCTACTCGGCGGGGCAGGCGAGCTGAGCCGCCCGCGACCGACGGGCTTTTGCGAGCGCCGCGCGGCCTCACGAGTATGACCGAGGACGCTGACGACGGGATGACCTACGCCGAGGCCGGGGTGGACATCGACGCCAGCGAGGCGGCGACGGCCGCCCTGATCGGCGCGACCGAGGGCTTCGAGGGTGACTTCGCGGGGCTGCTGGACATCGGCGACCGCTACCTGGCGCTGGCGGCCGACGGCGTCGGGACGAAACTCCTCGTCGCCGAGGCCATCGACGACTACTCGACCATCGGCATCGACTGCATCGCGATGAACGTCAACGACCTCGTCGCGGCAGGCGTGCGCCCGGTGGCGTTCGTCGACTACCTCGCTGTGGCGGAACCCGACGACGAGACCAGCGAACAGATCGGCGAGGGACTCGCAGAGGGTGCCGACCGCGCGAGCGTCGAACTCGTCGGCGGCGAGACGGCGGTGATGCCCGAAGTCGTCAAGGGGCTCGACATCGCCGGCACCTGCGCCGGACTGGCAGAGAAGGGTGCACTGTTCCCCGGCGAGGCCGAGGCCGGCGACGCGCTCGTCGGGTTTCCCTCCAGCGGCATCCACTCCAACGGCCTGACGCTGGCTCGGCAGGCAGTCACGAAGAACCACGAGTACACCGACCCGTTCCCGCCCAATCCTGACCGCTCCATCGCCGAGGAACTGCTGGAGCCGACCCGGATCTACACCGACCTGCTCGACCCGCTCCGGGAGCACGACACCGACGCCGCGGCCCACGTCACCGGCGGTGGCTGGGGGAACCTCACCCGGATGGGTGACTTCCGCTACGAGGTCACCGATCCCTTCGAGGCCCAGCCGGTCTTCGAGTTCGTCCAGCAGGAGGGCACCGTGGCCGACGAGGAGATGCACCGCACGTTCAACATGGGGACCGGCTTCGTGGCGGCGCTGGATCCGGCGGACGCCGAGGTGCTGGTCGCAGAGACCGAGGGCCGAATCATCGGCGACGTGCGAGACGGCGAGGGAGCGGTCACGATTCGCGGCCTGGAGTTGTAGCATCCGCGCGAACGGAATGAGCGTGGTTCGCTGCCGACGAGCGCCGGAGGCGTGAGTCGGCAGGTCGTTTTTTACCCACGTTTTTACAAGGGGGTTCGCCCTCGGCGAATCCCCCGCAACAAAAACGTGGGAAGTACCCGGATCCGAAGTGGCTAAGACCACCCGTCCCGCTTGCTCGACACGGCAACCGATGACTGAGGACCTCCCCGACGAGCGAGCCGCGTTCCTGGCGATGGCTCGTGCGTTCCCGCTCCGAACCTGTCTCTTTACGCTCGGCTTACCAGCGTTTGCACTCCGACAGGTATCCAGTGGGCTGTTCAACGACGGGCCGCTCGCGTTCGGACTGATTCTGGCACTGCTCGCGGTGGCGATGTCGGTGGTACTGACCAGATATCACGTCGCGAGGTACAGACGACAGGTCGTGACCGACGCCCTGGCACCGGACCGGTAAGCAAGTCAACCCACGAAGTTGCTGGGATTAGCTGATGTTGGCGGCCACGTCCGCGTCGGTAATAATGCCGACCATCTCGGCGTCCTCGATGACGATGACGGCCTCGTGGTGGTCGAGGTGGGTGTCCACTTCGTCGACGGTCGCGTCTTTCGTGACGGTGGTGATCGACTCGCGCATCACTTCGGCCACGGGGAGTTCGCCGGGGTCGTCCTCGTCGGAGTGTCGGATGTCGCTGTGGCCGACGATCCCCACGGGGTAATCGTCCCGAACGACCGGAAGCTGGGAGTAGCCCTCCTGGTTCATCACTTCGATGGCCGTCATCACGCTGTCGTCAGGTTCGACGCCGTAGACGGGACTGTGCATCAGGTCGCCGGCGCGTAGAATACCACCCTCCGCTTCTTCGAGCGCGTTGACGATCCGCCGGAGCGTCGAGAGCCGCGGGTCCACGTCCCCACCCTCGATCCGAGCGATCAGTGGCTGGGACACGTCCGCACGTGCTGCCAGTTCACTCTGGGTCAGATCCACCTCCTTGCGGCGGTCCTTGAGATCCTCAGGGGTCGGTAACTCCATACGGCTCGATAACCAAGGGTAATATAAAAAGGTTGCCCAGTCGTCAGGCACCGGCGGAGGCGTCGGCCTCCTCGTCTTCCTCGAACTCGATGGTCTCGACGACCGAGAGCGGCACGTCTCGGAGGGCACCGCCGACCTCGCTTTTCGCGATCCGCTGGGCGTGTTCGGTGTTCTCGGCGTTGAACACCTTCATCTCCAGCACCAGGCCCACGAGCGCGGTGTCGGCGGCGATGAACGCCGAGTCGAACGGCTCGCCACAGGCGGGACAGCCCGTGGCCCCCACGTCGACTTCGACGTAGTCCATGTCCTGATCGTTGAGGCGCTTGCCCGCTTCGCTGACCGCGACGCCGATCGCGTCGTCGATGTCCTCGACGTCTCGAACCAACCAGGCGGCTTCCATCGCTACGAGATAGTTCATACCAACTCGTCCGGCCCCCACCCCCACGTGTCTTGTGATTCGCTCGCGCCACTGCGACAGATGCGCACGTCACTTCGATAATGGCCATAACTTATGGCTCCGACTGGCGTCATTTATCTCCGTGTTACCGGTCGCGGCCGACAGGACGCGCCTCCGGTTGTCGTTTCTCCAACCAGAATTGAATCGCAATACGGGAGCGCCATCGAGACCGAACATAGATCGTTATATATTCGATACAGAAGGAACGTTTATATACACCGATGGACCCAGCACAGACGAGGACAATGGAAACCCGCCTGCACAGTGGCCTGCTGTTCGCGCTGTACCAACTGAGCCTGATGGTCGGCATCGCGCTCATGCCCGTCGCGTTCGTGACGAGTCGATTCGGCTTCACACTGCCCGTCCACCGCGTGATCGACCGACTCGGCGCAGCCTACGATCGGACCAGCGCCGGAGAGTAACTCACTGCGGCCTCCCCACGGTCTCCGCTCGAACGCCCGCACTACCGAGAACGTCTGCTTTCGCCCGCACGGAATTGCGCGACTCCGCGAGGTTTAACACTCGGTCGCGGCTACTGCGTCTCGATGGAATTCGCCGCCTTCGCCGCGCGCGCCGACGAGATCGAGGCGACCGCGGCCGATCTGGAGACCGTCGCCCTCGTCCGAGACCTGTTTTCCGTGGCCGAAGACGACCTCGACACCGTCGCCCGGTTCGTCCAGGGCCGGGTCTTTCCCGCCCACGAGTCGACGACGCTCGACGTCGGTCCGACCCTCTGTTACGAGGCCATCGCCCGGGCAGCGGGGCACAACGTCTCGGCTGCCGACGTCGAATCTCGGGTCGCCACCGTCGGCGACGTGGGCGACGTGGCCGCGGACTACGATTTCGGCGGGCAGCAGGGCCTCGGCACGTTCGGCGCTGGCGGCGGGGCAGAGGGCCTGACTGTCGGCGCGGTCGAGTCCGAGTTGCGCGACCTCGCGGCGGCGGCCGGTGCGGGCAGCCAGGACCGCAAGCTCGACCTCCTGTTCGGGCTGTTCAATCGCTGTGAGCCACCCGAAGCTCGCTATCTCGCGCGGATCGTCCTCTCGGAGATGCGCATCGGCGTCGGGGAGGGGACAGTCAGGGACGCGATCACCGAAGCCTTCGAGGTCCCCGTCGAGGCCGTCGAGCGCGCACTGCAGGTGACCAACGATTACGGACTGGTCGCCACCGTCGCCCGGGCGGACGGCGAGTCCGGCCTCGACGACCTGCATCTGGAGGTGGGGCGGCCGGTCCAGGCGATGCTGGCACAGGCCGGGACAGTCACCGACGCCGTCGAGGACTGGCCGTCCGTCGCCGTCGAAACCAAGTACGACGGCGCTCGCGTCCAGGTCCACTACGACGGGGACGCGGTGTCGCTGTTCTCGCGGAACATGGAGGACGTGACCGACCCGTTGCCGGAGGTCGTCGGGTTCGTCGAGGACGCGCTCGGCGTACCGGCGATTCTGGACGGCGAGGTCGTGGCGGTCGACGACACGGGCGAGCCCCTCCCCTTCCAGGAGGTGCTGCGGCGCTTCCGCCGGAAACACGACGTTGCGAAGGCCCAGGAGAAAGTCGAAGTTCAGCTGTGGGCGTTCGACTGCCTCCACGCGGACGGCGAGGACTTGCTCGACGCCCCCCTCACAGCACGTCACGACCGACTCTCCGAGCTGCTCGATTCGCGCGTCTCGACGCTCACCGTCACCGACGACCCCGACGAGATAGCCGACGTCGAGGCCGAGGCGCTCGACGCCGGGCACGAGGGGATCATGTTGAAACTGCCCAATTCGACCTACTCACCGGGCCGGCGCGGCAAAGAGTGGCGCAAGCGGAAACCCGACGTGGAGACGCTCGATCTGGTCGTGACCGGCGCCGAGTGGGGCGAAGGGCGGCGCGCCGAGTTTCTGGGCACCTTCGAGCTCTCGGTACGGGCCGGCCCGGACGCGTTCGAGACCATCGGCAACGTGGCGACGGGCATCACCGACGAGGAACTGGCCGAATTGACCGACCTGCTGGCCCCGAAGATCCGCGCCGAGGACGGGAAAGACGTGACCATCGAGCCGTCCGTGGTGTTCGAGGTGGGGTACGAGGAGATACAGACCTCGCCGACGTACTCCTCTGGCTACGCGTTGCGGTTCCCCCGCTACCTGGGCGTTCGCGACGACAAAGACCCAGAGAGCGCCGACACGCGAGCGCGGGTGGAGCGGCTGGCAGACGGCGAGTGAACCGACACCGGTATTCTTCGACCGCCCGAAACAGTTCACATGACCGTCCACTTCGACGACTGCCGTGTCGACTGGCTCGGCTACGCCACCGTCCGCATCGAGGCGCCCGACGGGACCGTCGTCTACCTCGATCCCGGCCGGTACGGCGTGCTGGACGACTACGACGCTGGAGACGCAGACATCGTCTGTGTCAGTCACGTCCACCACTACGACACCGACGGGATCGAACGGGTAGCCCGCGACGACGCGACCGTCCTCGTCCACGAGGCCGTCCACCACAGCGAGACGGACCGCGACGTGACGCCCGTGCGTGACCTGCCATACGACACGGGCCGGGTCGACGCCGAACTCGACGAGCTGCTCGGCGACGTGATCGTCCGGACGACCGCGGCGTACAACCACGCCGACGGCCCCCACACCGACGCCGACGGTGAACCGATCCATCCCGAGGGCTTCGGCTGTGGGTTCCTGCTCACCATCGACGGCACGACCGTCTTCTGGCCGGGCGATACCGACGTACTCGCTGGCCACGCCGAACTCGACGTGGACCTGTTCCTGCCACCCATCGGCGGCACGTTCACGATGGACCGCGAGGCGGCGGCAGACCTCGCCGAAGCGATGGCTCCGGAGCTTGTCCTCCCGATCCACTACGATACGTTCGAGGCGATCGAGGTCGACGCCGAAGCCTTCGCCGCCGACGTAGCGGGTCTCGGCGTGCCGGTCGTGCTGGACGGGTAGAACAGAAGCCGGAACCAGTGGTCAGATGACACCCATCGCGTCCAGTCGCTCCGGCAGATACGTGTCCGTCACGAAGTCCAGGCCCCGCGCCGCCAGGCTCTGCTGTTCTGCCTTCTTCTCGATGTCGAGTTGCAGTTCGATCTGTTCCTCCCAGTAGTCGGTCTGGAAGCGCGGGTCCTCCAGTTCCGACTCCAGGGCGTTCACGTCCGAGTCGCTGAGCGGGTCGGTCGGGAGGTCGTACTCCACGATGTCCGCGGGCTGGATGCCGATGAACTGCGCGTCCGGCGTCGCCAGGTACTCCGAGAGGTGTGCGGACTTGATCGACCCGTACGCGACCGAGCCGTAGATGCGGTACGACCAGGGGTCGCCGTCTGTAAACACGGTCACGGGGAGGCCGAGTTCGTCGTGGAGCCGCTTGGTCAGCCGCCGGGTCGCCCGCGCCGGTTGGCCCTTGAGGTGGACGACGATGCAGTTGTGTTCCTCGTCGAACCCGTTTTCGACGAGGCGGTCGCGCATTCCGCCGGTCTCCACGCACAGCGCGAAGTCGGCGTCGTTGTCCAGGAACTCGATGGTATCGGGATTGTTCGGGATCTGGTAACCGCCCTCGCCCACGTCTTCCTGGCAGTGTATCTCGCGTTCGCCCCGCCGGGTCTGCTCGCGGATGAGGAGCGGCCCCATCACCGTCGCCCCGGACTCCTCGGGGCGCATGTGGAACTCCTCGCGGCGCACGTCCGAGACGATCTCTAAGTCCTCGATCAGCTGGTTCGACTCGTCCTGGCTGTTGAACTGTGCCTCCTCGTGGTCGAACGATTCGCTGAGGTAGTAGAGTTCACGCAGGGTGGAGGAGCGGTCCTCTTCGAGTTGCTGGGCCAGGAATTCGATGACGTAGGTGGCTTTCAGCAACTTCTGCGCGCCGCTGACGGTCTTTGCGCTGCGGGTGCTCTTCCGGTCGCCGTACACCCAGACGTCCATGTCCTCGTCGTACTCGATGTTGGATTTCGTCCGGGTCGGGATCGACATGGTCGGCACCTCGCCGTCGGCGAACTGGTCGTAGAACTCCGCCGCCAGGTCGATCAACTGCTCGCGTGCGTCACTTTCGCTCTGGGTATCGCTGTCTGTGCTCATGTCAGGCGTTGATGGTCAGTTTCTCGTCTTCGATGCCCTCGACCTGCACGTCGAAGGTGGCGTCGCCGTCGACGCTGTACTCGATGCTCGCTTCGGTGCCCGCCGCGACCTCCGCAGTCCACTTGACGAAGTACTCGCCGTCCATCTCGACGACGTTTGCCCCCTCGACCTCGCCGGGATCCTCGCTCACGATGTCGGTGATCTCCAGCGTGGCGGTGGTGTCGTCGTTGTTCTCGACGATCAGTCGCACCGTCTCCCCGTCGCGCTCGCGGTCGACGAGAACGTTGTTCATGATCCGGGCCAACGAGTCGTCGATGTTCAGCTCGCCGTTGCCCGTCACCTCCTCGAGTTTCTCGGCCATCTCGGGCAGGATCGTCGCGAGTTTGTCTTGCTTTCGGCGGCGCTTCTCCATCGACCGGCGCTTCTTGAGGTAGGACTTCAGGTCGCGGGCGGCTTCCCGGATAGCCCGCTCGACCTCGTCTTCGATCTCGGGGACGTTGGCCACCGCGTCCTTGGACTCGCTGGTGAAGGGGACGTTCGTGGAGGCGACGTGGACCATGATGACCGCCGGGCCGTTGGGGATGCCGCTCCCCCCGGGCTGGTCGAGCTTGTAGTTGCGCCAGTTGATCGTCTTTACCACGTCGGTGATCGAACAGGCCCCGCGCTGGTAGACCAGGGGGACGCGGTTGGCGAAGCGCATCACGTCGGCGCTGGAACTCTCCTCGAGGTCACCGCCGTAGGCGATGCCCGCCTCGACGATGAACGGGTCGCCGCCGTGGACGGCGGCGTCCCGCGTCGAGGCCGCGTAGAAGTCCGCGTCGAACTCCTTTTTGAGCCCCTCCAGCACCAGTTCGTCGGAGATGGGCGAGAGACAGTCCGTCGGCGGCGCGATGATGTCCGTCTCGCGCATCGCCTCGTGGAGTTCGCTGGCGGTGTCGCGGTCGTCGTCGATAGCCGTGATGTTCGGCGGTTCGTCGGGGACCGTCGCCATCCGTCCCCAGATAGCGTCGACGACCTTCTCGCGGGCCGTCTCGCCGAACGTGGCCTCGTCGTACTCCTCGGTCGCGTCTGCGGCCCGGTCGACGTAGTCCCCGACCTGATCGCGAGTGAGCCGGTCGTGGGGGGTGTCCTCGTCTTCGAACTTGGCCGCGATGCGCTCGGCCAGCCCCTGCACGTGGGCGTCGTCTTTCCGGTCCGTGGTCGCCTCGTCGACCAAGGCGTAGATATCGCCGGTGCGCTCGTCGGTGACGGCGTCCCAGGCCGCCGCGACGGCCTTCTCCCGAACGGTCGAGCCGAAGGTCGTGCCGTACTCGTCTTCGATGCCCTCGGCGACGGTCTCGACGATGCCCTGCACGCGGGAGTGGGTGACCGAGCCGGCGTCGTCGATCTCGGCGGCGACCGATTCGGCGAACTCGGCCGTGGCTTGGGCCCCCTTGTTGGCGACGGCCTCGGAGACCGCGGCCTCCACGTCCGCCTCCTCGTGTGTCGCGGGCGCACTCCAGGCCATCTCGCGGCCGAAGTGCCGATCACGGAAGCTGTCGATGACCTTGTCCGAGGTCTTCCCGCCGACGCGGGTGAACTCCTCCTGCAAAAAACCCGACACCGAGTAGGAGTCGGTGGCGTCGAGCATCTTCTGGAGGGTGCCCAGTTCGACACCGTGGGGGTGGGGGCGGATCTCCTCGGTCTCCTCGGGGAGCTGGTCGGTCGCGCGCTCGAACTTGAACTGTTCCTGGGGTTCGCGGAGTTCCAGCCGAGCGTGGGGATTGACGACCGCTGTGTGTTTGATGTAGTCGTGGAGCTGGTTGCGGGCGCGCATGTTCGCCTCCATCTCCAGTTCGATCCGCGTGCCGTGGGGTCGGTCCCACGAGGTCGTGTCCTCGCCCTCGATTTCGGGCTCGTTCGAGTCCGTATCGATCGTGAGCTCGAAGTACTTCGCGTCGGCGCTGCCCTTGGTGCGGCTGGTGATCTTGGCGGGCTTGCCGCTCGTGAGTTGCGAGTAGAGGACGGCCGCGGAGATACCGATCCCCTGCTGACCGCGGTTCTGCTCGCGGGCGTGAAAACGGGAGCCGTAGAGCAGCTTCCCGAAGATCTTGGGGATCTGCTCTTTGGTGATCCCGGGGCCGTTGTCCTCGACGATGAGGCGGTAGTAGTCGTCGTTCTCCTGGATCTCGACGTAGATGTCCGGGAGGATCCCCGATTCCTCGGTCGCGTCGAGCGCGTTGTCGACGGCCTCCTTGACGGCCGTCACCAGCGCCCGCGCGCCCGAGTCGAACCCGAGCATCTGACGGTTCTTCTCGAAGAACTCGGCGATGGAGATGGACCGCTGCGCCTCCGCCAGCTCCTCCGCGATCCCCTCTCCCTCGGCGAGCGTCGACTGGTACGAGGTCATTCTCTGCCCCCTTCTACCCCCGGAGGGGTTAAATGTTGCACGGCAGCTCGGTGAAAGTGAAAGTGTGAGTGTGTATGCCTCACAGGCAACGGAGCGACCCCTGACGAGCGAGCGAACGGGGCAGTCGAGGACGGTCACAGCGCCGCGCAGAGACGGCGAAACGTGCCCCTACTGATCGAGTTCGCACGCGAGCGTGCGCGTGCGGGAATTTTATCAGTACGCAAAACCTACGCCGTAGTAGATTTCATGTCTAACGAGTCTGAGTACGGAGCCAGGCAGATTCAGGTCCTGGAAGGGTTGGAGGCCGTCCGCAAACGGCCGGCGATGTACATCGGGTCGACGGACTCCCGTGGACTGCACCACCTCGTCTACGAGGTGGTCGACAACGCTATCGACGAGGCCCTGGCGGGGTACTGTGACACCATCGAGGTCACGATCCACGAGGACGACTCCGTCAGCGTCAGCGACGATGGGCGGGGGATTCCGGTCGACACGCACGACGAACACGACCGCCCTGCACTGGAGGTCATCATGACGGTCCTCCACGCGGGCGGGAAGTTCGACAACAAGTCCTACCAGGTCTCTGGCGGGCTCCACGGGGTGGGGGTATCGGTCGTCAACGGGCTCTCGAAGTGGCTCGAAGCGGAGGTCAAACGCGACGACGCAGTCTGGAAACAGCGGTTCGATCACGGCGAACCCGAGTACGAACTGAAGGAGGTCCGGGACCTCGAATCCGAGGAGGAGACCGGGACCTCGATCCGGTTCTGGCCCGACGACGAGATCTTCGAGACGACCGAGTTCGAGTTCTCGACGCTGGAAGCGCGCCTGCGGGAACTGGCTTTCCTCAACTCCGGCGTCGAGATTACGCTCCAGGACGAACGCGACGGCACCGAGTCTACCTTCTGCTACGAGGGCGGTATCAAGGAGTTCGTCACCTACCTCAACGAGACCAAGGAACCGCTCCACGAGGAGGTCATCTACTTCGAGGACGAGGAGGAGATCGACGAAGGGACCGTCCAGCTCGAGGTCGCGATGCAGGCGACCGACGAGCTGCAGGGCTCGATCCACGCGTTCGCCAACAACATCAACACACGCGAGGGCGGCACCCACCTCACCGGCTTCAAGACATCGCTCACACGGGTCGTCAACGACTACGCCAACGACCACGGCCTGATCGGCGACCTCGACGAGAACCTGAAAGGTGACGACATCCGCGAGGGGCTGACCGCCGTCATCTCGATCAAACATCCCGACCCGCAGTTCGAGGGCCAGACCAAGACCAAACTCGGCAACTCGGAGGTACGGGGCATCGTCGAGAGTGCCGTCCACGAGAAGCTCACGACCTTTTTCGAGGAACATCCCGACACGGCACAGTCGATCATCCGGAAGGCTGTCGAGGCCGCGAAGGCACGCAAGGCCGCCAAGAAGGCCGAAGAACTCACCCGCCGGAAGAACGCGCTGGAGTCGACGGCCCTGCCGGGCAAGCTCGCCGACTGCCAGACGAAAGACCCCACGGAATCGGAACTGTTCATCGTCGAGGGTGACTCCGCAGGTGGCTCGGCCAAACAGGGACGCAACCCCAAGTTCCAGGCGATCCTGCCGCTGGGCGGGAAGATCCTCAACGTCGAGAAACACCGGCTCGACCGGATCCTGGAGAACAACGAGATCCGGAACATGATCACGGCCATCGGGACCGGGATCGGCGACGAGTTCGACCTCGACGACGCCCGGTATCAGCGGATCATCTTCATGTGTGACGCGGACGTGGACGGCGCACACATCCGGACCCTGCTGTTGACGCTGTTTTACCGACACATGCGACCCTTGATCGAGGCGGGCTACGTCTACGCCGCCCAGCCGCCCCTGTACCGCGTCCGGTATCGCGGTGAGACCTACGACGCGATGACCGAGGCCGAACGGGACCGGATCGTCGCCGAGAAGTGTGACGGCAATCCCACGCAGGTCCAGCGGTTCAAGGGCCTCGGAGAGATGAATCCCGAACAGCTCTGGGAGACGACGATGAATCCCGAGAATCGCCACCTCAAGCAGATCACCATCGAGGACGCAGCGAAGGCGGACAAGATGTTCAACGTCCTGATGGGCGACGCCGTGGAACCGCGCAAGCAGTTCATCAAGGAACACGCGCCGGAGGCGGAGTGGGTCGACATATGAGTTCGG
This sequence comes from Halorientalis regularis, assembly GCF_023698535.1. Classification (GTDB taxonomy): domain Archaea; phylum Halobacteriota; class Halobacteria; order Halobacteriales; family Haloarculaceae; genus Halorientalis; species Halorientalis regularis. The sequence continues at coordinate 86,355 of NZ_JALJCL010000001.1, forward strand.
AACTGCCGGACCAGCCCGACGATTCGACGGCGGCCCCCGCGGCCAACGTCGAGCGCGTGCGGGTCGAAGACGAGATGGAGCAGAGCTACATCGACTACGCGATGAGCGTCATCGCGGGTCGGGCTCTCCCGGACGTGCGCGACGGTCTCAAGCCCGTCCACCGACGCATCCTCTACGCGATGCACTCCATGGGCGTCACGAGCGGCTCCAGCCACCGCAAGTCCTCGTCGGTGGTCGGGGAGACGATGGGTGACTACCACCCCCACGGCGACCAGGCCATCTACGACACCCTGGTGAACATGGCCCAGACGTTCACGATGCGGGAACCGCTGATCGACGGCCAGGGGAACTTCGGCTCGATGGACGGCGACCCCGCCGCGGCCATGCGGTACACGGAGGCCCGGATGAGCCCCATCGCCGAGGAGTTGCTGGAAGACATCGAGAAAGACACCGTCGACTTCCAGTCCAACTACGACGACCGCCTCGAAGAACCCGAGGTCCTCCCGGCGGCGTACCCGAACCTGCTCGTCAACGGGTCCACCGGGATCGCGGTCGGGATGTCGACGAAGATCCCGCCCCACAACCTCGGCGAGGTAATCGACGCGACGATCCACCTGATCGACAACCCGGACTGTGACGTGGAAGACCTGATCCACCTGGAGGAGAGTCCGGGGCCGATCAAGGGGCCGGACTTCCCGACGGGCGCGAACATCGTCGGGCGCAACGACATCCACAAGGCGTACAAGACCGGGCGCGGCCGGTTGACCGTCCGCGCCGAGTACGAGGTCGACCGCGAGGAGGGCCGCATCGTCATCTCCGAGTTGCCCTACCAGGAGAACAAGGCCCGCGTGGTCGAGCGGATCGCCGAGAACGTCAACGAGGGGAAGATCGAGGGTATCAGCGACCTGCGCGACGAGTCCGACCGGGACGGCGTCCGGGTCGTGGTCGACCTCAAGCGGGGCGCCAACGCCGACGTGGTGGAGAATCAACTGCTCGAACACCACCTCGAATCCACGTTCGGCGTCATCAACCTCGCCCTCGTTGACGGCCAGCCCCGCGTACTGACGCTCAAGGAGACCCTGGCCGAGTACGTCGACCACCGCAAAGAGGTCGTTCGCCGCCGGAGCCAGTTCGAACTCGACGAGGCGCAGGATCGCGCCCACATCCTCGAGGGTCGGCTGACGGCAGTGAAAAACGCCGACGACGTGATCGAGATCGTCCGGGACGCCGACACCCGCGACGACGCCAAGTCGGCGCTGAGAGACGAATACGACTTCTCGGCGGACCAGGCCGACCACATCGTCCGCATCCAGATCGGGAGCCTGACCTCCGAGGAGGTCGGCGAGATCGAGACCGAGTACGAGGAGGTCCAGGAACGGATCGACAGGTTAGAGGAGATCCTCGGGGACCAGCAGGAACTGCTCGACGTGATCAAGGACGAACTTCGGGAGATCAGCGAGGACTACGGCGACGAGCGCCGGACCCGGATCGTCGAGGACGACGGCGAGGTCACCCACGAGGACCTCATTCCCGAGCAGGACTGCGTGGTCGTCATCACCGAGGACGACTACATCAAGCGGATGCCCGTCGAGAAGTTCGAGCCCCAGGGTCGGGGCGGAAAGGGCATCATCGGCGCGGACCCCAAGGAGGGCGACCGCGTCAACGAAGTGTTCCGGGCCAACAGCCACGACTACCTGCTCTGTTTCACCAATCAGGGCAAGGTCTACCGACTGAAGACCTACCAGGTGCCGGAGATGAGCCGGACGGCACGTGGCAACCACATCCGGAACGTCATCGAAGGAATCGACGACGGCGAGGAGATCACGGCCGTCGTGGACACGGACGCGTTCACCGAGGACAAGTGTCTCACGATGGTCACGCGGAACGGCTACGTCAAGCGGACCTGCACGACCGACTTCCAGAACATCCGGTCGACGGGGATCATCGCCGCCTCGCTCGAAGACGGGGACGAACTCGTCGACGTGGAGGTGACCGACGGCGAGCAGGACCTCGCGATCGCGACCGCACAGGGCATGACGATACGGTTCGCGGAGACGGAGGCCCGGCAGATGGGCCGGAACGCCCGCGGTGTCGGCGCGATCAAACTCCAAGACGACGACCGCGTGGTCGGACTGGTCGCCACGAGTGGCGAGGACGACCGCGCGCTGTTGACCGTCACCGAGAACGGGTACGGCAAACGGACCCTGCTGGACGAGTACCGCCAGCAGTCCCGCTACGGCAAGGGCCTGATCGACATCAAGACCGACGGCCGGAACGGACCGGTGACTGACGTGAAGGCTGTCGAGGAAGCCGACCACCTCATCATCATGAGCGAGAGCGGCCAGATCATGCGTATCCGCGCCGCCGACATCTCGACGGTCGGCCGCAACACGAAAGGCGTCACCATCATGGAACTCGAAGGGCAGGATCGGGTCGCCAGCGTGACCGTCGTGCCCGACCTCGACGACGAGTAGTCGCCGATCCACCCTCGTCAAAATCGTCTATCGACCGTCCGTCAGTCGTCCGCGGGCGCGGCGTCGGCCAACTGGTCAGGCGAAAGCGACCCGTGCCGGACGATCTCCGCGAAGTGATCGTCGGGGAGTTTCTCCCCGTCCGTGATGCCGCGGGCGTCCTGCTCGGCGAAGCGGGTCTCGACGAACCACTCGGCGACCAGGGCCTTCCGGGCGTCGTTGTGCTTGTCGATGGCGTCTTGGGCGCGCTCGATCAGCAGGGCGGCGGTTACCACGTCGAAGATGTAATCCGCGAGCTGTTTGGCCTCGTGCTGGGCGTAGTCCTGATCCTCGGTAGCCAACGAGATCATCGCTTCCTGCATCGACTGGAACTCGTCGGCGACGGTTCCCGCGAGGTGGTCGAGGTGAGGGTGGTCGGCGGCGTCGAGACTGTCCTCGACCAGCGGGAACAGTTCTTCGTGGGCGGCTTCGCGGTTCAGCACGCGCAACACGTCCAGCGAGAGGACGTTCGAGGTTCCCTCCCAGATCGGGAGGACCTGCGAGTCCCGGAGCATGCGCTCGGTCGCAAAGCCGTTGACGTAGCCGTTGCCGCCGAGGACTTCACAGGCGTACGAGGCGGTGTCGACGGCCATCCGGGCGGTCTTGTACTTCGCGATGGGGACGAGCAGGCGCATCAGCTTGAACGCCCGCGCCGCGTCGTCGTCGCGGTCCGCGGGCGCTTCGTCGAGGCGCTGTTCGTTGGCCATGTAGTCGGCGTAGTGGCGGGTCGCCTCGAAGGTGAAGGCGAGTGCGGCCTCGTAGTCGGTCTGCATGTTCACGAGGTCCCGGCGCATCAGCGGGTACTCCTGAATGGTCTCGCCGAAGGCGTCCCGCGTCGCGGCCTGGACCTTCGATTCGAGGAGGCACCGACCCATCCCACCGACCGAGCCCGTGGCGTTGGTCAGCCGCTCGAAGTTCATCATCTCGGCCATCAGCTTGAACCCGTTCTCGGGTTCGCCGACGAGGTAGGCCTCCGCGCCGCGGAACTCGACCTCGCCCGTCGGGACAGCGATGGTGCCGAGTTTGTCCTTCAGCCGCCGGTAGAGCTGGTCGTTCAGGCTCCCGTCCCGTTTCGTGTGTGGCACCAGGAACAGCGAGAGTCCCGCAGTGCCCTCGGGCGCGTCGGGACGGCGGGCCAGCGCCAAGGTCCCCTCGGCGTCGATGTTCGAACAGAACCACTTCTCGCCGTAGAGTTCGTAGATGCCCTCCTCGTCGGTGGGTTCGGCGGTCGTCTCGTTGGCTCCCACGTCGGAGCCGCCCTGCTTCTCGGTGAGGAACATCGCGCCCTCGATGTGGTCGTCGTAGTCGCGGCTGGTGAGGCCCTGGAAGTACTCGTCCAGCAGGTCGGCGTTCGGGTGGTCCTCGTCGACGTACTTCTCCAGGACGATGGCCGCACCGGTCGTCATCGAGACCGGACAGACGAAGCCGCCGTCGGCGAAAGACAGAATGGTCTGCTGGGTCAGGACGTGCTGAAAGCCCAGCGGGTCGTCCCGCCCGGGCGGCGCGTGGAAGATGTCGTGGGTCACGCCGCGGTCGTAGACGAGCTGGTCGTTCTCGTGCTGAAGCGGGTGGTACTGGACGTGGTTCTGGATCTCGCCGTGCTTGTCGTAGGTCCGCAACTCGTGGCCCTCACGGTCGATGATCTCGGCGTTGTCCGCGATGGTGTGGCCCGTCACCGCACCCAGGTCCGACAGCTCCGACTCGGCCCACTCGAACGCCGCGTCGGGATAGGTCCGCTCGACTTCCGCCCGCAACGCGGGGTCGAGAGTCCAGTAGTTGACGTGTCTCCCCTCCTCGTACTGGCTGTAGTCGATTGGCGTGTCCACCATGCTACGCCATTTGCGGACGACCTACATAAAGACACAGCCCACCCGTTGTTCGTTTATTGCGGCCGTCGAACGGCGAATATTTTGAAAACGGGAAACTCCTTGTGAGTTTCTTCCTGTCCGAAATACTATTGCGGCGGCGTGTGCCACGATACAAAACCTCATGGAAGACCAGGAGCTCTCGAACGAGGCGCTCGACGTATCGGTGAGCGACGACGGCTTCGTCGTCCGGGCGACTATCGACCGGCCCGAGGAGCGCAACTCGCTGAACGAACCGGTGATACTTGGACTACTGGACGCGATTCAGTTCGCCGACGAGAGCGAGGCCCGGGTCTTTGTCCTCCGGGGCGCGGGCGGCACCTTCTGCTCGGGCGGCGACCTCTCGGAGATGTCCGGCGTCATCGGCCAGGGATCGGAAGCCTACCGCGAGCAGTTCTCCTCGCTATCGGCCATCGTTCAGGAGATGGTCGACGCCAGCGTCCTGACCGTCGCGGCGGTCGAGGGCTACTGTCTCGCTGGCGGACTCGGCCTCGCGTCGGCGTGTGAGTTCGTCGTCGCGCGGGACGACGCCGAGTTCGGCACACCAGAAGTGAACGTGGGGCTGTTCCCGGCACAGGCGATGGCCCCGATTATGCGCTCGGTCGACCAGAAGGCCGGGCTGAAACTCCTCTTTACCGGGGAGCACGTCACCGCCGAGGAGGCCGCCGAGATGGGGCTCGTGACCGAGTTGGCACCCGAAGGCGAGTTCGAGGCGACGCTGAACGACCTGGTGGACCAGCTCGTGAACAACAGTCCGGTCCTCATCGAGGTGGGCAAGGAGGCCTACTACACCCAGCGTGACATGGGCTTCCAGGAGGCGCTCTCCTATCTGAAAGAGATCATCACGGTGGTCGCGATGAGCGACGCGACCGAGGAGGGGATCAACGCCTTCCTGATGGACGATGACCCCGAGTGGGAGGTGCGCCAATGACCGACGCCAACCGCGAGTCCGTGAAAGGGAACGATCCGGACAGGGTCGTGATCTCGGCGGCGCTGACGGGTGCGCTCACGACCCGGGACCAGTGCGAGGCGATCCCCTACACCGCAGAGGAGATCGCCGAGGAGGCCGCCGCCGCGCGCGAAGCCGGCGCGGCCGTCGCTCACATCCACGCCCGGACGGACAACGGCTCGCCGACCTACTCGACCGAACGCTACCAAGAGATCAAAGACGAGGTGCAGGCCCGCACCGACATCGTCGTCAACTTCTCGACGGGCGCGATCCACGAACCCGTCGAGAGCCGAGCGGAGTACGTCCGCGAGACCCAGCCCGAGGTGGCCGCCCTCAACATGGGCTCGATGAACTACGCGAAGTACTCCGAATCCCGCGAGGACTACGTGTTCGACATGGTGTTCGAGAACTCCTTCTCGGAGATCCGCGAGATGGTCACGACGATGCAGGAGGCCGGCGTCAAACCGGAACTGGAGTGTTTCGACACGGGCCACATCGGGAACACCCGGCCACTGCTGGCCGAGGGGAAACTCGAACACCCACTCCACTTCAGCCTCATCATGGGCGTGCTGGGCGGCATCCCGGCGACCGCGGAGAATCTGGCCCACCAGGTTCGACAGCTCCCCGACGACGCCACCTGGCAGGTCATCGGGATCAGCGAGGACCAGTGGCGACTCGTCGGCGCGGCGCTGGCGATGGGCGGAAACGTCCGGGTCGGACTCGAGGACAACTTCTACGTCAGCGACGGCGAGATGGCCGAGAGCAACGCCGACCTCGTCGAGAAGGCCGCACGGATGGCCCGCGACGTGGGCCGGGAACCTGCCACGCCCGACGAGGCCCGCGAGATCATGAGCATCGACTGATCGAACAGTCGTCGGGACTGCCCGGACCTGCAGCTGGCCGACGGGATCTGCTCGGCGAAAAGCGGTGCCGAACTACCCGGACCAGCCGCCGCGGATGTCGCTGTTGATGTTACCACGCCACTGATCGAAGCCCGACTCGCAGGCGGGGTTGGACTTCAGGTGATCCATGAAGCCCGCGCCCGGCGATTCGAGTTGCATCTCACAGAACGGACAGACGTTCGGGTCGTTCCACGTCGTCGGCACTGGTGTACCTGTATCCCCCATGGGACCACGATTGACACGGTTGCATATAATTGTTTACGCTGACGACCGAGGCTGGATTAACTGTCCTAATATGTCACGAGCGGAGCGACCGCGACGAGTTCGTGACGACGAGCAGGCTGGAGGCGGTCATCGCGACCGCGGCGAACAGCGGGTTCAGCAGGCCGGCGACGGCGATGGGGATGGCGACGGCGTTGTAGAGGAACGCCCAGCCGAGGTTCTGCCGGATGCGGCCGTGGGTGCCGTTGGCGATCTCGAACAGCGCAGTGACGTTTCGCAGGTCGTCGTCCAGCAAGACGGCGTCCGCGGCGTCCGCGGCGAGGTCGGTCCCGCTCCCCAGCGCGATGCCGAGATCCGCGGCCGCCAGCGCGGGGCCGTCGTTGCTCCCGTCGCCGACCATCGCGACGGTGCCCCGGCCACGCAGTCGCTCGACGGTCTCGGCTTTGGCCTCCGGCGGGACGCCCGCGAACACCTCGTCGGCGTCGATTCGATCCTCGATCCGCTCGACTGCGCCGCCCTCGTCCCCGGTCAACACGACCACCTCGTGATCGGCCGAGAGGTCCGCGACGACCTCCGAAGCCACCGGGCGCTCGCGCTCGCCCAGCAGGAGCAGGCCCCGCGCCCGCTCCGCCCAGCCGACGAACACCGGACGCTGGCCCGCCTCGGCCGCCTCGGTGGCCCGCCGGTCCAGTTCGTCCGGGACCGCGAGCCCTTCCGACCGCAGGCAGTCCGCCCGACCGACGGTCACGCGGTCGCCGTCCACCGCGGCGCTGACCCCGGTTGCGTGGCGCTCGAAGTCGGTGGCGTCCGGTGAATTCTCGACGGCCTCGGTGATGGCCGTCGCGACGGGGTGGTTCGCCCGGCACTCGACCGCAGCCGCGCGCCGGCGGAGCGTCTCCGGGTCGTCGCCGACGACCTCGGCGACCCGCATCTCGCCGGTGGTCAGCGTCCCGGTCTTGTCGAACACGACAACGTCGACCTCGGGGACGGCCTCGAACACCGCTTCGGAGACGACGACGATGCCCGCGTCGGCGGCCTCGCGGACGCCCGCCGCGACGGCGAGCGGCGTCGCCAGCCCCAGCGCGCAGGGACAGGAGACGATCAGGACCGTGAGCCCGAGCAACAGGGCCGAGACGCCGCTCCCGCCGATCAGGAGTACGGCCGCGGCCGCCACCGTGCCGAGCGCGATCACGGTCGGGACGAACACCGTCGCCAGGCGGTCGGCGAGTCGCTGCATCCCCGGCCGAGCGCTCTGGATCGACCAGAGCAACTCGACGATCCGGTCGAGGGTACTCTCGGCGTCGGCCGCGACTTCGACGGTCAGCGGCGCGTCCGTGACGACGCTCCCGCCGATCACCTCGTCGCCCACGCACTTGTCGACCGGCATCGGCTCGCCGCTGAGCAGTGACTCGTCGACGGCGGCCGAGCCCTCGACCACCTCGCCGTCGGTCGGAACGCGCTCGCCGACCTTGACCAGCAGGCGGTCGCCGGCAGAGAGATCCTCGACGGGGACCGTCTCCGTTCCGTCGCCGGTCAGGCGGCGCGCCTCGGTCACTCTGGACTCGGTCAGCTCCGAGAGCAGGCCGACCGCGCGGTCCTTGACTTTCCCCTCGTAGTAGTTGCCCAGCGAGACCACGAGGACGATGGCGACGGTCACGTCGAAGTAGAGGTGGGTCCGGCCGAGTCCCATCGCGACGGTGCTGTAGCTGTAGGCGGCCGTTGCCGCGAGCGCGACCAGCAGGTCCATGTTCGGGTGGCCGGCCCGGAGGCTGACGTACGCGCCCCGGAGGATCGGCCACCCCGTGTAGAAGAGGACGATCGAGGTCATGAGCCAGACGTTCCCGAACAGGTAGAGGCCGACGAGGCTGGTCAGGTCGACGAAGGGCGCATCGTAGCCGAAGTACGTGGGGTAGAGAAACAGGGCGTACCAGCCCATCACCATCATGCCGAAGAAGCCGCCGATCGCCAGCGCCCAGGCGGACTCGTCGGCCTCGCTGTCGGCCTCGACCTCGCGGTCGCGGGCCGCGTAGCCGTAGCCCGAGACGGCATCGGCGAGTTCGTCGGTCCGGGTCTCCTCGGGATCGTAGACCAGCCGCATCGTGTCGGTGGCGTAGCTGGCGGCGGCGTCGTGGACGCCCGACTGATCGACCGCGCGGGACTCGACGAAGGCCTCGCAGGTCCCACAGTGCATCCCGTCGACAGCGAGATACCCTGTCTCGGCGTCGTCCGGGACCGAAACCGCGTCCGTGCCACGACGCTCCGTGAGGTCGTCCTCGGTCGTCTCCGCGTCGTCGAGGGCGTTCGCGACAGAGAGACAACCCTGACAGCAGTACGCGCCGCCGTCGCCGTCGGTGATCGGCGGGTCCGGCGTCGGTCGATCACAGAGGGTGCAGTCGGTCATGCGAGGGGCTGGTAGAACGGCACGGGGAGCATCGGCACGCCGACGCCGAGCAACACCAGGCCGTGTGAGAGGGGGATGTATCCGAGCACGACGAAGGTTCCACCGAGCAGCCGGTGGAGGGTCCGCCGGTGGCCCTCACCGAGCGTGCCCAGCACCGTGCCGTAGGCGAACAGCGTCGGGACCGTCCCCAGCCCGAGGACGCCGAGGCTGAGCGCGGCCCGGACGGGGTCGCCCAGCGCGAACGCGTAGACGTACGCGGGATAGAGGATCGGGCACGGGAGGATCCCGTGGACGGCCCCGAGGCCAACGATCTTGGGGCCGCCGACCAGCCGGTCGACGTGCGCGGTGAGCCACCCGCTGACCCGCTGGAACACCCGCGTGACGACGGCAGGCGTGAACCGGTCGAGGTGGCCAGTCCCGCCCAGCAGGTACCTGATCCCCGTCGCCACGATGACTGCCCCGACGGTCAGCCCGGCGACGATCCGGACGGGGTTGGCGATGGCGGGCAAGCCGTCGACCGACGCGAACAGTAGGCCACCGGCCGCGGCCGCGAGCGCACCGACGAGGGCGTAGCTCACCGTGCGTCCGAGGTTGAACAGCAGGTGCTGGCGGACGGCGAACGTGGTGAGTCGACGCTCGCGGTCGGTGCCGGTCTTTGCGTCCATCCGGTCGGCGTACAGCGTCACCAGCGGACCGCACATCCCGAGACAGTGTGCGCCGGCCAGCAGACCGATCACGGCGAACACCAGCAGGTCCACGTTGCCCTCCACGGCGGAGACACCGGCCAACTGGAGGAGTGTCGCAGTCATCTATCGGGGAGTCGGCACCACACTTAGCTGTGTGCCGGCTCGGTCCCGTGTTCTTCGCCCTCCGTCGGCGAGAACAGCAGGTAGAGACTCGTGGTGATCAACACGACGTTCGTGGCCGTCACGGCGAGTGCCACGTAGAAGGACAGCGTGAGACCGAAGGTTACCACCGGCACGAGCGCCAGTAATGAAATGGCGATGACAACTCGTGGCGACAGTGAGTCGAATGCCTGGATCATACCGGTCGTTGGCGAACGCGGGGTATAATCCTGGGCGCTGTTCTCACTCCGTGGGAACGTCCGGTATTGGATTTAACGAACATGTGCGTACACCCTTCTATGACCGCGACAGAGGCTGAGGCGGAGACGGATTCCGCGGTCGTCGGTGAAGACGTGTACGCCGACGGGACGCTGGTCAGGGATCCAGAGATCGAGGAGTCGCTGTCACAGGACGAGTACGATCCGAAGGGGACGCTGGCGTTACTGCTGGTGTACTTTCTCATCCTGGGATTGATGTGGACGTACATGTACTTCGTCGAGTTCCTGGGGAACGGGCCGACAGTCGTGGGGTGATCTGGGATGCACGTCCACAACTACGAGAAGCTGTGGCTCGGGGCGTCGCTCCTGTTGATCGTCGGGTTCATCTCGACCATCGTCTACGGGGCGGCGGGAGCCGGGGTCACCATGGTCAACGACGAGGGCGGGCATGTGAACCCGAACAACCTCGGGAACACGAGCGGGTTCGACGACCCCGGAGTGACGAAGATCGGCCCCAGCGAGTACGAGGTCCACGTCGCCGCCCTGCGGTTTGCCTTCCAGCCCGGGACCATCGAGGTACCCGCGAACAGCACAGTCACGTTCTACGTGACCTCCCGGGACGTGATCCACGGGTTCCAGATCGTCGGCACGAACGCCAACACGATGGTCATCCCCGGCGAAGTGTCGAAGATCACCGTGAACTTCGACGAGCCGGGCGAGTACGGCATCGTCTGTCACGAGTACTGCGGGGCGGGCCACCACAGCATGGCCGCCGAGTTGCTCGTCAAAGAACCGTCCAACTTCACGATGCAAACCGACACGCAGACGCCGACCAGTGGGAACGGGCCGACGAACGCGACTGCGACGCCGACGGGAGGTGAGTCGGCGTGAGCACGCCCGGTGAGACGGCCGGCGAGACCGTCGAGTCGGCCAGGGAGATGCTGCCCGACAATTCCTTTTTGATCCAGTATCCGCACGTCTCGCGGGTCGTCCGGTCGCTGTTCCTGACGGCCTTCGTCGCCTTCGGGATCGGTGCGTTCATGGGCGTCCTGCAGGCGCTCCATCGGACGGGCATCGCCCGGATCGTCGCGTCGAGCGACTACTACACACTCCTGACGCTCCACGGCGTCTTGCTGGTGATCGTGTTCACCATCTTCTTCCTCGCCGGCGTGTTCACGTGGGCGAACACGCGGAGCCTCGACAGACCACCAGTGAGCAAGCGGTTCACCTGGTTCTGGGTCGTCACGATGTCCGTCGGGAGCGCGATGGCCGGCATCGCGATCCTGGCCGGCCTGATCCCGAGTATCGGCATGAGCGCGGACGTGCTGTTCACGTTCTACGCGCCCCTGCAGGCCCACCCGCTGTTCTATATCGGCCTCGCAGTGTTCATCATCGGGACCTGGCTCGCCGGCATCGACTGGTTCCGTCAGTATCTCGCCTGGCGCGGCGAGAACACCGGCGAACGCATCCCGCTGCAGTCGTTCATGGTCCTGACGACGATGCTCATGTGGTTCATCGCGACCATGGGCGTCGCCGTGGAGGTCGTCGTCTTCCTGATCCCGTGGTCGCTCGGGATCGTGCCCGCGCCGAACCCGCTACTCACGCGGACGCTGTTCTGGTTTTTCGGCCACCCCGTGGTCTACTTCTGGCTGATGCCGGCGTACCTGCTGTGGTACACGGTCCTGCCGAAGATCGCGGGCGGCCGGTTGTTCAGCGATCCGCTCGCACGCGTCGTGTTCGTCCTCTTCTTGCTCCTCTCGACCCCAGTCGGGATCCACCACCAGTACGTCGATCCCGGCATCGCCGAGGGGTTCAAGTTCATCGCGATGACGAACACGATGTTCCTGCTGTTGCCGAGCCTGCTGACCGCGTTCACCGTCGTCGCCAGCATCGAACACGGCGCGCGCCAGCGTGGCGGCACCGGTTACTTCGGCTGGCTGAAAGCTCTCCCGTGGCGTGACCCGGCCTTCACCGGTATGACGCTGGCCGGCCTGATGTTCGCTGCCGGTGGGTTCAGCGGCATGATCAACGCCGGGATGAACATCAACTACCTCGTCCACAACACCATCTGGGTGCCGGGACACTTCCACCTCACCGTCGGGACGGCCGTGGCGCTGACCTTCATGGCCGCCTCCTACTGGCTCGTGCCCCGGATCACCGGCCGCGAACTGTACAGCCGACCCATCGGGCTCTTCCAGGTCGTCCTCTGGTTCGTCGGCATGGTGTTCATGTCCGCGGCCATGCATCGCGGCGGCCTCGCGGGTATCCCACGTCGGACGGCCGAACCGCAGTACCCGCAGGTCACCTTCGAGACGGTCGCTGGATCCGTCGGCAGTCTCCGATTGCAACTGGCCTTCGGCGGTGTCCTGCTGTTCGTCTCGGCGCTGTTGTTCCTCGTAAACGTCGGCCTCACCGCGATGAACAACGAGCCCGCACGAGGACTCGACTCGGCGCTCCCGCCGGCGCTGTCCGGGCCTGAACAGTCGCCGACTGTGCTGGACAACCTCAAGCTCTGGGCGTTGATCGCCGTCGTGCTGGTGATCCTCGCCTACTCGCTGCCGCTCTACAGTATCGTCCAGGGTGCGGGACTCTACCCACCCGGGCAAGAGGCCACGCCAGCGGTCCTCGCGCCGTTGCTGGAGGTGATCGCATGAGCCGCCTCTCACCGGCTGCCCTGCTGATCGTCGGCGCGTTCATGGTGCCGCTGTTCATCGAACTGCCCGTCGTACTGTCGTTCGTCGGCGTCGAACTGTCGATGACGGCCTCGCTCGGTATCGGTGTGGTCGCGTTCACGCTCGTGCTGATCTGGTCGGAAATCAGCGAGAAGCCCGAGGCCGCGGACGCCTGACGCCACGGGGCCACGAACCCCGGCCGTCGCTTACCGGCCGAGTACACGGAGAACGGACGTCGAATCGACGACCGCGCTCACAACGAGTGACCGCCGTCACGCAGCGCCGGACGCTGTTCTGCCAGCACGTACGCGACCCCGAGCAACAGCAGGACCGAGACGAGCGACCCGACGAGGTAGCCGTTGGCCCCGACGCTCGTCGGTCGTCCGAGCAGGACCCAGGTGCCGAGGGCCGTGTACCCCACTGCGAGGACGCCGACGAGTCGTCCGAGCCAGACTGTCACCTGTTCCGCCGTCGTTTGCCGTGTCATGGCTGTCAGGGAGTACGGGATCGTCCGATGAAACCCATGAAGCACGTTCCCACGTCGTGAGAACGGCTGTATGGCCGGTCGGTCCGCTGCCGAGTCGACTGGGGGTCTTCCCACCGCGGGGGAACCACCGCCGCACTGATTAAGTCCGGCGTTTTTTACGCCGAATAGCCCGACACGAGGCGAGAGAAACTGTGTCCGAGACCGACCAGACCAACAGAGCCGGCGTGGCACCCGCCGAAATCGCGTCACCGAGGGCCACCGACGAGGAGACGACAGTCACGGAAGAGGGGTCGGAACTGGAGCGGTCCATCGGGCTCGTCGGGGGGCTCTCGGTCGGCGTCGGCACGATGATCGGCGCGGGCATCTTCGTATTCCCCGGAATCGCGGCGGGCCAGGCCGGCCCGGCGGCGGCCGGTTCGTTCGCCATCGGGGCAGTCGTCGCCCTGCTCGTGGCGCTGCCTGCCTCGGAGCTGGCGACGGCGATGCCCAAATCCGGCGGCGGCTACTACTTCGTCTCCCGCGCACTCGGCGCACTCCCCGGGGCCATCGTCGGCATCAGCGTCTGGCTCGGGCTGATGCGATCGCCGTCCTCCTGCCCAACCCGACGGGCGAGATCGACGATATTCTGGTCCCGCTCCGTGGCGTCGTCGACGTGGACCGGCTGGCGGACCTCGTGGCCACACTCGTGGACGGCGACGACAAACGGGTCACGCTCTGGGACCTCACGGTCGGCGACGACACCGACCTCCTCGACCGGTCCGAGCGGACGCTACGGGACCGCGGCCTGACCGACGAGCAGATCCACACGGAATCGGACGACGTGGAGTTTCCCACGCGGGCCATCGTCGACCGCTCGGGCGATTTCGACGTGATCGTCATGGGCGAAGGGCAGCAGACCCTGCTGACGACAGTACTGGGCGACACGGGCGAGCGGATCGCGGAGGGTGCCGTCGCGCCAGTCCTCGTCGTTCGGCGCGACAGGAGCGAAGACGGCGAGACGGACGATTAGAACAGGATCGTCCCGTGGTGGCGGTCGGGGTCGTCCCGGCGCTTGTTCCGGAACGCCGAGAGCCGGGCCAGCAACTGCTCGCGGAGGTCTCCGGCGGGGAGCAGTTCGTCGACCTGCATCGTCGCGGCCTGGGCCCGCAGGTCGACGAAGTCGTCGAACTGCTCTTTGGCGCTCTCGATGAACGCCTCGCGGGTCTCGCCCTCCATGTCGTCCAGTTGCCCGCCAAAGAGCGCGTGGACGGCCGCGTCCGGTCCCATCACCGAGATCTCGGCGCTGGGCAGCGCCAGCGTCGCGTCGGCACCGAACGCGGGGCCACACATGGCGTAGATGCCCGCGCCGTACGCTTTTCTGGTGATGACACAGAACTTCGGCACCTGGGCGTTCGAGGTGGCGTAGATGAACTTCCGGCCGCGCTGGAGGATGCCCTCGCGTTCGACCTTCGAACCGACCATGAAGCCGGGCGTGTCACAGAGATACACGAGGGGAATCTCGTAGGCGTCACAGATCCAGACGAACTCGGCGGCCTTCTCCGCCGAATCGGGGAAGATCGCACCGCTGACGTGGTTCGGCTGGTTGGCGACGATGCCGACCGGGCGACCGCCCATGCGGGCGAATCCGGTGACCATCTCCGGGCCGAACCGGGGCTTGGTCTCGAACCAGGAGTCGCGGTCGACCACGCGGTCGATCACCTCGTGTACGTCGTAGGCGGCGTTGGGTTCGTCGGGGATCACCGCGTCCAGCCCCTTCGGGTTCTTGACCGGCGGTTTCGGCTCCCGTGTCGGGTTCGGGGCGTCGTACTTCTGGGGGAGATAGGAGAGCAGGGCCTTGACGGCCTCTGCGGCGGCCTCCTCGTCGGGCACCACGAGGTCGGCGCTGCCCGACTGGGTGGCGTGGACCTCGGGGCCGCCCAGATCCGCCATGTCGACGGACTCGCCGGTCATCGCTTCGACGATGCGGGGTGAGGCGATCGCCATGCCGGAGATGTCCTCGACCATGATCAGGAAGTCACAGAAGACGGGGGTGTAGGCCGACCCGGCGATGTTCGGGCCGTAGAGGACGCCGATCTGTGGGACCTGCCCGGAGTGGAGACACTGGTTGTAGAACATCTTCCCGCCCCGATAGCGGTCCATGTGCGTGTCGCCTTTCTCGCGTTCCTCGGCGTTGAGCCGCGCGCCCGTCGAGTCGATCAGGCGAACGATAGGCGCGCCGGCTTCGGCGGCCCGCTCAGAGAGACGAATCTCCTTCTCGACGCCCATCTGACCGAGCGATCCGGCCTTCACGCTGTAGTCGTTGGCGGTGAAGAAGACCTCCCGACCCTCGATCTCGCCGACGCCGGTCAGCAGGCCGTCGGCCGGGAGTTCGTCGTCGTCGGTGAAGCGAGCGAAGGTGCCGTCCTCGTAGGTGATCTCGTCGAACAGCAGGTCGAGCCTGTCGCGGACGAACGCCTTCCCGAGGTCCTCTAGTTTCTCGTGGCCTCGTTCGGGACCGCCGGACATGATGTCCTCGATCTGCTCGCGGAGTTTCTGCTCGCGCTCGGTGACGATGTCGCCCCCGCCCGTCCACTCCTCCTCGTCGGCCGCGACCCGGTCGCCGCCGGGGTCGACGATCTCGACGGGCTGACCGAGGTGTTCGGCGACCGCCGTCGCGATCACCCTGGCGGTATCCTCGTCGGTCTCGCCGTCGACTGTGATCTCCATGGTCAGCGCTCACCTGCCGTCGAACCGGTGGGGAAACTCACGCAGTGTTTACAATTGACTCGCATAGTGACAGCAAACTCTCGCCGGACGGTAAAATATGTATGGGTCTCTCACGCACGGTCGAGTGGGCGACCGTGGGCTCACGAATCCTCGCGGAAACGGCGCTGAACGGACCGTATCGTGGGACACAATGTTTTTTACAGTAGGTTCGAGAACCGTTGAAATGGATCATGGCAGACAAAGACGATCTGCGCCAGCAGATGATCGAAGCGTTCGAAGGGGCCGACTATCCGATCTCGAGTCCGATGGATCTCGTGCCTGCCCTGCCTGACGGGCCGTCGACGGCGTTCGAGTCCGGGAACTTCTCGATGACGGCCATGGAACTGAACACGAAACTCTCCGGGGGGGACTTCCCGTACGACAGCGCCGAGGACTTCGTCGACGACATCGTGGACGAACTGGAGGACCAGGACCTCATCTGAGCACGCGTCCGTCGTCGTGTCGTCTCTCAGCCCGGTGTGACGACCAGCACTGCCGACATCGTGCCCAGGACACCGAGTCCGAGCAGTCCGTAGTTCGCGAGCGGGTTCTTCGCCCGAACGAGATCGAGGGTGACGGTCCGCCCCGAGAGCGGCCACATCGGCGTGATGCCCATCGGGGTGAGCACGTCCCCCAGCAGGTGGGCACAGATGCCCAGCGTTCCGAACACGAACCCGGCGACAGCGAGTTCGGGGGATGATGGTGTGACCGGCCGACCGCCGAGAACCCACCCGACTGCGCCGAACCCGACTCCCACGAGCAGCGCGAACCAGACCGTGTGGGTTACGCCGCGGTGGGAGACCAGCGGCACCTCGTGGTCCACGTCGGGCAGGGAGGCGACCGACAGCACGCACAGCTCTCCGAGGACGGCCAGGTCGGCGCGTCCCGCCAGTACCAGCGCGACGCCGACCGGGAGAAAGACCAACAGCGAGACACCCAGATGGCCAGCCCTGTACACACGCGTGAGTCGTTCGCGTTCGGACATGAACCTTCGGCCGGGATGGGGACGTTTAACCGGCTTCCCGCCCGAATCCCGGTATGCTCGCGTCGGTCGCTGGAGAGGTGTTGGGTCGAGTCGGGCCGTTCGTCATCCCGGTCGTCCTGTTCGCCGGTGGGGTGGCCGTCTACGCCCTGCTGTGGCTGTTCTATCGCTGGCGCGACGGGGCAGTGATCGACGACGACGCCCCGGAGGAGTGAGCCGCGGCCAACACTGAAGCCCCCGCTGGTCGAGTAGGGTAACATGGGAGACGAAACGGACGCGATGACGCGGTTCGAAGTGCCCGATATCGAGGACCTGCCCGCGGACCTGCAGGAACGCATCGAGGAGGAGACCGAACGCGCCGGGTTCACGCCGAACGTCTTCCTGGCACTGGGATACCGGCCCAAGCAGGCGCGGGCCTTCGTCGAGTACCACGACGCCCTACTGGAGGAGACGGCGCTGGAACGCGAGGAGATCGAGATGCTGATCGTCACGGTCTCGGGCATCAACGACTGCCTGTACTGCATCGTCGCCCACGGGGCGCTCTGCCGAATCTACGCCGACGCGCCGATGCTGGCCGAGCAACTGGCCGCGAACCACCGTACCGCGGATATCAGCGACACGCACCGCGCAATGTTGGATTTCGCGGTCAAACTCACCGAGGAACCCGAACGAATCGAAGACGAAGACCTCCAGCGCCTCCGCGATCACGGGTTCAGCCAGGAGGCGATCTGGGACATCGGCAACGTCGTGTCATTCTACAACCTCTCGAACCGGATGGCCCACCTCGCGGATATGCGGCCCAACGAGGAGTTCTACACGCTCGGGCGGGCGTAGCGGGCGGCCGCTCCCGTCTCAGAGCCGGGGTTCGATCTCCTCGTCGAGATACTGGATACAGTACTCCACGTCGGCCATCGTCGCGGTCTCGCCGTCGCGTTGAATCGAGATGAGAAAGCCTGCCTTCACGTTCGTGGGGTCGCGCCACGTGAGGACCCACGCGTCCTCGAACACGCGGACGAACGATTTCAGGTCGCCGGTCTTGAACACCGATCCCTGATCGGAGAAACTCAGTTGCTGGACGATGGCGTCGTCGAGGATCTGCTGTCGCTCGTCCGCTTCGTACTGTTCTCGCACGTCGGGCCGGAACGTCACCGCCGAGGACCCGGCGTCGTACTGGACGACGGTCCGGAGGTCCTCGCCGAGCCGCTCGTGTAAATGGTCCCAGACGCCATCTACGAAATCGCGGTCCATACTCCGGTGTAGTTCGGTTTCTCGGGTTTCAGTCCTTCGTTTGGTCCTGTAAACGGAAAGTGTCGTTTGCGGTATCGACACACCGAGTGCGGGGCGGGTGGCGAAACTGACTTGCCGGGGCCGGTCGCACTGCTTGCATGCGCGGACTCGACGACACGGACCGGGAGATTCTCGACATCCTCCTGTCCGATGGGCGGCGTTCCTACAGCGACATCGCCGAAGCGGTCGACCTCTCGCCACCCGCGGTATCGGATCGAATCGACCGGCTCCGGGAACTGGGTGTCGTCCGGCGGTTCACCGTCGACCTCGACCGGTCGGTCCTCCGTGAGGGCGTGCCGGTGCTGGTCGACCTGCAGGTCCGGCCGGGTCGCGGGGATGCGGTTGCCGACGCGCTCTCGGCGGCAGAGCCCGTCGAACACGTCTTCACCACCGCGGACGAGCGGATCGTGGCCACGGCGACGGTCGGAGACGGCGACGTGAGTGGGATGCTCGCCGACACGGTCGAGATGGACGACATCGGCGAGTACGGCGTGGACCTGCTCGACGACACCGCCTGGTCGCCCGCGATGGACGACGCGGAGTTCGCCCCCGAGTGTGCCGAGTGTGGCAACACCGTCGACGCGGAGGGCGAGACGGCGGAACTCGACGGTACGCACTATCACTTCTGCTGTTCGTCCTGCCAGTCGCGGTTCGTCGCGCAGTACGAGGAACTTCGGGACGGAGCCTCGTCCTGACCGTGCGAGATCCGTGACTGTCCACCGGCGTCGACTTTCGAAACGAAAGTCTCAGCCGGAATCGAGGGCAGGAAAACAAGGACAAGCCGCTTGAACGTGGGTACCCTACGTTCAGACGAGATGACCGAACGGCGCACGCGGCTGGAGTTGACGGGGATGAGCTGTGCCAACTGCGCTGGCACCATCGACGACGCCCTCGCGGAGCTGGACGGTGTCGTCGAGTCGGACGTGAATTTCGCCACCGACGAGGGGACGGTGACCTACGATCCCGACGAAACATCCCTCGCAGCGATCTACGCGGCCGTCGAGGACGCCGGCTACGGCATCGTCCGGGAGTCGGTCACGATCCCGATCACCGACATGTCCTGTGCGAACTGCGCGGAGACCAACGAGACCGCGCTGGAGCGCCAGCCCGGGGTGATCGAGGCCGAAGTCAACTTCGCCACCGACGAGGCCAGCGTGACGTACAACCCCGCCGAAACCGACCGGCCGGCGCTGTACGACGCCATCGAGGACGCGGGCTACACGCCGGTCCGGGACGACGAAGGCGGCGATCGCGGCGACGCGGGAGCGAGTTCACAGGACCGCCAGGACGCCGCCCGTCAGGCCGAGATCGACCGCCAGAAGCGACTCGTGCTGTTCGGCGCGGCGCTGTCGCTCCCGCTGGTCGCGATGATGGCCGTGGAGTTGCTGGCACCCGGCACGATGCCGGAGACGGTCGCAGGAGTCGAAGTCGGCTGGCTCGCGTTCCTGCTCGCGACGCCCGTCCAGATCGTCCTGGGTCGGGAGTTCTACGAGAACAGCTACACGGCGCTGGTCAAGAACCGCACGGCCAACATGGACGTGCTGATCGCGCTGGGATCGTCGACGGCCTACGTCTACTCGGTGGCCGTCCTGCTCGGCCTGATCGCCTCCGAGGGGCTGTACTTCGACTCGGCGGCGCTGATCTTGACGTTCATCACGCTCGGGAACTACCTCGAAGCCCGCTCGAAGGGGCAGGCTGGCGAGGCGATCCGGCAGTTGCTGGAGATGCAGGCCGACACGGCGACGCTCGTCGACGAGGACGGGAACGAACGCGAGGTCCCCGTCGAGGAGATCGACGTCGGCGACCGGATGAAGGTGCGGCCGGGCGAGAAGATTCCCACCGACGGGACGGTCGTGGACGGCTCCAGCGCGGTCGACGAGTCGATGGTGACCGGGGAGTCGGTTCCGGTCGAGAAGAGCGAAGGCGACGAGGTCGTCGGCTCGACGGTCAACCAGAACGGCGTCCTCGTGGTCGAGGCCACGAAGGTCGGCTCGGAGACGGCGATCCAGCAGATCGTCTCGATGGTCAAGGACGCACAGAGCCGCCAGCCCGAGATTCAAAACGTCGCTGACCGCATCAGCGCCTACTTCGTCCCCGCGGTCATCGTGAACGCGCTGCTCTGGGCGGGCGTCTGGTACGCGTTCCCCGAACCGCTGGCGGGTATCGTCGGTGCGGTTCCGTTCCTCGGACTCGTGGCTGGCGGTCCGATGGTCGCCGGCGGCACCGTCTCGGTCTTCGAGTTCTCGGTGGTCGTCTTCGCCAGCGCCGTGTTGATCGCCTGTCCCTGTGCGCTGGGGCTGGCGACGCCCGCGGCGACGATGGTCGGGACCTCCATCGGCGCGCAAAACGGCGTGCTGTTCAAGGGTGGCGACGTGCTGGAGCGGGTCCGGGATGTGGATACGGTCGTCTTCGACAAGACGGGCACGCTGACCACCGGCGAGATGCAGTTGACGGACGTGGAAGTCGTCGGGACGGCCGCCGACGGGGGCACTGCCCCTGACGGTGGTCAGCTGGAACCGGAACTGGACGAGTCGGTCGTCCTCTCGGCCGCCGCGAGCGCCGAGCGGGGGAGCGAACACCCGCTGGCCGAGGCCATCGTCACCGGCGCGCGCGAGCGCGACCTCGACCCCGCCGAACCGGACGACTTCGAGAACGTCCCCGGCCAGGGCGTCCGGGCGACGACGGACCATGGCGAGGTCCGCGTCGGCAACCGCCGCCTGCTGGAGTCGAACGGGGTCGATCCGGCCCCCGCGGCCGAGACGATGGAACGACTGGAGAGCGAGGGCAAGACGGCGATGCTAGTCGCGGTCGACGGCGATCTCCTCGGCGTGGTCGCCACGGCGGACACGGTCAAAGACTCCGCGAAAGCGGCCGTGAGCGCGCTCCACGACAGGGGGTTGACCGTCCACATGATCACCGGCGACAACGAGCGCACCGCCGAGGCCGTCGCCGAACAGGTCGGGATCCGTCCCGGGAACGTCCGGGCGGCGGTCCTGCCCGAGGACAAGGCCGACGCCATCGAGGCGATCCAGGACGACGGCGAGCGCGCGATGATGGTCGGCGACGGGGTCAACGACGCGCCCGCGCTCGCGGCGGCGTTCGTCGGCTGTGCCATCGGGAGCGGAACGGACGTGGCCATCGAGGCCGCGGATGTGACACTGATGCGCTCGGACCCCCAGGACGTGCTGAAGGCCATCCGCGTCTCCGAGGGGACCCTCACGAAGATCAAGCAGAACCTGTTCTGGGCGCTGGGGTACAACACGGCGATGATTCCGCTGGCCTCGCTGGGTCTGCTCCAGCCGGTTCTCGCGGCGGGCGCGATGGCGCTGTCCAGTGTCTCGGTGCTGGCCAACAGCCTCACGTTCCGATCGTATACGCCCAGCGAGGACTATCGGTTGCTGGGGCGGTTCCGCTGATCAGAGGTCGCCGCGCTCGGCTCGCTCGCGCAGTTCGGTCGCCCGCTCTCGGATTTGCTCCATCTCCGCGTCGTCCTTGTCGTCGAGGTGGCCGTAGACGAGTCCCATCCGGTGGTTCGACCGGAGTTCGTCTTCGTTGCGGTCCAGAAAGTCCCAGTAGAACGTGTTGAACGGGCATGCTCCCTCACCGGTGGTCTTTGTCTTGTAGTACGGACAGCCCGAACAGTAGTCGCTCATCTTGTCGACGTAGTTGGCCGACGACGCGTAGGGTTTCGTGGCGAACACGCCCGCGCCGAACGATCCCATCTCGATCACGTTGGGCGTCGTGACCCAGTGGAAGGCGTCGACGTAGCCGGCGTGGAACCAGCGGTTCAACTCGGCCGGTTCGACGCCGTAGATCAGCGCGAAGTTCGAGAGAATCATCAGCCGCTCGATGTGGTGGGAGTACCCACGCCGGCGCACGCCGTCGATCACGTCCGAGAGACAGGCCATGTCGGTCTCGCCGGTCCAGTAGAACTCCGGCAGGGATTCGGTCTGGCCGAGCTGGTTGGCCGTCGCCAGTTCGGGCATCTCCCGGCGGTAGACGTGTCTGAGGAACTCGCGCCAGCCGATCACCTGCCTGACGTACCCTTCCACACTGTTGAGCGGCACGTCCCGCGACTCGTACGCGTCGAGGACGCGTTCGACCACCTCGTCGGGCGTCAGCAGTCCGAGGTTGAGCGGTGCCGACAGCAGGCTGTGATTCATCGCCCACTCGCCTTCCCGCATGGCGTCCTGGTACGGACCGAACTCCGGGAGCCGACTCTCGGCGAACCGCTCCAGCGCGTGGAGGGCCTGCTCGCGGGTCACGGGCCACTGGAACTCGTCGGGGTCGGCCCAGTCGCCGCCGTAGGGTGGGTCGTCGTAGCCGCCCGAGAACTCCGACTCGACCCACTCGATCACCTCGCGGGTCTCCTCGTCGTACTCGAAGGTCGGCGGCTCGGGCGGTTCGTATCCCTCGGGCGGTGTCTCGCGGTTCTGCTCGTCGTAGTTCCACTCGCCGCCGACGGGCTCGTCGCCGTCCATCAGGTACCCGGTCTCGCGTCGCATGTGACGGTAGAACGACTCGTGGGTGAGACTGTCGCGGTCGCCGGCCCACTCGTCGAACTCGGCTGGCGAACAGAGGAACCGCTCGTCTTCGACGACCGTGAGCGAGCCGCCGGCGTCGGTAACCAGGTCTCGCAACCGGTCGGCCCCGCCGTGGCTCGCCGGGCGGACGACGGTGATGTCGTCCTCTGGGTGGGCCTCGAAGTGGGCGTTCAACCCCTCGGCGAACGTCTCAAACTTCCGATAGTCGACCGTGTAGCCGTCCGCTCTGAGCCTGTCGCGGAACCGACGCATCGCGGCGAACACCAGCGCGAGTTTGTGGGGATGGTAGGGATGGCGGCGAGCGAAGTCGTGGGCTTCGATCATGAGTACGCGACCGTCGCGGTCGAGGGGGCCGACGGTCCGTGTCAACTGATCGCCCAGCACCAGTACCGTCATCGGTCGTTCGCTCCCCGGTGGCTGCCCGGCATATACACAATCGTAGGAGCGAAAATACAAAAACTGCGTGTCGGAGTGTGAGGGAAGGTCAAGTGATTTATATTTGTGGCCACAGAGGTTTTCGGCATGACCTGGCAATAGAAGCGTCGAGCGTTTCTCCGAACCGCAGTGGTGGCGACAGCGGCGGGTGTCGCCGGCTGTTCCGACAACGGTTCGGGTGACGGCTCGGGCGGGGACGACGAGGACGGGGACGAGACCGACGCCGGGACGCCGACGGCCACGCCCGAGGAGACGGAAGAAAACGTAGAGACGCCCGAAGAGCGCGACGAACCGGAAGGGCCGACCGACCCCGACGAACCGGCCGACGTACAGAACCCGAAACAGGCCGTCGACGACTGGCTCTCGAACACGAAAAATTACGACGGCAATATCAACGGTCAGATCGCAGAAACCGACGTGTCGATCGGCGTCGGCGTCGACGACACGTCGGGCAGTACCTTCGCGTTCGGCAAGCCGGCGATCAGAGTCACGACGGGGACACAGATCCAGTGGATCTGGCAGGACCCGAACAACGCGCACAACGTCCGGGAGCGAAACGGGCTGTTCGGCAGCGGAGACCCCGTCACTTCGTCCGGAAAGACGTTCACGGTGACGCTGACCGAACCCGGTGTCTACCTCTACAAGTGTTCGAACCACGGCGGCGCGCTCGGGATGCGCGGTGCGATCATCGTGGAGGACGAGCAGACCCTCAGCGGCTACCCCAAAGTCGACGAATGGCTCAGCGATTACAGTGAGTACGACGGCCGGCTGACAGACAGGACCGGTGAGGCATCGGTCGACGTGAAAGTCGGCGCGCGCAGTCCGAACGGACAGAACCGGTCGTTCGATCCGGTCGCGATTCTCGTCGATCAGGGGACCGAAATCGTGTTCGACTGGAGCGGCCGCGGTGGGACACACGACGTGACCTGGAAAAACGACACGTTCGAGCCGAGCGACAACGTGAGAGATGCCAGCTACACTTACAGCGTGACCATGGACGAGCCAGGCGTCTACCTGTACTACTGTCGCGGCGACCGACCCTACAACGGCCGCGGTGCGGTCGTCGTCCGCTAGGTCCGCTCGACGAACTCGACGATCTCTTCGGCGATCTCTTCTCCCTTGTCTTCCTGCAGAAAGTGTGCGCCGCCTTCGATCCAGATGTCGGGCTGGTCGCTCGCGGTCGGGAACAGATCACGCAGATAATCGCGTGATCCGTGCGTGATTGGGTCCGAGTCCGAGAAGAGGACGAACACCGGTTTCTCCCACTCCTCGAAGGTCGCTTTCGCCTCGCGCATCGTCTCGGCCCCGTCCATGTCCGGATCGGTGGGGACCCGACTCGGGAGGATGCGCGCACCTGCCATGTGATCCTCGTCCGGGAAGGGTGCGCGGTAGGCCTCGACCACGTCGTCTGGGATGTCCGAGAGACAGCCGCCCTCGACCAGTTGGCCCACGTCGAAGTCGGGGTCCTCCGCGGCCATATCCTTGAAATCGTGCCAGATGTCCGGCATCGACTGGCTCCCGTCCATGAGTCCGGTGTTCATCGGCACGAGCCGGGCGAACCGGTCGGGGTTGTTCGCCGCCACGGGCAACCCGAGCAGGCCACCCCAGTCCTGGCAGATCAGCGTGACGTTCTGCAGGTCGAGTTCCCCGAGGAACCGCTCGACCGTATCGTACATCGCACTGTAGGTGTAGTCCGCCTGCTCGGGCCACTTGTCCGAGCGGCCGAACCCGATCAGGTCCGGCACGACGACGCGGCCGGCCTCCGAAAGCGTCGGGATCATCTTCCGGTAGAGATACGACCACGTCGGCTCCCCGTGCAGACAGAGGAACGTCTCGTCGCCGTCACCCTCGACGTCGACGTACGCCATCTCGGGGCCGCCAGCGTCACCAGAACGCCCCGCGTTCTGGTTGCCCGGTGAGGTCCCCTCACCGACGTCGACGTAATTGGCCTCGTAGTCGTAGCCCGGCAGATCATCGAACCGCTCGGCTGGTGCGCGTTCCAGTGACATGGTGGTTTCCACTTTCCCATCATCCATAGTTATTTTCCTTCCAGCAGTAACGTTGAGCGCGAGCTTGCTAACAGCGTTCGGTCGCCGCCGGGCTTAAGCGGGTCGCGGTCGGAGGCCGGCCATGCACGTCGAGTTCGTCACGTACGCGACGATCCGGGACAGCATCGGCGAGAAACGGCTCGAACGGGAGTTCGATTCGGGTACGACAGTCGGCGAGGCACTCTCCGCGCTCGCCGACGACTACGAGAGTCTCGGCCCGTTGCTCTTCGACGGGGACGGCGATCTCAGACCGCACGTCAACGTCCTCGTCGACGAGGAGAACGTCCGGAACGGGGCCGGTGCGGCAACGACGCTGACCGACGGTGCAGAGTTGAGCCTCGCACCAGGCGTCGCTGGCGGGCAGAGGTGACAGTCGGCGGTAGCGAAAAGATGGTTCGCTCCACGTGGTTCGTCCCTTCGTGGGACGCGCTGTACCCGGTTAGATCAGACCGCGGAGTCCACCCGGTGTCGGCATCTCGGACTCGCGATCCGTCTCCTCTCCGTCTCGGTTTTCCTCCCTGGAACCGGACCGTTCCGCTTGTGCCATACTGCAGTTCAATGTCGGGAATAATCCAACAAAAAGTTTGTTCCTGACTCCAGTGGTCTGGAAGATACACCGCCGAGATATTTCTCTCGTGTGTGTTATCCGATTTCGGTCCGGTCTCGACGGTTCGAGTGCCGCGTCACTCGGTCGTGACGGTCGTATGAGCGTGGACCATCGTCGCGCGGTGGGTGCCCGTCCCCACCTGGAAGTGGATGGTGTGTTCGCCCGGTTCGTAGGCGTCACCCAGTTGCTCGGCCAGGTCGATGGACCCGCTGGTCGACCCATCGCCGTAGTGGATGTGATTGGCGTCGCTCGGAATCACGTCGCCGACGGGGACGTGGTCGGTGTCGATGACGGCGTGGAGATGTCCGGAGTTGCCGTTGATGCCCTCGCTCGACGGTTCGATGGTGTAGTTCTCCGCGGTCACGTCCCACTCGACGACGCTTCCCTCGACGCTGGTCGAGAGGTCGAGACTGGCGGTGTCCTCGACGGTCACCTCGACGGTGTCGGTCAGGGCCATCGCCGTGTGCTTTCCATCGGCAACCTGCAGGTGGAGCGTGTGGTCGCCCGGTTCGAGTTCGAGGACGCCGTTGTTTTGCCCCGTCCCGTAGTGGATGTGCTGGTCGTCGCTCGGAATGGTCTCGCCCGGTTCGACAGGATCCGCGTCCACCATGATGTGGTAGTGGCCGGCCCCTTCGTTGACGGTCCCCGATTCTTCGATGGTGACGCCGCTGGCCGACCCCTTCCACTGGACGTACGGACTGTTGAGCGTCGCCCCGTCCGAGGGGACCGCGAGGGAGACCGACGCGTCACTCCCCACGCCGTTCATGTACTCGCCATCGCCGGACGACGTAGTCGACTCGGGAGAGCCGCTGGAATCGTCCGTTTCGGTGTCTGTACCGCTTCCATCGTTCGAAGTACACCCCGCGACCCCCGCCGCAACAGCTCCGGCGGTCTAACCGAGGACCTCGCGTCTGTCAACTTTACCGAACATGTTTCCGTCGGGTATTTTAGATACGGAGTTAAATACGACTCGGATCGTGTCGACATTTACCCGCGGGCTCGGGGAGTATCCTGTGAGACAGCCGACGTGAGACGAGCAGGCGTGCCGGGAGTCCCGCGAGCATCCAGCGCGCAAAGCGCGCCGGTTCACGGAACTCGTGTCTCGCGCGAGTTCCGCTTTTCCCCAAGTTTTTGCTGCGAGCGGTGGCCGAAGGCCACCCGAGCAGGAAACAGTGGGTAGCGGGCGTGCCGGGATTCGAACCGGAGCCAGACGTGCTCGCTGCGCTGCGCGCGACTGGCAGGGCTCGAATCTCGGGTCCGGTTCGGTCGGCGCTCGCTCCGCTCGCGCCTCCCTGCACGGGCGTGCCGGGATTCGAACCCGGGATCGAGAGGTTAGGAACCTCTCGCCCTGTCCACTAGGCCACACGCCCTACTCCCAATTGCGTCGGTCCGGTTGAAAAACGATTGCTCTTTGCTCCCAACGGTTATATCGGAGCCACCGCAGGAACCCCTATGGAGAAAGTCGCACTCGAGGACGTTCGCATCGAGAACAACCCCCTCGGCGTCCACTCCGTCCGAAAACCCGTCTCCGACGCGCTGGGGACCACCGATTTCGCGTTCAACTACTTCGAGCTCCAGCCAGGCGAATCCTTCTCCGGCGGCATGCACCGCCACCACGATCAGGAAGAACTGTTCTACATTCTCGACGGTACGGCCACCTTCGAGACGCCCGAGGAAGTCGTGGAGGTACCCGAGGACGGCTGCATCCGGTTCGAGCCGGGCGAGTACCAGACCGGCGGCAACGAGACCGACGACGTGGTTCGGGGATTCGCCATCGGCGCACCCGACTCCCGACACGACTGGGACGAACTCGACGCGCTGGTGTACTGCACCGAGTGCGAGGAGGAGACCGACCACGGCATGGAACTCACCGACGACGGACAGTTCGCCTTCTCGTGTCGCGAGTGCGGTAACGACCCGCAGGCCTGACCGATTGTCGACCAGGTTCGAGGGAGTTGCGCCCGCACCCGCTCCAGTCGACAAGGTTGACACTGTGACGGATGGTGGACCGGAAAATGATGCTGAACGCGTCTAGCTGCTCGAGGTGTCCGTGCTGGTCTCGCTGGTGGACTCAACTTCCGAGTCGACCGAGGTGTCGGCATCGGCCGACGTGTCGGACGAGGAGTCCACGTCGGGGTTTTTCATTTCCTCGAGTTCCTCTTCGATCTCTTCACGCCCTTTCTGGAACTCACCGATGGCCTGGCCGGACGACCGGGCGAGTTCGGGAATCTTGTTCGCACCGAACAGCAAGATTGCGATGAGCAGGATCACCAGCAGCTCCGGTCCGCCGGGTGCCCCTGGAATGAACAGTGGGATCATCTGTGTCTGAGCATAACCGGAGGCTAATTATAGGCTTTTTGCTCGTCTGTAGATCGTAACAACGGCCACAGGACCGCTCTCGCGGCGCGTCGATGGCACAACAGTAATCCCACACCCGTACGAAGGGGTGGTTGTCATGGTAGACGAAGGAGACGCGGCCCCCGACTTCACTGCACCGCTCGCGAACGGCGACATCGCCGAGTTCACGCTCTCGGAGAATCTCGACGACGCACCCCTGGTTCTGGCGTTCTTCCCCGGTGCGTTCACGAGCGTCTGCTCCCACGAGATGAACACGTTCCAGGACCGCCTGGCGGAGTTCAAGGACGTGGGCGCGACGGTCTACGGCATCAGCGTCGACTCCCCGTTCGCCCAGAACGAGTTCCGCGACAAGCTCGGCCTGGAGTTCGGTCTCATCAGCGACGCCGACAAGGAGATCATCGACGAGTACGACATCGGCATGGACTTCGCCGACCTGGGCGTCCACGACGTGGCCAAGCGCGCCGTCTTCGTCGTGAACGGCGACGGCGACGTGACCTACGCGTGGGTCAGCGACGACCCCGGCGTCGAACCGGACTACGACGAGGTCGAGTCGGCCGCCGCCGACGCCTGACGTTCCCACCGAGTCTTTTTCTCCGTCGCGCGTGAGGATTCGGCCATGAGTGACGCCACCAGCGGCGGCGATAGCGGCACCAGTGGCGATGGCCGCGTGTACGACGTGGACGGCGACCACAACTTCCCCGACGAGCGACTCACCGAGGCTCTCGAATACATCGACGACGACGAGGAGATTACTGCCTACCTCGAAGCTCAGAACGTCAACCCGGTCGCACGAAAACGCTACAACGATCACGGCACGAAACACGTCGAGATCGTCCGGAACCGGGCGCTCTGTCTCTACGACCTCCTCAAAGGCGAAGGCGTGGAGTTCAACGGCGCGGCCGGGCAGGGTCTCGCCGAGGCCGACGAACCGGTCATCGTCGCGCTGGCGGCGACCCTCCACGACATCGGCCACGTCGTCCACCGCGACGAACACCCGTACTACTCGATTCCCCTCGCGGCGGACCTGCTGGACCGCATCCTCCCCGATCTCGGGTACGAGGTCGCCGAGGTCGTTCGCCTCAAAGGCGAGGTCCTGCACGCAATTCTCTGCCATCACGTCGAGGAAGATCCACTGACTCTGGAGGCGGGCGTCCTCCGCGTCGCGGACGCGCTGGACATGGAACAGGGCCGCTCGCGCATCCCATACGAACGCGGCGGCCGCGGCATCAACACCGTCTCCAGTCAGGCGATCAAGGCGGTCTCACTCCATCCCGGCGAGGACAACGCCGTCCTCATCGAGATCGAGATGACTAACGCCGCCGGGGTCTATCAGGTCGACAACCTCCTGAAGGCCAAGGTCGACGGCTCCGGACTGGCGGACCGCCTCCGGATCGTGGCGCTCAACGTCCACGAGGACGGCGACCAGATCGTCGAACGCATCGAGTTGTAATCCGACTGTCGACCGGGTGCGACCCGGACACACACCCGCGTCGAGACGTAACCTCTTATTCTCACGGGTTCCGAGCGCGACCGTGAGCGAGGATGCTGGCGGTGCGCTGAGGTTATTGAAAAACGCCGAGTTTCGCGCGCTCGCCAGCACCGCCTTCGCCCGGAGCCAGGCCTACTCGACGATCATCATCGCCCTGGCGCTGTACGCCGACCTGTTCTCGACCTCCGGGTTCGTCGAGGGCCTGTTCGGAACCGTCTTCGCCCTCACGCAACTGCTGATCGTCCTCCCGCTGGGGCGGTACGTGGACACGAACAACGCCAAGCGCATCCTCCTGGTCGGCCTCGGGATCAACGTCGTCACCTTCGTCGGCTTCACGCTGGTCTCGGCGGTCGAACACGTCCTGCTCGTCCGGATTCTCCAGGGACTCGGCGCGAGCATCCTCTGGATCACCGGCACGACGGTCGTCGGCGAGATCGGGCCCGAGGACGCCCGCGGCCGCTGGCTCGGTGCGTACAATCAGGTCGGCGCGTTCTCCAGCCTCGCGGGCGACGTGATCGGCGGCCTTCTGCTCACCCTCTACGGGTTCACGCTCACCTACGCCGTCCTGAGCGGCGTCACTCTCCTGTCGGGCCTGCTGGTCTACCGGCACCTCCAGGACGATCCCGGTGGGCAGGCCGACACCGACGACCAGGGGAGCGTCGAGACGTTCCGCCTGTTGCTCGACCGGACGACGGTCCGCGCGCTGGTGATCTTCCGCCTCGGCCTCAGTTTCGGGAAGATGGCCGTCCTGATCTTTCTGCCCATCTACGCCCGGACCGGGTTCGGCATGTCGGCGCTGTTCGTCGGCGGCATCCTCGCGGGCGGGAAGCTGACGAAGGCGCTCACGCAGGGGTACGTCGGCGACCTCACCGACCGGATCGGCCGGAAACACCGCTTCGTCTTCGTCGGAGCCATGCTGTACGCGCTCGGCGCGGCGCTGATTCCCCTGGCCGAATTCGCGGTCGGAATGGTGCCGCCGGTCGCGGTCCCGATTCCCGGGGCGGCCGCCGTCACGCTCCCGCCGGCCTTCCTCCCGCTGTTCGTCGCGTTCGGCGTCTGTGGCGTCGCGGACAGCATCCGCTTGCCCGCGAGCATGGCACTGTTCGTCGAGGAGGGCGAGCAGTTCGACGCCGTCGCCGGGAGCATGTCGCTGCGCTCGATCGCCTGGAAAGTCGGACAGGTCGTCGGCCCGGTGACCGTCGGGACGCTCTGGGACTACACCGACGTGTTCGTCGCGTTCTGGACCGCCAGCGCGCTCATCGCCGTCGCGACCGTGGCCTTCACGATCCTCTACCGGGTCGACCCCACCGAGGGCGCGGAGACGGCCACCGCCGACTGACTCACTCGTCTTCCAGCAGGGCCTCGTCCCCGTGGCGCTCCCGGAGCGCCCGGAACGCCTCCCGTTGCTCGCGGATCCGGGCCGTGTCGGACTCGTAGGCGTTGGCGAACAGTTGCTCGGGGTCCGGGTCGAACTCCTCGGCGGCGTCGATCAGGTCCGCGACCCGCTCGCGGGCCGCCTCCTGAATCGCGTCGATCCGCTCGTCGTCGAGCAGGCCGCGCTCCCGGAGGAACGTCTCCATTCGCGGGAGTGGGTCGCGTTCTTTCCACTCCTCGACCTCCTCGTCGTCGCGGTAGACCGAGGGGTCGTCGGCGGTCGTGTGCGCGCCGAAGCGATACATCACGGCCTCGATCAGCGTGGGGCGACACTGCTCGTCGTCCGGGTCCCGCGCCTTGCGGACGGCCTGGCGAGTCACTTCGTACACTGCGAGGGGGTCCATCCCGTCGACCTGGATGCCGTCGATGCCGTACGCGTCGGCCTTCCCGGCGATAGTCGGACTCGCGGTCTGGCGCTCGCGTGGGTGCGAGATGGCGTACTGGTTGTTGTTACAGAAGAAGATCGCCGGCACGTCGAAGACGCCGGCGAAGTTCAGCGCCTCGTGGAAGTCGCCCTCGCTGGTCGACCCATCGCCGAAGTGACAGGCGACGATCCGGTCGTCGCCCTTGAGTTTCGAGGCCCAGGCCATCCCCGTCGCGTGGGGGAGGTGGCTGGCGATGGAGATGTTCAGCGGGAAGACGTTCTTCTCGGCGAGCCACTCGTTGCCCCGCTCGTGGCCCATCCAGTAGAGCAGGTACTCCGGCTCCAGCCCGCGCTCGATGACGGCTCCGTGTTCGCGGTACTGGAACGAGATCCAGTCCTCGTCGGCCAGGGCGTGCGTGGAGCCGATCTGGGCCCCTTCCTGGCCGGCCAGCGAGGGGTAGGTGCCGAGCCGTCCCTGTCGCTGGAGACTGATCATCCGTTCGTCGAAGTGGCGAGCGAGCCACAACTGGCGATACATCTCGACGAGTTGCTCGTCCGGGAGGTCCGGCACCGACGCACCCTCCAGGACGTGGCCGTCTTCGTCGAGGACCTGCACGCGGTCGCTGGCGTCGTCGCCAAGGCTCCCCTGATTCGTCACGGTGTGGAATGGGCACGGAGCACCGGGACATAATGGTATCGCTCGGCGAGGTGACCCACCCCGACACAATCGTTTTGTACTGGCGGCCGTATCTTTGGGTATGGGTAACACGCCTACCCAACAGCCCTACGAAGGCGACGCCCCAGGCGCAGACGAATCGGGTGCCGGCGGGTCGGTGCGGGAGGCGATGGTCGGGTTCGTGCGGTCTACCCTCGAAAGCGTGCGCCGTCGCATCTCGGTGTTTCCGTCGTTGAATCTCGCCTCGGCGTTCGCCGTCGACGACACGGAGGTCGCCGACTCCCGTCGTCTCCGCCCTGCCCCCCGGGACGAGGAGACCGGCCCCGACGATACACAGCCGGCGTTGCCGGACCGCTCGCTCCCGCTGGTCCAGCCTGCCCGCGACACCGGCCAGGAGAACCCGCCCGACCTCGAAGCCACAGAGGACGACGGCCAGCTCTCGATCTACTATCCGGACCGGGCGGACGCGCGGATCACCTCCGACACCTGGGAAGACGTCGAACCGTGAGGATGCAGGTCCGCCGGCCCAGCTACAGCGCAGGCGGTGGCATTCAAGTTCTCGGCGCTCCGGGGGGTAAACGGTGACTACGCGTGTCCGATCTGCCGGATGAATTCGACTGCACGATCACGAACTGGGAGTACATCTACGATCTCTGTCGCGACGTGAGCGATCAGATCAAGGCCGCCGACTTCGAGCCCGACATCGTCGTCGCGCTGGCCCGAGGCGGCTGGTTCGCCGGCCGCTGTTGCTGTGACTTCCTCGGTCTCGACGACCTGACGAGCCTCAAGATGGAACACTACGTCGGCGCGGCCGAGAAATCCGACGAACCCACCGTCCGCTACCCCATGCCCGAAGGCTCGGTCGAGGGGAAAGACGTACTGATCGTCGACGACATCGCCGACACCGGCGGCTCGATCAGCCGCGCCCACGACTACGTGACCGACCGGGACTGCCACGAGGTCCGCACCGCCACCCTCCAGTTGCTGGGCACCAGCTCCTTCGAGCCCGACTTCGTCGGCGAACGCCTCGCCGACTGGACCTGGGTCGTCTACCCCTGGAACTTCGTCGAGGACATGATCGACCTCGTCTCCGACGTGATGGGCAAAGCCGACGGCGAGGTCTTCACGGAGACCGAGATCCGCGCTGCACTCCGGACCATCCACGGCATCGAGCGTATCGAGATGGAGATCGCCCAGCCCGACCGCTTCGACGAGGTGATGGCCGAGATGGTCCGCCGCGACGTGGCCGAGGCAGCGGGTGAGGGCTGGCGGCTGGTGGAGTGAGCGAGCCCTGCGGCGACCGGTCGAACTCAGTGCCGGTCGGATTCGCCCTCGCGGTCGTTCGCTGCACTCCCTTCGAGCGGACTGTCCTCCCTGCTGATGACCCACCCGGCGACGACGCTAATGAGGACGACCCCGCCGATCAACGCCCCGTGAAAGAGGAGGAGTGGATCGCCACCCGCTCCCCCCGAGGAAAACAGTCCGAACATGAGGACGAAGGCCGCGATGATGGCGATGGGGACGACGTTGACGAACAGGTCCGATAGCAGTTGCCTGTCGAAACCGCTCCGGCCCGCGTTCGAATTATCGGGCTGCGTCTCGCCGCCGGTCTCCGCCGACTCGGTATCCCGTGACATCGTCGGTTCGACATCGTTGGCCAGGGCGTCGAACCGAATAATTCCTGCTCTTGCGGGCTTTTCTTCGATAGAACTCCGCTGTGCGCGACTCTCAGGATTCAAATCGCCTCCTGCCGCAGATTTCTCTCACGGATTGTTCGAGAAATCATGCGGCGACCGGGATTTGAACCCGGGCCATGAGCTTGGAAGGCTCAGGTCCTACCACTAGACCATCGCCGCTCGCTTCTCTCGCGGCGTAGATCGCAAATCCGACGGATTTGCTCACCATCGCCGCACATCGTTCACTGCGTTCGCTCGTGCGCCGGGCCCTGCGTCGCTTCGCTCCGCAGGACATCGCCGCTCGCTTCTCTCGCGGCGGGCTTCACCTCGCTTCGCTCGGTGAACCATCGCCGCTCGAACGTCGCCCCGACCGGGCGCGCCAGTGATCCAGGCTGGACCGCCGCGGCGCGAGGTGACACCCGACTGTTCCGCGTGCCAATTTATGTGGCTTTCCCTTCGCCGTCGGCCACCACCGCGTAACAGTTCCCGCTGGAGACGAACACCTCGACCGGCTCTAGCCCGCTGTCGTCCAGATCCGCCCGGAACTCCGCAGGGCTGTAGATGTGATAGAACCGCGGCACGCGCTCGCCGCCGGGGAGCGTCCAGTCCACGGTGGTATCGAACCCCTCGTCCGCGTCGAACCGGTCGTGGGCCGTACTCCAGGCGCTGACCAGCGCTCGACCCTCCGGCGTGAGGACGCGAGCGAGTTCGTCCAGACTCGCCACGCGTAACTCGCGAGTGGGGAGGTGATGGAGGGTCGCGACGTAGACGGCCAGATCGACCGTCCCGGTCGCAACCGGGAGCGAGGACGCGTCACCCTGCACCAGCCGGACAGCCTGGCTCGCGTCGGACCCCGCGACGCGCTCGCGGGCCTCGTCGAGGAGGCTGCGACTCACGTCGAGGGCACAGACGCGACCCGTCGAGGCGGCCAGGGGTTCGGCGTGGCGGCCGTTGCCACAGCCGAGGTCCAGGCCCACCGCGCCCCCCCGGTCCGAGAGAAAGGACTCGACTTCCGGCCAGGCGTACTCGCGGGTAGCCGAAAAGTGGTCGGCGATCCGGTCGTAGGTGTCCCGGACGCCCGCGCGGGCCGGGTCGTCGTCCATGTCCGGGCTTCCGGGCCGTGGCTCAAGACGGTTGCGTTAGCCGAAAGTGAACTCTTCCTTGTTCGCGTCGACGCTGGGCGGATAGACGGTATCGGTGTCTTCGCCCTCGTCGTAGGTCCGGTCGTCGTCGGAGTCCATGTGCGGTATCAGGACGATCGTCTCCTCGTCGTCGACTTCCCGACTCAGCTGAATAGTGATGTCCTCGGAGGTCCCGGCGGGGAGGTACCCGCTCACGCCCAGGACTTTCCCCTCGGCAGTGCTCTGGCGGACGACGATGAACCCGCCGTCCGAGAGCGACGCGGATTCGACGTTCACCTCGGCTTTCCCGCCGAACTGGGCCTCCATGGTCATCGACGCGACCGGCGAGGAGAGCAAGACGAAGACGACGTAGGCCACGGTCAACAGGATGGCGGCGTGTTTCACACCGTCACGGATCGACCCCTCACCGAGCTGGCCGCCGACGAGGCCCGAGAAGAACGCCTGGACCATCCCGACGTGGAAGAAGACGAGGGTGTAGGCGGCCTTGTTGACGCTCCCGAAGCGGGTGAACTGGCTCGGGTCGACGCCGAGCCGATTGTTCGAGGACGGCGTCGGCACGCTGTTGGGCAGGCTCGGGACCAGTACCTCCTCGACGGCGACGATGATGACGAGGAACACGAGGAAGGCGACGTAGATGACGACGAGATAGGTGAGCATCTGCCGGCGGCGCTGGCGTTTCATCCGCAGATCCGCGCGGGCCTGCGTGGCGGCGATCCGCAGGACGGCTCCGATGTTCCCGCTGGCCCGCATCGCGTTGGTCAACAGCGTCACGGCGCGGGTGACGGGGATGGTCCGGACGCGGGTGCCAAACCGGACGAGCGCTTCCTCGACGTTCGCGCCGAGACTGATGTCGGCCCAGATACGTTCGATCTCGTCGGTCAAGGCGCCGAGGTCGCTCCCGCGGATGCGGTTGAAGCTCTCCACGACGGACATCCCGGCCTCGTTGAGGCTGGCGAGACGTTCGAGCATCTCGGGGGACGCGGCCTCAACCCGCTTGAGGCGGCGCTGCTGGACGAACCGCACGGCGGCGTAGGTCCCGAGGACGAACAGGAGCCCCTGGATGATCAGGTCGTCGAGGACACGGACGTTGATGCCGACACCGGTGAGCGCGGCCGGCAGACGCAGCGCGGTGACGACGACTGCGAGTGGGATCGTCACGTACAACAGCGCCGTCGGGTTCCGCAGGACGGTTTCGATGGGGGCGCCGAGGACGCGTTTGTACCGCTGGAGCCGGTCGTAGATAGCCAGTCGCTCGAAGTTGTGCGCCAGCGCGTTCGTGTGTCCGCCGTCGGCGGCGGGAACGTCGCCCTCGAACGAGGTCCCGCCACTGCCGACGAGCGAGGACTCGTCAGGGACCGACGCGCCGTCGCTCCCGATACCCAGGAGTTCGAGTCGCTGGTTCAGAAACACCATGAACCCGACGTTGGCGAGCGGAATCGCCAGGTAGCCCAGCAACTGGAGGATCCCCAGCGTGTCGGTCGTCGTGAGGCCGAACACGAGCAGGATGGTGATCAAAAAGAGCGTCCCCGCGACGAGGACGGTGACGTACGCTTCGGCGATGGTGGCCAGCAGTTCGAGCAGTTCCTCCTGTCGTTCCTCTGCTTCCTCCTGGTAGCGCTCGTACTGGTCGTGGAGGAACTGCGGGAGACTCTGGCCGCTCTGGAGGACCGACGAGAGGTTCTCGCTGAAGGTCTTGTACTCCTCGCTGGGGGTCCGTTTCGACATCCGGCGGATGGCGTTGATCATGTCGGTACCGAACAGGTCCATCTGCCGGACGGCGACCGACATCTCGCGGGCGCTCTCCCCGTAGATTCGCTTGTTGTCCGCCAGCGTGCGCATGATGACCGGAAACGGCATCCCACCGCGTGAGAGCGCGTAGAGGAAGGCGACGGTCCGGGCGAGACTCTCGTTGATCCGGCGGCGGCGCGCCTCGGCGCGACTGGCCAGCATCTGCCACCGCATCGTGTACGCCAGCGCACCCGACACCAGCGACGAGACGACACCGCCGGCGACCGCGACTGCGAGGAACACGTCGGGTGCGAGTTCGAGCGACCACGTCGAGGGGCGTCCCAGCACCGCCGTCATCGTGTTGGGCAGGCCCGCCAGCAGGCCGCCGATCAGCGGGATAGCGAGGATCAGTCCGGCAACGACGTAGCCGCCGACGATCCCGCCCAGCACGGCGAACAGGACCGCGTAGAGGTAGGTCTTGGCCGCGTAGGCCCGATAGGTCTCCGGGACGTAGGCCGACTGTAGCAGTTCCTGCCGCTGGGTCCGGTCGTGGACGAACCGACCGAACACGCCCCGGGAGATTCGGGTCAAACGGCTGTTGAGAGACTCGCTCGATCCGGCCGCGACCAGCAGGGCTCCGAGGCCGAGCGCGACGAGGGCCGGAACGAGCGAGAGTGGCGAGACCATGTCAGGGTTCCACTTCGACGCCGGCGTCCTCGATCCGGTCGAGGACCTCGGCGCTGTCGGCGTAGTACTTGTTCACCATCGCCGTGAACCGCCGGTAGTCGTTGACGCCCTCATCGCGGAGGTATTTGAGGAACTTCTTGCGGTTCCGAATCTCTTTGAGCAACTCGGACTGGCTCCAGCCCCGTTCCTCTCGGATCTCGTCGAGCAGATCGCTCCCGCTGTCGGTGAAGGTGTCCTCGGTGGCTCGCCAGGAGTAGGTGTTCGAGTAGTCCAGTTCACCGGTCCGCTGGTCGATGCCCTCGATCTCTGCGAGGGTGCGCATCCGACGGACGCGCTCGCCCTGGCTCCGCGTGAGGACCTGCACGCAGAGCACGTCCAGCGACTGGACCATCGGTCGCGGGACGTTGATGGGTTCGTTCTCCAGCCGATTGATGACGGTCTGGACGGAGTCGGCGTGCATCGTCGAGAACGTGGTGTGACCGGTGTTCATCGCCTGGAAGAGGGTGATCGCTTCCTCGCCCCGGACCTCGCCGACGATGATGTACTCGGGCCGGTGGCGCAGGGCCGAGCGCAACAGGTCGTACATCGTGATGTCGTCGTCGTCAAGGCGCTCGCGGGTCACCGACGAGAGCCAGTTGTCGTGGTACAGGGAGAGTTCACGCGTGTCCTCGATGGTCAGTACTTTCGCCCGCGGCGGGATGAACATGGAAACCGCGTTCATCGACGTGGTCTTTCCCGCCGCCGTCCCGCCCGCAAAGAGGAGCGAGCGATTGTTCTCGATGCACAGCCAGAGAAAGGCGAGCATATCGAGGTTCGCGGTGCCGTACTCCAGCAGGTCGATGGGCGTGAACGGCTCGTCGGCGTACTTTCGGATGGTGAACGCCGAGCCGCGGGGCGTGACTTCCTCGCCCAGTGCCAGCTCGATCCGGGAGCCGTCCGGCAGGGTCGCCGAAACCACGGGGTCGGAGACGCTGACGTGGCGGCCCGAGCGCTGGGCTAGCTGGATGACGAAGTTCGACAGTTCCTGGCTCTCGAAGGAGACGTTGGTCTCCACGTCGGTGTAGTCGTCGTGATAGACGAAGATGGGGAGATTCGGCCCGTCACAGGAGATGTCTTCGACGTGGGGATCGTGCATGATCGGGTCGATCTGCCCGTAGCCGTGGAACCGTCGGTGCAGGTAGTAGAACAGCCGGTAGTACGATTCCAGCTCGATGTCGACGCCGTACTCCTCGAGGCGGTCCTGAAGTTCCTCACGGAGTGCCGCCTCGGGGTCGTCGGCCACGTCCTCGCGGTACAACAGCGGTTCGCGGATGTCCTCGGCCAGCCGGTCGAGCAGGTCGGCCTCCAGTTCGTCCAGCTTGGGTTCGACGACGTGGTAGAGGTGTTTGTCGTCCTCGTGGTCGTAGTTGATCGAGACGAACGAGAAGGGGACGTTCAGCCAGTAGCGGTCGGTCTCCTCGTAGCCCGGCAGGCCCGAAAAGGAGATGAGCCGGTCGTGTTTGTCCGGGTCGTAGTTCTGGACCGGGAGCGTCGTCCCCCGGAGCAGGTCGGCGGTGTAGGAGAGCCAGCGGCGTACCTCCTCGACTCGTGACTCACCGACCTCGTCACCGGCACTCGCGTTCTGTCCTGCCATGGATCGACCTCGCCGCCCGGCGGATGCGTTACTGGCGCTTACGGACCCACTTACTTAAATTCGCATCTCGTTTCCGTCCGTTTAATCGCGGAAACTGACAGGTCTGGAGCGGACACGCGTATCACTTCTCGCCGATCTCGCCGGCATCAGCGGGCTCGGATTCCGCGTCGGCACCGGGGGTGTCGACGTCGGGGTCGCCGACACGTTCGACCCGGAGCAGAGTGTAGGCGAAGGCGAACTGAAAGACGACGCCGACGGGCAACAGGATGCCGGGGAAGGCGTCGGTCGCGAGGCCTGCGATGGGGAGTGCGCCGAACTGGAGGAGCCCGCTGGCAACGGTGTGGAGGACTGCGGCGACGAGCAGGAGGCCGCCCATGATACGAACGGGATCCCGCCGGGCCGTCCGGAAGCGATCCTCGAAGACGTACATCGCCAGGCTCAGCAGGACCGCGATGCCGACGACGGCGGCCCCGACGGTCCAGACGGCGAAGGGGAGCGGGCCAGGTGCGTCGCTGTAGTAGCCGATGGCCGCCCACGGCGGCATGATGAGCGGGTTCGGCCCCGGCACGTCGATGCCCAACAGGACCCGGAGCAACAGGAACGGGAAGTGAAACTCGATCAGCGATCCGCCCTGGATCTCGCCGATGGAGACGGAGATCGACCACGGAACGAGTGCGCTCAACCAGGCCGACACGACGGCGAGTTCCTCGGCGTACTCCGACTTCACCCAGACCATACCAGCCCTCCCGAACGCGTCCGTCAAAAATCCCCACGCCGCGGGGAACATCTTCGGGGTCGCCCCGAAACAGGCGTTACGTTCATTGGTTCGGACGACGTAGGTTGTGATACTGAATGAGGCGCGATTACTTCACGCTCGAGTTGCACGACGTGGCGGACGATCCGGTCGAGCAACCGGTGGTACACATCGAGTACGACGGCCCGTCGGACGAACTCGAGACGCGCCTGACACCCGGGACCGACCTCGACCTGGCCTTTCGCTTCCAGACGCCTGTCGACGACCCCGACGCAGACGGCGTGCTCGCCATCACCGAACGACTGACCGGCGACTTCGTCCTCGAAGTCAACGCCGACGCCGACGACATCCTCGACCTCGTCGACGCCGCGAAGGCCTACGGCCAGGAGGAGAGCGACGCCCCCGGCTGTTACAGCCTCGAAATCGACGTTGCCGGCGGCGACCGCTACACCACCGACAAGCGGACGCTGCTGGTCTACGACGACGAGGGCGACCTCCGCCGAAACCACTCGCTGATCCCCTCCGGCGTCGAACTCTGATCGGTCCGACCCACGGCCGGACCGCCTGCCTCTAAGTGCGTGTCGCCGCTCTCGGTAGCTATGAAACTGTTCGGAACGGCCGGCGTCCGCGGCCCGGTCGGCCAGCGGGTGACCCCCGAATTGGCGCTGTCGGTCGGTCGCGCGGCGGCGGCCGACGGCGACGAGTTCGTCCTGGGACGCGACGGGCGGGAGACGAGTCAGGCGCTCGCGGCGGCGGTCGCGGCCGGCCTGGAGAGCGGCGGCGCGACCGTCCGACGGATCGGCCAGGTCCCGACGCCGGCGCTCGCGTGCGCCTCGCAGGGCCGCCGTGGCGTGATGATCACTGCCAGCCACAACCCGCCGACGGACAACGGGCTGAAACTGTTCGTCGATGGCCAGGAGTACAGTGACGACGCCGAGGCCCGGATCGAGGAGCGCGTTGCCGAGGGATCCGATCCGGTGGCCTGGCACGCCTGGGGTGGAGCGACGGACCTCGACGTACTGGAGCGCTACCGCGAGGCCGTCGCGACCTATGCCGAGGGATTCGGCGCGGTCCCCGAGGGGTTGACGGTCGCCGTCGACTGCGGCAACGGGATGGCCAGTGTCGCGACGCCCCAGGTCCTCCGGGCGCTCGGGGCCGACGTGCGGGCCCTGAACGCGACCGTCGACGGCCACTTCCCCGGCCGGGAGAGCAAGCCGACGCCGGAGAGCCTGGCCGACCTCCGGGCGTTCGTCGCCGACGGGGACGCCGACCTCGGGATCGGCCACGACGGGGACGCCGACCGGATCGTCCTCGTCGACGAAGCGGGCGAGATCGTCCACGAGGACACCGTGCTGGCGATTCTGGCCGAGCGATACGTGCGCGAGAGCGCCGCGGGTGACCCGGTCGTCGTGACGACGCCCAACGCCTCGGCACGGATCGACGAGCGTGTCGAGGCCGCGGGCGGTCGCGTCGAGCGGACGGCACTCGGTATCCTCCACGAAGGACTGGCCACGGCCCGCACCGACGGCACCGGAGAGACCGAGGTCGTGTTCGCAGCCGAACCGTGGAAACACATGCACACCGGGTTCGGCGACTGGATCGACGGCGTGGTCAGCGCGGCCGTCCTCACGCGACTCGTCGCCGCGTCGGGACTGGATCGACTGACCGAACCGGTGACCGAACGACCCTACCGGAAAGAGAACGTCCGGTGTCCCGAGGAGGCCAAAGCCGAGGCGATGGCCACCCTCGAAACACGGCTCCCCGAGCAGTTTCCGGAGGCCAGCGTCGAGACCGAGTACGGCGTTCGACTCGCGTTCCCGGACGCGTCGTGGCTACTCGTCCGACCGAGCGGGACGGAACCGTACATCAGAATCTACGCGGAGAGCGAGGACGTGGACGCACTGATTTCGGACGCGGTCGCGACCGTCGAACGCGCCGTGGACTAGCGGCTGGCGTGGCTCTCGAACGTGGACCGCAGCTGGTCGGGATCGGGGCCCGACGAGAGGTCGAGCCGGTACACGTCGGTGAACCAGCCGCGTGGCCGGATCACCAGCGAGTCTTCGGCGACGGTGAACGAGTCCACGTCCTCCCAGCCGGTGAACGCACCGTCGACGGCCAGTCCGGCGTCGGTGACGACGACCGTCCGGTCGTCGGACCGGAGGACGGCCAGCGCGAGCGACACGACGACGAGCAGTCCGAGGACCGCCGCGATGGACGCCTGCCCCGACAGCACCAGCACCCCGAGCAAGCCGGCGACGGCACCGAGCCCGACGGCCAGCGCGCCGTAGGTGATCCGGCGTTCCCGCTTGTCTGGACGGGTCCGGAAGCTGTAGAGGACGGTAGCGGCCTCGATCCGGGAGACTGTCACCGAGCGCGTGCCGAGTTCGACCAGCGCGACCGCCGGTCCGACGGC
The DNA here is from genome assembly GCF_023698535.1 of Halorientalis regularis. GTDB lineage: Archaea > Halobacteriota > Halobacteria > Halobacteriales > Haloarculaceae > Halorientalis > Halorientalis regularis. Next base: position 128,428 of record NZ_JALJCL010000001.1, read on the forward strand.
CAACACGCCGAGCGTCGCCGGTCGGCCCAGCAACGTCAGCGGGCTGATCCCGGGATTGTGTGCGAGGAGCGCGATGAGCCACACGAGATAGCCCAGCGGCAGGACGACGGGCGGCACGGCCAGCGGCAGCGACGTGGCCAGCCGCTCCACGTCGAGACGATCACTCACCCAGTACCCGAGTCCGCCGGCGACGAGGCCGGCGACTGCCAGGCTGATCCAGGGGTCGGGGAGGCCGGCTACCCCCGCCAGTGCCGCGGCGAACGGCCCCACGACCAGCGTGCAATAGGTCCCCACCAGTGACCGATAGAGCGAACGCGTGTACCGCATGCCCGTCCGTTGTCAGTAGTCCCTCATAAATCGTCCGTCAGTTCTCGCTGCGGAGTCGGGCTAGGTATTTGTCCGGCCGTCCCGTCGGGTCCGGCCATGGAGGATCTGGTCAAGCGTGCGCGGGCCGCACGAGACGACGCACACGTTCCCTACTCGGAGTATCGGGTCGGAGCCGCACTCCGGACCGCGGACGGCACCGTCTTCACCGGGTGTAACATCGAGAACGCCAACTACAGTAACAGTCTCCACGCCGAGGAACTGGCCGTCGGGAAGGCGGTCGGAGCCGGCCACCGCGAGTTCGACCGCCTCGCGGTCTCGTCGAGCGAACGCGACGGCGTGACCCCCTGCGGGATGTGCCGGCAGACACTCGTAGAGTTCTGCGACGACGACCTCGTCGTGGTCTGTGACGAGGGTGACGCGACGCCCGAGTACCGGCTTGGCGACCTGTTGCCCGACGCGATCAGCGCCGAGACCCTGGGGAAGTAGAGATGGACAGCGAAGACCCCAACGACGCCGAGCAGTACCACCTCGAAGTCGGACCCGGCGATGTCGCCGACAGCGTCTTGCTCCCCGGCAATCCCGAGCGCGTCCCGAAGGTGACCGACGCGTGGGACCACAGCGAGGAGGTGGCCCGTCACCGCGAGTACCGGACCGCGACCGGTTCCTACGAAGGCACACCGATCTCGGTCACCTCGACGGGTATCGGCAGTCCCTCGGCGGCCATCGCGGTCGAAGAACTCGCTCGCGTGGGTGCGGACACGCTGATCCGCGTCGGATCCTGCGGTGCGATCCGGGAGGAGGCGGCCGTCGGCGACCTCGTGATCACCCGTGGCGCGGTCCGCCAGGAGGGGACCAGCGACGAGTACGTGCGCGAAGACTATCCAGCCGTCGCGGACCACGCCGTCGTCGCCGCCCTCGTCGCCGCCGCCGAGCGACTGGACTACGACTACCACGTCGGCCTGACCTGCTCGACGGATTCGTTCTACGCGGGCCAGGGTCGGCCGGGTTTCGAGAACTTCGAGGCTCGCGGGAGTGAGGGGCTGGTCGAGGAGTTGCGCGCGGCGAACGTCCTGAACTTCGAGATGGAGGCCAGCGCCATCCTGACGCTGGCGAACGTCTACGGCCTCCGGGCGGGGGCGGTCTGTTCGGTCTACGCCAACCGCGTCACCGGCGAGTTCCGGACCGAGGGCGAGCGGCGCGCCGCCGAGACCGCGAGTCTCGCGACGCATCTGCTGGCGCAGATGGACGAGCGCGTCGCCGAGTCGGCCGCGAGCGAGTGGCACGCCGGGCTGGGGATCGAGTGAGCTACCACGACAACACGAGTCGGTCGTCGCTCGCGTGCCCGACGACGACGAACGCGGCTTCACACATTCCGCCGAAGCAAAAGGCCAGCAGGTGCCCGAAGTGGGCGACCCAGGCCCCGTGGAGGGCGACGGCGACGACGAACAACACCAGGAAGAAGGGGAGAAAGAGGCCGATCATGATGGCCACCAGCCACTCCATCGACGCGTTCTGCATGGCATCGCCGACGGTCCTGACGAGCAGGACGCCGATAATGGCGAAGGCGATCCCGCTGGACCCGACCACGGGACCGGACCCGACGTGGTAGACGAAACTCGCCAGTGCGTCGGCCCCGACGACGACGGCGAGGACGTGCTTGTCGCTCGTCAACAACGTCAGGACGACTCCGAGGGGGACGAGCACCAGCATGTTCCCCCGATAGTGGTCGAGGCTCGCGTGGAAGAACTGGTTCGAGAGGTGAAAGAGCGGATTGAACGGACTCGGCGACGGGCCAAACACCTCCTCGATCCGGACCCCGTTGGTCACGAGCACCCACCCGACGCCCGCGATCAGGAGGATCGTGAACGGGAACTTCCGTTTGAGCAGGGACAGGAACGGAATATCGGGGAGCCCCCCGGACAGATTCGGTCGACGTGGCACGAACAGCGCAGACTTCACGGACGGATGACAAAAAGGTAGCGTCACCGGGGTGGTTGCTCAGGCCGCCTTCCGTTCGTAGTGCCAGCGAGCGAGGTGGACGAAGGCGAATCCGACGGCGAGTCCGGTTGCGGTCGGGAGGCCCCGGCGGACCGCTTCGAGGACGGTCGCCGTCGAATCGAAGACCAGGGGCTCCAGCGGGACGATGGTGGCCAGTGAGAGAAAGAAAACGAGCGGTGCGTTCCGGGTAGCCTCGCGAGGGGTCCACGATTCCATGGGAGCGCGTCGTCTCCCGATCCGCTTAGTGATTCTGGGTCAACAGGAGGTTACATGTCGGGCCAGGCCTTCATCGCGCGGCCCGGGCCGGTGACCGAGGAGATCCAGCGTGCGGCGATAGCTTTCTTCAGATTGCGTGCGAGGAACCCGCTGAAAGTCTCCATCGGCATGAACATCACGTCGTGAGCGACGGCGTCCTCACCCACGGAGATGGCGGTCCCTTTGCTCTTGAACGTCCAGTCGTCCAGCGGCTGGCCGCGCATGGCACGGGCCATGTTCTTGCCCACGTGGTCGGCGGCCTCCCAGGCGGCCTCGGCCGTCGGCGGCGCGGGGTTCTCGCCGGGCTGGTCGATGAGGGCACAGTCACCGATGGCGAAGACGCGTTCGTCCTCGGTCTGGAAGTTCATGCCCGTGTTGATGCGATGGTTGCGCTCGTCCTGTTCGAGGTCCACGTCGGTGACGGCGTCCTGGCCCGTGATGCCGCCGGTCCAGAGCAGAACGTCGTAGTCGAGTTCGGTCTCGTCGCCGATGTAGACCGTCTCCTCGTCGACTTCCCCGATGAACTCGCCGGTCATGATGTTCACGTCCAGCGCTTCCAGACGCTTCCGCAGGGCACCCTGCACTTCGGGGTCGTTGCCCGGGAAGATCTCGTCGAGGCCCTCGACGAGGTGGATGTCGATGGGCGCGCGGTGGTCGTCGCGGAACTCCGCGATCTCGCCGGCGCTCTGGATGCCCGACAGGCCGGCACCGCCGACGACGACCTGCGCGGGGTCGGACTGTGATGCCTCGCGGGCGGCCTCCTTCACGTCCTCGTGGATACCGAGCACGTCGTCGAGGCCCTTCAGCGTGTGGGCGTACTCTTCGAGCCCATCGATGCCGAAGAAGGCAGTCTGTGAGCCGAGTGCGACGAGCAGATAGTCGTAGTCGACCTCGGAGTCGTCGGCCAGCTCGACGGTGCGGTCGTCGGTGTGGATGTGGGCGACTTCGCCCTGGACGAAGCGCGTGCTGGGCGACTTGATGTCCTCGACGGGGATGGTGATCTTCTCCTGAATGCTCGGGTCCCGGATACAGCGGTGGGATTCGTGGAGAACGAGGTGGTAGTCGACGTCGGAGATCCAGGTGATATCAGCGTCGCTACCAACTTCCGATTCGAGACTCTTGATCGCGCCTGCACCGGCGTATCCGGAGCCGAGCACGACGACGTCGTCAGTCATACCCGCACCTCGGGAGTCACCCGATACAAAGGCTTTGAAATCGCCGTCGCCATGTCGTCAGTTTTTATACGAGCGCCCGTTTCGATGACTGGGGTTTGACCGACTAGCGGCGACGACTGCCGAGGTTTCGACGGGCAGTCGGACAACTGGGTGTCCGAAAGATCGGAAAAGTAGCAACGGTTACTGGACGAGCGGAGATCACTTCTCGACTTCGCCGACGGGGGCCTTCATATCGTCGATAGTGAGAATGAGGATGTTGCTCGTGTCGTCTTTCCCTTCGATGGTGCCGATGATACGGAGCTTCGACAGCGGTGTCGGGCCGACGGTGATCGTGTCGCCCTCGTGGAACTCCGAGATCGATCCCTGGAGTTTGATTTCGGCCCGGCACTCCTCGGGGTGGTGGACACTGGTGAGGTCGATCTCCTCGACGTTGGCGCTGGGGACCGCTTCGCCGTTGTGCTTGAGTGGCACGTCCGCCGCCTCGTCCATGTTCTGGACCTGGAGCGCCTCGTAGGCGTTGGAAGTCGGCTTGTAGCCACCTTTCGGCCCGGGTACACCCTCGACCAGCTGGAGGGCCTTGAGGCTCTGCATCTGGTTCCGTATGGTGCCGGGATTCCGGTCGACCTGTTCGGCGATATCTTCGCCTTTGACCGCGCTCTCGGACTGTCGGTGGAGATTGACCAGCTCCTGGAGGATGTTCTTCTGGCTCGGCGTGAGTTCGATTGATGACATGCGGGGACGTTCGTTGTAGCTTTCCATAAACCCGGCGGATAAACGAGTGCTTGCGGACGTGTCCGGAAACATAGGTGTTACAGGTCCGCAGACGCCGATTCGCGTCACATGTTCCGGGAAACGACACACATTTGATGGCCGACTAAGATGTCCAGATATGCAGGACAAACGCGTAGTCGTCACGGGGGGTGCGGGGTTCATCGGCTCGAACCTCGCGAACCATCTGGCTACCGACAACGAGGTCATCGCGCTCGACGACGGCTATCTCGGAACGCCCGAGAACCTGGACGCAGGCGTCGAATTCGTCGATGCCAGCGTCCTCGACGACGATCTGCCCGTCGACGTGGACGTGGTCTTTCACCTCGCCGCGCTCTCCTCGCTCCAGATGCACGAGGACGACCCACAGCGCGGTGCCCGCGTCAACGTCGAGGGGTTCGTCAACACCGTCGAACAGGCGCGGGGGGCGGGCTGTGAGACGGTCGTCTACGCGACGACCTCCTCGATCTACGGTTCCCGAACCGAACCCTCGCCGGAGGACATGCCCGTGAGCGTCAACACCGGGTACGAGGCCTCCAAACTCGGCCGCGAGCGCTACGGGGAGTACTTCGCCAATTACCACGACATGAACGTCGCCGGCCTGCGATTCTTCTCGGTCTACCAGGGGTACGGCGGCGCGGAGGAACACAAAGGCGAGTACGCCAACGTCATCGCGCAGTTCGCCGACGATATGGCCAGCGGCGAGTCGCCGGTGCTGTACGGCGACGGGGAGCAAACCCGCGACTTCACGCACGTCGACGACATCGTTCGGGGCATCGAACTGACCGCCGACCACGAACTCACCGGCATCTACAATCTCGGCACCGGCGAGGCGTACTCGTTCAACACCGTCGTCGAGATGCTCAACGACGAACTGGGGACCGACATCGACCCGGAGTACGTCGAGAACCCGATCCCCGAGGACGTGTACGTCCACGACACCTGCGCGGACTACTCGAAGATCAACGACGCGACGGGCTGGGAACCCCAGATCTCCTTCGAGGAGGGTATCGCGCAGGTCTGTGCACAGTACCAGTAGTTTTGTCGATCCGCGAGAGTGGTCGAGGTGATGGATCGGAACGTGCGGATCATCGGCGTCCCGATGGACCTCGGGGCGGACCGACGTGGCGTCGACATGGGCCCCTCGGCCATCCGCTACGCGGGCCTGGCCGAAGAGATCGAGGGCCTGGACGTGACCTGTACCGACTGGGGTGACGTACACGTCCCGCGACCCGAGGGGACCGACCCCGATAGCGGGGCCCCGGCGTCGGGCGACGCGAAGTTCCTCGGCGAGACGGAGACTGTTTGTACTCGGCTCGCACACGAGGTCGACGACGCCGTGGCCGGTGGTGACTTCCCCCTGGTTCTGGGCGGTGACCACTCGATCGCCATCGGTACCGCGAGCGGTGTCTCGCGCGAGGCTGAGACGGGGTTCGTCTGGTTCGACGCCCACGGCGACTTCAACACACCGGCGACGACATCCAGTGGCAACGTCCACGGGATGAGCCTCGCCGCCGTCCTCGGGAAGGGCTCGTTCGCCGACACCGACTGGGCTCCCGCGCCGAACGTCTCCGAGGAGAACGTCGCGCTGGTCGGCCTCCGGAGCATCGACGAGGCCGAGCGGCCGAACATCCGCGACAGCGACGTGACCGCCTACAGCATGACCGACATCGACGCCCGCGGCGTCACCGAGGTCGTCGGCGAAGCGCTCGACATCGCCACCGACGGCACCGACGGCGTCCACGTCAGCCTCGATCTGGACTGGCTCGACCCCACCGAAGCGCCCGGCGTGGGGACCCCCGAACGCGGCGGCGTCTCCTACCGCGAAGCCCACGCCGCCATGGAGATCATCGCCGAACGCGCCGCCGAACCTGGCCGACTGGCGAGCATGGAACTCGTCGAGGTCAACCCCATCCTCGACCGGCACAACCGGACCGCCGAACTCGCCGTCGAACTCGCCACGAGCGCGCTCGGGAAGGTCATCCTGTAACATGCACGCCGGAATCGGGCGCGGCGTCGGCGTCACGGAGTTCCTGCACGGCGGGGCCGACGTGGCCGCCATCGCGCTGTTCGCTCTCCTCACGCAACTCGGGGACGTGTGGTTCCTGTTCGCCCTCGGGAGCGCGCTCTACGTCGCCGGGACGGTCCTCCCCGGTTCGAGCGTCGACAGGCGGCGCGGGCTGTTCGTCCTCGCGCTCGTGTTCGCCTACGTCGCGCTGGTCGGCGCGGTCAAGGCCGTCTTCGGCCTCCCGCGACCGCCCGGTGCCGCCGACGCGCCCGCGGTGGCGTGGCTCCCGTCCGTGCTGGCCGCGGTCTTCGAGAGCGCAGCCACCGGCACCGGGCCGGGGTTCCCCAGCGGCCACGCGCTCGGGACGACGATGGTCTGGGGCGGGACGGCGCTGGTCCACGACGGCCTGTGCGACCGCGTGCGCTTCGGCGTCGCGGGGGTCGTCGTCGCGGTCGTCGCGACTTCGCGACTCGTCCTCGGGGTCCACTACACCGTGGACGTGCTCGCTGGAGTCGGTCTCGGTCTCGCGGTGCTGTGGGTCTGTTACCGGCTCGCGGCGGGGGGTGTCGCCCCCGGTCGCGTCCTCGCCGTCGCGGTCGCGGCGGGGGCCGCCGGGCTCGTCCTCGACGGCTCCGGCGAGAGCGTGGCCGCGGCCGGGGCGGCCGTCGGCGCGTGGCTCGCGTGGCGGGCCGTCGCCGACGCCACGCCGGACCGGTCCGCGACCCGCCGGGCGACCCTCGTCGGCGCGCTCGTCTTGATCCCGGTCGGCGGCCTGTTCGGCGCGCTGTACGTCCTCGGCCCGCCCGCGCCGATCGCGTTCGCCGGAGCCGCGGTCGCGGGCGGCGGCGTCGTCGCGGCCCCCGCGCTGGGCGATCGGCTGACCTGAGCCCGGGAAAACCACTTATCGACGGTGGCCGACCTGGACCCATGGACTTCGACGGCAAGCGGCTGATCGACCTGAGCGTCGGCCTCGAACCGGGCGTCGACAGCGAGCCGTTCCCGCCCGAGATCGCGTACATGGACCACGAGGCGGGCGCGGACCGGCTCGCGGAGAACCTCCGCGAGCTGGGCCACGACGTCCACGGCGATGACTTCCCCGACGGACAGGGGCTCGCGTGGGAGGAGATCACGGCGATCCCCCACGCCGGCACCCACCTCGACGCGCCGTGGCACTACGGCCCGGAGTGTGAGGGCGACCCCGCCAGGACCGTCGACGAGATCCCGCTGGAGTGGTGCTGTGGGAACGCCGTCGTCCTCGATTTCACCGATCTCGACGCGGGCGCGGAGATCACGCCCGAGATGATCGACGCGCGCCTCGACGACCTCGGCCACGACCTCTCGGCGGGCGAACTGGTCTTCGTCGAGACCGGCGCGGACGAGCTGTGGGGCGAGCCGGAGTACCTGACCGAGTTCCCCGGCATGGGCGCGGCGGCGACGAAACACCTCGTCGAACAGGGCGTGAAAGTCATCGGGACCGACGCGTACGGCTTCGACAAGCCCTTCGACGAGATGGGGCGGCGCTACGTCGAAAGCGGCGACGAGGCCGAACTCTGGCCCGCGCACTTCGCCGGCCGGGAGGTCGAGTACTGCCAAATCGAGAAGATGGCGAACCTGGACGACCTCCCCCGCCGGACCGACGTGCCCGTCGTCACCTTCCCGGTGAAGATCGAGGACGCCAGCGCCGGGTGGGTGCGGCCCGTTGCGATGGTCGAGGCGTGAGTCGGCGAGGGGTCAGTCGTCCGCGGGCGCGACCGGTTCGCCGTGTTCGATGTCGGTGCCGAGCATGTCGAGGAACTCCGAGAGCCACTCGACGTGGTCGCTCCAGTCCTGCCCGGTGACGAGGTTCCGGTCCCGTGTCACCCCGTCGACCCACGAACAGCCCGCGGCTTCGACCTCGGCCCGGACGGCAGGATAGGTCGTCATCGCGTAGCCGTCCAGCACGTCCGCGGCGGCCAGGATCTGTGGCCCGTGACACAGCGCCGCGACGGGTTTGCCGGCCTCGAAGAAGTGCTGGACCGCCTCGATGACTTCCTCGTGTGTGCGCAGGTACTCGGGTGCCCGACCGCCGGGAACGACCAGCGCGTCGTAGTCGGCGGGGTCGATGGCGGCCATCGTCTCCGTCACCGCGAAGTCGTGCCCCCGGGCTTCCATGTAGGTCTGATCGCCACGGAAGTCGTGGATCGCCGTCTTGCACGTGTCGCCCGCTTCCTTGTCCGGACAGACCGCGTCGACCTCGTGGCCGACCGCCTGGAGCGCCTGGAACGGCACCATCGTCTCGTAGTCTTCCCCGAAGTCGCCGACGATCATGAGGATCTGCTTGCCAGTCATAATGGATCCGTGTCCGGCTGGAACACGGGATGTGCTAACGGACGGCACAAGCATAAACCTAGCCGGCAGGGAGACGGTCGGGAACGGCCTCAGCCCAGCAGGTCGGGCACGTCGCCGATGGTCTCGAGGACGTGATCGGGCGTCACGTCGGCGTCGGCCACGTCGTCGCGGTCGGCGGCCCCGGTCAGCACGAGGGCGGTCGTCATCCCGGCGCGTTCGCCCATCGCGATGTCGGTGTCGAGGCGGTCGCCGACGAGCAGGCACTCGCCGGGCGAGACGCCGAGGGACTCCCTGACTGCGTCGATAGCTTCCGGGGAGGGCTTGCCCATCACGCGGTCCGGCTCGCGGTCGGCGACGGCCGCGACCGCGCCGATGATCGCACCCGAGCCCGGGACCGAGCGGCCGCCCGAGGCCGGGACGGTCCGGTCGGGGTCAGAGCCGACGAAGACCGTCGTCGGGTCGTCCAGCGCGCGGAGGCCGTCGGTCATGTCGTCGTAGTCGAATTCGCGGTCCCAGGAGGCGACGACCACGTCGGCGGCGGTCGGGTCGTCGATCAGGGAGACACCGGCGTCGGCCAACTGGTCGCGCAGGCCCGGCGATCCGATCAGGAAACAGTCGTCGCCGGCGTGTTCCGCGACGAGGTAGTCGGTCGTGACTGTCCCGGCCGAGAGGACCTCGTGTTCGTCGATTTCGACACCCATACCGGCGAGTCGGTCGACGTACTCGGCGCGGGTCTTGGTGGGGTTGTTCGAGCAACAGCACAGCGAGATATCGCGGGCCCGGACCGCGTCGACCGTCTCGGCCGCGCCGGGCAGGAGTTCGTTGCCACGGTAGACCGTCCCGTCGAGATCGAGCACCACGCCGCGATATGTCATCGTCCCAGTTCACGGACGGAATCGGCATAACGGTCGCGGTCCGGAGCGGGGCGTCGGCGGGCGGCTCAGGCCGGGTCGACGCCGGTCACGTCGAACCGCGCGCCGCCAGCCCCGCTCTCGCAGACGCCGACCGTCCAGCCGTGGGCGTCGGCGATCTGGTCGACGATGGCCAGGCCGAACCCGGTCCCATCCCCGGCCGTCGAGAAGCCCGTCTCGAACACCGTCTCGTAATCGTCTTTCGGGATGCCCGATCCGTCGTCGGCGACGTAGAAGGCGATGGACGCCTCGTCGTCGCTGGAGCCGTCCGCGAACGTACCAACCCGTACCGTGTCCGCACCACCGTGGGTGGTGGCGTTGCGAAACAGGTTGCTCAGGAGTTCCTGCAGGCGCGCGTCGTCGGCCATGATCTCCGCGTCCGTCTCCACCACGAGGTCCGTGCCCTCCGCGTCGACGTACGGCCACACCTTCTTGGCGGCCGTCCCGATGGTCGTCGCCACGGGGTCGTCGACGGTGTCACCCTGCCGGGCCAGCGTCAGCACGTCCTCGATGAGCCGCTCCATTCGGTCGTGCGAGCGCTGGATCGCGTCGAGTTCCTCCGGATTCTCGTCGAACTCCTCGGCCAGCAGTTTGGCGTTCATCGTCGCGATGTCGAGCGGGCCCTGGAGGTCGTGTGAGACCATACTCGCGAAGCGGTCGAGCCGCTCGTTCTTCCGCTTGAGTTCTTGGGCCCGCTCGGTCCGCTCGGTCACGTCGCGAGCGATCAACTGGAAGGTGTCCCGTTCGGTCCGGATGTCCACCGGGACGACGATGTTGTGGAAGTGCCGGCCGTCGATCTCGCTCTCGAAGGTCCGAGACTCGCCGGTTTCGAGTACCGCCTGCCCGGCCGCGAGCCACGACTCGCCCGTCTCGGGGAACTGCTCGGTGAGGGCGGCCCCCCGGAGCGAGTCACGGCCGACACCCGCGAGAGCCGCCATGGCGGGGTTGGCGGCGACGATCTCCCCGTCTTGTTCGACCTGTGCGACCACGTCGGGGGTGTTGTCGACGAGCAGTTCGTAGCGCTGCTGGGTCCGCTGCTGGTCGACGGCGCTCGTGATCCGGTTGGCCAGCTGCTGGTACTGCTGGTCCTCGACGACTTCGAGTTTGAGGATGTAGTCGTCGACGCCCGCGGAGATGGCCTCGCTGGCGATCTCCTCGGTTCCGCGACCGGTCAGCAGGATGAACGGTATGTCCCCATGTTCGGCCCCGACCATCTCCATCAGCTCCAGACCGTTCGGGCCGGGCATCTCGTAGTCGCTGACGATGCAGTCGATCTCGGCGTCGGCCAGCACGTCCATCGCCTCGTCGGCACCGGTCGCCCGGTGGGACTCCATGCCGTGCTCCTCCGAGAGAGTCTCGGCGGTCATCTCGGCGAAGAACTCGCTGTCGTCGACGACCAGCACACGAATATCGTCAGTCATGGCTCGGCTCCTCCGTGAGAAGACGACACACATAGCGCGAGACGACGGACAGACTGGCCATACGTACTACTCACAACAAATTCGTCCACTGTCAAATATCCTCGGGCGATTTTAGCCCCGAAGCCGCCGCTCCCACCGCGGTCCGGCCCGTCGCTGGAGAGCGATGCCGACGACGGCGGCGACCGCCGCGAGCGCGACCGCGGCGACGGTCGCCCCCGGCCCGAACGCGGGTTCGACCAGCGCCGCCACCAGCAAGGGCATGGCGACCACCGACAGCGCCGCCCCGAAGGCCAGGAACCGGGGCGTGTCGAACAGGAGTTCCGTCGGCGAGAGTCCAGCGACGAACGCCGTCACGCCGAAGACGTACACCGACAGCAGTGGGAGGACGACGAGGCCCGGGACCAGCGCCACCGGGTCGTACCAGACCGCCGCGATGGCGAGGGAGACGAGGCCAGTCGGCACCGAGAGCAGGAGATACGCCCGTCGTTTCGCGGCGAAGACGGTCGCGACCGACACCGGATACCGCAGGTACTCGTCGGCGCTGTCGAACTGCGTCACCCAGCTGTAGGTGGTGAACGACCCCAGACCGAGCAGGGTGCCGAACGCCACCCCGGGCGCGGGCTGGAGCCCCGTGGCGGCCGTGATCTGTTTCAGGAGCAGGGCCGTCACGGCGAACAGGACACCCATCGAGAACAGGACCTTCCAGACGGAGCCACTGGAGCGGCTCACCTCCAGCAGGGCCCGCGTCGTCAGGCCGTCGTCGTCCCGGAGCCACGACTCGAGGGTCGTAAACCGCTCGCTGGCCGTTCGATAGGCCCCGCTATCGGCCGGGCGGAACAGGACGGGACCCAGGACGCCGAAGACCGCGACGGGGGCGAACCCGCGGACCGCCGCCAGCGCCGAGGGGGCCCGGTAGAGCGCGTACGGCGTGTACGCCAGCGCGTCGATGCCCGGCCAGAGAACGGCGGCGACCACGAGCGCGACCGGGACGACGACCAGCCAGCGGCTCCGGGTCGCCGCGCCCGCCAGCGTCAGCGAGAGCGTCACGCCCAGCGCGAACGCCCCCATCAGCGTCAGCCACAGCAGGGCGATCCGATCCGGGGCGTTACCCGCGTCGAGCGCCGTCGGCACCGCCGCGATGCCAATAGGAGCGATGAAGAAGCCGGTGTAGTAGACCAGGTCCTTCCAGAGGAAGACGGCGAGCAGGCGATTCCACGACACCGGGAGCGTTCGGGCCGAGAACACGAGCAGCGTCACGTCGCCCAGCGCGTCACGTAGTGCGTCCCGCCCCACGAGACCGATGGTCCCGACCTGGAGGCCGAAGAAAAAGAGCAGGCCGTGCAGGCCGGCGACGATCGCGCCGAAGTCCGTGCCCGTATAGGAGAGCAACGCGAATCCGCCGGCCGAGAGGACGGCGACGGCCACGGGGAAGGCGGCGAACCGCCGGCCGCCAAAGAGGTGTTCGTGGAGTCGCCACTCCTCGCGAAGCATCCGCCGGAACAGGTCGGTCGTGAGCGACATCGTCAGTGCTGGGCCGGCCCGGCCGGCGTGTCGGCGTCGTTCACTTCCGTCCGGAACACGTCGAGCAGGCGCTCGCCCTCGCCCAGTTCGCGGGGGTCACGCTCGGCCACGAGGCGGCCGTCGCTGACGATGGCGACCCGCGTACAGAGTTCTTCGGCCACCTCGATGAAATGCGTCGAGAGAAAGACCGTATTCCCGCGCTCGACGTACTCCCGGAAGTGGCCCTTGATCTGTTCTTGCATCAGCGGATCGAGGTTGACCAGTGGCTCGTCGATGAACACGAGGTCGGGTTCGTGGACGAACGCGGCCGCGAGCATGACCCGCTGGCGTTCCCCCTCCGAGAGGTCAGTCGAGAGCGTGTCGAGCAGGCCGGCGAACTCGAAGCGCTCGGCCCACTCGTCGATGCGAGCGGTCACGTCGTCGAGGTCCCGGACGCTCCCGACGAACTCCAGATACTCCCGGGGCGTCAGAAAGCTCGGCGGGTCCTCGCGTTCGGGGAGGATGCCGACCGACCCCCGGACTGCGAGTGGATCCGTCACCGGATCGTGACCCAGAACCGAGGCCGTGCCCGAGGTGGGTTCCAGTTGCCCGGTCAGGATCTCGATGGTGGTAGTCTTTCCCGAGCCGTTCGGACCCAGCAGGGCGAACAGTTCGCCGTCGGGGACGGTCAGTGAGAGGTCGACCAGCGCCGACACGTCGCCGTAGCGCTTGGTCAACTCCTCCGTCTCGATGGCGGTCATCCCCCGAGTGGTGTCGGGCCAGTGAGAAAAGGATTGCCGGGGCTTTAGCCACTGATCTTCAATTCCCACACATCCGACGCTAAAGGGTTAGGCCGGTAGTGGGCACACCAGTTCCACAGAGTGGACCACGCGGTCCACGGGGGATCAGCATGACTGACATCGACACCGATTTCGAGACGATTCGCATCGAGACGCCCGGGAACTACGTCGGCCACCTCGTGCTGGACCGGCCCGAGGACATGAACACCGTCAGCGCGACGATGCTCGAGGAACTGGACGAGGCCGTCGACGTACTCGAAGACCACGAGGGGGTCCGGGCCATCTATATCACCGGCGAGGGGGAGAAGGCGTTCTCCGCGGGCGCGGACGTGTCCTCTAACGGCGCGATGGACAACCGCGAGGGCGTCGAACACTCCCGGTACGGCCAGCGCGTGTTCGGCAAGTTCCGCGAGAGCGACCTGCCCGTGATCGCTGGCATCGATGGCTACGCCCTCGGCGGCGGCCTCGAACTCTCGATGTGTGCCGACCTCCGGGTCGCCAGCGAGTCCTCGGAGATGGGGCTGCCCGAGCACAACCTCGGCCTCCTGCCCGGATGGGGCGGCACCCAGCGCCTCCAGCGACTCATCGGCGAGAGCGCCGCCAAGTACGTCGTCTTCACCGCCGAGCGCATCCCCGCCGAGCGCATGCACGAGCTCGGTTTCGTCCACGAGGTCTACGACGACGACGAGTTCGAGGAGCAGGGGCTCGAATTCGCCGCGAACGTCGCCGGCGGCCCGCCCATCGCCCAGAAGTACACCAAACGCGCCATGCGTGAGGGGTGGGACAACATGGAGGCCGGCCTCGAACTGGAGGCCAGCGCGTTCGGTCACCTGCTCGACACCGAGGACCTGAGCGAAGGGATCACCGCCTTCGTAACCGATCAGGAACCCGAGTTCGAAGGCAAGTAACGGGCGCGCCGCTCGGTCACTAGTCCGAGTCGGTGAATACCATCTCCGCGATTTCGTGGCGCGTGTTCTCGTCGTCGTCGCCCTCGTACTTGTACAGTTTCCCGTCGTCCTCGTCGGCGGTCGCCCGGTGAGAGCCGTCACAGAACGGGTAGTCGCCCGACAACCCGCACATGCAGATCGCGATGTCGCCTTTTTCTCCGATGTCGTCCTCGTCGACGATCTTCGGGCCGGTGGCCTCGTGGGTAATCTCTCGTGGCACACGTTGACATGGGCACAGGAGTGCAAAAAGGCGGCGGGTGACTCGACTCCATTCGGGGTCAGAAAGCGTAAGGGGAGGCTGTTCGTTGGGACCGATAGCGATGGACACGTGGCAGCGTCGGACGGGATACTATCTCCTCGCACTCGGTGGGATCATGCTGGGTTACGCGCTGGTCTATCACTGGGCGATGGCGACCTTCGAGGGGATCGACCGCACTTTTCTGCGCTCGCTTCAGATCGTCGTCGAGACGTTCACGACGACCGGATTCGGCTCGGACGCCTCGTCGTGGGACACCTGGCAGACGAACCTGCTCGTCATCGTCATGGACCTGACCGGCGTGGTCCTGATATTTCTGGCCTTGCCAGTGCTGTTGTTCCCGCTGTTCGAGGAGACGATCTCCACGACGCCGCCGACGGAAGCCGAGGGCGTCGAGGATCACGTCGTCATCTGTGCGTACTCTCCGCGGATCGACATGCTCATCGACGAACTGGACGTGTACGAGGTGCCGTACGTCGTCCTCGAACCGGACCGTGACCGTGCCGCGGAGCTGGTCGAGGAGGGCATCGAGGTCGTCCACGGCGATCCGGAGTCGATGGAGACGCTCGAAGCGGTGAATCTGGAATCAGCGCGGGCGCTGGTCGCGGACGTGGACGACTCGACCAACGCCAGTATCGTTCTGACGGCCAAAGCCGCCGCGCCCGACGTGCGGTGTATCACCTTCGTCGAGGACCCCGACATCGCGACGTATCACCGGTATGCCGGGGCCGATCAGGTGTACTCGCCCAGACGACTCATCGGCGAGAGCCTCGCGAGCAAGGTGACCACCGGCATCACCGCCGAGGTGGGCGACGCCGTCGAGATCGGCGAGGACTTCGAGATCGTCGAACTGCCGGTGATGGCCGGCAGTGAACTGGTCGGCGAGACCATCGCCGAGAGCGGCATCCGTGAGCGCACCGGCGCGAACGTCATCGGCGCGTGGTTCCGCGGCGAGTTCGTCAGTCCACCCTCGCTCGACGCACGGCTCGACGAGCAGACGATCCTGCTGGTCGCCGGGCACGAGCGCCAGCTCGAACCGCTCAAGGAGATGACGCTCTCGGACAAGCGCCGCCGCCGCCGGGGTCACGTCGTCATCTGTGGCCACGGCGAGGTCGGGTCGACCGTCAAAGAGCGCGTCACGGCCGAGGGGGTGCCCTGTACGACCGTCGACAAAGAAGACTACGAGGGTGTCGACATCGTCGGTGACGTGACCGAGAAGGAGGTCCTCCGGGAAGCCGGCGTCGACGAGGCGAGTACGGTCATCCTCGCGCTGTCCTCGGACACCATGACGATCTTCGCGGCGCTGGTGGTCCGCCAGCTCAACCCCGAGGTCGAGATCATCGCCCGCGCCGACCAGACCGAAAGCGTCCGCAAACTCTACCAGGCCGGTGCGGACTACGTCCTCGCGCTGGCGACCGTCAGCGGCCGGATGCTCGCCTCGACGATCTTCGAGGAAGACATCATCTCCTACGATAAACAGGTCGAAGTGGTCCGGTTCGACGCGGGGAAACTCGTCGGCGAGACCCTCGCCGGGGCCGACATCCGCGCCGAGACCGGCTGTACCGTGATCGCCGTCGAACGCAACGGTGCCGTCATCACCGACCTCGCGCCCGAATTCGAGATCCAGGACGGGGACGACGTGATCGTCGCCGGCCCCGACGAGAACATCACCGAGTTCGCCGCCCGCTACGACTAGACCTCGCCGAGCCAGTCCGGTTCCTCGACCGTCGTGGACCCGATATCGGAGAAGACCGCGCTGGCCTCGTAGCCGAACGAGAGGCCCCGGTCGGACCCGGAGGTCGCGCTGAAGGAGGCCTCGTGGATGATGCCCTCGGAGTCGACGAACACCGTTCCCTCGACCTGCGTGTCGCTCCCGATGTTCAGTTTCGCGTCGGGCGTCGAAACCACGGTTTCGAGGTCGTAACGGACGAGTTCGGTCCCATTGCGGGTGACCACATCGGTCGCGTTGTACTCGCCGGAACCCAAGATGGTCCGCAACAGTGCTCGGCCGGTGAAGCTGTCGGGCGCGGTGTCCGCAAACGGCGCGTCGACCGCCGTCGAGACGGCGCCGTACTCGACGCCGGCGGCCCCCTCGACCCGGTACGCCGCCGTTCCGTCCGTGACGTACGACGTGAAGGTATCACCGGAGCCGCCGCCGACGATCCGCGTCAGCGTCTCGTTACTGCTCGCTTCGTGTGCGATCGTGTACTCGATGCCCGCGCTGGCGGAGCTTTCACTGCCGCCGGCCGAGAACCCCTTGGTCCCCGAGAGGGTGACGCTCGACCCAGAGAGCGCGGCCTCGTGTTCGTCGAGCAGAGTCGTGACGTTCTCGATGCCGGACGGCGTGGCTCCGGCCGGGTAGGCGAAGGAAGTCACCGTCGCAGTCGTCGCGTCGAGCGCCGCCTCGTTCGCGTCCGCCGAATCTGTCCCTGCGTCCGTGGTCGTTCCCTCCCCACCGGAGGGACCCCCCGTACAGCCCGCGAGGGCGACGACGAGAGTCAGCGCCAGCGTCACGAGAACTCGTTTTCGCATATCACCCTATCGGCAATCGTCTTTTGTAAACGTATCGCTCACATTATCTTTGGCGATGGCGACCTGAAAGGAGTGTCAGGACGCGTGTCCGAGCCGTCGTCGGACCCACAGCGCCGTCGCGACGGTCCAGCCGGCCAGTGCCGCCGCGCCGACGACCTCCGGCAGGGCCAGCCCCGGCCGGCTGAACTCCCCGGTCGAAATCCACACGGCCCACGCACCGGTGTTCAAAACCCCGAGTCCAACCGTCACACCGCCGCGAGTCCGGTCACCGGCCAGGAAGTTCCCGGCTCCATACACCCACAGCGCGAGCGACAGGAGGACGTAGAAGGAGACGGCGACGAAAAAGTGAGCGTCCTGCGGGAGCGGGAACACGCCGATCAGCGCCATCGAGAGCGAGGTGAGCCCGAACAGCCCGATGCCCGCGAGCTCGACGAGATTGCGCGCGGCCAGGAACATGGCGTATCCGAATCCGAGGGCGACGACCCCGCCCGAGATGAGGCCCCCGTTGAACAGGAGTCGGGTGAGGTCCGTCGCGACGGGTCCGGTCGGCCCGCCCAGGTCGGAGAGTGCGTTGCCGGTCCACGCGAACGACGGCGAGACGACGGTCGCGAGTAGGACGCCGACGAACGACAGGACCGGAGCGACGAGTCCGGCCCCCACGCTCGCCCGCTCGACAGTGTCGGTCATAGACCTGGTGTCCGGACGCCGACTAATCAACGGTTCGGTCTCCGGAGCGGCCGTTCGGTGGCGCTACCGGTCGTGTACCCCTCGCTCACGATGACGCGCCTTTTTTTTACGCCCGGCCCCGAGGTCCGGGTATGCGCGGGTACGACCGTCGGACGTTCCTGACCGCCACCGGGGCCGCAGTGACGGCACTGAGTGGGTGTACCCAGTTGCCCGGGTCGCGCGATGGGCCGGGCGCGAGCGGTGATGGCGACGCCGGCACCGGAGACGGCGCGCAAACGCTCGACACCCTCGACGTTGGTGGCTCCCCCGGCGAGACGATGGCGGTCGTACCCGACGGGACCGTGACCCTGCTCGATTTCTTCGCGACGTACTGCGCCCCCTGCAAGCCACAGATGGCGGAGTTGCGCGAGGTCCGGTCGGCGTTCCCGGACGTGCACATGCTGTCGATCACCTGGGAACGGGATGCGGCCACGGTCCGGTCGTTCTGGCGGGAGTACGACGGGACCTGGCCCGTCGCGATGGACCCCGAGGTCGAGACGGGACCGGTCTACGACGTGCGGGCACTGCCGACGATGCTGGTCGTCGACGCCGACGGGGCCGAGACCTGGCGGCACAAGGGGCTCGCGGCGGCGGCGACCATCGAGACGGAACTGGAGGCGGCCCGGCAGTGACGGACCTCGGGGTGGCCCGGCTGACCTACGCGTTCACACTGGGGACGGGCACCTTCTTCGCACCCTGTGCGTTCCCCCTCCTGCCCGGGTACGTCGCCTACTACCTCGGGACGTCCGAGGACGGTGGATCGACGGGGTCGGTGCCGCGCCGCCTCGGTCGCGCGGTCGGCGTGGGCCTGCTGGTGAGCCTCGGGTTCGCGCTGGTGTACGGCGCGCTCGCGCTCTTGCTCGCCGCGGTCGGGCCACGCATCGTCGAGAACATCGCGGCGCTGGAACTGATCGTCGGCCTCGCGCTGATCGCCGTCGGCGGCATGATGGCGACCGGGCGGTTCCGGGCGACGACGCTCCACGTCCCCTTGCCCGAACGTCGGCGCTCGGCGGCGGGCTACGTCCTGTTCGGTGTGGTCTACGCCGCGGCGGCCGCAGGGTGTACCGCCCCGCTCTTTCTCGGTGTGGCCTTCGCCGCGGTGACGACCGGCCCCGTCACGACGGTGGCGACGCTGGGCGCGTACGCCGCCGGCATGAGCGTCCTGATGATCAGCGTCACGACTGCGACCGCGTTTGGCCGGGACGCCGTCCTGAAACGGCTGTCCGCGGCGACCGGCCGGATCTCGCAGGTCGCAGGTCTCGTCGTCGTGCTGGCCGGGCTGGTACAGCTGTACTACTTCCTCGTGGTCTTCGACGGACTGTCGACGCTCGGGCTCGCCTGAGAGAAACCGGACCGGTTCAGTGCTGGTCGCTCTCGGCGTCGAACAGCCCCGTGATCGGGACCTCGTTGTCGGTCGCGAACGTCAGCGGTGCGCCGCCTGTCTCGTCACCGGTGGTCGTGGGTCGAGTCGTCGGGGTCGGTGTGCGTGTACTCATGGTGAACGTCTGCGAACCGCGTGATCTGGAAGCGATACCGATACGGCTCAGGAAAGAAGCGAACAGCGCCCGCGTACTATCGGTATCATCGTGACACGTAGGCGTAGTCCGCAATCTGTAATAAATGTTCCTGCTAGACCCACGGGGCGGGAATCGTGGGGCCGAACACGGGCCGCCGCGGCGTCAGTCGCGTCGATCCAGTTCCGCCAGCGCCGACTCGAAGTGATCGGTCCCGATCACCACCTCGTCGGCGCGGGCGGTCGCCTCCGCAGGACCGTGTTCGCGGGCGAACGTGCGGATGGCTCGCATCGAGGCGTCCCGGACCAGTGCGTCGAGTTCCGCTCCGGAGAGCCCCTCGGTCTCGGCGGCCAGATCCCCCAGAGACACGTCGCCGGCGATGGGTTTCTCCCGGGTGTGGACGGCGAGAATCTCCCGGCGAGCGTCGGCGTCTGGATCGGGGACCTCGATGTGTTCCTCCAGCCGACCAGGGCGAAGCAGGGCGGGATCGAGCGCGTCTCGGCGGTTCGTCGCCGCCAGCACCACGAGGTTCGGGTTCTCGGCCAGCCCGTCGAGTTCCGTCAGGAGTTGCGAGACGACTCGCTCGGTCGCCTCACCGGTCTCGCCCCGTCTGCCGGCGATAGCGTCGATCTCGTCGAAGAAGACGATGGAGGGGGCGGCCTGCCGGGCCCGCTCGAAGACCTCCCGAACGGCCTTCTCCGATTCGCCGACGTACTTGTCGAGCAGCTCCGGGCCGGCGACGTGGATGAAGTTCACGTCGCTCTCCCCGGCCAGCGCCCGCGCGAGCAGGGTCTTGCCGGTCCCGGGCGGGCCGTGCAGCAGGACGCCCGATGGCGGATCGGTCTTCGTGGCCTCGAACAGTTCCGTGTAAGAAAGCGGCCACTCGACGGCCTCGGTGAGCCGGTCTTTGGCCTCGGCCAGCCCGCCGACGTCGTCGAAGGAGACGCCTGGCGACTCGGCGACGTACTCCCGCATCGCGGAGGGATCGACCGCCGCCAGCGCCGCCTCGAAGTCCTCGCGGGCGACGACCGGTTCCTCGCGGGTGCGCCGGAGCGCGGACATCGCGGCCTCGGTGACGAGCGACTGGAGGTCCGCGCCGACGAACCCGTGCGTCCGGGCGGAGAGCCAGTCGAGGTCCACGTCGTCGTCCAGCGGCATCCCGCGCGTGTGGACCGCCAGGATCTCGTGGCGGCCCGTCTCGTCGGGGACGCCGATCTCGATCTCGCGGTCGAACCGGCCGCCACGCCGGAGCGCTGGATCGATGCTGTCGACGCGGTTGGTCGCCCCGATGACGACCACACGACCCCGATCTTCCAGCCCGTCGAGGAGGGTGAGCAGTTGCGCGACCACGCGATTCTCCATGTCGGCGTCCTCGTCGCGCTGGCCGGCGATGGAGTCGATCTCGTCGATAAAGAGGATCGCCGGTGCGTTGGCCTCGGCCTCCTCGAAGGCCTCCCGGAGGCGCTCCTCGCTCTCGCCCTTGTACTTCGAGACGACCTCCGGACCCGAGATGGTCTGAAAGTGGGCGTCGACCTCGTTGGCGACGGCGCGGGCGATCAGCGTCTTCCCGGTGCCAGGGGGGCCATACAGCAGGACCCCTTTCGGCGGGTCGATGCCGAGCCGCCGGAACAGGTCCGGCTCCGAGAGCGGGAGTTCGATCATCTCCCGCACCATGTCGAGCTCGTCGTCGAGGCCGCCGATATCCTCGTATGTCGAGCCGAGATCTTCCGCCTGTTCGCCGGCCCCGGCGGCCGCGTCGGCGTCGGGGTCGGGCGCGTCGTCCGGAACTGCGTCGCCGTCGGTGGCACCGTCGCTCAGGTCGAGATCGATGCCGGGCAGGACGGTGACCTCGGTGTCTTCGACGACTCGCACGGGGCCGTCGGGATCGGTCAATGAGACGACCACGACGCCGAGGCCGTCGACGTGGACGCGCTCGCCCTCCCGGATCGGGCGGTCGAGCAGGGCGTCCGCGACGAGCGCGTCGGTGTCCCCGTCCTCGGGCAGTGACTCGGTGGGCCGGACAGAGACGATGCTGGCTTCCGCGACGGACGTGGTCGCGACAGTGACGGTGTCACCGACGTTCACGCCGGCGTTGGCTCGCGTGTCGGCGTCGATGCGCACCACGTCGTCGCCGTCGTCGGTCGGCCAGACCTTCGCGACGGTCTCGCGCTCGCCGCGGACGACGACCGGATCGCCGCTGAGGACGCCCAGCTGCTGGCGCGCGGGTTCGGGGAGGCGGGCCACGCCCCGGCCGGCGTCGCGTTTGTCCGCGCCGGCGACGGTCAACTCGACGCCGTGCTCGTCACTCATGCGCGGCCGTAGTCGCCCCACCGTCAAGAGGTTTCCCCGGAGAAACGCATATACCGCCGGGCGTCCCACGCACACACATGGTCGTGCAAACTCAGCGCGACGAGGTTACCTGGTACAAATGTGAGGCCTGCGGCCTCATGTTCGACGCCAAAGACGACGCGCGCCAGCACGAATCCGACTGCGACGGCGAAGATCCGTCGTACATCCAGTGATCGCCGGGGGACACCAGGTGCTTTCTCCGACGTTCGCGGGACGCAAGCCGTTTGTCCGTCCACCGCCAATCGGCCCGTAGTGACCGACAGCGACGAGTCCGACGGCACCGACACGACGGACGAGGAGACGCATCCCGACGGTGACCGACCGGCCAGCGACACCACGCTCGACGCCGAGACGTTCGCCGACGTGGTCCAGGAGATCGGGCGGCCCGTCGTCACCGCAAGCCACGTCGCGCAGGCGCTGGACTGGACCCAAGACGAGGCCAGCACCGCCCTCGACGCGCTGGCAGAGGAGCGTGCGGTCGACCGACTCGACGTGTCGGCCGACCCCGTAGTCTGGTACCCGACCGACTGGTCGCGGCTGGTCGAGCGCGAGCGCGTGATACTCTTCCCGGGTCGCCGCGAGATCGTCGTCGACCACCCGACGCAGTTCACGCGGGCGCAACTCTCGCAGTTCGCCCACCTCGTCGACACCACCCATCGCGGCGGGTACCTGTACGAACTCCGCCGGGAGGACATCTGGGGCGCGCCCTACGAAGAGTTCGACGACCTGCTCGGCACCGTCAGGGACGTACTACCCGAACGGTCGCCCGACCTGGAGGAGTGGATCGAAGACCAGTGGAAACGCGCCCACCGGTTCACCCTCCGGACCCACGAGGACGGCTACGTCGTCCTCGAAGCCGCCACGGACGCGCTGATGGGCAACGTCGCCCGCGAGAAACTCGACGAGGGACAGCTCCGGGCAGCCATCTCCGACACGGAGAGCTGGGTCGCCGAGGAAGCGGTCGCCGAGGTCAAGCGGACCCTCTACGAGGCGGGCTATCCGGTGCAGGACGAACGGGATCTGGACACCGGCGAAGCGCTCGACCTCGATCTGGACCTCGATCTCCGGGACTACCAGCACGAGTGGGTGAGCGAGTTCATGGAGTCCAAATCCGGCGTGCTGGTGGGGCCGCCCGGCGCGGGCAAGACCGTCGCGGCGCTGGGCATCCTGGCCCGCGTCGGCGGCGAGTCGCTGATCCTCGTCCCGAGCCGCGAACTCGCCAGCCAGTGGCACGAGGAGATCCTCGCGCGGACGACGCTGACCGAGGAGCAGGTCGGCGAGTACCACGGCGGCGAGAAGACCATCGCGCCAGTGACCATCGCCACCTACCAGACCGCAGGGATGGATCGGCACCGACAGCTGTTCGACAGCCGCGAGTGGGGGCTGGTGATCTACGACGAGGTCCACCACATTCCAGCCGCCGTCGCGCGACGGAGTGTGGACCTCCAGACCAAGCACCGCCTCGGACTCTCCTCCTCACCCGTCCGCGAGGACGACAAGGAGGAGGAGATCTACACGCTGATCGGCCCGCCCATCGGAACGGACTGGGACGCGCTGTTCGAGGCCGGCTTCGTCGCCGAACCGGAGGTCGAGATCCGGTACGTCCCCTGGGTCGACGAGGACGCGCGCAACCAGTACGTCAGTTCCGACGGCCACGAGCGCCGACAGCTGGCGGCGTCGAACCCGGCGAAGGTGGCGGAAACGCGCTACATTCTCTCCCGCCATCCCGAGAAGAAAGCGCTCGTCTTCTGTGACTACCTCGATCAGGGGCGGGAGCTGTCGGCCGCCCTCGACGTGCCCTTCGTCAGCGGCGAGATGCCACACAGCCAGCGCGAGCGGTTCCTCGACGAGTTCCGGCGGAGCGACCGCGACACGCTGATCGTCTCCCGGGTCGGCGACGAGGGGATCGACCTCCCCGACGCCGAGCTGGCAGTCGTCGCCTCCGGGCTGGGCGGCTCCCGCCGGCAGGGTGCCCAGCGTGCCGGACGGACCATGCGCCCGGAAGGCAAATCGCTGGTCTACGTGCTGGCCACGCGCGGGAGCCGCGAGGAGGACTTCGCGCAACGCCGGATGCGCCACCTCTCGTCGAAGGGCGTCCGCGTCTCCGAAGCCGAAGCGGAGGCGGTCACCGACGACGACGGCGACGCGGCCGATGGAGACACGACTGATGGCGACGCGGCCGGCGACGGCGAGGACAGCAGTCGCTGATCGGTCGAGGCGGCACGAAGGGAGAATCGGTTACTGCGTCGGGCGGATCGGCGGGTTGACGAACAGCGCGTCCAGCAGCGCGAGCGCGCTGACCGCCGACGCGCCGACGAGCGTCGTCCGGAACGGCACCGACAGCAGGTGGCCGAGGACGACACTCAGTATGAACACCACCGGAATGAACGCGAGTACGAGATCGTACCGCGACAGCGAGTCGAACGTCTGGAATCCGATACGATCCGAGCGAGCGTTGTCACTCCGGGGCATGCGTGTCACCCCCTTCAGTCGTACCTACCACACAATCCCACTAAAATCTTACTCCGATACAGTTCAGTGAACACACTTCGAACGGCAGTAGCGGTTCGGAAAATTATTCAAAAATAATATCGGGTACGTATTCGTCCCACCGGCTCGATTGCGTCGTGGCACCGTCGACGCGCTGAACCGGTCGTTCACGCGTAGTTCCGATGGGCGCCCCCACGACGAGTCCGCGGGCCTGACGGTCGTGGTCACCATGGCCAACGGCGTGACCGTGCGTTGAGTCGGCGGGTTCCACAAGGCACAGGGCGTCGCGGCCGTAACGCCGGGTATGGACGAATCCGGAAGCAGGCCCGTGGAGGGCCAGCGAGTGCGCACCACACTCGACGGTGCGGACGTGCGAGGGACCGTCGAGTCGGTGACGTACACGCCGAAGAAGGGGAACCTGATCGCGAAAGTGAGGCTCGACGAGCCGGGGCCGGACGGGCAATCGGCACTGGCTGTCGCCGTCGAAGACCTCGCCGAACTCGACTAGTTCTGTGACCACTTGGCGTCGGCCAGCGTCCGCTGGACCGCTTCCTGCCCGACCGCGGTGGCCAGCGTCTCGAACCCGGCGCGTTCCTTGCGGTCGTCGGCGTTGGCGACGAGTCGCGAGACGATGAACTCCGGCGTGGACTTCCCCACAGTGCCGAACCTCGGCTGGTAGTCCACCGAGAGGTCCAGGTCGGGGGTCAGCCCCTCGGCGAAGATGCCGTCGGTCCGGGCCTCGTCGGGGAGGGGTTCGAGGTCGTCGGCGAGGTGGGTGACGAACACGCCCAGCGCGTCCTCATCGACGGTCAGCGTCACCAGCCCGTGCAAGAGGTCGGCGGCGCTTCCCGGTTCGGTGATGGCCTCGAACTCGTCGACGAGCATCAGCGTCCGACCCTCGTCGGTGAGCGGCGGCACGACGGTCTGGAGCGTCGACTCCAGCACGCCCGCGTTGAAACTGGCGTGGCGGCGGTGGAACACGATCACGTCCACGATACCGACCTCGGCGGCCTCGGCCGGAACCGGCAATCCCATCTGAGCGAGCAGTTGTACCTGACAGAGCGTCTCCAGCAGGGTCGTCTTCCCCCCGCTGTTGGCTCCTGTGAGGACGGCCACGCGGTCGCCGGCCGGTGGCGCGGAGGCAGACGAAACGTCCAGGTCGTGGTCGCCGACGGCGTAGTCGACGGGCTGGACGGTCACGTCGGCCGCCTGCAGGTCGAGATTCCGCGCGCCACGGACGGCGACGGTCTCGCGGTCCTCGACGAAGGCCGGCCGGGTGAGGTCGTAGGCATCGGCGAAGCGAGCCAGCGAGACGTACAGCGCCGCGTCGTCGACGGCGGCGACGGCGGCGTCGATATCCTCGCGGGCGTCTTCGATGGCACCCTCCAGCTCGGCGACGATCTCGGCCTCGCGTTCCTCGACCGTGGTCCGACGGTCGTCGGCCAGGTTCCGGAGGCTCTCGCCGACGAAGCCGGCCGCGTCGGTGGCGTCGCCCGGCATCGCCTCCCTGATCGCGGCCGCTGGGACGGCGGTCTCGTCGGTGACGTGACGGCGGAACGCTTCGCGGAACTCGTCGGCCCGCGGGCGCTCCCCTGGACAGCCTCCACGACCGCGCTCTGGTTGGCGGCGAGTTCGTCGACGGCGGCGTACTGGTCGCGCAACTCGTCGAGGCGGTCGTCGACACCCCGGTCGACGCTGCCGTCACCCAGTGCGGCCAGCGCGTCGGCGGCGTCGGCCAGCGCGTCGCGGTCCAGGTCGGCCACGCGGTCGAAGACGCCGCCGCTGACGCCCAGGTCGAGCAGTTCCACCGCGGTCTCGACCGCCGAGCGGTCGCCACCGCTGACGCTGTCGTGGGCCTGGAAGGCCTCGACGACGGCCTCCCGGTCGCCTTCGGAGAGCGCGGTCCAGGCGTCGACGGCCGCGAGGACGGTATCGAGGCGCTCCGTCATCGCCTCGCGGTCGCGCAGGGGTGTCAACACGCGGATGCGGTCCTCGGCGTGGCGCGTGACGGCGAACTGGCTGGCCAGGTCGAGGAGCGACTTGTACACGTCCCGCGTGTCGCGGGTCGCGAGGACAGCCATCCCCTCGCCGCCGTTGGCGCGCCGGAGAATCCGGGTGGCCCGCCCCCGGCCGAGTCCAGCGTCCATCAGCGCACGGCTGTCGGCGCTCTCGATGGCCTCGATGGCCGCCGCTTCGCCGATACTGTCGGCAAGCACCGCCTTCGTCTTGGGCCCGACGCCCCAGTACTCCTCCAGTCGCATACCCCCGGCCAGACACGGCGCGGTCTTAGTGGTTCGGAAACCCGGCTACTCCAGCAGTTTCCGTGTCTGCCCATGACGGTACCGGAACATCGGTTCCATCCCGACGACCGCCAGCGGTGAGATAGCCCGGCCGAGTTGGCCCAGCGGAAGTTCGTACTCGACGCTGTCGAAGACGAGGGTCCCGTCGCCGTCGGCGAAGAACTTGTGTGTATGTTCCCACTCGGCGAAGGGACCACCGTCCATCGTGTCGCGGAACATCGCCGACCCGTCGCGTTCCTCGCGTTCGGCGATGACCGAGGTCCACTCTTGCCGGGGACCGACGCCGAAGGGGCGAACCGACGACTCGATCCGCGACCCGGTCTCGAGTATTCCCGGATCGGGGTCGCCGTCGGGCCCGGTGACCGACTCGACCTCCAGGTTCATCCAGCCGGGCGTCAACGCTTCCAGACCCGTCACCCGGGAGTGAAAGTCCCACACCTCGTCGAACGGCGCATCGACCCGGACTGTTCGCTGGTACTGAGACACGAACGCGTTAGGGCCAGCACGGGTAAAACTCCGGCGTTCGAGGAGATCACCGGTGCATCGAACCACGGCTACCGAAGACTGGTCGAAAAGTCGACCACTCCGCCCGAACCCTGAGAGCCGGCACTATCCGACGCTCGCTGCCTATCCCGAGTGCCGCAATTTTAACTGTAAGACATATTTTGTGTCCGACATGGATCGACGACAGTTCGTCAGGGCTGCTGGCACGGCGGGGACACTGGCGACGACGTCGCTGGCAGGGTGTCTCGGCGGCGTTTTGAACGGTGTCACCGGTGGCGGGGGGAGCGTCAGCGAGGGTGAACCCGCAGCGTACAACGCGTGGATCGGGGCCAGTACGACGGACGGGGGCGGTGGCATAGACGTGTCCTCGGCCAGCGGGTCGATACTCAGACGAGACTGGGGGTCGGCCCAGGAGAACCAGCGCATCCAGGACGATGCGCTCGCGATGTCCGTCACGGAGTGGGCCGTTCCCATCGGCTGGCTCTCCCAGGCCCTGAATCCCGAGGGAATCGCCAAACCGACCGCCGACGGGTCGAACACGGACCGCTTCACCCTCGTCAACGGGACGCGCGTGTTCGAGGGAGACTACGACCCGGCCGAAATCCGACAGATACAGGAGCGAAACGCGAACCAGAGCGAGACCTACGAGGGATACACGCTGTACATCGACGGCGAATCGACGACAGCAGTCTCGGCGGAGGCCGTGCTGTACGTGAGCGACGGGGCGGCCGGCGTCGACGACGCGACAGCGCGAATCGAGGCGACAATCGACGCCGCCACGGACGAGCGTACCCGGTTCGCCGCCGAATACGAGGCGTACGACGAACTCCAGTCCGCACTCCCGGTCCGGGGGTACAGTGGTGTCGAATTCGACCCGGATGGTGGCGTCCTCGAGGGCGACTCCGAGCGCGAGTTCACGACGTTGCAGGATACCGACCTGGATCCGGACGTACTCGGGTTCGCCGGCAGTGCGAGCATCGACGAAGACGACATGACCGCATCGGTCGCCCTGCGTTATCCCAGCTCTGACGCGGTCGACGACCGCGAGACCATCGAGTCCGAGCTGGGACAGGAAGCCGACAAGCGAGCCATCGAGATCGACGGTCCACTCGTAATCGCTGAGGGAGAGTACCGGGATCTCTCGGAGGACTAGGGGAAGACGCCCGCCTCGTCGGCGGCGTCGGCGACGCGTTCGATGGCGGTGACGTAGGCCGCAGTCCGGTAGTTAGGAACGTCGGTTTCTTCGTAGGTATCGGTAAGGGTGTCGAAAGCCTCGGTGATGACCCGTTCGAGTTCCTCGTTGACGCGCTGTTCGGTCCAGTAGAACCGCTGGCGGTTCTGCACCCACTCGAAGTACGAGACCGTGACACCGCCCGCGTTGGCGAGGATGTCGGGGAACACCGCCACGTCGCGGTCTGTCAACACGTCGTCGGCGTCGGGCGTCAGCGGTCCGTTCGCGGCCTCGACGATCACGTCGGCACTGACCCGCTGGGCGATCTCCTGGTCGATGGCGTTTTCCAGCGCGGCGGGGATCAACAGGTCCACGTCCATCGTCAGCAGTTCCTCGTTGGTCAGTTCCTCGCTGGCACTGGGGTAGCCGGAGAGCCGGCCAGTCTCTCCTTTGTGGTCCTTGGCGTCGGCCACGTCGAGGCCGTCGGGCTGATGGATCGCACCACTGGAGTCGGAGACGGCGACGACGTTCGCGCCGAGTTCCTCGTCGATCAGCCGGGCGGCGACCGACCCGGCGTTGCCGAAGCCCTGCACGGCGACGGTCGCTTCCGAGGCCGACTTCCCGAGGTACTCGAACACCTCCCGAGCGGTGAGCATCACCGAGCGACCGGTCGCCTCGACCCGGCCAGCGCTTCCCCCGCTGGTCGGGGCCTTCCCCGTCACCGTCCCCGGTGCCGTGGTGTTTTCGAGGGTCTCGTAAGTGTCTTTGATCCAGTTCATCTCCCGCTGGCCAGTGTTCACGTCCGGGGCGGGAATATCCTGATCCGGGCCGATCAGCGGCCGGAGTTCGTTGGCGTAGGACCGTGTGACTCGTTCCAGTTCCGACAGCGAGTACTCGCGCGGGTCGATCACGATACCGCCTTTCCCGCCGCCGTAGGGGATGTCGACGGTCGCACACTTGTACACCATCCACCCGGAGAGCGCCTTGACCTCGTCACGGCTGACGTTTGGATGGTACCGGATACCCCCCTTGTAGGGGCCACGGTCGCCGTTGAACTGCGACCGAAAAGCGGTGAACACCTCGATAGACCCGTCGTCCATCTCGACCGAGAGGGTGGTCTCGAGGACGCGCTCGGGCCGTTTCAGCCGTTCGAGCGCGTCGGAACCCACGTCGACGTAGGCGGCCGCGTCGTCGATCTGCTCCTGCAGACTCTCGAACGGGTTTACGTCGCCAGACATGCCAGATCCCTCGACCGTTTCGATAGTAAACGTTGCGGTGTTATTATCATGTGGAAGAATTAATATTATATAAGGTACGCTACCGCTTCCCCGCTGCGCGGGCGCGCTCGAGTATCTGTTCGGCCTGGGCGATCAGGGGCGCGTCGATCATCTCGTCGTCGACGCGGAACACGCCCCGGCCCTCGGCATCGGCCTCGTCTCTGGCTGCCAGCACGCGCTCGGCCCAGTCGATGCGCTCCTCGCTCGGGGTGAACGCATCGTTGATGATCGGCACCTGTGCGGGGTGGATCGCCATCTTCCCGTCGAATCCCAGCTGGACCGTGAACTCGGCGGCCGATTCCAGCCCTTCGGCATCGTCAACGTCGACGTGGATTGTATCGAGTGCGTCGATCCCGGCGGCCGCGGCAGCGAGGACGATCTGCTCGCGGGCGTGGAGCACTTCGACCCCCTCTTCGGTTCGCGTCGCGCCGATGTCGGCGGCGAGGTCCTCCGCCCCGATGGCGACGGCCTCCACGCGGTCGGCCGCAGCGATCTCCTGGGCGTGGAGGACGCCCGCCGCCGACTCGATCAGCGCGATTACGGGGACGTCGACGCCGTGTTCGTCGAGCAGGTCGACGACGCGTTCGAGACCCGCCGCGTCGCCGACTTTCGGCACCATCACGGCGTCGACGGCCGTCGAATCGGCCAGCGCAGTGGTAACGTCGGCGTCGACCACTGTCCCCGGCGGATTGACGCGAACCCAGACCGAACAGTCGGGGTCGAACTCCGGATCGGTGAGAACCTCGTGGATAGCCTCCCGGGCCGTGGGTTTCTGGCTGGGTGCGACCGCGTCTTCTAGGTCGAGCACGACGGCGTCGGCCCCGGAACCGGGCGCTTTCCGCATGAGGTCCGGCTGGTCACCGGGGGAGAACAGGACGCTTCTGCGAGCCATATCCGGGCGTGTGTGCCCAGCCGTAAGTCCGTTCCCCACGCCGAATCGACCCGGCGTCACCGTTATTGGCTCCGGGGACGACGAGGCGGCCATGACTGGTCTGTATTACGAAGACTTCGAGGTCGGGGAGACGATCCGCCACGAGAAACGCCGGACGATCTCCGAGAGCGACAACCAGCGGTTCTGTGACATGACGATGAATCAGCAACCGCTCCACCTCGATTCGGCGTTCGCCGCCGAGACGGACTTCGGCGAGCGGATCGTCAACGGCCTCCTGACGATGAGCCTCGCCGTCGGCCTGACGATCCCCGACACGACCGACGGGACCATCGTCGCGAACCTGTCGTACGACAACGTGGAACATCCGGCCCCGGTCTACCACGGCGACACGATCCGGGCCCAGTCGACTGTCACGGACAAACGCGAGACCAGCGACGGCGACCGTGGGGTCGTGACGATGCACGTCGAGGCGTTCGTCGTCGGCGAAGAGGAGCGACTGGTCTGTGAGTTCGACCGGACGGCGCTCTCGCTGAAGCGACCTGACTGACCGCGGCGGCAGGCGCGCCCCTCTCACAGCGGGGTCTGGAGTCGAACTGGCGGGAATCAACGAGTGTAACGACCGATTACGAGAGGGAGAAGTCCACCAAAAGTTGATTTACTAGGTCGGTAATGGGACACATAGTATGGTGAACAAGGCGGCGTTGTCGGTGCTTGGCGTCATCGTTCTCGTCTCGATGGGCGTGGGTGTCCTCATCGGGATGCAGATCGGTGGTGGCGGTGCCGGTACGACGGGCATGTCGACCCCGACACCGGGCGAGGGCACGGCACAGGGCCCGGGCGACGGTGAATCGAACCCTCGAGCGCAGACCACGATTCCCGGCGGAGAGATAGAGACCGTCCAGCCACCTGAAGAGGAGCAGACGATTCCCGCCAGACGATTCGAGAGACGGGAGATCAACACGGAGATCAAACGGTTGATCAACCAGCGCCGGACGAACCGGGACCTGTCGGACCTGATCACCGACGGGCAGGTCACGGACAAGCTCGACACAATGGCACGCAACCACAGCGTGGCGATGGCTGACGAAGGGCGCGTCAGCCACGCTATCGACGGAATATTTAGTAAGGAACGGTACAAACGTGCCGGACTCTATTCGTCCTGTCAGTTCAATTCTAATCCCGGGACGTACGTCGTCAACGCGGATGGTAACCAACTCGAAGTGATCGGGCACGTCGTCGCCGGCCGAACCCACGATGGGGAGTTCCTGGCGACCGAGAAGGAAGTCGCACGAGCGATTGTCGACGCCTGGTTCTCGGGGATCACTCGGAACCGCCTGCTCTACGAGAACGCCAATCAGATCGGCATCGGTGTCGAAGTCACCCAGAGCGGAGACGTCTACGTGACTGGGAACCTCTGCTAGCTCCGCAACCGATCTCTTTCGGTCCCGTCTTCTCGTCCCGAGTCATCGGCAAGACTTGCGATAGCGTTATATGTTACCGACACACATACTACGAGCGAGAACGATGTCCGGACCGAACTGGATGCGATCGGCGGACGAGCGGATTCTCCGGCAGCTACAGGAAGGGCGGCCGGACTATCTCGCGCTGGTCGCAAACCGTCTCGGGATGCATCTGCGCTACGTCGAACGTCGGTGTGCCGTCCTCGTCGAGCATGGCCTGGTGGAACCGGTCAGTGGCGAAGTCGTCTACCGGACGACGGAGCGTGGCGAGCGATTCCTGGCCGGAGAGGCGGACCTAGAGACGGACACGGCTGATGCGGCGACGAGCGACTAGTCGATCATCGGCCACTGCGAGCCTGATTGTCGCGACGAATCGAGTCGTTGAATGTTACCCCGCGCACGGTGGCGCGGGGAATCCTGCTCTCACGAGGGCAGGCTTCCTGTTTCGATGACGTGACTTGCAGACACAGACTCAAACTGAGTCGTGTCCGTAGCGGTCACAGTCTCTACAGGCGTTGATTCGGGTCATCCCAGCCCTAACTCAGCAAAGCCGCGTTGCAGGACGTTTATCGCCGCATTCGCGTCCCTGTCCGTCTCGAACCCACAACTCGGACAGGAGTGTTCCCGCACCCAGATGGGTTTCGCGGTTTCCACACCACACCGGGCGCACTCTTTCGTTGTTCCCGCAGGTTCAACCTGTACGACGTGCGTGCCGTACAGGTCGGCCTTGTAGTCGAGCAAGTTGATGAACTGCCGCCACGCCGCGTCCTGCTTGTTGCGAGCGTTGCCGTCGCCCCGAAGCATCCCTGTTACATCGAGATCTTCCACGAACACGGCGTCGTACTCCGTGACGAGCCACGTCGTAAGTTTGTGCTGATAGTCCAGCACTTTGCGGCGAATCCGGCGCTTCACTTTGGCGACCTTCTGGCGTTGTCTCTCGTAGTTCCGACTCCCGTGGTCTTTCCGCGAGAGTCTGCGTTGTTCGCGGCGCAGACGGTCGTAGTCGTCTTCGAGGTCGAGCCAATCCACGGTTTTGCCGTCGCTGGTGTGGATGTAGTTGCGGATACCGAGGTCGATCCCGACGCTGTTACTCGCGTCCAGTGAGTCCACGTCGGGTTTCTCGGGTAGGTTGTCGTCGTCGGTTTCGAGGGCGACAGAGACGAACCACTCGCCGGTCGTCTCCTTTTTGAACGTGACTTCGTTGATGGTGGTGTTGTCGGGAATCGGTCGAGAGTATCGGATTTTCACCCACCCAATCTTGCTGAAGCGGACGTATGCGTACTTGTCGTGGCCCCTCTTTTCATCGAGGTCGAAACCAGACTGATTGTACGTCACGCTTCGGTACTCGGTGGGTGCTTGCCGTTTAAGCTGACCAACGTTGTACCCGCTTTCTTTGAGTTCGCTCAGAACGCTGAGGGTATGGTGGAAACGAGCAACGGTGGCTTGGGCGGCTTTTGAGTGCAGTTCGCTGAACACTGGCCACCGTTGTTTCCACGCGGGGAGTTTGTTGTTCTGGTCGTACTCACTCGGCTTGTCGTTCTCTGGACTGTTCTCGTAGTCCCAGCGGACGTGGTTGTAGAGTTGGCGATGAACGTCGAGATGGTGGTCCAGCCTGTCCGCTACCTCTTGTGTCGGATAGGCGCGGTAGTGGTGACTGTATTCTATCGCTGTCTGCTGATTTGTATTTGTCTACTTAATGGTTGGTTTTGCGGGTTGTCGGCTTCATCCCCGACCACGGTGGGTCGGGGTATTCGCCTCGCTTACCAGTATAAACAGCGGCGCTGTTAGCCCTGTGCGCTGAACCAGGTCTGTGCCAGCCAGGAGTCGTAGTTCGACTGTGATCGGACTTCGACGGTCCCGAGCATTCCGGAGTGGCCGACACCACAGTATTCGGCGCAGTAGAGCTGGTACTCGCCCGTCTTCGTGGGCCTGGTGACGATGGAGTTCGACTGGCCGGGCAGTGCGTCCTGTTTCAGCCCCAGGTCGGGGACGTGGAACGCGTGCAGCCAGTCACGCGAGGTGATGTTCAGTCGGATGTTCTGGCCTTTCGGCATGACCAGCGTGTTCGTACTCTTGACGGTGGCATCGGTGATGCTCGCGCCCTCGATGGCTGCCCCGCTGACGCTCACATCGGTGAAGCGCACCTGCTCACCGGTCTCGTACTGGGAGGGGTTGCCAGCGCCTGCGGTCACGGTCCCGTTGACCAGCGAGGCGCTATCGAGCGCGCCGTCCCCGGCGCTGGAGACGGATCCACCCGATATCACGATCCCCTCGTCGGTGACGTTCTCGACGGTCGCGCCCTCGATCGAGACGTTCGTCATCGACACGTCGGTGGCGCTCGCGCCGTCGACGCTGACGTTGCGGTAGACGAAGTTCCAGTTGTACTTCTGGCCGTACACTTCGATCTCTTCGGCCGCTTCGCCGGGGATCTCGGCCTGTGACTCCGCGGCGACGTAGGGGTTCCCGAGCACCTGATAGGAGGCGACGCCGACGAAAAGCAGAATCACGGCCGTCGCGACGGTCCAGGTAATCTCCAGACGACGGTTCTCCTGGGTCGGTTTGGCTTCGTCCGTCTTGCTGTATTTCCAGACGGTGTAGATCAGGATCCCCTCGACGAGGATGGTGATCGGGACCGCCACGTAGATCAGGTTGCTGTTCAGTCCCCGGATCGCTCCTTCGGTAGTCGACGCGTACCCTGACTGGGCGGCCGCGGGTTCGACCGCCATCAGCAGTAACGTGGCACCGTAAAGCGCCATCGCCCCGACGCGCTTGCGGTTTATCATTACGCGGGGCTTAGGAATTGGCGCATAAATAGCTGCTGTCTTCGCGCGAGTCCGGTCCCCCTGCGACGGTTTCTCGCGGTGTCTGGAGTCGCCTGACTGACCGAAAGCGCGGGTCATAAGTACGCCCACTCCAATGATCTAGTAGTGAGAGGTACAGCCGTGATCGAACGCTATTCTCGTCCCCGTTTCGCGACGCTGCTGGCCGGATCGGCAGTCGGTGTGTACCTGCTCGTCGTCGCCGGCGCGACGGCGGCCATCGCGGACGCCGCGAGCGCCTGCTCGGCGTGGCCGGTCTGTTCGAGCCCGCCGTCGCTCGCCGAACCCGAACTGCTCGTCGCCTGGGGACATCGCCTGGCCGCGGCACTCGTCGGCGGGCTGGTGCTCGCCACCGCAGTGATCGGCCTGCGGCGGTCGACCGTCTCGCGTCGCGTGAAGGCCGCGCTCGCGTTCGCGCTCGTCCTCTTTCCGGTGCAGGTGGCACTGGGCGCACAGGTCGCGACGACCGGTGCCGCGAATCCGTTCCCGGCCGCCCACCTGCTCACCGGAATGGGCATCTTCGCCGGGTTGACGCTCGCACTCGCGTGGGACCTCGAACCCCGCGACACCGACGCGTCGGCGGCCGATCCCGACCCGGAGCCGACGCCGGCTGCGGACCCGGCGACCGAACCCGGGGACCAGCCACCACTTCCGGATAGTTCGTTCGCGCGTGCAATCCACGTCGTCGAGGCGTACTTCCGGCTGATGAAGCCACGCCTGATGTGGCTGCTCTGTCTCGTGGCGTCGGCCGGGATGGCGCTGGCCGCCGGTGCCGCCGGGACGGACCTGACGGTCCGAACCATCGTGTTGACGCTGGGCGGCGGCGTCCTCGCGATTGGGGCGAGCGGAACGTTCAACCACGTCCTCGAACGCGACCGGGACAAGAAGATGGACCGGACCAGCGACCGGCCGGTGGCGACCCACCAATTGCCGGTCGGAAACGCCGTCGCGTTCGGCCTGGCGCTGGCGGCCGCTTCCGTCGCCGTCTTCCTGCAGGTGAACCTGCTCGCGGCCGCGCTGGGCCTATCGGCCATCCTGTTCTACAGCGTGATCTACACGCTCGTCCTCAAACCCAACACCGTCCAGAACACGGTCATCGGCGGGGCGGCCGGGGCCCTGCCGGCCCTGATCGGCTCGGCCGCCGTGACGGGGACCATCGGTCTGCCGGGGCTGATGCTGGCCGGTGTCATCTTCGTCTGGACGCCGGCGCACTTCTACAACCTCGCGCTCGCGTACAAGGACGACTACGAGCGCGGCGGCTTCCCGATGATGCCGGTCGTCCGCGGCGAGGCCACCACCCGCAAACACATCCTGCTGTGGCTGGGGACGACGCTACTGGCCGCGGCGGGGCTGGCGGCCCTGACGAACCTCGGCTGGGTGTACGCCGTCACGACCACCGCGCTCGGCGCGGTGTTCCTGTGGGCGGTCGTCCGCCTCCACCGCGAACGGGACGAGTCAGCGGCGTTCCGCGCGTTCCACGCCTCGAACGCATACCTCGGTACGCTCCTGCTCGCAATCGTCGTCGACGCACTCGTCGTATGACCACCGACGCTACGATCACCGACCGACTCGCGGGGCTGAGACCGACCCGGGAGGACCTGCTGATCGCACTGCTGGTCGTCAACTCCGAAATCCTCCTGCTGGGCGTCTACTGGCTCGTCAGCCCGAGCGAGTTGACGAGCATCTGGGCGGTCCGCTACTGGCTCTACCCGTTCGTCTGGATCAACGTCGGACTGTGGGCCATCTTCCGGACGACGCCAGCGCCGGCTCCCAGCCGTGACCGCTGGCTCGCCGGCATCGTCGCTGTCGGCTACTTCGTCGTCCTGGCGTACTTCGGTGGGATCGTCGGCCCCGCCAGTAGCATGGCCGGGCGGAGCCTCCGGGTTACGGTGCTGGCACTACCACCGGGCTGGGCCCCGACGCTCATCTACAACGGGACCTACCTCTCCGCGGCGCTGTTTCCGTTCAAAGTCGTCGGCTACGTCGCGCTGGCCTATCTCGTGTACGCGACGGTGCTGGACGCCGCGGGGTCGGCGGTGACGGGCCTGCTCGGACTGCTCTCCTGTGTGAGCTGTAGCTGGCCGATTCTCGCCTCGCTCGCGGCGGGCCTCCTCGGAAGCGGGAGCGCCCTCGCCGGCGCGGTGTACGCCCAGTCCTACGGGCTCTCGACGCTCGTGTTCGTGGTGACGGTTGGCCTGCTGTACTGGCGGCCGTTCGGACGGTGATGGACGGGTTTTTCCGCATCACTCGCCACCTTCGTGGTATGCCAGAAGTCGAAATCGAGTACTGCGTCCCCTGTGGCTTCCTCGACCGCGCCGAGAACGTCCAGCACGTCCTGCTGACGACCTTCGGCGAGCGACTGGACGCGGTGACGCTCCGAACCGGCGCGAACGGTGTATTTCGCGTGACCGTCGACGGCGAGCGGGTCTACGACAAGCAAGAGGACGCCTTCGACGTGGACGAGATCGTCCGGCGGGTTCGCGAACACGTCTGACAGCACCGAACCGACGGGCTTAGGGCGGTACCGGACCGCCATCCGACAATGACAGCAGCCGTCGTCGCCGAGGACGTTCGTCGGGTCTACGGCGACACGACCGCACTCGAGGGGGTTTCGCTCACCGTGGACGAAGGGGACGTGTTCGCGTTGATCGGGCCCAACGGCGCGGGAAAGACCACACTCGTCCGGGCGTTGCTCGGCACGACCGACGCCGAGGGCGA
Organism: Halorientalis regularis; assembly: GCF_023698535.1. Lineage (GTDB taxonomy): Archaea > Halobacteriota > Halobacteria > Halobacteriales > Haloarculaceae > Halorientalis > Halorientalis regularis. Next base: position 165,874 of record NZ_JALJCL010000001.1, read on the forward strand.
CGTGACGGTGTTCGGAACGGACCCCAGAGCGGTCGAGCGGGCGCGGCTGGGATCGCTCCCGCAGTCGTTCGAGCCGCCCGCGCGGCTGACCGCCCGTGAATTGCTCGACTACTACGGCGGACTCTACGACGAGGCCCGGCCGGTCTCGGACGTGCTGGACGACGTTGGCCTGCGCGACGACGCCGACACCTGGTACGAGAACCTCTCGGGCGGCCAGCAGCGCCGGGTCTGTGTCGGGACCGCGCTGGTCAACGACCCCGATCTGCTCGTGCTCGACGAACCGACGACGGGCATCGACCCCGCGGGCCGGCGGGCGCTCTGGCGACTCATCGAAGACCTCGCCGCGGGCGGGACGACTGTCTTCCTGACGACCCACTACATGGCCGAGGCCGAGCGGCTGGCCGACGAAGTGGGCCTGCTGGCCGACGGGAAACTGGTCGCCCGGGACTCGCCCACGGCGTTGATCGCCGACCACGGTGGGGAGAGCCGGCTGGCGATCGACACCGACGCCGACCCCGCGATCACCGCCGACCTGGACTACCCCGCGGAACTCGCGGACGGCAAATTGACCGTCTACGACGTGCCGCCGGAGGAGATCGGCGCGGTCGTCGCCGCCCTCGATTCGGCCGGCGCGACCTGCGACTCGATCAACTGGACCGAACCCGACCTCGAAGACGTGTATCTCGATCTGACGGGGCAGGCGGTCACGGCGAGCGGCGAGACGGTCAGCCGCGGGGAGACGCCGCTGGCAGACGGCGGGCGGCAGGACGGTGACGGCAGTGAGACTGGCGGTGATCGGCCATGACGGCAGTCGGCCGGATCGGTGCAGCCACCGTCGCGGCCGGGAAGTCGTTCCTGCGCCGGCGGACGGCCGTGTTCTTCACTTTCTTTTTTCCGGTCATAATCATCCTGATCTTCGGGGCGCTGGTCCAGACCGGCGGCGGTGGGACGGGGCTGTTCACCGAACCGGCGGCGTACTACGTGCCCGGCTATCTGGCCGTTGTCGTCCTGTTCACCCCGCTCTCGCGGGTGGGGAGCGAGGTCGCGCGTCACCGCGAGGGCAACCAGTTCGAGAAACTGGCGACGACGCCGCTCTCGCGGTCGGAGTGGCTGCTCGCCCAGACGCTGGTCAACGTCGTCGTCATCGGCCTCGCGGGACTGCTCTTGCTCGGCCTGATCGTCGTCGTCACCGGCGCGGACATCTCGTTCTCACCACTCCTGATCCCGTTCGTCTTCCTCGGCGTCGCGCTGTTCTGTGGCGGGGGTGCGCTGATCGGCAGTTTCGCCGGCTCACAGGACGGCGTCATCGCCGCGAGCAACGGCATCGCACTCCCCTTGCTCTTTCTCTCGGAGACGTTCGTCCCGCCGTCGATGCTCCCCGAGTGGTTCCGGCCCGCCATCCTACTGTCACCATTGACCTACTTCTCGCGTGGCGTGCGGGCGGCGACCTACGGTCCCGGGATCGAACCGCTGGCCGGGTTGCCGACGGGGTGGCCGTTCTACCTGGGCGTGCTGGCCGGGCTGACGCTGGTCTTTTTCGCCGGCGGTGCCGCGGCACTCCCGCGGACGGATTGAGACGGTCCGGCCGGCCAGCGATTCACATGTCCGCGTTTTTCGCGACCTCGAACACGTCTGCGATCGGGGCTGTCTCGTCCCAGTCGTACGAGACGACGACGGCCTCGTGACGGGTGGACGGGAACTGGAAGACGACGATATCCTCGAAGAAGTACATCTCACCGTGGTACTCGCCGCCGTCGATGGTCTGGCGGAGGTTACTGGCCGAGATTCGGTTTCCCATGTGCTCGCGGTACGTCGCCTCGAAATCCGACTCGGAATACGTGTCTGCCACGTCGTCCCTGACGTACAACAGATCCCACGAGACTTCCGAGAGTGCGAAGACGAGACGTAGGTTCGCGTCCACATCCTGAAACGCCCGAACGAGTTCGTCCATGCTATAGAACATTGACGGACAGATACATCAAATTGTCTCCAGATTCGGCCCCGGAATCACTCGCGGTCGAAGATCGGACGGGCAGCCGAGGAGGGCCGCGTGGAGAGCAGCAACAGGAGCAGACCGGCGCTGTGGCCCCGTGGCGTCCAGCCGTAGACGTGGTTCAGGAGGATGTAGGTCACGATGCCGAGCGCGAGCGAGAGGCCCCACGCGGCGACGGCGACCCGGCCGACCCTGGCGTGTATCGTATCCCGCAACTCGGCGGGCGAGTGCGTCAACCCGAGGACGACCGCGTGGAGGACGACTGGCACGGCCAGCGCCGACAGCAGGATGTGGATCGCGAGCATGACGATGTAGGCGATCCAGACCGCGCCCTGGGCGTCGATGGCCTTCTCGAATCCACCGCCGACTTTCAGGAGGTAGAGGACGAGGAAGAACATGATGAGGGTGAAGGCCGTCAGCATCGCCGCGCGGTGTTTCCGGACCTGGTCGTTCCGGATGAAGTAGACGCCGGCGACGATGGCGGTGAGTGCGAGCGTGTTCACGACGGCGATGGCATCACCCAGGAAGATGACCGTCCCCCGACTGAACTCCGGGAGCGGGAGGAAACCGCCGAACGCGCCGATCACGAGGGCGTATCCGATGATCGAGAGGATCGTCGTGACGGCGCGCGGGTGCGCCTTCGGCCAGCGCTGGAGGTCGTCTGCGACTGCCATATCCGGTCGTGAGGACGCCTCGGGCATCAGTCCGTCGGAACCCGCTCACTCGCCGGTCGAGCGCAGGCCCGAGACGGTCAGTTTCCCGCCGCCGACGAGAAGCGGTGCGCCGATCAGGATGCCGACGGCGTACCCGCCGAGGCTGACGATCCGCTCGCCGAGTGGCTGACGCTCCAGAAACGCCCGATCAGGGTCGTCTAAATCGACGAACATCGTGACGGTCTCGCCGGATTCGTACCCCGATATCCGATCCCGGGCTTTCGCTTCGGTGTACGGTGGGTAGGTGGACCCGGGGTAGAAGTTGTCGCTCCGGTATGTCTCGCCGTCGATCTCGTACTCGTAGACGACGACTGGCCGGTACTCCTCGTCGTCGTCGAACTCCTCGATCCCGGTTTCGACCACGGTCGCCTGCACTCTGTCGTGCCCCGACGCCCCGGTGACGGCCGGGACGATTCCGCCCACGCTGGCCGCCAGCATGGCGAACCCCAGAATCGCCAGTGCGATGCCACCCTTCACCGGACCCCCTCAGACATGTCAGTTCGAAATGCATTTCGACACATCAGTATTCCGTTCGCGACCGACGTGGACCGTTCCGTAACGGCAAGAGTGAAAGTGACCAACGTGTTACGAGGTGGCATGAGCGAAGCGCAGGAACAGCGGACGATCCGGTGTCTCGTCGGAAAGGTCGGGCTGGACGGTCACGACCGGGGCGCTCACGTCATCGCGCGGGCGTTCCGCGACGCCGGCTTCGAGGTTATCTACTCGGGCCTGCACAAAGCCCCAGACGAAATCGTTCAGGCGACGGTCCAGGAGGACGTGGACGTGCTGGGCCTCTCGATTCTCTCGGGCGCGCACAGCACACTCATCCCGAAGATAATGGATGGACTCGAGGAGTACGGGGCGAAAGAGGACACGCTGATCCTCGTCGGCGGGATCATCCCCGAGGAGGACCGCGACGAACTGCTCGATCTCGGTGTCGCGCACATCTTCGGCCCCGGAGCGTCCATGGACGAGATCGTCGAGTTCGTCCAGGAGAACGTGCCCGAGCGACGATGAGTTCCGTCAGACGTTCCGAGCCATGGGCACGGACTGCGACTGACGACGTCACGGTCGATCCACGGGGTGGTCTCCCGTGACTTCGCTCGTCGACAACTTACTCGACGGCGACCACCGTGCGCTGGCCCGCACGATCACCAAGATCGAGGACCGCGCGCCGGGCTACCGCGATCTGGTCTCGCAACTCCACGAGCACACCGGCCACGCCGACGTGATCGGCATCACCGGCAGTCCCGGCGCGGGCAAGTCGACACTGGTCGACAAGATGGCCGAGGAGTACCGCAACCGCGGGCTCACCGTTGGCGTGATCGCCATCGACCCGTCCTCGCCCTTCACCGGCGGCGCGGTGCTGGGCGACCGCATCCGGATGGCCTCGAATACGGGCGACATGGACGTGTTCTTCCGCTCGATGTCTGCCCGGGGGACGCTGGGCGGACTCTCGACGGCCACCACGGACGCGGTCAAGGCGCTGGACGCTTTCGGGAAGGACAAGATCATCATCGAGACCGTCGGGGCCGGGCAGAACGAGATCGACATCGTCCGGACGGCCGACACCGTCGCCGTGCTGGTCCCGCCGGCCAGCGGCGACGACGTGCAGATGCTCAAGGCCGGCATCCTCGAAATAGCCGACCTGTTCGTCGTCAACAAGGCCGATCTGGACGGGGCCAACAGGACGGTCCAGGAACTCCGGGAGATGATCGAGATGCGCCGGGACGAACTCGCCGTCGCCACGGGCCACCACGGAACGGTCGAGAAGACTCGCGACGAGGACGCGACGGGTGACGCGACCGACGAGGACGGACCCTCCTGGTCGCCGTCCATCGTCGAGACGGTGGCCAAGCGCGGCGACGGCCTGGACGAACTCCTCTCGGTGCTGGACGACCACCGCGAGTACCTGGTCGAGTCGGGCCAACTGGAGGTCAAGGCCCGGAACCGGTACGCCGCGGAGATCAGGCGGCTCCTGCGGGAAGACACCGCCGACCTCCTGGCCGAGGAGATCGAGGAACGCGGTGGGCTCGATCAGTTCGTCGACCGCGTCCTCGACCGCGAGACCGACCCCTACGCGGTCGCCGACGAACTCCTGGAGCCTATCGAGGAGTGCGTGGAAGAAAAGAGAGAGTGACCGTATTCTCACACTCCGGGAACCGTCGGCGGACTTTAGTCCCACCTACTTGTAACGATGTAACAAGACCATCCCGGCCACCGGACAGCGTATTCGGCAACGATATGGCTGTCCGTCGGGGTCAGGTGATACCACATGTGTGATAAGCACGCACACTCCAAGCGTTCGAACCGGCACGATCTGTGCCGCCGACGGACGGTCCTCGGCAGCCTGGGTGCGGTCGGTGTGGCCGCGCTCGCGGGCTGCTCGGAGCAACAGAACTCGGGGAACGGGACGGCGGACGTGCCCGCGGCGGTGACCTTGACGGAGGGTGACACCTGCGACGTGTGTGGCATGAACATCGTGAACCACCCGGGACCGTCGGCGGAGGTCTTCTACCCCGACCACCAGCCGTCTGGCCACGAGAACCCCGCGCGGTTCGACAGCACCTGGGAGGCGTTCCAGTACGACTTCGAGCGGGATGACCGGGGCTGGGAGCGGTCGGTGATGTACGTCACCGACTACTCGGCGGTGGAGTACGATCTGTTCGAGTTCAGGGACACCACTGGCATCTCGACACACCCGAAGGCGTCGGCGTTCGCGCCGGCCAGCGACGTGACCTTCGTCGCCAACTCCGAGGTCGTCGGCGCGATGGGCAGGGACCTGATCGGATTCGGTGACGGGGGTGACGCCTCGTCGTTCCGGGACGAGCATGGCGGGAAGCTCGTCACGGTCGACGAGGTGACCCCACAGCTGATCGCGCAACTCGGCCGATAATGGACGTCAAGTACGTCCTCGCCGGACTCGCGTTCGTCGTCCTCCTGACGGCGACGGGGTTCACGGTCGATCCCCACGGCGAGCGCGAGGTCGAGCCGGTATCGTTCGACTCGACGCTCACCATGGGGATGACCGGCGTGGACATCGAGGAAGCCGAGGAGCGAAACCTCTCGATCCCGAAGGCCGAGGTGTTCTTCTCCCAGTACGAGTACGTCGTCGGCTACTACGGCATCGAAGCCGTCGCGACCCACCTCCGCGGCCCCCGGACGACCGAACAGTTCGGCGAACCGGTCGGCGTCCTCGTGACCGATTACGCCGGGACCGACCCAGCACTGAACGAGAACGGCTTTCTAATCGAACGGAACAGCCTCGGCGGGGGCTGGGTGTCGGCCCGCGAAGCGTCGTTCGTCGTCGACAGCCCCGCCAAAACTCCGGGCGGACCCACGGTCGTCCCGTTCGGCGAGCGATCGGCCGCAGAGTCGTTCGCCGACCGGTACGGCGGGCGGGTCGTCGACTGGGCGGCGATCCAGTCCGGGAGCGCCGACCGAACCCCGCCGGAGACCCGGATGGAGCGGATCACGACGAACCGGAGCCAGTGGGCCGACCGGCAGGTGACGGCGACCGCTCGACTCCGGGACCGTCCCGTGTCGGTCGTCGTGGGCGAGGACGCGCCGACGCTGGCCGCGGCCATCGACCGCGCCCCCGCTAACACGACCGTCCGGCTCCCGCCAGGCACCTACGAGGGCAACGTCACGGTCGACAAACCCCTGACGCTGGTCGGTGCGGGGCCGGAGACACACGTTCGAGGCGACCGCGATGGGACCGTACTCTCGGTCACGGCCGAGCAGGTGGCCGTCACCGACCTGCGGATCAGCGACGTCGGGTCGACCGGCGCGCGGTCGTTCGGCGATACGTCGGGCGGCGACTGGGACCAGTTCGTCCGCCTGGCCTACGGCCGCGGCGACTCGGCGATTCGGTTCGTCAACGGCACCGGCTCGCTCGTGGCGAACGTCCGCATCGAGACGCGCGCCAACGGCGTCCTCGTGCGCGGCGGGCGGGGACTCGTCGTCCGTGACTCTCGCATCGAGGGCCCGCCGGAGTGGGAGGACGGCTTCATGGGCGTGCTGGCGATGTTCGACCCCGTCGTGGTCCAGAACGTCACGTTCGAGGGCGGCCGCGACGGCGTCTACACCCACCGGGCGAACGGTATCGTGGTCCGAGACTCCCGGATGACCGGCCTCCGGTTCGGCGTCCACGAGATGTACACGTCGGGCGCGCTGATCCGGAACAACACGGTCCGCCGGGCCTCGACCGGCGTGATCGTGATGACTCGGCCGCGGGGGAACGTCCTCCGAGGCAACGACGTGCGGGCGAGTGAGGCGGGGCTGATCGTCGCCGGGAGCGCCTCCTTCGTCGCCGAGAACGTCGTCGCAAACAACGAGGTCGGACTCGGCATGGCGGCCGCGCGGTCCTACGTCGCCCACAACGTCGTCGTCGACAACGGAATCGGCATCAGGGCGGACCTCCTCCTGCCCTCGCTGACGGTCACCGAGAACGACGTGGTGGGCAACGACCAGCAGGCCGAGGCCGACATGGGCCCGGTCCGGATCTGGACGGCCGACGGCCGCGGAAACTACTGGGGACGGCTCCCGGGCACCGACGCCGACGGTGACGGAACGCTGGACGAATCCTACCGGCCCACCGGACCCGTCGACGCCGCGCTCCTCACGGCCGAAGGGAGTCTCGCCCTCCGGGAGTCACCCGCGGTAACGCTGTTGCGGTCCGTCCGGGACCGTCTGCCGGGGCTCCGATCCAGCGGCGTCGTCGACACTGCACCGCTGACCGAACCGACGCGACCGGACGCGCTCGCGCGAGTGAACGGGAGCCAACCATGACCGACGAATCAGCCGACACCACGACCGACGGGACAGCCCAGACGGCGACAACCGACGACGGGGCGAACGACACCAGAGCGACGGAGACGGCCGACACAGCGGCGCCGGGAGAGACGGACGCCGCCGATCCGGCGCTCGTCGTCGAGGATCTGACGGTGGCCTTCGGGGACCTGATCGCGGTCGACGACGTGTCGTTCGCCGTCGCACCGGACACCGTGACCTGCCTCGTCGGCCCGAACGGGAGCGGCAAGACCACGTTGATCCGCGCAATCGCGGACCTGGTGGGGACCGATCACGGCTCCGTCGAGCGCCCCGAGAGCGCGACCCGGCCGGTCGGCTACCTGCCGCAGGCACCGGCGTTCCGGCCGCAGTTCACGGTCGCCGAGACCCTGCAGTTCTACGCCGACCTCACCGGCGAGGCGGTCGACGTGGACGCGACCGTCGAGCGCGTGGGACTGGGCGGCGTCCCCGACCGGCGAGTCGACGCGCTCTCCGGCGGGATGACGCGATTACTCGGCATCGCGCAGGCGACGGTCGGTGACCCGCCGCTGGTCCTGCTCGACGAACCGTCGAGCGGGCTCGACCCGATGATGACCCGGCACGTCTCGGACGTGATCACCGACCTCGCCGCGGGCGCAGCGGTACTGGTGACGAGCCACGACCTCTCGGCCGTCGAGCGAATCGCCGATCAGGTCCTCGTACTGGATCGGGGCCGGATCGTCGCGGCCGACAGCCCGGCGGGGCTGATGGCGTCGACGGACACCGACGACCTGGCGTCGGCCATGAGCGAACTGGTCGCCATCGAGTCCGGCCAGGTCGCGACCCGCGGCGAGGGGGTGGACGGATGAGTCGCGCCCGAACCGCGCTGGTCGTCGCCCAGCGGGAGTTCACCACGCTCCTCCGGACGCCGACGATCCTCGTCCTCGCGCTCGGGTTCGTGGTCGTCGTCGCCGGGTTCGTCGTCGCCGCGGGGACCGGGGGCTACCTCCCGTTGATCCTCGATCTCGTCGCGCCGATGGAGATTCTGGTACCCCTGCTCGCGTTCGCCTTCGGCTATCGGGCGATCCAGTCGGACGCGGATCGGGGGGAGCTGGAGACGATCCAGACCTACCCGGTGAGACGTCTCTCGTTCGTCGGTGGCGTCTTCCTCGGGCGACTGGCCGGGCTCTTGCCCGTCGTGCTGGTCTCGCTGGGGCTGTCGGCCGCCGCAGTCGTGTTCGCGCCTGGCGACGCCGTCTCCGTCGTCGTCAGGCACGGCACCGTCGACGCGCCCGTCCTCTTCCTGCGGTTCGCGACGCTCACCGTCCTGTTCACGGCGGTCGCGTTGGCCGTGGCGGTGGCCGTCTCGGCGGCCGCCCGGTCGGCCCGCGAGGCGCTGGCGATCGCCGTCGTCCTCGTGATCGCGCTCGTGCTGGGGTTCGACGCCACGATCGTCGCGGCGCTGTCGGGCGGGCTGATCGGCCCCGACGCGCTCGGGACGCTGACGGCGCTCAGCCCGAACAGCGCCTACCGCGGGCTCGTCTACACGCTCGCTGTCGGGGACGTGTATACCCGGAGCGCGCCGACACCATCGCTGGTCGCGGGCGTGGCCGGGTTGACCCTCTGGTTCGTCGGCGCGCTGGTTGTGGCCGTCGTCCGTGTCTGGCGCGGGTAACTCGGCGTGATCGCCACCTGCCCCATCACGTATAAACGCCTGTCGCCCCTTGATTCCCGTATGAAGCTCCGCAACGTCGCACTGGGGGCGCTGGGTACCGCCGGACTGATCGGCGCGGCCAATCGACTGCTCGGCCGGCGCGCGGACGACCTCGACTCGCCGCTGGACGGCGAGACCGGGACGTACCGCTGGCGCGGGTTCGACGTGGCCTACGCCGAAGCCGGCGACCCCGATGACCCCGACATCTGCCTGTTCCACGGGATCAACGCCTCCGGCTCCAGCCACGAGTTCCGCGGTATCTTCGACGCCCTCGCGGAAGAGTACCACGTGATCGCACCCGACCTCCCCGGCTTCGGGCGCTCGGATCGCCCCCCGCTGCTGTACTCCGGATCGCTGTACACCACGTTCGTCGGGGACTTCCTCGACGACATGACCGAGGACGCGACCGTGATCGCCACCTCGCTGGCCGGCGCGTACACCGCCGTCGCGGCCGCGGACGCCGACATCGAGGAGCTGATCCTTGTCTGCCCGGACGCGACCACCTTCGAGGGGCAGCGACCGCTGGTCCGGTCGCTCGTCCGCACGCCGCTGCTCGGGACCGCACTCTACAACATCGCGACCTGCAAGCCCGCGATCCGCTACTTCAACGCCGATCACGGCTACCACGACGAGGCCAACGTCACCGACGAACTGGTCGACTACCAGTGGGCGACGGCCCACCAGCCCGGCGCGCGCTTCGCCCCCGCCTCCTTCTTCGGCGGCTTCCTCGACCTCGACGCCGACCTCGGGGACGTGCTGGCCGACCTCGACGTGCCCGTGACGCTCGTGTGGGGCCGCCAGGCCACCGTCTCACCGCTCGACGACGGCGAGACACTCGCGAAGCGTGCGAACGCCCGCCTGCTCGTGTTCGACGAGTCCGACGTGCAACCACACGTCGAACACGCCGATCAGTTCGTCCGCCGGGTCGTCCGCGACGAGGAGCCCGGCGGTGCGACCAGCATCGAGATCGAAGTGCCCGGCGAGGGCGACCCCGTCGAGACAGAGGAGTAGCATGCGGACCGGTCCCCGTGCCGTCCTCGCCGCGGTCGTCGGTCTCCTGGCGGGCGGCGGTGGCTACTGGCTCGCGGGCGACGCCCTCGTGGCCGTCCACGTGCTGGTCGTCTACGCGATCCTGACGTGGCTGTTCGTCGGGCACCGCACCGCGATCCCGAAAGGCGAGTCGTGGGCGACGAACCGCTGGAACGGGCTGTTCGTGGTAATTCTCACGCTGGGGACGATGCCGTATATTAACAATCGGCTCGGCGTGACGGTGCGAGAAGGCGCGGCCCTGGCGATTCTGGCGTACGGGATCGCCGCCGCCTCGTTCTTGGTCGGCGTCGTGATGGTCCGGTCGGCGGTCGCGGAGGGTGAGTCGGACGCCCAGTCCGCGGGTGCCGGGGAACCCAGTTAGCGCGGCTCGAAGACGAGCAGCCGCTCCTCGCGCGTGACGGTCTCGCCGACGCCGATGCCGACGACCTGCCCGGTCTCGACGTCCTCGGGGTCGACACCCCGGACCTGGCCGGTGATCGACACCGGACCGAAGTCGACGACGGCAGTGACGTACGGGGCGTCCTCCTCGAACTGCGGCGTCGGGACGGTGACGACCGTGTAGGTGCTGATCTCGCCGGAGTCGGGAAGCGGTTCCTCCGAGAGGTCCTGCGAGCCACACTGCGGGCAGGCGAGTCGCGGCGGGAGCGAGCCGTGGCCGTTCGCACACTCGACGTAGAAGCCCTCGCCGTCGGCGATGGCGTCGAGCAGGTCGTCGAAGCCCTCGTCGCGCGGTTCGTCACTCATTGCTCTACCTCCTGAAGCACGTGGACGGTCGCACTCGCAACGGTGCCACCCGCGTTGTGGGCGAGGGCGGTCGTCGCACCCTCGACGTCCTCGGCACGGGGGTGACGTTCCTCCAGCAGTTTCGTGATGGAGATGAGCTGGGCGACGCCCGTCGCGCCGACGGGATGGCCCTTGGCCTTCAGCCCGCCGGAGAGATTGACCGGGAGGTCACCCTCGCGGGTAGTTTCGCCCCGGCTCGCGGCCCCGATGGCCTCGCCGGGTTCGTACAGCCCCAGTCCCTCCAGTGCGAGCACTTCGGCGATGGTGAAACAGTCGTGGACCTCCAGGAAATCGACGGAATCGGGACCGATTCCGGCGTCGTCGTAGGCCTCGTCGGCGGCGTCCTCGGTCGCCGGTGTACGCGCGAAGTACTGGCGGTCGTGCAGGGCCATCTTGTCGCCGCCCTGTCCGGTGCCGGTGACCGCGACGCTGGTATCCAGATCGTGGTCGGCGGCGTACTCCTCGCTGACCAGCACGGCGGCGGTCGCGCCGTCGGTGATCGGACAGGAGTCGTACAGTCCGAGCGGGTCGGCGATGGTCGGCGCGTCCAGCGCGTCCTCGGCCGTGATCGCCTGTTGCATCTGGGCGTACTCGTTGGGGAGCGCGTGTTCGTGGTTCTTGACGGCGATCTCGGCGAGGTCTTCCGTCGACCCGCCGTACTCCTCGAAGTAAGCGCGTGCCATCAGCGCGTACGCGCCGGGGAAGGTCATGCCGGCGCGGATCTCGTAGAGGTCGTCGGCGGCGATAGAGAGCGCGTCGGTCGCGGCGGCCGTCCCGATGTTGGTCATTCGCTCGGAGCCACCGACCAGCACCACGTCGGCCTCGCCCGACCGGAGGCGGAACACGGCGTCCCGGATCGCCGCCCCGCTGGACGCGCAGGCGGACTCGTAGCGCGTCGCCGGCACGTCGAGTCCGACGGCTTCGGCCATCAGCGGTGCTTGGTGGCCCTGGTGTTCGGCCAGTTCGCCCATGAAGTTGCCGTAGAAGAGCGCCTCGACGTCGTCGGGGTCGATCCCGGCGTCGTCGAGCGCGGCCAGCCCCGCCTCGGCGAACATCGCACGCCCTGTCCGCTCGGGGTGCTTGCCGAAGTGGGTGAGGCCGACGCCGGCTACGCGTGGGTCAGACATCACAACGGCTTACGAGTCGTTCAGCATTTAGGCTTGCCGGTGTGGCCAGTTTTCGCACACGACCGCCGACAGGAAGGGGCCGAGAGACGGGATGGAAGTGGAGAGGAACCGATCAGTCGAACAGCCCCCCGAACAGGCCGTCGTCCGGGTCAGTGACTTTCTTGCCGGTCCCGAGGGCGGCCTCTGGCACGTCGGCGACCTGCGTGACCATCGGGAACTCCCCGGTCGGGATCGTCGCGACCTCATCGGCAGTCTCGTACTCGATCACCGAGATCTTCGCCTCGTTTTTCACCGAGACGAAGGCGTGGTCGCCGTCAGGGGCGTTCGACACGATGCTAGCGGAAGCCCACCCCTTCAGGGGTGGGTGCAAGCGATAGGCACAGGGCAACAGTCCACCGTCTCGATGCCCGGGCCGTGATTCCCACGCCGACTACCCCTCGTCAACCGGCCACCAGACGACGGCCTGTGCGCCGACCTTCCATCGCTCCACATCTCCACGCTCTTCCAACTCCTGCAACCGCCGCAACACCGTCCGCTTCCCACAATCCAGCTCCTCAGCCAACACCCGAGCGGTCGCCACCGGCCGCTCCACCCCATCAAACGCCGCCAACACCCCCTCACACGTCACTTCGCGCGGCCGCCCCATACCATCCTCAGCCATACCTCCACGTACTCGTCCCGTCACTGTAAACACCAGCCCTTCCGCAGCCCTTATGCTTCAGACGTACATACGACATAACACGACGATGGCGGCCCAAACCGAGGAAGAACGCACGCGCACCAACACCTTCCGACTCGCCCCCGATAGCGAGTGGAAGAAGGTGTGCCTGATCGAACTCCTCGACTCGGCGGCCGCCCTCGTCAACATCGTCACCTACCACCGCCGCCAAGCATACTTCAACCCCGACAAGACGCGGGACGACGTCTGGAACGCCATCACCAAAACCGAGATCCGCAACCGCTTCCGACCCACGATTGGTCGTGCCATCACCGACAAGCTGCTCGACAAGTGCGACGAAACATGGGACGCGTTCTTCACGCAACTCGACGACTACTATGATGGCAACCGGGAGGACAAGCCCAGTCCGCCCGGTTACTGGAAGGAGGACGACCAGCGGGTGTTGCAAACCGTCGTCCGCAACGACGCCTACACGGTGGAGTGGGGTGAGCGGTCGCGGATCGAACTCGCTCTTGGAAGTGAGCTAAAGGAGAAGTACGGCATTCCGTTGAATCAGCGTCTCCGCGTCCCCATCCGCGGCAACCCGCAGTACGAGGGGCACGGTGGTCGGTTGGAACTCGAGTACGACCGCAGCACCGAATCGTTCACGGCACACCAACCAGTCACCTTCCTGCACGATACAACACGGGTCTCGGACTCCAGCGACGAGGAGTGCGTGGCCGCCGTGGACGTCGGTGCCAACAACTTCGTCGCCGTCACCACAACCAACGGCCACCAACGGGTGTTCCACGCTCGCCCCCTCTTCGACCGCTTCCACCACATCACGGAACGCATCGCGGACTTGCAATCCCAACTCCCCGACGATGAACACTCGAGTCGGTTGATCGAGAAGCTGTACGACCGGCGTCGGCGGCAACGCGACCACGCCCAAGACGCACTCGTCCGCCACCTCGCCCGCCTCTTCGAGGAGCGGGGTGTTGGAGAGGTGTACGTCGGCAAACTGGATGATGTGCGCGAGGAACATTGGAGCGCGACGGTGAACGAGAAGACGGACTTGTTCTGGGCGCACGGCCGCTTCCGCCAGCGGATGCACGACGTCCTTGACGGTGAGTGTGGGATCAATGTTGAGGAGGAGTCGGAAGCCGGCACGTCGTCGCGGTGCCCGCGGTGTGGTGAGGAGGAACGTGTTGGACGGAACGGGGACGTGTTCCAGTGCGGTGGATGTGGGTTTGAGGGGCATAGCGATGTGGTGGGAAGCGAGAACTTCCTCCACGGGGTGGTGGATGGCGATGTTGAGTTCGACACCGAAAGGCCGATGGCTCGGCCTGCGGACTCCGGGCAGAACGGCCCCGAGTGGGGACACCGAGGGGTGCCCCGCCTCGAGTGGGACGACCACGAGTGGCGACGCTGTGATCGTTCGACCAAAGAGGAGCCCGCAAACCGGAGTACCCGTCAGGGGAATCTTGCCTTCGGGGTGTCCCGCTCACCGGAATTACCCACGGAGGAATCCCACCCGTTCACGGGTGGGAGGAAGTCAAGATCGACTGGCTGGGCGACTACGAGCCCGGCCACGACGGGCCACTGGCACAGCTCACCGACCGCCAGCGTGAGGCGCTGGAGACGGCCTACGAACTCGGCTTCTACCAGTCGCCACGGGCGACCAGTTACGAGGAGATCGCGGCGGAACTGGACTGCGTGCCCAGCGCCGCCAACGACCTCCTCCGACGGGCCGAGGCGGCGCTGGTCGCCACCGTCCTCGACGGCTGAGTCACATTCCCATGTCGGCCGCGGCGTCGGGCACGGGCAGAATCGAGGGCGCGACCCCGAGCAACTCCGCGGCGTGGTCGAGCGCCATGTCGAACCCGTAGTACCGTTCCAGTTCGTCGCCATCGGCCGTCGGCCGCACCTTCAGCATCGCGTACCCCTCGACGTTCTGGGCGACGGCGGCCGTCGCGCCGTCGCGGTCGAACGCGAGAACGCGCTCGGTGTCGGTCTCGTAGTAGCGTGCGGTGATCCCATCGGCCGTCACCTCGCTCTCTGCGTCTGGCATTACCCCCGCTAGAGCCGTGGGACAGTCGAAGCTGTCGGTTGCGACGCGTACTCACCGGTCACCGAACGACCTGCGGTGTCGGCCCAGACGGGGCCGGACGGAAGGCGCGTCGACGAGTGGTCGTCACAGGACCCGGATCCGGTACCGCTCGGCGGCGGCTTCGTCGGTGACGCGACCCGTCTCGATAGCGGTGTCGAGCAGTTCCGCGACGAACGGTTTCGGTACCTCGACACCGATGAAATCGTCCCCGTCGCGGCCCGTGGTCAGGCGTGCCATCGTCCGGTCGGTGCCGTCGTCGTTATAGATGCTGCCGACGCGGTCGTCCGCGCGAAAGAACCGGAGCGTCACGTCGGTCGGTTCGACCGTGTCGAAGTTCACCTCGAACACTCTGTCGTCACCCTCGATTCGTGCGAGCACCAGACCGTCCTGCTCCGTCACGATTGTCTCCATATCCGGGGTACGGGCTGGAAGGATATAACACCGGGAGCAGTTGCCACAGACCACCCCGGTCGCCCGCCGCTTCCGGGCTAGACACCGCCGATTGCCGGCCGTAAGCGTCGGGTGGGCCATCGTCCACCGTGGGACCGGCGGTGTGGCGTCCCGAAATTCACAAGCCGCTGGCCGACTCCCCTCCCGATATGCGCTGGTTCCAGAGCGGTACCCGGCGGGACATCTGTATCCTCCTCGGCGGGGCCGAGGACGGCGAGTTGCCCGCCCAGAAGCTCAAGACCCGACTCGAACGCCACTACGACGACCGCATCGAACCCCAGCAGTTCTACGGTTCCATCGAGGACCTCGAACGCAAGGGGTTCGTCGAGTCCCGGACGGACGGGCTGAGTGACGTGTACGCCCTGACCGGCGGTGGCGAACGGAGACTCCGGGACCACTACGAGTGGATGCGCGACCGACTCGAATAGCTCACTGCTCGCGGGCCATCGCCGACGGGTCGCGGGGAAGTCGGGTCCGCTCGACGGTCCCGGCGGTCATCACCCAGCGATAGACGTGTGTCTCCGAGTAGACGACGAGTTCCGTCCTGACGGGCGTAGTGTCGAACGCCTCGTCGGGAAGGTGATCCAGTGCGTCGAACCGCTCCCGGGTGACCGCGGGATTCGACGGCGACCCTTCGGTCCGACGGCGGAAGGCGGCGACGAACTGTTCGCCAGACAGCGCCGAGGCCACCCGGTCACGGATCGTCGACTCCGACGTGGTGTCGGGACCTACTGCCTCGGTCGTCGCGGTGGCAGGTTCCTGCATCGTTGTCAGGGGTTGGCACTGCACGGTCCCAAACTGTCGGCTTCGATATGCCACGTTTTAAGTCAGGTATCCCCTCGACCCTCAGACCCGGCGTTCCGGCGGTTCGTCGACGGAGAGTGCCCCGTCGATCAGCGCGGCGACGGCGCGGCGGACGCGCTGTGAGACCGCCGAGTCGGAGACGCCCAGTTCCGCGGCGAGTTCCGCCTGGCTGGTCGACCGTGGCACGTCGAAGTACCCCTCGCGAGCGGCGGTCAACAGCGTCTCCCGTTGCTGGTCGGTCAGACCGTGGTCGTCGCTCCGCGTGGGCTCGGTTCGGTAGAGGCGTTCGAGACGGTACTCGATCCCGCTGTCGATACAGAATTCGCGAAAGTCGGCCAGCGCGTCGCGGTCGGGGACCTGGAGTTTGACGAACCAGACGCCGCCGGTGCTGTGCATCTCTAGCACCATCCCACCGAGTTCGGTGACCATCGGCGTCACCGCGATCACGTCCTCGGTCAGCCCGAGCCGGTACATCCGCACGCCGTCCTGTTCGGCCAGGACGGTCGGCTCCGCGACGGTGTAGTCGTCGTCGAGCGCGTCGTCGAAGGCGTCGAAGTCCGGGCCCTCGACCAGGACGAAAAAGCGCCGCCGCTCGGGATCCATCGCTGGCTGAAACTGAATGCGGACCTGTGCCGACGGATTCGCCTCGATGGTGGGCGTCAGCACGAGGGTCGGTGAGGAGAGCGCGAGCTCGGCGATAACGAACACTACACGCAATAGCAGGTTCGAACGTTTGACCGTTGCGGCTCCGGATCGTCGGGTCACTCGGGTCCGCCGGCTGCAGTCGGCCGTTCGAAGCCGAAACGTGCAGTCACTCCCCGTCCGGAAGCGACTCGGGGTCGCGGGGCACCCGTTCGGGCCCCTGGGCGAACCCGCCAGCGACCCAGTGGTAGACGTGGGTCTCGGTGTAGACGTACAGTTCGTCCCAGCCGTCGAAGGCCCGGTCGGGCAGTTCGGCCACCGTCTCGTAGCGGTGCCACTGCTCCTCGGGTGCGTCGAGCGTGCCGACGTTCTCGCGGTAGGCGATCTGTTCCGGCGCTGTGTCCACTGCGTCCCCAACCACGTCGCGCACTGTCGGTTCACCGTCGGACGCCACTGGCTCCCGCCCGTCGGCGACGTTGTCAGCTGCTGCCGTCATGTGTATCCATCACAAGTGACTCGATAGCACAAAGCCTGTGCCTTCGATTATCCGTGGTTTAAGTGGGGGCGAGAGATTTCACTGGCAGCGGGACTGGCTGGTCACGTCCGAGCTCCGGGGAGTCATAGAACGGTTGTTACACCAGGATTTCAGCATTCAGTCGCTCGGGTGATTCCTACAGAGCCGAAGTCCGCTGATACCGAAGATACGCTCCGCTGACGATACAGGTCGTGGCGATGAGCAACAGTCCACCGCTGATGAGGTCCTCGAGCGTGCCTGAAACTCCGGGGTTTTCGACGATGTCGAACGCTCGCTGAAACACGATCAATTGAAATACTAATAGCAGGCTTCCCCCGGATACCAACAGCCGACTCTTCGAGATCTCGCTCATGCGTCGGCTAACGTCCGTCCGTTATAATAGGTTACACCCGAGCTCTCCGGTTCGGAAACAGGTGAAAAGGTGTGTTCCGTCTGCGCCAGATACGAGGGAGTCATCCGACCGAGTTCGGAAAAGAGAGGGCGGTCGGTTACTCCAGAATCTCCTGGCCGATAGTGTTGCGCAGGACTTCGCTGGTGCCCTCGTAGATCTCGTTGAGTTTGGCGTCGCGGTAGAACCGCTCCATCGGGAAGTCCTTGGTGTAGCCGTAGCCACCGTGGATCTGGATGCCCTCGTTGGCGACCTCGCGTGAGACCTCCGAGGCGTAGAGCTTGGCCTGGGCGGCCTCCTTGATGAACTTCTCGCCGCGGATCTTCTTGTCGGCGGCGTCGTGCATCAGCAGTCGGGCCGCGCGGGTCTTGGTGTCCATGTCGGCGAGTTTGTGCTGGATGGCCTGGAAGTCGCCGATGGCCTGGCCGAACTGCTCGCGGTCGCCGGCGTACTCGGCGGCCTCGTCGAGGGCAGCCTGTGCGATCCCGACCGAGCGCGCGGCGATGGTGATGCGCCCGCCGTTGAGCGTCTTCAGTGCGTGGACGAAGCCCGCCCCCTCCTCTTGCAGGAGGCGATCCTCGGGAATTCGCATGTCGTCGAAGCGCAGTTCGGCGGTGGGACAGCCCTTGTCGCCGAGTTTGTCCTCCGTGCCCTCGACGATGAAGCCGTCGTCTTCCTCGGGGCGGACGATAAAGGAGGAAATCCCCTTGTTGCCGGCGTCGGGGTCGGTCTTGGCGAACACCGTGACCGTATCGGCGACCGAGCCGTTGGAGATCCAGAGCTTGTTGCCGTTGACGACGTACTCGTCGCCGTCTTTCTCGGCGGTCGTCTCCATGGCCGGCACGTCCGAGCCAGCACCGGGTTCAGAGAGAGCAAAGGCACCGACGTCGTGACCCTCGGCCAGCGGTGTCAGGTACTCCTCTTTTTGTGCCTCGTCCCCGAACTCGTAGATCATGTTGCCCGCCAGCGAGATGTGGGCGGCGACGATGGTGCCCAGTCCGCCCGAGCCCCGTGAGATTTCCTCCAGCGCCATGGGGTAGGCGTGGTAGTCGAGGCCGGCCCCGCCATACTCCTCGGGGAAGGGCATACCCATCAGCCCGAGTTCGGCGAGTTCGTCCACCAGATCCCAGGGGAACTCGTCTTCCTTGTCGATCTCTGCGGCTCGCGGCACGACCTCCTCGTCCACGAAGTCCGAGACCATCTCCTTGATCTGGCGCTGTTCCTGCGTGAGACTCAGATCCATACCGAAACCCTAGGCCAGTCAATCCTTTACTTTTCCCATCTTCCGTTCAGTTCCGAAGCGTCCGGTCGAAGAAGGCCTGCTGACGCGCGACGACCCGCTCGAACGCCGGTGGTTTGTAGGGCCCGAAATGACCGAGGTCGTAGCGCACTCGCTCTACGTCGTTCAGTTCGTCGACCAGCGTGTCCACCGAGTCCGAGGGGATGATCGAGTCCTCCGTGGCCTCGGCGACGAACGCCGGACAGTCCACGTCGCTTGCCGAGGTCACGGGCCGGTACAGGCCGACGGTGGCGAGAATCCGTGCGGCACACTCGTTGTCCCACTCTTCGACCCTGCCGCCGGGGATCAGGGACAGATAGCCCGGTTTCGCGTCGGGTGTGTTGAGAACGCCGAACTCGTCGGGTTCGGCCGCGATGGGCACGTAGTGGGGGTCCCGAAACGTGACCATTCGGCCGAGGTCGCGGGCTATCGCCGTCACGGCCCCTGCCACGTACTCCAGCCCACCCGTCCGGACGAGATGGAGCGCGTTGCGGAGGCCGTCGGTAAACGGGACCTGGGAGACGATGGCGTCGACGTCGCCGTCCCTGGCCGCCGCTTCGATCACGTGGCCGCCGCTGAACGAGGTGCCCCACAGGGCGAGACGATCAGCGTCGACCACGGCGAGCGACCGAGCGTGGTCGATCGCCGCCAGGTAGTCCGCGACGTGGCGCGGGCCGGAGACGATGTGGGGCGGGTCGCCGTCGCTGTCACCGAAGCCACGGTAGTCGAAGAGCAAGACGGCGTAGCCAGCCTCGGCGAACGCCTCGGCGAACGCGGGCAGGCGTGCCTCGCGTTCCCCGCCGAATCCGTGCGCCATCACGATGACGGGCGGGTTCTCGACTGCTGGTTCGTAGAGCCACGCTGCACAGCGAGTGCCGTCGCTTTCGAAGTCGGCGTCTCGTCGCTCGAAATCCATACCTGATCATTTCCGCGAAAGGGGCGTAGCTTTTCGGCCGCGATTGGGAGGCCTATTATTACGGGCGCTCGTCAGTCCCGACAGGTCGCCACGCGCTCGCGGGGGAAGCGAAGAGTGACGGTAGTCCCCGGCGTCGGTGGGTCGGCGCTGAAGACCGTGACGGGTGAGTCGATCCCGTCCACGGCGACGGTCACGCGACTGGTAGCGTCTTCCCGGGTGACGCGCTCGACGGTCCCCGTGAGGTCCGGATCGTTCGCCCCCAGTTCCACGGCCTCCGGTCTGACGGTGAGGTGGGTCGCGTCGCGGTCGCCGTCGAGCAGTCGGTCCGCCCGGTCGCCAAGCGCCGAAAGCGGGACGACGTTGCTCCCCGTGAATCGGGCCACGAGGGGGGAGGCGGGCCGCTCGAACACGTCCTCGGGCGTGCCGGTCTGGACCACCTGCCCGTCGTTCATCACGACGATCCGGTCGGCCAGCGCCCGCGCCGTCGTCCGGTCGTGGGTGACGTAGATCGACGTCACGTCCGCCAGCACGTCCTGCAGATCGTCCCGGAGGGCCTGGCGGGTCGGCACGTCCAGCGACGAGAGCGGTTCGTCCAGCAACAGGACTGCGGGGTCGACCGCTAGCGCGCGCGCGAGCGCCACGCGCTGGGCCTCACCGCCCGAGAGCGTCGGCGGGTAGCGCTCGGCCAGGTCCGCGACGCCCAGGTCCGCGAGCAGGCGCAGTCCGGGCGGTTCCGGGGCTGGACCCGTGCCGCCACGGAGGCGTCGCCACAGTTTCGAGACCGTCGAGCGTGGTCGACTGATGGCCGACCCGAATCGCCCGAGAGCCGACCGAAATCGGTCGGCGAGCGATGCGACCCAGCCGTCGTCGGTCCACTCGTATCGCGTCCCGAACCCTACGTTCTCGCTGACGGTCATGTGCGGAAAGAGCGCGTAGTCCTGGAAGACGAACGCGAAGTCCCGGCCCTCCGGCGGGCGGTCCGAGAGGACGAGTTCGTCGTTATCGACGGTGCCCTCGTGGTCGTGAAAGCCCGCGACGGTCTCCAGCAGGAGGGTCTTGCCGCTCCCGCTCGGGCCGAGGATGACGACCGTCTCGCCGTCCCGCACCGAGAAGTCCGCGGCGACGTGGAATGCGTCGGCCCCGTCGGCCGAGAACGTCGCCTCGACGTCGACTTCGAGGGTCATGCCACACCCTGCGTCGTCGTCGCGTCGGTCGTGAGCCAGCGCACCAGCAGGAAGATCGCGGCGGAGACCGCGAGCAACAGGGCCGCGACCGCGCCGCTCTCGTCGAGGCCGCCCTGCAGGTAGGTGTTGTAGACGAACACGGGCGCGTGCTGGGCGATCACCCGCTCGCCTGCCGGCGGATAGAAGAACTCGACGCTGTAGGCGACGACCGCGACCGCCCCGAATTCCGAAACCGACCGCGCCCACGCGAGGACACCCCCGGTGACCATCCCTCGGACCGCGAGCGGCCCGGTCACCCGGCGGAAGGCTTGCCACGGGCTCGCACCGTGGACGCGTGCGGCGTACTCCAGCCGGTCGTCCACCGACTCGAACGCTTCGCGGGCCGCGTTGACCGCGTAGGGGGCACTGACGAACGTGAGCGCCAGCACCATCCCGGGAAGCGTCCCCAGCACGGAGAGTCCCGGGAGGGCCCCACCCTGGCCGAACCCGAAGAGGATAATGATGCCCGCGACGCTGTGGGGCACGACGAGCGGGAGGTCCACCAGACTCTCGACCAGCGGTTGCCCAGTGAAGCCCCGCGAAAGATGGTAGGCCAGCGGGACGCCGAGCGCCAGGCTCGCGACGGCGGCGAGCAGCGGCGCGTAGACACCCAGGTACAGCACGCGGTGGACGCCCGGGTCCAGAGCTTTCTCGGCGATCAGCGAGGGGGACTGGCGGGCGGCGAAGAGGAGCAGTGGGAGCCCGAGCGCGACCAGCAGGACGCTCCCGAGGGTCGCCATCGCGACGCCGAACAGGCCGCGCCGGGATGCAAACCCGAGGCCAGCGGCGCTCAGGACGACGAAGACGGCGTAGAGGGTGGGCCGGCCCAGCGAGTAGGCGGCGGCAAAGGCCACGAGCTGGACGGCAACGACCGCCAGGGCGACCGAGCCGCGGCCGAGGGCGTGCAACGGGAGCGGCGGCGTTCGTGTTGCCATCTAGTTGGGGGTGCCGGTGGGAGCGTAGTGAGCCTTCCGCTCGGTCGTCACGCGTCCAGCTGGAGCGGGCCGAGCGTCTCCTTGGCCTCGGCGTGTTGCATGACCCGGTCGGGAACGCTCCCCTCGCCACTGGCGTTGACGGCGGGCGTCTCGACCGGCTGGAGACCCTTGTCCCGCAGGATCTGCCTGCCGGGTTCGGTGATCATGTACTCCACCCAGCGCGCCCCGTTCTCGGGATCCCGGGCAACGCTCGGAACCGTCATCCCGTAGGCGATGGGTGCGCCGACGTAGGTCGTGTCCTCGGTCTCGACCTGGGCTTTCGCGTAGTGTTCGGCGTACTTGTCGTTGGCCTTCGAGAGGTCGACCTGTGGCTGAAGGTCGACGTAGGGCAGGTCCGAGGACGTGCTGATCGACTGGTAGTAGAATACGTAGTCGAGTTCGCCACTCTTGAGCTGGCTCTCAAGGTTCGTCTCGGTCCCCGTCGGCACCGTCGAGTTGTCCCGCATCGCCTGGTAGGTCGACTCGTCGTAGAGTCGGCTCCCCTCGAACTTCTCTTTCCCGAGTTGCTGGGCCATCACCGCGCGATAGCCACCGGGGTCGACGGCGGGGTCGCTGTGGCCGATAGTCACGTCGTCGCGCGAGAGGACGTCCCACCAGTTGTCCGTCCCGATCTCGTCGGCTCCAGGCGAGTCCTCACGGTACTGAATCGACATGGCGTTGGTCGTGAACACGATGAGCCACTCGCCGTACTCCCCGAGTACCATGTCCCGGATGAGTCGGAAGTCCGAGACGCCCAGCACGTCCGCCCGGCGGCCCTGTTCGGTGATCTTCTTCGTCGAGCCGACCGAGCCCTTCGCCTCCCGGGTCACGTCGATTCCAGTCTTCTCCTCGAACTGCGGTTCGGCCGCACTGAACGGCGGCGCGAGGCTCCCGGCGTGGAACGCCAGTATCGACCCCGGCGAGTCGCCGCTTCCGCCTCCACCGCCGATACACCCGGCCAGCGCCGCTGCACCCGTCGCGCCCGCCGCCGCCAGGAATCCCCGTCGTGTCCGGTCCGTCGCTCCCGTCTTCCCCTGCGATCCGTTGCGTTGTGCCATAGTCGATACAACGCTGTTGTGCGGCCCCTGACATAACAGTTTTGTCAGTGCTTGGCAACCATCGGCCATGGACGTGTCCCCGGATTTCGACGTGCAACTCGGTCGCGACGGCATCGCGCTGACGGTTCGAGACCGGGAGTTACTGGCCGCCATCGACGAGGCGGGTTCGCTGAACGCCGCGGCGGACTCGCTGGGCCGCTCGTACGCCCACGCGCAGCGTCGCGTGGTCGAACTCGAAGACGCGTTCGGCTCGCTGGTCGACCGGAGTCGCGGCGGCGGGGGCGGCGGCGGGAGCGAACTCACCGACCGCGCCCGGGAGTTGCTGGCGACGTTCGACCGCGTTCGCGCGGAGTTCGCGGGCGTCGCCGAGGCCGACGAGACGGTCCTGACGGGCCGCGTCGTCGAGCGTGACGGCGAACTCGCCACCGTCGAGACCGAGGCGGGTCGAATTCGGGCCGTGACGCCGCCGGACTGCACCGCAGTCGTCGTCACGATCCGCGCCGACGCGGTGACGCTGAACCGGCCGGCCGATGCCCCCGAACCCGGCGGGACGAGCGCGCGCAACCGGTTCGAGGGGGAGGTGGTCGGCGTCGACCGCGGGGAGACGCTGGCCCGCGTGTCGGTCGCGGTCGATCCGGACCTGCCCCTGGCTGCGCTCGTGACTGTCGAGAGCGTCGAGCGATTGGGACTGGCGGCCGGAACGCCGGTCGTCGCGACGTTCAAGGCGACCGCGACGCGTGCCGTCGCGCGAGCGGAGTCTTAAGGCTTACCCGGGCGGCCTGCCTGGGACGCCATATGCCGACGATCTCCGAACTCTCCGACGTTCTCGACTGGGAGGCGGTCACGGTGATGCGCGCCATCGACGAACACGAGGGGGCCGGCGTCGACGTACTGGTCGAGGCGACAGGCCTCGATCGGTCGCAGGTCGAGAACCGCTGTCAGCAACTCTCGACGCTCGGACTGGCCACCGAAACCGAGACCGACGGCGGCGTGATCCACGAGTTGACCGGCTCCGGCCACGGTGCTGTGGGCTCGGGGCTCTACGACGAGTACGATATGCTCGGCGACGCCAACCTCGACGAACTCGCCGAGCAAGTCGCCGACCTACTCGACCGACGCGACGAACTCCAGGCGCGGGTCCGGCAACTCGGCGACGACGCGACGGAACTCAAGACCCGCGCCGAACGCCAGTTCGGCGACCGCGAGGACGTGAGCGATGAGTTCGAGTCGCTAATGGACGACGTGGAGGCACTGGAGCGGGCACTGAGCGAGGAGTAGGCAGGCACTCACGTTTCGCTCCCGGTTCGATGGCCGCCCCGTGCGATGGAGACGCCGAACCAGAGCGCCGAGACGCCGAGGACTCCGACGGCGACCCGGGCCAGCGGTCGGTCGAGGTAGAAGACGGCTCCGAGACAGACGACGCCGACCATCCACACGTAGCCGGCACCTCAGTTTTCGAGACCCATGGAGGTTCGTTCGAGTCAACGAGCCAGATGTTTTGGGTTATCACTCCCCGTACTCGTAGAACCCCTTCCCGGACTTCTTCCCGAGGTCGCCGGCCTCGACTTTCCGCTTGAGCAGGTACGGCGGCTGGTACCGGTCACCGAGTTCCTCGTGGAGCGTCTCCATCGCGTCGAGACAGATGTCGAGACCGATGTGGTCGGCCAGTTCCAGCGGGCCCATCGGGACGTTCGTGCCGAGTTTCATCCCGCGGTCCATGTCGGCTTTCGTGGCGACACCCTCGTCGTAAGCGCGGATGCCTTCGGCGATCCAGGGCATCAGGACGCGGTTGGTGACGAACCCGGGCTTGTCGTCGGACTCCCAGGTCGTCTTGCCCACGTCCTCGGCGAGGTCGTGGGCGAGCTGGGCGACCGCGTCGCTCGTCCGTTCGCCGACGACCACTTCGACGCCCTCCATCAGCGGGACGGGGTTCATGAAGTGCAGGCCGACCACCTGCTCGGCGCGGTCGGTCGCGCTCGCGATGGCGGTGATCGAGAGGGTGCTGGTGTTCGTGGCGAGGACCACGTCAGCGTCGACCGTCCCGTCCAGGTCGGCGAACACGTCGCGTTTGATGTCCATGTTCTCGACGATGGCCTCGACGACGAAATCGCAGGCCGCCAGGTCTCCGAGGTCGGTCGTGCCGGTGACCCGTTCGCGGGCCGCGGTGGCCGCCTCGCTGGTGAGCTTGTCTTTCTCCTCGAACCGCGAGAGGCTGGACTCGATGCCCTGCAGTCCCTCCTCGACCAGATCCGCCTCGACGTCCCGCATCACCACGTCGTAGCCGCTGGTCGCCGCGGCCTGTGCGATGCCGTGGCCCATGGTTCCCGCGCCGACGACGCCCCAGGTCTCGATTTCGTCGAATCCGCGCATGGCGGGTGAGACCACGCCGACCTGCGTAAGTGTGTCGACGGTTCCTGTTCCGAGAGCACTGATCACTGCTGAGAAAATTTACTCGCACACGGAGCAGTATTTCGCTGCCCGTCTCCAACAACTTAATTAGCGAACGTGGGGCAGAGAAAGGTGAGATGATCCCTATCGACGACAGCCCCCTGACCCGGGACGGGAAGGTGCTGATCCTGGCGTACGACCACGGCCTGGAACACGGCCCGGTCGACTTCGAGGACGTACCGGAGAGCGCAGACCCCGCACACGTCTTCGACGTGGCGACCCACGACGCCGTGACCTCCCTCGCGGTCCAGAAGGGCGTCGCGGAAGCGTACTACCCCTCCTACGAGGACGACGTGGACCTGCTGGCCAAGCTCAACGGCACGTCGAACCTCTGGCGGGGCGAGCCCAACTCCGCGGTCAACTGGACGGTCGACTACGCACACGAGATCGGTGCCGACTCCATCGGGTTCACCGTCTACGGCGGCTCCAATCACGAGATCGAGATGGTCGAGGAGTTCCGTGAGGCGCAGGAACGCGCCCATCAGGAGTACGACATGCCGGTCGTCATGTGGTCCTACCCGCGGGGTCAGGGCCTGCGCAACGCCAAGACGCCCGAGAGCATCGCCTACTCGGCCCGGCTGGGCCTCGAACTCGGCGCGGACGTGGCCAAGGTGAAGTATCCCGGCAGTCAAGACGCGATGGAAGAGACCGTCCGGATGGCCGGCAAGACGAAGGTCGTCATGTCCGGCGGCTCGAAGCGCTCCGACGAAGAGTTCCTCAGCAACGTCAAGAGCGTCATCGACGCGGGTGGCGCGGGACTGGCGGTCGGCCGGAACGTCTTCCAGCGCGAGAACCCCGAACGCATCCTCGACGCTCTGGAGAAAGTCATCTTCGAGGAGTCCTCCGTCGAGGAGGCCCTGGCCGCCGCCGAGGGCGCGGCCCCCGAAGCCGAATAGATGAGCGAGGTAGTGTCGGCAATCGTCGACGTGGTCACCGAGACCGCACCCGACGTGCGGGCGGGCCTGACTGGTCGGCGCGAGTACGAGACCAGCGAGAACCCGTCGGGCGAGCAGATGCTGGCGGCCGACCGCCACGCCGACGAGTTGCTCGAAGACCGCCTGCTCGCAATCGACGGCGTCGCCAGCTACGCCAGCGAGGAGCGCGAAGGGATCGTCGAAGACGAGGAATCCGACGGCGGTCTCCACGTCGCCTGTGACCCACTCGACGGCTCGTCGAACCTGAAGTCCAACAACGTCATGGGGACGATCCTGGCGGTGTACGACGAGCCACTCCCCGCACCGGGCCGAGCGCTCGTCGCCGCGGGCTACGTTCTTTACGGCCCGATCACGACCCTCGTGCTGGCCCGGGACGACGCGGTGACCGAGTACGTGATCGACGACACCGACGAGGGCGTCGAGCGCCGCGTGGTCGAAGAGGACGTGACGATCCCGTCCGACCCCGTGGTCTACGGGTTCGGCGGCCGCGTCCCGGACTGGCACGCCGACTTCGAGGCGTTCGTCCGCGAGATCGAGGACGAACTAAAACTCCGCTACGGCGGCGCGATGATCGGCGACGTGAGCCAGGTCATGGAGTACGGCGGTATCTTCGCGTACCCCTCGCTGGAGTCCGCCGAGAACGGCAAACTCCGCCTCCAGTTCGAGGGGAATCCCATCGGCTACATCGTCGAGTCGGCCGGCGGCCGCTCCTCGGACGGCGAGCGGTCGCTGCTGGATGTCGAACCCGACCGACTTCACCAGCGCGTCCCGGTCCACGTCGGGAACACCGAGCTGATCGAGCGACTGGAAGGCGCGCTGGATTGACTGACGACTCGTTCTAGAACCGCCCGCTGGGCACCGAGCGCTCGCTCGTCGATGCGCCCATGTGTCGCCGAGCGGCCCCGCCCATGCCGAGCGAGACGATCAGGAACAGCGGGACGACGCCGAACGGGATGATCTGGAACGCCACGACGAGGACGGCCCCGACCAGGAGACCGAGCCAGGGGCCGCCACTGGTGAACCGGTTCAGGACGAACCGGCCGACCGAGATCACGCCGAGGATGCCCCAAGCGACGTAGAACACGACCAGCGCGATCCAGACTGGGATCGTGAGAAGTCCCATCAAGGGGATGACCGATACGAACCCGACGGCGAACGCCAGTGTCACGAAGGCGAGTTGCACGGCGATGCCGATGGCCAGCGAGACGGGCACGTTGGCCCGAATCGCATCCAGCGACTCGTGCGTGTAGGTCTGAAACAGCGCCAGCATGCAGATGCCGACGAAGACCGTGGCGGCGAGGCCCACAGCGATCCGAGTCTCGAGCGGGACCACCGGAGCCGTCCGTCCCACCGGCATCGGCTGTGCCGCCCCGACGCCACTGGTGCCGACCGACAGCCCCAGCGCGACCAGCGTCGACCTGATTCCCGCCCGCTGCATCGACCGCCCACCGTCCCACACCCGTGCCAACATCGTGTACGCCTCTGTTCGGGCTCCCCGGATTAATTGTTGGGTTTCTCACACGACGGCGCGGCGGGTGCCAGTCTCGGGGCTCCGAGACTCACTCGTGCCAGGAGAGCGCCGCGTCGAGGTCGTGGGGTTCGTGACCGCCGCTATCGAGCGCGCGGTCGAGATACGCCCGCAATCGCTCGCGGTAGTCGGGACGGGCACAGCGGTCGACGAGCAGGCGAGCGCGCTCCCGCGGGGCGGTGCCGCGCAGGTCGGCGACGCCGTGTTCGGTGACGACGGCGTCCACGTCGTGTTCGGTGTGGTCGACGTGGGGCACCATCGGGACGATTCGCGAGCGGTCGCCGTCACCGACCGTCGAGGGAAGCGCGATGATCGACAGCGCGGCGTTGCGGGTGAAGTCGGCACTGCCGCCGATGCCGTTGAGGACGCGCGAGCCGTCGACGTGCGTGGAGTTGGCGTGGCCGTACAGGTCGACTTCGAGGGCGCTGTTGACCGCGACGACGCCGACGCGGTCGATGAGTGCGGGCCGGTTCGACACGTCGGCGGGGCGCAACACCACGTCCTCGGCGTAGCGCTCGGCGTCGGCGAACAGCCGATCCTGTCCCTCCGCCGAGAGCGCGAGCGATGTCGCGCTGGCGGCCTCCAGCCGTCCGGAATCGAGCAGGTCGAGCAGGCCGTCCTGGATTACCTCGCCGAAGTAGATCAGGTCCCGGTCGCCGAAGTCGGCGTCCGCGAGCGCGCCCATCAGGGCGTTGCCGAGGCTCCCGACGCCGAACTGGACGCGCACGGAGTCGGCGAACAGCGGCGAGCGCTCGACCTCGTCGGTCAGGAACGAGCGCAGATTCCCCGCAATGGCCCGGTCGGTCTCGGTCGGCTCGCGGAACTCGTACGGCTCGTCGCGGCGGTCAGTCTCGACCACGGCGGCCAGGGCGTCGGCGTCGAACTCGATCCGCGGGCCGCCGATGCGCTCGTCCGGCGTGGACAGCGGCACGGGTTCTCTGTCGGGCGGCAGGGCAGGGCGATAGATGTCGTGGAACTCCGCGAGCGATCGCGGCTGTGCGTGGTTGACCTCGACGATCAACTCGTCGGCACGTTCGACGTAGGCCGGCGTGTGGCCGACCGACCCCGAGGGGATCAGCCAGTCCTCGCCGACGGCGACGGCCTCGACCACGGCCACGTCCGGGTCGACCAGCCCGCCGAACTGCACGTCGTCGCCGAGCGTCGAGATGTGGCGGTCGGCGAAGGCCATCCGGCCGTCGTTGGCCGCCGCCCGGGCCGGCGAGCGAGCCTGGTAGGGATAGCGGCGGGCGATGGCGTCGGCCTCCACGAGCGCCACGTCGATCTCCTCGCCGACGCTCCCGCCGCTGACGACAGTGAGCGAGAGGTCTCGATCCGACTCGGCCAGCGCGAGCGGGACGGCCTTCGGGTAGCCGACGCTCCCGAAGCCGCTGACCAGCATCGTCGCGTCCGCGGGCACGTCGGCGGCCGCACTGGCGGCGTCGGTGACGGGAAGCTCGCCCTCGATCCGCTGGTCGGTCACGACAGGTCCTCCGGCTGAGTGCCAACGCCGTCGGGCCAGCCCGTTGGCGCGGCGGCCGAGGGCTCGGCGGCCTCGCGTTTCAGCACCATCGGCGTCCGTTCGAGCGTGAGGACGAGCTCGTCGTCCTGGTTGTACGTTCGGAGTTCGGTCGTGACGATGCCGACGTGGTCCCGGGAGTCCGATTCCCGCTTCTCGATGACTTCGCTCTCGGCGAACAGCGTGTCGCCGTGAAACACGGGCGCGTGGTGACGGATCTCGTCGTAGCCGAGGTTCGCCGTCGCGTTGGCCGACACGTCCACGACGCTCATACCGACCGCGAGCGCGATGACGAAGGTGCCGTCGACGAGGCGCTCGCCGAACTCGGTCTCGGCGGCGTAGGCCTCGTTGAAGTGCATCGGGTTGGCGTTCATCGTCAGGTTCGTGAACCAGACGTTGTCCGTCTCCGTGACGGTCCGGCCGTAGGGGTGTTTGTAAATGTCGCCGACCGCGAAGTCCTCGAAAAAGCGGCCCTGCCAGCCCTCGACGAGTCGGCGGTCGGAACCGTCCGTGTCCTCAGATGGCATAGCCCCTGCCTCGAACGCCGGGATTGTGTCAGTGTCGGTCGGGAACCGAGACAGAAGAAAACGGTTTCACACTCCTGGGCCCAGTCGTGGGCGATGAAAGTCCGCGTTCCCGGGGGCAGACGAGGAGGAACTGGCCGCCCGCTTTGCCTTCTACGAGGACGTGGAGAAAGAGCGCCCGAACAAGAAACACGGGACCGTCGTCTGACCCGACCCGCAACCGAAAGGCGTGTGTACACCGCGGGGTGAGATTTTGCTATGTACGACGACATTCTGATCCCGACCGACGGCGGCGAGGGGTTCGGTGCCGTCCTGGACCGCGCCGTCGAAATCGCACCGGACGAGGCGACCGTCCACGTCCTCTACGTCGTCGACGACCGTGCGTTCCTGACCCTCGACGACGAGATGAAGTCGGAGGTCCTCGAGGACCTCCAGGCCGAAGGGACCGACGCCGTGGGCACCGTCGCCGACGAAGTCGAAGCCGCCGGCCTGGATGCCGTCACCGCGATCCGACGGGGCACGCCGGCCGACGAGATCGTCGCCTACGCCGAGCAGGAGGGCGTCGACGTGGTGACCATGGGAACACGGGGCGACGACTACACGCAGAACATCCTCGGCAGTACGGCGGAAAAAGTCGTCGCCGACGCGTCGATCCCGGTGTTGACCGTCGATCTGTCCTGACGTCTCAGGCCGACCGCTCGGCCAGTTCGACGCCGAGGTACCCGCCCAGCGCCGACAGTCCGACGACGGTGAGGACGGTCACGACGAGCGCGAACACCAAGACGAGCGCGATAGCGACGGCCCCGAGGCCGACGCCGATCTCGGCACCGACGACCGCGGCCCCGCCGATCAGAAACGCGAAGAGGACGGTCGCGGGAATCGACGTGACCAGTCCCGAGTACGCGCCGACGCGGACGCCGTTGCTCCCGTCACCGCGGCCGAGGTAGCCCGCGACCGCTCCGCCCAACACGGGTGAGAACGGGACGAACGAGCTGACGACGGTGACGACCGCGCCGATCACGGCGTTGGTGGTCGTGTCCGGGCCGGCCTCGCCGGTCTCGGCGCGGCGGCGGTGCCAGCGGGTACGGTAGGCCATGAACGCGACACCAGCGACCACGAACAGCAGGCCCGTGACGGCGAGGCCGATACCGCCCCACCAGGCGAGCCCGTAGAGCGCGTCCACGAGTTGCGCTTCGGTCAGTCCGTCCGAGCGGACGGTGCCCTCGGCGACGGCGGCGGCGATCCAACTGCGGTCGGCCGCGCTGTAGAGCGCGGCTCCGCCCGCCGCGAACAGCAGGCCAGCGAGGATCGTCACGAGGGTGACAGCCCAGTCGACGGTGCGGCTGACGGCCCCAGAGTCGATGCCCTGTGCGTTGGATACTGAAGACATACCTGACTGTACGTCCAGTATGGATATAAACTAGCAGTGACGGTTGCTGACACTGAAACTGCGACCGGCGGTGCGCCCGCTCAGTCGTCGGCGGGCAGTTCCCGCTCGGGCGCGACGGTGACGACGGCTTCCAGTACGTCCGCCGGCGACGCGACTCGTATCATCTGCTCGGGTCGGTTCGGAGCGGTTCGGTCCGCCGATCCGCTGTCTGCTGGCCTCGCTCCGTCGACCGTCACGACCGGGAGTCGGGCGTCGAGTACGGCCGCGATGCCGTCGGCCGCTGGCGGGTCGGCCGCGACGAGCGCGGTCGCGGCGTCCCGGAGCGTACTCACGCGGTCCCGGACCGCGGGGCCGAGCGAGCCGAACGCCGGGGCCGTCACAGTCTCCAGGTCCCGGGCGCGGGCGGTCTCGGCGGCGAGGTCACCCTCTGGAAGCGGGCCCGCCGTGACGGTCGCGCCGGCATCGTGGAGCCGGGCGATCACCCGCGCGGCGGTCCGGCCGGTCCCGACGACGTGGACGGTCAGGTCGCGGTCGCGACGCTCGCCGAGGGCCGTCACCGACGGTGTTCCTGTGGTGGGGTGGGTCGTCACGGCGGCGTCGGCGTCGAAGGCCGCGCCGAGTGCGGGGGCGTCCAGTACCTCGGCTGGTGGGCCGTTCGCCAGCACCCGGCCGTCCGCGAGCAGGACGATGCGATCACAGAACCGCGCGGCCAGGTCGAGGTCGTGGATCGCCGCGAGCGCGGCCTTGCCCGAGGCGCCCAGATCCGAGACGAGCGACAGCGTCTCGACCTGGTGATTCACGTCGAGGCTCGCCGTCGGTTCGTCGAGCAAGAGCGCGGGCGTGTCCTGTGCGAGGGCGCGGGCGAGCAGGACGCGCTGGCGCTCGCCGCCGCTCACTTCGTCGACCGGGCGGTCGGCGAATCGGGCCGTGTCGGTCCGGTCCAGCGCGCGCCGAACCGCCCGGTCGTCGGCCTCGCGGTCGGACCGCCCGAAGCGCGTGTGGTAGGGCGTCCGTCCCATCGCCACGATGTCCTCGACGGAGAAGTCGAAGCCGACGTGGGTGTCCTGGGGGACGGTCGCGACCAGTCGGCCGCGCTCCCGGGCCGAACAGTCGATGACGCGGCGGCCGTCGATTTCCACCGTGCCGGATTCGGGTTCGAGGACGCCGTTTATCGCCTGCAAGAGCGTCGTCTTGCCCGCGCCGTTGGGCCCGACGAGCGCGACGAACTCGTCCTCGTCGACGGTCAGTGATACGCCCTCGAAGACGGTGACGCCGCCGCGGGCGACCGTCAGGTCCTCGACCTCGATCACAGCGCGTGCACCTCCCGGTTCCGGAGCAGGTAGAGGAAGAAGGGTGCGCCCAGCGCGGCGGTGACGATTCCTACGGGGACCTCCGCGGGCCCGGCGCGGGCGAACGTGTCGGCGGCGACGAGGAAGGCCGCACCCGCGAGCGCGCTCGTCGGGAGCAGGATGCGGTGGTCCGGACCGACCAGCAACCGCATGACGTGGGGAACGATCAGGCCGACGAAGCCGATGACGCCGGCGACCGACACCGCCGCGGCGGTGATGACGCTCGAAACCGCGAGCAGGATTCGCTTGGTGCGTTCGACCTCGATGCCGAGCGTGTGCGCGTCGGTCTCCCCGAGCAGGAGGACGTTCAGGTCGCGGGCGTAGGCGTAGAGGACGCCGAACGCGAGCAGGGCGAGCGGCAGGGTCACCTCCACCTCGGCCCACGACGAGCCGGAGAGCTGGCCCATCAGCCAGTAGACGGCTTCCCGGAGGCTCTGGCCGGCCTGCAACAACATGTAGGAGACGGCCGCCCCGAGCAACGTCTGGACGGCGACGCCCGCCAGGAGCAGGGTGGCGACCGGCGTGCGACCGCCCTCGCTGGCGATGGCGTAGACGCCGAAGGCGGCCACCAGCGCTCCGACGAAGGCGGCGGTCTGGAGGCCGAAGGGGATCGCGAGCGGAAAGGCGATGGTCGCGACCGCGCCGACGGCCGCGCCGGAGGAGACGCCGATGATCGACGGGTCGGCCATCGGATTCCGGAAGAAGCCCTGCATGACGGCGCCGGCCGAGGCCAGCGAGAAGCCGACGACGGCCGCCAGCGCGATCCGGGGGAGCCGCACCTGCCGGACGATGATCTCGGCGGTCGTCGGGACCGACAGCGAGAGCGGGTAGTAGTAGGACAGGTCCGGCACCGGGACGGGGACCGACGCGCCGAACGCGCTGGCGGACTCGACGCTCACCGAGACGCCGACGGGAATCGCCACCGCGTTGAGCGTCGCTTTGGCGACGGTGACGGGGTCGATGGCGACCGGCCCGATGGTCGCGCTCGCGAGGACGACCGCCACGAGGAGGACGGACAGTCCGACCGACCACCAGACGGTCCGGACGCCCGTGTGCATAGTCTTCAAGCTGGATTGGAGTAGGCAAATACTTATTGGATACCGACAGAGGCTGACGCAGATGAACACACGAACACTCGTTCTCGCGGCGGTCGTACTCGTCGCCGGGGGACTCGCGGCGACCGGCGCGGTGGCCGGTGGGTCGGCCGACGGTGCTTCAGACGCCCGATCAGCCCTGGGGCCGTCCGTCGGTGATCGGGCGGCGTCGGTCGCACAGAGCAGTTGTGCGTTCCCGGTCACGCGGACGGACGTGACGGGGACCGAGGTCGCGGTCGAGGAGCGGCCCGAGCGGATCGTCACGCTCCAGCCGAGTGACGCCCAGATCCTCTGGGAGATCGGCGCGCAGGATCGGGTCGTCGGGATGCCGGTGAACCAGTACACGTCGTATCTGGACGACCGATCCGGCAAGGCCGACGTGAGCGGTGAGGGCGTCGTCGAGAGAGTCGTCGGCACCAACCCCGATCTCGTGCTGGCGGCGAACGTCTCCGACCCCGAAACCGTCGAATCGCTCCGCGACGCCGGGCTGACGGTGTATCACTTCGCCGGCGTGCGATCGCTGGAGGAGATCGCGCGGAACGTCGAGACTGTCGGCCAGCTGGTCGGGTCCTGCGAGTCCGCACGCGAGGAGGCCAGCGAGTTTCGACTCACGGTCGAGCGCGCAGAGGCCGCCCACGCGAATGCCGAGGACCGGCCGTCCGTGCTCTACACCTTCTTCGGCTTCACGACCGGCACGGGTACGCATATCCACGACGCCATCGAAACCGCCGGTGGGGAGAACGTCGCCGCCGAGGCCGGGCTGGAGGGGTACAAGGAACTCAACGACGAGATCGTGATCGACCGGAACCCCGAGTGGATCGTCTTCCCCGACGACTACACCGTTCCCGAGGGGACGCCGTACAACGAGACGACCGCGTTCCAGCGAAACCAGACCATCGCACTCGACTACAGTTACATCAACCAGCCCGGGCCCAGGGTGGCGATTCCGCTGACTCAGCTCGCCAAGACCTGGTACCCCGAGGGCCTGGCCGAGGCCAACCGCACGGTGAACGCCTCTGACGTGGACACGCCGAACCGGACGGCGGCCGAGACGACCGCGGTGAACGGGCCGGGCTTCGGTGTCGCGGTGGCGGGACTCGCCGTGCTGGCCCTGATCGCGGCGGCGCTTCTGGTCGGGCGGCGGCCCTGAAAGCTGGACGGAAAAGTCCTTACCGACGGCCCGGCCAGAGGCGAGTATGGTCGAAAACGTCATCTGGCCCGCATACCTCGACGCGGAGTTGACACGCGCCGAGGGTCGGCGGGTCAATCTGGAGCAGGCGGTCCCCGAGCCGACCGTCGACGAGATCGCACAGGCGGTCCAGCAGGTGGGCTACGACGCCGTCATCGAACGGGACAAAGAGTACTCCCGGGAGTTCGAGCCACGGGGGCGCGTCCTCGTGAAAGACGCCGACGACGCGAGCAAGAGCGACCTGCTGGGTGCCGTGGCGGCTTACCTGGACGTGATCCGCTCGTGAGCATGCAACGCGTCGGCGAGGTCGTCCGCACCGCGCAGGGCCTCGCGGTCGTCCGCTCACCCGACGACGGTCACCCCGACTTCGGCACGACCGTCGTCGACGAGAACCTGGACGAGATCGGTCGGGTCGTGGACGTGTTCGGCTCCGTCGAGCAGCCGTACGTGGCCGTCTCGACCGACGAGGACGTTCGGTTGCCCACGCTTCTGGGGACGGCGCTGTACGCCCGGTGAGCCGGGGACGTCGAAACGGGACGGAATATCGGTTCGGTGAACTATCAAAAATATTCCGGAGAGTTGTGAGTCGAGCAACGCTCCGTCCCCGTTTATCGGGACTGCACTGCACAGTGAAACCGATGCCACAGAGACACTGCCCCACCCGAGAACGGTCCGGGCGAGAACGACCGGCCGGCGGCCATCGCTGACCGAACGATGGACGAGCTCACTGGATTCCAGCGTGACCTCCTGTACGTCGTTGCCGGGCTCGACGACCCGCACGGGCTCGCGGTCACAGACGAGTTCGACGAGTACTACGAGCGAGACATTCAGCACGGTCGTCTCTATCCGAACCTCGACACACTTCTCGAGAAGGCCCTGATAGAAAAACGCGCGACGGATCGCCGGACCAACGCCTACTCGCTAACCGGGCGTGCGAAACGCGAGATCGAGGCCCGCCGCGAGTGGGAGAACGGCTACCTCGAGGACGACAGACTCATCCCCTGAGGTCCGTGAGCAATATTGCACGCGGAGAGTCAGGGCCCAACTAGCATGACCGACCGTCACCCTTCACGATTGCTGGAATTCGACCGTCGCCAGGTTCTGCACCTCGCCACCGCAGCGACGACGGCGGCACTCGGTGGCTGTTTCGGGCTCGGAGCCGCCGATTATCCGTCGTACACCGACTGGATTCCACCAGAAGGCGATGGGATGGTCCTCGCGTACGTCGATTTCCGGATCACAGAAGAGTCACAGGAAGCGGACCAGATGCTTCCGCTGCTCCTGCCATCGAGGAGGGATACCGCAGATAGCGAACTCGTCCCCGACCTGCCGACTCTGGATGCTATCGACGACCCGTTTCTCGCGTGGCCGCTCGACGTCTGGCGGCGGCTCCTCGCGGGCATGGGTATCGGGCTCGGGGGTGGGTTAGGGTATCTCGTCGACTCGGATCGGCCGTCAGAAACGATCGACGAGCTATTCATCGCCAACGACATCGTCGTCTCGACGGGCGAATTCGACACGAGCAGGGCAGACGAGAAGCTCCGTTCCGGTCCCGACGACCCGCCCGGCGATATCGAACACGAGGTCGTTGGCGACCACGGCGAGTTTACCCTCTACGAAGCGACGAGAGAGGGACTGGACGCCGTCACCGCAGTCAGCGAGACGGCCATCGTGTTCGGCGACACCAGCGACCACGTTCGGACGGTGATCGATACACGGCGGGGCACCGACGACCGAGCAGTCGACGACTCCGAACCGTTCGGCTGGTCGATCGAGACCGCGGGCGAGGGCGACTTCGTGGCCGGGTGGACGGGGCCGATCGACCTCGACCGGCACACACTGGGCGAACCAGCTGTCCAGTTGACCGGTGATCTCCTGTCCCAGCGTGAGCATCTGGTTGCCTCGATTTCGTTTGCCCCCGACGACGGCGAGATCGCGGCCGATCTCGCGATCGAAGACCCGGAACTCGACGGGAAGACACGGGATCGCATCGAATCCCGGCTGGGTACCTCGGCTACCGAGATGTCGGTCAGTACAGACGCCGACCGACTCTCCGCCACTGCGACGTATCCGGACGACGTGCTCGACCTCTCGTTCACCGAACCACAGGGGACCGACACCGCCACCGACACTGAGGAGCCGATCCCACCCGAGGGCGACACGCCACCCGAGGTTGCAAACGCGGTGCCGGATGGGGCACTCGAACTGTCTCACGACGCCGCGGAGAACCACCTGACGGTCACGTTCGAGCGTGAACTCGCTGTAGACAAGGTGACCCTGCGGGCGAGCGAACGGGACTATCGAGTCTGGACGAATTCGCCGAACGAGACCGACGACCTTACCATATCCGTCGACCCCGACGGCGACGTCGTGATCGTCACCGCGACCGTCGACGGTGTCTCGGGCGAGATCGCCCGCCGGAAGGTCCCCTGAGCAGGGGGTCAACCGCCCCGGGGTCGAGACCCTGCGCGTCGCATCCGTACGATTTGAGGGGGAGGAACTCGACACCGACGGAGACGGAATCACGCACCGGCCTCGCGTTCCTGGTTGTCCCCGTTCCCATCGGCACGATAACTCAGTGGCTCGTGTTCTGAACAGCAACCGTTCTTCCAGCGGCGGTGATCTCGCCCCACTCCTCGAGAACACGGCTCCGGAGATCGGGAACGCCCCGGCGATCACACGCTCCGGAGGTTGGCACCGTCTTCGCAATCCTGAAACGGGAGACGGGCGAGAAGGCGGTATGGAGCAGCGAACGCGGGCGCTCGTCGCGAGCGCATTCATCGGACTGATCTTTCTGCTCGTGCAGCTGGGGGCGCTGGCGCTGGTCCAGCCGTTCGAGGCGGCCGGCTACCAGGCGGTCGAGGATCCGAGCGACCCGACGAACACCGTCGTCTACGTCGCGGCGATCCTGATCGCCACCGGCCTGATGTTGCTGGCGATCAAACTCGATGTGGACCAGCTCATCCGGGCGTTCGTCGTCTTCGCCGGCGTCTACCTCTCGTGGTACGTGTTCAGCGTCGTCGTCCCGAGCGTCGTCACCTACGCGGGATTCAACGTGCTGGCGGTGGCGGCGGCGCTCGCGCTCGGGGCCGCACTCCTGCTGTATCCGGAGTGGTACGTCATCGACGCCACCGGGGTCGTCATGGGAGCCGGCGCGGCCGGCCTGTTCGGGATCAGTTTCGGCCTCCTGCCGGCCATCCTGTTGCTGGCCGTGCTAGCCATCTACGACGCCATCAGCGTCTACGGCACCGAACACATGCTGACGCTGGCGTCGGGCGTGATGGATCTGAAAGTTCCAGTGGTGCTGGTCGTCCCGCTCACGCTCTCGTACTCGTTCCTGTCGGCCGAGACGCCCGATCCCACTGGCGAGGTCGAAGGCGAGGCGGCGGCCAACGGCGGCGCTCCCGAGAGCGAGGAGGAGACGGTATCGAACGAAGCCGATGACGGGGAAGACGACGAGGCCGCGGAAGCAGAACCCATGGACCGGGACGCGCTGTTCATCGGGCTCGGCGACGCGGTGATTCCCACCGTCCTCGTGGCCAGCGCGGCCTTCTTCGCGCCGGCGTCGGTCCCGACCGTCGGCGCGCTGGGGCTGGTCGTTCCGGTCACGGCGCTCGGTGCGATGGTCGGCACCTTCCTCGGACTGGCGCTGTTGTTGCGGATGGTGCTGGCGGGGCGCGCTCACGCGGGCCTCCCGCTGCTCAACGGGGGCGTGATCGGGGGCTACCTCGTCGGCGCTCTCGTCAGCGGGATTCCGCTCCTGGAGGCGCTCGGACTCGCGGGCTTCCTCTAATAGCCGCCGGCGTCGTCGAAACACCGACCGCACTTACTGACGTTCGCCCCGTCGAGTTCGGACTCGACCGCACGGAAAACCCGGAGGTCCTCCTCGGAAAGATTGTACGTGACGCCACACTCCGTCTGGAACTTCGATTTGCCGGTCTCCTGTTTGTGCACCGTGTTCGTGACTTCGTTCAGCACGCCACCCATAGAATACGATATGCCGTGCCACAGTATTGGTCTGTGGCTTGTCATACCATGCCATGGATGAGTAGTCGGGAGGCGCGTTCGGACTCGCCCGTGACTCGACGGTATCTTTTTTACGCAGCGGGGGGTCCGGCCGCTATGTCCGGCGAGTTTCCGAGTTCCTGGACCGATCCCACATACGTCTCCACGGTCGTGATGGTGCTGGCGGCCGGCGCGCTTCTGTTTTACGCGGCGCTGACGCCTGGAAATCCAGCACCCGAGACGGTCGGATTCGTCCTGCTGTGGATTTCGGCCCCGGCGACGGTCGCGTACGAACTGGCGCGGCGGTTCGGGTAGTCACTTCCCGGTCAGCGCCTGACTGGCCGGGGCGAACTCCAGCGGTTCTCCGAGGTCACGCTCGAGGGCCCGCTCGTAGAGCATGTGTGCCGCGGCGACGGTCTCGATGGCCGTTCCGCCGCTGTCGAACAGGGTAATCTCGTCGTCGCTCGTGCGGCCGGGTTCGACGCCGGCGATCACCTCACCGAGTTCGGCGTGGACCCGATCCTCGGAAATCGCGCCCTCCTCGACGGCCTGGATGAACGCGCCCGCGTCGGTCTCGGTGCGGGCGCGCAGATCCGGGACGTACGTCGCCGTCGAGACGGTCTCGGCGTCCACCTCGCGTACGTCGGGATCGTACTGGCCCATCGCGGTGACGTGGGTCCCGTCGTCCAGCAGGTCTCCGTCGAACACCGGTTCGGTAGCTCTGGTGGCCGTGATCACCACGTCGGCCCCTTCGACCGCGGCCGCGCTGGAGGCGACGGCGGCGACGGTCGGTTCGAGCGCGTCGTTCATCTCCGCCGCGAAGTTCTCGCGGTGTTCCTTGGTCGGGGAGTACACGTCGATGCGGTCGAAGTCACGCACGGTCGTCGCGGCACGCAACTGGCCGCGCGCCTGCGAACCGCTCCCGATGATCGACAGCGTCGAAGCGTCGTCCCGGGCCAGCGCGTCGATGCCGACCGCACCGACCGCACCGGTCTTGAACGGGTTCATGCTCGCGCCGTCCATGAGCGCCAGCGGCTCACCACTCTCGGAATCGAACAGCGAGAGCATGAAGTGGGCGTCCTGCGCACCGAAGCCAGCGCCGTACGTGTACGTTCCCATCGCGCCAGTGTCGGGCAGGATGGCGAGGTAACCAGTAAAAAAGCCCGGCGGGTCGGCGTTCGGGAGTTTCGTTCGCGGTTCGGCGGGTGCGCCCTCACCCCGCTGGCGGTACCCCTCCCGAACGGCGTCGACGTATTCGGCCGGGTCGGCGAGGCCGGCGAGTTCGTCGCTCCGCAGGAACAGCGCTTCCTTGTGTGTCGTCATGCCCGCCCGTTCGGACGACCCACTCATAGGTGTGCTGGAAGGGTAGTCGCAAAACCGACAGGAGAACGGAACCGGAGAGCGCAGAACTGAGAGGGAACGAACCCGTCCTCAGTCGGCAGAGAACTGCGGCGTGTCCCGCGGGGCCGCCGGCGTGGTCGAGGTCGCGTCGTCGACCGGACCGTTGACGAACATCGCGTGGCCGATCAGACCGATAGCGAACAGCAGCGCGACCGGAACGGCGACCGTGAACGCCAGTCCCGCACCGAGAAGCGCAGCGCTGATTCCTGCAACGGACACCGGAATGAGACCGAGAACGTAGTCGTAGTAACCCGTCATAACTTACGCTAATATAGAGCAGGTGGGGTCATAAATGTTTTCTTGTAGCCACTGGATAACATCTACTATAGGCATCTAATAATTACTTTGAACTTTTCGAGTGATTCAACATATCCAACCCATAACTTACAGAGACGGAATCCCACGACTGCAGTCGTCCCCCATCGTTACCCATTTTATCTACGGTCAGGAATTCGGGGTCCCCCTCCGGACTGGTCCGCGAGGAATCCAACGGTCGTGGAACCGTTCCGATTCTTGCATCGCATCGTCGGAGAAACACAGCGTTCGAGGAGACAGAGTGTTACACCTACGATATCGGTTCTGTTTTTACTACTGAGAATATCGCTGCTTTTCCAGCTTTGTCGAGTATATAGCATTATATTGAGTGATAATCTGGAGCAAGCCCTTATGAGGACGTGCGGGAAATTTCGGATCGAGGCGGACGGAGGCGGCACAGCCGCCGAGGTCACACATGAGCATCCACAACACGGACACCGACGACGAAGCAGGCAACTCCCAGCAGCCACAGTACGCCGAACTCAACATCGGCGAGGACGAGTTCGTCATCTACGACCGGGAGAACCACCAGGCCTGGATCCAGTCCAGCGTGTCGATCCCGGTCGACGAGAAGTGCTGAGGCCGACCGTAGGGGGGGAAGGCCTATACACACGTTTCTCTCGATACCACCAGCGATAGCCGCACGTGACCGATACCCAGATTGCGCGGAACCGACGCGTTGAAGCGGGTCAACGTCGAAGACGTGCCGCGTGAACAGTAACGACCGATCGATCGTCGGTCTCGTGACGGTCGCACACGCGATGGTCCACACCTACGAGCTGTCGATCCCGGTTTTGATCCCCATCTGGCTCACGGAGTTTTCCGTCATCGACGTGGGGTTCGCGCAGTTCCCGGTCAACGAGGCGACCGTCGGCGCGCTCGTGACCGTCGGGTTCGCGTTGTTCGGTCTCGGTGCACTCCCCAGCGGCGTCCTCGTCGACCGCGTCGACGCCCGCGTCCTCATCACGGCCTGTCTGGTCGGGATGGGTGCCTCGTTCCTCCTGCTGGCCGTCTCGCCGACGCCCGCGGTGATCGGCCTCGCGATGGCCGTCTGGGGCGTCGCCGCCAGCGTCTATCACCCCTCCGGGCTCTCGCTGATCAGCCGCGGCGTCGAACAGCGCGGGAGCGCCTTCGCCTACCACGGGATGGCCGGCAACGTCGGTATCGCCGTCGGCCCGCTCCTGACGATCCTCCTCCTGCTCGCGTTCGACTGGCGCGTCGTCGTCGCCATCCTCGCCGTGCCGGCCGCCCTCGCCGCCCTCTACGCCTTCCGGGCGGATATCGACGAGCGTGCGGCCGTGGCGGCCGCCGACGGCGGTGATGGGAGTACGGACGGCAACAGCCGCGCCGGGGGCGGCGTCGACTCGCTCGGTGACTTCCTCTCCCAGTCGCGGCACCTGTTCGCGGGCGCGTTCGTCGTCGTCTTCGCCGTGACGCTCTGCTCGGGCCTGTACTACCGCGGCGTGCTGACCTTCCTGCCCGAACTGCTCGACAACCTGGAGATCGCCGCGCTCGCTCCGGTCGAGTTCGGCGGGCGCACGCTCCAGCCCAGCCGGTACGTCTACGTCGGACTCCTGATGGTCGGCGTCGGCGGGCAGTTCGTCGCCGGCAAGCTCACGGATCGAGGGCGCCCCGAATTCGGTATCCTCGCGGGCTTCGGTGCCCTGGCAGTCGTCGCCGTGCTATTCCTGCCCGCAGCTGCGCTCGGTCTCCCGGCCCTGCTGGTCGTCTCGGCACTGCTCGGCTTCTTTCTGTTTTTCGTCCAGCCGTTCTACCAGGCCAGCGTCGCCGAGTACACGCCGGCGGGGACCCGGGGTCTGTCCTACGGGTTCACCTACCTCGGCGTGTTCGGCGTCGGCGCGCTGGGCGCGACGCTGGCGGGGGCGATGCTGACCTACTTCGCTCCCCAGCAGTTGTTCCTCGCCCTCGCGGGGCTGGCGGTGGTCGCCGCCGGTCTCGGGACGTACCTCGTCACGCAGGCGCCGTCGACTGCCGTCGGGACGTGACGAGGGCGACGGTCAACCGCCAGGCCACCAGCAGGATCCCCCCCACCAGAAACGCGACGATGGCGAAAGTTAGCGCCGCGTTGCCCGGGAAGACCGACGTGGAGCGCAGGCCCTGAGCCACCACGTCTGCCCCGAGCCACGCCCCCAGCACCAGCGCCGTCGAGCGCGTCAGGTTGCGGCGATAGTCGGTCGCGTACACGCCCGCCGGAACCGCCACGACCAGCCACCCGACCGCGAACTGGGCGTAGGTTCCGAGAACCCGCACGGAGAGCAGCGGGTACTCGTGGCTGATCTCGCCCATCACGATGAACACGGCGATGGCCAGCAGGTCACCGAGGAGAAAGAGTGCCGTCGCCGTGGACGGATCGACGCGACTCCGAACCCAGTCGAGCGCAGTCATGGGCAGCCGTTCGGACCGAGAAGACTTGGGTGTCCCGACTTCGACACTCAGAACCGTTTTCCCCCCGCAACGGTGTACTCGAAGCCGGCCCGCGGAATCGACGCGGAGAGGCCCGCCGCCCGAACCATCGCCGCCAGATCGCCGGCAGTGAAAAACCGCGACTCGAACCCGAACAGGTGTTCGGCGGTGACGAGTGCCCGGCCACGAATCGTCGTCGGATCGAACTCGAGACAGATCAGCACGCCCCCGGGTCGGAGGACGCGGGCCGCCTCCCCGAGGACCGCCTCGGGCCGAGCCATGTGGTGCAACGCGTCGAGGATCAATACGGCGTCGACCGACTCCTCGGCGACCGGCAGTCGGGCCGCGTCGCCCCGGACTCCCTCGACACCGCGCTCCTGGGCCTTGGCGAGCATCCCCGGGGCCGCGTCGACGACGACGCCCTCGGGCACGTCCAGCGACCGAACGCCCTGCCCGGTGCCACCACCCACGTCGAGGACGCGCTCGACGTCACGGTCGGCCAGCGCGAGCGCGGGTGCGAGTTTCCTCCGGCGAGTCGCCGGTTTCAGGTCGTACAACCGGGCGACCCGATCGAAGATTCCCACGTCGCCGGTCCGAGTGTCTGATGCCATACCGCGACTATTCACCGCGACCCCTTCAGGAGTTCCCCCGAACTAAAGCGGCTCCCGGCCGAAACGCCTGGCATGGAGTACGCGCTGCTGGGGTGGCCCCCGGACGGCCCGACGTTCCAGCTGGACTACCGGCGGTTCAGCTACGCCGGGAAGTTCGTCATGTCCGCGACCGGCAAGGCGGTGGTCCGCGACGACGACGCCATCGTCGCCGCCGTCGCGTTCAACGAGGACCGCACCGACGCCGACACGCTCTGGCTGCGCTACGTCACCGTCCGCGAGGACCACCGCGGCGAGGGGATTGGCCCGCGACTCTGCCGGTTCGCCGCCGAACACGCACGCGACCGAGGGTACGAACGAGTCCGGATCGCCGTCAAC
This sequence comes from Halorientalis regularis, assembly GCF_023698535.1. Classification (GTDB taxonomy): domain Archaea; phylum Halobacteriota; class Halobacteria; order Halobacteriales; family Haloarculaceae; genus Halorientalis; species Halorientalis regularis. The sequence goes on from NZ_JALJCL010000001.1 coordinate 210,165, forward strand.
AACCCCTTCGCCTTCGAGGCCCTCTCGAAGGCCGGGTTCGCCTTCACCGGCGAGGAGACCGGCATCGCCGAACTCGTGATGGTCTGGCCCGGCGAGCGAACGCGCGAGTCCTACCAGTCCGGCCTCGACGTGTACCGTGAGCGCGACCTCTCGGCGGCCGAACGTGAGTTCCTGCGAGAACGCGAGGACGAGGACCCCCCGGCGACGATCACGTCGGTCCCTGCCGGCGACGCCTGACCCGGGTCGGGAGATTCAAGCGGCGGCCGCGGCTAGCAGGCGGTAATGGGAAACGCAGATCTCCGCGACCTCGCGGTCATCGAAGACGTGGCCTACGACGACCTCGCGGGGTCCGTCGTGGCCGTCGACGCTCACAACTGGCTGTACCGCTACCTGACGACGACGGTCAAGTTCACCCGTGACTCGGCCTACACGACCGAGGAGGGCGAGGAAGTCGCCAACCTCATCGGCGTCGTACAGGGCCTCCCGAAGTTCCTCGAACACGACGTGACGCCCGTGTTCGTCTTCGACGGCGGCGTCACCGATCTCAAGGAAGCCGAGGTCCAGAAGCGCCGCGAACAGCGAGAGAAGTACGAGGAGCAACTGGAAGAAGCCCGCGAGGCGGGCGACTCGGTCGAAGTGGCCAAACTGGATTCCCGAACCCAGCGGCTCACCGACACCATCGTGGACACGACGCGGGAACTGCTGGCCCTGCTCGACGTGCCCGTCGTCGACGCCCCCGCCGAGGGCGAGGCACAGGCCGCTCGCATGGCCCGCTCGGGAACCGTCGACTACGCCGGCACCGAGGACTACGATGCCCTGCTCTTTGGCTCGCCGCTGACCCTCCGGCAACTCACCTCGAAGGGTGACCCCGAGTGCATGGACCTCGACGCTACCCTCGAGGAACACGACCTCACCTGGGAGCAACTGGTCGACGTGGGCATCCTCTGTGGGACGGACTTCAACGAGGGCGTCTCCGGCATCGGTCCCAAGACCGCGGTGAAGACGGTCAGCGAACACGGGGACGTCTGGGGTGTCTTCGAGGCCCGCGACGTGTACGTCGAGAACGTCGACCGCATCAGAAGCCTCTTTCTGGACCCGCCAGTGACAGACGAGGTGACCTTCGACACGGAGATCGAGCCGGACATCGAGGCGGCCGAGGCGTTCGTCACAGATGAGTGGGGTGTCGCCGCCGACGAGGTCGAACGCGGCTTCGAGCGGATCGCGGACGCCACGGTCCAGACCGGACTGGACCGGTGGACGTGACCGGCGAGGCGTGTCGGCTTCCGGAACGCTTTCGGAGACGCCGCCGAACTGACGGGATATGAACGCCCTCCAGTCGCGTGTCAGAGTCCGGTGGGGAATCGTCGCCCTCGTCGTCGTCGCGATTCTCGGGGCGATCGTCTACGCCATCGACCGGTTCGTCCTCGAGTTCTCGCCGTTGCTCGGGCCGGGTTTCGCGGTTGTTCTGGCCCTCCTCGCGGCGGCGTACATCCAGGCGCTGTACCGCAGTTGGGGCTACCGACTCGACGACGATGCCCTGGAACTGGAACGTGGCGTCATCACGAACGTCGAGACCGCCGTGCCCTATGTCCGGGTCCAGCACGTCGACACCCAGCGCGGGCCGCTCGACCGCCTGCTCGGGCTCGGGCAGGTCGTCGTCTACACCGCCGGCTCCCGGGGGGCCGACGTGACGATTCCGGGACTGAAACCCGATCAGGCCCGCGACCTCCGGAATCGGCTCCGGGACCTGGCCATCGAGAGCGAACCGGAGGACGGCGTATGAAACTTCACCCGCTGAGTGCGGTCACGCGAAGTCTCCAGCGGGGGCTGGTCGCGGCGTCGATGGCCTTCGTCCTGACCGGCATCGGGCGGTTCGTGGCTCCGGAACTGCTCGGCTCGTTCGCCCTCATCGCGGGGCTGTTCGTCCTCCTGTTCGTCGTCGGTGTTGCGTACGGCGTCGCCTACTACTACCGCTTCGAGTACGCGCTGACGCCGGACACGTTCGACGTGTACTCCGGTGTGATCGGCCGACAGGAACGGGAGATTCCCTATCGGCGCATCCAGAACGTCGACGTAACCGAGAGCATCTTCCACCGGATCGTCGGCGTCGCCATCGTCCAGATCGAGACCGCCGGCGGTTCGGAGACCGAGGCGACGCTGAACTTCGTCGCCGCCGACGAGGCCCGTCGCCTCCAGCGCGAGGTCCGTGATCGCAGGGCCCGCGCTCGCGAAGACGACACAGCGGATACAGACGAGGCCGAGCCCGCCGAGACAGAGAGGGGGGCGACGGCGGCGGCGACCGACAGTCCGTCCGAGACACGCCACACCGATCCCGAGGCTGTCGCCGACCGGCTCTCGCGGGAGGGCGACCTCGAACCCGAGACGACGCTGTTCGAGCTCGGGTCGACCGAACTGCTCGTCCTCGCGCTCACCTCCTTCCAGCTCGCATCCGTCGCCTTCCTCCTCTTTGGCTTTCCTATCGTGGAGGACCTGCTCGTCGGCCTGTTCGCGAGCGTCACCGGAATCGAGGCACCGGTCGACGCGCTGACCAGCACGCCGGATCTGGCGATTCTGATCGGTCTGCTGGCCGTCGCCTTCGCCGCCGTGACGATGTGGGCGGTGAGCACCGTCGTCACGTTCCTGCAGTACTACGGGTTCACGCTCGGTCGGCAGGGCGAGGATCTGGTGTACGAGCGGGGCCTGCTCCAGCGCTACAGCGGGTCGATCCCGACCGACAAGATTCAGACCCTGACGATCCAGGAGAACGTCCTGATGCGCGCGCTCGGCTACGCCGGGTTCGCCGTCGAGACGGCCGGCTACAGCCCCGGCCAGAGCGACCAGGGACCACAGTCCGCGATTCCGCTGGCCGACCGGGAGCACACGCTCGCACTGGCGCGGGAACTCGAACCGTTCGACGAGCTGTCCTTCACCCGCTCGCCCAAACGAGCGCGGCGACGCTACGCGGTTCGGTACGGACTGGTCGTCCTCGGCCTGTCGGCGCTGACGTTCGGGCTCTCCGTCGCCGTCCCTGCGTTCGGTCTCTGGTACCTGCCGCTGTTCCTGTTGATCGGGGTCCCGCCGGCCGCGCACCTGAAGTGGAAACACCGCGGCTACTGTGTCGGCGAGGACCACTTCGTCGTCCGGGACGGCTTCTGGAACCGGAAGACGCGGATCGTGCCCTACTACCGGCTCCAGACGGTGATCCGCCAGCGGACCGTCTTCCAGCGTCGGCTGGACCTCGCACACCTGACTGCCGACACCGCTACCGCGTCCCTGCTGGGCCGCCAGGACGCCACCGCCTACGACATCGAGGCCGACGTGGCGAGCGATCTCTACGAGTTGAACCGCGAGCGGTTGCAGGCGAGTCTGCACGGCGGGACCTGACCGGCGGTGCTCGGTCCGGACCGTGTGCTTTTAGGACCGTTCCGGACGGAGATTCGGACGATCATGACTGACGAGGACTACCGTACGGAGCGGGACAGTCTCGGCGAGATGCAGGTGCCGGCGGACGCCTACTGGGGCGCACAGACCCAGCGCGCCGTCGAGAACTTCCCCATCTCCGACGTGACCTTCGGCCGTCGGTTCGTTCGCGCACTCGGGATCGTCAAGAAAGCCGCCGCACAGGCCAACGAGGAGCTCGGCACGATTCCCGAGGACAAGGCCGACTGCATCGTCGAGGCCGCCGACGAAGTCATCACCGGCGAGCACGACGACCAGTTCCCCGTCGACGTGTTCCAGACCGGTTCCGGGACCTCCTCGAACATGAACGCGAACGAGGTCATCGCCAACCGCGCGACCGAGCTCTACGGCGGCGAGATCGGTACCCGCGAGATTCACCCCAACGACCACGTCAACTTCGGCCAGTCCAGCAACGACGTGATCCCCACCGCGATGCACGTCGCGTCGATGGAGGCCGTCCAGAAGGACCTCATCCCCGCGCTGGAGGTCCTGCGTGACGAACTCGAAGCCAAAGAGGCGGAGTTCGCCGACGTGGTCAAGACCGGGCGGACCCACCTCCAGGACGCCACGCCCGTCACGCTGGGCCAGGAGTTCGGCGGCTACCGCGCGCAGGTCGAGAAGGGCATCACCCGCGCCGAGGACACCCGGCATCACCTGAGCGAACTCGCGCTCGGCGGCACCGCCGTCGGGACGGGTCTGAACACCCACCCGGACTTCCCCGAACTCGCCGCCGAGTACATGAGCGAGGAGACGGGCCTGGAGCTCCGCGAGGCCGACAACCACTTCGAGGCCCAGGCCGCTCACGACGCGATGAGCGAGGCCCACGGCGCGCTTCGGACCATCGCGGGCTCGCTGAACAAGATCGCCAACGACCTGCGGCTGCTGGCCTCCGGCCCGCGCAACGGGCTCGGTGAGATCGACCAGCCCGAGAACCAGCCCGGGTCGTCGATCATGCCCGGCAAGATCAACCCGGTCGTCGCCGAGGCTGTCAACCAGGTTCACAAGCAGGTCGTCGGCAACGACGCCGCGGTGTCGGCCGGCGCGGCCGAGGGCCAGATCGACCTGAACCTCTACAAGCCCGTCCTCGCGCACAACTTCCTCCAGTCGGCGAAGCTACTGGCCAACGCCAGCGAGACCTTCGGCGAGAAGTTCGTCCACAAGCTGGAAGCCGACGCCGAGCACTGCGAGGAGCGCGTCCAGCAGAGCATGGCGCTGGCGACCGCGCTCAACCCTGCCATCGGCTACGACAAGGCCAGCAAAGTCGCGAAGAAGGCACTCGCCGACGGCAAGACGATCCGCGAGGTCGTCCTCGAAGAGGGCTACCTCGACGCCGAGGAGGTCGACGACGTGCTCGACCCGATGAAGATGACCGAGACTGGCATCCTGTCGGCCGACGACTGAGCGCCACAGACCGTCGACTCACTTCTCTCGGCGACTGGGGGTCAACATCTCGTCACGGAGTTTGACGCTCCACTGACCGTCGCCCCGGTCCCAGCCTTTCGGCGTCGCGCTCGTCCGGAGCCGTCGAGGCAGGTCCGGGTGTGGCGTGATCCAGACGATACAGCTGGCCTCGCCCTTCGAGAACGGATAGCCGACGTGAGTGCCGACGTACCCCTTCCTGTGACCGTGATCGGTCGGGCCCCAGTCCTTGGGGTCCCATTCCCGGACGAAGGCGGCGTCTGGGTTCGATTCGTTCCACCCCGCCCGGAGGAACGTCTCGTTTGTCCAGAAGCGAACGTCTTGGTGGAGCGTGTCGCTGTTGAACTCCGGCGACGACTCGGTGTCCGGTCGATACCAAGTCGCGTCGTCCTCGTGGATTGTCTTCGTGTACGTGTCGTACCAGAACCCTTCGTGGACGCCGGCCCAGACCAGCCAGTCCGCGGCCGAGTTGTAGGACGACGGGGTCCCCAGGGCCGTCTCGATCTCGGATTTCGTGATGTCGACCCCGGCAAACGTCGCGTTCGACCTGGCCATCTTGCGCGCGGCGGCGTGTGACCGCGCCAGTTTCGTCGCCAGTTGCGCTCGCGTGTACGTGACGTGTCCGATCTCCGATCTTTGGTCACCGGGTCTACCACAGTGATTTCAGCTATATTTCTGCGTAAGAATAGCTACTGGCGACCGATCACACGCCTGGCAAGCGTCCGAGCGACGGCGAAAACCGTGGCTGTCCGGAGTGGCCCGGCGAGAAATACCGTGACTGTCCGGTCCGGCTCTACCGCGCGCAGAATTAGTTGTCCGGCAGTTTCTCGGCGAGTTTCCCCATCGTCGTCGCCAGCTGGTCACCGGTCGCCTCGGAGCCGTCCATCTCGAACTGGCCGTCATCGTAGCCCGAGACCGGATCGAGCTGGCCAGTCGTCAGCGCCGTCAGCGTGTTGGCCGGCCCGCGGATTTCGAGGTCCGGGGTCTCGGCCAGCCCCGCGCCGCCCGAGACGGCCCCCGCGTCGGCGTCGAGTTCCAGGTGACTGGCCATCGGGGCGTCCGTCGCCTCGAAGTTCACCGTGGTGTCCTCCTCGATTGACTGTTGCACGTCGGGGCTGAACTGGGCCAGCAGTTCGACGCCCTGCCACTGGAGTTCCTGGAACTGGTCGACCGTCTCGGGGTTCTCGGCGGCGAATTCGGCCACGTCCACGTCGCCGACGCGGTCGATCACGTCGGACAGAAGCAGGGGGTTCTCCAGGGCCAGCACTTCGACCTCGCCTTCGAGATCCGCCAGTAGCTCGGGCAGTTCCTCGGTGAGTTCGTCGGTCGGCAGTTCGAGCACGCGCGCGACCTCTTCGGCGAGTTTCTCGGTGTCGGTCATGGTCTTCGTTCACGACCGACCCAAAAGTGCCTGTCTCGTCGGTTCCGAGGCGATTTATGCCTGGGCCGTCGCCGCGGTCGACGGTCTGGCGACGAACTGACCGGAAGGGTGCGTTTTTTGACCGCCGGCCTCGCAGGTTCGGGCAATGACTGACGCGGACGCCTTCGACTACGAGGAACTGGGGCTGGTGGCCGGCCTGGAGATCCACCAGCAACTCGACACCGAGACGAAGCTGTTCTGTGCGTGTCCGACCGAGTTACGCGAACCGGAAGAGTCGACGCGACGGTTCACCCGCTATCTCCACCCCACCAGATCCGAACTCGGCGAGATCGACGAGGCCGCGCTCGAAGAGAGCCAGATCGAACGCGAGTTCGAGTATCTGGCCTACGACACGACCTGTCTGGTCGAGGAAGACGACGAGCCGCCACACCGCGTCGACGAGGAGGCGCTCGCGACGAGCCTGGAGATCGCCCAGCTCCTCGACATGCAGGTCGTCGATCAGGTCAACGTCATGCGCAAGATCGTCGTCGACGGCTCCAACACCACGGGCTTCCAGCGGTCGATGCTGGTGGCAAACGACGGGCGGATCGAGACCTCCGAGGGGCCGGTCGGCATCGAGGACATGCTGCTGGAGGAGGAGTCCTGCCAGCGCGTCGAAGAGACCGATAGCGGGGTGCGGTTCAGCCTCGACCGGCTCGGGATTCCGCTGGTCGAGATCGGCACGAAACCCGACATCCGCTCGCCCGAGCAGGCCAAGGAGGCCGCCAAGCGGATCGGGATGCTCCTGCGCTCGACAGGACAGGTCAAGCGCGGCCTCGGCACCATCCGCCAGGACGTGAACGTCTCCATCGCCGACGGCGCACGCATCGAGATGAAAGGCGTCCAGAGCCTCGACGACATCGACGACCTCGTGCGCAACGAGGTCCGCCGGCAGGTCGAACTCGTCGATATCGCCGACGAGTTGGCCGAGCGCGACGCCGCCGTCGGCGAACCCGAGGACGTGACCGACGTGTTCGAGGAGACGGACTCGGGTGTCATCGGCGGCGCGCTCTCCTCGGGCGGCGTCGTGCAGGCGGTCCTGCTGGAGGGGTTCGACGGCATCGTAGGCCGGGAAATCCAGCCAGACCGCCGGCTCGGCACGGAGTTCTCCGACCACGCCAAGCGCCACGGCGCGGGCGGCATCTTCCACACTGACGAACTCCCGGCCTACGGCGTCACCGAGCCCGAAGTCGAGGCGCTCCGGGAGGCAGTCGGTGCCGAGCCAGACGACGCGGTGGCCATCGTCGCCGACGACCCCGAGACGGCCGAGTTGGCCGTCGAGGCCGTCGCCGAGCGCGCCGAGACGGCGATGGACGGCGTGCCCGAGGAGACCCGGGACGCCAACGAGGACGGCACCTCCCGATACCTCCGTCCGCTTCCGGGGGCGGCGCGGATGTATCCGGAGACGGACGTACCACCCGTCGAACCCGATCCCACGACAGTCGAGACGCCCGAGTTGCTCACCGAGAAGGTCGAGCGCTACACCGAGGAGTTCGGTCTCGGGGAGGGCGTGGCTGAACAGGTGGCCTACGGTCGCCGCTGGGAACTGTTCGAGGAGGGCGTCGAGACGGGCGTCGACCCGAACCTCGCGGCCCGCACGGTCGAATCGGACGTGACCGAACTCCGGCGGGACGACGTGCCCGTCGAGAACCTCACCGACGACCACTTCCGGGGCGTGTTCGACCTGCTGGCCGACGACGAGGTCGCGAAAGAGGGCGTCCCGGACCTGTTGACCGCGCTGGCGGAGAACCCCGAACTGTCCGCGGCTGAAGCAGCCGAGCAGGAGGACCTCGGCAGTGCCGGCGAGGACGAGGTCCGCGAGGCCGTCGTCGAGGTCGTCGAGCGCAACGCGGACCAGGTCGAAGAGGAGGGAATGGGTGCGTTCTCGGGACTCATGGGCGAGTGCATGGGAGCCCTTCGCGGACAGGCCGACGGCGACCTCGTGAGCGAAGTATTACGCGAGGAGATCCAGAAGCGGGCGTAATCAGTCCTCGTCGCCGTTCTCGGCCCGGTCGATCCGCTGGCCGGCCTGCCGAAAGATCCCGCGTAGCGTTCTCGCTTCACGGCCAGTGGGATGCGCGCGGCCGACGAACCGCCGCCAGAGCCGCGTTGCCTTGGCACGCTTCTCCTCGGGGTGGCCGATATCCTCCAGAAACGCCCCGAACTGCTCGTGGAGGCCCTCGACCGACTGCTGATCGGCGCGCTCGTGGCGCTCGTCGGGGTGTTGAGTCTCCTCGACGGTCGAATCCCGCAACTCGTACAGCACGACGGTCGCGGCCTGCCCGAGGTTCAGGACCGGGTACTCGGCGCTGGCGGGGATCGAACAGACCTGATCCATCCGGGCCAGTTCGTCGTTGGTGAGACCGACGCGCTCCCGGCCGAAGACGACGGCGGTGTCGGCCGCGATGCCAGCGAGTTCCTCGGCCAGATCGGCGGGCCGCAGGAACGGATAGCGGACGTGTTTCGTCGCGTCCTCGTTGGTCACCGCGGTCGTGCCGACGGTGTGGTACCCGCTGACGAGTTCGTCGAAGGAGAGTTCGCGGGCCTCGGGAAGCACGTCCTCGCGGGCCTGACCGGCGAAGCCGTAGGCCTCGCCCTCCGGGTCGAGTTCGGGCGGATCCACGAGGAGGAGGTCCGAGAGGCCGAAGTTCTTCATCGAGCGGGCGATGGTGCCGACGTTCCCGGGTTCGGTCGCGTCGACGACGGCGACTGCAACCATCAGAGATCCAGTTCGCTGAGGTCGACGCCCAGGTCGTCCAGTTTCTCGTCGTCCAACTTCTCCAGTTCCTCTTCGAGGGTAGGGAGTTCCTCGGCAGGGTCGGGCGCGGGAATGTCGTCGGCGTCGGTGTCGACGTGGTCGATGCCGGCGTATCCGTCCGGGGCGCGGCCGCCGTCGTCGAACCAGGCGTGGAAGGCGTCTTCCAGCTCGGTCTCGCCGGCGTAGTCTTTGCCGCCCTCCTCGCGGAACCAGTAGAGGAAGTCGGCCTCGTGTTCCGGACAGAGGAGGACTTCCCCGAGTGGTTCGCCGTAGACGACGCGGGCGACGTTGCACTCCTGGATGTTCTCGTCGCCGTGGACCAGATAGCAGGCGTCACACGGCTCGCCCATCATCGTCGAGAGCCGGACGATGCGGTCGCGCGTCTCGGGTTCGAGCGTTCCGAGCGGCTCGAGATCGCCGTCCTCGTCGAACACTTCGTCCTCGTCGAACCGCCAGCCACGCAACCCGATATTGACCTTGCCCATACCGGCCGTACTCGTTTGGCGACCAAAAAGCGCGCGACTCGGCCTCCAGCGACGCGCTCCAGTTCTCGGAATCTGAGATGGACCGGGTAGTATTTGATAATCACGCCTCAAACGGACGATAACTAACTAAAGATTTATGACTGAAGGCCCTAGTTTCAGTGTTCTCTACGTCGGGAGCGATGATCGACTCGTACCGGGGCTCGCCGAGCATATCAAATCTGAATCTCTCGACGTCGCTGCCGAACGGACGGCGGCCGACGCGCTCGACCGGCTGTCGGCGGAGCCGTTCGACTGTGTCGTCTGCGACGCGGAGTTACCGGACGGTGACGCACGGAGCGTCCGGCAGACCACTCGCGAGCGAGCGCCGAGGCTCCCGTTCGTGGTTCTGGTCGGTGACGACGAAACCACCGTACTCGCGGACCTGCGCGACGACAGCGGGGCCGAGTACGTACTCGTGGATGCCGATCCGGAACCGTACGCGACGGTGGCCAAACGCGTCCGCGAGGCCGTCGAACGGGGTCACAGCCGGGGGCGGAGCGATCAGGACGAGTTGGCCTCGGCCCTCGTCGGGGCGGCGACCGAGGCGACCTGGGTCGTCGACGAGTCGAGAACGGTCACCTTCGCGAACGCCGCCACCGAGCGGCTGTTCGGCTGTGCCCCGTCGACAGTCGTCGGCGACGACGCGCTCCGAGCGGTCGAACCCGTCGACAGCGACTCGGTACGCGATATGTTCGAGACCGTGCTCGCGAATCCGGCCCGGACGGTGACCAGCGAGATCCGCGTCCGGCCGGAGAACGGCGACCGCCGCTGGGTCGAGTGTCGATGTCGGAATCAGTTGCAGGATCCGGCAATCGACGGCGTCGTGGTGACGCTGACCGATGTGACCGACCGAAAGCGGAAAGAACGCCAACGCCGTCGATTCCGTCGGGCCGTCGAACAGGCCGGCCACGCGATCTATATCACCGACACGGACGGGACCATCGAGTACGTCAATCCCGCGTTCGAGGAGTCGACGGGTTATCCCCGGACGGAAGCGGTCGGAGAGAATCCGAACATCCTCAACTCCGGCGAACACAAGCCCGAGTTCTACGCCGGGCTCTGGAACACGATCCTCTCGGGGGACGTCTGGAAAGGCGAGGTGATAAACGAGCGTCGGGACGGGCAGCGGTACGTCGTCGAACAGACGATCGCACCCATCGAAGACGAGACGGGCACCATCGACCGGTTCGTCGCGATCAACACGGACGTGACCCAGCGGAAGGCGTACGAGCGACGGCTCCAGCGCTACGAGAACATCATCGAGAACCTGCCGGTCGGCGTCTACCGAACGACGCCCGAGGCGGGCGGGGAGTTCGTCGAAGTGAACTCGTCGCTCGTGTCGATCTACGACGCCTACTCGAAATCGGAACTGCTGGACAGAAGCGTCGACACGTTCTACGCCGACGCCGACGACCGCGCCGAGTTCAGAGCCCAACTGCAGGAGCACGGACGTATCACCGAATTCGAGGTCGAACACCGGACGCTCTCGGGCGAACGGATCGACGTGACACTAACCGCGATCCTGACGGAAGAGGACGGCGCGACTTACATCGACGGGATCCTCCAGGACGTGACGGATCGCCGCCAGCGCGAGCGCGAACTGGAACGGAAAAACGAGCAACTCGAACAGTTCGCGAGCATCGTCACCCACGATCTGCGCAATCCGCTCAACGCGGCACAGTCACGGCTGGAGCTCGAACGACAGGCCAGCGACTCCGAACACCTCGCCGTCGTCGAGGACCAACTCGTCCGGATGGAGGAACTCGTCGAGGACGTCCTCGCCATCGCCCGACACGGCAAACAGGTCGAGGACAGAGAGCCAGTCGACATCGCCCCCCTCGTCGAGAGTTGCTGGCAAACCGTCGAGACGGGTGACGCCGAGTTGGTCGTCGACACCGACCGGACCATCTCCGTCGACACCAGCCGCATCCAGCAACTGTTCGAGAACCTCTTCCGGAACGCGATCGAACACGGGGGCCGAGACGTGACGATCCGGGTCGGCACGCTCTCCGACGGGTTCTACGTCGAAGACGACGGGCCCGGCATCCCGGCAGAGGAGCGCGAGGACGTCTTCGAACACGGCTACACGACCGACGACGACGGAACCGGGTTCGGGCTCAATATCGTCGAGGAGATCGTCACCGCCCACGGGTGGGAGATCCGGGTCACGGACGGTACCGACGGGGGCGCACGGTTCGAGATCACGGGCGTCGAGCGACGGGAGCAGGCCTGACGGGAAACCCCCGGCACGAATCACGTCGTTTTACCGCGTGGATTCCCTGGGAGGGGTATGCGCAACGTCGACGCAGCCGGGCTGGGCATCGGTGACGACTATCCGCCCCGCATCATGGGCGTGCTGAACGTCTCCAGCGAGTCGCCATACGACCCCAGCGTCTACGACGACCCCGGGGAGGCCGCCGAGTACGTCGACGAGGAACTCATCGGCGAAGGGGCCGACATCGTCGACGTAGGACTGGAGTCGGCAAACAAGAAGTTCGACGTGCTGTCCGCCGAGCAGGAACTCGACCGGCTCGATACGGCGGTCGAGACCATCCGGAGCGTCTCCGGCGACGCCGTCTTCTCCATCGAGACCCGCTATCACGAGGTCGCCGAGGCGGCCCTCGACCGCGGGTTCGACATGGTCAACGACATCTGCGGGTTCGCCGACCCGAAGATGCCCGAGGTCTGTGCCGACTACGACGTGGCCGTCGGGAAGATGGCCAGCCCGCCGGATCTGGAACGGCCGGGCGCAATCGAGGACGTGGACGACATCTACGACGCCCTGGAGCTGAACGGGTTCACCGACAAGACGATCCTCGATCCCGCGTTCGGCGGCTGGAGCGAGGACAAGACCACCGAGGACGACCGCGAGACGTTCGACCGGCTTCGGGAGTTCCGGGGCTACGGCTACCCGCTGCTGGTCTCGATCAACCGGAAGAACTTCCTCCGGGAGATCGCCGGCCGGACGACCGAGGAGGCCCTCCCCGTGAGTCTCGCGGCCACAGCGATGGCCGTCGAGCGCGGCGCGCACGTGATCCGGACCCACGACGTGGAAGAGACCCGCGACGCCGCGCTGGTCGGCGACGCCTTCACCCGCGAGCGTGTCCGAACCCCCGAAGTCGAGGAGTTGGACCTGGCCACGACCGGTGAGATGAGCCGGCATCTCGACCGACTCGGCGTCGACGGTGCCTACGCCGACGACGCCGTCGCCCGGGTGTTCGAGGTGTCGGGGCTCGACCGGGGAGCCAGAGAACTGCTCCGCAACGAGGCCGGCACCTATGGCGTCACGGCCGTCGAGAGCGGCGGGGACGGTGACGGCAACGGGTCCCTCCTCCTGTTCGGGACAGTCGGTGCCCTCCGGCGATTGGCGGCGGGTGTCGAGGGAGATGCGGTTGCACCCGCCCTGTCGGCGATTACGGACGGACTACCGGACCCGTAAGCCCAGCTTACTCGTCGGCCATCAGCCGCCGTACGACGGCCGACCGGAGTGTCTGACGAAGAGAAAACTTATGCCAGATGCGCCAGAAGAGGGTGGTGAAGGCCGAAAGGGCACCCGGGTAGGGGTACCAGGTTGTGCCACTTCGGCTCACCTCGATTTATATAGGACCCAACTGGTGAGTGCGTAGCATGGAATTTCACACCTGGGAACCCGTCTACGAGGCTATCCTGACCGATCTCGGCTACGACCGCGAGGCCGATGAACAGGCCCGTGACGTACTCGCCGAACTCGTCGCGCCCTTCGACACGTCGCGGCTGGAACTGACTGGCCAGCGCGTCGCGATAGCTGGAGCGGGGCCGTCGTTGCCGTCCGAGACCGACCGCGCAGCAGCGGCCGACGCCGTGGTCGCCGCGTCGACGGCCGCCGACACCCTCCACGATGCCGGCGTCGCCGTGGACTGCATGGTCACCGACCTCGACAAGAACCCCGATACCGCCCGGGAACTGACCGAGCGGGGTGTCCCGGTCGCGACCCACGCCCACGGCGACAACGTCGCGGCCGTTCGGGAGTGGGTGCCCCGGTTCGACGGCGAGCAGGTACTCCCGACGACACAGGCCGAGCCTGCAGGACCGGTCCGGAACGTCGGCGGGTTCACCGACGGGGACCGGGCGGCGTTCCTCGCGGATCACTTCGGGGCGGCCGAACTGGTGTTCGTCGGCTGGGACTTCGACGACCCGACCGTGAGCGAGGCGAAAGAGCGGAAACTCGTCTGGGCCGAGCGACTGCTCTACTGGCTCGAACAGCGCCGAGACGAGCGATTCGACGTACTGGAGGGGCGGCGGGACGGACTGACGCTGTGGTCGGCGGACGGCTGAGGCGGCTCACTCCGCGTCGAACCGGCGGTCGAGTTCCGACAACGCTCGCTCGACGACGGTCGTTTCGGCCCGTTCCAGCACCCGCATCACCTCGTCGGTGTACTCGACGGTGACCGTGGGGAGTCTCGCGGTCAGGGGACCGCCGAACACGTCGCCCGGTTCGATCTCGGTCTCGAAGACGTACGCGTCCGGGTCCGCCCGGAGCGGATCGGTGAAGGTGAAGTGGGTCTGAACGAGGTCGCGGGCGTGGTCGCGATCCAGTGCGTCGACGGCGGCGGCCCAGAAATCGGACTCGGGTGACTCGACCAGGGGCCGGGCGGCTTCGGCCAGTCGACGCTGTCTGTCGAGTTGGGCCTGTTCGATGGTCCGCCGCCGGTCGCCCCGCACGCTGGGCCGGAGGTGATCGAGATACACGTCGGCATCGCGGACGCGGTCGCGGTAGTCCTCGAAGTCACCGTCGGCGTCGGCGGCGTAGGCGAGGATCGGTTCGAACTGGTCGAGGACCTGTCGGCGGTACGCCCGCAACTCCGGGCGGACGACGCGCTGGTCGAGGCGGCGGCTGTTCTTGAGGAGCCTGTTGAGCAACCGGCCGCTGGCACCCGATTCGCCACGCAACACGGCGACAACGTCGAACTCGTCGTAGGCTGTGTCGACGATGTCACCGACGAACTCCTCGAACCCGGCTCGGACTGCCTCACGGGTCATCACCCGGGCTAGGGACTACCGGTTCCTAATGGTATTGGTCGCTTCGAGCCAGGAGACCGCGGCTCAGGGCGTCAGGACGACCTTTCCGCTGGACTTCCGGTCCTCGATGTACTGGTGGGCCTCGGCGGCGTCTTCGAGATCGAAGCTCGTGCCGACGATGACTTCGAGGGCGCCCGATTCGAGCTGGCCCGTCAGCTTCGGGACGGCCTGGAACACGCGGCCAGGGTCGCGGTACATGGCCTGTCCGAGGTGGTAGCCGATGATAGTGTGGTTGTTGAACAGCAGGTCGGCGGTGTTGGGCTGGCCCGGTTCGCCCGAGGCCGCGCCGAACGAGACCATCCGGCCGAAGTGGGTCAGCGCCTTCAGGCTCTCCGTGGTCGTCTCGCCGCCGATGCCGTCCAGCACGAGGTCGACGCCGTCGCCGTCGGTGCTGTCGTTGACCTGCTCGACGAAGTCCTCCTCGGTGTACTGGATCGGGTGGTCACAGCCGAGTTCCGCTGCAAGTTCCAGTTTCTCCTCCGTGCTGGCGGTGCCGAACACTTCTGCGCCCGCGTTGCTGGCCAGCTGGACGGCGGCGGTACCGACCCCGCCCGCGGCGGCGTGGATCAGCACCGACTCGTCCTCGGTCATGTCGCCCCACTCGAACAGACAGTTGTGGGCGGTGAGGAACTGGACCGAAAAGCCTGCGCCCTCCTCGAAGGACATGTTCTCGGGGAGGTCGAACAGGCCGGCGGCGTTGGCGATGGCGTACTCGGCGTAGCCGCCCTCCTCGACGAACCCCATCACTTCGTCGCCGACCTCACGGCCGACGCCCTCGCCGACGGCGTCGACGACGCCCGCGACTTCCATCCCGGGGACGTACGGCGGCTCGGGACCGCCCTGATAATGCCCGCGGCGCTGCATGATGTCCGCGAAGTTGATCCCTGCGGCCTTCACCTCGATCCGGACCTCGCCCGACCCGGGCTCCGGCTTCTCCCGCTCGTTGATCTCTATGTACTCGTTGCCGCCGAATTCTGTTACCTCAGCTACCTTCATGGCCTTACAATGGAAACTCCTCTATATAAAGTCCCCCGGTTCGGGGGAACTTTGCCGTTGTGGAGAGTTGTCTCAGCGGCAGCTAGTCGTCGCGATTCGGAGCCATCAGGACCGGGATCGGTGACGATCTGACGAGTTTCGACGTGACACCGCCCCAGAGAAATCGGCCGAAATCGGACGCTTCGCCGGTGCCCAGGACGACCAGGTCGATGTCCTCGTCGTCGAGGAACGACCGGATCTCCCGATAGGGTTGTCCCTGCCGGACGGCGGTTTCGAGCGAGTCGATACCGGCGTCCGCTGCGCGGGTACCGGCGTCATCGAGCGTCTCTTCGGCCGCCCCGGTGAGTCGCTCCGTCGTACTGGCCGAGCGGACGTCGGGACCGAGCGACGCCGTCTCGGCGACGGAGAGGAGGTACAGGGTCGCATCGGTCGCGTCGGCGACATCGATCCCGACCGACAGCGCCCGGTCGGCCGCGTCGCTGCCGTCGGTCGGGATCAGGACCCGCTCGGAGGGGTAGGTGAACGCGAACTCCGAGCCGGGGTTGCAGACGAGCACGGGAGCCGGCGCCGACGAGACCACCCGTTCGGTGACGCTCCCGAGGAGAACTCGTTCCAGCCCGCGCCGTCCCCGTGTCGGCATGACGACGAGGTCGATGTCGTACTCGGCGGCGTAGTCGACGATCGTCGGCGACGGATCGCCCTGCAAGACCTCCGTTCGGACTGGAACGCCCCGGCCTCGAACCCGCTCCTTGACGTCGTCGACGATCCGCTCTCCCTCCTCCACGAGGGCGTCGACGATCTGACCCCGGACGTTCGTCACGCTGTCCCGTGTCGTGTCCGCGACGTTGAGCACGTGAACCGTCGCGTCGTGCGTCGCTGCGATTTCGAGCGCCATGTCTGCGACCGCCGTCGCCTCCTCGCTCCCGTCCGTCGGCAGCAAGATCCGGTCGTACATACGTCCGAATCTCAGTGCCGAGTATTAAAATAGCGGGGCGGCCTCCCACGTTTTGCTCCCCCACCCCACGTTCCGTCGCGGGTGAGTCGGCGGTACGGCCCTCTCGATCACCGAACCGACCGCGTACGGCATGGATTTAAGCCGGCCCGGGCGTGGGTGTACTACAATGCCACACGACTGTTCGTTTCTGACGGACGTGCTGCCCGACGAGCAGGTGTCGTTCGGTGACTCCGACCGGGACAACCACGCGGGTGACTGGGCCTCCGACGGGGCCGGGACGGGCGTCAAGCCCGACGCCGTCGTCTGGCCCGAATCGACCGAGGAAGTATCCGCGGTCCTGTCCGCGGCCAACGAACGCGGCGTCCCCGTGACACCGTACGCCGCGGGCACCAGCCTCGAAGGGAACCCCGTTCCCGAGTACGAGGGCGTCAGCATGGACATGACGCGGATGAACGACGTACTGGCGGTGCGCCCGGACGACTTCCAGATCGACGTGCAACCCGGTGTGATGGGCGACGTGATCGACGAGGAGGCCGCCCAGCACGGCCTCTTTTTCCCGCCGCTGCCCTCTTCCGGCGATATCTCCACCATCGGCGGCATGATCGCCAACGACGCCAGCGGGATGCAGACGGTCAAGTACGGCGAGATCGCCGACTGGGTGCTGGAACTGGAGGCCGTCCTCGCGGACGGCTCCGTGATCGAGGCCGGCTCGAAGGCCGTCAAGACCTCCAGCGGATACAACCTCAAGGAACTCCTGATCGGGAGCGAGGGCACCCTGGGCGTCGTGACGCGGGCGACGCTGGAGCTGGAGGGGCGGCCCCAGCAGATCCGTGGCGGCCGGGCGATCTTCCCGACGCTCGACGACGCCGCCGAGGCGGTCATGGACGCGATCCAGTCCGGCGTGGACGTGGCCAAGATCGAACTCGTCGACGACGTGAGCGCCGAGATCGCCGCCGATTATGCCGACGGCGACGCCGACCTCCCGCCGGACCCGATGGTCTTCCTGGAGTTCCACGCAAACCACGGCATCGACGAGGAGATCGACTACTGCCGGTCGATCTTCGAGGGCCACGACGTCGAGCGGTTCGAGATGGCCGAGGAAGAGGAGATGGATCAGCTCTGGAAGGCTCGCGCCGAACTCGCCTTCGCGATCCAGATGTGGGAGCCCGATCTCCAGCCGCTCCATCCCGGCGACATCACCGTGCCGATCAGCAAGCTCCCCGAGATCATCCGATACGCCAAGGATCGCGGGGCGGAAGACGACATCGTCGTCCCCTGCTTCGGGCACGCGGGCGACGGGAACGTCCACTACTCGGTCATGGTAAATCTGGACGACCCCGAGACCATCGCGACCGGCGAGGAGGTCTACACCGACATCGTCGAGCGCGCCATCGAGATGGGTGGTACCTGCACCGGCGAACACGGTGTCGGCCGCGGGAAACGCAAATACCTCGTGTCCGAACACGGCGAGGAGAGCGTCGAGGCGATGCGGGCGCTCAAGCGAGCTCTGGACCCCAAGGACACGCTGAATCCGGGAAAGATCTTCCCCGAGACGGCTCAGGGCGAGCGGGTTCAGGCCGAACCGACTGACGACTGAGGCTCAGAGGCCGAATTCGAGGACCAGCGCGAACGCGACGACGGCGAGCGCGAGCAGTCCCGCGACGGTGTGGCTCCCGACGGTCTTGTAGCTCCGGTAGTTCGAGATCATCAGCGGTGCGGCGGGCAGGACGGTCGCGGCGGCCAGCCAGCCATTCCACTGGAGGACGAAGGCGGCGAAAAAGTAGTTGGCGACCACCAGCGCGTTGAGGTGGACGACGGTGATGCCCCGATAGTAACTCGTCCCGTCGTCGTCTTCGAGACCCTCACTGGCGAACCGGACCAGTCGGAGGAGCCCGAACGCGAGGACGGTGAAGCCGACGAGGACGCTGAGGAACATGGCTGGCGACAGGACGAAATGATAGATCGCGACCGCGGGAACGAGATAGGTGAACACGTCGATGAACGCGTCGATGTGTCGGCCCATCGTCGTCGGTTCGCCGAACGCACGGGCGTAGAAGCCGTCGAGCTTGTCGAAGCCGAAGGCGATCAACATTGAGACGAGCGCCCAGTTGGGTTCGCCGGTCGTGATCAACATCGTCGCCGTCCAGCCGAAAAACAGCGCCACGAGGCTGATGTAGTCGGCGACGCCGAGACTGAACAGCATGTACTCCTCGTCGGCCGGCGGTTTCCGTCGGTCGACCTGTCGCCTGACGTTCCGCACCGCTGTCCGAACGTGTGTTTTGACGTCGGTCATGGGCCCCTTCCCTGTTTTTATCGAACGCTAACTGACTGTATAAAGGTGACTAAAAGTACTATATAGGACCGTATGCCGCCCCGTTAGGGTCCCGTCGACACTACAGTGGGTTCGTCCTGCGGCGCTCGAACCCGAACAGGTGGTAGTAGCTGACTCGCTTTTCCGGTTCGAACCCGTTGGCGGCGAAGACGCGCCTGGAAGGGACGTTGTCCACGGCGACGAGGGCGTTGGCGCGGTCTGCGCCCCGACTCGCCGCCTCGCGGCACGCCCGGCGGACCAGCGCCGTGGCGATGCCCCGGTTTCGGTGGCCGGGATCGACGAACACCTGCCAGACGTACGCGCCGTCGAACAGGCGCTCTGAATCCAGTGCCTCGACGTAAACCGGGCGGTTATGACTCAGGAAGCAGTAGCCCACGAGGTCACCGTCGATCCGGGCAGTAACCACCCGGTCGATGGGGGCCGGTTCGACGAAGGCATCGGCCTCCGACCGGTCGAGTTCCCCTGCGCGGCGACAGTCGATGTCGACGCCGGCGGGTGCTGTGGCGTCCGGCACGGTCGTCAGATCGCA
This sequence comes from Halorientalis regularis, assembly GCF_023698535.1. Classification (GTDB taxonomy): domain Archaea; phylum Halobacteriota; class Halobacteria; order Halobacteriales; family Haloarculaceae; genus Halorientalis; species Halorientalis regularis. The sequence continues at coordinate 229,615 of NZ_JALJCL010000001.1, forward strand.
GACGTACTGGTCGAGTTTCGCGACTTTGATCCCGAGGTCGGCGAGGATTTCGTAGGCCTGCCGCCCGTACTCGTTGCGCGTCAGCCGCCACAGCGGATTCTGCACGGTCGAGCGGTAGTCGCCGCGTCGAAAAAATACCTGTCGACCGGACAGCCGCCAGCGGGTCAGTGAGCGCGACTCAGTCGTGGACCAGCACGTCCAGCACGTCCGTGCCTTCCCGGTCCAGCGCGTCGGCGAAGGTGTCGGCGATCTCGTCGGCCGTCTCGACGCGGTGGCCCCGCGCGCCGTGGCTCTCGGCGTTCTTCACGAGGTCGACCGGCGGCTCGAAGTCCATACCGACGTAGTCGTGGTCTTCGTCGTCGCCGCCGAAGATCGAGATGGTGTTGTCCTTCAGGATGCGGTAGTTGCGGTTGTCCGGGATGACCACTGTGAGATCGAGGTCGTGGCGGACTGCGCTGTAGATCGTGTGCGGGTAGTACAGGTACGAGCCGTCGCCGATGTAGCCCACCACGTCGCGGGGGTCGTCCTGCATCGACTCGGCCAGCGCCGCGCCGACGGAGGCGGGGAGGCCGTAGCCGAGGCCGCCGCCCTTGTTCGAGATCATCTGTTCGGCCTCCATCTCCCAGCGGATCAGGAGGGGATACTTGGAGGTGACACCCTCGTCGACGATGTACGCGTCCGGCGCGGTCTCTTTGAGCGCGTCGACGAGGGCAGCCTTGGAGGCACGAGTCTCGCCCTCGGGCGTCTCGTCCTCGCTCATCGACTGGATCGTACTGGAGAGGGCCTGCTTGGTCGTCTCGACGCTGTCGAGCCGACGCTGGCGTTCCTCGTCGTCGATCCGATCTTCGAGGCGCCTGGCCAGCTGGTCCATCACGAGGCCGGGGTCGCCGACGACGGCAGCCTGTGCCGGCTGGTTCTTCCCGACCTCCCAGGCGTCGTCGGAGATGTGGATGCAGGTGGTGTCGCTGTCGACCAGCGCGTTCTCGTGGTTCAGCAGGGTCGTGTGGGTCGACGTGCCGACGAACACGAGCGTGTCGGTGTCCATGAGCATGCTCGCGATGCCCTCGTTTGGCGGGATGTGGGAGATCCACTGCGGGTGTTCGCCGGGGAAGTTCACCTCACAGGAGAGGATTTCGGCGTGGACGCGCGCGCCGGCGGCTTCGGCGAAGTCGACGGCCGCGTCGACGGCGTCGGCCCCCGAGCGAGCGACGTGATCGCCCAGGATCAGGACGGGGTCGTCGGCCTCGGCGAGCAGGTCGGCCGCCCGGTCGATCTGGCCGGCGTCGCCCGGGCCGGCGTTCGGGATCTGTCCCAGTGGCTCGATGGCGTCGGGGTCGGTCTCCGACAGCATCACGTCCTGGGGAAGCCCGAGGAAGACCGGCCCCGTCGGCGGCGTCAGGGCGACGCGGAACGCCCGGCGGAGCATCGTCGGCAGGGCCGTCACGTCCAGCACTTCGTCGGACCACTTCGTGAACTGGTCGACCATCGCCTCCAGGTCGCCGTGGAGCAGGGGCTCTTCGTGGCGGAAGTCCCGCTCGTGGTTGCCGGCGGTGATGACCAGCGGCGTGCCCGCGAACTGGGCGGCGTAGGTGTTCCCCGTGCCGTGGGCCAGCCCGGGCGTGATGTGGAGGTTGACCACTCCGGCCGGCATCACGCTCTCGTCGTGGTGGCCGTGGTACCGGCGCGTGCTGGCGTAGCCGGAGGCCATCCCGACCGCGATGTCCTCGTGGAGTCCCAGCACGTACTCGAGGTCGCTCCGACCGAGCGCCTCCAGCACCGGCAACTCCGTCGTGCCGGGGTTGCCGAAGACGTGTTCGACGCCGTACTGCTCGAGCGCGTCGACGAACAGATCCGAACCGGTATAGCCTGTCATGGAGATACTGTGTCTCCGGTGGGCACCCCTAAAATAGTTAAGCACCAGGCCTGAGGGATTGCCAGCGGCTTCCAGCAGCGACGCTCCGGAAAAAACTGGTAAGACGATCTCGGCCGTGCTCGCGATCTACAGGTGGAACAAAGCGAGTGCCTCGGGGCTTGTCCCCGAGGTACGTCACACGCTGCCGGATAGACGGCCGAAGGAGCCGCCGTCGTCTCCGGCGTCTCCGGCGTCGCCGCCGTCACCGGTGAGGCAGGTCGCCTCCGTCACGGTCTCGCCGTCGTGGACGACGACGACCTCGTCGGGCGCGTTGTCGACGAGCATCTCGTACCGGTTGCGGGCCCGCTGCTGTGCGACGACGTTTTTGATTCGGTTTGCGAGCGGTTCCAGTCGGTCCTGCGCGGCGATCTCGTCTTTCCTGAACGACTCGTCGACGCCACGCTCATCGCGTGGCTCGCCACCATCTCGTCGCCCTCACCGGTCACCATGGAAGGGGATGCCGTACCGGTCCTCGATCCGCGGTACAGTTCGAGCCCGTTCGTCGCGGGCATCTGGTAGTCACTGACCACGCAGTCGACGGATTCGTCCTCGAGAATCGACAGCGCCTCGGCGCCGCTGTTGGCGGTTCGCGTCGCGATCCCGTGTTCCTCGCCGAGTTTGTCGGCAGTGACACTCACGAAAAAGTCACTGTCGTCGACGACCAGCACATCAAGGGTATCCGACGCGAGCAGAGCCACTGTAGCAGGGGGCGGTGGAAGGTATCCATCGTCTCCGTATTCAGGACTGATACTGTCCCGGCAGGCGTCGCTGGACGGTCGTCGGTACGGAGTTCACTCGAAAAAACGGCAGGGGAGAGGGAACGCTGCGGTCAGCGGTCCCGCGCTCGTGGCGCGGGCGTGATGGCCGTCGGCAGCCGGTCGAGCTGGGTCAGCGCGAGGCCGGCCAGCGCGATGGCGGCCGCGGTGATCTGCAGCATCATCGCCACGCTGCTCCCGACGTAGGCACTCGCCGCTGGGGCGTACAGTGCCACCAAAGCGAGCACGAGGTACGCCGCCCGGTGCGGGATCCCCAGGACGTGCCGGCCGTCGAAGCCGATGGTCGTGGCCGTGAGCGCGATGACACCGACGAACACGCAGAACACCGCGACCGGCGTCGCGGTCAGCGACCAGTTCACGAGGCTGTCGTTGGCCACGAGCGCGTACGGGATCAAGAAGCCGGCCGCACCGATCTTCAGCGCCTGCTTGGCCGAAATCATGAACCCGCTGTTGGCGATCCGGGAGCCGACGGCGACACCGACCGCGACCGGCGGCGTGATCGCCGACAGCATCGCGAAGTAGAACACGAACAGATGGGCCGTGATCTGCGTCACACCCAGTTCGACCAGCGGCCGCACCAGAAGCGTGGCGACGAGAATGTACGCCGCCGGCGTCGGCATTCCGAGGCCGAACAGGATGCTCGTGATCATCGCCAGGATCAACACGACGAGCAGGACGCCGCCACCCAGCGCGACCATCCGAACGCTGATCTCGGAGGTCAACCCGGTCTGGATCAACATGCTGATGATGATGCCCATCGCGGCGAGGACACCCACGAGCGGGGCCATGTCCATCGCGCCGCGACGGAAGCCCTTGAGCGTCCTGTAGACCGTTCCGACGAACGTGTCCAGCGTCCTTTCGACGGCCGTCCCGACGGAGACGCCTGAACTCGTCGCGGGGGCGTCACCCTCGTCAGTGAGGCCGCCGAGGTTGCGGGCGAGCGTCGCGATCGGGTTCCCGAGAACCATCGTCCCGATCATCGTCAGCGACGTGTACAGCCCCGCCGCCATCGGCGAGAGCTCCATGACCACGAGCGTGTAGACCAGCACGGACATCGGGATGGCGAAGTGCGTGCCGTCGTAGAAGCGGGCGACCGCGCCAGCGAACTCCTCGGTCGGGCTGGTGTCGTGTGCCGATAGCGCCACGGACTGGAGCAGGCGCGCGACGATCAGCGACGCCAGGGCGACCGCGGCCGACGGGAGCATCCCGAGGCCGAGAGCGGTCCGGGCCACGTAGAACGACGCGACGACGACCAACACGTACAGCGATTTGAACAGCGCAGCCCGACTGAACAGCGATGCCAGGAGCCCGGGACCGTCAGTGTTCTCGGTGGTCCAGCCGTACCGTAGGACGGCGAACTGGACGGCGACGCCGACCGAGAAGTAAAACAGGATCGCCGGGATGATCGCGGCCTGGATCACTCGGACGTAGGAGACGCCCAGGATATCGGCCATCAGGAACGCGGCGACCCCCATCACTGGAGGCATGATCTGTCCGCCCGAAGAGGCGACGCTTTCGATTGCGGCCGCGTAGTCTTTCCGGACGCCCTGATCTTTCATCATCGGGATCGTGAAGGAACCGGTCGTGGCGGCGTTGGCGGCCGCGCTCCCGGTGATCGAACCCATGGCCATGCTGGAGATGACGGCGACGTGGACGACGCCACTTTTCATGTTCTGTCCGAACTTCTGTCCGAGGCTCAGAATGACATCCAGAGCCCCGAACTCGCGGGCGAGGCCGGCGAACATGATGAAGATGGCGACCCAGGTCGCACCGATCTCCATGATGAACCCGAACGCGCCGGTGAGCCGAACCGCACCGTAGGTCGCGATCCCCTCGAGCGCGAACCCGGGATGCTCGAGGAATCCGGGCATCAGTTCGCCGAAGAACGCGTACAGCACCGAGCCGATGGCGACGAGGGCGATGGACCAGCCGTAGGCCCGTCGGGTGGCGTCGATGGCCAGTGTGACGATGACCAGCCCGACGTACAGGTCGAGGTTCCGGAAGCCGGAGATGAGGGCGGGCCCGTCGAGGCGAAGGTAGTTGGTGAAGACGTAGAAGCTGGCCGCGATGGCGGCGGTCGCCAACACGAAACAGACGATGCCGTCGACGATCCTGACGAGGCGATACGGCCGGTCGGACAGCCAGTTCGAAACCAAGGTCGCGTCGCTTCGGTCGGTTGGGTCCTCGGCGACGGACAGCGCCTGCGCGAGGTAGTACAGGGCCGTGCCGACGCCGAAGAAGCCGACGGCGAACTTGGCACGAACGATCGGTCGGGCCCAGGCATAGTACAACGTCACGGCGGTGAGGCCGACGCCGATGAGCGTAATCAAGACGAGCAGTACTTGTTCGACGGTCCCCCGGTCGCGGAAGGCCTCCAGGTCCTCTCGCGGCGACCAAATCTCGGTTTCTGACGTGGTATCGGTCATAACTATAGATAACGTGGTTGCGGTGGCAACCGACTCCGATCGCTACTGTTCGGCGACCGTGTACTCGTCGTTCCAGACGCCTTTCTCCTTGTAGAAGTCGGCCGCAGCGGGATGGAACGGGAGCGTCTCGTAGCCGTTTTTGATCCAGAACTCGCCGTTCTCCATCTTGCCCAGCAGCGCGTTCTGCTCGCCGAGACCGTCTCGGTTGGCCCACAGCGTCTCCAGGAACGTGTAGAGGGTGTCGTAGTCGAAGTCGTCCCGGGTGACGAAGTTGTAGGCGAGCGCCGGCGTATTCAGCGTGTCGGGCGCGTACCCGTACCCTTCGAACTGCGTCGTGTCGACCTCACTCATGATGACCGACGGGTCCTCTTCGAGTTCGGAGACCACGTCGCTGGGGAACTGGAGCAGGCGGAGGTCGACTGTACTCTTCATCTGCTGGAGCCAGCTCGGCTCCACCGCGAGGTTGACGAACGTGCCGGCACCGGCGTCGAGTCGGCCTTCGCTCATAGCACTGCCCTGTGTGCCGTACCCGATACTGATACGCTCGTAGCCATCCGTTTCAGCGAAGCCGAGCGCGTATTCGAGCATCTCCGCGGTCCCCGAACCGCTCGGGGTCGGAGAGATCCGGTCACCCTGGCCGATGTCTCCGACGCTGGTCCAGCCGTCGTTGGCCGAGCACATGAACCACGCCAGGTCGTACAGGTGGAACGCCTGGACCGGCTGGAAATCGAGGTTCTTGAATGGCTCCTCCTCGTTCGCGATCTTGCTCGCCGTCCAGTTTTGAATATAGGCGATGTCGGACTCGTCCCGGGCGAGTCGACCGATGTTGGCGTTGGTCCCCTCGCTTGGCTGGGCCTGGACGTTCACCGTGTCGTTGTTCTGGTTCACGACGTTGGCGATGACCGTACTCATCGTGTACGCCGCCGTGGTCTGGGTCGAGGTCGTCATGACCATCCCGCCATCGGCACCGGGAGCCTCGCCGCTGCCACTGCCGTCGTCGCCGAAACAACCGGCGAGTCCAGCGGCACCGACGAGCCCTGCGGTACCGAGCGAGCGTTTCATGAACGACCGTCTATCTACGGCATCTAATCCGCCATTTCCACGCATAGGAACCCGATTAACGTTTACGTCATATATAGGCTTTCATATTAGAAGTGTAAATGTGGCGAGTTTCTGTCTTAACAGTTGGCTGTAGTGAACGGCCTCTACCACAGCATATGTTCGCACTACGTTTTCAGGAACGAGCCCGAAGTCGGCCGGAAAGTCCGTCCGTCCCCCGAAGTCACCTGCTCGTCGAGACGAGCAGGTCCTATCAGTTATCTGGGGAGAGTGTCTCGATGGTTCGCTGGATGTCCGCCTGTTCGGCTGCGCGGGGGAAGGAAACGGATGCGGAGGTGACGCCGTCGATGGCCTCGAACTCGTCGATACGGTCGCGACACTCCTCGGGCGTACCGGCCACGGCGAGTTCGTCGAGCAGGTCCTCCGGAAACTCCGCGACGATTTCTTCGCGGTCGCCGTCGTCCCAGTTGTCCGCGATGTCGTGCGCCAGTTCCTCGTATCCCTGCCGGGCCAGCGCATCCCGGTAGAACGTGCCCATGCCCCCGATATAGAAGCAGATATGTTGCTTGACGAGTCGGCGCGCCCGCTCGCGGTTCTCGTCCACACAGCAGGTCAGCGAGACCGTGACCTCCTGGTCGCTCCGGTCCTGGTCACCCAGGTCGGCACCGTGGTCGAAGTCGGCCAGTCGGTCCCGGAGGCCGTCTTTCGTGAGCATCAGAGCGTGCCAGCCGTCGGCGAAGCGGCCTGCCAGTTCGACGGACTTGGGGCCCATCCCGGCGGCGTCGATCTGTGGCATCCGTTCGGGCGGGTCACAGCGCAGGCGGAATCCGTCGAGGTCGTAGTACTCGCCGTCGTAACTGACGCGCTCGCCCGAGAGGACCTGCTTGACGACTTCGACGGTCTCGCGAGTGTACTTCAGCGGGTTGTCGAAGTCCTTGCCGTGCCAGTTCTCGATGACGATAGGGCCGGAGGGGCCGAGTCCGAGGCGGAAACGGCCGTCCGAGACCTCTTGGAGGGTGGCGGCGGTCTGGCCGATGAGTGCGGCCGAGCGGGAGTAGATCGGCATGATGGAGGTGCCGATACCGATCTCCTCGGTCCCGTGGGCGATGCTCGTGAGTGTGGTCACCGCGTCTCGGCCCCAGGTCTCGGGGAGCCACGCGCGGCCGTATCCCAGCTCTTCCGCAGTCTGGGCCTGTTCGACGAGGGTATCCACGCTGGGCTGTGCCGCGACCGGCAGGAATACGTCACGTGCCATACCCTTTTACCGACCGGAACCGGGAAATAAGTTGCCGCCTCGGGGCGGCCGTTCGACCGCGAGGCGAGGCTACAGGTGTGACTCACGGGACCGGGTCAAAAATCGGTGCGAGTTATCGGGGCCCTAGATATCCGGATCTTCCATGATGTCCGGGACGCCCTTCGCCGTGATGGTCTCGCCGGTGATGTACGAGGACGCGTCGCTGGCGAGGAACTGGGCCAGGTCGGCGATCTCCTCTTCGAGACCGATCTGACGGTCGACCTCCGAGCGGTCGATGTTGTCGGCGCTGACGCCCATCTGGCTCTCGACGCCGGGCGTGGCGACGAACCCGGGCGCGATACAGTTCACCCGCACGCCGTCGTCGGCCCACTCGTGAGCGAGCGTCGACGTGAGATTCGAGACCGCGGCTTTCGCGGCGGCGTAGTGGCTCATGAACGGCGCACCGCGATTGCCCGCCACGCTGGAGAAGTTGACGATGACACCGCCGTCGCCCTCGCGCATGACCTCGCCCGCGGCCTGCGTGCAGTGGTAGGTACCGTGGAGGTTGATGTCCACGATGGTCTTCCAGCCGTTCTCGCTGATGCCCTCGAAGTTGGCCATGAAGGAGGCCCCGGCGTTGTTGACGAGGATGTCGACGCCGCCGAACTCCTCGACTGTGGCCTCGACGAGCGCCTCGATCGCGTCGCGCTCGGTCACGTCACACTCGATTGCGAGACACTCGCCCCCGTCTTCGGCGTTGATGCCCTCGGCGACCTCGTCGACTTTCTCCTGCTCGCGCGAACAGATGACCACGTCGGCCCCGTCGTCGGCGAACCGCTCGGCGATGGACCGACCGATCCCCTGGGACGCACCCGTGACGATGGCGGTCTGTCCCTCGACTGCGAACTGCTCTCTCATCGTGCTGCCTCCGTTTCAGTTACCATTGTTAATCAACAATGCCGGGTTCAACCTCAATGTTAATAAATCTGCACATACGGGCGGGGCTGGCGGGTGGTGGGTCGGGCGTGTGAATTTCCCCGCTACCAATGTCAAGTAAAAAAATTCTAATGGGAAGAAGTGGAGACCAACGCATAGGACGATGGTCCCCAACTGTCCTTCCCCTCCGAGGTTGCAGTCATGAGTACCGCCCTCTCACGGCCGCTATCGGCGGTGACGGCGATAGCTATCGCGGTGCTGCTGGTCGCGTCCGCGGCCGGCGCACCACTCGCGGCTGCGAACACGGCGAACAGTACCCAGTCCGCCGGGCCACAGATCTCGCTCAGTGACGTGGAAGTCACGCCCTCACAGCCCGCGCCCGGCGATCTGGTCGAGATCAGCGCCGAGATATCGAACGCGGCGGCCAGTCCCGAGGCCGCGGAGGTCCGGACGGTTCGGCTGGAGAGCCGGTCCGGCTTCGAGCGGTTCGGCCAGGTCAGGAATCTCGGGACGCTGACCCCCGGCGGGTCGGTGACCGCGCCGCTGACGACGACGTTCGAGGACCCCGGTGTGAAGAAGCTCCAGTTGACCGTCTCCGTCGAGACGGCCGACGACGAGCTGGTCCAGTTCCACTATCCGGTGACGGTCGTCGTCTCCGAGAGCGGCCCGAAGATGAGCATCGACGTGGCCGGATCGGTCGGCAAGTACCGCGAGATCGCAGTCAACGTCTCGAACGGCCAGCCCGAAGCCATCCGGAGCCTCGATCTCACCGTCGACGGCCGGAACGTCCGGATCGACGATTCCGAGCGCCTCGACGCGAAACTCGAGCCCGGTACCAAGCGGACGTTCACCTACTCCGGGTCGCTCCCGGACGGTGACGCGGCCAGTCTCACGGCGGTGCTCGAGTACACGAACAGCATGGGCCAGACACAGGAACTCGAACGAACGGTCCGCCTCGACACGGCCAGCGGTACGGCGGCTGTCGACGGTCCGCAACTGGCGCTCTCGGTGGCCGACGGACTGCCCGGCACGACCCGGCCAGTCAACGTCACCGTGGCGAACGGACTCGACGGCGACCTGAGCCAGGTGGAAGTGGCCGTCGAGTCACCGGTCGCGACGTTCACCGCGAGCGAGCGAGTTGCCTCCCGGCTCCAGGCCGGCGAGACCACCGACTTCCGGTTCCCCGCACGCGTCGCCGAGAGCGGCACCTACCCGGTGACGGTGACGCTGAACTACACCGACGACGGCACCCGCAAGCAGGTAACCGATCGGTTCCAGGCAGCGTTCGACGCGCCTCCGAATCCCGGGGACGTGGTGCTGACCGGCGTCGAAGCGGTCGCCCGCGGCGCGACGGTCGAGATCACCGCGACCGCGAGCAACGTCGGCTCCGACGCGGTGCAGTCGGTCATCGTCTCGACGGGCGCGGCCGAGAACGTCGGGCGCAAGAAGTACTTCGTCGGGTCGATCGACGCGAGCGACTTCTCGTCGTTCACGCTCACGCCGTCGATCCGAGGGAACGTCTCGACGGTCCCCGTAGAGGTGAGCTACGTGGTCGACGGCGTCAGGCGCAACTACACGACCGAGTTGCCCGTCACGCAGGCCGCGACGCCGGATCGGTCGCCACAGCAGGGCGGGCTCCCCATCGTGCCGATCGTCGTGCTCGTGGCCCTGATCGCGGCGGTCGTGATCTACCGCCGGCGGGGGTGACCGCTGTGGCACCCGAACCGAACGAAGACGACGGCAGGTGGCAAGAAGCCGGCGACCATGCGACCAGTGAGACGATCCCGACGGACGCGATCATCCGCGGGACCGACGTGGTCAAAGAGTACGAGACCGGCGGCCAGATCGTCCGCGCGCTGAAAGGCGTGGACTTCGGCATCGCGCCCGCCGACTTCGTGGCGGTCGTCGGTCCCTCCGGGAGCGGGAAGTCCACCCTGCTCAATCTGCTCGGCCTGCTGGACGTGGCCACGAGCGGCGACGTGCGCCTGCGTGGGCGGGACGTGTCGACGTTCACCGACCGGGAACGGACCCGGAAACGCAAGGAGACGATCGGGTTCGTCTTCCAGAGCTTCTACCTGATTCCGACGCTCACAGCGTTGGAGAACGTCGAGATGCCACGGATGCTCGACCGGACGCCGACGAAGACGCGCCAGCGGGCGAGGCAGTTGCTCGAACGCGTCGGCCTGGGTGACAGACTCGATCACTACCCCGACGAGCTGTCGGGTGGGCAGAAACAGCGCGTCGCCATCGCGCGGTCGCTGATCAACGACCCCGACATCGTGTTAGCCGACGAGCCGACCGGAAACCTCGACCGCGACACCGGCGACCGGATCCTCGAACTGTTCGACGAACTCCGCCGTGACGAGAACGTCGCCGTCGTCACGGTGACCCACGACGATTACGTGGCCGAGGCCGCCGACCGCGTCGTGACGCTCATCGACGGCCGGATCCGCGAGACCGAGAGCCGGCGGGCGAACTTCGAGGAGGGCCCCGACCCGTGAACCCGCTCCGCTGGCTCGTCGGCCGGTTTCCGACGCTGGCGCTGGCCAGGCGGAACCTCTCGCGTGCGACGCTGCGCTCGGCGCTGGCCATCACGGCCGTCGTCATCGGCGTCGTGGCTATCGGGGCTATCGGTACCGGCGGCGAGGCGTTCAAACAGGATCAACTGGAGGCCTACGAGGGGTTCGGCGGGACGGCGACCGTCGAGCCCGACGTCCAGTTCGAGGACGGGAACCTCACCAACACCGAACTCTCGGACGGCGACATCGACCGGATCAGACAGGCCGCCGGCAGTGCGACGGTGTTGCCCGTCCACGAGCCGGCCGGCTCGTTCGTCCAGACCCAGTCGGGGACGCTCCTGTTCAGGGCCCGGGTGAAAGGGCTTGAGAACCCGGGCGAGTTCTACGAGGCCCGGAACGGGACGATGCCCGACAACTGGCGACGAACCATCGTGATCGGGGCGCGAATCGCCGACCAGAACGATCTGGAACCGGGCGACAGGCTCCGGGTCAACGTCACCGACGAGTTCGACCGGAGCTTCGAGATCGCGGCGGTGCTGAAGCCACAGGGATTCAGCGCGCCGCTGGGGGCGGACCGGACGGTCTTCGTCCCGGCGTCGGAGTTCGAGAGCGGCGGCTACGAGCAGGCCATCGTCCGGGTCGACACGACGACCGGATCCGTCGACGCCGCGACTCAGGCCATCGAGCGGGAGTTCAACGCCCGCGAGCAACTCGTCCGGGTCGAACAGGTCCAGGAGCAACGCGAGCAGTTCACGGAGTTTTTCGGCACCGTCAACCAGTTCCTGATCGGCGTCGGCGCGATCTCGTTGCTCGTCGCGGCGGTCACCATCGCCAACACGATGCTGATGGCGGCCATCGAACGCGAGAGCGAGATCGGCGTCCTCCGGGCGTACGGCTACCCCAAGCGGGCGGTCGTCAGTCTCCTCGTCGCCGAATCGACGATCCTCGGCGTGGTCGGTGCGGCCATCGGCGCACCCCTCGCACTCGGCATCGGGATGGCCATCAACCAGCTCCTGCTCGGTGATCCCTTCGCGTTCACCGCGGCTGGACTCCGGTACGTCGGGATCGGCGTCGGCTTCGGCGTCGTGACCGCGCTGGTGGCGGGCCTGTATCCGGCGTGGAAGGCGGCCAACAAACGGCCCGTGGAGGCGTTGGACTGATGTCGGGAACGGAGGTATGGCGATGAGTTGGCTCCGACGGGTCACGGGTCGATTCCCCTCGGTCGTCATCGCCCGGCGGAACATCTCACGGGCACGCACGCGCTCGCTGCTGGCGGCCGCGGCGATCATGATCGGTGTCGTGGCCATCGGCGCTATCGGGGCCGGCGGCGCGGCGTTCAAGGAGAGCCAACTCGACCGGATTCAAGAGCAGGGGGCGACGAACGTCTACGTCTCGCCGGGCTTCGACAAGGAGGATCGGTACTTCGACCGGACCGACCTGATGCGGATCGACGAGACGGTCGGCGGGGCCGGCATCGTGGCCACGGAGTCGCGGTCGATGGAATATCGGGTCCGGTCGAATCGCCAGCGGTCCCTCTCGGTGACGTATCTCGACGACCCGCGTCGGCTCCACGAGGTTGCGGTGGGAGAGATTCCGGCGAACTGGCGGCGCAGCGCCGTCGTCTCCAGCGAGTTCGCGGCGGAGTACGACCTCGAACCCGGCGACCGCATCGTGTTGGCTCCGGAGACCGACGAGGGCGAGACCGCCGAGTTCCGGGCCTACCGCGTGACGGCCGTACTGGCAGAGACCCAGGCGTTCGGCGTCGATCAGGTCTACCTGCCCATCGAAGCGACCGGTGATCGACGGTACGGGCAGGTCCGCATCACCACCGAATCGGTCGAAGAGGCCGAGGCCGCCGCCGCGGCGTTGCGCGAGGAGTTCAACGGCCGGAAAGACACGCTGATCGTCTTCGAGCTCACGTCGCTGGTCCGCCTGTTCAAGTCCATCGTCAACGGGATCAACGTGTTCCTGGCGGGCCTGGGCTCGCTGTCGCTGCTGGTCGCCGGCGTCTCCATCGCCAACACGATGCTGATGTCGGTGACCAAGCGACGCGAGGAGATCGGCGTCCTCCGGGCGGTCGGCTACTCGAAGGTCGACATTCTGCGCATCCTGCTGGTCGAGGCCACCCTGCTGGGAGCCATCGGCGCGGCTATCGGCATCGCGCTGGCCCTGCTGGTCGTGCTGGCCGCGAACGCCATCTTCCTCGGGAGCCCCTTCGCGTTCACGTCGGGTTCGATCCTCTACCTGGTCGGTGCCGTCGCGTTCGGCATCGGTACCAGTCTCGTCGCGGGTGCGTACCCGGCCTGGCGGGCCGCCAACGAGCGCCCCGTCGAAGCCCTCCGGGGCTGACCACCACCCCTGCACTTACCAGTTCGCGTCCGTGAACGACGGTAGTTATTAATGATGTTGAATAGTATCGGGTGGCATGGACTTCCAGGACCTCGGTGACGAACCGCTAGAGGGCAACGCCGCCGAATTACACGACCGGACGGCCGACGCGGACGGCGACCTGACTGCCGTCGAGATGGACGGCGAGTCGCTGACACACGCGGCGTTGCGGAACCGGTCGGCGGAGTTCGCCGGCGGCCTCCACGACCTCGGGCTGGAACCGGGCGACCGGATCGTCCTCTACCTGCCCAACGGGCCGACCTACGTGATCGCCTCGCTGGGTGGACTGAAGGCGGGGACGCCCGTCTCGTTCATGAACCCCCAGTACAAACCGAGGGAGATGGTCCACCAGCTGGAAGACACGGCTGCCGAGGCCATCGTCACCCACTGGTGGCTCCGGGGCACCGTCGACGACGCGCTGGCGGAGACCGACGTGGATCCGGTGGTCATCACGGCGGGCGACCGCGAACAGGTTCCCGACGAGGACCACCACGTCGACGACGTGGCGGGTGAGCCAACGCACGTCGAGCGTGACAGCGAGGACGTGGCACTCCAGCCCTACACCAGCGGGACCACTGGCCAGCCCAAGGGCGTGCAGTTGACCCACCGGAACGTCCGCGCGCAGGGCGTCGACATGCTGGTCGACGACGACGAGAAGGCGCCGTTGACGCCCGCGGAGCTGAAGAGCCTGATCTGGTTGCCGATGTACCACATCACGGGCTTTATCCACTGCGGGTGGCAGCCGCTGCTGTACGGCGGATCGCTCCACCTCAGGAGCGCGATGCGGTGGGACGCCGGCGACGCGATGGCGACCATCGAGGACCTGGGGATCACTCACTTCGTCGGCGTCACGACTATGTACGTCGACATGGTCAACGACGAGGGATTCGGCGATCACGACCTGTCGAGTCTGGAGGTCGCGGCGGAGGGCGGCGCGAAGATGGCCGTCGCCATCCAGCGCGAGTTCGAGGAAACTGCGGGCGTCGACATCACCGAAGGGTACGGGCTGACCGAGACCTGCGGCGCGACCCACACGGAGAACGAGACCGCGTTCGGCCACCGCGAGGGCACCGTCGGGCAGCCCCTCCAGATGACCGACTCGAAGATCGTCGACGAGTCGGGCGCGGAAGTGATGCCGGGCGAGGAGGGCGAACTGCTGGTGCGAGGGCCACAGGTCATGAAAGGGTATCACGACATGCCCGAGGCGACCGAGGCGGCGTTCACCGAACGCGGCTACTTCCGGACCGGCGACGTAGCCCGGCGGGACCGGGACAACTACTACGAAATCGTCGACCGGAAGAAACACGTCATCGTCACCGCCGGGTACAACGTCTACCCCAGCGAGGTCGAGGAGCTGCTCACCGAACACGACGCCCTCGCCGAGGCCGCCGTCGTCGGGATCGACGACGAGCGTCGCAACGAGATCCCCGTCGCCTACGCCGTTCCCCGCCCCGACACCGAACCTGGCGAGGACGTGACCGCCGAGGAGATCAAACAGTTCGCCCTGGACGAACTGGCCGAGTACAAACACCCCCGGGACGTCGAGTTCGTCGACAACCTCCCTCGGACGACCAGCGGGAAGATCCAAAAGTACAAACTCCGGGACGACCAGTGATCCAGTAGCTCGGCCCGAGACCGACTGGACGACGAATTCTTATACACTATTAAATAAACTGCCCCAAATAACTGGTTCTGTTGCTATTTTTGCTGAGATTAGTTTCCATTGTTGTGTTCTAGGGGAACGTTTATCCGTCGGAAGACTCTCCTATTCTGAAAATGAACGAGCAAGCAGAGCAAATGCAGGAGTCGACGACAGTTCATCGGTTGGAGTGTAGCGTGGACTGGCCGCCGGAGAACGTCGCCGCGTACTTGGTCGACTGTGCCGAACCGATTCTGTTCGACGCCGGGATGGCGGGCGAGACGGCCCGCGAGGAACTGACCGACGACATCGCGACCCACGGCTACGAACTCGCGGACATCGAACACCTGGTCGTCACCCACCCCCACACCGACCACATCGGGCAGGTACAGGCAGTCATCGACGCCGCCGACCCCGAAGTGTACGCGCCGGCGTCGATCCGGCGTCGATTCGAGCGCGACCCCGAGGACCTGGGCGACACCGTTCGGGCGAACGCCCAGGCGGCCGGCGTTCAGGGCGAGTCCCTCGACGACGCGGTGGAGATGTCCGTCGAATCGCTGAAACGCGACAGCAGACTCCTCCCCAGCGAAGCCGTCGACCACTGGCTCGGTCGGGGCGAGGCCGTCGAGATCGGTCCCCTCACCGTCGAGACGGTCCACACGCCGGGCCACCAGGCCGACCACCTCTGCTATCTGGCCGACCTGGACGGCGAGCGCGTCCTCTTCTCGGGCGACATGGCACTCGGGACCTTCCGCCCCGTCGCGATGCACGTCGGCTTCGACGACGGGTACGAGGACGCTATCGGGCAGTTCTACACCGCCCTCGACACGCTGGCGGACCTCGACGTGGACCGCGTATTCACCGGCCACGACGATCCCCACACCGAGTTCGAAGCGCGGGTCCAGCACGACCGCGAGAGTCTGGACCGCCTGCTCGACCGGACCCGGGAAGCGCTCGAGGACGGGAGCGGCTCGACGGCCGTCGAGATCGCCTTCCAGCGCTCGGGCGACCGCAACATGGAGTACCTCGTCATCGAGACTGCCAGCGCGCTGGCCCACCTCGACGGCGAGGGCGTCCTGACCAGCGAGACCGACGACCACGGCGTCCGTCGCTACGAGGTCGCATGACCGAGTACGAGGCCGTCTTCTTCGACATCGGCGGCGTCATCGTTTCACTGCCCTCGATCCGCCAGGGCTACGTCGATTACCTTCAGGAATTCGCCGCCGAACGCGACCTCGACCCCGAACCCGCACTGGAAACCTGGCGGGAACGACTGGGCGAGCACTTCAAATCCGCCGAGGGGACCGA
Source organism: Halorientalis regularis (assembly GCF_023698535.1). Classification (GTDB taxonomy): domain Archaea; phylum Halobacteriota; class Halobacteria; order Halobacteriales; family Haloarculaceae; genus Halorientalis; species Halorientalis regularis. Next base: position 245,812 of record NZ_JALJCL010000001.1, read on the forward strand.
GTACATGTCCGCGGCCGAAGGGTACCACAAGGCCTTCCAGGCCATCGTGGACGGCGACCTCGACCGCGAGGACTGGGAACCCGGATTCGAGGCAGCGACGAAAGCGGCGATGGAGACCGAACCCAACGTCATCGAGACCATCCAGGCCCTGGACGACGCCGGCGTCTACTTGGGGATCGTCTCGGACATCGACACCCGCGAAGCCCACCGGATGCTCGACCAGTTCGGCATCGACGACGCCTTCGACGGCGTGACCACCTCCGAGGCCGTCGGCTACAAGAAACCCGACCGGCGCATGTTCGAGGACGCGCTGGGGAAGGCCAACATCGACCCCGCGACCGGGCTGATGATCGGCGACCGCTACGATCACGACATGCAGGGCGGCACGGAAGCGGGCCTCGATACCGTTGCCTACAACGGCACCGCGTTCGAACGGGCCGCCGAAGTCGGCCGGAACGGACACCGGGTCGTCGGTGACGACGCAATCGACTACGCCATCGAGGACCACCGGCAACTGCTGGCGGTCATCGGCGTCTAGTAGATTCGGGATAGACACGAGCAGCCCGCTGCCGCTGTTTTTCGACGAGAATACGGCACGGACTGATAAACCCCCCTCCCTTCTGAGGAGGAACTGTTAACAAAGTGTGTTCGGTAGAGGACTGGTGCAATGGATTTCGGACTTGACGACAAGACGGCCCTCGTGACGGGGGGTGCGGGCCGCATCGGTGAGGAAGACTGTAAGACGTTCGCCCAGGAAGGGGCGGAGGTCGTCGTCCTCGACGTGGACGAGGACGGCGCGCAGGACGTCGCCGACGAGATCAACGACGGCGACTACGACGGCGAGGCCATCGCCATCGAGTGTGACCTGACCGACCGCGATCAGGTCGGCGAAGTCGTCGAGGACCTCCAGGATGCCACGGGCGGCGTCGACATCCTCGTGAACAACGCCGGCCTCGTGGACGCCGTGGGCACGGCCGGCGACCTCGACCCCGACATCTGGGACCGCGACCTCTCGGTCAACCTGACGGGAACCTACAACATCACCCGCGAAATCTTCCCCAACATGTGTGATCGGGGCTGGGGCCGCATCATCACGATGTCCTCGCTCGCCGGCTGGGAAGGTGGCTACGGCCAGATATCTTACTCCACCACGAAGGCCGGTCTCATCGGCTTCGGCAAGACGCTGGCCCTGGAGGGCGCGCCCGAGGGCGTCACCTCCAACATCCTCGCGCCGACCATCGTCGTCGGCGACCTCGCCGAACTGCCCCACGACCAGCTGGAGAACATCAACGAACACTGGGCCGACATCGCCCGCGCCACGCCGATGGACAAGCTCGGCAGCGAAGAAGACGTCTCCAATCTGGTCGCCTATCTGTCCTCCGAGCAGGCCGAGTACATCACCGGCCAGGTCATGGGCGTCACCGGCGGCGTCGATCTGTTCACGTACTAGCGCCTTTTTACTGCAGGGGGTCGCCGCTGGCGACCCCCTTTGCAAAAACGTGCGTGAAAACCTCTCTCGACGCTCACTGGCTCGCGGTTTCACCGCTCGCCTACCGAGGCGCTCCCGAAAGTCGCGCCTCGCAACGCTCGCGTCGAGTGACCCGCCTCGCGCGCACGGCGCGCTCGGCGGACGAACTGCCAGTGACTCAAACGGAGACTTGTCCCTCCGCTACATATTGGTGAGGTCCATCCTGTACACGAACCACGACCATGCTCAGGTCACGACTCGCAGGCTACGGGTTAATCGGGTTCGGCGTCCTCTGTGCGCTGTCGATTCTCACGCTCGGCGGTAGTACCCAGCGTCGCTGTCCCGGTGTCGGGGGACGAGTCTACGACGCCATCGGTGCCGATCCGACGGGCCTTCGACTGACAGGGTTCGACCTCGGACAGTTGGCGATCACCTGGTACGACGGCTGTAACTGGCACACAGTCACGGTGTTGCCGCTGCTCGTCGGCGGACTCCTGCTCGCCGGTGGCGTCCTCACGATCAGCCGCGGCGGTGTCGAATCCTGACGCAAAGGCACGTCAGGCGTCCGGCGCGAGCGCCTGAATCGTCGACATCGCCATCTCGCCGGCGGCCTGTCGTGGCACCGTGATGATGGGCAAATCGACGAACCCGTCCTGTAGCTCGGCCAGTCGCTCGCGAGCCTCCTCGGTCGTCCCGGCGACGCCCAGCGCGTGGACCATCTCGTCGGTCACCGCGGCCTTGGCCGCGTCGCGGTCGCCCGCCTGCCACCGCTCCGCGACCGTCTCGGCCTGGTCGGGGAACCGCTGGGCGACGGCCTTCCGGTAGCCCTCGCCGTTCCCGACGTAGTAGGCGACGTGCCCCCGGATCGCGTCCCGAGCGGCGTCGGGGTCGTCGTCGCTGACCGCCGAGGGGACGTAGGGTGCGACCGTGATCTGGCTGGCGTCCCGTCCCGCCTCTGCGGCCGTCTCCTCGATATCCTCGAAGGCCGCGGGCAAGTCCGGGAACGGCACGTTGTGCGGAATCCAGCCGTCGGCCAACCGCGCGACGACCCGGCGGTTTGCCGGGCCGAGCGCAGCGTGATAGACCGGCACGTCCCGACCGAGTGGCTCGAAGTCCTCGACCTCGAACAGCTTGCCGTCGTAGGAAACGGTACCGTCGTCGGTCGAGAGGTAGCGCTGGGCGATGGCGATGGTCTCGTGCGCGCGCCGGACCGGGTTCTCGAACTCCAACCCGTGGAGGTCCTCGATGGCCTTGGCCGTACTGACACCGGTTCCCAGCACCATCCGGCCGTCGGCGTAACGGTCGACGGTTGCGGCGGCCATCGCGAGGACGGCCGGCGAGCGCGAGAACACGTTGGCGATGGCGGTGCCCAACTGGACGGTCTCGGTCGCCTCGGCGACCGCCGAGAGCTGGACGAACGCGTCGCTCCCCCAGAGTTCCGGCATCCAGACGGAGCCGTAGCCCAGCTGTTCGGCGGTGGTCGCGACGCCGGTCGGGTCCATCACGTCGGCAGGCGGCAAGAGCAGGCCCGGTTGCATGGTCACCGCAATCGCCGCCCCGACACAAAAAGCTCCCTCCGGCGGAGTCGCCAGTATCGACGACTACTCGATGATGCCGTCCTCGCGGAGGTCGGCGATCCGGTTGGCGTCGTATCCCGCCGCTTCGAGTACGTCGTCAGTGTGCTCGCCGTGGCCGGGCGGCGCGCCGGCGGCCTCCTCCGGTTCCGCGGTCGACTGAGCGGGGAACCCCACGCGGGGCACGGTCCCCGAGTGATCGATGAGGTCGCGAGCGTCCGCGGCCTCGCTGTCGAGTGCTTCGGCGGGCGTCCGGACAGGCGCGACCATCGCTTCGGTGTCGCCGAGTTCGGCCTCCCACTCCTCGCGCGTCCGCTCGGCAAACAGGGCTTCGAGTTCCTCGCGCACGGCCTCGCGTTCTGCCGGGTCGCCGGTCATGTGCGCGTCCGCGAGCTCCTCGCGCCCGACTGCCTCGCAGAAGGCATCCCAGAACTTCGGTTCGAGCGCCGCGAGCGTGACGTAGTTGCCGTCGGCGGTCTCGTAGGTGTCGTACCACGGCAGGGACCCGGAGAGTTCCGTGTCACCCGGGCGGGGGTCACCGCCGGTGAGCGCGTCGTGGGCGACGGCCTGTGAGAAAGAGGCCACCACGTCGGTCATCGCCACGTCGACGTACTCGCCGGCGGTGTTGCCTAACTCGCGAGAGAGCAGTGCTCCGACGACCGAGAAGGCGGCGAACAGTCCGCCGGCCATGTCGCCGACGGGGTAGCCGGGCATCTGTGGCTCGCTTTCTTCGTCCGCGCGGGTCATGTCCAGCAAGCCGGCCATCCCGACGTAGTTGAGGTCGTGCCCCACCCGGTCGGCGTGGGGGCCGTCCTGGCCGAAGCCCGAGAGCGAGCAGTAGATCACGTCGTCGTTGACCGTTCGGACGGCCTCGTAGTCGACGCCCAGACGCTCGACGACGCCGGGGCGGAACTGCTCGAACACCACGTCGGCTTCGGCGGCGAGGTCTAGGAAGGCCTCGCGACCGCGGTCGGTCTTCAGATCGAGGGCGACACTTCGCTTCCCCCGGTTGACCGCGTCGAAGATTGCGCCGACGCCCGCGTCGGTGTACGGCGGGAGGATTCGCGCGTAGTCCCCAGCGTCCGTGTCTTCGATCTTGATCACGTCGGCACCGGCGTCGGCGAGCAGTTGCGTCGCGTAGGGGCCGGGCAACAGTCGCGAGAGGTCCAGCACGCGTACTCCGTCGAGTCGCATACCCCTCCTCCCGAGGCCACGACCATAAGCCCCCGTCCCGAACTCGCGACCGCCACGCCACCAGCTCGACGCCGCTTTCTGGCACGGCGTCCCGTACGAACCGCCGGGAACAATCCGTTCACTCAGCTTACGAGTCTCGCCCGGCCACCCCTGTGCTCGAGCGGTGGTTTCATAGCAATAGCGCGCGTTCACTCTTGCCATGGCAACAGAAAACAAGAAACGGTCGGTCAGTTTCGACACGGGCGAGGAGACACGGCTCATCCTCGACAGTCTCGACGAGTTCATCGAGCAGGAAGTGGAACCGATCAGGGACGACCTAGGCGAGACGTGGGAGAACCCGCGACTGCGCCACGAGGACGACGGGCGGCTGGTCCCAGAAGTCGTCGACGCCATCGAGACGATTCGCAAGAAGAGCGCGGACGCGGGCTACTACGCGATGAACCTCTCCGAGGACGTGGGCGGGGAGGACGTCTCGAACGTCACCTGGTACCGGGCGAAAAAACACGTCGCGAGCCACGGCATCGGCCTGACGGAGTACATCCTCGCAGGCCCCGAGGGCCCCAAGCCACTCCTGATGCAGGCCGAGGGTGAACAGGTCGAAAAGTACCTGAAGCCGGCCGTGGCGGGCGAGGTGTCGACGGCCTTCGCCCAGACCGAACCCGGGCAGGGGTCGGACTCGCCGAACATGGACACCCACGCCGAGAAAGACGGCGACGAGTGGGTCCTCAACGGGCAGAAGCAGTGGATCACGAACGCGCCCTACGCCGACTTCGTACAGGTGTTCGCGCGGACGACACCCCAGGAGGAGGCCGGCCGCTACGGCGGGATCACCTGCTTCATCGTCGAGCCCGACGAGTTCGAGCTCGGGTCGATGAACAACGCCGTCGGGCTGGAGGGGATGCAGGCCGAGTTGCTGTTCGACGACGTGCGCCTCGGGGAGGACCGGGTCCTCGGACAGCCCGACACGGCATTCTACAACGCCATGGACTTCCTCTCGCTGGGACGGCTGGAACTCGGCGCGGAAGCGGTTGGCTACGCCGAACACCTCATCGAGAAAGGCGTCGAGTACGCCAACGACCGGGAGGCCTTCGGGCGACCAATCGGGAAGTTCCAGGGCATCTCCCACAAACTCGCCGAGGGGCGGGCGCGGAACTACGCCGCCGACGCCGCCGGCCTCAAACTCGCCTGGCAGATGGACCAGGGCGAGCAGGCCATCGAGGAGTCGTCGATCTTCAAGTACCTCGCGACGAACGTCTACTTCGACATCGCCGACGACGTGGTGCAGGTCCACGGCGGGAACGGGCTCTCCGAAGACAATCCGTTCATGGACCACCTTCACGTCGCCCGGATCCTGCGGGTCGTCGAAGGCACCGACGAGATCCAACTCAACACCATCGCGAAGCAACTGGGCGTGTCGTAGATCGACGGCCGGCGGTTACTCCGACGCCCAGTCGACTGCGTCGTCGAGGTCACTGAAACTGCGGACCGCGGCACCGGGCACCTCGACGTTCGATTTCACTGCCATCGCGGTCGTTCCCTCGGAGACGAATCCGATCCTGTCGACGCCCGTGTATTCCCCGTTCTCCGACCAGGCCTCACCCATGTACTCCTGGGTCTCTTTCGGGAGGTTCGTGCCGTCGCCGAAGACGGCCAGCGTCGCTTCGATGTCGTCGCGTTTGCCGCGCTCTCGGTAGTGATCACTCGCGGCGTCGAGGTCGTCGTCGGCGAACCCCTGCCAGCCCTGCATGAACCAGATACCGACCGGGCCGCGCTTCTCGAACCGCCACTCGTACTCGTCCGGGTCCGGCAACGTGCCTGTCGATTCTGACATCAACTCTACCAGGGTTTGGAGTGGCATAACTCCGTCCCGCATATCGAGGAATGATTCGCCCGTTTCAATGCCTGAACATCAGGATCCGGTTGGGTTCGTGCCGGATGCAAAAGGGCGTCACCGACGACGGCGTGAACGTGTTGTCGGTCTTCTCGGAGACGAACAGTTGTTCGAAGGGCTTCCCGCAGGCGGGACAGGCGTATCCCTTCTTGTTCGCCCAGTGGCTGGTGTCGCGGGTCTCTTTCAGAAGTTTGAGCCCGTGCCGGTAGTCGTGGACGTCGATGGGGCCGTCGTCGTCGCCCAGCGTTTCCATGTGGGAGAGTAGGTCACGGAACGGCATCAATGTCCGGAGCGGTTCGGGAGGCGTTGCCGGCTCCCCGGCCGTTAAGACGCGGGCTGGAGAATCCGACTGCATGACGCTTCTGGTCCCGTTCGACGGCTCGGCGCTGTCCCGGACGGCGCTCGAACGCGCGAGCGAGTTCGCCGACTACCGCGACGAAGAGGTCGTGGCGCTGACGATCATCCCCGACGACGAGGAGTTCGCCCGCGAGCGCGGCTGGATCGACGAGGACGGCACCTACGATCAGGCCGCCGTCTGTGAGGAGTTCGAACGCACCGTCCAGGAAGTCGCGCCGAACGCGACCTACCGGTGTGAACACCCCGAGACCAGCGACTCGATGACCGCGACCGTCATCGACGACATCACGCGGACGATCAGACACGTCGCCGACGACGTGGACGCATCAATCGTGTTCATCGGCAGCGAGAACGCCGGCCGCGTCTCGACCCCGGTCACCAGCGTCGGGAGCCCCGTCTCGGAGGACCCGCGCTACGACGTACACATCGTCCGGCATGCCGACTGAGGGCCACACCCGGGGACGTTGACTGATCGCTCACCGTTTTCCCAACCCACGGGCCAACGGGGATTACTTATAACAGGCCGATGATGTCGTGAAGAAAACTGAACCACAATCGGTTCGTTGAATCAAGTGCGGTTCGCTCCCAATCCCGAACCGGATTTTCCCCTCCCTCTTTCCGCTCCCCCTCTTCGACCGGTTTCGAGTAGTGGTGATTTCCGGCAGGCCTGTCCGTGACCGAAATCACTAGCCCGTGGGTCCCCTACGCTCGGTCATGACTGCTGTCCTCGACCGACTCGCCGAACAGGAGGGCTGGCGCATCGAGAACACCGCGGCGCGTGTCCACTACGACGGCGGTGGCGACCGGTACAGCATCGAGTACTACGAGCCGAGCGACTGTGTGATCTACTGGAAAGTCGCACCCGACGGTGACATCGCCGTTCCGGTCGGTCGCAATACCGTTCCGACACCGCTACGCGAGCGGATCAGGCAGGATCTGGCCGCCGCTGACATCGATCCGGAAATCGAACGTCGCTCTCTCTGAGATCACATCGAGAAGTGGTCGTCGTCGGCCTCTCGGATCCGGCCCTTGTCCGACTCCGCCGCCTCGACCGCTGCCTCGACTGCCGACTGACTCGCGCCCTCGGGCGGCTCCACCACCGCGTCGATCGCTGTCCTCGTGGTGGTGTCCGGTTCGTCGTCGCCTTCGGATTCGTCCTCACCGACATCTTCCCAGAGACGGTCGATGACAGCCACCAGCCGCTCGCCGACGACTTCCAACTCCGGTTCGTACTGTTCGGGGTCCTCGACCGATTCGGCTGGCATGTGCGTGTGAGTAACTGCCACGGACTGATAAATTGCGAGCTTGATTCATGACCCAATTTACATTATACCGGGGGTACAGCGGTACGCGAGACGGTGAGTTTAATCCCGCAGGCGCTCTGAACCAGTGGTATGAGCGTCGACGAGCCGGACGTTCGGGCAGTTGCGCAGGCGGTCCGCGACGCGGAGTCGGTCGTGGCGCTGACGGGGGCCGGCGTCAGCACCGCATCGGGCATCCCGGATTTCCGCGGGGAAGACGGCATCTGGGAGCGCCACGATCCGATGGACTTCCACATCGACCGGTTCCGGTCCGACCCCGAGGGGTTCTGGCGCGACCGCGTGAAACTCCAGGCGTCGGCGTTCGACGACGGGAACGTCGCGCCCAACGCCGCCCACGAGGCGCTGGCGGGACTCGAATCGGCGGGCCACCTCGACACCGTCGTCACCCAGAACATCGACGGGCTCCACCAGGACGCCGGCTCCGAGGACGTGATCGAGATCCACGGTTCGGCCGCGCGTGTCGTCTGCCGGGACTGCAACCAGCGGTTCGACGCGGAACCGGCGATGGCGCGAGCCCGGGACGGCGACCTCCCGCCCACCTGTGACGACTGTGACGGGACGCTCAAGCCCGACACCGTCCTGTTCGGCGAGCAGTTGCCAGAACACGCGCTGATGCAGTCACAGGCGAAAGCCGAGAGCGCGGGCGTGTTCCTCGCCGTCGGCTCGTCGCTGACCGTCGAACCGGCTGCCTCGCTCCCACGGGTCGCCGCGGAACGAGGGGCGACGCTGGTCCTGGTCAATCTCGAGTCCACACCGCTCTCCGGGCGGGCCGACTTCGACTTCCGAGCGGACGTGACCGAAGCCCTCCCGCAATTGCGCCGGGCAGTCGAGGAGTGAGGGGAGTCCACAGGCAGGGCAACCGGCGCACACGCCCCCTACGCTTTTGATGTGACCGGGCGTGGGTTGTGTCGTTATGGAGTACGAAGTGCTCGACACCGAGGACGTACCGGTTACCGACCTGTCGGAAGTCGAGGGCGTGCCGCCGGATCTGGACATCCGCCCCGTCGGCCGGACGATGGGTCTGGAGAACCTCCACCTGACGCTGTGGTACTTCGAGCCCGGCGAGGAGATCCAGTATCACGCCCACAGCGAGCAGGAGGAACTCTACTACGTCATCGAGGGCGAGTTCTCGCTGAAACTCGGTCGCTCCGGCGAGGAGGAGACGATGGAGGTCGGCCCGGGCGCGTTCTGGGCGGCCGGCCCGGAGATCGGTCACGGCCACCGCTACGTTGGCGACGACGAGGGCGTCGTCCTCGCGGTCGGCGCGCCCGCCGTCGAAGACCCCGGTCTCGACCCGCACAATCTGGACTGAAACCGGTCAGGCGTAGCTCCGATCGAGGTATTCGAGGATGCGCTCGGACTCGGCCATCGTGATGCCACGGTCCTCGTCGACGACGACGGGGACCTGGCGCTGGCCCGAGAGCCGCTTGACCTCGTTGCGTCGGGAGTGGAGTCCCTCGACCCAGACCGACTCGTAGTCGATGTCCAGTTCTTCGATCCGGTCCACGACGAGTTCGCAGTACGGACAGCCCTCCAGCCGATAGAGTGTCATCGTCATACCACTCGCTATGGGGGCGGCTGGCAAAAAACTGCGGCTCAGGGTCGTCGCCGGACCCACCATGCCCGGGCCTTCGCCGGGGTTTTTGAGGGAGGCACTCCATGCCCGGGTATGCCACCCACCGACGGCGACGACATCCCCGATTTCGAGGCACTGTGCTGTGACGGCGAGACCTTCCGCTCGACCCACCTCTCCGAGGCCGTGGGCGACCGCGGTGCGGTCCTCGTCTCGACTGGCTTCGTCTACAGCGCCATCGCACAGAACTGGTGGAAGCGCTTCCAGAAGTACGGCTGGGACGATTTCGAGGACGTACCCGTCCTCGGGATCAGCCGGGACGGCCCCTACGCCCAGAACGACTTCCTGCGCTGGCTGGGCCGCCCGCCGTTCCGGATGTTCGCCGACGTGAACGGCGAAGTCTCCGAGGCACTGGACCTGCTCACCGACCGCGATCACATGGCCAACGTCGCGACACCCTGGCGATCCGTCTTCGTCGTCGACCCCGACCTGACTGTGCAGTTCGCCTACGTCGCCGACGAGTGGATCGGCCCGCTCCCCCACGAGGACGTGGAGACGGCCGTGGCCGAACTCTGAGCCCGGCACGGCCGAAGGGGAACGGTTCGAGTCACCGTCGAGGCGGACGGCGACAGGTGACCACCGGTCCGTTCGGCCGGACGTGTCGAGGCAGGGATTTACATCTTCGACCCTTCAGTGTCGAGTATATGGATGCTGGAAGCGAGATCGTGATCCACGTTACGAGCGGCGAGAGCAGCGACTGGCGGATGGCACTGCGCAACCTCGTGAACCTCGTTCAGGACGAGTCGGTGTCGACGCCGCCGGGGTTAATCAACGTCGTCGTCAACGGCCCGGCGGTCCGGTTCCTGCTGGCGACGGCCCCGGAAGCGGCCAAGATCGAACGGATGGCGGACGCCGGCGTGGAAATTTCTGCCTGTACGAACTCTCTCGAACGGTTCGACCACGCGGTCGACGCCCTCGCCGACGGCGTCTCGACCGTTCCATCCGGCGTCGCGGAGGTCACTCGCGCCCAGAATCGGGGGGCGACGTACCTGAAACTGCCGTAGCGAACCGGTTCTGAACCTGCCCTCCGACCGGATGACTGGATCGACGGCCGAGTGGCCGACCGCTACTCCGCACTGGCCGACTCGCCGTAGATCGCTTCGACCTTGTGGAAGAAGTGATCGCGGATGTTCCGGCGCTTGAGCTTCATCGAGGAGGTGAGCATGTCGTTTTCGGGCGTCCACTCGACGTGGACGAGCTCGAACTGCTTGATCGTCTCGTGTTTCTCGAACCCCTCGTTGACCTCGTCGACGGCTTCCTGAACCCACTCGTGGACGCGCTCGTCGTCACACACGTCGTCGCGGTCCTCGGGCAGGTCGATCCCCTCCTGCTCGGCCCACCGCTCGATGGCCTCGAAGTTCGGGACGAGCAGCGCGCTGATGAACTTCTGGTTGTCGCCCATCACCATCACCTGGTCGACGCGCTCGCTTGTGGCGAAGGCGTCCTCGATGGGGCCGGGCGCGACGTTTTTCCCGGTCGAAAGGACCAGGAGTTGCTTCAGCCGGTCGTGATAGACCAGATAGCCGTCCTCGGTCCGCTCGATGATGTCGCCGGTCCGGAACCACTCGTCGTCGTCCTCGTCGTCGCCGGGCAGGGTGGTGAACGCGTCCTCGGTCTCCTCGGGCTTGTTCCAGTAGCCCTGCGTGACGTTGGGGCCGCGCACGAGGAGTTCGCCGATCTCGCCGTCGGCTTTCTCCTTCCGGTCCGGACCGATCACGGAGTCGTCGAGGTACGTCTCCATCCCGGCCATCGGCGGGCCGAGCGTCCCGGGTCGCGGGTCCTCGGCGGGGTTGGTCGAGACGACGGGCGATGTCTCGGTGAGGCCGTAGCCCTCGAAGATCTCTAGGCCCATCCCGCGGAACAGTTCCGCGAGGTCCTTGTTGAGGCTGCCGCCGCCGCTGACGAAGTAGTCGATGTTCCCGCCCAGCTGGTCTTTGACCTGCTGGAAGACGAGTTTGTTCGCGACGTAGTACTCCAGTTTGAGCCGTCGGCTCGGGTCCTCGGTCCGGCCGTACTCCTTGCCGATCTCCAGTGCGCGCTGGAAGATCTTCTCTTTGAGGTCAGAGGAGGCGGCCTGTTCGCGCATGGCGTCGAAGACTCGCTCGTACACCCGCGGGACGCTCGTGGCCGTCGACGGCTGGACCGCGTGCATGTCTTCCTGCACCGTATCGGGGCTCTCGGCGTAAGCGACGGTCGCGCCGCCACCGAACATCGAGAAGTGCCCGGCCGTCCGCTCGAAGACGTGGGCAAGCGGGAGGAAGGAGAGCGTCTTCACGTCCGAGTCCAGGACGGGGATGTCCTCGGTCTTGTCCGGTCGCGGGCCGAATCGCTTCCGGATCTGGGTGACGTTGGCCCGGAAGTTGGCGTGGGTCAACCGGACGCCCTTGGGCTTGCCCGTGGTCCCGGAGGTGTAGATCAGGCTGGCGAGGTCGTCCGGCGATTGCTCGTCGAGCCAGGACTGGTAGGCCGACTCCTCGAAGGCCTCGCGGCCGAGTTCGTGGACCTCGCCGAGCGTGTAGATGTCGTCGTTGTCGTCGTAGATGTCGACGCCGTCGACGAGAACGACGAACTCCACAGCGGTGTCGTCCTTGACATCGAGAACGCGGGCGAGCAGTTCCTCGTTCTCGACGACGACGCCCGTCGCGCCGGGGTCGTTCAGCAGATAGCGGACCTGCCGGGGCGAGGACTCGGTGTAAATGGTCGTGACGACGCCGCCGGCGGCCAGGAGCGCGAAGTCCGTCTGGGCCCACTCCATCCGGGTGTTCGAGAACAGCCCCACCCGTTCGCCGTGGTCCACGCCGAGTTCCCGAAAGCCCGCCGCCAGGTTCCGGACGATTTCGGCCATCCGGTCGTAGGTCAACAGCCCCCACTCCCCCGCGGCAGGTTCGGGGATCACGTCCTCGGTCAGCGACCGGTCGTAAACGCCGCCCTTGTACTGCTGAGCGGGTAGTTCCGCGTGGCGTTCGACGCTGGCCTCGAACAACTCGGGGACCGTCCCCGACCCGGTCACTTCGTCGGTGTACTCACGCTCCAGTTGCAACAACTCCTCCGTTGTGGTCATTGGCGTGGCCCACGCAGTCCCACACAATAATACGTTCGGGATTGAGCTACCCACCGCTAAACAGTAGTTGCTGAAGTAGCCAAGCTTCGATTGTCGGCGCGGTCGTTGTCTCGGTATGGTCAAGACTACCGAGGCGAAACAGGTGAGTCGGGCTGCTTCGTCACTGCTGTTCCCGGAGCTTGAGTTCGGTGTTGCGGACAACGGCACCTATCCGAGCGAGGACTTCCAGCGAGTCATCACTCGGATAGCTTTCGATAACGAGTTTGCGAACGCTGGCGCGAAAGCGTATCAACTTGCTCGTGGTGAGGATGTAGACGTTGGTGCCGAGTCACGGAATTCACTGGCGAGAGCCCTGCTGTACCATCTCCGTGGATTGGACGCGGACGCGGTCGACGATCAGTTCGACCGCGTCCGTGATGCTGTACTCGACGAAGCAGCCCGTAACCGCCTGTTCAGTCGACCCGTCGACGTTGCGACCGACGTACACGACTGGCTCTATTACGGCGACACAGAGACACCGCACGTCTCTCGGACTGATCCCGACCGCGGAACCGACTGTGCCTACAAGTTCGCCACCATCTGTATCGTCGACCCGAGCGTCCGATTCACGCTTGGCTGGGTTGCGCTGGACGGTGCCAAGACCGACGAGTTGGCGGATGCACTCCGCCAACTCGTCTCCCAAGCACGGGAGTACGTCGAGATCAATCGCGTCTACCTCGACCGCGGCTTCTATCGCGTCCATCTTGCGTTGCTGCTGGAGGAGTTAAACGTCGAGTTCGTCATGCGTGCGCCACAGACGCGGAAAGTACAGCGATTCATCACCGACCACGACGAAGACACGTTCGTCGCAGAGTACGAGATGGCACGGTCGAATCCACCGACGGGCCGGACGACAGTCCGGCTCGTCGTCACACCCCATCGGACCCGTGAGAACGATCAGTTCTGCCTGGTCACCAACCGCGAGGTCACGCGTGACCTCGCTCGGCCACTCGCTGAAGCCTATCGTCGCCGCTGGGGGATCGAAACATCCTACCGCAAAGTCACGGAATTTCTCCCGAGAACGTCGTCACCGACGTTCTCTGTCCGGCTGTTCTACTTTCTGTTTGCTGTGGCCCTCTACAACCTGTGGGTGTTGACGAACCTGCTGCTCACACCAGACCGGACGGTCGGGCGGAAGCCGGTCCTCCCAACCGTCCTGTTCAGGCAGTTTCTCGGGCAGATCCCGTATGGGTAGCATCTCGTTCGGCGACTGACTCGGGCCGGCACGTCCGAGTCAGGACGCCACTGGCTACTGGCAAGACTGCCAGAACATCCCTCGTCACTGGTTCTTGGCCGGCAGATCCGAACCACTCGGTGCTGGCGACCGAGTTATCTTGGATACAGCTGAGGGAACGAGCTTCGAGCAGTGATTCTCACAGTCGAATCAGCAACTACTGTAAAGCCGTGGGTTTTCGCCTCGTGTTTTGTATAATTCGACGCCCCCCGAATGAACGGCTCCTCATGCGGACGCTACGGCGAGGGGTCGATATCGGCCTCGGTGAACTCACGCCCACAGTCACCACACCGGTAGGTTCCGATGGCGACTTTCCGGAGCGTCCGTGTCCGACCGCAGGACGGACACGCGATGTCGACGACCAGTGTCACACTTTCGGGTCGTCGTCCGGCTACTTCAGGGTAGCGGCGACCGCTGGTTCTTTCCTGCGGTCGGGCGCGTGCCGGCGTATTGCAGGGTCTTCCAGTTCCGCTCCGCCCAGTCTGGCTGTGCTGGCGCGGCGTGGCTACCGACGCCTGCTCACTCCCGGGTCGCCGCCTCCAGACCGCCGGGGACCCGTGCCAGCGAGTCGAAATCGACGGCCCCTGGCTCGCAGTGTTCGACGACCAGTTCGTCGTCGTCGCTGGCGACGACCAGCACGTCTGCCTCGTCGTCCACCGCCGCAGGGGCGGGGCCGACCGTGGGACCGGCCGGCCCCGGACCGCCCGCGGACCGAGCGAGGACGACCTGGTCGTCGTCCCGGAACAGGACGGCGTCGTCGAGCGACCAGGGGAGGACGGCGGACAGTCGCCCGAGCCGCTCCGCTAGCACCCCGAACCCGTCCTCGACCGACGACCGCTCCGCGCCCGCGTCGCCCTCACCGTCGTCTCCGGGTGTCAGTACCATACCCGCCCTAAACAGTCCCGGGTTGTAAGCACCGTGCCGGATTCGAGCGTCGAACCGCGGACGCCAGACGGGGCCGCGGACGCGTCGGGGCCCGAACAGGTTGCGGGCGGGTTTTACCGACATCGAGGCCGTCCGTGTTCCGGTATGCCAGACGTTGGCGATCAGTCACCGGACTTCACCGTCCCGCTCGCCCACGACGGCGACCCCGAACCGTTCACGCTGTCGGACCACCTCGACGAGGCCCCCATCGTGCTGGCCCTCTTCCCCGGCGCGTTCACCCCACCCTGCCGGGAGGAGATGAGCCAGTTCCAGAACGGCATCGACGAGTACCGCGACGTGAACGCGACGCTGTACGGCGTCAGCGTCGACTCGCCGTTCGCCCAAAAGGCGTTCCGCGAGGAACACGGCTTCGAGTTCGAGATGCTCGGTGACTCGAACAAGGAGGTCATCGAGGACTACGGCGTGCAGATCGACTTCGCGGACATGGGCTACTACAGCCTCGCCCAGCGCGCCGTCTTCGTCGTGAACGGCGACGGCGAGATCACCTACAAGCGGGTCGCCGACGACCCCCACACCCAGCCGGACTTCGACGCCGTGCAGGAGGCCGTCGAAGCCGCCTGATAAGTCGGTCGCCCAATTCGATTTTTCAGGGTTCGTCTACAGTATCGGGATTTGATACGGACGGCGTGCTGGATATAGAGGTTGTATACAGCACGACCCAACAAAATTGCGAGGAAGATGTTAACCAGTCAGTAGTGAACTTGTCGTACAGCGTCAGCTGTAGCAGTTCCAGAAATACGAATGTATTTTTGAGCAGTAGCGAGGTCACTCCAACCCATCAGGGCTTGTAACGGGACGGGGGCAACACCCTTGTACGCGTGATAACTGGCAGCCGTAGCCCGAAGACAGTGCGGATATACACGTCCGCTGAGCGCTGCCTGTTCTGCCGCTTCCTGTACTCGTCTGTTCACGGTCGTCCGAGAATGAGGAAACGACGAATACCGGTCGCTAAATCGCTCAATACAGAGTTCGACTCTCAGAGAAAGATCGAATGGAATCGCCCGTGCAGACGCGATCGTCTTCGGATGCCATCTAGACGCGAGCGCCTCTTGGACACTGAGAGTATCATTGTGTGACGCTTCTTGAGCAGCTTGCCGGTGACAGTAGCCACAAGCACATGGTTCGGATTTGGGTATCCGTACTAGCTTTCGGTTCCAGTCCAGCCAGTTCGTATCGAAATGCGCAATCTCTCCTGCACGCAGTCCTAGCCGACCAGCGATCAGACAGATGAAGCGTGCTTGAAACCTCCGCGGCTCGGGTAATTCCGAGCAGGCTTCCACCAGTAACTCAAACTCGCGGTCGGTGAGGACATCTTCGTATGTATGTCTCGTCGTCAGAGATCGCCGATGCCGATCAGCCCACTCGTTCGACTCAGTTTGCCACTGTGTCATCGTAATCTTCCACTCGCGGCCGTCACGTGGGTATTTGTATTCTTGAACTGTAAGGAGCAATCGAAACAGTAACTCATTATTTGCTCCTGGTGGTACCTCGATCCGGATGAAGGGGCAACCCGTTGGAGAATACGAAATTGATCCGGAAGATGGCCTCTCCCGAATCGAGGAACTGGTTCTGGAGCAATGTCCGAGCGCAGTCGTGAAGCAGGTCGACGAGGTAATCTTCGTCACCGATGGACCGGTCGACCACCTTGCATGGGTAGCCTACGACGACTACGACCGGCATGCGATCTTCTATCTGGATGACGACCCAAACGAGCAGGAGATCCAACGCTATATCGGTTGGACACCCTCACGTCAGGAGATGCCCAAACTCAAGGCTTACCTCGCGAGCACCTACGAGGTCTACGAACCCCTCGAACTGATAACCTTCTTCGAGATCCCAGATCCGTATCTTCCCGGATCAGATCCACGAGTGCTCGTCACCTACTATCACAACACCTACCACGATCAGTTCAACGTCGGGATCAACGCCTACCCACCCCAGCGCGAGCCGGAGATTCTGGAACACGCCGACAAGATCGTTCCAGCACGGGATCTGGAGCGCTTCCTCAAAAATATCATGCTAACGCTGGGAAGCGAAGTCGAGGAAGAGGTCGAAAAACACGTGCTGGAGGGCGACGTACGAGATTTTCTCCAGCGAGACGACGACTTCCGAAAGCAGACGGTCCGTTCCCTTCCCGACGATATCCATCCCGAATACACCGGTGACGAGGCCGTGCTCTGGCAGAAACCCGCCTCGAAGGTCGACCACCTCGATAGTGCCGCCGGATTCGTCCAGGTGTGGGTCCCCGTCGACGAGGAGAACATCGGATTGCTCTCCATCACGAGCGGTGAGTACGACCGCAAAAGCGTGCTTGACGAAGTTCAGGAGACCCTGCTTGTGGAGCTGTAACATGGAATAAGAACGACTTCTCAACCCTTTTGTCGGTACGGGAAAACGCTACAGGTAGCGGGATGGGATAGCTCGGAGATTCCGGCGGGCTCATAACCCGCAGATCGGTAGTTCAAATCTACCTCCCGCTACTTTTCGACGTGAATAACACGGCGAGCACGCGTAGCCTGTGCTCGCTTTCATGAACGTCGAGAGTCTCTGTGTCGATTCGACGTAGGGAGTGGAGCAGAGCGGAAGAACCGCGGTTCAGATCTACCTCCCGCTATTCTAAACGAGTTGGATCGTGTTCCCGTTCGAGGTCACGTGGAGATCACGGCCGAGGTCGTATCCTTTGTTCCCGGCGAGATCGACGTATCCAGAGAACCCTTTCATGTCCTGGTGGGCTGGGATGACGTGCTGGGGCTGGAGGGCGTCCAGCATCTGGTAGTGGCCTTCCTGGCGCAGGTGGCCGGAAACGTGCACGTCGTCGTAGATACGCGCACCCTGCATACCCAGCAGTTTCTCGCTCTGGTAGCGCTGGCCCTCGTTGGTCGGCTCCGGAATGACCCGCGCCGAGAAGATGACCTTGTCACCGTCGGTCAGTTCGAACGGCGTTTCGCCGCGGCCCATCCGGGTGAGCATCGCCCGCGGCTCGCCCTGGTGGCCGGTGACGACTGGGAGGAACTTCTCCTTGCCCTCGTTCATAATTCGCTTGAACGCTCTGTCGACGGATTTGCGGTGGCCGTACATCCCGAGATCGTCCGGGAAGCCGATGTCGAGCCCGTCGAGGCGGGCGGCAGTGCCCGAGTATTGCTCCATGGACCGCCCCAGAAGGACTGGCTCACGGCCGATGTCCTGGGCGAACTCCACGATGCTCTTGACCCGTGCGATGTGGGAGGAGAAGGTGGTGGCGACGATACCGCCGTCCCAGTCCTCGATGCTTCGCATCACGTCTCGGAGCTGCCTGCGGGCGACGGCCTCACTCGGCGTCCGTCCCTTCCTGTTCGCGTTCGTACAGTCCTCGATGTAACAGAGGACGCCCCCATCCTCACGTCCGATCTCGCGGAAGCGCTTCATGTCGATGGGATCGCCGATGACAGGCGTGTGGTCCACCCGCTTGTCCAGCCCGTAGACGACCGACCCTTCAGGCGTGTGGAGGACGGGATTGATCGCGTCGATGATCGAGTGGGTGACGTTGACGAATTCCAGTTCGCACCGTTCACCAATCTGCATCGATTCGCCCGCTTCCATCGAGATCAGGTCGTTGTTCACGACGTACTCGCTTTCGTCGTGGACCTCCTCGTCGACGAGTTCGCGGGTGAACGGTGTCGCGACGATGGGTGCATCGTAGCGGTGGGCCAGCTTCGAGATGGCCCCGATGTGATCCAGGTGACCGTGGGTCGGCACGATGGCCTGCACCTCGCCGTCGAGTTCGGACATGACCCGATCGTCGGGGATCGCACCCATGTCGATCAGGTCGAGCGACCGCATCTCCTCGGTGCGGATGTTGTCGTGGATTAGGACCTTCGAGAGGTTCAGACCCATGTCGAAGACGACGATGTCGTCGCCCGCTCGCACTGCCGTCATCTGCCGGCCGACTTCCTCGTAACCGCCGATTGTCGCAATTTCGATTTCCATAGTTGGAGTCCGATCAGAGCAGTCCCAGAACTCGGTGAGAGTGCGCCTGATATAGGAGGAGAGGGAGGAGTCTGATGTCGTCGGCACGGAACGGCGTCCTGCCGAAATGATCCGTCGACTGGTACTCCTTCTCCGGGGACAGCGCGTCTTTCGGTTACGTTCACTCGAACGCCACGACGTAAATAGTCGGTGGATCGCTGTTACCGATAGCGGCGTTCGGATACAGGACGGGCCGCCAGAGAGAACCCCAGTCTGTCGGCGGATTTCACACGGATTTTATACCGTCAGTGGATTGGTCCAGATAGGTGTCGGTACTGTGAGTTCCGGGGCTAGTTTGATCCCCCTCGTCGTGACCATCTTAGGGTTGGGTGTCACGGCCCAGGTGTTAGCCGATCGGCTGGAGATCCCGAGCGTCCTCTTTCTCATCCTCGCCGGGATCGCCGTGGGGCCGGAGGGACTCGACATCGTCAGCCTCGAATCGTTCGGTGGCCCAAGTCCGCTCACGGGAATCGTCGGCCTCTCGGTCGCGATCATCGTGTTCGAGGGTGCATTCCATCTGAAAGTCTCGAAGCTACGGCAGACGCCGCGAGAGGCGTTCCGCTTGGTGACCATCGGGGCTGGGATCACGCTCTTCGGGACGGCCCTCGCCGTCCGGTTCGCGCTCGACGCCTCGTGGACGCTGTCGTTCCTCGTCGGGTCGCTCCTCGTGGCGACGGGGCCGACCGTGGTCACGCCGATCCTGAACGTCGTACCAGTCCGTGACCGGGTTGGTGCCGCGCTGGAAACGGAGGGGATCGTCAACGACGTGATGGCGGCGATCATGGCGGTCGCTGTCTTCGAGGTGCTCATATCCAGCGGGACCGGCCTCAGTCTGGTCGTCGAGTCGTTCCTGACGCGCCTCGGGATCGGCGTGTTCGTCGGTGGCCTGTCGGCTGGCTTCCTGTGGTATATCTTGGCACACGTCGACCTGTCGCCGTCGAACGCAGTCCGGAACGCCCGACTGATCGTTCTCGTCGGTGCGATCGCGACGTACGGAATCGCCGATGCACTCGCCACGGAAGCGGGGATCGCCGCCGTCGCGACGGCCGGTATCCTCCTCGGGAACGCCGATCTCCCATACGAGGACGAGATCGAGGCGTTCAAAGGCGACCTCACGCTGATCGTCCTCTCGTTCGTATTCATCTCGCTGGCGACACTGCTGTCGTTCGACGACCTGCTGTCTCTCGGAGTCGGTGGGCTGTTCGTGGTCGTGGTCGTCGTGGTGGTCATCCGGCCACTGGCCGTCATGCTTTCGACGTACGGGAACCGATTCTCGTTCCGCGAACGGTTGTTCATGAGCGCCGTCGGTCCCCGGGGGATCATTCCCGCGAGCGTGGCCACGCTGTTCGCGCTCGAACTCCGTGGGTCCAATCCCGAGGCGGCGACCATCCTGGTGGGAACAGTCTTTCTGGTCATTCTGACGACCGTCGTGTTCGAGGGTGGATTCGCTCGACACATCGCACAAGCACTCAACGTCTTACCCATGCGTGTCATCATTGTTGGCGGCGGCCGCGTCGGTCGCGGCCTCGCCGAACGGCTGGAGGATCGCGGCGAAAACGTCATCATCGTCGACAACGACCAGCAACAGGTCGAACAGGCCCGGAACGCGGGCTTCACCGCGCATTTCGGTGACGGAACCGACACGGACGTTCTCAGGTCGGTCGGGGTCGGCAACGCGAAAATCGTCGCGGCGGCGACCGGCGACGACGACGCGAACCTGCTCGTCGCCCAGCTCACCCAATCGAAGTTCGATGTCGAAACTGTACTGGCCCGGGTGAACACGCCCGGCAACGCCGAGGCCTTCGAGGAACTCGGTGTCCGGGCCATCTCGGCCGACGACTCCATCGCACAATCGATGGACAACGCCATCGAGCGGCCGGCTCTCTCGGAGTGGATGTCGGAGCTCGGTCGGGCGGGTGACGTGCAGGAGATCGAGGTGACCGCGGAGACCCTCGTCGGTACGTCGATCAGCGACCTCGACGGCGAACTTCCGGACGGCGTCCTCGTCGCGCTGGTCAGCCGGGACGGCGAGTCACAGATTCCCGATCCCGAGTGGACGCTCCAGCACGGCGACCACCTTACCTTCGTCGGCCGACGCGACGCCGTCCACCGAGCGCTCGAACAGTGTCACCCGGACCTTCACGCCGATACCGCCTGAGGTCTTCTCTCGGCGCTACCAGCGCAGGAGTTCGCGTGGGCCGTACCGCATCGCGACGATCCCAGCGAACGTCAGCACACCGGTGAGAGCGGCCACGCCGCCGACGACGAACACCCAGGCCATTCCCGCTGTATCCATGAGATAGCCGCCGACGAGCGGAGCGAGTAGGGCTCCCGGCCGCCAGACCAGCCCGCGGACGCCGAAACTGCTCGCGATACCGTTGTCCTTCCCCTCGTCGGCGAACAGCGCCATGCTCGCGGGTTCCCGGACGGCGTCGGCCACCCCGAGGAGTCCGTTCAATCCGACCACGAGGAAAAACACGGCCGGGAGCGTCCCGAGGATAGGAACTGCCACCGAGAACCCCAGACGACTTCCGAGTGCCGGTGCCAGGGGGATCGCCAGTGCGATCAGGCCGTACGCACCACCACCGAGCGTGATGAACAGACCGCGGCCGAAGCGGTCGGACCACCGGCCCGTAATCGGCTGGCAGAGCATGTTCGTGAACTTCTCGGCGGCGACGGCCACCCCGACGGCGGCCGCGGACAGCGCCAGTCCGCCGCGGGCGACCGACACGCCGACGAAGATGGGCACCCAGTTACGCACGAGCGTCACGGAGACGGCGTACTGGGCCCGGAAACTCGTGATCGTGAGAATCCGCTCGTTGAGGGCGAGATCGAAGAAGGCGAACCCTGCGACTTGTGTCTCGTCGGCCTCGACGAACACCCAGACGCCGAGCGTCGCGAGGACGAACAGCGCGACCAGTGCCGCGAAGATCGGTTCGAATCCGAACGCGTCGTAGAGCGCACCGGCACCCAGCGTCCCGACGACGCCGGCGGCCATCCGCCAGGCGTTGTACTTCCCGATCTGGTTGGCTCGTTCGTCCGGTGCGGCGATGTCGCCGACCAGCGCCAGGCTGATCATCCCGGTACCGACGATGCTCAGCCCCTGGAGCGTCCGAGCGACGATGAACCCGGCTGGCGTCTCGACGACGGTGAACGAGGCGTACGCGAGGACGCTCAGGGCCAGCGACACGAGCAGTATCGTGTGCTTGTTGTACCGGTCGGCTGCCCATCCGATCGGCACGATGGCGATGGCCCGCCCGAGGCTGAGCGCGGTGACGAAGAGGCCGACGACGACACCCGTCGCCCCGAGCTGTTCGATGTAGGTCGGCAACAGGGTCAACAGCGTGATGAATCCGAGGCTGCCGACGAACCGGGTCAAATAGAGCGGGTAGAACTGCCGACGACTCGACATACTCGGTGGCAGTCAGGGCGGACAGGTAAGCCGCTCGGCTCGGGCCGTCAGTGTGGGGTAGTACCACTCACGGTCGGCAGTGACCCGAAGGCGGTGACGAGGGCTACTCGCCTGTGAACTGCCCGAAATCCGCCCGCGTCGACCGGAGATCCATCTCGATGTCACCGTCGGACTGTTCGGTGATCCAGAGGACGCGGTCGGCCGTTTCCGCGATCGCTGCCACCGTCTCTTCGTCGTGGGCCGTGTAATCGAGCCCGAAGACCGCCAGCCCGTCCGCAGTCCGCAGCCCGGAGATTCGCTCGACAACGTCGCTCACGTTGGCCGTCGACGTCGCACTGAGCATCGGCGAGAGTGACCGGACCACCAAGTGTCGATTGTCCCCGGCCGCGATCTTCCCGGTCAGGTCGGAGAGCCCGATGACCAGTCGCTCAGTATCGCCCTGTGACGGGGTGTACACCGTGGGCACCTCGCCGTAGGCCGCCGAAATTGACTGTCCTTCCGACACCATATCGACGACCCCGATCGACGGCCCTGACTCGGTGCCAAGCAACGACGAATACGTCTCGCTCGTTTCCGAAACTCCCTGCTTCGTCGTGACGACGATGGCACTGTCCTCCGCCGAGCCGAACTGTCCGAGACATCGGAGTCCGAGGGCGAACTCTGTGGGGTCGAATCCGCATAGCAGGACCGTTGCCCCGTCGGTCACTGCGTCCGGGAACTTCAGAGCCGCTCGCCGGTCGTGTTCGGAACCGGAGTCAGGGACAGAGTCCATCGTGTTAGCTCCCCCCACGAGAGCGTTCGGTCGACGAGCGACGAAGTCTCGAGAGCGTGTCCTCCGGGTAGAAGCGCGCACCACAGCGCGGGCACTCAGCGACGGTCACCGTTTCACGTGCTGCTGTCGCAAACGGGAGATCCTGTACGTCGATCGTCCGTTCGAAGAGGCCTGCACCGCAGTCCGAGCAGGGGGGGTCTGTTTCATGAGTCATGGCTATTCAAGGGGCGGTCACGGCAACGTCCCACGAGGCGGACCGGTGGCCGCCGGAACCACGGACACACGGCACGCGTTCAAGAGCAGTGCCGTCACGGGTCCGCGACGGCGGGCCAAACGGCAAGCGCAAAAAGGACGGGACCGATCGCCCAGTTAGCACACCTATAACAGCGCGGAGATAAATACTCTTCGCCCCGATTCGATTCAGGCAATGTCGACGTGTTTTTATTCGGTGACCAGCAGCCACCAACCACACCGGTGGTCGACATCTCCGTCGTCACCGTCTGGCTCCTCCTCTGTGTGGGACTGGGGTTAGCCGGTGGCTCGATAGCAGTCGGCGGACTCCCCCAGCTCGGACGCTACGCGCCTGCGTTCGGGCTGCCAATAGCCCTTTCGCTACTCGGCATCGTCGGACTGTGGATCGGTCACGTTTCGATTGCGCTCGGTCTGTGGGTAGGGCTCGGATTCATGGCGTTTGGGGCAGTTATAGCGACGAGACAGCAGAACTGGTGGCATCAGTTCCGGGCTGGACTGCCGGCCTACGCGCTGTTCACCGTCGCCTTTCTGTTGATGATTTCACTCCGGGCCATGGATCCAGCGGTCAATCCATCCAGTGGCGAGAAATTCCTGAACTTCGGCCTCCTCACGGCGCACCTCGAAGCGGACGTGCTCCCGGCTGAGGATATTTGGTTCGCCAGCGAACCGTTCAGCTACTACTACGGCGGGCACTTCGTCGCGTCGCTGCTCGCCAGGCTCACCGGAACGCCCGCTCGCTTCGCCTACAACCTCTCACTGGCGACGTTCTATGCGACCCTCGTGACCGCGGCCTACGGGCTGGCCGGCGCCATCGGACGACGGTGGAAGGTCGGCCGCACGGCCGCGTTGCTGGGCGCGTTCTTCGTCGGATTCGCCAGCAATCTACTGACGGTTGCTCGGCTCGCGGCTTGGGCGCTTCCGGATCTGCTTGTGTCGGCGTTCGTTTCTCAACCGGCGGCACAAGTCGGGCTCGCGCCTGGTTCGTTCGACTACTGGCCGGCCAGCAGAATCGTGCCGGGGATGATCTCCGAATTTCCGCTGTTCGCCTATCTCAACGGCGATCTGCACGCCCACATGCTCGCGATGCCGTTCCAACTGCTCGTTACCGCGATTCTCTACGTCTACTTCTGGACCCCTGCTGATCGACGTGGATACCGGATTGTATTGCTATTCGGTGTCGTTCCCGCTATCTCGGGATTCGTTACAGCCACGAACGCCTGGGCGTTACCTGTTCTCGCTGGCCTGGTCTGGCTGACGCTGTATTTCGCGCCTGCACCACCGGCGACACTCGGCTTCGACCGGCTCTGGTCGGCCGTCCCACTGGACCGACTGTCGATCCCTGCGTGGGCAGCCGCTGCCGGGCGAGCGATTGCCTCGACGCTCGCGGTCGCCGTCGTGATGCTGCTCTCTATTGGCTGGTCGCTTCCGTTCTGGACCGTCACCGCAACGTCTGGGATGTCACTCGCCTTCCTCCCATCCCGGAGCCCGCTACCTGCGCTGTTGGTCATCCACGGCGGCTTTCTGGTCGTACTGGTCCCGTATCTCGTCAGGCGGCTCTCCCCGGACGCTTCCGCACGGACCCGTATCGCTCTCGTCGGTGGTGCCGTAGTCACAGCTGGTGTGCTCTTCCCCGATTTCGCCGGTGTCGTCCTGTTTGGCCTCCTCGCCGTCGTCGCCTGGTTCGTTCTCCGCCGGACTCGCAGCATCGAGTTCGACTCCACGGGCTACGAAGCTCTCCTGGCGTTCGGGGGCTTGAGCCTCGTCGTGTTAGTCGAACTCGTGTATCTCCAGGAACCGGCCGTCCCCGGCCGGTTCAATACGTTCTTCAAAACCTACGCCCAGATCTGGCTCCTGTTCGGTATCGCCGCTGGCGTCGTCGTCGCCCGGTTCCTCGCGAGTAACTGGTCGCGTTCCCGTCCGAACATCTCCGGGCGGGCCACACGCGGAGCGCTGGTGTCCATGCTCCTCCTTTCGACGAGCGTGTACGGGGCTGGAGCCGTTCATCAATGGACGACAGCCGACAGCGATGGTGTCAGAACACCCGACGATCCGACGCTCAATGCCTTGTCGTTCGCCGAGCAACGGTATCCCGATCAGATGGCCGCGATCAACTGGCTCGACGATCGGTCGGGAACCCCGACCATCGCGAGTGCGCCTGGTGCGTACATCTGGAAGGGATACCACTGGGTCAACGCACCCTCCAGTCTCACTGGGCTTCCGACCGCCGCTGGCTGGGCACACCAAGCCGGCTATCGAGGCTCCGATACGTACTGGGGTCGCGTGGACGACGTCGGACTCATATTCAACGGGGGCCAGCAGGAACGGTATCGTCAGCTGGAGCGATACGACGTCAGGTACGTCTTCTACGGACCGATCGAACGTGACCGATATGGAACTGGGCTCTTTCGAAACGAGTCCGCTGTGACCCCGGTATTCGAGGCCGATAACGTGACGATATTCCGCGTAAATCAGTCAGCAATCGACCGACGCGAGTTTTCGACCAGACCAGCCTGACCCCCTCCGGTCTACACCGGGGTCGCTCGTGTTCCCACACCACGTTTTTCGGTCTGGCAGACCCAGCTAACCGTGTGAGTGACTCATCCGCTCATCAGTGTCCAGTCTGTGGGTGGACTGGCCCCAGATCAGCGCTCGAGACGGAAAATAACGAGTCGAACTGCCCAGCGTGCGGGGAATCAGTTCCGGTGTAAGATGTCAGTTCCGCCGACTGTGTGCTGATCGTCTCTTTAATCGAATCGGAGTTTGGGGCGAAAGAGCCCGGCACTCTCGGGCATGATCGACTACTGGAGGCGCTGCCGAAACGATGGCGGGGAATTCCCGAATCCCAATTCCTTGCGGCCAATTACTCGCTCCAGGAGATCTCGTATTCGAGTTCGTATCGCTGTTCGCCGGTTTCGGAGTCAGTCAGCCGTTCCAGTTCCACCTCCAGGGTCGGCTCCTCCGGGACAGTGACCTCCCGCTCCTGCTCCGGACCCGACAGTTGCACCGTCCCGGATTCGATCTCCTCCGCGGCCACGGCGAGCGTCTCGGCGATCTCCGACCGGGTCTGTGGATTCTCGGTCTTGAAGGGTTGTTCTTCGGGCATCCAGTGAGAACACACCGTCCAGTTCGATAGGTGTGTGGGGAGTTCTCACGAACTTGGAAACGCGGTTCCCGTCGATCCGAAACCGACGAGGCGGTCACTTCGGCCTGTATCCCTTTCAGGAAGTCGCACTATCGTCAGGTATGGGCGACCAACGAGCACTTACCACTGATGCGGTGATCGAACTGGGCGGCGAGGTACTTCTGCTGGAGCGGAACCATCCACCCTTCGAGGGCCACTGGGTGTTGCCGGGGGGCTACGTCGAACCCGACGAAACCGCGCGAGAGGCCTGTGTCCGCGAAACGAGTGAGGAAGTAGGCCTCGACGTCACGGTCGAGGAGTTCGTCGGACTCTACGACGATCCCGACCGTGACGAACGCGGCAACGTCAGCGCGGCGTATCTGTGCGCACCGGTTGGCGACGTATCGCCGACTGCCCGAGAGGAGGCTCGTCAGGTGGAGACGTTCGACCCGTCTGACCTGCCACCGCTCGGATTCGATCACGAGCGGATCGTCACCGACGCACTGCCCCAGTGATCGAGCCCGGCACTCCTGAGAATTTTACTGTGGCGACGGCGTACGGAACCACATGGAGTTCACAGTCATCGAAGGCGACATCGCCGATCAGAGCGCCGATGCACTCGTGAACGCGGCCGGAACGAGCCTCCAGATGGGCAGCGGCGTGGCGGGCGCGCTCCGTCGAGGCGCACATGGACCGATCAACGACGAAGCGGTTTCGAAGGGACCCGTCGATCTCGGGGCGGTCGCCGTCACCGACGCGTACGAACTCGACGCCGAACACGTCATTCACGCCGCCGCGATGCCCCACTACGGCGACGGACGGGCGACCACGGAGAGTATCCGCGAGGCGACGGAGAACACGTTGGAGAGAGCCGACGAACTCGGCTGTGAATCACTCGTCGTTCCGATTCTCGGCACCGGCGCAGCCGGGTTCGACTTCGAGACCGGTGCCCAGATCGTCTGTGAAGCGATCTGGCAGTACGGACCCGACACGCTGGACGACGTTCGGGTCATCGCGTACTCGACGCCGGAGTACGAGACTGTGCAGGAGATCGCGGATCGGCTCGAGTCGAACGACGACCAGCAGGAGTGACGAAACGCTCGTTCACCTGAGTCTGAAAGTCTCCAGATTCTTCGGCGCGTACGTCCGGCAGTTGAGTTTCTGGTACAACGCCGAGGAGAACTGATCCGTGGCCGTCTCGTCGCCGTGGACACAGAGGACCTCTTCGGGTTGCGGGTGCATCGTCCGGACGAAGTTCTCCAGCCCGTTCCGGTCGGCGTGACCCGAGAATCCGCTGACGGACTCGATGTCGAACCGGAGTTGCAGGCGGTCGGAACCCCTGCCGTCGTCGAGGGATATTTCCCGCCGCCCGCCCTGGATCTGGCGACCGAGGGTGCCCTCCGCCTGATAGCCGACGAAAATCAGGGCGTTGTCCGGGTCCGTCCCGAGCAGTTCCAGCCACGAGAGAATCGGGCCACCGTTGACCATCCCTGCGGTCGAGAGGATGATACACGGTTCGCCGTCGGCGATGTCCTGACGCATCTCGGAGCCGCCGTCGACCTGCTGGAACTGCTCGGCCATGAACGGGTTGTCGTCCTGGTGGAGAATCCGGTCGGTCAGGCCGTCCCGCAGGAACTCGGGGTAGGCGGTGTGGATCGCCGTCGCCTCCCGGATCATCCCGTCCAGATACACGGGCATCGTCGGGAGCCGTCCCTCGCGCATGGCCTCCTCGAAGACGAGCATCATCTCCTGGGAGCGACCCACGGCGAACGCCGGGATGACGACTTTCCCTCCCTGTTCGTACGTTTCGGAGATCAAGTCGATCAGCTTCCGCTCGGAGTCTTCCTGATCGGTCTGGTAGTCGCCGTTGCGACCGTAGGTCGACTCCATCACGAGGGTCTCGGCGCGCGGGAAGTCGTTCTCGGCACCGTTGAACAGACGCGTGTCGGTGTGGTGGATATCGCCCGAGAACACGACGTTGTGGAAGCCACTGCCGACGTGGAAGTGCGCGACCGCACTGCCGAGGATGTGGCCCGCGTTGTGGAGTGTGAGTTTGATATTCGGCGCGATATCGGTGACGTCGCCGTAGTCGACCGGGATCGTGTGTTTGAGCGTCTCCCGGACCATCTCGCTCTCGTAGGGGGGCGTCCGGCCCTGCTTCGCGGCCACGTTCAGGTAGTCCAGCTGGAGCAACCCCATCAGATCCCGCGTCGGCGCGGTCGTGTAGATCGGCCCGTCGTACCCGTACTTGAAGAGCAGCGGGAGAAGGGCGCTGTGGTCGAGGTGGGCGTGTGTCAGAACCACAGCGTCCAGGTCCGCGATCGGATTCGCCTCAGGCATCTGGAGGTACGGCACCTCGCCTTCGGCACCGGGTTTGTCACCGCAGTCGATCAATACGCGAGTGTTCGGCGTACTCAGAATGAAACTCGCTCGGCCGACCTCACGGCAACACCCCAGTGTCGTAATCCGGACCCACTCCGGGTCGTCGGGCGATGGACCGTAGATGTCCGACCCGATGTCTTCAAGCAACTCTCGGCGTTCGGCTCGCTCCTGCACGAGGAAGTTTCGGACGTTTGCGACCGTCGAGGACTCCATCGGCGGTGTTCGGAGGACTTCCGGCGTCCAGCCGATCTCCTGGGTAATCTCGTCGAGTTTGCTCGCCTGCCGACCGATGACCAATCCGGGCTTTTCGGCCTCGATGAGGACCTCACCGGTCTCGGGGTAGAACTCCAGTTCGCTTACGCCGGCCTCGTCGGGGAGGAGGTCGTGGAGATGACTCTTGGCGTCGGTTGGTGGTGTTCGACTCCCAGGCGACGGTCGGACGGTGATTCGCTTCCGGAGTGTGCTCGCCAGTTGGGGGATGACGCCGTCTGCTTCGGCGAACATTCTGGGCGTATCCGTGTAGATGACGAGCCGTGGCCCCTCGTAGGCGACACGAGTGACCGACAGGTCGGTTGGTATCTCCGACGTGATCTTCTCGCGGAGGGTATCGAAGTCGGGTTCGTTCGGACTCATGAATTCTCGGACTCGTGGCGTAACGGTGGTCGAATTGGCATGGACTATCCGTAGATGTGTGTTCGGACGGGGTGACTGCGGAAGAACGAAAACCGTTCGCCGCTATCTGATTAGGGATTCCGGTCGGCGCTTATATGAGTTTTGTTACCGGGGGAGAAAGACGACCAGAACTCACTCTCCACCGGTTTCAGCTTAACTTTCGGTCGTCACGCGGTACGAACGTACCGAGACTGCCGGTTGCCCTCGGCCCGTTTGGCCTCATCGGGCTGTACCCCTACGGTGTCCCAGGCGTAGCTATCTAATGTCGTCGCATAAGCATTGTGGCCCCAGAAGTCAGGTTCCGATTTCGCCGCACGAGTTTAGTGCGTGGAAGGTATGTGATAGCATATGGGTTTTGGGAGCTATGATGAATCCGAACAGCAGAACCAGGAGATCGACACAGACGATGGCGACTCTGAAAGCGTCAGTGTCCATGAACACGAGCACGACGGCGACGTCGAATACGATATCGGGGCGTCGACTGATACGCTCCTCGATGAACTACAAAAAATCAAAGACCAAAATGAGACCACCGAGTAGGTTGCATCCTCGGACTCAGCTATTTCGCCATTAGGACTGGCAGAAAGGACAAGCGATTTATCGACGGCGCGACGATGACTCTGTATCCAGTGCCCGATGAAGCCACCCGGCCGAGGGCTCCATGCAATGCCCGTGTTCGCACCAGCTGACACGGGTTCGCGTGGGAGCGTGGGTATCCCCAAAATATCCACTGCTGTTTCGCCATCCCCCGCAAGGGGGTTTATATGAGACCTGCATCCAGAATTGGTGACCGATGGGGTCTTGTACAGAGATCGTTGATAGTTTTAAGATCGTTGTTGGAGTCGGTGGATAGCTCCGCTTGGAAACGAGTTCCAGCGGGAGTTTGAAGCCCGATGTGGCGGTCTGCACACATGGAAGCGGCAGGGGCCGCGAGATGGGCCGTCAGGAGTCGCGCCATTTGTGGCCGCACTCGACGCAGGTGAACAGCCGAACCTCGTAGGAGCCGCCCGGCTTGGGCAGCATCTCGTAGTGAGCCCGGTCGCTGTCGCAGTCCTCGGCCGGACAGGGTTCCTGCATGGTCTCGTTGGCGTCCTGGGTCGCGTCAGCCACGTCGGGTGCCCCGTCGTCGCGCTGTCCATCTTGGGTCGTCATCGCCGCTTCTGCTTGCGAGTCCCGCGGTTCCTCGTTCTCACAGGAGCGACACACCCACGTGTCTCCCTCCGTGTGCATCAGCGACCCACACTCGTCACAGAATTGCATATAACGTAGATTACACTGAGATCGGATATATGTATTAACTTCCGATCCATCGTGGATGTCAGACAACTGTTCATGCTGGCTATACTGCGTTATCGAAGAGGCAACAAGCCACGTTAAATCTCGCCCGACATTGTATTTCGTGTCCTCTGTACTGGCCGAATCAGACAGTCCCGGTTCTCGGTGTGCGACGTGCTGCATACGCGCCCTGTATTCAGCACAGCCCGAGGATGTCAATTGTTTCTGCCACGATAGACAGTCCTCTCTCTCTATCCGCCATTCAGCACGGTGCCCGGAACCCATCGGCGACTGTGGATATCGACACAGCACCGTCCCCTCAATCGTCGGCGACCGACTTCGACCGTTCTTCGTCGGCCTGTGCCGCCCACAGGTCGGCGTAGGCCCCGCCCTCGACGGCCAGCAGGTCCTCGTGGGTGCCCGACTCGACGATTTCGCCCTCGTCCATCACGACGATGCGGTCGGCGTCCTTGATCGTCGAGAGCCGGTGGGCGATGACGAAGGCGGTGCGGTCCTCGATGAGGCGGTCGAGGCTCTCCTGGATCAACTCCTCCGTCTCGGTATCCACGTCACTCGTCGCCTCGTCGAAGACGATGATCGCGGGGTCGTTGAGCAGGGCTCGGGCGATGGCGACGCGCTGGCGCTGGCCGCCCGAGAGCTTGATCCCGCGCTCGCCAACCTGCGTGTCGTACCCGTCGGGGAGATCCTGCACGAACTCGTGGGCCTCGGCGGCCGTCGCGGCCTCGACGACGCGCTCGCGGACCTCGCCCTCACGCTCGGCATCGACCGACCGGCTGTCGCTCTCGACCTCCAGGGCGAGTTCGTCGCCGTACGCGATGTTCTCGGCGACGGTCCCGGAGAACAGGTACGGGTTCTGCTCGACGACGGCGATCTCCTCGCGGAGTCGGCGGAGGTCGTACTCGCGCACGTCGGTCCCGTCGACGCGCACGACTCCAGAGTCCACGTCGTAGAGCCGCGGAATGAGCTTCAGCAGTGTGGACTTGCCTGCACCCGTCGCCCCAGCCAGCCCCACCGTCGCCCCGGCGGGCACGTCGAGGGAGACGCCGCGGACGACCGGTTCGCCGTCGCCGTAGGCGAAGGTCACGTCGTCGAACTCGACCGCGCCGTCGATCTCGTCGGGCCGGTACGGGTCGTCGGGATCGGTGATCGTCGGCTCGGTGTCGAGCAGGCCGAACACGCGCTCGGCGCTGGAGTGGGCGAGCTGGTACTTGTTCGCCGACTTGCCGATGCGGCGCATGGGGGAGTACAGGCGGCGGAGATAGAGGAAGAAGGCGGCGAAGAAACCCGTCGAGATGATCGCCTCCTCCGGGCCCGCGAGGATGATGTCCCGGCCGCCGATGTAGAGGACGAGGACGAACACGATACCCGTGAGCATGCGGAGCACGGCGAAGAAGGCCCGCCGGATGCGGAGCGCGGCGACTTTCTCGTCGTGGTACTGCTGGCTCTGGGCGGCGACGCGGTCCCGCTCGAAGCCGTAACGGTTGAACGCCTTCACGACGGCGACGCCGCCGAGGTTGTTCTCTAACCGGGTGTTCAGCCGCGAGACGGTCTGTCGGATCTCCCGGTATCGGGGTTCGATCCAGCGCAGGAAGACCGCGCTGGCGATACCGATGAGCGGCACCGGCGCGAGCGCGATCAGCGCCAGCCGCGGCGAGTAGTACGCCAGCACCATGGCGATACCGCCGACCGTGGCCAGCATCCGAATGAACTGCCGGAACTCCGTGTTGAGAAACGACTCCAGTCTATTGATGTCGGAGTTGAGGATCGACAGCATTCCGCCGGTCTGGTGGTTGGCGAAGAAGTCCATCGAGAGGTGCTGGAGGTGGTCGTAGGCGTCGTCCCGGAGGTCCCGCTGGATCTTCTGGGCGGTCGCCTGGATCAGGTAGCGACCCACGAATCGGGCCACCGAACGGAGCAGGTAGGCCAGCGCGGCGATGACGACCAGCCGTTCGAGGAAGGCCAGTCGCGCAGCGTCCCCCGCGATCGTCCCGGTGGGGACCAGCCCGACCGTCGCCAGCAGTCCCGGGTCGCCGGACTGGAGGACGACGCGGTCGATGGCCGTCGCCACGATGATCGGCGGGACCAGTCGCGCGAAGCGGGTCAGAAAGGAGGCGACGACGCCGACCGAGAGGGTGAGCCAGTAGGGGCGCGCGTAGCCGACGAGCCGCCAGACTGCGTTCCCCTCGACGGTCTCGCGAACGTGCTCGAATCCCCCGTGTTCGTCGGCCATGTTCTGGGCAACGGCTCCAGCGTCAAGTATGGCCCGCACTCGGGTCGCGGTCGGCACAAGCGTTTTTTCGCCGGGCCGACGACGTTCGACGGGGTGCGACTCCCATGCCGATCGCTCCGTACGACCCGCGAGAGAGCGACGAGGACCGGGACGCGCCGGATATCGGTGACGTTGTCGAACGGATCATCAACGGGGGCGACGACCCGTCCCCGGTCGCGGCACCGGCGTGACGAGGAGTCGTAACCGACCGTTTTCTTCGGCCGAGACGCGGAACACGTAAAACACTCGATAGGCAAATGCGTGTGTGGCGAAGCCGCTCCGCTTTCGCGTGTCGAACGAGCGCTGGACCGAGGGACGAGTCCGGTCGGACCTGCTGGGCCCCCTAGACACCAACCTCGGGGCCACCATGCGCAGGCCCTGGTTCAAACAGCCAGCGGGCTACGAGGCCCGCCGGTTCGAGATGAACAACGGTGACATCGCCCTGTTCGCCTGGAACGGGCAGGGCTACTGGCTGGGCAACACCGAGACGCCCAGCGCGCTCTGGCGCACCGAGAAGTACACCTTCTCGCAGGTGCCCGACCGGATCTCGGAGTGGGCCCAGCGCGAACTACTGGCCCAGCTCCACGAGGAGTCGCCCTGGCTGGCCGAGTACCCGACGATCTCGCACTTTTTCCTGCCCGTCCTGCTCTCGAAGGACGGCCGACACACGACGCGTGAGTTCCTGCACGACCACGCCGCCGGTTTCCCCGACGCCGATCCCGAGGAGGGGCTCCAGTTCTACGAGGAGTTCCTGGGGACCGACGCGCTCGACGACCGCTACACGATGGCGTCGAAGCTCGGCACGAGCGAACACCTCAACGTCGGCCGGATGCGCTCGACGATGAGCGAGTTTACGGTGGCCAAGATGCTCCACGAGGCCGGCTACGAGGTCACCCCGGAGATCGAAGTGACGACCGGCCACTTCATCGACTTCCGCGCGGACGAGAACGGCCGGGGCGTCCTCGTGGAGGTAACTCGGCCGCAGCCGCCCGCGGAGCGGGCCGCGGATTCGGCGAGCAAATCGATCCGCGAGACCACCGAGACGAAAGTCAGCGGCCAGCTCTCCGAACACGAGGGCGGCGTGGCTCTGTTCGTCGACTGTTCCTCCTTTGCCGACCATCACTGGGAGACGCTGCTGGCCGAGCGACCCGAGGTCCGGCACCGCCCCGCGGTCGTGTTCCGGGCCTGGCCCGACGGCCGCGTCGAGGGCTACACGAAAGGGAGCGTCCCGCTGGATCTACCCGAGGGTATCGAGACGGGCTGAGACTTACTCCGCGTCCGCGACGATCTCGAGGGACCGCTCGCCCATCTGGTTCTCCTCGAAGACGAACACGCGGCCGTCGGCGCGGTCGAGGTCGGCGTCGACGACTACGCGGTGGGCCTCGTTGCGGACACTGACGCCGGGGAATACCGTCGTCTGCTCGTCGGGTTCGAGCATGACGCGACCGACGCCGGTCTCTTCCAGAATCTCGGCGTGCGTCTTCAGGTCGTTCACGTAGGTCAACACGCCCTGTTGCTCGCTGGCGTCGGTGACGAGAACGTGCACGTCACGGCCGGGCGCGGTCCGGAGCGGTGATTCGCGTCTCTGGGGGACACCCCGGTAGAACGCCTCGCGCCCGTCGTTGTACTCGACGGTGATCCCGTCCTCGGTGAGTTCTATCGGCAGAGTCTGCGGGGAGACTTCCTCGCGGGAGGTCATACCGGATGGTTCGTCCCCGCGGGCAAAATCCCGTCGGACCACCGGTAGACTCGCTTCGCTCGACTACCGAGCCCGGCCGGCAACCACCACAAGTAAGTACCGAGATACGAGAGGAACGGGTGATGGAAGGTCGGGCACGGGCCCCAGCGGCAGGGACGGTGTTGAACGCCCTCGCGACCGGCACGGGATCGGCGTTCGCTATCGACGCCTACACGACGGCGACCGTCGAGTTGACCGACGAGGACGGCGTCGAGGGCGAAATCGCCGGCGCACCCGACGCGGACACGCGACTGATCGAACGCTGCGTCGAGCGCGTCGTCCAGCGGTTCGGCGACGGACAGGGCGGGACGGTCCGGACCGAGAGCGAGGTCCCGATGGCCTCCGGGCTGAAAAGTTCCAGCGCGGCCGCGAACGCGACCGTGCTGGCGACGCTCTCGGCGCTCGACGCGAGCGACGAGGTCGACCGCGAGGACGCCTGTCGGATCGGCGTGCGAGCCGCCCGCGACGCTGGCGTCACGGTGACGGGCGCGTTCGACGACGCGAGCGCGAGCATGCTCGGCGGCGTCACCGTCACCGACAACACCGCAGACGAGTTGCTGGCTCGCGAGGAACGCGACTGGTCCGTGCTGGTGTGGACGCCGCCCGAGCGGTCGTTCTCGGCCGACGCCGACGTGGATCGGTGCGAGCAGGTCGCGCCGATGGCCGAGCTGGTGGCCGACCTCGCCCTCGACGGCGACTTCGCCCGGGCGATGACGGTCAACGGCCTCGCCTACTGTGCGGCACTCGATTTTCCCACAGAGCCCATCGTCGAGGCGATGCCGCTGGTCGAGGGCGTCTCCCTCTCGGGGACCGGCCCGAGTTTCACGGCGGTCGGCGAGCACAGCGCACTCAAAACAGTTCGGGACATCTGGACGGAACGAGACGGTAATACATGGCTGACAACGACACAGACCGACGGCGCACAGAAGAGATGAATCTGGACGAACTCCGCGAGGAGATCCAGTCCATCGACCAAGAGCTCGTGGAGTTGATCGCCCAGCGCACCTACGTGGCCGAGACCATCGCGGCCGTCAAGGAGGAACAGGGCCTCCCGACGACCGACGAGGAGCAGGAACAGGCCGTGATGGAACGGGCCGGCGAGAACGCCGAACGGTTCGACGTGGACTCGAACCTCGTCAAGGCCGTCTTCCGACTGCTGATCGAGTTGAACAAGGTCGAACAGCGGGAGAGTCGGTAGCCGAAATCGACCTTCTCAGGGAGGAGTGGGCGCTGTTCGTCCGATAATTCGCTTCAGATAGCAGTGTGATTCCTCACCGGTGGAGAGACAGGAGTAGGCTGATCGGCGACGTTAGTACTCGACCGATCCGGAGTCCAACCGATCTGTCTCAGAACCGATCTCACCGAAAGACACAGTGTCCTGTGTACACATAGTTTTCTGTATGCCCAGTATCACCGTCAACGTCGACGACGACCTCAAAGACCGGATGGAGGAACATCCGGAAATCAACTGGAGCGAGGTTACTCGTCAGGCTATCCAAGAGAAAGTCGAGACCCTCGAAGTCATGGACGAACTCACGTCCGGCAGCGAACTCACCGAGAACGACGTCGCCGACATCGCTGACAGAATCAACGAGGCCGGACGCGAACGCGTCGAGAAGCAGTCGGAGTAGTCTTTCAATGAAGCTGGTCATCGACGCCAATGTCGTCATCTCTGCGCTCATCGCCGACTCGAAAACCCGCGAACTCATCGTGACGCTTGAACCGGATCTCCTGACACCCGAATTCGTCCGTGACGAAATAGAGAACTACACGGAGTTAATCGTCGATAAGTCCGGGATGCACCCGGACCGAGTCGCACAGTTCATCGACCTTCTGTTCCAGTATATCGAAGTCGTCCCCGCCAGCAAATTCCATCCATATATCGAGGAGGCCGAGGCAGCCATCGGCGAGACTGATCCCGATGACGTTCTGTACCTCGCGTGTGCCCTTGCCAATGATGCGGACGTCTGGAGCGACGATAGCGACTTCCGTGAACAAGATATCGTCGAGACCTATTCGACAACCGACGTGATTGACTCGTTCGACAAACGCTAGCCGACCGAGAAGCCGATTGGAGTCCACGGGAGGTCTTTTTATAAATGCCATCTAGTGAAGAGTGCTGTCGTCCGTATTCGACAGGCTGAGATTGTCACCGGGCGTCGTTTTCCCGAGATTGCATAATTGACCTCAGCTACCTGAACGAGGTCGAACAGCGGGAGTCGCGGTAGACGGGCACCTTTGTAACGGGGCCACCACTACGCGACGTATGGACGGCGACGAGTCCGTGTCGGGCGATCGAGACCTCCGGAAGACGGTCCGGTTTTATTTGCTCGATCACCGGACGTACCTCGGGAAAGCCATCGACATCACCTTGCTCCTGTTGAATCTGCTGTTCGTCTGTCTGTTCGTGGTCGAGACGTACCCGCTCGCGGATCGGTTCCGGGACCTGCTGTGGACGCTCGAAGTCGCTATCGCGGCCGTGTTCATGATCGAGTACGTGCTCCGACTCTACGGCGCGCAAAACAGAGTCGCGGAGTTCCTGAACGGCTACACGATGGTGGACCTGTTCGCCATCTTGCCGACGCTATTGCTGGTCGCGTTCCCGGCGTCGATCTTCGCGGTCAACGTGGGATTCCTGCGAATCCTCCGCATCGTCCGGTTCTTGCGTTTCTACCGGTTCACGCAGGACGCGGAGTTCTTCTTTGGGACCGTCTCGGACAACACGCTGCGAGCGATGAAGCTCCTGCTCACGATTCTGGTCCTCCTGTCGGCGTCGGCCGGGCTCTTCTACACCGCCGAACACGGCGTCAATCCGAACGTCGACACGTTCGGTGACGCGTTCTACTACACCGTCGTGACGCTCTCGACGGTCGGCTTCGGCGACATCGTCCCGATGACGGCGGCGGGCAAGTGGATCACCGTCGCGTCGATCCTCGCGGCGATCATCGTCATCCCGCGGCAGGCCAGCAAGATCCTCAAGGAGTGGACCAGCCGGGAGAAAGTCAACGTCACCTGTCCCGAGTGTGGCCTCGAATACCACGACCCGGACGCGTCCCACTGCAAGGCCTGCGGGCACGTCATCTACCAGGAACACGACTCCCGGGAGTGATCCCCCTCAATACTCCCAGCGGCGGTCGATCCGGTCGTCGATTTCGGGGTGGTCGGCCCGGAGACGGTCCACGTCGGTCTCGCCGTCGACGTTGACGACGTGAATCTCGCCGCGTCGACCGCCGTACACGTCCTGGAAGTCGTACACGGTACCGACGACGGTGACCGAATCGGGGACATCGTCGCTCTCACGGAGGAGCTGGACCTGTCGGTCGACGTTGTACTCGACGAGGTGGTTGATCGAATCAGGGCGGGACAGGTCGGCCGGCAGGCGGTCCACGCCGGGTTCGAGGTGGGGTTTCAGCAGGTCGAGACAGTGCCCGATTCCGTCGGGCTCGGACACCCCGTGAGTGAGTGCGTCGTAGGTTGCGGTGACGGCCCCACAGCCAGTGTGGCCGACGACGACAGCGATTTCGGTCCCGGTGTGTTCGATGGGGTAGAGGACATCGCCGGAGACGGTTTCGCCGACCGCGGTCCGCTGGACGACCCGGTTGCCGATGTTGCCACAGGTGAAGATCCGGCCAGGTTCGTCGTTCCCCCACATCTGGTCCTGGAGGACGCGCGAATCCGAACAGCAGACGGTGACGACGGCAGGGTGCTGGGCGTCCTGCACGTCGTCGAACCGCGACTCGAACCGCTCGGCGTGTTCGGCGTTTCGCGCCAGCAGGTCGACGAACGTCTGGTCCATACTCACGAGAGGCACACGGAACCATGGTAACTCTTGGTTTTCACACGTTATCGACAAATAGCGGCGGTCGGCTCGCGAGGACTTGTCGACCTGTACTCGAAGCGAGCGACGGGTTACAGCGTGTAGTCGTCTTCACCGGGGTCGTCGCGCATGGCGGGGTCCTGCTGGTCGGCGACGGACTGCTGGAACATGTCGCCGCCGAGTTCTTCGCTCTCTTCCTCGGCGGGGCCATAGGCGTTCAACCCCTGCGTGAGCAGTTTCTCGACGGCCTCGTCCCAGTTGACGAACTCATCGTTGTTCACCATGCGTTCGATGTCGCTCTCGACGCGGTCTGACAGCTCCATCTCGATCTTGGCCATACCCCCGCTCAGGGGAACAGGCAGGTAAGGTTTGGGTCTCCTACGTGAGATCGAAACGCGGTCGACAGGGGATTGTGAAACGATTGACCTCCTCCCACGGCTGAAGCCGTGGGATTCCACGCGCGGTGGGCATCCCGGTGATGCCGCACCCGGTGGCAAATTTCCCCTCGCGGGTACTCCGGTTTGCGGGACTCTGGTTTGGCCCCCATCCGGGGTCTGACGTGTTCGCCCTTGCGGGCCGTATCCACTCCCAGCGACTGTCGTCCCCGGTTGTTCACCGGGCCGCGGGCCGGGCCATCGACCCGACGCGCCGCCACACCGCGTGGCGGCGCGTCCCAAGCCGGCGCAGGGTTGCTTTTTGATTTTCCTTGCGGGCCACGGGGACGCCCTCGCGGGAACGGTGTGGTAGCCTTTCGTCCACCG
The DNA here is from genome assembly GCF_023698535.1 of Halorientalis regularis. GTDB lineage: Archaea > Halobacteriota > Halobacteria > Halobacteriales > Haloarculaceae > Halorientalis > Halorientalis regularis. The sequence continues at coordinate 285,027 of NZ_JALJCL010000001.1, forward strand.
GGCAGACCCCAATCCAACTGCCAGTTTTTCGCCGTCTTGAGTGCCTCTATGTACGGATTCCGGTAGATTAAACGTTGGGGATGCAGACAGCCATCGGCGGTGGCCTGACGGGGCGTGGTGCCGCTCGGACCCACCCCTGAAGGGGTGGGCTTCCGCTTCCTGCGTGTCAGTCGGCAGTGTCGGGAAACGTCTCCGCAAGCGCGTCGAGCGCTTCGTGGTGTTCGGTGGTGTGCGGTGCCGTCAGCGGCGAGACACTGACGTTCCCGTCGACGACGGCGCGGCGGTCGGTCCCCTCTGGGTCGGGAATCTCGCCCTCGCCCATCAGTTCCCAGATGCGGTCGTGGAGAGTAATCTCCCCGTCGTGGCGCTCGGCGTCCATCATGTAGGTTCGAGAGGGTTCGGTGACGACCATCTCCGCCGGCCCGTCACCGCTCTGCTCGGGAACGGGCGCGTTCACGTTGAGGTAGTCCGCACGCTCGAAGACACCGGCGTCGATGGTGTGATCAGCGAGGTATCGCGTCGCGCGGGCGGCGTTGTCGTAGGCGGACGGGTCCACGTCCACGTCGGTGTAGCTCGTGTCTTCGCTGACGGGGACGTACAGGGAAACGGCGATGGCCGGCACGTCGAAGAAGGTGGCCTCGACGGCGGCGCTGACCGTCCCAGACCGGCCGAGAACGTACGAGCCGAGGTTGGCCCCCTGGTTACAGCCCGCGACGACGAGGTCGGCGTCGGGAACCAGCGTTCCCAGGCCGGCGATTACGCAGTCTGCCGGCGTCCCCTCGATGGCGTAGCCCAGTTCGTGCTGGTGGATCTCGACGTTGTGTGAGAGCGCGCGGCCGACGGCACTCTGATCCGCGGCAGGGGCGACGGCCGTCACCGTCCCGGCGGCCGAGAGCGCGTCGTAGAGAGCGCGAAACCCGGTGCTCCCGATGCCGTCGTCGTTCGTCAACAGAATCTCCGGATCGGCCATGTCGAGTGGTAGGACGGCCCTCGCAAAAGCCCACCGCTCACCCGCGACGCTCGGGAACTGAGTCGGCACCAGTTTTTATATAACGGTTTTTATAAGTACACTGTATATGACTGAAGAGAAGACCCCACCCGAGAATCTATCGACACTCGGGAGTTGTCGGTGGCTGTTGTTCGACCAGTTCGACGAATCGCGGGCCGACCGACTCCGGAGCGCGTTCGTCTTCGTCGGGCTGGCGACGAGTTTTCTCGCCTTCGTCGCGGCCACGTCCGCGCTCCTACAGAGCCTCGGGCTGTGGTGGATCGCGCTGATCCTCGGGCTGCTGGGCGCGGGGACGCTCGCTTTCGTCTGGCTGCTCGCCCTCGGTTCGTTCGCGGAGTGGTTCGAGACCGGCGAAGGCCTGGGCGCGGACGCCGAGTAACTCAGGCGTCGGCGGGCACCCGGTCGACGACGCTCTCGCCGTCGACCACCAGATTGTAGGCTTCTTCGTCGTCGTTCCAGAGTGCCAGCACGTTCTCACAGACCAGCAGGTCGCCGTACGCGGCCGTCGCCAGGTCGCTGTTCAGCGCCGACTCCTTGGTGAGGACGGCGTAGTGGGCGACCTGCTCGCTCCCGTCGCCGATCTTGAACAGTGGGTGGGCGTCCTCGCCGGCGAGGTCGTGGCTCAGCTTGATCGCCGCCACGTCGATACGGTTCGAGACGTGGGTGTCCATCTCGGCCATCCGGGCGAACTCGCTGACGGATGGTGAGAAGTCGATCCGGCGCTTCCCGTCCGGTCGCATGATCGTGTAGGCGTACTGCACGTCGACGTTGACGAACTCGCCGGGTTCGTGGTCCGGGCCGCTGGCCGCCTCGTCCAGGCGACGCTGGAAGGCCGGCGGTTCGAGGTCGGGGTGTACGTCGAACGACCAGGCCTCGTCGGTCGGCGTCGCCGACGGCCAGAGCCGCACCGTCGGCGCGTAGACTGTCAGTCCGTCCTCGACGGCGCGCTCGACCTCGCGGAGTCCGATGGCAGTCTCGCGGTCGGCGGGCGCGAGTCCGACGAGCGAGCCATCGGCCGCCAGCGCGTCCCGGTAGCGGTCGACGACGCCGGCAGGGTCGTCGAGTTCGCTCAGGACGTTGGCGAAGAGGATCAGGTCGTACTCCCCGTCGGGTTCGAAGTCCTCGGCGGTCGACTCGTGAACCGTCGTCCGGAAGTTCCGGCCGGTTTCTTCGAGCAGGGTCGAGAGAACGCCGGTCGCGGCGCTTGGCTCGACGGCGTGGTAGTCGACCAGCGCGTCCTCGGGGACCAGTTCGGCCAGTCCCAGCGCCGGGCCACCGACGCCCGCGCCCACGTCGAGAACACGCAGTTTCCGGGGGCACAGACCGTCCGCGATCAGGTCCGCGAGGACGTACTGGACGGCGGCGTAGTAATTCGGGAGGTGATAGAGGGCGTAGGCCAGCGCCGTCTCGGCGTCGTAGTCCACGTCGTTGCCCCACAGGTAGTCACTCTTCAAATCGCGAATCCGCTCGCGGATCGCGTCGCCGGACTCCCCCTCCGGCCAGCCTGCACCGTATTCCTCGACGAACATGTCTTCGAGCGCCATCGAGTACGTCGACGGAAAACTCTCGACGCCGTGGAACGGGACCGAGAGGGTACCTTCTTCGACCGGCTCGAAGGTCCCGTCCTCGTTCTCCAGCAGTCCGAGATCGAACGCGTCCTCCCGCAGGACCTGCGTGATCGTGGCCGGATGGGGTTGGCCTTCGACGTACTCCTGGATCTCCTCGGGGTCGATGGGGCGGACCGACTGGAGGTACCGGGCGTTGTCCCGGACCTGTTCACGCTGGTCGGCGTTCATCGGCGATCACCCGCGTCGCTGTACAGGGCTCCGAACCCGTCGTCGTCGGCCGCCGCGATCTCCTCGGCCGCCGCGGCCACGTCGCTGGCTCCCTCGAAGGCGGTCTGGATGTCGGCGTACACGCGTGGATCGCCGTCCGTGACCTGTTCGACCAGATCGAACAGCGCGGCGGAAACGGGCGTCTGGAACTGCTCGGGCACCGGATCGGCAGCCAGCCCGAACGCGAGGATGGCGGCGTGGGCCTTGGCCTGGACGGTCTCCATGACGCGGTCGTGTTCGGCCGCAGTCGTCTCGAAGACGGTGTTGCCGCGGGCCTGCAGTGCGTCCTGGATCGTGTCGGTCGTCGGTCCGGCAGCGTCGACGACGGCGGCGACGTTCCCGGGTTCGTTTTCCGGGGCAAAGAGCGGATGGAGACTCAGCCGTTCGCGGTCGGGGGCCGCCTCGCGCATTGCGGCGACGGGGTCGGCGGCGGCGCCGGTCACGTCGACCAGTGCGTCCTCGGCCTTCTCGGCGTGGGTGTCGATGGCCTCGACGGCGACCGGGATCGGGACCGCGATACAGACCGCAGCAAAGGACTCGTCGGTGTCGAGCGGGACGGTCCGGCCGTCCACGGCCTCGGCGGCGGCGGTCGCGGCCGCGTCGTCGGGATCGGCGAAGGCGGCGGCCACCTCGTCGGGGCCCGCCCGGACCGCGTCGGCGAACCAGCGGCCCATCGCGCCGGCACCGACCACGAGTACGTTCATGGAGACGTGGTAACCGTGGCCCGCTCAAAAGCGGTTCGGGTCGCCGACCACGAGCCTTTTACCGCCGCCCTGTCGCTATCCGGTATGGACAGGCGGGTGGCACTCGCGCTTCTTGTCGCCGTCGCGACGATTCTGGCCGGGTGTTCGTGGATTGAGCGGCCCGAGCCCGCAGGACCCCCACCGGGGAACACGACCGAAACCGGTGGCGGCCCCGGAATCCCGTACGACCGACTGGCGGCACACGCGGACGCGCTTCGTGATCGGGGGTACGAACTCAGCCTCGACGTGCGGATCAGGACACCGAACGGGAGTACGAACGAGACAGTCAGCGTCGCCAGCGACCCAGGCAGCGAGCGACAGCTGATTCACAGACGAACGGCCGACAGCAGCCTCGACCGGTACGTCGACGGTGCGCAGTTGTTCACGAGATTCGTCGCCAACGGCTCGACGACGTTCGACACAGCCGACCTCGGGACGGAGAACGTCACGTTCACGACCGACGGGAACCGTGGCGTCGCCTTCGTCAACACCGTCCACGGCAGTAGTCTCCGCACCCGGCAACTCCGACGGATCTACGAGTTCGGCGACTTCGAGCCGGCCGGAAACGTCACCCGCGACGGCCGAGAATACGCCGCCTTCGACCTGACCAGCGCGGCCACCGGCCCCGACGCGACGGTGACGCTGAACGACTCGTCGGGCCGAATCCTGATCGCATCGAGCGGCGTGATCCGTCGGGCGAGCATCGACCTGCGGGGCACCCAGCGTGGCGAGCCGTTCGTCTACGCCGTCGACTACCGAGTCACGAAGGTCGGGGACGTGCCGATCCAGCCGCCGGAGTGGCTGGACGAAGCTCGAGCCAGCCGAAATACCACGGCGAGTGGGTCTCAGACGACGAGTGCCTCGGGATAGTCGGTGAGATTCTCGTAGCCGTCCTCGGTGACGACCACGATGTCTTCGATCCGGATGCCACCGACTGCGGGGTCGTAGAGGCCGGGCTCGATGGTGATGATGTGCCCGGGTTCGAGTTCGCCACCACCGGGGCCGACGAGAGGCTGTTCGTGGACGTCCAGCCCGACGCCGTGGCCGGTGTTGTGGATGAAGCCCGTCTCGGTCGTCTCGTCGTCCCTGAGAGTCGGTTCGCCGGCGTCCTCGTACACGTCACAGACGGCGTCGTGGACCGCCGCGCCGGTCGCGCCGGGTTCGACGGTTTCGAGAGCCGCCCGCTTGGCTTCGGCGGTCAGGTCGTACCAGCGGCGGATCTCCTCGGACGGCTCGCCCTTCAGGAAGGTCCGGGTCATGTCCGCGTGGTACTTCGTGGCCTTGTCCCGCGGGAAGATGTCGACGATGATCGGTTCGTCGGCCGCGAGCGGGCCGCTCCCGCGGTCGTGAGGATCGGCGGCGTCGGCCCCGCAGGCGACGATGGTCTCGTCGAGCGCACAGCCGTGCCGGAGGAGCGTCACCTCGATCGCCTCTTTGACGCGTTCGCTAGTAAGTGGCTCGCCTTCGTAGCGGAGGGTCCCGTCCGCGACGGTCGCCGCGGCGATGAGGTCCTCGGCGGCGCGCATCGCGGCTTCGTTCGCCTGCTGAGCCGTGCGGACGTGATCGACTTCCGCGTCGGTCTTTGTCGCGCGGATGCCCTCGATCACGTTGGTCCCGCCGCGGCCGATGGGCGGTGTATCGGGGGACTTGACCTCGACCCCGTGCTCGCGAAGGCCGTCGGCGGTCGCCAGCGGGAACCGTGACGGGACGGCCACCGACTCGACACCGCGGTCTTCGACGAACGAGGCCAGGACGCGGCGACCCCCCTCCAAGCGACCGTGTTCCTCGACGAGCGCAGGCAAGTCGTAATCGACGTGGCGCTCGACCGACGCCGCCCGACTCTCGGTCTTCGCGCGGCCGTACTCCAGACTGGAGACCAGCAGGTGGACCTCGCCGTCGTAGAGCGTGTGGAACGGGTCCGGTGCGTCGAACCCGGAGAGGTACAGCTGGTCGGAGTCGTCGCCGGCGGCGTCGATCAGGAAGCCACCGACGCCCGCCTCGTCGAGGAAGGCGTCGAGAGCGGAGAGATCGGGTTCCATACGCCGGTGTCCGGTCCCGACCGACAAAACCTCGTGGGTCCTCGGGACGCTCCGGTACCCTCATGCCGAGGGACTGCGACGACTCCCGCATGAACGTCGAGATCTCTCCATCCCGGGTTGGCGGGACCGTACAGGCTCCGCCCTCGAAGAGCTACACCCACCGCGCGATCCTCGCGGCGGGATACGCCGACGGCGCGACCGTCACCGACCCGCTCGTGAGCGCGGATACGCGAGCGACGATGCGCGCGGTCGAGGCTTACGGTGGCACCGTGGACCGCAGTGCCGACGACAGCACCCTCGACATCGACGGGTTCGGTGGCCAGCCCGACGTTCCGGACGACGTGATCGGCTGCGCCAACAGCGGGACGACGATGCGACTGATCACCGCGACCGGCGCGCTCGCCGACGGGATCACCGTCCTGAGCGGCGACGACTCGCTCCGGTCGCGGCCCCAGGGCCCGCTGCTGGACGCGGTCGAGCAACTCGGCGGTCGCGCGAAGAGCACCCGCGGGAACGGGCAGGCCCCGCTCGTGGTCGAGGGACCGGTCGACGGTGGATCGGTCTCGATCCCCGGCGACGTGTCCTCGCAGTACATCACCGCCTTGTTGATGGCCGGCGCGGTCACCGACGAGGGAATCGAAATCGACCTGGAGACCGAACTCAAGTCCGCGCCGTACGTCCAGATCACCATCGAAGTTCTGGACGCGTTCGGTGTCGAGGCCGTCGAGACCGACGCGGGCTTCCGGGTCGACGGCGGGCAGTCCTACGCGCCGGCGGGTGGCGAGTACGCCGTCCCCGGCGACTTCTCTTCGATGTCGTACCTGCTGGCCGCGGGCGCGCTGGCGGCCGACGACGAACTCGAAGTGAGAGGGGCACAGCCCAGTGCGCAGGGTGACGCAGCCATCGTCGAGGTCCTGGAGCGGATGGGTGCGGACATCGACTGGGACCGTGATGGGGGCGTCATCACGACCCGGCAGTCCTCGCTCTCCGGGATCGAGGTCGGCGTCGAGGACACGCCAGACCTCCTGCCGACCATCGCGGTGCTGGGCGCGGTCGCCGACGGGACGACGACGATCACCGACTGCGAACACGTCCGGTACAAGGAGACCGACCGCGTGAGCGCGGTGGCCGAGGAGCTGACGGCGATGGGGGCCACGGTCGAGGAGGAACAGGACACCCTGACGATCCACGGTGGCGAGAGCGACCTGCAGGGCGCGACGGTCGACGGGCGCGCCGATCACCGGATCGTGATGTCGCTGGCGGTAGCAGGGCTGGTCGCCGACGGGGATACGACCATCGAGGGCGGTGAACACGTCGACGTGTCCTTCCCGGACTTCTTCGACGTGTTCGAGGGAATCGGGGCGACGGTCACTCGGGAGTGACGGCTCGCCGGTAGTGAGCGATGGGGGCGAACAGACGGGACGGACGGCCGCGGCGCAGTGTCCCGTGCTATCGCGGACTGCGCCGCGGTGGTGGTCAGTGCATGGTCCGTGGTGGTCTCGGGTTCCGAAATAAACCCTCGTGCGGCGAAGGCGGGGTTCGACGCTTTCTCAACCTTCAAATGCCAGGGCCACTCAGAAACCAGTAATGAACGGCAACAGTTTCGGGCGGCTCTTCCAGGTGACCACCTACGGGGAGAGCCACGGGGAGGCCATGGGCTGTACCGTCTCCGGTGTCCCGGCAGGCGTCGAGATCGACGAGGACGACATCCAGCGAGAACTCGACCGCCGCAAACCCGGCCAGTCGATGATCACCACTTCCCGGGGCGAGCCGGACGAGGTGACGATCAACAGCGGTATACAGGATGGATACACCACAGGCACGCCCATCGGGATGGTCATCCAGAACAAGGACGCCCGCTCGGGCAAGTACGAGCCGTTCGTCACGGCCCCGCGCCCGAGCCACGGCGACTACACCTACTCGGCGAAGTTCGGGACGCGCAACTGGGGCGGCGGCGGCCGCTCGTCGGCCCGCGAGACCGTCAACTGGGTCGCCGCAGGTGCCGTCGCCCAGCAGGTGCTGGACGCGTCGGCGTACGACGTACAGGTCAAGGCCCACGTCAACCAGGTCGGCGACATCGAGGCACCGCCGGTCACCTTCGAGGAGATGCTGAAACACACCGAGGACAACGAGGTCCGGTGTGCCCACCCCGAGACGGCCGAGGAGATGCGCGAGGCCATCGACCAGTACCAGACGGAGGGCGACTCCATCGGCGGGTCCATCTACTTCGAGTGCCGCGGCGTCCCCCGCGGCCTCGGCGCACCGCGGTTCGACTCGTTCCCGGCGCGCCTGGGGCAGGCGATGTTCTCGGTTCCAGCGACGACCGCCTTCCAGTACGGGAAGGGCCGTGACGCCCGGGAGATGCGGGGCACCGAGCGCAACGAGGACTGGGAGTTCGACGACGGCGAGTCCCACCCCGAGACTGTCAGCGAGGAGGGCGACCCCGTCCCCGAGGGCAACGACCACGGCGGTCTGCAGGGCGGGATCACCACCGGCGAGCCCATCTACGGCGAGGTGACCTGGCACGCGCCGACGTCCATCCCCGCCGAGCAGGAGACGGTCGACTGGGAGACCGACGAGCGCAAGGAGATCCAGGTCGTCGGCCGCCACGACCCGGTGTTGATGCCCCGGGCGGTCCCGGTCGTCGAGGCGATGCTCAACATCACCATCCTCGACTTCATGCTGCTCTCCGGTCGGATCAACCCCGACCGCATCGACGACCGACCCGGCGAGTACGATACCGACTACCACCCGTCGAGCCCGCAGGACGACCCCGAAGACGCCGCGACGAAGGCCGAGACGACCGAGGACGACGACTAACGTTTCGTTGCAGTCACCGCGTAGAACGGATCCCGTCCGTGCTCGACCGCGGCGTGGACGGTCGGGTCGTCGAACGCGCCCGTCGAATCGAGATACGTGCCCACGAGCGCCGCCCGTTCGTCCATCGACCGGGACCGCCACGCCCGGATCGCCTTCTGTGCGAACATCCGGTTCGAGAAACTCACGACGACGAAACCACCGGGCCGGAGGGTGCGTGCCACCTCCGCGAAGACCCGTCCGGGGTACTGGAGATACTGGACGGAGACGGCGCACAGCACGGCGTCGACCGAGGCACTCTCTAGGGGCAACCTCTGGTCGTCGTTGAGGTTCTGGCGGAACCAGCTATCGAGGCGGTCGTTCCGAGTGAGTTCGGCTTCGTTCAGGCCGTGGCCGATCACCTCGCCGAGTTCCAGATCCGGCGGGAGGTGCGACACCCAGCTGCTCATCAGGTCGAGGACGTCGTCGTCCGGCGAGAACCGGTCGCGGTACAGCGTCGTCAGTCGCTCACGAAACGGCTCGTCGACGTGCTGGACGAACCGTGGCTGGTCGTAGAAGCGCTCGTCGTCGTTGTCGAGGAGTCGCTGTCGGTCGGCCTCGGAGAGGACCGAGGGCATACGTCTATCAGGGGCGCCGCCGAAATCAGCCTGACGCCTCGCTGCCGGACCAAGCCTCGCGCAACTGCCGCCACTGCGACCGCGCACAGCGGAGCGAGTCCACGAGAATCGCCAGCACGACCACCGCGCCGAGCCACATGAGTATCGGGTACTGGTCGAAGACCGTCGTCGTAATCTCGGTCAGCCCGAAGGCGATCAGGAAGGCCAGTTCGGCGAGGCGTCTGAGGTGACCCATCACCTCCGCTTAGGAATCGAACATTGTCAGCGTATCCCATCGTTTCGACGTGTCGGCCGGTGAAACGGAGCCCCGTCCGACCCCGGGCTTATCACCGACCCGGCCCTGCCTCACCTATGGACGCGAACCAGGAGACGGTCGCCAATCCGTTCGGGATGGACGCGGACTGTCGGCAGTGTCCGGCGCTCTGTGAGACGCGCACGCAGGTCGTCCACGGCTACGGCGACGTGAGCGCGGATTTTCTCGTCCTCGGCGAAGCGCCCGGTTCGGGCGCGGACGAGACGGGTATTCCTTTCACCGGCGACGAGAGCGGACGCGCGATCCTGTCGATCCTCTCGGAGCTGGGATTCGTCGACGCGCCCGATAGCGACGAGCCGACCGTCGAGAACGTCTTCCTGACGACGCTGACGCGGTGTCACCACCCGGAGCGACCGCCGAGCGACGACGAGGTGCGCAACTGCGAGGGCTTCCTGACCGCCGAGGTTCGGATGATCAACCCCGAAGTGATCCTGCCCGTGGGACAGCGGCCGCTAGAGGCGCTGGCGCTGGAGTACACGACCAAGCGGGCCGACGATTTCGACGTGGCGGCGGACCACGGGACGACGATCAGGGGCCGTGGGTTCGAACTCGTGCCAATGCTTCCACCGGCAGAACAGACGGACGACCAGCGAACGGCGCTACTGGAGCATCTCGCATCGCTGCTGGATCGGGACTATCGGCAGACGAAAGGGCGGCGCAGTCGGTGAGCTACCAGTAGGGGTTCGAGACGGTGTCGCTGCCGGCTGTGCCGGCGGCCGCGAGGCCGAGGACGAAGAGTGCGGTGAGCACGAGGGTCGCGCCGACCGCGCCGGTGGAGGTCACAGCCGGGACATCCGCCACCAGGGTTGCGATTCCGACGACGCTGCCGACGAGCATCACGGCGATCAGGATTGCACTGACGAATCCAGTCATCTGTTCGTAGATCATGTCACCGGTTTGGCCCACCGATGACATAAACGGGGGTGGTTCCGGCGCTCGAAACGGCGCGTTCAAGGGCCGCCCGCGCCGAGGATGGGACATGACTACCGTCGCCGTACTCGCGGACCCGCCGCGCGAAGGACTCGTCCTGTCGGAACTCGTCGCGGAAACACCGCTGTCGGAAACCGAGACAGTCAAGCTGTACACTGCGATGCTTCGGGACGTGTGCCGTGCCGTCGAGGCCAGCGGTGGCGACCTGCTCGTCAACTACCGGGGCGACGACGACCTCCCGGCCCACGACGGTGAGTCCTCGGAGGCACAGGTCCGGGCGGCCGTCGCGCCGGCGCTCGAATCCCCCGACGAGGCGCGGTACGAGGTCCAGGTCGGCTCGTCGTTCTCGGCGCGGGCCGGCAACACGGTCTCGCACCTGCTCGACCAGGAGCAGGTCACCTCGGCCGCGGTCGTCGAGCCGACGGCCGCGTTCCTGACCCGTGGGATCGTCGACAACGCGGCGATGAAGCTCCGGCGACACGAGGTGGTGCTCGGTCCTGCGGGAGACGGACGGGTGTACTACGCTGGGTTCGCCGATGGGATCGACTTCGGGGACGCGTACGAATCGCCGGCCGTGGAGACACTGACCGACCGCGGCGTCGCGGCCGACCACAGCGTCGACTTCCTGCCGATGACGCCGGTCGTCGAGTCCCGGGGAGATCTGGTGACGGCGATCACACAGACTGCCGCGCGGGCCGAGGCCGGGCGCAATCATCCCGGCCACACCGCCCAGTGTCTGGCCGAGTTGGGAGTGGACGTGATCGCGGGTGCGGACGGGCCGGAACTGGTGCGGGAGTAGCGTCGGCAGTGACCGACAGGTCTTATAGTCGGCGGGGAAAAGTGGAGACCGCGGTGGGATAGCGAAGTGGCCTAACGCGCCTGCCTTGAGAGCAGGTGTCCTCACGGACTCAGGGGTTCGAATCCCCTTCCCACCGCTTCTTCGCGAACGCACGTGAGCGGAGAGCGGTGCACGTGGATTTTAACCCTGCCGGTCGCAGCGCGAACGGAGTGAGCACGTCTGGGCGTAGTTCGATCGCCGTCCCACCGTATTCTGTCGCTCAGACGGGCTTGCAAATGCCGGCGCAACGCACACCGGACCGCGAACCGACCAAGACGTATGACATCTCGGACGACGGTCGGGTGGTCGCTCATCACCGCTGGCGTCGTGACGCTCCTGCTAATGTATCTGCCGGGTGAGTCCGTACCGTGGGGGATCGGTCCGCTGGTTACCGGGATTGCGGTATTCATGACAGATTTGTTATGTATATTCGATTCGTAAGAGATCCATGGGTGCGGACAGTTGGCTCGTCGAGGAGGCACTGGACACGCTGGAGGACGTGTTCTACGTGTACGACGAGCGGGGGAGACTCGTCCACTGGAACGCGGTGTTAGCGGAGTTGTTCGATCTGTCCGAGGCGGAGTTGTCCGGGATGGCGGCCGCGGATTTCTTCGTCTCGGCCGACAGGCCACAGGTCGAAGCGGCCATCGAGGAAGTGCTGGAGACGGGGCGAACAGTCGTCGAGGCGCGAGCCGAAACCACGCGCGGGACGGTCCTGTTCGAGTTGACCGGCGAGTTGCTGACCGACGCGGACGACGAGAGTCTGGGATTCTGTGGCGTCGGGCGGGACGTGACGACGGTCAGGGAGCGCGAGTGGCAACTGGCGCGCCGGAACGAGCACCTGGGGGAGTTCGCGAACGTAGTAGCCCACGACCTTCGGAACCCGCTCCAGGTGGCCAAGTTACAGCTAGAGGCCGTCAACGGTGATCCGGACCCCGAAACCGTCGCGCGCGTCGTCGAGGCGCTCGACCGGATCGAGGGCATCATCGAGGACGTGCTGACGCTGGCCCGGGAGGGACGGACGGTGCTGGACAGACAGCCGGTCGAACTGGCGGGTGTGGCGCGCGCGGCGTGGGACGCGGTGGAGACGACCGGCGCAAGCCTCGAAGTGCGGACGGATGCGACGGTCGAGGCCGACGCGAGCCGGCTCCAGCGGTTGTTCGAGAACGTCTTCCGGAACAGTGCGGAACACGGACCGACAGGCGAGAGCGGTGCGGACGGACGCTGTGACGGTGCCGGTGGGCTGACGGTCACCGTCGACGATACCGAGACCGGGTTCGCCATCGAGGACGACGGGGCGGGCTTTCCGGTCGACATCGTCGAAGAAGCCTTCGAGGCAGGCGTTAGCGGGTCGGCTTCGGGGACCGGACTCGGCCTGAACATCGTCCGGACGCTCGCGGAGGCCCACGGGTGGGCGGTCCGCGTGAGCGAGGGGACCGATGGAGGGGCGCGGCTGGACGTGGATTTCGAGTCGCTGTATACCGACACGGCGTCGCTCGACGATTGGGCTGGCGGACGCGGAGAGTAACGTTTTTGCGTGGTTCGGCCCGAGCGTGTGGTATGAGCGACTGGCCCCACGATCCCGACGGTGACGAGGGTAGCGAGGGACGCCGCAAGTACGGGCAGGCGATCCTCGCCAAGAAGATCGACGAGGACGAGGACTTCCCCCTCTCTCAGGACGAGTTCGTCGAGGAGTTCGGCGACGAGCCGATCCGGATCGACTACGAGACCGTCGTCAGCGTGGCCGACATCTTCGAGAACGTCGACGTGGAGGAGTTCGAGGACTTTCCGCACTTCCACAGGGTCGTCGGCCAGTCCATGCGCGATGCGGGCTACTGGCCCTACGAACTCGCCTGATGGTCGCCGGCCACGTTTCTTTTCCGCCCGACGTTCCGGGGCGCGGTGTGTGACCGCGACACATACTTGTACGGGGGTGGCGTAGCACTACGACGAGCCATGGCCACCCACACAGTGAACACGGGATCCGGCGGCGAGGGGGACTTGGAGCTACCGGCAGACGTGGTGGATAGCTTGCTCGCGTCGCCGGCGCGCCGACGGATGCTCCGACAACTCAGGAACGCGGGAGAGCCCATGCCGGTCGACGATCTGGCGGCCGCGGTCGCGGCGTCGACGACAGACGGCGAGGGTGCGGACGCTGTCGAGGACGACCGTCCGGCCGACCGGCAGCGAGCGCGGGCGGAGATCTACCAGCATCACCTGCCGCGGCTGATGGAGACGGGTGTGGTCGCGTTCGACTCCCGGCTGGGGACCGTCGAGTTCGTCGGCGGGCCGGGACTGACGGCGCGGCTGGACGAGGAACCATAGACGGCCCGGCGACCGCTGTCAGAACCAAAGACAAATAGCGGCCGGGAGCCAAGCTTGGGTCACTGTGACGAACACGCAGGTGACCCACGTCCAGATCGACAACTACGGCCCCTGGACGGTCACCCCGGAGCCGCGACGCGAGGTCGACCTGCAGACGCTGCAATCCCGGCTGTACGCCGACCTCTCGCAGTTGTTCGGGAACCGGAACGGCTACGTCTTCTTCTCCAGGTTCGACAACATGATCGCGGTGACCAACGGGCTCGACGTGGACGACCACGCGATGATTCAGGAATCGGTCGGCAACCGTTACCCCGTGACGATGAGTATGGCAGTCGCGACGGGGACGACACCGGTGAAAGCGCTGGGTGACGCCACGAGCGAACTGCAGGCGGCCGGGAGCGCCCAGGACGAACACCGGCGGGAGATTCTGCAAGGCCGGACCATCGACGAGGAGTTCCGGACCGAGGCGGACGTCCAGATCGCCCACTTCGACGTGAACGACGCGACGGGCAAGTACACGGACGAACTCAACGAGTTCGACACGTTCATCCGGATCGAGCAGGGCTACGCCGAGTTGATGCGGTACATGCGTCGGGCCCACGGGTCGCTGTCGTTCTTCGTCGGCGGCGACAACGTCATCGCGGTCTGCCCGGACCTCGACGGGGACGACTATCGGGACGCCATCGACCACGTCAACGAGGCCGTCGACGTAGACCTCAAGGTCGGCGTCGGTCGTGGGCGAACGGCCCAGAACGCCGGGATGGCCGCGAAACACGCGCTGGAGGAGTGCCGCGCGACCGGCGCGGACGTGGAACTGGATTTTTGACTCCCGCTCGCAGGAATCTCCGAAGGACGTTGAGCTAAGGCACGAGCGGTCTTAAGCGTGGTGCAGGTAGCTTTTAGACACCGTGTGTGAAAGTGTATCACATGAACGGCAACGTGACGGTCGGACAGGTGATGCGGCGAGACTACGTGGGTGCGAGTGAGGGCGACGCCCTCGCGGAGACGGCTGCGTTGATGCTCGAAGAGGACGTCGAGACGGTCGTCGTGTTGCGCGGGACCGACCCCATCGGGATGGTCACCCAGCGTGACGTGCTGGAGACGGCGGTCGAACGAGGTGACCTGGCCTCGGTGACAGTCGCGGACGTGATGCAGAACAATCCGCCGACGGTGGGGCCAGGCGAGACGCTGGCGGCGGCGACCGACCGGATGTCCGGGACGGACTCGCGCCACCTCCTCGTGATGGAGGGCGACGAGCTGGCCGGGGTCATCACGGAACACGACGTGGTAACGGCCTCGACGCTCGATCCCGGTGTCGAGAGCGAACGGGTGGAGACGGAACGGGCAACCGTGGACGCGGTGACGGCGACGGCCGAAGCCGGGGCGACGGACGAAGAGTACTCGAACCAGGGGATCTGTGAGCTGTGTGGCTCGCTGAGCCGCGACCTCTCGACGTTCAACGGCCAGCTGGTCTGTAGCGACTGCAAGAACGTCTGAGCGCGACGCGCCTCGCTCCACCGACCCCACAACAAAACACATATCCTCCACCGAACGGGAGAGGGGAGCATGGGGATACCGACGCTCGACGACCTCGCCGTCGACGGCACGACGGTGGGGGTGCGCGTTGACATCAACAGCCCGCTGGGCGAGGACGGACGCCTCGCCGACGACGCTCGGCTGCACGCGCACGTCGGCACGCTGCAGGAACTGCTCGACCGTGGCGGCAAACTCGCCGTCCTCGCCCACCAGGGCCGGCCCGGGGGCGACGAGTTCGCCACGCTCGAAGACCACGCCCGCCGACTGGGCGAACTGCTGGACCACCCGATAACCTACTGCGACGCCACCTTCTCGGCGGACGCCCGCGACGCCATCGCCGACCTCGATTCCGGCGAGGCGGTCCTGCTGGAGAACACGCGCTTTTACAGCGAGGAGTACATGGAGTTCCCGCCCGCGGAGGCCGCCGAGACGTTCCTCGTCGACCGGCTGGCCCCGGTCGTCGACGCGTTCGTCAACGACGCGTTCGCGGCCGCACACCGCTCACAGCCTTCCATCGTCGGCCTGCCGATGCGGGTCGACAGCTACGCCGGCCGGGTCATGGAACGGGAACTCGATGTACTGAGCAACATCGATGACACGCCGCGCCCGCGGGTGTACGCCCTCGGCGGTGCGAAGATCGCCGACGCCTTCGACGTAGCCGAGAGCGTCCTCGAACGCGGACTGGCCGACGAGATCCTCACGAGCGGGATGACCGGCAACGCCTTCCTCGCGGCCAGCGGCGTCGATATCGGCGAGCCGTCGATGGACGCCATCACCGACCGCGACGCCACGGCCGTCGAGCAGGCCGAGGCGCTCCTTTCCGAGTACGGCGAGAAGATTCACGTCCCGGAGGACGTGGCCGTCGAGCGCGACGGCGAACGCGTCGAAGTCGGCATCGACGAGTTACCCGTCGACGCGCCGGCACTGGACGTGGGATCGGACACTGCGGCCGCCTACGTGGACGTGTTCGAGACTGCCGGGACGGCCATCCTGAACGGCCCACCGGGCGTGTTCGAAGAGGAGCGGTTCGCCCACGGGACCCGCGAGATATTCGGCGCGGCGGCCAACGCCGAGTACAGCATCGTCGGCGGCGGCGACACGGCGGCCTCACTGCGTCAGCTGGGAATCGAGGGCTTCGATCACGTCAGTACCGGCGGGGGCGCGGCCCTCCGGTTGCTCACCGGCGATGAACTGCCGGCGGTCGAGGTGCTGCGGGAGTAGTGAACGTCGAACGCGCGAACACGGACGCGGCCGACGCCATCGCCGACCTCTGGGTCGATCTGGCCGAGGAACAGCGTGATGTCGGCTCACACCTCCAGGCGGCCGAGAACCGAGACATGATCGGCGAAAACGTCCGCCGGGCTATCGTCGCCGACGGGCTCTACGTCGCGGTCGCCGAGGCCGACGACGAGTTCGACGCCGATCCCGGTACCATGCTGGGCTTCGTAATGTTCAGCGCGGGGAGCGAACTGCTGGCGACCACGGCGACGCGGGGTACCATCGAGAACCTGTACGTGCGTCCCGAGTACCGCGATCAGGGTATCGGTGGTGAGTTGCTGGCGACTGCCGAGGAGCAGCTGGCGGCTCGCGGGGTCGACGCGGTGAAACTGGAGGTGCTGGCGGCCAACGAGGCGGCGCGGCGGTTCTATCGACGACACGGGTACGATCCGCATCGGGTGCAGCTGGAGAAGCCGGTGGAAAGCGATAATCACTCAAAGGGGTAGGCGCTATCCGGAGGTGTGCCAGGGGAGCTTGGGCGGTCCAAGCACCCGACTTGTAATCGGGAGTTCGTGGGTTCAAATCCCACCCCTGGCTCCTTCGTCAAGTAAAACGAGACGAAGAGCCGCTGGTGGGATTTGAATCAGGGAGCGGAAGGTGAGCGAATGCGAACGGGAGCGACCGTGGTTCACTATCCCACCCCTGGCTTCGACGCGCTCACAACCCGTGAGCGCGGCGAGTCGTCTGGGATTTGAATCAGGGAGCGGGAGGTGAGCGAATGCGAACGGGAGCGACCGTGGTTCACTATCCCACCCCTGGCTCTTTCGTCGAGTCTCACGAGACGAAGAGCCACTGGGATTTGAACGAGAGGAGTCGCAGCGGCCGAACAGAGTGAGGCCGACCGTCTCCGCGTGGTTCACTATCCCACCCCTGGCTTCGACGCGCTCACAACCCGTGAGCGCGGCGAGTCGTCTGGGATTTGAATCAGGGAGCGGGAGGTGAGCGAATGCGAACGGGAGCGACCGTGGTTCAATATCCCACCCCTGGCTCTTTCGTCGAGTCTCACGAGCTCCGTTCTTTCCGATGCCGGCCGGGTAGCTGCGGGTCAGTCGTCGGCTTCGAGCGCTTCGACTGCGAGGTCGCCCCGAAGGTAGCGTCGGCCGCGGTCGGTCAGCTGGTAGAGGGCACGGGCTTCGTCGTAGTACTCGACGACGCGTTCGTCGGACAACTGGAGGAGATGCTCGCGGACGGTCTGTCGCTCCCAGTCGGAGTTGACCGCAATCACACCCGGGGTGAGAACGAGTTCCCGCTCGTCCCCGTTCCGGAGCAGCTCTAGCACGTCGCGGTCGACGGGCGTCATCCAGGATGCCAGGGGCGGCTGCATCGTCGTGCCGTAATGACGGGCACCTTAAAATTCATTCTCATTTTACAGTCGTCTCACGAGATACGAGCCTTATTTATAGAAAATGCGAGGCGAAAACCCACGGCTTCAGCCGTGGGATGAAGCCGACGACTGGGAATCAAACCACGCCACAGTAGCAGGCTGACTCCCCAACGATTAAAAATTAAAGGCTTTACGTATAAGATATGGAAGTGCGGCGTACTGTCCCCGTCACGCTTGACGTGGAGAGTGACGATGCCGCGCTTCTCGAAGACACCGTTGACACGTTTCTCTGGTGCGCTCAATACGTCGTAGACCACGCTTTCCAAGGCGAATACGTCACTACCAGCAAGACACAGTTAGATGACGAAACCTACGACGACGTGCGAGAAGCCACAAACGGGTTCAACGGCGGTCTTGTCCAAGCGGCCCGAAACAAGGCCGCTGAAGCCTGTAAGAGCGTCGTTGCACGCTGGAAGAACGGGAAGAAGGCGTCAAAACCGCGTATAACCTCGCCGCATATCGTCTACGACCACCGTACCGCCACGTTCCACGACGACTACGTATCTCTCGCCACCACAGACGGTCGGATTGAAGCCGACTACGTGCTACCGGACGGCGACAGCGACACGCCCCACGCTGAATACTTGTTCTCTGACGAGTACGAGACCACTGGGGCAGAGCTTCATCGGAAGCACGGCGAGTGGCAACTTCATATCCACTGCAAGAAGGAGATAGAGACTGACACGCCGGAGCGGGCAACGACCACGCACGGAACGGTGCTTGGCGTTGACCTCGGTGTGAACAACCTCGCTGTCACCTCAACAGGCACGTTCTGGACTGGCGACGAGTTCGACCACTGGCGGCGTGAATACGAGAAACGTCGTGGCGACCTGCAGGAGTGCGGAACGCGGTGGGCACACGAGAATATGCAGGCAGTCGGACGTAAAGAAGAAGGCCGGTTCAAAATGACGCTTCACCGGATAGCGAACGAACTTGTCACAGAAGCCTGTAACCACGAGTGTTCGGTGATTGCGTTCGAGGACTTGAGCGATATTCGGGAACGTACTGGTGCGTCGTGGGGACACAAATGGGTCTTCAACCGCCTCTACGAGTACGTCGAATACAAAGCCGCAGAGTACGGTATCACAGTGGAACAGGTTGGCCCCGAGAACACGTCGCGTCGGTGTTCACACTGTGGGTTCACGCACCCTGCCAACCGTGAGAGTGAGTCGTTCGAGTGCCAGAAGTGTGGCTACCAGAACCACGCTGACTACAACGCAGCCAAGAACATCGGCCTACGGTATCTTCGTCGCAACCAAACCGGGGGCGACGAAGGCGCACTCTTGGGCGTGCGCCTGAACAGCGGGATAGTGAATGTGAATGGTGAGTATGAATCACCTGCCGAGATCTCGGCCAGAACGGGAGTCCACGCTGAATCCCACCCGTTTACGGGTGGGTAGCTCAGGGACAATCGTTGTGGTAACAATTAAGTGCATCACCAACAGGGCTGTTGATACAGGCGGTTCGTCGCCGGGTGGTTGACCCGGGAGGTCCGCACCGAGTACGATGAACCGGACGAAACGACGTTCGACGGGGCGACTCCCGTGTGAGCGGGCCGGCAGTTGCGGTGCCGACGGTGGCCGAGTGATCTCAGATGACCGAATCCGAATCTAGTACCACGGCCGACGTAACGTATGCGGACCTGAGTGCGTTCCAGCGGGACGTACTCATCGTCCTGCGACGACTGGAGTCCAGCGACGAGGACAGTTACGGGCTGGCGATCAAACGCCGGCTCGAAGACCGATACGACGACGACGTGAACCACGGCCGTCTCTACCCGAATCTCGACGAACTCGTCGACTTCGGGCTCGTCGAACGCGGCGAGATCGACAAGCGGACGAACCGGTACACGCTGACCACCGGCGGCCTGTCGCTCCTGCAGGCCCACGCCGACGCTCTGACCGAACTTCTGGACTAGCGGCGGACACGTCTGGTTCGGGAATCCGATCCGGCGAGTGACTCGCGTCGGGCGCCTCCCGCGGTCGGCCGCCCGGCTTACGGGTCCGTTCACTCACCGCCCGCCCGTTGGAAGACGCTCCGATCAGTCGTGTCTTTGGTCAGCCGTCCCCTATCTGATGACCCGACTGCCGGTCACGTGACGGCATCGGCGATTCGGTGTACAGCGAGTACGTGAGAACACCGAACCCGATAGCGGTGAACACGCTCTGGAACGTCGCGCTCGTCTTCAGTGGCAGTCCCAGTAGCTGGTGGAGGGCACCGCCGAGTATCGCCCCCGTCGTGACGAGTCCGATGCCGACGGCCAGCGCACGGAGCGCCGGCGACCCAGTCCGTCGATACGCCCGGAGCGACAGCAACGTCAGTATCCCGCCGAACAGCAGGGTTACCGCCTTCGCGGCGGTCAGGAGGGTCGTACTCCCGTACATACGGCCAACTGCGACCCGACCCCACATATAAACGAGCGGGTGTTTCCAGCCTCCGGGAACACGGTGACCCGGAGGCGTTCGGGGACATACTTATGCCGCGGCCGAAATGATATCCAGTTACAAAGTATCGTTCACGTTGTCGGTTAGGGCCACTATACACCAGCACACAAGACAATGGATCTGACACGTCGAAATCTACTCGTCGGGCTGGGTGGCACGGCCGTCGCGGGCGGTCTCGGGGCGGCGGTGTACGGCGGGGTGACCAGCGACGCAGACGAGACGCCGTCGGCGCTGGTCGCGGGCAGTCTGCTGGGCGTCGCCTCGCAGGTGCCCGGTGCGACGGTCGAAGCACACGGGAGCGTCGCCGTGCGCCAGTTTATTCGGAACGGGCTCCGGGACCCGGACGCGGTCGCCCTCGCGGACCCACGGCTGTTCGAGGGGATCGCCGAGCGCGTGACGACGTTCGCGACCAACGCGCTGGTCCTGGCCTACAACGCCGACTCCGAGCACGCAGACGGGATCCGTGACGACTGGGCGAGCGCCGTCCAGCGACCCGCCGTCGCCGTCGGCCGGACCGACCCCGCGGTCGACCCGCTGGGCTACCGGACGGTGATGGCGCTCGAACTGGCCGCCCGGGAGGGGCTGCTCGACGCCGACCGAACGCTGGATAACGCCCGTATCCTGCCCGAGACGGATCTGGCGAACGTCCTCGAACGGGGTAGCCTCGACGCCGCGTTCGTCTACCGCAACATGGCCGTCGAGCGCGACCTCCCCGCCGTCTCCCTGCCGGACCGGATCGACTTCTCCTCGCCCGCGGCGGCCGAGAGCTACGCCCGGGCATCCTACGACCTCGGCGAGCGGACGGTTCGGGGCCAACCGATCCGGTACGCGGCGACGGCGCTCACCGACGCCGGCCAGCCCTGGGTGGACCAGCTCACCGGCGGCCACGACCGGTTGCGCACGGCGGGGTTTGGCGTACCCGCCTCCTATCCGAAACGTCGCGCTCTCGGGTGAGAGATCGGAAAGCAGGGAGCGCTAATCGGCACGCTCCGGTGTCGGGCGGCCCTGCAACGTCAGCATGGACACGTACCCCACGAGCAATCCCGGCCAGTACGTCGTGAGCCGGAAGAGGACGGCGGCCGTCACGGCGGTCGCCAGCCCGACCGGAAAAAACAGCGTCATCAGCGCCGAGAACGCCACCTCGTACGTTCCGGATCCGCCGGGCGTCGGCGACAGCGTCGCGACGACCGAGAGGTTCACGATGAGGTACAGCGGGACGAAATCGGGTTCGATACCGATGGACAGGAGAACGAAATACAGCGAGGCGATCTGTGCGATGATCGCGAGATGGGAGACCCCGGCGGTCGTCAGCAGGAATCGGGGATCGCTCCCAGCCTCCTGGAACGCGTCCTCGATCCGGTCGACTCGTTCTTTCAGCGACCGGATGAGTGATTCAGCGCGGCCGAAGCGATTCTCGATGGCGGTCAGCAGGCGGGTGATCGCGGCACCGAGAGCATCGTTGTCGGACCACAGCAGGTACGCCAGGAGGCCGCCGACGAACACGATGAGAACGGAGAGAATCGTGATGTCGACGAGCAAGCCTTCTATCGACCCCATCACGGCGAGATAGAGGAGGCCGCCGAGGGTGAACGTGAAGAAGGGCGTGGCGTTCAGGATGTCGGCCGAGATCACACACGCCAGCGAGCGCTCGTAGTCGGTGTCGGTGTTGTTCGAGATGATGTAGGCCATGATCGGTTCGCCGCCGAACTGACCGAGCGGGGTGATCGAGTTCAGGAAGTGTCCCGTCAGGAACATCCGCACGGTGCGTGAGACCGTCGTGTCGATGCCCATGCGCTGGAAATACCGGTACCAGACCAGCGCCCAGACCAGGAGCGACGAGAACCCGACGAGGACGGCGACCGCGAACAGCTGGGGATCCGCCCGGCTGATCGACGACAGCAGCTCGTCCACGTCGGCCAGATAGAACAGGATCGCGAACAGCAGTCCGGTGACGCCGAACCAGAGCGCCCCGTTCCGACCGAAGCTTATCGGGAGTCGCATCGACACCTCCGAATGGATACCGGCGGGGCCGTCGCTCCGTTCGCGGGCGCTCTCGTGACGGCGTCACAGGTGTCGGCGTGGTTCGTGCGGAACCGTCCGTCCGTGCAGTGTCCCGGCGTTCCCATCGTCTCTGGTCTCGATTACTTGTAGCCCAGTTCTTCGAGTCGTCGCGTTACCTCTTCGTCCACCTCGTCGTCGGGCGCCGCGTCCGTGGCCGCGTCTCCACTCGGCGGGTGGTCCGCGGACGTGATCTCGTCGACCACGGCTCTGAGATCGTCCGGAACCGCGACCTCGGTCCCGGCGTCGAGATCGTACGCCTCGTAGTTCGCCGTGCCGTCCTCGTCGACGGACTTGACGACTTTCATCCCGTCACGCTTGGCGTACCTGTACTTCCGGTAGTACTCGTCCCAGCGATCCTTCGGGATGTAGCCGGTGAAGTTCTCCGGGTACTCGATGCCGCCTTTGACCGTGTCACTGAAAACCCCCTCGGGACGGGACGCGATGCCGGCGTAGTAGGGGACCAGTTCCGCGAGTTTCCGTAGCTCTGTCGGACGCTCCTCGCTCTCGGGGCCCGTATCCGGGTGGTCGACCAGCAACACTGAGTTCACGACCGGCTCGGCGACGGTGAACTGGTGGCCGAACTGCTCGCCGTCCTCGCCGAGCGCCTGGCCGTGGTCCGACAGCAGTACCACCACGGTATCGTCGTCGAGGCCGTTCGCTTCGAGCGCCTCGACGATGCGCCCCACGAGGTCGTCCGTGTAGTCGACGGAGGCGTCGTAGACCGTCCGCAACTCCTCGAAGTCGATGTCGTCCATCGTGAACATGTCTTTCTGCCGGTGGGGGATGTTCGCGTCCTCGGAAACACCGTGACGATCCGCGTACGACTTCGGGGGGTGGTACGGTTCGTGAGGTTCCATCAGGTTGACGAACAGGAAGAAGTCCTCGTCGGCACCCCGCTGGCCGAGGTACTCCTCGACCGCCGCGACGGTCTCCTCGGATTTCGTGGAGTCGTCGACCCCGAACAGTCTGAAGAGGCGGTCGAGTTGTCGGCCCAGCACGCGACGCGTCCCATCGTCGAGCGAATCCAGTAGCTTCGTCCCGAGTTTCGAGAGCTGGACACTCACCCGGTTGTCCGCTTTGCCGAGGAAGTTCTCGACGTGGTCGAAGTCCTCGGTCATCCCCTTGTGCGGGGTGATCCAGACGTTCGGGGTAATCGCACCGGTCGAATAGCCAGCGGCCTCGAACTCGGAGACGAACGTCTGGCCGCCCTGGAAGTAGCTCCTGGTGTGATTCGTCCCGTGGTCCCACGGGTACTCCCCGGTGAACATCGACGCGTGGGACGGAAGCGTCCATGGGGCCTGCGTAACGGCGTTCTCGAATACGACAGCCGAGTCCGCGAGCCCCTGGATGTGGCTCGTGAAGTCGACCGCCTCGTTGTAGACGGAGAGGCGATCCTTCCGTAGCGAGTCCAAAACGAGGAACACGACGTTTTTTCTCCCCGAACCAACGTCTTCCATGCCGGATCCCTGGTGGGACACGTATTAGTAACTGTGCCTTCGCCTCGAAACGGGATCGGAGACCGTACCGGATTTATCAGAGAGGGGTATTAGACCGAGTATGACGCTGAAAGTTGCGATTGTATACTGGTGTGACGGCGCAGGGCACGCCGCCAGGGCCATACCGGTCGCACAGGAACTCGAATCCCGCGGTATCGAGGTCGCAGTCGCCGGCGGCGGCAAGGGACAGAAATTCGTCGAGATGAACGGCTTCGAGCACCCCGACCTGACCACGGTAACGGTCGAAGGCAGCACGCCGCTCTCCTTCCTGAAGCACACGGCGTTCGATCTGGTTCCGTCCGCCGCCCGGCGGATGCGGGAGGTCTACCGGTGGCTGGAAGACGAGGACCCGGACAAGCTCGTGACCGACGACGTGTTCGCGGGGCTCGCCGCGGCCAAGCAGGGGATCGAGTTCTACCGAATCGACCACCTGACGACGGATCTGCTCGACCCCCTCTGGCGACTCCCGCTGACGGCCTACAACGAGATCTCGCTGGCCTTCGCCGAGCAGATCATCGTCACGTCGCTGTGGGCGGACGATCCCGATCCTGACGGAATCACGCGGGTCGGACCGCTGGCCCAAGAAGGCGAGGCGACGGACGAGGTGGAACCGTACGACGTGCTTCTCAACCCGGGGACCCACGGGGAGAACTTCGACGCGATCCGCCGGCGACTGGAGGCCGATGGACTCGACGTCAGGTCGGTCGGGGACGACGACTGGGAGACGAAACCGGCGATGACGCCCTACACCGCGGCCGCGGAGGTGGTGGTCTGTACCGGCTTCTCCTCTATCGCGGACACGGTCGTCGCGGGCACGCCCTGCGTGATCTATCCGTTCTTGCCTTTCCAGAAAGCTATCGCCAAGCGGGCCGAACGGAAGCGTATCGACGGGATCGCGAGAGCCACCTCGGTACGGGAAGTCGTCGACAGCGTCGAGCAGTTCCGCGACTCCGGGGAACGTCCGGACTACGAGAACGGTGCACCGGCGTTCGTCGACGTGGTTCTTGGCGAGTGACGGGCCCGCCCACACGGCGAGCCAGCCGTCGGTCGCGGTCCCGAACCGACCGTTTGCCCAGTTCTCCTCGGGTCGGTTCGTCAGACATAAACCCGTGAGTCGGCCAGTGGGCGACGGATGCGGGAGTCGTCGTTCGGCTGGTCGGCGTTCGCGCGGGCACGGCCACTCGTCGACGCCGGATACGCCGGCGTCTTGCTCGTCGTCACCGGCGCGCTGGCGTGGGTGACCGGCGAGGCGTTCGTCTTCCCGAGTCTCGGCCCGACCGCCTACCTGCTGGCGACGGTCCACACGGAACTCCAGACCGGGCGGCGCGTGATCGGCGGCCACCTGATCGGCGTCGTCGCCGGCCTGCTCGCCTATCACACTATCGCAGGCGGCCTCTCCATCGTCGCGGCCCACCCCTCGTACTCGGGCGCGCAGTTCCGGCTCATCGCCAGCGGCGTCGTCTCGGTCGTGCTGACGACGGCGGGGATGCGTTCGACCGGCACCGAACACGCGCCGGCCTGCGCGACGACCCTGATCGTCTCGCTGGGCCTGCTCTCGGCACCCGAGGAGGGCGGATTCATCGTCGTCTCGGTCTGTCTGCTCTATCTCGCCCACCTCGGCGGCAAACGGGGTGTGGACGCACTCCTCGAGTAGTTACCAGGCGTCGGCCTCGGTCGTGCCGTCGTCCCCGTCGTCCTGGACGAGCGTCCCGCCATACGGCCGGAAGTCGAGTTCGTAGACGCTCGCCACGTCCTCCAGCACGTCCTCGCGGCGGGCGATGGTCTCGGTGTCGAAGCCGACGGCCTCGACGGCAGCCTCCAGATCCTCCCCGTCGACGACGCCTGCGGCGTACGCGTCGGCGATGCCGTCACACAACACGTCCGCGTTGCGCCGAAAGCGCAGGGCTTCCTCGAAGGCTTGGCGGGTCTCCAGCGAGGCCTCGTCCCCGCGTAGCGACACGTCCTCCAGTTCGGCGACCGCGCGCTCGTCGTAGTCGTCGACCTTCTTGAGGACCTCGGCCACCTGCTCCTGCGGGGAGAGTCGCTCCCAGGCGTCTTGCGCCGCGGGAGCCACCATCGCGTCGACGGCCTCCTCCACGTCGCTCTCGACCAGCCAGTAAGTAGACAGAGGGATCGAGTGGGTTCCGATGGAAGCGGGCGAACGTGCCGGGGGAGTCCCGGCACCGCCGAGGCGGAGGACACCAGCACTCGGACCGCTGTGATGTCGGGCGATCTGACTCGCCCGAACTGTGGACGCTTGGCCGGTCGTGGTTCGGGAGCCCGATCCGTTCTGTCCAGCAACCGAAGCCAGGTCGGATTCGGTTGCGGCTGTAGATACCGGCCGATGGGGAATGAGTGTGGGGCCAAAACTCGATGGGGCTTTTTGTCCGTCCCCGCTGGGACCGTCCCGGCCACCGTTCCGGGGTTGGTCCGAACATATCCGGGAGTACCCAAATACTGTGGGAGCACCGATGAGTGGACATGGGTGCGACCGGTCTGCAGATCGCGATGGCGGTCGACGCCCCGGCGGGGTGTCCGGCGGGCGAGGTATCGGCGGACACCGGCAGTTCGGTCGAGTCGGTGACCTGGAACCGTGCCGGCGACGGGAACGTCACCGAGGAGTTCACCGTCGAGGCCGACCTCGACCGGGCGGACGTGGACCCGGTCTTCGAGACCGACGGCCGGACCCGCTACCGGTTCGACCGCGACTGGAGCGACCCCTGCGCCTGCGAGATCGTCGAGTTGCAGGGCAGTCCCCTCCAGAACGTCCGGGCCGAGGACGGCCGACTCCACCTGACGTTCTACGCGCCCGACATCGAGCAGGTCCGCGAGATCGTCTCGAACCTCCGAGAACGGTACGACGGCGTCCGCCTGAAACACCTCAGCCAGTCCGGCGACGTGGACGACGAGAACCTCGTCCTCGTCGACCGGAGCCGGCTCACCGACCGCCAGCGGGAGGTCATCGAGACCGCCTACGGGATGGGCTACTTCGAACACCCCCGCACGGCCAACGCCAGCGACGTGGCCGACGAACTCGACATTACGCTGTCGACGTTCACCGAACACCTCGCCATCGCCCAGTCGAAAGTGCTGGACGCCATCGTCGACACCGATTGACTCGCTTCGCTCGTCAATCGAGCCCGTCCCCGCTTCGCTCGCGCGGACACCGACTGATTCACTCAGGGCCGTCTCGTCCGGAGGACCCACGTCTCGGACCCCCACTTTTCGACCTCGAACGGCTGGAAGGCCAGCACCGGATCGTCGACACCCGCCAGTTCGCCGAGGTACTCCCGGACCGGCGTCGGATCGCGGTCGCTCACCAGGTGGAACGGGTCGCCCGACGCCACCGACGCGAACCCGTCCGCGACGGCGTCGTACCGTGCCTCGGAGTCGAGGCCACGAACGTCCACCGCGTCGTCGGGCACGTCGATGTGGCCAGCCTCGGCCAGCCGCTCGGTCACGCGCTCGGCCAACTCGGCGAACGGGTCCGGTGTCTCCCCGGGCACGGCCGTCTCCTGCACGTCGTCTGTAAAGGGCAACTCGGCGAGGACTGGCACGTCGAGGTCGTCGGTCCCGCCCGCGAACAGCGGGTGTTCGTCCCCGCACTCCGGGCAGGTGTGACTGGCCATGTTGAGGACCGTCCCCAGCACCGGTACGCCCTCGTCGGCGAACAACTCGACGCTCCGGCGGGTGTCGGCGACGCTGGACTGGAACGGCGTGGTGACGAACAGCACGCCGTCGACGCTCGTCTCCTGCAGAACCGACAGCGGCACGTCGCCGGTTCCGGGGGGCAAGTCGAGGACGAGCGTGTCCCGGTCGGTCCACGCCGTGGTCTCGGCCAGGTCGGTCACCGCGTCGTGGGCGACCGATCCGCGCCAGGCCAGCGGCTGGCTGTCGTTCATCAACCCCGTACTCATCACCTCGACGCCGCCGGTCTCGACGGGCCGGGGCCGGTCGTCCGTCCCCGCGCGGACGGGGCCCTCCACGTCGAGGAGGGTTGGCACGTTCGGGCCGTAGAGGTCCGCGTCGAAGATCCCGACCGCGTGGTCGGCGGCCAGCGCACAGGCCAACTGGACCGCGACGGTCGACTTCCCGACCCCGCCCTTCGCGCTGGCGACCGCGATCACCCGCTCGATACCTTCGAAGGCATCAGTTCCCTCGACGGATTCCTCGGTGTGGTCGTGGGCGGTGTTCGCCCCGTGGCCGTGCGCCGGAGCGGTCCCGTGGTGGCCGGGAGATCCGGTCCCCGGGTGCCCGCCACCGGCCGGCGATTGTGGCGTCACCTGTCGAACACGTACTTCGTCGACGCCGTCGACGCCGCCAACCGCGCTGACCACGGCGTCGGCGACCCCGCGGGCCATCGAGGGGTCGACGGCCGTCGTGTCGAGCGCGACAGTCACGTTCCCGTCCGCGACCGTGAGGTCGTGGACCAGCCCGGCCTTGTACACGTCGGTCCCGAGCGACGGATTCTGTACCTGCCCCAACGCCGACTCGACCGCCGATTCGAGTTCGCATGACATGCTGGTGTCTCCGACGCGAACGCGTCGCCTAGCCCTTGGACCCGGGGCTCGGTAGCTTCCCGACCAAAACGTCGTGGTGGTTTAACTGAAGGGTGGCAAGGGAACCCTGACTGGCGGCCATATCACTCCCCCACAGCATTGCGGCCCGCGTTTTAGTCCCGAAGTGGCCGAACGCCCGTTCGATGCCCGACTTCGAGTTCGAGTGTCCCCACTGCGGGGGGCGGACGGTCGTCGACGAGGCGGTCCGACGGCTCCTCGTCGCGAACGGTTGTGTCGTCTGTGGTGGAGTCGTCACGGGAGATGCCTTCACACGAGGGACTGCGGTCTGAACCGTGGTGGGTGTTCGTCAGCACAGTTCCGTGGGGAGTCACTTATCCGACTGGGGACGCGAACCTCGCGCATGACGCGGGAACACCTCCAGGCGGCCAACCGAGCCCTCCTGGACGCCATCGAGACGCCGCCGGAAACCGGGATGGAGGCGGAACTGGACGACCTGGCCGAACAGTTGTGGTACCTCGCGACCGAGAAGGAGCGCCCGCCGGATCAGGGCCGACTCGAACGTGTCCAGTACCGCCTGACCGTCCTCCGAGAACAGGTTCACGGCCGCCGGAGCGAACTCGTGGCGAGGGCCATCGACGAAATCTGTGCCTGTCGCGAGCAAGCGCAAGCGGCGGTTTGACTTCTTCCCACCCCTAAACAGTAGTTGCTGAGTCGGCAGATATCGGTTTTGACGAACAATTGCAGAGAAATCGAGGCCTCCGTGCACCCGGTGCAGGGCTCTCGGAACCAGTAAGAGTCGGAGCAGAAAATATCAATAATTCTCCTTCGGCAACTACTGTGAACGGGTGGGCTTTCGCCTCGCTACCGCTGTAAGACCGGGGGCCGCTCAGTTCGCTTCTTCCTGCTCGCGGAGTTCGAACTTCTGGACCTTCCCGGTCGTCGTGCGGGGCAGTTCCTCGACGAACTCGACCTGGCGGGGGTGTTTGTACTCGGCCATCTGCTCCAGACAGTACTCTTTGATTTCCTCGGGCGTCACGTCGGCGTCGGGCTTGGGCACGACGAACGCCTTGACGGTCTCGCCGCGTCGTTCGTCCGGGATGCCGACGACGGCGGCGTCGGCCACGTCCTCGTGCTCGAAGAGCAACTCCTCGACCTCACGGGGATAGACGTTGTACCCGCCCGTGACGATCATGTGTTTCTCTCGGTCGATGACGTAGAAGTAGTCGTCCTCGTCCCAGTAGCCCAGGTCCTCGGTGTGGAACCAGGTCTTCCCGTCGGCTTCGGTGAAGGCCTCCTCGTTCGCGCCGGGGCGACCGTGGTAGCCCTTCATCACGTTGGGGCCCGAGACGACGACCTCACCGACGATCTCGTCGAGGTCGTACTCCTCTTCGTCGATCGGGCCTTCCTCGACGCGGGGCATCTCCTCGAAGTCCTCGTCGACGATCTTGGCGTCGACGCCCGGGATCGGCTGGCCGATGGAGCCTTTCCGGCGCGCGCCGGGGCGGTTGGCGTGGGTGATCGGGCTGGTCTCGGTCAGGCCGTAGCCCTCGTACAGTTCGACGCCGAAGATCTCCTCGAACCGGGTGATGACCTCGACCGGGCAACTGCTCCCACCGGAGTTGACGAAGCGGAGGCTGGAGAAGTCGTAGTCGCCCGCGTCGGGGTGGTTGATGATGTCGTTGTACATCGCGGGCACCCCGTGCATGATGGTCAACTGCTCGGACTGGATCAGCCCCATCGCAGTCTCGGCGTCCCACTCGGGGAGCGGATAGTACGTCGACCCGTTGTAGAGGCCGGCGTTCATCACGACGGTCATGCCGTAGATGTGGAACAGGGGCAGGACGCCCAGCAGTTTGTCTTCGGGGCCGTAGTCTTCCTCCATCACGTCGCCGGCGTGGCGGGTCATCCAGCCCAGGTTGCGGTGGGTCAGGAGGACGCCCTTCGGCGTGCCCGTGGTCCCACTGGTGTAGGGCTGGGCGGCCACGTCCTCGTCGTCGCGCTCGACGGTCTCCATCGGCTCGTCGGCGAGGAAGGCGTCGAATTCGGTCGCGCCATCGGCGTCACCGCCGACGCTGACGATCTGCTCGACGTTGGTGTCGTCCTGGGCTTCGCGGACGAACGGGACCAGATCCGACAGCGCGACGACGGCTTTGGCCTCGCTGTCCTCGAGCATGTGGCTGATCTCGCGGGCCTTGTACTGGGGGTTCATCGGCACGACGGCCCCGCCGGCCCGGAGGACGCCGTAGTAGGAGGTGACGAACTGCGGGAGGTTCGGCAGGTAGACGCCCACGCGGTCGCCAGGTTCGACGCCGGCGTCCCGCAGTGCGGCCGCGAGTTGTCCGGTCCGGTGCCAGAACGCCTCGTAGGAGATGTCCGTGTCCCGGAACGAGATAGCGGTCTGTTCTGGATGTTCTGCGACCGTCTCGGCCACGTCGTTTACGAGGTTTGTCATCACTCGCCACCAATGGCTGACGTGATTAAAATAGTTGTCTTATTCTCCACCATCGTTTCGCGAATCCGTGTCAACTGCTAACAACGGTTCCGTGGTTAGGAATGGAGCTTACAACGGAAAAGCGATCGGGCGAGGGCCGTTATCCGCCGAGGTACGACTCGCGGATGTAGTCGTCGTCGCGGAGTTCCGAGGGCGGTCCCTGCCGGACGACCTCGCCGTTTTCGAGCAGGTTGATCCGGTCGGCGTGGTTCATCGCGAAGGTGACGTTCTGCTCACAGAGCAGGATGGTGACGCCTTCCTCCTGAATGCGGTCGATGCCCTCGCTGATGTCGTCGAGGATGACCGGTGCGAGCCCGAGCGTCGGTTCGTCCAGCACCAGCAGTTCGGGGTCGCTCATCAGCGCGCGACCGATGGCGAGCATCTGCTGTTCCCCGCCCGACATCGTGTGGGCGTGCTGGTCTTTGCGCTCCTCCAGCGTCGGGAACAGGTCGTAGACGAACTCCAGACGCTCGTCGTAGTCGCCACGGACGTAGGTGCCCAGGTCGAGATTGTCCTCGACGGACATGAAACCGAACAGGTCGCGTTTCTCCGTACACTGAATGAGGCCGCGCTCGACGAGGTCTTCGGGGTCGCTCTCGTCGATCTCCTCGCCCTTGTACGTGATCGAGCCGTCGTAGGGGAGAAAGCCGGAGATGGAGTTGGCCAGCGTGGACTTGCCCGCGCCGTTGGGGCCGATGACCGAGATCAACTCGCCGGTTCCGATATCCAGGTCGACGCCGTTGAGCGCCTGCACCTTGCCGTACGAGACGTGGACGTCGTCGATGGACAGGATCGTGTCGCCGCCGGTACGGGAGCCGACCGCCGCCCCCGTGCTGCCCTCGGCGTCGGAACTCATTCGAGCCCACCTCCGAGATACGCCTCCTGGACCTCGGGATTGTTCTTGATCTCGTCGGGTGTGCCCGCCGCGAGCAGCGACCCGAAGTTGATCACGATGGCGCGGTCGATCAGTTGCAGGAGGCCGCGCATGTTGTGGTCGACGACGACGAGGGTCATGCCCTCGTCGCGCAGTTCGAGCAGGAGTTCCGAGACGCTCTCGACCTCCGGCCCGGAGAGGCCGGCGAACGGCTCGTCGACGAGCAACAGGTCGGGATCGGTCCCCAGCGCTCGCCCCAGTTCCAGCCGGAGCATCCCGGCGTGAGGCAGTTCCGCGGGCGTCTGGTGCAGTCGGTCGCCGAGGCCGACGCGCTCACAGATCTCGCGAGCGTCCGACCGGAACTCGCCCAGCAGGCCGTCCGTCGTGACCAGCGTGTCCTCCATCATCGAGAGCGCCACGTTTTTCAGGACGCTCCGGTCCTCGAGCGGTGCGAACGACTGGAACGTGCGGGCCATCCCGCGCTTGACCATCTCGTGTGGCGGCGTCCCGGTCACCTCTTCGCCCTTGTACCAGACGGTTCCGGCAGTCGGGGGGTACGTGCCCGTCACGCAGTTGAACGTGGTCGACTTGCCCGCGCCGTTGGGGCCGATGAAGCCAAGGATCTCCTGTTCCTGCACCGCGAAGGAGAGATCGTCGACGGCCACGAGGCCGCCGAACTCCTTGCGCAGGCCCTCGACGGCGAGGACCCCGTCGTCGGGTCCGACCTCGCGGTCGCCCGTCGCGGTCGCCGCTTCGTCAGCTCTCGTGTCGGCGCTCATTCGTCGTCACCTCCGAACATGTTGTCGTAGTACTCCTGATAGCGTTCCATAGTCTGTGCGACCGGGTTCGTGCCGGCGTCCTCTGGGGACTGGCCCCCGTCGGCCGCCATGCCTTCTTCACCGCTGCCGTCGCGCCCGGTCGCGCGCCGGCCCAGCGCGATGCCCCAGCGCAGCACGCCACCGGGGAAGATGTTCAACAGGAATAGCGTCACGATGGCGAACAGGAAGAACGACATCTCCGAGATGGACTTCCCGAGCACCGGGACGGTGAACTCGACGAGGTTCAGGTAGTCAGGCAGCATGGCGACGAACAGGCCGCCGAGTGCAGCTCCGACGATGGTCCCCATCCCGCCCAGCACGGCCGCGATGATGACCTCGACGTTGATGATGACCGACATCAACTCCGAGGGCGTCGGCGACCCGACCGGCGTGTGCACGTACACTGCGCCGGCGAGGCCACCGATAGCACCGCTGAGGACGAACGCGAAGATCTTGAACTTCGCCTTGCTCAGGCCCGCGGCCGACACGGCGTCTTCGTCCTCGCGGATCGCAGTGAGGATCGATCCCGTGTTCGAGCGGGTGAGTGCCCACAGCAGCGCGAAGATAGCGAGGAACAGCCCGAGCGCGAGGAAGTAGTTGCTCACGAATCCCAGGCCGATGAGATTGTCGGGGTTGCTCAGGCCCTGTTCACCGCCGAAGATGTCGCTCATGAAGATGAACACCTGGAGCAGGATCAGCGGTGCGACCAGCGTCACCAGCGACAGATACGGCCCCTCGATACGGAGGGCCGGCACGCCGATCATGACGCCGGCCAGTGCGGCCAGCAAGACACCGCCGAGGATCGAGATCCACGGCGAGAGTCCGTGGCCCATGTTCAGCAACGCCGAGGTATAACCCCCGACGGCGAAAAACAGGCCGTGCCCGAAGCTGATCTCGCCGGTGTAGCCGGAGACGGCGTCCCAGCTCATCGCGAACATGGCGAAAAACAGCGCGGCCGCCACGTTGTACAGCCCGAGTTGCCAGGAGCTGGCCGGCAGGATCATCACCACGAACTGCCCGACGACCGGGAGCGAGACCAGCAGCGGCAGCGCGATGAGGAAGGCGAGTCCGAACACGCCGATCTTCTGTCGCAGCGGCAGTCCGAGCGGATTCAGTTTCCCGAGCAGCAGGCGTAGTCGAGATTGTGAATTGTCAGTCATGATATCACTCCGCGAACTCCCGGCCGAAGAGGCCTTCAGGTTTCACCAGCAGGACCACCACGAGGACGACGAGTGGTGCCAGCCCCTGGAGGCTGGACGAGATCAGGTTCGTCGTCGCGATCTCGAGGAAGCCGATGAGGTACGCGCCGATGACGCTTCCGCGGATCGAGCCGATCCCGCCGACGACGACGATGGAGAAGGAAAGCACGAGTTGTGCCTGCCCCATCGCGAAGTCGGCCGTCAGCCACGATCCCAGGAACAGGCCGGCGATGCCGGCGAACGCGCCCGCGATGATCCACGTGATCAGGTTGATGCGACTGCTCTTGATCCCGACGAGCGACGCGCCCTTGTGACTCATGCTGACCGCCAGGATCCCCTTGCCGGTTTTCGTGTAGTTGACGAACAGGAACAGCAGGCCGATGATGATCCACGAGACGACGAACATCACGCCCAGCAGGTTCTGGAACGTCGACCCGGCGATGTGGAACTGTCCCTCGATCAGTCTCGGGAGCGACCGGCTGGTCGTTCCCTCGAAGACCACGATGGCCTGTTCGATGACGACACTCACCACGAGCGTCGTGATCATCACCATGATCGGCTCCTCTTCGAGCCGCTTGACCATGCCGAGATACAGCAGGCCGGCGAACAACGCCGGGATCGTGACCGAGGCCAGCACCGCTCCGGGGATGCCGAGTCCGAACTGGCCGGCGTAGTACGCCGAGAACGCGCCCATCGTGATGGTGGCCCCGTGGGCGAGATTCAGGACACCCCCGACGCCGAAGATGAGGGTAAATCCGATGGCGATCAGCGCGTACAGGGCGCTGATCATTGCCGCCTGTACGATGATTGTGAGTGCGACTGAGAGTATACTTGCCATATGTGAAATATGAACTGAGAAGATCAGTCCGCGTTACACCCAGGGCGGAGCCTGGTAGTCGGCGCTCGAGACGTAGCTCGGGTGCAGGACTTCCTGAACGCCGCTGCCGTCCTCGGACTGCCACTGCTGGAAGACGGGGTTGACGCCCGTTTCCGGCGGACTGTCGGTCGTGAAGTTGTACTTGATGTCGTGTGCGTACTTGTGGTCCTTGCCGTAGTAGTCGATGCTGCCCGCAGTGCCGGTGTAGGAACTCTCTTCGAGGCCCTTGACGATCTCGTCGGAGTTGACCGTGCCGCGCTCGGTGGCGACGTTCGCCCACTGCATGATCGCGTCGTGGGTGATGTATCCGGTGTAGACCGGGTACCCGTCGTTGGCTTCGTTGTAGGCTTCGGCGTAGTCCAGCGTCTTGTCGGTGAGTTCGCTCTGGGGGGTCGCCGTGTTCTGCGTGACCGTGTACTGGCAGGCCCCACCGGTCATGCTGTAGTAGGCCGGCAGTTGGGTCAGCACGTGGATGCCGCCGAACTCGAAGGGCCGCTGGTCACGTGCCCACTGGACGACCGCCGGCGTCCCGGTGTGGGCCATCGCGACGAAGGCCGCGTCGGCACCGGACTCCTCCACGGAGTCGTAGATCGGACCGAAGTTCTGGGTCCCGGACGCGTACCGCCGTTCCATCGCGACGTCGACGTCCAGATCCCCGATGTGGTCGTCGATGGCCTTCTGGACCGGGTTCGTCCACTCGTAGTTCTCCACCAGCAGGGCCACCGAGTCCCAGCCGAGGTCGCTCCCTTTCGCCTCGAGGAAGTCGACCATGTTCTGGCCCAGATGATAGCCGTTGATGGGGCCGGTTCGGAAGTGGTATTTGTACTTGTCGTAGTTCTCGTTGACCTGCTTGCTCGCCTTCGGTGACGCCGCACCGGTCGTCATGTGGACCGTCTGCTGCTGTGCGATGGGGTCCATCAGCTGGAGCAGGACCTCGCTCGTGAACACACCGGTCGTCATGTGTGCGCCTTCGTCCAGCGTCAGCGCACGATAGCGCTGTCGACCCGTCGAGGGACTCTCCTGGGTGTTCTTGATCGAGACCTTGACGTTGTCGGCCTCACTCAGCAGCTTGTCGCTGTTGTTGATCTGCTTGGCCGCCAGTTCCGCCGAGTTGGCGATGGCTGCACCGATCGGGTTGTTCTCCGGTGCCGGAGCGAGTACCCCGATGGTCACCTCGCTCGGAATGCCTTCGGTCGAACTTCCGGGACCGCCCCCGAGACAGCCCGCGAACCCTGTCGCTGCCGCCCCGACACCGGCCGCCTGAATGAACCGGCGTCGGTTGAGCTTCGAACTATTTCCATTGTATTCGTCCCCGATTTCTTTGCTACCATTGGCGCTTCCTGCACCGCTACTACTTCCATCGTTAACCATGGTGTCTGTCCCCACATTGTAAACGAGGCTAATAAATCTTCGTGGCGTTTGTTGGGGAAATGAAAGTAAATTTGAAGCTAATATAAAAGGCCTCGTATTACCGGCCTTCAAAGTCGGGGTCCCGCCCCTCCATGAACGCCGTCGCACCCTCCTCGTGGTCGTGTGTTTCGAAGACCTGGGCCTGGCCCGCGGCCTCGTTCGTCATGGCCTGATCGAGGTCGCTGTTGAGTCCCTGGCGGATGAGCCGCTTCGAGGTTTTCAGCGCGACCGTCGGACCGGAGGCGATGCGGTCGACGTATTCGGCGGCCTCGTCCTCGAATTCGTCGTCGTCGTAGACCTGCGTGAACAGGCCGATGTCTTCGGCTTCCTCCGCGTCGAGCATCTCGCCGGTCAGGACGAGTTCCTGGGCCTTGTTCTGGCCGACGATCCGGGGCAGGAAGTACGAGGTTCCCGTGTCGACTGCGAGCCCGACCTGCCGGAACCCGAAGCTGATCCGGGAGTTCTCGCTTGCGACCTGCACGTCACACGCGATGGCCAGGTTCGCACCCGCGCCGAAACAGGTGCCGTCGATCTTGGCGATCACCGGCAGTTCACACTCGTGGACCCGGGTGAGCGCTTCGGAGGTGTCGTTGATGTTCTGGACTTTCTCGTAGGGCTGGACCTCCCCGTGGAGGCCTTCGAGCATGGCGTTGATGTCACCGCCGGCGGAGAACGACCCGCCTGCGCCCGTGACGACGACACACCGCGCGTCGGACTCGTCGACCCGATCCATGGCGTCGACGATGCCCTCGGCCACGTCGCCCGTCAGCGCGTTGCGCATGTCCGGTTCGTTCAGCCTCACTGTGGCGATGCCGTCCTCGACTTCGAAGAGTACTGATTCGTCCGACATACTACGACCCCTGTCGGCCTACCCGTTCAAAAAATTTCCCCATCGTCTACCACTGGTTCACAGCTAGCAATTTGCGCTAACATTGTAATTCCGGCACCGTTCGGCCGTGAGGGTCCGAGCTAGCGGCTCGTCCACCCACCGTCGACCGACAGCACGGAGCCGGTGACGTAACTCGCGGCGTCGCTGGCCAGGAAGACGGCCGGACCAGCGATCTCGTCGGGTTCGGCGAACCGCTCCAGCGGCGTCCGGTCCAGCAGGGACTGACGGATGTCCTCGTTTTCCATCGCCTCCTCGATGAGGTCCGTCGCGACGTAGCCGGGCGCGATGGCGTTGACCCGGATCTCGGGGGCCCAGTCCAGCGCCATGCTCTTGGTCAGGCCCACCAGGCCGTGTTTGGAGGCGACGTAGGGATGCTGCCGGGGAAGCCCGACCAACCCGCCGACGCTGGCGACGTTGATCAGACTGCCGCCGCCGTCTGCCAGATGCTCCGCGCTCGCTCGTGCACACGCGAAGGCCCCGCGGAGGTTCACGTCGACCGTGAAGTCGAATCCGTCTTCGAGGTCGACGCGCTCGGGCGACCCGAGTGCGGGGTCGGGGTTGACCCCGGCGTTGTTGACCACCACGTCGACGCCACCGAAGGCGTCGACCGCCTCGTCGAACAGGGCCCCGACGCTATCCTCGTCGGTCACGTCCACCGTCGCGGCGTGAGCCTCTCCGCCGGCGTCGCGGATGGTCGCCGCGACGGTCTCCACGTCCTCGGCCGTCCGGGACGCGGGAACGACCGACGCGCCAGCGCCGGCAAGCCCTTCCGCGATGGCCCGCCCGATGCCGCGACTCCCGCCGGTGACGACTGCGACACGTCCACTCAGGTCGAACTCGTCGTGCATACCCCTGCCTGCGAGCGTCGGACTGATAAATACTCGGCGGGCAGTGGCCCCCGGCCGCCACACTGCCGGCAGAAAGCACTCGTTGGAACGGAGATTCGGTGCAGGTGACTGTTCGACGTTCCGCGCTCGCCGTCGTGATCGGCCTACTGGCGGCTCTCGGGTCGGGGTGTCTCGGTGAACAGGGCGGGAACCAGCCGAATCCCCACCACGCGGTGTCGCTACACAACGACTGGACCCGCAGCGTCACGCTGGAGCTACGGGTCGTTCGCACCGCGACGAACGAGACGGTCCACGCCGAGACCTACGAGCTGGAACCCGGAGCGGAGCGGGAGGTGTACGATACGGCGGCGGCCGACCCGGACGGGATCGAACGGTTCGCGGTCGTCCTGACCGCGCGCAACGAGACCCAACGCGTCGAAATCGAGACGAACGCGTGCTACTGGTACGCGTCTGGCGGCGTGAGCGAGGGGGCGACCTGGAGTCCTGGTATTCGATCCGTCGACTCCGTCGAGATCACCTCACTGGTTGGGCGGGGGCTTTTGAACGGGCCCACCCCTAGAAGTGGTATGCGCATCCACTGGCACCGGCGGGACCTGCGAGGTGCAGACAACGCCGGCCTTCGGGCGGCCGCGACCGCCGCGGCCGACGACGAGACCCCGGGTGTGGTCCCTGTGTTCGTCTTCGACCGTGACGTGCTCGCACACGCTGGCCCGCCCCGGGTCGCGTTCATGCTCGACGCGCTCGCCTCTCTCCGCGAGTGGTACCGCGACCGCGGGAGCGACCTGCTCGTCCGACAGGGCGACCCCCGCGAGATCCTCCCCGCCCTCGCCGCCGAGTTCGACGCCGATGGCGTCACCTGGTGCAAGGACTACTCCGGACTGGCGACCGAACGCGACGCCGAAGTCCGGCAGGCCCTGGCCGAGGAAGACGTGACACGCGAGGGGGTCCACGACGCCATCTTCCACGAACCCGGCGCGATCACCACCAACGACGGCGACCCCTATCAGGTGTTCACCTACTTCTCGAAGAAGTGGCACGACCGACGGAAACCCGACCCCTTCGACGCACCCACCGGCGACGAGTTGGCCGACGTGAGCGACGACGAACCCCTCCCCACCCTCTCGGAGCTGGGATTCGACGCCCCCGAGGCCGACGTGCCGCCGGCCAGCCCCGCGGCCGCACGCGACCGACTCAGCGAGTTCTGTGACGGGCCCATCTACCGCTACGGCGAGCGGCGCGACTACCCCGCCGACGGGTGTACGTCCCGGCTCTCGGCCCACCTCAAGTGGGGCACCATCGGCATCCGGGAGGTGTACGAGGAGACCGAGGCCGCGAAGTTCGCGGTCGAAGAGGGCAGCGACGAGGCCGAGTCAGTGTTCGAGTTCCAGGATCAACTGGCCTGGCGGGAGTTCTACACGCAGGTCCTCTTCTACAACC
Source organism: Halorientalis regularis (assembly GCF_023698535.1). Taxonomy (GTDB): domain Archaea; phylum Halobacteriota; class Halobacteria; order Halobacteriales; family Haloarculaceae; genus Halorientalis; species Halorientalis regularis. Next base: position 324,055 of record NZ_JALJCL010000001.1, read on the forward strand.
CCGAGGTGGTCACCGAGAACTACAAGGAGTACGAGCGGGCGATCGAGTGGCGCGAGGATCCGGAAGCGTTGCAGGCCTGGAAGGACGGCGAGACGGGGTATCCAATCGTCGACGCGGGGATGCGCCAGTTGCGAAAGGAGGCGTACATGCACAACCGGGTGCGCATGATCGTCGCCTCCTTCCTGACGAAGGACCTCCTGCTGGACTGGCGACACGGGTACGACTGGTTCCGGGAGAAACTGGTCGATCACGACACGGCCAACGACAACGGCGGCTGGCAGTGGGCCGCCTCGACGGGGACCGACGCCCAGCCGTACTTCCGGATCTTCAACCCGACGACACAGGGGGAACGCTACGACCCGGACGCCGAGTACATCACGACCTACGTCCCCGAGTTGCGCGGCGTCGACCCGGACCTGATCCACGACTGGCCGACGCTCTCGCTGACCCAGCGCCAGCAGGCGGCCCCGGAGTACCCCGCGCCCATCGTGGACCACGGCGAGCGGCGCGAGCAGGCTATCGAAATGTTCGAGTCCGCTCGGGGGGACGACTAATCCCTGGACAGCCATCGGTTGTATTTATAACGTCAGCCACACGACGTACGCGGGAGTCGCGATTATGGCGGTCTCTCACGTCTCGTTCGTGCTCATCTGGGGGACGATCACAGCCGCTGCCGCGCTGACACTGCTGGCGTGGCGGCAGCGGCCCAAACCCGGCGCGACGCCGTTCGCGGCGATGATGGGAGCCGGGACCTGGTGGGTCGTCACTTCCGCGATCGGTCTGTTCACCCTCGATTCCAGCCGGCGGATACTCCTGCACAGTCTGGAGTGGTTCGGCCCCGCCGTCCTCCCGCCAGCGTGGCTGGTGTTCGCCCTGGAGTACACGAGCCGCGAGGAGTACGTCTCTCGGCGGACGCTAGCAGCACTCGGGGTCGTCCCGCTAGTCACTCTATTCTTGCTGGCGACCAACGACGCCCACCACCTGCTGTACACGGACCGGGCGGTCCGACGGTACGGTGACATCGCACTCGTCGAAGCTCGGCGTGGCCCCTGGTTCTGGGTGTTCATCACCTACGCGTACGCCCTACTGGCGGCCGGGACCTTCCACGTCATCCAGCTGGCGGTCAGTAGCCGGTCGCTCTACCGGGGGCAGGCGGCCGCCCTGCTCGTGACCGTCCTCGCGCCGTGGGTCGGGAACCTCACCTACGCCACCGATTACCTCCCGGTCGTCCTGCTGACGGGCACGGACCTGTCACTGACGAACTTCGACCCGACGCCGTTCATGTTCGTCATCTCCGGGGCTGCGGGGCTGGCCGCGCTGTCGCAGTTCCGGTTTCTCGACGCCGTGCCGGTCTCCAGTCGCGTCGCCCGAGATTCGGTCGTCGAGAGTATGGACGACGGCGTGATCGTCGTCGACGACGACGACACCGTGATCGACTGCAATCCGCGGGCGGCCGACATCCTCGACTGCGAGCGCGACGCCGCCGTCGAACGGCCGGTGTCGGCGCTCCTCCCGACCTACTCGGAGTTGGACGAGGGCGACACCGAGACCATCGAGATCGAACGGCAGGACGGGGTGCGCTACTACGAACTCAGCGAGACCGATCTCGGGTCGACCGTCGACGGGACCGCCGGACAGATCGTCTCGATCCACGACGTGACCGACCGGCGCAACCGCGTCCAGCAACTGGACGTGCTGAACCGCGTCCTCCGGCACAACCTCCGCAACGAGATGAACGTCATCTACGGCTACGCCGACCGCCTTGACGATGGCGAGGCCGTCGACCGCATCCAGGAGAAGGCCATGCGCATGGTCACGCTCGGCGACAAGGCCCGCGAGATCGACCGCATCCTCGACGACGAGGGGGACAGCGACCCGATCACCGTCTCGCAGGTCCTCGACCTCGAGGTCGAGCGCGCACGGGAGACCTATCCCGACGTGACCGTCGAGTCGTCGGCCCCCGACGGGGACGCCACCTGCGACCGGCCGCTCGGCGCTGTCCTCCGGAACCTGCTGGAAAACGCCGCCGAACACAACGACTGCGACGACCCCCGGGTCCGGGTCGACGCCAGAATCGACGGCGACGAGGCGATCATCGAAGTCGTCGACAACGGCCCCGGCATCCCCACCGAGGAGCGGTCGGTCCTGCGGACCAAAGAGGAGACCCCGCTCCAGCACTCCAGCGGACTGGGCCTGTGGCTCGTCTCCTGGGGGATCGAACGGCTCGGCGGGACGGTCACCATCGTCGAGTCCGACGTGTCGGGCACGACCATCCGGCTGGAAGTGCCGGTGATCGAGGAATCCGAACCAGCCCGAAGCGAGTGACGGTCAGGGTCGAGCGCGAGGCCCCACACCCTAGCTGCGAACGGTTACATACCGGCCGGATTTTGTACGATATCACCCGCCTTCTAAACCTTTAACAGGTGGCCAGCCGACTACTGTGATGGAGGAGATTACATATGCCCGAGAGATCTAACCCCGAACTGCCACCGCTTCCGTACGACTACGACGCGCTCGAGCCGTCGATCAGCGAGCAGGTGCTCGAATGGCATCACGATACCCACCACCAGGGCTACGTCAACGGCCTCGAAAGCGCCGAGGAAACCCTCGCCGAGAACCGTGAGAACGGTGACTTCGGGAGCTCCGCTGCGGCCATGGGCGACGTGACCCACAACGGCTGTGGTCACTATCTCCACACGCTGTTCTGGGAGAACATGGACCCCAACGGCGGCGGCGAACCCTCCGGGGAACTCGCCGACCGCATCGAGGAGGACTTCGGCTCCTACGAGGGCTGGAAAGGCGAGTTCGAGGCTGCCGCGTCGGCCGCCGGTGGCTGGGCGCTGCTGGTCTACGACCCCGTCGCGAAGCAGCTGCGTAACGTCCCGGTCGACAAGCACGACCAGGGCGCGCTCTGGGGTGCCCATCCGATCCTGGCGCTGGACGTCTGGGAGCACTCCTACTACTACGACTACGGTCCGGACCGCGGCAGCTTCATCGACGGGTTCTTCGACGTCGTCGACTGGGACAACGTCGCAGAACAGTACCAGCAGACCGTCTCGAAGCACGAGTAAGTCGCCAAAACCGACGCTTTTTTTCGGCGCCACGGGCCGCCAGCGACGGCCCCGACCCAACGCGGAGTCTTCGAATCAGTGCAACTCCGACTCGTGTCGCAGGTGGTCCCGCGAGATTTCGTCGACGTTCCGACAGCCCGAGAGCCCCATCGTCAGATCGAACTCCGCGACGAAGTTCCGCAGGTAGGTTTCGACACCCTCGGCACCGTCGACTGCCAGCGAGTATGCGTAGGGCCGGCCGAGCAATACCGCGTCGGCACCCAGCCCCATGGCCTTGAACGCATCCGAAGCCCGCCGGACCCCGCTGTCGAAGGTGATCGGCACCTCGCCGTCGACCTCCTCGGCCACTGCGGGGAGGGCCTCGATGGCCGAGATGGAGCCGTCGACCTGGCGGCCGCCGTGGGTCGAGACGCCGATGCCGTCCGCGCCGTGCTGAATGGCCTTTCGTGCGTCTCGCGGATCGAGGATCCCCTTGATGAGAACCGGGAGATCGGTGTTGTCGTGAACGAACTGGAGGTCCTCCCAGGTGAGGCTGGAGTCACCGAAGATGTCGAGGAAGTGCTCGACCGCCGCGGCGGGGTCCTCTTCCGGCGGCTGATCGAGCTGTGAGCGGAACTCCGGATCGGAGAAGTAGTTACCGACACCCTCGCCTTCGAGGAAGGGGTAGTAGCCGCGTTCGATCAGGCGCTCGCGCCAGCCCAGGATGGGCGCGTCGACGGTGACGACGATGGCGTCGTAGCCGGCCTTTTCCGCGCGGTCGAGGAAGCTCTTGGCGATGGCGTCGTCCGAGGACCAGTAGAACTGGAACATCTTCGGGGTGTCGCCCAGCGCCTCGGCCACGTCCTCCATCGGTTCCGTCGAGAGCGAGCTGAGGATGAGCGGCACGTCCATCTCGGCGGCCCCCTGTGCCGTGCCGATCTCGGCGGACTCGTGGAGCAGGGACTGGACGCCCAGCGGGGTCAGCGCGATGGGCACGTCGAAGTCGACGCCGGCGATCTCCGTCGAGAGATCACGGGACTCGACACCCCGGAGCATCTTGGGGACGATCCGCCACGGTGAGAAGTCCTTGTTGCGCTCGAAGGTCTCGTCGCTGCCCGCACCGCCGTGGACGTAGGCGCGGCCCTCCTCGCTCATGGCGGCGTGGGCGGCTTTCCGGAGGTCTTCGTAGGATACCGGGAAGTCCGTGGTCTCGTCGTCCAGCATCCCGCGGCGATAGATGTCGTTGACGCGCTCGTCGCCGAATCGGTCGGAGTCTGGCATACGCCCCCGAAACAGCGCCGTCTCAATACCAGTTTCGGCTCCCGGGCTCCGCTGCCCGACGGTCGCGGACGCCAGACCTTTGCCCCTCGCAGAACGGACCCCCTCGCATGGAACTGCTGGACGCCGGGGGGTACTGGTACGTCCGGTTCCTGCTCCAGCGCGGGCTGGCGCTGCTCTATCTCGTCGCCTTCCTCGTCGCGGCCAGCCAGTTCCGGGCACTCGTCGGCGAGGACGGCCTGCTCCCCATCGAGGGGTACATCGAAGCCGTCGAGTTCCGGGACCGGCCGAGCCTGTTCTATTTCTACCCCTCGGATCGCGTCGTCGGGCTCGCCGCCTGGACCGGAGTCGGGCTGGCGGTATCGGCCCTGCTGGGTGTCCCGTACCTGCTCCCGGAACCGTGGCCGCTCGTGGCCTCGGTCGCGATCTGGGCCCTTCTGTGGGGCCTCTACCAGTCGTTCGTCAACGCCGGGCGGATCTTCTACGGCTACGGCTGGGAGTCGATGCTGCTGGAGACGGGGTTCCTCGCGATCTTTCTCGGTGCCGGGGCGACCGGCCCGCCGGTACTCGTGATCTGGCTCGTCAAGTGGGCCCTCTTCCGCAATATGTTCGGTGCGGGGTTGATCAAGATGCGCGGGGACGACTGCTGGCGCGAGTTGACCTGCATGGACTACCACTACGAAACCCAGCCGATGCCGAACCCGCTCTCGTGGTACGCTCACCACCTCCCCGACCGGTTTCACCGGGTGGAGGTGCTTGGCAACCACGTCGTCGAGCTGGCGATTCCCTTCCTCTATTTCGCGCCCCAGCCCTACGCCGCTATCGGCGGCCTCGCGACCATCGGCTTCCAGCTGTGGCTCATGCTGACGGGCAACTTCGCATGGTTGAACGCGCTGACTGCGGTGCAGGGACTGACCACGTTCAGCGACGGCGTGCTGACGACTGCCCTCCCGCTCCCTGCGGCCTCGGCCGCGCCGGCACCGCTCCCCCTGCAGGTGGCGTCGGTGCTGGTCGCCACACTCGTCGTCGCCCTGAGCGGCAACCCCGTCCGCAACATGCTCTCGACGTCACAGACGATGAACACCGCCTTCGATCCGCTCCACCTCGTAAACACCTACGGCGCGTTCGGCTCGATCACGACGCGGCGCTACCAGCTCGTCGTCGAAGGGACACGGGCCGACGACCCCGACGAGGACGACTGGCGAGCCTACGAGTTCGAGGGGCAGCCGGTCCGGACCGACGAGCGTCCACCCCAGTGGGCACCGTACCACCTGCGACTGGACTGGCAACTCTGGTTCGCGGCCATGCAACCCCGACCCGGCCGCCGCCAGCGCTGGTTCACGGCCTTCCTCGCCGACCTCCTGGAGAACGACGGCTCGACGCTGTCGCTGCTGCGGTCCAATCCGTTCCCCGACGAGCCGCCCGAGAAGGTCCGGGTGCGGCGGTTCCGCTACCGCTACACCACGCCCGAGGAGCGTGCCGAGACCGGCGAGTGGTGGGAGCGTGACCTCGTCGGCATCTACGTTCATTCCACGTCGCTGTCGGAGCTCCGGTCGCCCACGGGTGGGCGTCGGCCGGGGTCGTAGTCAGCCGCCAGAACGCCGGTCGTCACCGCCGACGAGCGAGGCGAGGTCACCCCAGAACGAGCGGTTGTGGGCGACGTGCTCGTACCCCCACTCCCGGAGCTGTTCGTACTCCTCGAACTCCCGCAGGAACTCGACGACGGCGTGGTACTCCTCGCCCACGTCCGACATGAGCAACGCCCGCTCGATGGACTCGCCACAGGAGTACACCGTCTCCTCGGTGACCAGATGCGAGCAGTCCTCGTACCCCTCGGGCAACCCCTCGGGCAGGCGCTCGCGGAGGTCCGTCTCGGCCAGTTCGGAGAAGCCGACGATGTCGACCGGCGCGTGGTCGTCGACGTACTCGGCACTCCGCGTGCAGAAGGCACAGTCGTCGTCGTAGACGAGCGTCGCGTCCGTCATGCTCGGCGGTAGGTACGCCAGGCACAAACCGTTCCGGTCGGGACGCCACTGCCACCGAGCCGGCCCCCGCACCACCAGACCCATACCGGTCGAACGACCAGTGAGGGCCGTGTCCACCGAACGGTTCGTCCCCGGGACGGTCGAGTGGTTCGTGCAGGCCGTCGTCGCGGGCGGTATCACGCTGGTCGCCGGCCTCTGGCTGACGGCGCTTTTCCGGGTCGGTTCACCCCCGTGGCTGGCAGGCGTCACTCTGGCCGTGGGGGGCGTCGCCGGGATGACCTGGGGAATCTACAGCGAACTGTCGCTCTGACCGGTCAGCGCGAGACGGGAGGGTTTTGACGGCGCGGGAGCAACCGGGAGCCATGCCCGTTCCGAAATCCGAATTCGAGGATCTCCGGTCTCTGGAGTTTCGCGATCCAGGGGAAGTGCTCGACGCCGACGAGATGTATACGGTCTACGAGATCGCCCGGCTGTTCCAGGGGTTGGACCCGGGACAGGACCTCGATCCGGCCACCGAGGACATCCTGCTCGACTGGACCATCCCGTGGATGCTCGACAACAGCGAGGCCTTCGTGTTCGCCGAGCCGGCCGACGACGACGAACCCGGCCACTACGGACTGGCGACCGCTGAGACGGCCGGCGGAACTGACTGGGCGGACGCCGACAGCGAATGAAACTACTCGTCGCCGGCGCGGACCGGGTCGACGCCGGCAAGACCACGTTCACCGTCGGCCTGCTCGACCACCTCGACGCGGTGGGATTCAAACCACGCGCGGGCAACGACCACTGGTTCCACCACGACGACTATCGCCACGCGGTCGAGCAGGGCCGCCTGTTCGGGAAGGACGCCAAGCGCCTGGCCGCGGCCAGCCCCGACGCCCTCGACCCGGAGGATATCAACCCGATCCACCGGCTCTGGCGGCCCTCGCCGGGGGAGGGCGCAGGGATGCTCGGCCAGACCGACCGGGAGTTCGTCGTCGACCGCGTGGCCGAGAACTACGTCGTCAACGACACCGTCGAGATCCCGGCGGAAGTCCGGACGGACCTCCCGCTCGACGAGGCGACCCACGTCTCCTCGCTCCCCGAACTGAACGAGGTGATGGGGAACCTCCACCTGGTGGCGCTGGACGGCATCGCCCGGCGAATCGAAGAGCGAGAGCGCGCCGTGGTCGAGTCCTACGGCGACGTGGCCCGACCGCTCCGCGAGTTCGAACCCGACGCCGTCGCCGTCGTGGAACCCGCCCGTGTCCGAATCTACGAGGGCCAGCGCTACCGGAAAGCCTGTTCGATCACCAGCGGGGGCCCCGGAGAAGGGCAACTGGAGGAACGCGTTCCGGGCGTCGTCGACCTGATCGACCCGGTGGGGTCGGCACCCCTCCCCGCACTGTCGGGCGAGGACCGCGAGGACCCGTCTGCGGTGGCGGCGGCGTACGAACAGGGGTACGAGGAACTGCTGGCTGCGGTGGAGTGAGGGCGCAGCCCCGATTGGCTACCCCATCCGGGCGGCCTGGGCTGCGAGTTCGACGTCCTGGAAGGGATTCGTGGTGACGCTCGGGCCGTGCCCGGTGTGCATCTCGCCGAGGTCTTCGGGGACGACCGAGCGGACGCGTTCGATGCTGTCGATCAGGACGTCGCGGTTCCCCTCGGCGAGGTCGGTCCGGCCGAACCCGCCGTTGGCGAAGATCAGATCGCCCGCGAACAGGGCGCTTGCGGCCTCCGAGTAGAAACAGAGGTGGTCGCCCTTGTGGCCGGGGGTGTGGAGTGCTTGGTAGTCGTGGTCGCCAAGCGTCACGGTTTCTTCGTCGTCGATGGCGTGGTCGACGCCGGACTGGTCGGTATCGTAGCCCCACACGTCCACGTCGAACTCGGCGACGATGTCGGGACGGTTGCCGACGTGGTCGGGGTGTGTGTGCGTCATCACGAGCGCGTCCACGTCGTCGACGTACTCGCGGGCCGCGTCGACGACGTCGAACTCGTTGCCGGCGTCGACGATCACGGTCCGGTCGCCGTCCACCAGGAAGACGTTGCTCGTGAACGCGCGGACACCACGAGCGAGGTTGACGATCATGACCCCCGCTACAGCGACCGGCGGCTTTTGCGTGTCGCTTCATGCTGACACGACCTGGCAGGCGGTTGACCCGTGTGAGGAGACCCGTGGATCGGTATCAGGCGTGAGTATCGACCCACAGGGCTATGTATGAGGAATGGTAAAAGCGTACAAGAGCGCAGATGACTGATTCAGCAGCACCTGTCGTGCTCATCGTCGAGGACGAGCCCGACGTCGCCGAGACCTACAACCTCTGGCTCGCCGACGAGTACGAGGTCCGGATCGCTGGGGACGGTGACGAGGGGCTCGACAAGCTCGACGAAGAGGTAGACGTGGTTCTGCTCGACCGGATGATGCCCGGACTGTCGGGCGACGAGGTGCTCGAACGCATTCGGGAGCGGGAGTTGGGCTGTCGGGTGGCGATGGTGACGGCCGTCGAGCCCGACTTCGACATCCTGGAGATGGGGTTCGACGCCTATCTCAGCAAACCGATCAGGAGCGAGGAACTCATCGAGACCGTCGAGAAACTCCTCGAACGATCAACCTACGACCGCCTGCTCCAGAAGTACTACGCACTGGTCGAGAAGCAGGCCACGCTGGAAACGGCAAAGAGTGGCGCAGAGCTCGCAGAGAGCGACGAATACGCACAGCTACAGGACCGGATCGCCGGCCTGCAGGAAGAACTCTCACAGACGATGGGCGGTGTCGAAGACGACGCCGACTTCATCACGGCGATTCAGCAGATCGGCGGCAGTGAGGACACGTAATGTACGACCTATCATCTGTTCTGGAAACTGAGGCAGTGTCGGAGGTCCGCCCGGGGACCAGCATCCTGATCGCTGGCCCGGCGATGACGGGCAAAGAGAGCCTCGCGATGGAAATTCTGGCCGAAGGCTCGCGGAAGGGCGACGGCGCGCTGGTCGTCTCGACGAGCGACAGCGCCGAGACCATCGTCGAGGACTACCGCGACCGCGTCGCTGGCGTCTCCAATCTCCAGTTGGGCGTCGTCGACTGCCGTGCAGAGGGGTCGGGCGGCGGACTCGCCGACGGCGACACCCCGTCCGGCCTGTACGTTCACAAGGTCTCCTCACCTGGGGACCTGACCGGCATCGGGATCGGGATCACGAAGTGTCTGGAAGCGCTCCACGGCGCGGGCGCCGAGGAGGGCCGGATGGCCCTGATCTCGCTGTCGACGATGCTCACCTACACGGACCGCGAGACCGTGTTCAAGTTCTGTCACGTCCTCTCCTCGCGGCTGGACGCTGCGGGCTACATCGGCGTGTTCACCATCGACAGCGGTGCCCACGACGACCAGACCCTGCAGGTCATCAAACAGGCCTTCGACGGTCTGGTGGACGTTCGTGACGCCGACGCCGGCCGCGAGGCGCGCGTCATGGGGCTGACCGACGGCCCCACGGACTGGCAGTCGCTCTAGATCGGCGCGCCGACCAGCACCAGTCGCGCCAGGTCGTCGCTCTCGTTTCGGAGCTGGCGGCGCTGGTCCGGATCGATCCGCACGGCCTCGTTCTCGCCGAGCGTCACGGTCTCGCCGTCGAACTCGACGACCACTTCACCCTCGACCACGCAGTAGACCTCTTCCTGACCGTCCTCGCTGTGGTCGTGGGGCTTGCCCTTCGAACCGGGTTCCAGGCGCATCACGGTCACGCCCACCTCGTCGGTGTCGAGGGCTTCCTTGAGAAACCACATGCCGCCGTACTCGTCGTCGATCACCGATTCCACGTCGTCGGTCGATGCTTTCTGGTAAGCCATGGACGTAGCATGGACTGCGGAGGACAAGAATCCAGTGTCGGGAACTGAGGCGTACCCTTATCAGGGAAACCGGGAGCAGACACGGTATGGGAACGGAGTGTCCGGAGTGTGGTGAGTCCTACCGAAGACTGACGCAACACTGGGCGATGTCGAGCAGTTGTTCCTACCCAGCGCTTCCGGAACGCTGGCTGGGACTATTGACGGGCATCTTGATGGGCGATGGAACCATACACGACCCGCCGTCGGCAGCAAACACACGTGTCGATGTATGTAACATCTGCGTCACTTTTTTGCAGTGGGTCGACGAGAAGTTGGAATGGCTCTCGAACGGCGTCACGCTGCATCGGACGAGCGACGAAATCCGTGCCGAGAATGCCCGGTCCGACCTCGACCGCATCTCGTCGCTCGACTACGATATTCGAGATCAGTACGTGTTGACGACGAGGCGGCATCCGGCGCTCAATCGATACAGACACTGGTACGACTCAGAGAAACGATATCCCGCCGAACAGGACCTTCGTCCGGCGGTACTCAAACAGTGGTACGTCTGTGACGGGCACCTGTTGTGGGGTACCGAAGGTCACAGGCGACCGCAGGTCTGGCTTGCCGTGGAGAACGAGCGGGACCGACCCGGAGTGATCGAAGGGCTGTTCGATACGACGCCGATCTCACCGTCGTTCCGAAGCGGGAGAGTGATGCTCACGTCCGACGAAACCGAGGACTTCTTCGAGTACATCGGTGACCCCGTTCCCGGGTACGAGTACAAGTTCGTTACAGATGGGAGAGGGCGGTATCGAAAAGCGAAGGAAGCGTTTTATTGGAGGCATACAACGACCAATACAGCCTGACATGGAAGTCGAACTACTCGAAGCCACAGACGATCCTGAACGTCTCATCTGCAAAGGTGCGCGCAACGACTACATGGAAGCCTACGTCGGAGATCTCTCGTTCGAGGAAATTATGGACACGGTTGAGGGCGAGACGACTGCGGACAAGATGGAAACCCTCATCGGCCACCTGCTCGACCACGGCCACTTCGGCCCGTTCGAGCATCCACAGGCCACCTTCGCAGTGAAGGGGATCAGTCGCTCCTGTATGGCCCAGATCACCCGACACCGGCACGTGTCTTTCGACGTTCGATCCATGCGCTACGTCTCGTTCGACGACGTGGACCCCGACGACGTGCGCGCGGGGGAGATGGTCGTCACTCCGCCGTCGGCGACCGATCCCGACTGGGTCGGGCGCAACCAGCAGAGCGGCGCGGTGGGCGAGGAGACGGCAGAGAAGCGCGAGGAAGTCTTCCAGGAGGCCGTCGCCGACGCCGTCGAGTCCTATCAGGAACTGCTCGACCTGGGGATGCCGCCCGAGGACGCCCGGTTCGTCCTGCCCATCGGGACCGAGGTCAACATGGTCATGTCGATGAACGTCCGGATGCTCATGCACGTGGCGGACATGCGAGCGGCGGCGGATGCCCAGTGGGAAATTCGGGAACTGACCGAGCGCGTCCTCGACCTGGCCTCGGAGTGGTGTCCGATCACCTTCGAGTACTACGAGGAGCACATGAAAAACCGGAAGAATCGGCTGGCACCCTGAGTACGAACGGCGACCACTCGCAGCCGGCTAATCACCGGACACCGGCGGGTCACCCGACCTGTCGACACCGGCGAAGTTGGGTCAGACACAGTGTTTTTATAGAGTCCGGGGGTTCTTTCTCTCACTAGATGTCTCGTCCGCTCTCGCTCGCTCTCGTCTGTCTCCTGCTTGCCGGGGGAGTCCTCGGACAGGGCGTGGTCGCTGCTACTCCAGGGGGCAGTGGGGCCGCCCCTGTCGACGGCGCTGGGACACAGCCCGACAGCGGGCAGTCCCTCGCGACACCACAGCAGTTCGAGTCGACGCGGTTCGTCGTCACGGTGTACGCGAACGGCTCCGCACGGTGGACGTTCAAGCACTTCACCGGCGGCCCCCTGAACGACAGCGAACGCGCACAGTTCCGCGAGTACGCCGAGCGGTTCCGCACGGCGGAGACCGACCTCTGGACGAACTTCCAGAATAGCGCACAGGGGCTGACCGCCGCCGGCAGTGACGCGACCGGCCGGAACATGACCGCCACGAAGTTCACCCGGACGGCCGGGCTGAACCCACAGGGCAACAGCGGCGTCGTCGAGATGTCGTTCCTGTGGACGAACTTCGCGCAGGTGGCCGGCGACAGCGTGACCGTCGGCGACGTGTTCCAGGGCGAGTTCTACGTCGGGGAGAGTCAGCAACTCGTCTTCCGGGCCGGTCCCGACCTCTCTTTGCTGACGGACCGGACCGCCCCCGAACCGGACAGCACGACCGGTGGTGGGACGCCCTCACTCAGCTGGGCCGGCCCGCAGTCGTTCGCCGACGACAACCCACAAGTCGTGTTCACGACCGGCGATCCCAGCGCACTCGGTAACGGCGGCGGTGTGGCAACGACCACGGCCAACCCCGATCAGGTCTCGAACGACGGCGGCGGACTCCTCCCCATGGTCCTCGTCGGCGTGCTGGTCGTCGCCGTCGGTGCCGGCGCGGGCATCGCCTGGCGGACGGGGATGTTCGGGTCGACGGCGACCGAGAGCGACGACGCGGACGGCCCGGCCGCCGGTGCCACGGCGGAGACCGAACCGGAGCAACAGACCGCGGCCGAACCGGAGGAGGAGCCACCGATCCCCGACGAGGAGGTGCTGACCGACGAGGATCGGGTGCTCTCGCTGCTCGAGGACAACGGTGGACGGATGAAACAGGCCAACATCGTCGACGAGACCGGGTGGTCGAAGTCGAAGGTCAGTATGCTCCTCTCGGACATGGAAGACGACGAGCACATCAGCAAGTTGCGGGTCGGCCGCGAGAACATTATCAGCCTCAAAGGCCACGAACCGGACGCCGCCGGGTCGCCGTTCGACGACGAGTGATCGGAGCCGGCGGCAAGCCCCCGCGGGGCACGCGCGCTACCCGAACTCGTACTCGCCGTCGTCGGCGGCGTCGTACTGCACGCGCAGTTCTAGCTCCGGGAGCGTGATCTGGTTGATCACGAGGTACGTCGCGTGGATCTCGGGGTCGGTGAGTTCGATGCCGGGGTTCTCACCGCCGACGAGGTCCACCGTCTTCCCTTCGACCGGTTCAGGTGGGGCCGTGATCTGGAACGTCTCGGCCGGGTCGCGGAGTCGGTTCCCTGGATTGCCAGCCCGTTGAACGTTGTTTCGCTCGCGTTCAGTCCCGGCGACTGGATGCGTGTCTGGTCGGTCTCGGCGGTCCCGTCGGACTCGACCAGGATCCGGACGGTGCCGTCGAGGGTGTCGACGGACACGTCACCGAGGTCGATGGTCTTGACGAGTCGCAGTCCCTCGATGCGGTTGGCCTGGAGTTCGATGATCGCCTGCGGGGCGTTGGATCCCTGATCGCGTTCGACCACGTCCGGATAGAGGACCAGGTCGTCGCCCTCGATGCTGTCGGCCTCGACGGTGAACCCACCGATGCCGGCGGCTGGGACGGCCAGTCCCGTCCCGGTACTCAAAGAGAGCAGGCCGACGACCGCGACCACGCCCAGCGAGACACCCGCACTCTTTGCCAGTAGTGATTTGTCGTGCATACTGTTCCCTTTCGTGGTTGCCTCGTCGGCCACGCGGCGTCACAGACTCCACTGCCCCGCCGAGAGTCGCGCCGCTCGACGGTGCCGGTTCCGCCCCCGGGAGTCGCCGACCCCCCTACTGGCCGATCCTCACTCGGCCGTCCCACGCCACAACCACCTGTATCTCTACGTGCGTGTCCAGTGTGAGAATTTTCGCGGGAAACCAGCCGACCAGTCGGCACTTAGCGACGAACTAGGTCCCGACACGGGCCGGAGGCATCCACCCCGTTACCGGCAATTGTCCCGTTCGCTTCGGTTGTCCGTTCGATCATGACTACGATCCGGTGTAGCCGGCAGGGATTTGGCATGCGAACCTGCCCATCGAACGGCGCTGTACCGCGAAGTTCCGGGAGCGACGGGCGGTTGGTACGCCAGCCCACGGTGGTCCGAAAACGGAACTGTTAAACACAACTCGCGGTTACCGTGGAGTAGACGCGCCGAGGGCGTGCGGGACGCCCGAAGCCGGTGCGCTCCGATGGTGTAGTCCGGCCAATCATATTGCCCTCTCACGGCAATGACCAGGGTTCGAATCCCTGTCGGAGCATTTTGCTGCGAACCAACCGTGAGCAGCAACTGCGACTCATCAGCGGTTTGAGCCCAGGAAGTCGCAGCGCGAACGAAGTGAGCGACCGTCTTCCTTCGGTTCAAATCCCTGTCGGAGCATTTTGCTGCGAACCAACCGTGAGCAGCAACTGCGACTCATCAGCGGTTTGAGCCCAGGAAGTCGCAGCGCGAACGAAGTGAGCGACCGTCTTCCTTCGGTTCAAATCCCTGTCGGAGCACTTCTGCGACGAACGAAGGTAAGGAGCGAGTGCTCCAGAAAGGGATTTGAGGTAGAGAAAACGCAACCCGTGAGTGAAACGAACGGGTCCGTTTTCGCGTGGTTCGAATCCCTGTCGGAGTAGTACAGAAGTACAAGGCGAAAGCCCACGGCTTACTGGTTCTGAGTGTCGTGCACCGGGTGCACGGAAATCTCGAGTTCTCAGAGGGCGCTCGTCAAAAGCGGTATCTGCCGAATCAGCAACTACTGTTCAGGGGTGGGAAGAGGTCAAGATTCGTCGAGGACGACGGGGACGCCGGCCTCGGCCACGTCGGCGGCGAAGGTCCGTGCGTCGGCTTCGAGATTCGAGAACGTGTTGTAGTGGATCGGCAGGACGAGCGTGGGCTCGATCTCCGCGGCGAGGGCTGCGGCCTCGTGCTGGTCCATCGTCCGGCCACTCCCACCGATCGGCGGGCACAACAGCATGACCTCCAGGGTCCGATGTCCAGGGAGCACGTCGGTGTCGCCCGGCCAGAAGACGCTCCGCCCGTCGAGTTCTACCAGGAAGCCACAGCCGAAACCCTCTGGGTGATACGGAGTCCCGTCCGGGTGGATGTGAGGGCCTTCAGGTCGGTTGTACGCCGGCGTCGTCCAGATGTCCGCCCCAGTCACCGAGAGGGTATCTTTCATCCCGACCTCCCTGATCTCGTAGGGGAGGTCGTGGATCGCTCGGAGGTCGTGATCGACATCCAGCCCCGCGATACTCTCGAACGCGACCACGGTTGCATCCTCGGTGGCGACGCGCTCGATCCCGTCCGGATCGTAGTGATGGACATGCGAGACACAGACGACATCGCCGTCCTGTTTCCGATAGTCCTGACTCGGGGGGTGACCGATGCCATCGGCGTGGGGTTCCCACTGACCGCTGAGGACGCCGTGTCGACCCGGGTCCACGTAGACGACCGTCTCGCCGTCGGTCATCCTGAGTGTGGCGTATCCGAGCCAGTCGACCGTGAGGCCCGCGAGTCGAACCGTCATCGTGCCACAGTACGACAGCGGGGGCATAAAACACGCCGATCGAGGAGACACAGCGAAGACCCCGTCCCGTTCGGGCCACCGGACCTGCAGGCCTTCGCGAACGCGTTTCCCTGCAGTGAGTCGGAGCCATGCGCAGAGCGGTCGTCTGGCTCCTCACACTGGGTCTAGCTTCGGGACCTCGTCGGCGAGTCGGTCACGTAGCGCCGCAGCTTCGTCCTCGTCGTAGTCGGTGTGGTACTCCTTGGTGATCCCTTCGGACGTGAGCTGGGAGTGTCTATCTGGCGTCACGTCGTGGTTCGCCAGACAGTTTTTCGCGCATTCGAGGGGGCAGCCGTCGATGGCGACGACAGGGCGGTCGCTTTTCGCGGTTTCGACGAGCGGAGCCACGTCGCCGCCGACGCCGGCGATACAGGACATCTCGGCGAGGCGTTCCCTGTCGAGCCGGACGGCGAGGTCGTTGTCCAGCTGTGCGGCGCTGGAACACCCGGAACAGGCGTCCGCCAGCGGCAGGTCGTCGTAGTCGTCGGACATGATCGACGCTCCGTTAGACAGGGCGATAAGCGGTGTCCCGAACAGGTCGGGGTCGGGCGGCGACGGGACCACTCAATCGGTCGTCGACGCGCCCTCGAAGCGACTGGCCGGCAAGAGGAGTTCGTTGACGCCGGGGAGGTACTTGACGTTGAAGACGATCTTCGCCTCGTCGGAGACGGGTGAACTGATACAGGAGAGGCGGATGCCGCGGTCGAGCATCTCCTGTGGGAGGATGTGGCTGGTCGGGGTCGGCATCTCACCCTCGACGACGGCGACGGCGCAGTTCGTGCAGGCACCGCCCCGACAGGCGAAGGGCCAGGCGTGGCCGTCGTCTTCGGCGGCTTCGAGCAGCGACTGGTTGTCCTCGACCCGCAACTCGCCGTAGTCGTCGTCGTCGAGGGGCGCACCGGCGGCCTTCTCGAAGAGATCCTCGTCGGTGAGTTCCCAGCCGTGGTCGCCGAGGACTTCGTAGTTGAGGTACTCGACGCGGGTCCCCTCCGGTTCGCGTGTCCTGTCGTCGGCGCTCGAATCCGACTGGCCGGGCTGTCGAGGACTGGGCTCGGACTGCTCGTCGGGCTCCCATCCGTTCTCGATCTTCTCGTAGGCTTCCTTGACGCGCTGGAACTCGCGCGCGGACCCGCCGCGGTCGGGGTGGGCTTCCTTCACCCGCCGACGGTACGCGTCGCGGATCGCCGCGTCGTCGGCGTCAGGATCGATCCCGAGAACGTCGAATGGGGAGTCCACGCCTTCCCTACGGCTCTGTCGTATAAATCCCCTCCTTCCGCAACAAGTTATTCCGGGTGAGGAACGTGGACACGACACATGGAGCGAGGGTTGCCGAGCCTCGGGACGGACCGGAATCCACAACGAATAGGTGAAACGACGCCGGTCGAACGCATATGAGCGAGTCCGAAGACAGCGAGTTCGCGTCGGAACTGGAAACGGCGCTGATCGAGGAGTTCGACGCCGACGAGGAGACGGCTGCGGCCGCGGCGGAGAAGGCCGCGGCCTTCCGCGAGGAGTACCGCGAGGACCTCACGGTCGCGGAGGTGACCGACCGACTGGCCGACGGCAGCTACGACTCCTTCGAGCACCGGTTCGATTACACGGTGGGCAACCTCGCCGCCGCCGTCGAGGACTGCACCGACTCGCGAGAGTTCCGGCTCGCCGGGTTCGGCGACCTCGCGGCCGACCCCGAGCAGGGGGCCTGACCGACTGGAGCGACAGCGTGTGGCCGCTCAGAGCGGCCAGCGACCGTCGTCGCGGTCGTGGAACCGCTCCCGGGTGTCGTCGGGGAGCGTGTAGGTTCCGTCGTCGTCTTTCTCGATGGCACCCGCGCGGGTCAGGTGGTCGAGGTGGGCAGACGCCTCGCCGGGCCCGTGGAGGACGTGGATGTTCTCCAGGTCGCCGAACAGTTCGTCGCTGACTTTCCAGGCGCTCGCGGGACCGAGGTCGTCGAGCGCTCGGAGGACCCGATACGCGCGTTCCTCGTGGTGGTGAACGATTTCCTCGGCGCGAGCCGTGGGGTCGTCGATGGGGTCGCGGTGGCCGGGCCAGGCGCGGTCGAAATCCGCGTCGGCGATTCTGCCGAGCGCGTCGAGGTATCGTTCGAGCGGGCGGTCGACGCGCACGTCCGCACCGCCGACGTTGGGCGTGTAGACGGGGAGGACGGCGTCGCCGGTGAACACCTCGTTGCGGTCGGTCATGACGAAGGAACTGAGGCCGGCGGTGTGGCCGGGGGTGTGCATCACTTCGAGCGTGGTCTCGCCCACGTCGAAGCGGTCGCCGTCGGCGAAGGTTTCGACCTCGCTCCCGGCCGCGTGGTGGTCGACGCCGGTCTGCATGACAGTCAACAGCGCCTCCTGTCGGTTCTCGGGCATCCCCCACTCGTCGAAGGCGCGGCGCTGCTGATCGCGGAAGTCGTCCCAGGCCTCGTCGTCGCCCTCGATCAGGGGCGCGTCCTCGGGGTGGGCGTGGACGGTGGCACCGCCAGCGTCCTGGATTTCGGCGGCGAGGCCGGCGTGGTCGGCGTGGTAGTGCGTGAGAAAGATGTCGTCCACGTCGGCGAACGAGACGCCGTACTCGGCCAGGCTGTCGGCGAGTTGCTCGCGGGTCCCCTCGGTCGCGATGCCGGTGTCGATCAGCGTCGTCCGGTCGCCAGTGAACAGATAGGTGTCGTTCTCGCCCTCGAAGTACGTGTTTCCGAGTGTGATCCGTTCCATCGAACGCTCGTACAGGTCGAACCATCATAAAACGGACGTGCCCGGAAATCCGCTCCGATTCACCATACTGCGCGGTGATAGCCGCTGTTTGGCCTACTTCGTCGGTCGCCGAGGAAGTTAACGGCGTTTTCTCCGCCCGGAACTTATTTTTCCAATGGTAACGATGGGCCGGTATGTCGTTCCGGCTGACAGCGGAGCAACGCGCCGTCCGGGAGGCGGTCAGGGAGTTCGGCGAGGCCGAGATCCGCCCAGTCGCGCGCGAGTACGAGTCCGAGGAGCGGTATCCGGGCGGCCTGCTCGAAGCGGCCGCCGAGTTGGACTTCGTCGCACCGAACGTCCCCGAGGAGTACGGAGGCGCGGGGATGGACCCCGTCAGCGAACTCCTCGTGACCGAGGAGTTGTGGCGGGCCGACCCCGGCATCGGTGGGTCCATCTCGGCCGCCCGCTTCGGGACCGAGATGCTCCTGGAGTACGGCGACGACTGGATGAAAGAGCAGTGGCTCCCGCGGATTACGGCCGGCGAGACACCCATCTGTACGGGCATCTCCGAGCCGGCCCACGGGAGCAACGTCGCGGGGATAGAGACCACCGCGGAGAGGGACGGCGACGAATGGGTCGTCGACGGCCAGAAGATGTGGATCACGAACGGCACCGTCGCCGACGTGGCCATCATCATGGCCCGGACGGGCGGCGAGGGCCACGGCGGCATCTCCGCGCTGTTGACGCCGACCGACGTGGACGGCTACGAGGCAACCCGCATCGACAACAAACTGGGCATCCGCGCCCAGGACACCGCCGAGATCGTGCTGGACGACCTGCGCATCCCCGAGGAGAACGTCGTCGGCGAGGTCGACCGGGGCTTCCACCAGCTCATGGAGTTTTTCGCCCCGGCGCGGGCCGACGTGGCCGCACAGGCCACCGGCGTCGCGCAGGCGGCGCTCGACGCCGCCCTCGACTACGCCGACGAGCGCGAGCAGTTCGGCCAGCCCATCGGGGAGTTCCAGGCCATCGAGCACAAACTCGCCGAGATGGCCACGAACGTCGAGGCGGCCCGGTCGATGGCCTACCGCGCCGGCGCGGCCATCGACTCGGGCGACGACGCGCTGGCGACGAAACTCGCCAGCATGGCGAAGCTGTTCGCCTCCGAGCGAGCCGTCGACGTGACCGACGAGGCCATCCAGGTCCACGGCGGCGCGGGCTACGTCACCGATCACCCGGTCGAGCGGTTCTACCGGGACGCCCGCATCACCAAGATCTACGACGGCACCAGTGAGATTCAGAAGAATATCATCGCAGATCACCTCTAACGACACACGCTATGTCCGAGACACGCTACACACACGACGAGTGGTCCAGCGAGCAAAGCGACGCGGCCGTCACCGTCGACGGCCACGAGTTGTCGGTCGCGTTCTTCGATTCGGCCGACGAGGGCGAGGCCGACACCGCGAACGACGACCCGCCGATCCTCTTCCTGCACGGCATCCCGACGTGGTCGTACCTCTGGCGGGACGTGGCCCCGGCGGTCGCCGAGGCCACGGATCGCCGGGTGATCGTCCCCGACATGCTCGGCTACGGCAACTCGGCGATGCACGACGGGTTCGACCGCTCGGTCCGCGCCCAGGAGTCGATGCTCCGGGACCTGCTGGACGAACTCGAAATCGACGAGTTCGCACTGGTCGCCCACGACATCGGCGGCGGCGCGGCGGTCCGGTACGCCGCCCACCGACCCGACGAGGTGACCGACCTGGTGATGGCCAACGCCGTCTGTTACGACTCCTGGCCCGTCGAGTTCATTTCGAACCTCGGCCTGCCGGACACGGCAGAGCAAGACGCCGAGGAGTTTCAGGCGATGCTCGACGGGGCCTTCCGGCAGGGCCTCTACGGCGACGACGTCGACGAGACGTTCGTCGAGGGGATCGCCGCGCCGTGGACGACCGAGACCGGGCAGGTGTCGCTGTCCCGGAACGCGGTCGCGACCAACACCAACCACACGACCGAGATCGATTACGACGAGATCGAGGCCGACCTGCTCTGCCTCTGGGGCGCTCAGGACGTGATGCAACCCCTCGAGTACGGGAAGCGGTTGGCAGAGGATGTCGGGGGCGAGGTGATCGAACTCGACGCCTACCACTGGGTCGTCGAGGACCGCCCCGAGCGGTTCGCCGAGGAAGTGTCGCAGTTTGTGTCCAAGTGAAAAGGGTAAAATGAACGTACAAACCACCACTCAAACGATGGAGGGAGACGCGTGAGCGGAGAACGAGACGCACCGGACTGGGAGTTCAAAGAACGGGACGTACTGATACTGCGCGAGCTATCACGGGACCCACAGCTGTCCTCGCGGGACCTCGCGCGCATCCTCGAAACGGAACACGACATCGAGGTGTCCCACGTCACGGTCAGCGAGTCGATCCGCGGGATGCGCGAGGAAGGCGTCTTCCGCGAGGCGATCATCCCGAACGAGGAGTACTTCATCTTCGGGATGTTCGAGTTCAAGATCAACCCCGAGCACTTCGAGGAGGGGTGGCGCGACGCCATGGAGTACATCCGGGACTCGCCGAACACGCTGATGTACTTCCTCTCGGACGGCGAGTACCAGTGGAAGTCGGTGATGATGTTCCCCGACCGCGAGACCGAGTCCAAGTGGATCCACGACTTCTACAAGGAACACGGCGAGGTCGTCGACAACCTCCGCAACTCCGTCGTCCACAACGTCCTCAAGTTCCGGACCGATCCGGAGATCCTGGAGACGCTCCACGAAGAGGACTGAGAAACGGTCCGCTCTTCCGCTCAGGTCACCAGCGAGAGCATCTCACAGGACAACACGGTGTCGTCGTCCTGGGTGACCACGTCGATGTCGTACCGGACCACGCCGGTCGCGACCGGGTGCTCCCGTTCTTCTTTGTCGAGGACTTCGATCTCGACGTGGATCGTGTCGCCGATGAACGTCGGCCCGACGAACCGCACTTTGTCGATGCCGTAGAACGCGACGACGGCCTCTTTCTCTCGCTCCGACCGGGACTGCCAGAGCAGGCCCGTCGCGATGGAGAACACGAGCATGCCGTGAGCGATGCGCTCGCCGAACTGCGACTCGCCCATCGTCTCCGCGTCGGTGTGGAGGTGGTTGAAGTCGCCGCTGACACCCGCGAAGTTGACCACGTCCGCCTCCGTGACCGTCCGGGCCTGTGTCTCGCGCTGTTCGCCGATCTCGACCGTCTCGAAGTAGCTCTCTGTCATAGTGAACTGTCCGTGAAGAGTCGGTAGGTCGTCGCACCGATGGCGACCACCTTTCGGTCGCCCTCGTCGGTCTCACCGGTGACGGTGACGCGGGTGACGCCGGTCGACGTGCCCGAGCGGATGACCTCCGCCTCGACCTCGATGTCCGAGGTCGCCGGTCGGACGTACTTCACGTCCAGATCCGTCGTCGCGAGCGTCGTCTCCATCGGATCGTCCATCGTGGTCCGGAGTGCGAACGCGCTACACGTGTCGATCAGCGTGGCGGTCACGCCGCCGTGGATGGTGCCCGTCACCCAGTTCGTGAGTTTCTCCTGGTAGGGCAGGTGCATGACCGCGCGGCCCGCCTCCAGGTCCTCGACCGTGATGTTCAGCCACGAGAGGTAGCCGTGGTTCTCCAGGACGTAGGCGGCCACCTCCGCGCTTGGGGCGTCCGGGTCGATGTCGACCGGGCTCTCCGGGCCGTCGTCACCGTTCTCGCCCATCTATTTGCCCTCGAACTCGGGGTCGCGATCCTCGGCGAACGCCGAGGTGCCTTCCAGCACGTCCTCGGTACTCAGGAGCAGGCCGAAGCTCTGGCTCTCCATGGTCAGCGCCGCCTCCAGACTCGCGTCCTCGCCCCGGTTCATGACTTTCTTGGCGTAGTCGAGCGCGACCGGCGGCCCCTCGACGATGTCGTCGACGAACTCGCCACACACGTCGTCGAACTCCTCGGGTTCGACCGCACGGTTGATGAGGCCCCAGTTCTCGGCCTTCTCGGCGGAGATGCGCTCCCCGCGGAAGACGAGTTCCTTGGCGCGTGCCTCGCCGATCATGCGCATCGTGCGCTGGGTGCCGCCGCCGCCGGGCAGGAGGCCGAGGTTGATTTCGGGGAAGCCGAACTCCGACTCGGTGGTAGCGACCCGGAGGTCACAGGCCAGCGCGAGTTCGTGGCCGCCGCCGAGACAGAAGCCGTCGATCTTGGCGATGGTCGGCTTGGGGAAGTCGTTGACCGTCTCGAACATCGAGGTGATGGTGCCCCGCTCCCACGGTTTCGCGCCGGCGAAGCCGCCGATGTCCGCGCCGGCACAGAACGCGCGGTCACCTGCGCCCTCGAAGGTCGCGACGCGAACCTCGTCGAGGTCGGCGTTGTTCAGGACGTGTTCGATCTCGTCCATCAGGTCCTCGTTCAGGGCGTTCATCCGCTCGGGCCGGTCGAGTTCGATGGCCAGCACCTCGTCCTCGCGGAGGACGTTCAGGGTGCGGTACTCGCGGTCACCGCCGTCGTCGCCGTACTCGTAGAAGCCCTGCCCGGCGTCCTCGCCAGTGTGGCCGTTGTTGACGAGTTCGACGAGGTAGTCGGCGGGTTCGTACCGGCCGGCCTCGGTCTGTTCGTACAGGTCTTCGAGTTTCTCCAGCACCCGGTCCAGTCCGATCTTGTCCGCGCGGCGGCAGGGACCTTCGGGGAAGCCCGCGCCCAGACGCATCCCGGTATCGATGGCGTCGGGGGTTGCCACGTCGTTGCCGATGAGCTTGGCGGCCTCGTTGACCATCCGGGCCTCGATGCGGAGCCAGTCGAAGTCCTCGGACACGTCCTCGTGGCCGTAGTCGGCCCCGTCGCCGTCCTCGTAGTCGTAGTAGCCCTTGCCCGTCTTCTGGCCGAGTTCGTCGGCCTCGACCTTCTCCTCGACGATGGGCGGCACCGGCTTGCCCGCTTCCTTCCGGACGTGATAACCGATGTCGATCCCAGTCAAATCGCCCAGCTCGAACGGCCCCATCGGGTAGCCGCGTTCGTGAACCATCGTGGCGTCGGCCTCGCGGATGGTGGCCTCGTCGGCGCTGACCATCCAGCCGGCCTCGTCGCCGAACGGACCCAGCACCGAGTTGACGACGAAGCCGTTCACGTCTTTCCGGACGTATATCGGCGTCTTGTCGATGGACTCGACGAAGTCGTAGGTCGTCTCGGCCGTCTCGTCCGTGGTTTCCTCGCCGTAGATGACCTCGACGAGATCCATCTTCACCGGCGGATTGAAGAAGTGCATCCCGACGACCTTGTCGGGTTTGTCCGTGGCCGTCGCGATCTCCGTGATCGACAGGGAGGAGGTGTTCGAGGCGAGGATGGCGTCCTCGGGCGTGAATTCGCTGAGGTCGCCGTAGATGTCTTTCTTGAGGTCCATCTGCTCGGGCGCGGCCTCGATCACGAGGTCCACGTCCTCGACGGCGGTCTCCAGATCGACTTCAGTGTCGATCCGGGCCATCACGTCGTCGGGGTCCTCATCGACGATGCCCTTCTCGGAGAGCTTCTCGAGGCTCCACTCGATATCCTCGTAGCCCTCGTCGACGATCTCCTGTTCGATGTCACGCATCACCACGTCGTAGCCGGCGATGGCGACGACTTCTGTGATACCGTGACCCATGTTCCCGGCGCCGAGTACTGCGACTCGCTCGATGTCGTCGACTGACATGCGGGGTAGCTGTACCCCCACCAGTATAACTCCACCGGAGCGGTGGAACACTGTTAAACTTATTTAGATGTATCTCGTCAGTCGTAAAGTAGAGAGGGGTGAGCAGGTGATCGTGTTAAGACCTGCCTGGTACACCGGGTACGGGTTGCAACCCAGCGATGCCTTCCAACGTTTCGTATATATGCTTTTCGTCTTCCATCGGAAGGGATTACTACCAGGCCTTCGTGGAGCGTTAATGGTATGTACTGGCAACGCAGCATCGATCCGGTCGCCGCGAGGTGGTCGAGATGGTCGTGATCGACGGTCACGGCGGGTACGTTCCGCTGTACCGCGTCGACAGGAGCGAAGTGGCCGCCCAGCACGGCGGCCGGGGCCGCGGCGAGAGCGCCGTGCCGGCCCGCGACGAGAACCACGTCACGATGGCCTGTGAGGCCGCCGACAACGCGCTGGCCCGCGCCGGCGTGGCCGGCGAGGACCTCGGTGCCGTCGTCACCGCGAGCGTGAGCGACCCGTTCGCGGAACACGGAATCGCGGCCCACGTCGCCTCCCGGTTCGGTGCCACCGGCGACGTACGGACGACGGACCTGCGCGGGAGCCGCCGCGCGGCCACCGACGCGCTCGCGGCGGCCCGCGAGTTCGTCGCCGCGAACGACGCGCCAGCCCTCGTAGTGGGCGTCGACGTGCTCCCCGCCGACCCGGACAGCGACGACGTGGCCGAGGCCGGCGCGGGCGCGGGTGCAATCGTCCTCCACCGCGATGCCGACCAGCCCGCCGCCGAACTCGTCGGCGTCGCGCAGGAGACGACCGGCTTCGTCGAACACCACCGCCGGCACGGCGAGGCCGCCGAGACGGGCGACGCCAAGTTCGAGGGGCGGCACGGCGTCGGCGAGGCCGCACCCGCGGCCACCGAGCGCGCACTCGACGGCGCGACTCCCACAAAGGCAGTCGCCGCCGCGCCGAGCGACCGACTCTCCGGGGCCGCACTCGGTGGTGTCGACGCCGAACAGGTCTCGACACGGGATCAGGTCGGCGATGCCGGTGCGGCCGCCGCACTGCTCGACCTGGCGCACCTGCTGGAGACCGCAGTGACCGGTGAGACCGCGCTCGTCGTCGCGTACGGCGCGGGCGGTGCCGGCGCGGTCGCACTGGAGACCACCGACGGCGTCGGGACCGCCGACGCGAAGTCGGTCGCCACCTACCTGGACGCCAGCGAGGAGACGACCTACGCCAAACACCTGGAGTACCGCGAACCCGTCGACTACGAGGGGGTGAAGACGCCATGAGCGGCCCCCGGTACGACCGGAGCAAGCGCCAGGACCAGCACCTGATCGGCTTCGAGTGTCAGGCCTGTGGCTGGGTCTCGTTCCCCGAGGAGAAACGAACCTGCAAGCGCTGCGGGGACGCCCCAGCCGAGATGGCGGAGGTACAGCTGGCGGAGCGCGGCGAGATCCAGACGTTCGTCGTCCAGCAGTACCTCCCCGACGACATCGAGACGCCCCAGCCCGTGGCCATCGTCGACCTGCCCCAGGAGGGCGAGGGCGAACCGGCGCGGGCCTACGGCCTGCTGACCGAGACCGATCTGGAAGAGATCGACGTGGGCACCGAAGTCGTCGCACGCTTCCGTGAACTGTTCAGCGACGGCGAGCGGCCGATCAACTCGTTCAAATTCAGCGTTCCGCGGGAGGAGAAAGCATGACGGATCCACACGTCGTCGGCGCGGGGATGATCGACTTCGGCGAACTGTACGAGCAGAGCTTCGACGACCTGCTCGAATCGGCGTACCTTTCGCTCATCGAGAACGTCGACAAGGGCGTCGACCCGAGCGACATCGACGCCGCCTGGTACGGCACCATCGACATCGCCAACGAGGGCTCGTCCGGATCGGCCGTCGCCCACGCTACCGGCCTGTTCGAGACCCCCATCACGCGCGTCGAGAACGCCTGTGCCACCGGGAGCGACGCCTTCCGGAACGCGGCACAGGCCGTGAAGGCGGGCGACGCCGAGGTGGCGCTGGTCATCGGCGCGGAGAAGATGACCGACTCCACCGAGGGGCTGATCGCCAGCGCCGCCCTCGAACGGCTCTGGCGCGGCCGCGGCGTCACCATGCCCGCGTACTTCGGGATGCGCGCGACCCGCCACCTCGAGGAGTACGAGACCACCCGCGAGCAGATCGCCGAGATCAGCGTCAAGAACCACGAGAACGGGACGAAGTACCCCCACGCCCACCAGCAGTTCGAGTGTACGGTCGAAGACGTGAAGGAGTCCCCCACGGTCTCCTACCCGCTGAATCTCTACGACTGCTGTCCGGTCACCGACGGGGCCTGTGCGGTGCTGGTGACCAGCGAGGAGCGCGCGCGTGAGTTCACCGACGATCCGATCCGGGTCGCGGGCTACGGGCTCGCCAGCGACACCTTCCAGCGGGGTGCACCGGAGGCGTTGACGAACTTCCCGGCCACGCGGCAGGCCTCCAGTCAGGCCTACGAACGCGCCGGCCTCGGTCCCGACGACATCGACGTGGCCGAGGTCCACGACTGCTTCTCCATCACGGAGCTGATCACCTACGAGGACCTCGGCTTCTGCGAGGACGGCAAGGGCGGCCAGTTCGTCGACGAGGGACGCCCGCACCTCGACGGCGACAAGCCGGTCAACCCCTCGGGCGGCCTGCTCTCGAAGGGCCACCCCATCGGCGCGACGGGCGTCGCACAGATCGCGGAGATCTTCGAGCAGTTGCGCGGCGAAGCCGGTGACGTGCAGGTCGACAGTCCGGAGGTCGGCCTCCAGCACAACATCGGCATCGGCCGCAACGCGACCGGCGCAGTATCCTGCGTGAACATTTTGGAGCGGCCCTGAGACGCAGCGTCTCAGTTTTCGAGCGACGCGGGGTCTGGCACCGTCGGCACCGTCTCGTTGTAGCCGGTGAACCAGGTCACCATCGTGGCGCGGCCGGTCTCGGATCGGTGCCGGAACTTCAGCGTCATCTCGACCCGCTGGATTCGGTGTGTCGTTCTGTTCACGTGCATCTCGTAGGAGCGGTCGAGTACCGTCACGGGCCCGGCCCGTTCGATCCCGTTGCCGGGCTGGTCCGCCAGGATTCCCGCGAGGGTGCTGTTCCGTGGGGCCAGTTCGAGCTGGTAGGTCAGCCGACCGTTCGTCCGGGCCCGCTGGAAGTCGGTCACCGTCGCTGCAGTCAGGAGGGCGGCCTGGGCGCGTGCGGGGTCGCTCACGTCGGCGGACTCGCTGGGCAACGGCTCCCAGCCGTCGCTGGTGTTGCGGTAGGCCCGGTCGTCGACGACGTGAGTGGTGTCGTTGCTGTCGGTGCTGTAGACGCTCGTCGCGGCCAGCGACCGGTTGGCCAGCGTCGTGACGTTCGTGAACGTGCGGTTCGCGCCGATAGACACGTCCATGTTCGTGACCGCCCGGTAGCTGTCGACCGATTCCATCGCGTCGAGCGCGTCCGACTGGATCGAGACCGCCTGCTCGCCGACCGACGTGGCCCCCGTTCCGGGGACGATGCCGGCGCCGCTGACGAGGACGACGAACGTCAGCACGGCTATAACTGTCGCGTGGTGGAGGGACGCCATCTCGTTCGATACAACCACTCCCGGGGGTCATCAACCCATTGGTTTCCGAACAAATCAAACGAACGGGAACGTCCCAGCCGTTCCAGCGCGCGATGCGACTCCCCGGGGATCCCAGCCCGCCCGATGTACCCGGATTAGAGTTTGCTCTCGGCGTCCTCGGCGAGTTCCTTCATCCGCTTGCCGATCCGGCCGGCGTCGGAGAACTCGTCCTCGCTCATCGCGGTGGCCAGCGCGTTCCCGAGGACGAAGACGGCGTGTTTGTGTTCGCTTTTGGACTTGTGTACGTCGTTGGGCGTCACGTCGAGTTCCTCGTACGGGTCGAAAAGCTCCGAATCGACGTCCTCCAGATCCGAGAAGTAATCTTTGATCTGCACCATGTGATCGTGCAGTTCGAGCAGTTCGTCTTTGTGCATCTCTACTGTAACATACGCAAAAGCACTGTTTAAGGGTTTTTGACAACCCGTGCCACAGGTCCGCACACTCTCTGTGGGCGTGTCGAGAGCCCACGGCAGCTCCTTCCGGCCGACGGCGACAGGCCCCAGGCGCGAGCAGTCGGACCCGCGGTGGCTCCCTGGTCTGTCAGAAGACGTACTCGTCGTCGTGTCCCATCATCCCGTCGTCTTCGAGGCCGGCCTCCTCGTCGTCGTCGACCGGGCCGCTGGTCTTGTACGCCTTGATACCGGTCGAGAGGAGGTCCTCGATGGCTTCTTCGCGGTTCAGGAACTCCCCTTTCTCGACGAGCTGAGCGATCTGCATCTCGAGGTGTTCGGGGACGGTTATCTCTGCCTTCGGCATTTGAACATTCGAGGTTTCGACTGAGGGGTATTTAACTCTGACGGGGGTTCTTCGGTTCGCGTGAAAGATTTCGTCAGCATTCGCAAACTTGTCTTTTCACACGCGCGCGTTCTGTTTCCGAAATACGGCATCAGGGTTCCACATTCGGCAAGCAGTCGCCGGACCGATACGTTCGCCCGCCCGGAGTCGGCACGCATACGTAGCTGTGGCCCGTCGGTTTCGCTGTGCCCGTTACCGACGTTACGGACCTCTACGAGGAGTTCGGCGACGAGCGGCTCCCACCCGGCCAGCACG
Organism: Halorientalis regularis; assembly: GCF_023698535.1. Classification (GTDB taxonomy): domain Archaea; phylum Halobacteriota; class Halobacteria; order Halobacteriales; family Haloarculaceae; genus Halorientalis; species Halorientalis regularis. The sequence goes on from NZ_JALJCL010000001.1 coordinate 352,730, forward strand.
AGACCAGTGACTTCCCGGTCCTCTCGAAGGGGAACACCCCGACGTGGGACCCCGAGAACTGGAGCTTCCGGGTCAGCGGGGCCGTCGACGAGGAACTGGAGCTATCCTGGGACGAGTTCACCGACCTTCCCAGCGTGACACAGCGACAGGACTTCCACTGTGTCACCGGCTGGAGCCGTTTCGACTGTGATTTCACCGGTGTCACGTTCCCCGAGTTGGCCGAGCGCGCGGGTGTCCACGACGACGCCTGTCACGTCATGTTCACCGCCCTCGACGACTACACGACGGACTTGCCCCTCGAGGACTGCATGCGCGAAGAAGTGCTGTTCGCGTACGGATTCGACGGCGACGACCTGCCCGCTGAACACGGTGGTCCGCTCCGGGTCGTAACGCCGCACAAGTACGCGTACAAGGGCGCGAAGTGGGTGTGTGGCATCGAGTTCCTCACCGAGCCAGAGCGCGGGTTCTGGGAGAAGCGGGGATACTCTGTCACGGCCGACCCGTGGGCCGAAGACCGGTACAGCTGACCGCGAGCGCGCCGTTGGCCGGGTCGGCAACTCGTTCTCGCGCGCTGGAAGGACAGTCTCAAGAGGGACCAACCCTGAGATTCGGGGGAATGGAACCGGCCCAACGCGAGGAGAGAGTGGGTCCACGCGCGGGTGCAGTGCTGGTCAGTCGTACCTGCGAGGTACCCGACGTATCCTACCGGGCGTTCCTGTCCAGCCACCCGGCCCCGCGGCTTCACTGGGCCGCGCCGGACGGCCTCGAAGTGGTCGGCAGCGGGGCGGCAGTGACACTGACCGCCCACGGGCCGGACCGGTTCGCCCGACTCCGCGAGGACGCGACGGCGGTCTTCGGCGATGTCGACCGAACCGGCCCGGTCGAGACGCGACCGCGATTCCTCGGCGGGTTGGCGTTCAACGAGAACCACGATCCAGCACCGCCCTGGACTGGCTTCCCCGCGGCGGCGTTCTCGCTCCCCGAGACACAGTTGACCCGTGCCGACGGCACGACCTGGCTCACCGTCAGGGAGTACGGGCAGGACGTATCGCCCGACGACGTGGCCCGACGGCTGGAGGAGACCCGCGAGGACCTGGAGACGCTGCCGTCGATGTGTCCCAGCGGCGGTCCGCCGGGGGTCGACCGCACCGAAGTCACGCCCACCAAGGCCGAGTGGACCGCGCAGGTGGAGGCGGCCATCGACCGGATCGCAGAGGGGGACCTCCGGAAGGTCGTCCTCGCGACGGCGCTGTCGGTCGACCTCAAATCGGAGATCGACGTGCCGAGCGTCCTCGAACGGCTCCGCCGGACCTACCCCAACTGCTATCGCTTCCTCGTCCAGCCGACCGACGAGGCGGCCTTCTTCGGCCCGCCGCCGGAACGGCTCGTGAAGCTGACCGACGGGCACGTCAAGACCGAGGCCCTGGCCGGGTCGGTCCCGCGGGGCGGGACACCCGAAGCGGACGCCGACCACGCCCAGTCCCTGCTGGAGAGTGAGAAACTCCAGCACGAGCAACGGCTCGTCGTCGACGCCATCATGGACCAGCTGGCACCGCTGGGCGACGTTGCGGAGGGCGAGCAGGGCGTCCGGAAACTCACGAACATCCAGCACCTCCAGACGTCCATCGAGACGACGCTCGCGGACGAGGAACACGTCCTCACCATCGTCGAGGCGCTCCACCCGACGCCCGCCGTCGGTGGCCTCCCGCCCGAGAAGGCCTGGGAGGTCATCCGTGACACGGAGACCTTCGAGCGCGGCTGGTACGCCGCGCCAGTCGGCTGGTTCGACAGTGACGGAGACGGCGAGTTCGCCGTCGGCATCCGCTCTGGCGTGGCCGGTGGCCGACAGGCGACGCTGTTCGCGGGCAACGGCATCGTCGCCGACTCCGACCCCGACGAGGAGTGGGACGAGGTCAAACACAAGTACCGCCCGATCCTCGACGAACTCGAACGCTGACATGGTCGCTCCGAACCGCAACACGCTCTGGGGCAGGGTGATCGCCGACGAGCTTGCCGCGGCCGGCGTCTCGGGCGCGGTACTCTCCCCCGGCAGTCGCTCGACGCCACTGACCGTCGCCATCTCCGAACACGACGTGATCGAGACGTTCTCCGTACTCGACGAGCGGTCGGCGGCGTTCTTCGCGCTCGGCCGGGCCCGCCGGACCGGCGAACCCACCGCGGTCGTCTGTACCTCCGGGACCGCCGCGGCGAACTACCACCCCGCGGTGATCGAGGCCAGCCAGTCGCGGGTGCCCTTGCTCCTCCTGACCGCCGACCGCCCGCCCGAGCTCGCCGACAGCGGTGCCAACCAGACCGTCGATCAGGAGCAACTGTACGGCGACGCAGTCCGGTGGTACCGCACCCTCCCCGAACCCGAACCCACCGACCGAAAACTCCGCTCGCTCCGGACCACGATCGATAGAGCGGTCGGCGAGACCACCGGCGTCCCGGCCGGTCCGGTCCACCTCAACTGCCCGTTCCGGAAACCCCTCGAACCCGTAGAGGTGGAGGATGACGTGCCCGAGGACCTGGCCGAACGCGCGCCGCTGGCCGTCGAGGGCCGGGACGGCCCCTTCGTCGAGCGGACCGCGGGCCGACCGACCCTGACCGGGAGAGAGATCGAATCGGTCGCCGCGACACTCGACGAGGCCGACCGCGGCCTGCTCGTCGCCGGGCCGACTGACGCGCCCGCACTCGACGCCGACGCGATGGCCGACCTCGCCGCGGCGACCGGCTTCCCGATCCTGGCCGACCCGCTCTCGGGACTGCGCTTCGGCGACCACCTCGACCGCGACGGCGTGACCGTCTGTGGCGGCTACGACTCCTACCTTGCCGGCGCGAGCGAGTGGCCCGACCCCGAGGTCGTGTTCCGGATGGGAGCCTCCCCTACCTCGAAGGTTTGCAGGCAGTATCTCCGGGACCACGCGGCCCGACAGTTCGTCGTCGACCCCGCTGGCGGCTGGCGAGAGGCCGAGTTCACGGCGACGGATCACCTGGTGGCCGATCCCTCGCGGCTGGCGGCCGACCTCGCCGAGGAAATCGGCGACGGTGCGACCGACGCCACCGCCGACTACCGCGACCGCTTCGCCGCCGCCGAGCGCGAGTACTGGGACCTGATCGACGACGCCCGCGCCGACGAGCACTTCGAGGGACAGGTGCTGGCGACGGTCGCCGAGCGCGCACCCGATCCAGCCACCGTATTCGTCTCCAACAGCATGCCCGTCCGCGATCTAGACCGGTTCGGTCGGCCCCGTGCGGCGGCCCTCACGGTCCTCGGAAATCGGGGTGCCAGCGGCATCGATGGCATCACCAGCACGGCGCTGGGGGCCGGGAGCGCGACCGGCGACCCGCTGATCCTCGTGACGGGCGACCTCGCCTACTACCACGACTCGAACGGCCTGCTCTCGGTGGCGCGCTGTGGCGTGGACGCGACAATCGTCCTCGTCAACAACGACGGCGGCGGCATCTTCCACATCCTCCCCATCGAAGAGTTCGACCCGCCCTTCACCGAGCAGTTCCGGACACCCCACGGACTCGACTTCGAGCCGACGGCGGACCTCTACGGGCTGGCGTTTCAGCGGGTACAGCCCGACGGCTTCGCCGACGCCTTCGCGGAATCACAGGGGATGGACGGGACCCAGGTGATCGAGGTGGTGTTCGACGCCGACGCGAGCCACCGGACGCGGGAGGCGATCCACGAGCGGGCGATCGGACTGGTCGAATCCAGCCGCTAATCGAGCGAAGCTGCCGAAACCGTCGCTCTCAAACGCCAGCGTCAAGTATGACCCGGTGTGACCACTGGGTAATGCAACGACGTACGTTTCTCTCGCGAGCGGGACTCGCGACGGCAGGACTGGCGGCGACGGCCGGATGCATCGGCGATTCGTCGAACTCGGACGACGGGACGCTGACGGTCGCGACGTACAGTTCCTTCACCGGCGAGGACACGGCGGGCAACTGGCTCAAGTCGGCCTTCGAGGCGGAAAACTCCGAGGCGACCGTCGAGTTCCGGACGCCGGAGAACGGGATCAACCGGTTCATCCAGCGGAAGGCGTCGGGTGCGACGGTCGACGCCGACCTGTTCGTCGGGCTGAACACGGGCGAACTCGTCCGGGTCGACGAGCAACTCGACGAGCAACTGTTCACGACGGCTGCGGATAGCGTCGAGGGTGCCGACACGGTCGACCCCTCGCTGTCGTTCGACCCCGAGGGGCGGGCCATCCCCTACGACACGGGCTTCATCAGTCTGGTGTACGACGAAGGCGAAGTCGACGCGCCGGGGACCTTCGACGCACTGCTCGAGCCGGCCTACGAGAACGGGCTGATCGCCCAGAACGCCCAGCAGTCCGATCCCGGGCGGGCGTTCCTGCTGTGGACGATCAAGGCGAAAGGGCCCGATGGCTACCTGGATTACTGGGAGGAACTGGTCGACAACGGTGTCCAGATCCTCTCGGACTGGCAACCGGCCTATCAGGCCTACACGAACGGGGAGGCACCGATGGTCGTCTCCTACTCCACGGATCAGGTGTACTACCACGGCGAGGGCGTCGACATGTCGCGCCACCAGGTCGGGTTCCTGAACGATCAGGGGTACGCCAACCCCGAGGGGATGGCCCAGTTCGCCGACGCCGACAATCCGGAGCTGGCGCGGGAATTCATGTCGTTCGCCCTCACGGAAGAGGCCCAGAAGGAGATCGCGGTGCGCAACGTCCAGTTCCCGGCGGTCGAGGGCGTCGAACCGAGCGGTGACTTCGGGAAGTACGCACTCAGACCGCCCGAGGCGGTGACCTTCGGTTACGACGAACTCGTCGGCAAGGTCGACGGCTGGATCGAGGCCTGGGCGCGCCAGATCGCAGGCCAGTAGCGATGGCCCGCCGGGACGGCTGGGCACTGTGGATCGGCGTCGCCGCGACGCTCGCGACGCTGGTCGTCGTCTTCTACTACCCCGTCGGCCGCGTCTTCGCCGACGCGGTCGCCGTCGACGGCCGACTCACGCTCGCCCCGCTCCGCGCGGTGCTGGGCGACCCCTTCTACACCGGTGCGGCGCACACGCTTTTCATAGATCCCGCGGCGGTGCCGTCGGGAATCGCTCGCTGGCTCGCGGCCGGCGCACCACCTGTCGAGTTCGGCCTGTTCGGTTTCACGGCCTACCAGGCGCTGCTCTCGACGCTGGTAAGCGTTCTGGTCGGCCTCCCCGGCGCGTACGTGCTAGCCCGGTTCGAGTTCCCCGGCCGACGATTCCTCCGGTCGGTGACGATCATCCCGTTCGTCCTGCCGTCGATCCTCGTCGCGGTCGGCTTCCTCGCGATGTTCGGTCGGACGGGCCTGTTCAACGATCTGCTCGGAATCGTCGGTCTCGGGCCCGTCGAGTTGACGTTCACGCTGGAGATCGTCGTCCTCGCGCACGCCTTCTACAATGCGCCGCTGGTGACGCGGCTGGTGACGGCGGCCTGGGAGTCGGTCGACGCCGACCGGGTCGAGACCGCCCGGACGCTCGGGGCCTCACCCCTGCGGGCGTTCCGGGACGTGATCCTCCCACAACTCCTGCCCGCGCTGGCGACGGCCGCGGTGTTGACCTTCGTGTTCACGTTCATGTCGTTCCCCATCGTCCTGGCGCTGGGTGGGCTGGAGTTGGCGACGGTCGAGGTGTGGCTGTTCGCCCGCGTCCAGAGTCTGGACCTGACCGAGGCGGCGACGCTGGGTGCCATCGAAACCGCCCTCTCGCTGGGCCTGCTGTACGTCTACCTGCGCTACGAGGCACGCCGGACCGAGCCGGGCGGAGCGAGCCGGGGGCTGTCCCGCCGGCCGCTGGTCGACGGAATCCGGTCGCTCGTCGATCCCCTCCGGGTCGCGATCTTCGCGTACAGCGCCGTCGCCCTCGTGCTGTTCGCGGGGCCGCTGGTCAGCCTCGTGATCGAGAGCATCACGACCCCTGCGGGGCAACTGACGCTCGACTACTACGCGTTCCTGCTCGCGCGACAGGCCTCGACGGCTGCGGGGACCGTCCGCCCGTTCCCGGCCGTCGTCAACTCCCTGCTGTTCGGCGTGGGCACGCTCCTCCTGTCGATCCCGATGGGCGTCGTCGTCGCCGTCGTGGCGACGCGTGGCGACCGTGGCTCTCGCGCGGCCGAGGCCTTGCTGACGGCCCCGCTGGCGGTCAGCGGCATCGTCCTCGGTCTCGGGATGCTCCAGGCGCTCGTGTTCGGCACGACCCTGTTCGGCTACCGACTCACCGTCACCGGGCCGGTCGCCATCGTCGCGGCTCACGCGGTCGCGGCCTACCCGTTCGTCTCCCGCAGTGTCACCCCGGCGCTTCGCTCGATAGACGACCGACTGGGTGAGGCCGCGCGCTCGCTCGGGGCCGACCGGACGCGCGTGCTGACCGACGTGGAACTCCCGCTGGTCGCGCCCGCGCTGGTGGCCGGTGCGGCCTTCGCCTTCGCGATCAGCGTCGGGGAGTTCGACTCCACCGTCCTGCTCTCGACGGGCGTCGACAGCGCGACGATGCCGGTCGCGCTCGAACGCTACGTCGGCGACCGCTCGCTGGGCCCGAACCTCGGTCCGGCGACGGCGATGGGTACCGTCTTGCTGGCGGTGACGACCGTCAGTTTCGTACTGATCGACCGCGTCGGCGGGAGGTGGGAGTGATGACTGGCGCAGACGGCGGCGTCGACGTAGAGAACTTGACGGTTACCTTCGGCGACGTGGAGGCACTCGTGGACGTGTCGCTGTCCATCGACGACGGTGAATTCTTCACGCTCGTCGGCCCTTCGGGCTGTGGGAAGACGACCCTGTTGCGCACGGTGGCGGGCCTGGAAACGCCGACCGCGGGCCGGGTCCGGATCGACGGCCGCGACGCGACCGACGAGCCGCCCGAGGATCGGGGCGTCGGCGTCGTCTTCCAGAACTACGCGCTCTTCCCCCACATGACCGCCCGGGAGAACGTCGCCTACGGGTTGCAGTTCCACGACCTGCCCGAACCCGACGACCAGCGGGTCGGCGAACTGCTCGATCTCGTGGATCTGGCGGGCGTCGCTGACCGGGAACCCGACCAGCTATCGGGCGGCCAGCAACAGCGGATCGCGCTGGCCCGCGCGCTGGCCCCGAAACCCGACGTTCTCCTGCTGGACGAGCCGCTGTCGGCGCTGGACGCCAGCCTCCGGAAGCGCCTCCGGGTGCAGATCCGGTCGATCCAGCGCGATCTGGACATCACGACGGTGTACGTCACCCACGATCAGGCCGAGGCGCTGGCGATCAGCGACCGCGTGGCCGTCGTCCGCGACGGCCGGATCGAGCAGGTCGGAACGCCGGAGGACGTGTACCGCGAACCGGCCACCCGCTTCGTCGCGGAGTTCGTCGGCGACAACAACGTCTTCGACGGCGTCGTCACCGAGGCGGGCGACCGGATCGCCGTCGACGGCACGGCGACGCTCCCGCTCCCGAACGGGACCGACCTGACGGCAGGGGCGAGTGCGACGGTCTCCGTTCGACCGGAGGCGATCTCGATCCGCGACCGGGAGCGGGCACAGACCGACGGGGACGGCTCGGCGGTCGACGGGCCCGGGGGGACCGCGGTGACACGGTCCGCGACCGTCGAGACCGTCGAGTACCTCGGGGACGCCTACCGCGTCCACTGCCAGTGGGACGACCGCCCAGTCACGGTCAAGACAGACAGCACGAGCCCGCCAGAGGGGACCGTCACGCTCGGGTTCGAGCCCGACGCGGTTCACGTCCTCTCGAACGGGAAGCCGGACACTGGGGCCGGAGGTGGCCGATGACCGACCTCGGGAAGATCGACCGCGACGTGTTCCGGGACGTGATCTACCCCTCGCTGGGTGCGAATCGGGACGACGTGGCGCTGGGCCCCCAGCACGGAATCGACTTCGGCGTCGTCGAGGTGGGCGACCGTGCGGTCGTGATGGCGGCCGATCCGGTCTCGCTGCTGCCCGAACTCGGGCTCGAACGGGCGGGGCGCTTCGCGCTGGAGATCGTCCTGACCGACGTGGCCGTGTCCGGCATCCCGCCGACACACCTGGCGATCAGCCTGACGCTCCCGCCGGACTGGAGCGACGAGGACCTGGCCGCGGTGTGGACCGGGCTCGCCGACCACGCCGAGCGGTTGGGCGTGAGCATCGTCACGGGCCACACCGCGCGATACCCCGGCGTCGACAGTTCCTGGGTCGGCGGGGCGACGGTGCTGGGCGTGGGCGACCCCGAGGACGTGGTTCGGCCCGACGGCGCGAGTCCCGGCGACGACCTCGTGCTGACCACGGGGCCGGCCGCGGAGCTGACCGGCCTGTTCGCGACGCTGTTTCCCGAGCAGCTGGGACTGGACGCCGGGACGGTGGCGACCGCGCAGGAACGGGTCGACGACATCGCGGCCGTCGCCGACGCTCGCGCGGCCTTCGAGGGTGGCGCGGTCACCGCGATGCACGACGCGACCGAGGGGGGCGTCGCCGGCGGCCTGGCGGAGATGGCCAGCGGCGCGGGCGTCCGGTTCGAGATCGAGTCCGACCGGGTACCGATGGCCCCGGGCGTCGAGGCGGTCTGTGACGCCGTCGACGTGGACCCGTGGACGGTGTCCAGTGCCGGCACGCTCCTGATCACGGTCGAGTCGGGCGACGGACGGGCGGTCGCCGAGGCGGTGCGACGGCGCGGAACCGCCGCGGCCGTCGTCGGGTCCGTGACCGACGGCTCGGGTGTCGCCGTCGACGGCGAGGCTATCGAACCGCCGGATAGCGACCCTGTATGGGACGCCTTCGAGCGATTCTCGTGAGGGCGTCGGGCAGTCGGGACGGTCAGGTCCGGAGGGCAGCCCGAGTCAACACCGCGAGGCCGAACGGGACCCAGCACGCCGTCAGCGCGACGACGCCGACGAGTGAGACGACGCCCACGCCGGGTAACGCGATCAGGACGGCCGGCGCGAGTACGCCCCAACCGCCGAACACGACCATCCCGACCTCCGGGATCGAGAGGAGGTAGCCGATCACGAACAGCGTGCAGAGTCCGACGACGACGTTGACGGGTGCCGGGAATGCGGGGAACAGCGAGGCGAAGAGAAACACGGGGTAGAAGGCGAACATCGTCCCGACCTGGATGAGCGACTGGGGCGTCAGCGGAACCCGGACGCGGTCGAAGGACTGCTCCTTGTAGTCCGTCCGCGTGGCGTAGCCGGCCGTCGTCGCGCTCGCACCGCCGCGCTGACTGCCCGCCTCTCGCCAGTCGGGCCCGCCGTCGGCACTCCCCGCCGTGGCCTCGGCCGTCTCCGTCGATCCGTCCCTGCCCGCCGATCCGCCTGCCCCCGCCGTCTCCGCCGATCCGCTCGCACCGGTGTCGGAACTCCGGGACGAGCGATCTCTGCCCGTCGTGCCACGGGCCGAGTTACTGGCGGTGCGATCCGTGGTTCGCTCCGCCTCGCCCTGGCCGGTGGTGTCGTCCGACCCGTCCGTCTCGTGGGATTCGTCCGCGTCGGTGTCGTCCGCTGCCCAGCCGGCACCTGCGACGTACTGGCGGTGGCCCAGTCGGTCGTAGCGGGCCCGTTCGTCCGGGTCCGTCAGGACCTCTTTGGCCCGCGTGATGCGTTTGAACTGCGTCTCCGCGTCGGGGTGGTCGCTCACGTCGGGGTGGGTCTCCTTGACCATCTCGCGGTAGGCCGCCTGTATCTCCTCGCGAGACGCGTCGGGCGGCACGTCGAGCACGTCGTAGAACGTGGGCTGGGCGTGCATCGGGGGTTTCTGGTGGGGTGGGTGGGTAGTTGCGGGGCGACACCGAACGGGCACGGGTTCGGGATTCGTTCACACGGAGTTACGCGAGCGTGCTGATAAATCTCCCCCCGCGTTCTCGGCGCTGATACCGATCGTGACCGTGAACCTATTTGACGACACCGACCCGAGTTCGCGTATGGTCTCGGCACTTTTCGACGACGACCGCTGGGAGGCGGTCGACGAGTTCGATTTCGAGGACATCACCTACCACCGCGCCAAACAGACGGGTGCGGTCCGGATCGCCTTCGACCGCCCCGCAGTGCGCAACGCCTTCCGCCCGCCGACCGTGGACGAACTCTACGTCGCGCTCGACCACGCCAAACGCCAGACCGACGTGGGCTGTGTCCTGCTGACCGGCAACGGCCCGTCCCCGAAAGACGACGGCTGGGCGTTCTGTTCCGGCGGGGACCAGACCGTTCGGGGACCGGACGGGTACCAGTACGACGAAGAGGGCAAGACCGGCCGTCTGCACATCCTCGAAGTCCAGCGGCTCATCCGGTTCATGCCCAAGCCGGTCGTCTGCATGGTGCCGGGCTGGGCCGTCGGCGGCGGCCACTCCCTGCACGTCGTCTGTGACATGACGCTGGCCAGCGAGGAACACGCGAAGTTCCTCCAGACCGACCCCGACGTGGCCTCTTTCGACGCCGGGTTCGGGTCGGCCCTGCTCGCCCAGCAGATCGGCCAGAAGAAGGCTCGCGAGGTGTTCTTCCTCGGGAAGACCTACGACGCCGACGAGGCCGAGGAGATGGGTATGGTCAACGAGGTCGTCCCCCACGAGGAACTGGAGGAGGTCGCGCTGGCCTGGGCCGAGGCGATCAACACCAAATCGCCGACCGCGATCCGGATGCTCAAGTACGCCTTCAACCTCGCCGACGACGGGATGGTCGGCCAGCAGCTATTCGCCGGCGAGGCGACCCGCCTGGGCTACATGACCGAGGAAGCACAGGAGGGCCGGGACGCCTTCGTCGAGGGCCGCGAGCCGGACTTCTCCGAATTCCCCTGGCATTACTAATAATAGACCGACATTATTCTGGCTGTGAGCGAGCGACCGAACCGGGGGGAGCGGTCTCTCGATAGATAATTTTTATAAATCCTCAGTCATATCTCCGGGGTGTGTCAGAGGTGACTTTTCGACGGTTACGGGTCGCCGCGCTGATCGTCGTGGCGGCGACGGTCTTCGGTCTCGCGACGGGGACGGCAACGGCTTCGGGAGCGGTGACGGCCACGAACGCGACCGCAGTCGGGGGCGCACAGCAGGCCACCGTCGAGGTCGTCGTGGTCGAAGCGGGATCGGAGGATCCGATCGATGGGATCAGCGTCTTCGCGGAGTGGGACGGCGGGTCGGTACTCAGAGAGACCGCGCCCAACGGCCGGGTACTGCTCGACGTGCCACGAGGGGGCCGCGTCGAGGTCACCGTGGTGTCCCAGCGGTACCACCGCGACTCGCCGTTCGTAATCGAGAGTGCCGCTGCCGGGGAGGTCGTCGTGCCGGTGACACCCTTCGGGAACGCGCCGCCGACCGCCGGGGACGTGACGGTCTCGACGACCGCGGGGGCGGCGGTGTCGGGGACCTTCGACGCGACCGATCCCGACGGCGGGTCGCTGGAGTACACTATCGTCCAGCGGCCGACCCACGGAACGGTCGAGTTGGCCGGTGACGAGTTTACCTACCGGCCGCCAGCCGGCTTCAGCGGGTCCGCCGGGTTCCAGTATCGGGTGCGCGACGGGAACGGCGGGACCGATACGGCTAGCGTCACGGTCGAGGTCCGGGAGGCGGGCGGTGGCGGCGTCTCGCGGGTCGCGTTCGACTACCGGAACTACGGCCCCGACCCGAACCTGGCGGTCAACGGCGACCGCCGGTTCGCGGCGTTCCCGTCGCTGGACGGGGCGACCGTCGGCGGCGCGACGGTGTCGGTCCGGGAGCGCGGCGACAGCGGTTACGCCGGGACCGTCGTCGTGACCGGTGACATCACCTCCTTCAGCGTCGGCGGGGTGGAACACTGGATCGACAACGTGACGCTGTCGACCGGAGCGACGACACGGACCGTCCGGTTCTCGAACCTGCGCCAAGCACAGCCCTACGAACCGGGCGACACGATCACTTCGGTGCCGACGGGCGTCGAGATGCGCGTCGAACCCCTCGCCCGCGAGGATGGATCGACCTACTCGGGGACTCCACAGGTCTCGAACGGCAAGTACTGGTTCGGGAACACCAATCTCCGGTTCCTGCTCGACAGCGTCGGCTCCGGCGCGCCGAGCATCGACGCGTCGTCGCTTCAGATCGTTCCATACCCCGTTCCCGTCGGGACCGAGCCCGAAATCAACGTGCAGATCAGCAACGCGGACTCGGCGTCGGTTCTCGTCGACCCGACCGGGACCGGAGAGACGGTGGACGTGCCGCTCGAAAACCTCGCCGGCGATCTCTGGAGCGCGAGTCTCGACGACGCCGCCGTTCTGGACGGTCTCGACGCGGGGGCCGAGGTCGACCTGACGATCCAGGTGAAAAACGACGCCGGGACAACGACGCTGGATCGATTCTACGGCGGGTCGCCACCGGACGGGGTCGCGTCGACGACCGATCCCGACCTCGATTACTACCTCTTCGAGCAGGTCAGGGACGCGGCGGTGGTCGTCGGAGAGCTGGCCGACGAGCCGGTCGCCGCGGACGCCATACCCAGTCGTGAGGGACGGAATCAGTGGCGCTTCGCCCGGGAACTGTACGTCAACAACTATTACGGCTCCGGGAACGGGTCGATGGGAGCCGTCGGGTTCGATCTCGAACTGTTCACCAACGACGGCGACCTCTATCAGGTCGAGGGAACGCGATCCACTTACGAGAACGACGACGCACATCCGCGGTTCGCGGCGGACCTCCGGGCGGTCGTCGAGTCGGAGATCGTCTTCGAGCGGTTCGACGTCTGGATCGCGTCCCACTCGGGCGAATCGCTCGGCCGGGCGTTCTTTTGTCCGCAACTCCCCGAGAAGGGGCTCCGAGCGGAACTCGATTTCTATGGGTGGGGGTGTGACAAATCCGGGTCCGGGGCCCGGACGGTGTACGTGACCGCGACCGGACTGGTGGGTGACGAGGGACACGGGACCGACGTGTGGCTCCACGAGTTCGGCCACGACCGGGGGCTCGACGACCTCTACGAGGGCGGGAGTTCGATTGCGACGCTGATGGGGTCCGGGGCGAACTTCCGCCGGATCGGAACCCTCAGCCGGATCGGACTGAACGACGGCTCGTGGGACCCGGGGGTCGAGTGGCTCGACACGGATCCGATTCCGGTCGCCGACCTCCCGTCGGGCGGGCGGACCGTCACGGTGCCGCGGCTCGAAACGCTCGATCTCGGCGACGAAGTGCCGGTGATCGAGGGGAAAAAGACGGTCAAGTACCTCGACGAACAATCGACGTTCGTTCCGGGGTACCGTCCGGCACCCCTGTCCGAGACGCCGGTCCTCTGGCTCTACCGGGCGGCTCCGGGGACTCTCGGCGGCGAGGTCAGAGAGCGGATCGGCACTCTCACCGACGTCGGCGAGTCGCTACGGCACCCGCTCGGTATCAGGTCGCCCGAACACGTCCGGTTCGAACTGACTGACAAGAGCGACGGCGAAGCCACGCTCGCCGTCGAAACGACGACGCCGCGGCCGAACACGTACACGGTCGTCATGCAGGATCGAGTACGAACGGGACCCGACCGGATCATCGCCGCGCCCGACGACCGGACCGACGGACAGGACCTCCATCTGGTCGCGATAGACGACCGGGGCCGACGCGTCGGCGTCACTGCGAGCGGCGAGTACGTGACCGAGATTCCGGGGGCAAGAGCGTCCGGCGACCGAGACGGGCTGGAGTGGGTCTCGGTCCCGCGGGACGCCGACGTCCGGTTCCGCGTCCGGAGCGACAGCGCGGCCTCGTCCCCGACGACGGAGGGCGCCGCCCGCGGGAACGTGACCCTCGCCTACCGGACGGCGGTCACGCGGACCGGGGACGACCCCCGGATCGTCCGACGGAACGGTAGCTACGCGGTGGCGGACGCGGCGACGGGCGTGGCGACCAACCGAACCGTGGAACCGGGCGCGAGTGTGCCGGCCCTGGACGCGCGGGTCGTCGCCGTAGCGGCGGCGAGTCCGCGGACGGCGAGCCCCGGCGAAGCGGTCGCGTTCGACGGGTCCTCGTCGTTCTCCCTCGACGGGTCGGTCGAGCGGTACGCCTGGGACCTCGACGGGGACGGGAGTACCGAAGCGAGTGGTCGGCGGGCACAGACGTCGTTCGCGGACGCCGGCACGCACACGGTGTCGCTGCTCGTCACGGGATCGGAGGGGCTCACCGACACCGCGAACGTCACTGTCTCGGTCGCGGCGGCCGACGACCCGAACGACGAGGACGACGGGTCCGGGACATCGGCGGGCGACGGTCCCGGGTTCGGCGTCGTCGCCGCGCTCGTGGCGCTGACGCTCGTCGTGGCTCGACTCCGTCGGACGTCCCGCGAGCGAACCGAAGGGACTCGCCGAAACTGACCCACCGTTCGTCGGGAACGACCGGGCCTCCGACACTCGACCCGCCCGACCACTTATTACCGATAGCGTGACAATCGCCGTCCGTGACGAGTAGCGCGCGGAGTCTCGCGGTCGGCGTACTCCTGTTCGCGGCGGTCGGGGCCGTCGCCGGGGTCGGAGCCGGCGCGACCGGTGCACAGGTCGCCGACGAACCGACCGACAACGGGAGCCTCTGGGCACGGACATACTTCACGAGTGCCCGGGACGAGTGGGACCAGCGGATCTACGGCGTCACGCGGACCGACGACGGTCTCCTGCTGGTCGGGACGGGCCGGAACGACCTGTTCGGCGACGAGGTGGTCGCGTACGCTGCCGAGACGACCCGCGACGGTCGTGGGACCTGGGGCCGGCCGTACATGCACGCCGCGACGCACACGCGCGCCCTCCACGACGGCCTGAAACTCGACGACGGCCGGTACGTCTTCGCCGGGACGACCAACGCCCCGTCGATGACCGGCGTGGGCCAGTACCTCCTGTTCGACAACACCGGCGACATCCACACCTGGCGGTACGCTCGCGGCCACGGCGCGTTCTACGACGTACTCTTGCTGAACGCGACCCGCGTCGTCGCCGTCGGCTCCGAACGGATCTGGGCCGTAGAGACCGCCCGTGGTGACGGCGGCCGTACGTGGACCCACACACCGCTGAGCGAGGTTACCCTCCGGGCCGGGACGCGGGCCGAAGACAGCATTCTCGTGGCCGGCACACAGGAGAGGAACGACGGCAGGACGACCGGCTACGTGGCCGAACTGGGGCCCGACGGCGACCGTCGATGGCGCCGGACGGTCGGTGGGCAGTCGGTTCGGTTGCAGGCTATCACGACCGTCGGAGACGACATCGTCGTCGGCGGGACCGACGGTCAGGGCGGTTGGCTGGCCCGACTCGCCGCGGACGGGGACACGCTGTGGACGCGAAGACCGTTCCCGGACGGCGGCCGAGTCGACGCGGTCGCGAGCGGCCCGGACGGGACGGTACTCGCCGCGGGCGAGACGGGGAACGGCACCGGTGTCGTCGCCCAGTTCGGCGCTGGCGGCCGGACGGTCTGGCGTGGCCGCCACGGCGCGGAGATCAACGGACTCCTCCCGGTGCGAAACGGAACGACTGTCGCCGTCGGCGCACGGTCTGACGGCGGCCATCTCGACGCCTACGCCACACGCATCGACTTCCGGCCCCCGGCGGCCGCCATCACGGTCGGGACCGACCGTGCGGAAGTCGGGAACACGACCGTCAGGCTCCGAGCGAACGGCTCGACCGACAACTTCGGCGTCGCCCGATACCACTGGGACACCGACGGCGACGGCAGGACGGACCATACTACCGAGGAGCCGATCCTGCGGTACGTCCCGGCAGAGACCGGCACGATCCGGCCACGAGTCACGGTCGGAGACGCGAGTGGCAGAACGGACACGGCCACCGCGACCACGGCGATCGACGTGACGGACACGACCCCACCGACCGCGGTGTTCCCCCGACCCTCGTCGGGAGTGGTGGCCGCCGGAGAACCGACCATCCTGTCGGCGACCGGGAGCCGTGACAACGGCGTGATCCGGGCCTACCGCTGGGACTTCGACGGCGACGGCAAGCCCGAGACCACGACCGATAACGCGGCGGTCGTCCACACGTTCGACGGGCGAAACCGAACCTACGAGGTCGGGCTGACGGTCGTCGACGGAGCGGGACAGCGCGACACCACCTCGCGACTGATCGAGACCAGGCGAAACGACCCGCCGGAACTCGCCCTGTCGGTCGACCACGTCGCCTCGGAACTGTACGACGACGGCTACGAGGCCCGGCTCGTGGCCGACGTGACGAACACCGTCGGGAACGCGACGGTCCGGTGGCGACTCCCGAACGGGACCATCCTGACCGGTCGGGCGATCAGCTTCGAGTTCCAGGAACTGGGGAGTACAGTCGAGGCGAGCCTCACCGACGAGTGCGGCGGGTCGGACTACGAGGTCATGGAGTTGACCCGTGCGGCCGAGGGCAAGACCGTCAACCGGAACGCCGGGGACCTCCCGACGACCGAGCGCGAGGAGACTGGAGCGAGCATCGAGAGCGAGCGAACGGCGACCGCCGGTCCCGGACTCGGCGCTGTGGCCGGTGCCCTCGCGCTGCTGCTGGTGGCACTGCTGTTGGCACGCGATTGACCTCGCGTCCTGCAGTCAAGCGGGCCGGCACACGGTGTCTGCTGTACTCAGTTCACGGACGGAGTGGCAACCTTCACACGGCTGGACCACCAACTGTACAGCAATGGCAACGGCAGACGCGGAGGTATCGCGCACGAAGGCGTGGCTGATGGCCGCGCGGCCACAGACCCTGCCCGCAGGGGCCGCTCCGGTCGTTGTCGGGACGGGACTGGCGCTCCACGACGGGGTGTTCGCGCCGGCCGCGGCGATAGCGGCACTGCTCGGGGCGCTCCTCCTGCAGGTGGGGACCAACTTCGCCAACGACTACTACGACGCCGTCAAGGGGACCGACTCGGCCGACCGCGAGGGGTTCACTCGCGTGACCGCCGGCGGGTTGATCGAACCCGCACGCGTCAAGCAGGCGATGGCTGCGACCTACGCGCTGGCGGTCGTCGTCGGCCTCTATCTCGTCTACGTCGGCGGCCTCCCGATCCTCGTCGTCGGGCTCTCCAGCATCGCTGCCGGCATCGCCTACACCGGCGGGCCCTGCCCCTACGGCTACCGCGGGCTGGGCGATCTGTTCGTGTTCCTCTACTTCGGCGTGATCGCCGTCGTCGGGACCTACTACGTGCAGGCCGCGGCGGCACTCACGAGCGTCCAGCCACTCGCGATGGGGATTCCCGAGGGCACCGTGACCGCGGCCGCGCTGGTGGCCAGCCTCCCGGCAGCCGGGCTCTCGACCGCGATCCTGATCGCGAACAACGTCCGCGACAAAGAGGAGGACGCCGCGGCGGGCAAGCGGACGCTGGCGGTGCTCTTCGGCGACACCTTCAGCCGGATCGAGTGGCTGGCGATGGTCGGCATGGCCTACGTCGTCCCCGTCCTGTTCGCGCTGGACCCGGCCTTCGGCCTCCCCGCGCTCGCGCCGCTGGTGACCCTGCCGCTGGCCGGCAGGATCGGAGCCACAGTGATGAACCGCACCGACGGCGCGGCGCTCAACCCGGCACTCGAACGAACCGGCCAGTTGCTGGCGGCCCACTCCGCGCTGTTCGCGGCCGGCCTCGCACTCGCATGATCGACATCGAACCCTACCACCGTGACCTGGCACGCCCGCTCTCGACCGCGCGCGGCGAGATCGAGGAGCGCGAGGGCTTCCTCGTGCGGATCGAGTACGCCGATCAGGTTGGGCTGGGCGAGGCCGCACCGCTTCTCGGCTGGACGGAATCGCTGGACGCCTGCCGGGAAGCCCTCGAGTACGCACCAGAACTCGCCCGCGACGAGGACTGGGGCGTAGCCCTCGGCGAGACGTCCGCGCCGGCAGCCCGGCACGCGCTGGCGCTGGCGCTCGCCGACGCACGTGCGAAACTCGACAACACGCCGCTGTACCGCTATCTCGGCAACGAGCGACTCGTCCGCCGGGTGCCGGTGAACGCGACCGTCGGCGACGCCGATGCCGAGAGGACCGCCCGGCAGGTCATGAAGGCCGTCGAGAACGGCTTCGAGTGCGTGAAGATCAAGGTCGGCGCACGGCGCGTCGCGGAAGACGCCGACCGCCTCCGGCGAGCCAGGGAGGTGGTCGGCGACGACGTGGCGCTCCGGGCCGACGCAAACGGCGCGTGGGACCGCGAACAGGCCGAACGAGCGCTGGAAGCGTTCGACGACCTCGATCTGGAGTACGTCGAGCAACCGATGTCGGCCGAAGAAGTCGCGGCCCACGCCGGCCTCCGGAACGGGGGCAACGAGGTGCCCATCGCACTCGACGAGTCGCTGGCCGAGCGGCCGGTGACGGACCTGCTGGCCGCCGAGGCCGCCGACTACCTCGTCCTCAAGCCGATGGCGCTGGGCGGCCCCGACAGGGCCAGAAACGTCGCGCGACAGGCCAGACAGGCGGGCGTGACGCCGGTGATCTCGACGACGATCGACGGCGTCGTCGCGCGCACCGCAGCGGTCCACGTTGCCGCCGCCATCCCCGAGATTCCGGCCTGTGGCCTCGCGACGGCCGACTGGCTGGCCGACGACCTCGGCCCCGACCCCGCGCCGGTCGCCGACGGCCGGATCGAAGTCCCACAGGCCAAGGGGCTGGGTGTCGACCTCGGGGACGAGTGATGGACTGGCCGACACAGGACCTCGTCGCCGCCCGCGCCGCCGCGACGCCGGACCGGACCGCCCTGATCGACGCCGACCGCGACGAATCGATCACCTACCGTGGGTACGACGCGGCGGTCGGCCGTCGGGCGAGTGCACTGAACCAACTGGCGAGCGACGACCCCGACCGGATCGCCGTCCTGCTCGGCACCCGACCAGCGTTCGCCGAACTGTTCTTCGCGGCCATGCGACTGGGTGTCTCGGTCGTCCCGCTGAACGTTCGCCTGACGCCCGCCGAGGTGAGCGAGCAGGTCGAGCGCACCGACCCCGCCGCGCTGATCTGTGCGCGCGGGACGGCAGCGACGGCCACCGAGGTCTTCGAGGGCCCGATTGCGTCGGTCGACGAGACCGAGCGAGACGGCGTGCAGGCGCTCGAAGACCTCGGCGGCGAACCCGTAGAACCGGCGACGCTGACGCCCGAGACGGAACAGGTGGTCATGTTCACCTCCGGGACCACGGGCCGACCCAAGGGTGTGCGACTGACCGTCGAGAATCTCGTCGCGAGCGCGACGGCCTCGGCCTTCCGGCTGGGCGTCTCGCCCAGTGATCGGTGGCTCTGTTGCCTCCCGACCTACCACATGGGCGGACTCGCACCGGTCGTCCGCTCGGCGCTGTACGGCTCGACGGTCGCGATCCAGCGCGAGTTCGAGGCCGCGGAGACCGCACGAGTGCTCGACGAGTTCGAGATCACGGGTGTCTCGCTCGTCCCGACCATGCTCTCCCGCCTGCTGGACGCGGGCTGGGAGCCGTCCGAGCAGTTGCGGTTCGTCCTGCTCGGCGGTGCGCCGGCCGCCGAGGAACTGCTCGCACGCTGTCGGGAGCGGGACGTACCGGCCTGTCCGACCTACGGCATGACCGAGACGGCCTCACAGATCGCCACGGCCACGCCCGAGGGCGCGGCTTCCCACGAGGGAACAGTCGGGCAACCACTCGTCAATACGACCGTCACGGTCGTCAACGAGGACGGCGATCCCGTCGCGCCGGGCGAGACCGGCGAGATCGTCGTCTCCGGCCCGACGGTGACGCCGGGGTATCTCGATCCCGAGGTCACCGAGGAAGCGTTCGGCCCAGAGGGCCTGTACACCGGCGATATCGGGTCCCGGGACGAGGACGGGCGGTTGTGGGTGCACAACCGCGTAGACGACCGGATCGTCACCGGCGGCGAGAACGTCGACCCCGGCGAGGTCGTGGCTGTCCTGCGGGAGCATCCCGAGATTCGGGAGGCCGCCGTCGTGGGACTGGACGACGACGAGTGGGGCGAACGTGTCGGGGCACTGGTAATCCCGGCGGACGAGGCGCACCCCACCGCCGAGGACATCGAGGACCACTGTCGGGAGCGACTGGCGGGGTTCAAACTCCCGCGGACGGTCGGGTTCGCCGAAGAACTGCCGCGGACGGCGTCGGGAACTATTAAAAAAGAGAGGATCAGAAATTATCTCACAGAGGGCGACACCCAAAACTAAGTTTTAGTAATTGAGACGACCAGCCTCAACCACTGTATGACCCGCTAACGACGACTAGGCCGTGCCTTCGCCTTCGGTCCGCGGTCAGCCGCTGACGACTACAACAGAGGACACCACCCGCTCGGTCCGCCGGGGCTTCGGGCTGGTGACCGTCGGTCGTCGCGGTGTCGGTCTCGATCCGCTCGTCGACGTCGACGGCCCGTGGCCCGGCCACGACGGTCCGGTCGGCGAATCGGCCGCGTCCGAGGACCGCACCCAGCAGGAATGCGAGACAGCCGACAACCGCGAGCGGCGGCGGTTGCCGACGCTTCGTGCCGTCCCGTCGTCGGCGACCGTCTCCGCCAGCACCGGGCCGACGCCGACCGTCCCCGTGACGAGTCCGGTCGCGTACGAGAGCCACGCGGGGTAGGCTGGACCGCGGAGGGACTGCTCGCGGCGGCGACCGAGGAAGTTCGTCAGCGACATCGCAGAGACGCGGGGGACGTACGTCGGCAGCGAGATGTGGCTCTCCTCGTCGTCGTAGGCCGCCGCCCGGTGCACGTCGGCGACGCGGAGGCTTTCGGTGTGCAACCTGACCAGCAGGTCGTTGTAGTAGCCGTAGAACTCGTACATCTCATCGAACTCGACGGCTTCGAGGGCGTCGAGTGAAGTGGCCGTGCAGCCGTTCTGCGGGTCGTTCGTTCCCCAGTAATCCGACAGCAGTCAGCCACAGCAGGTAAGAGGGCGGACTCGGTAAGTGGTCTATGGCCGACGAGTCGATCAGTTACGCGCTCGTTCGCAAGGTAGCCGCCGAGAAGGAAGTGGACCCGGCAGCGTTAACACCGCTTCACGACGTGATCGACCCCGACGCGCTCGAATCGATGTTCGACGACACCGGCGGATCCGTGCTCCGCAACGGCCACGTCAGCTTCGACTACGAGGGGTTCACCGTCGAGATAGACCACGAACGCTCGGTCTCGCTCAGAGCGAACCACGACGACGGTTGAAATCGGATTCGTGAGCGCCTGGGAGAGACGTTCTGTTCGACCCGTTCCTGTCAGGAACCAATGACAGAACTCAAATAGGTAGCGGAAGATACACTACGTAGATGTTCAGCGAGCGTCCGCGAGATGCCCTAGAAGCCCTTCCGCAGTCGACGGCGTACCCCGTCGCGCTGCTCTGTCTGTTGCTCGGGTCGTCGCTGGCGTTCGCGACGAACTACGACATCCTGGGCGCGGTCGGTGTGTTGCTGCTCTGTCTCCTCTCGCTCGTCTACGGCGCGCTCCAGATGCCCGAGCAGATGGAGTGAACGGTCTATAACAGGCTGATGACGGCCGTACTCACCGTCTGGACGACCTGCTCCCAGACGGAGAAGCCGACCGTGATCGACAGCACCGTATCGAGGCCGAAGAAGGCGAACAGACCGGCCCCGAAGAAGTGGGCCTTCCGGAGGTCGAACCGGTGGGAGAACCGATAGAAAAACACGGCGTTGGCGATGCTGACGGGGATGATCGCCAACATCTCGCCCACCCAGATGGCCGGGTGTGCGCCGTACTGGATGGCGAGCCCGATGGTGACCAGTTGGGTCTTGTCACCGAACTCGCCGACGGCCATCATGCTGAAGATCGGCAGGAAACTCCCGAGCGTGGTCGGGACCGTCCCGATCACCGGCAGTTCGTATCCTTCGACGGCGTTGACGCCAGACCCGTCCGTGCCCATCGGCTGTGCATCGGGGGACGGTGCGGACCGCCAGAGCGCGACCGCGAAAAACAGGAAGAGCGCGGCGGTGATCGCGCTCAGATAGACCTCGGGCAGCGCGCCCTTGATCGCCTGCCCGAACCAGATTTCGAGGGCGGTCCAGCCGGCGAAGGCGGTCCCCGCTGCGGAGACGACCACGAGCGGATTGTACCGCGTCGAGAGTCCCGAGATGAGAAACTGCACCTTTTCGCCCGGCAGCACGGCCAGCTGGGTGGCCATCGCGACCACCATGATCTCGAAGAACCCGGTCATGGCTCGGAGGCGTGGCGGTTGTCGGGCCGCTCGTCGGTGTCGGTCTCCGCCGGCTCGGCCCTGATCGTCGCGGCGACGTCGTCGGGGAGGGTCTGGCGGCCGTCCTCGTGGGAGACAGTCATCGTGCCGATGGGTGCCTTCTCCTCGATGACGAGCTGGCGGCCGGGGACGATGCCGGCCTCGGCCAGATACTCCAGTTCGTCCTCGTTACGGTCTCGGACCCGGGCGACGACGACACGGTCGCCGACCGAAAAGTCGGCGAGTGACCGGGTCTCGTCGGCGGCCGGCGGTTCCAGCGTGGCTTCCGGGATCGGATCGCCGTGTGGATCGACCGCGGGGTCGCCCAGTCGCTCGGCGATCCGGGCCTCGAACTCCTCGCTGATGTGGTGTTCCAGCACGTCGGCTTCCTCGTGGACCTCGGTCCACTCGTAGTCGAGATGATCGACGAGAAACGCCTCCAGTAGCCGGTGGTGTCTGATGATCTCGACGGCCACCGTCTCGCCCTCGTCGGTCAGCTCCACACCCTTGTACTTCTCGCGTGCGACGAGGCCTCGTTCCGCCAGTTTCTCCATCATACTGGTGACCGTCGGGGCCGTCACGTCCAGCGACTCCGCGATCAGTGACGTCTTGACGGGTGCCTCGTGCTCGCGCTGGAGTTCGTATATCCCCTTCAGATAGTCCTCCATCACGTCGCTGAGCATTCTTGGCTAAGATTAGACGTCTCTAATTCATAAGCCTGGTCCTTCGAACAATTTGGTTATCACTGATAGAACGTCGGACGCGAGCGTGGGACTCAGCGGCTCACCACTCGCCGGGGCGACCCGGCGCGACGGACGGGAACGCCGGCTCCCACGATTCGAGCTGGTTCCCGCAGGTCGGACAACAGCCGGTCGGACGCAAGGAGCGAAGGATGGCCCCTGCACCGGTATCCTCGTTGAACACGCCCGCCTGCATCGCGAACGCGCACTCGTCGGGATAGGACTCGCATCTGACCCCTGTCGTTTTCGCGACGACTGGCCCCCGTTCCTCACTCATGGCCACTCGAACGGCGTGGATACACTTACGTTCGGGGGTCAGACAGCGGCTGATCGGCGGTCGAGGCGACGCTACCGTCTACAGGCCCCAGTCCAGATTCGTGGCGATTTTCATGTGGCCGGTCGAGTGCAACACCGTCGCGACGCCCACGCCCACGAGAACCGAGCCGGCGAGGATGCCGGCGGTCAGCACGGTCCATACCGTCGGTCCAGCAGACTGGATCGACGGCGAGTACGTTGCGATGGCCCAGAAGAAGTCCCCGATGAAGATCCCGCCGCCGACCAAGAGGATGGTCCCGAGGAGGCGACTCGGGGTCGGCGTGGCAGGTTTGTCTTTGATACGCATTGGACTAGATACGGTATTCCAGTGAGATATGTGTTACTACGCCCACGGCTGTCGAAGGTGTGTGAGCAGTTGGCGCTGGTTCGGTGGTTCGCTGGCGGGTATCGGGTGTTCGGCCCGCAACTAACTGCGAAGAGAGTGAGTCGTACACGCTACTCGCTGGTCCGGAAGATGGCTGTCTCCCGAGCGGTGACTACCGGGTCGTCGACGACAACTACTTCCGGGAGGGCCAGTCCGGGGGTATCACCGTCGAGATCCCGTAATCACCAGCCAGACAATTTAATTCGACCGAGACCCAATCACGGATCGTGTGCACACTCGTTCTCGCCTGGCAGGTGTTCGCCGACACGCCCGTCGCCGTCGCGGCGAACCGCGACGAGATGGTCGACCGCCCCTCCGAGCCACCGCAACGGCTCGGCGACGGTCCCGCGGTGATCGCGCCGCGTGACAGCGAGGCCGGCGGGACCTGGATCGGGCACAACGAACACGGGCTGTTCGTCGGCATCACGAACCGCTGGACCGACGCCGAGTTGGCAGGCGAGCGCTCCCGCGGCCTGCTCACGCGGGACGCGCTCCGGCAGGAGAGCGCCGAGGAGGCCGCCCGGTTCGTGGAGAGCGAGGTTCGCGACCACGAGTTCGAGGGATTCAATCTCGTCGTGGCCGACGGGGACGCCGCCGTCCTGCTGGAGTGGGACGGCCAGCTCGCGGTCCGGAACTTCCAGCCCGGTGTCCACGTCGTCGTCAACGTCGGCGCGGACGGCGACTGGCGGATTCCCGACGAGAAGTCCGAGGACGGCCGGAGGCAGGGCGAGAACGCCGCCGCAGTCCGGACCGAACTCCGACCCGAACCCGGCGAGCAGGCCGGCGCGTGGATCGAGCGCGCCGCCGACGTGATCAGCGATCACGAGTACGGCGTCTGTATCCACCGGGATCGGTTCGGGACGCGTTCGTCGTCGCTTCTGACCATCGGGCCGGAGGGGAGCCGCTACCGGTTCGCCGACGGCCCACCATGCGAGACCGAGTATCGGCCGGTCGAAAGTCAGTTTTAAACCGCAGACAGTCCCAGAGATGGGTATGGTTACGCCCGAATCCGAACTCACCGAGGACGAGCGCGGCGGCCTCGAACTCGTCCGGGAGACCGGTGGCATCCACCAGAGCGAATTCTGGAAGGAACTCGACGTCTCCTCCCGCAAGGGGAGCCGCATCGTCGAGTCACTGGCCGACAAGGGTCTCATCCAGCGCGAGGAGACCGTCTACGAGGGCCACAACACATATCACCTCACTCCCGCACCCCGCGACCTGAACTTCTCCCTGTTGATGGCCGGCGACATGCTCTCCCCGTTCATCGGTGACGAGGAGGTCGACCCCCACTCGGACGCCTTCTCCCAGTGGGTCATGAACCTCGCCTACGAGGAGTAACTGTCATCGCGGTGGCGTGAGTCCGGCCGGACTGGTCGCCCGCGACTGGTCCCCCGCAGAACGAACGAGCGTCGCTTTCTATCCGGTCGTCGGCCTCCTGCCGGTGTGATCCCCATCGCCGTCGGTGCTTTCGACCTCGGCGGCCCGCGACACCGGTATCGGGCTTGCGAGGTTACCGTCAACGGCACCGGCGACCCCATCGGAATCGTGCCCGACGAATCTCGGAGCGTGATCACCGTCAGCGGTGTCCGAAGTGTCGGGTGCGGTGAATTGACACGCTCGCCGTCCTGGGGATGTCTCCTCGAAGAACACGTCGCAGCGACCGGTACCCTCACGGTCGACACGACGAGGTACGAGGGCCCAACCGATCCCTTCGTCCGCCTCGACGCCGGGTACTTCCGGCGGACGGTGAGCGAGAACAACGGGACCACGACGGTCTCACTGGAACTGGTCGCGGCCCGAACCGTCCTCGAAACCGTCGGCGACGACCTGCACGACGCCCCCGCGCCACTCGCCCGTGCAGTCCGGCAGGGGTCGGCACGGTCGACCGTCGAGTACGGGACCGGCCGGTACGTCCTCGACGGGGGCAAGTACTGCTACGTGAGCCGTGCCGGGCAATCCGGCGGCGTGGCGGGCCGCTGGGGCTTCTCGACGGTCGGCGCGCTCGCGGGGCTCGCACTGCTGGCCCGCGGCCACCGACTCCGCATCGAAGGCCGAACCGACGAGTGATACCGATATTTGACACTGGGTCGATCAAAAGTGCCGGGAAACGACGCCATGTAGATTGCTTGCTTCATTACATTCATTATAACGGGGGAATTTACCAGACACCATGGGAATTGGGGACATGCGTCGTGTGGAGACGGAGCGTTGCACCGATTTGTACTACGTCGACCCAGGCGTGTACGAAGTGCCGGGGCACACGTCGGTGTATCTGCTGGACGGCGAGCGGCCGGCGATCATCGAGTCGGGGATCGGGAAACACACCGACCGCGTGCTGTCCGCGCTGGACGAACTGGGGATCAGTCGCGAGGAGATCGAGGTAATCGCGCTCACGCACGTCCACCTCGATCACGCCGGTGGGGCCGGGGAACTCGCCGCGGCGTGCCCGAACGCGGAGGTGGTGGTCCACGAACAGGGGGCGCCCCACCTCGTCGACCCGTCGACACTGGTCGCCGGCACGAAACAGGTCGTCGGCGAGTCCGGCTGGCAGTTCTACGCGGAACCGGAGTCCGTTCCCGAGAATCGGATTCGCGAGGTGACCGACGGCGACGTGATCGACCTGTGCGACCACGAACTCGCCGTCCACCACGCCCCGGGCCACGCCACTCACCAGATGTTCTACCACGATCCGGCCAACGACGCCGTGTTCACCGCCGACGTGCTGGGCTGTTTCTACGAACAGTTCGACACCGCCCGGGTCGCGACGCCGCCGCCCACGTTCGATCTCGACCAGTGTCTCGACGACATCGAGTTACTCCGCGATATCGACGCCGAAACCCTCCTGTACAGCCACTTCGGCCCCCGGCCAGCGGACGGTGCGCTCGACGCTTACGCCGACGTGTTGAAAGCCTGGGTCGCCCGGGTCGCACAGACGCGCCGCCGGCAGGACGACGACCGCGCGGCGTTCAAACACCTGCTCGGAGCGAACGACGTGCCAGAGGGCTGGAGCGACGACCTGGAGTACGGTGAACTCCGGATGAACTTCTCGGGGGCGGTGACGTATCTGGACCAGCAGGAGGGAGCGGCGACGGGCGACCGGGAGCGACCGACGACGGAGTGATCGGAACGAGAGCCGTCCGGCAGTTTCGTTCGCATCGACCGGTGAGTCCGTCACGACAGTTTTGAAGGTCACGGCGGAATCACAGGACGGGAAATGGACGACTGGCGACAGCGACTGGGCCGCGGGACGGACATTCTCGCTCGGCAGGCCGTCAGGGTACCGCTGCCGGACGTAGCCGCCGAGCGAACGCTCCACGAGAACATGCACCGCATCGCGGACGCCGGTGACCGGAAGGCGGAGTTACTCGCCGATCCCGACGTGCCGCTCACCGACGCCTACGAGTACGAACTCGACGAGATGAGCCAGGGATTCAAACACCGGCTCCAGCAGCTCGTCGGCGAGGAGTATCACGCCGTCGCCGACGAGTATCTCCGTGGCGAGCGTGACGACTGGATCGGCGCGCTCGCCGTCTACTATCAGGAGTGTTACTGCCGGCTGCAGGAACGATTCACCGTCGACGACGACATCTGCGTGCTGACCGTCCTTCGCTACCCGGACTCGTTCACGGTGAACTTCAGTTTCTTCGACGGTGACGTGACCGGCGACGCGATCCGTTACGAGTCAGCCAAACACGACGAGACTGACCTCGACGCCCGCTATCGAGACCGATACCACGCGGAATGCCAGTACTCACAGCGGAAAGCGGCCGAGTACATCCGCGAGCGAACCAGTCTGATCCGGGCGGCGTTCCCGGACCCGACGGCGTCGCACGCCCGAGAGTGGCAGTACGGCGGCTTCGTTCACGTCACCGGTCGAGACGGCCCCGTGTTCTCGGAAGTCCTCGACTCGGTCACACCGGACCCGGACCGCTTCGACGAGCCCGCCACGAAACCCGGGTTGGTCCCGGAAGGGCCCGAAGTCGAACGAATCAAGGGCGAGTTCCTCGACGAGGCCGAGTTGATCGTCTGATCGCCCCCTGAGTCCTCGCGAAACAGTCCCTCAATCGGAGTGAAACCATCGTCGGCTACGCCAGCGCGCTCCCGGCCCGAATAATCTCCGTCTCGCCGAACGCGGGGCCGACGAACTGCATCCCGACGGGGAGGCCGTCGTCGGTCTCGCCCGCCGGAACCGAGATGGCGGGCAGGTTCGCCAGATTGACCGGGGTCGTGTTCGCGTCCGCCAGATACATCGTGAGCGGATCGGACAGGCTCTCGCCCATCTCCATCGGCGGGACGGGCATCGTGGGCGAGGCCAGCACGTCCGCCTCGCTCAGGGCCTCGTCGAAGTCCTGTTTCACCCAGGCGCGGGCGTCCTGAGCTTTCTTGTAGTACTTGTCGTGATACCCCGCCGAGAGGGCGTAGGTGCCCAGCAGGACGCGGCGCTTGACCTCCTCGCCGAAGCCTTCCTCGCGGACGCCGGCGAACTCCTCGTTCCAGTTGCCTTCGTAGTCGGGGCTGGGACCGTAGCGGACGCCGTCGAACCGCGCGAGGTTCGAGGAGGCCTCGGACATGGCGATCACGTAGTAGGCCTCGACGGCGTGTTCGACCGACGGCAGGTCGACCTCGTGGTAACTGGCCCCCTGGGCTTCGAGGTCGTCGATGGCGTCCCAGAAGGTCTCGACGACTGCCTCGTCGGCACCCTCGACCAGTTCCGTCGGAATCCCGATCTCCATGCCCTCGACGTCGCCGTCCGCGGCGGCGGCGTAGTCGGTGTCTGCGCCCTCCTCGCGCTCGCGGGCTTCGCCCGCTCGCGTATCCGAGGTGCTTCGCGCCTCGCTTGCCTCCCGGGTCGTCGCGTCGCGGTCGTCGGGACCGGCGATCACTTCCAGCAGTTCGGCGGCCGCCTCGACGGACGGTGCGATGGGGCCGATCTGTTCCAGCGAGTTGGCGTAGGCGATGAGGCCGTACCGCGAGACCAGGCCGTAGGTGGGTTTGATGCCGACGACGCCACAGAACGCGGCGGGACAGCGCACGGAGCCGCCGGTGTCCGTGCCGAGGGCGAGGTCCGCCTCGCCCGCGGCGACGGCCGCCGCGGAGCCCCCGGAGGAACCGCCGGGGACGTGGCCCGGCGCGGCAGGGTTCTCGGTCGGGCCGAACGCGGACGTTTCGGTGGTCGTGCCCATCCCGAACTCGTCCATGTTGGTCTTGCCCGTGATGGTCGCACCGGCCGATTTGAGGCGCTGGACGACCGTCGCGTCGTAGGGTGGGACGTACTCGTCGAGCATCGCCGAGCCGCAGGTGGTGCGGACCCCCTCCGTGGAGATGTTGTCCTTGACTGCGACGGTACGGTCGGCCAGCGGGCCGTCGTCGTCGCTCTCGATCCGCTCGTCGGTGATATAGGCGTTGTGCGACATTAGGAGACCTTCGGCCCCTTGAAGAAGCCCGCCTCGCTCTCGGGGGCGTTTCGCAACGCCTCGTCCTGATCGAGGGAGTCGCGGACCTCGTCTGCTCGCATCACGTTCGCGAGGTCCGTCTCGGAGTCGACTTCCGGGACCTCGTCCAGCGTCTCGAAGTAGTCGAGGATGTCCGCGAACTGCTCGACGAACCGGTCGACCTCCTCGTCGTCGAGGTCGACGCGGGCCAGCGAGGCGACGTGGCGCACGTCCTCGGGTTCGACGGCCGAATCGCTCATGTTCGCGGCGAGGCCCGGACTGGCGGTAAGGGTTTCGATACTCGGGCTTTCGCTCCGGCGCTTCACACGCGAGCGCGCTCGCGCGACGCAGCGCGTTCAACGGCCGAAATCGGCACGTACGGACGCTCAAGATGCCGAAAGTTTTAAGTCGGCGGATCCACAACACAATAACGCATTAGAGAGTTTTCCGGGCACCAGTGCCCGCCGATTCAACCAATGACCGACACCACCATCAGAGAGTATTCGGGCGAGCGCGAGCGCACGCGTGAAGAGCCGACGGAATCGGACGAACGGGAAAGCGAGGAACAGGTCGCCTGTCCGGAGTGTGGCGGCTCGCTAGCGAACGACTCCGAGCGGGGCGAGACGGTCTGTGAGGACTGTGGACTGGTCGTCTCCGAGGACGAAGTCGACCCCGGGCCGGAGTGGCGCGCCTTCGACGCTCAGGAAAAAGACGAGAAGAGCCGGGTCGGTGCCCCGACCACGAACATGATGCACGACAAGGGGCTCTCGACCAACATCGGCTGGCAGGACAAGGACGCCTACGGTAACTCCTTGTCCTCGCGCCAGCGCGAGAAGATGCAGCGACTGCGTACCTGGAACGAGCGGTTCCGGACCCGCGACTCCAAGGAACGCAACCTCAAGCAGGCTCTCGGCGAGATCGACCGTATGGCCTCGGCGCTCGGCCTGCCCGAGAACGTCCGGGAGACCGCCAGCGTCATTTATCGCCGCGCGCTGGACGAGGACCTCTTGCCCGGCCGCTCCATCGAGGGCGTCGCGACAGCCTCGCTGTACGCCGCCGCGCGACAGGCAGGCACACCGCGCAGTCTCGACGAGATCGACTCGGTCTCACGGGTCGACAAGGACGAGATCGCCCGGACCTACCGGTACGTCGTCCGGGAACTGAGTCTGGAGATCCAGCCCGCCGATCCCGAGAGCTACGTCCCCCGCTTCGCCTCGGACCTCGACCTCTCGGAGGAAGTCGAGCGCCGGGCGCGGGACCTGCTGAGTTCCGCCAAGGAGAAGGGCGTCCACTCCGGGAAGTCCCCGGTCGGCCTCGCGGCGGCCGCCGTCTACGCCGCCTCGCTGCTGGCCAACGAGAAGGTCACCCAGTCCGAGGTTTCGGAGGTCGCATCCATCTCCGAGGTCACCATCCGTAACCGCTACCACGAACTGCTGGAAGCCGAAGACACAGTCTCCCAGTAACTCACCGCTCTCCTCTCGCTGTCGCAGTGCCCGACAGCGACGGCAACGCGATCACCGACGGTCACTCCACCAGCGACCGGACGTACTTCGTGACGTGATCGTCCATCCGGCGCTTGTAGCCGGCCTGTCGGGCCAGTCGGTCGAGTTCGCGGCTGACCAGACTCCCGTACTGGACGGCTTTCTTGTCCCGGCCCGCAACCGTCTCGGGGAGCCACGGCTCGGCTGCCCGCCGGAGTGCGACCTTCCGCTCGGCGTCCCCGCGGTCCGCGCCCGGTTTGGGGTCAGCGACGAGCAGAGTCCCGGGCAACGGGAGCGCCGCTTCGACCACCCGGTCGTCCAGCAACGGCGGGACGGGTTCGACGCCCGCGGCCCGCAGTGCGAGCACGTCCCGTTCGAGCTGGTCGGGGAGCGTGGTCACGACTTCGCGGCGCGCACCCCGGACCGTCTCGGCGTCGACGCGCGGGTCGTCGGGCGCTTTCGCGACTTTGGCGTAGCCGCCGAACAGTTCGTCGGCCCCCTGCCCCACAGCGAGCCGGTCGTAGCCGTCGGCGGCGACCTGCTCGGCCACGAGATAGAGGGGGAGCGCGATCCCCACGTCCATCGCGTTGGCCCGGCCGGTCGCGCGGACCAGTTCCGGGACCGCCCGTTCGATGTCCTCGTGCGTGAGTTCGACGACGGTGAGGTCACGATCCATCGCCGCGGCGGCCGAGCGGGCGGCGTCAACGTCGTGACTGTCGGGAAAACCCGCGACGTACAGCGGCGCGTCCAGTCGGGCGGCCAGAATCGCCGAGTCGACGCCCCCGGAGAACGCGACTGCGAGGCTCTCCGCGTCGACCGCGGCGGTACTGGCGGCGACCGCCGCCCGGACTGCCTCGATGGCCGCCGCGTCGTCGTCGGTCGCGGGCGGGTCCGGCAGCGTCCAAACCTGCTCGTCGCCGCTCTGGGTTCGTACGTGCCCCGCCGGAACGGGGGCGGGATCGGTCAGATCTCGGGGGTCGAAACTCCACGTCGTGTGATCGTCGGCCTCGGTGAAACAGGGGTAACGGCCGAGAACGTCCCGGACCAGCCGAGGCGCTCCGTCCTCGGCGTCGAGTCGTCCGGCGAATCCGCGGGTCCCGGGCAGTGGGCCGCCACCGTCGAGTGCGGCGCGAACGGTCGTCGGGTCGGCACCGTGGATCATCGCAAATCGGAGAGGCGGCGCGCGACGCGACGCTTGACGCCGCCAGCGGCCTGCCGAAAGCTGATCCGCCAGGGCGTGCGCTTGCCTTCGACGGTGGTGTGGCCCTCCCGGATGGCCTCCAGAATGGCGTCGACGCTCCGCTCGGCCGCGTCGATCCGGGTGACGGCCTGGCCGATCATCTCGCTGATGTGGGCGTCGCTCCCGGCGGTCATGGGCATCCCGTTGCGGCGGGCGAACCGCTCGGCCTGGCGGTTGGACCGGCCCGTCAGCAGGCGGGAGTTGTACACCTCGATAGCGTCGGCGGCCGTCAGCGTCTCCTGTGAGATGTTCGCGAGGACGCCGCTGCGGGACTCCTGGAACGGGTGTGGGACGACGGCGATGCCGCCGAGCGTGCGGATGCGGTCCAGCGTCTCGCCGAAGGAGAGTCCTGGCGGGACCGCTTCGCGCACTCCCAGCGCGAGGACGTGGCCGGCGGCCGTCGAGACTTCCATGCCGGGGATGCCGACGAGGCCGTACGCCTCGGCCCTCTCGACGGCCGCCAGGCTGGCCTCGATCTCGTCGTGATCGGTGACGGCCAGCGCGTCCAGTCCGATGGCCTGGGCCTGTCCCAGAAGCAGTTCGATGGGATCACGGCCGTCGTGAGACAGCGACGAGTGGGAGTGCAACTCGGCGGCGAGCACGTCCGACCATTGACCCGGGCCTGTCAAAAGCGAACCGGTCCGTCAGCCACGCGTCCGCCGACGCGCCCGGGAACTGCACGGCTCCGACCGGTCGGGTGACAGGTGCGTCGAGCCGCGCTCGGGATCCCCCGGCGCTCGAACATGTTCCTCGAGCGGGCGGGGAAACGTGGCCGCAGGGCCGCTCTCGGCGGTCGCGTGTCGGAGCGATTATAAGCGTCGCCCGTTCAGATGCGGACACATGGTCCGAGACCCGTTCGCGGACGAGGACCAGCCTGATCTACAGGACGTGCTCGACGCGCTGGACGACCCGAAGTGTCGAGCCATCGTCCGGAACCTCGACGAACCCATGACAGCCGAAGAGATCTCCGAGGCCTGTGACGTCCCTCTCTCGACCACCTACCGGAAACTGGATCTGTTGACCGAGGCGTCCCTGCTCCGGGAGGGCATGGAGATCCGTCCCGACGGGCAACACGCCAGCCAGTACGAGGTGGACTTCGAGGAAGTCGTGGTCGCGCTCGACGACGACCGGGCGTTCGAGGTCGGGATCAGCCGGGTCCCCCGGACCGCGGACGAGCGACTGCGCGATCTCTGGTCGGAGGTGCGTAAAGAAACGTGATCGAACTCTATCCCCTCGTCCACCTGCCGACGGTCATCACCGCGCTCAAGACGGTGACACTCGTGCTGGGCGCGATGATCACGTTCTTCTCGTACAAGGCCTTCCGCCGAACCGGCGCGAGACCCCTCGGCTTGCTCGCGCTCGGGTTCGCGGTCGTTACCCTCGGGAGCCTCCTGGCCGGCGTGTTCGACCTCGGCCTGTCGCTCCCCCGGGAGTACGCGATCATCGCCGAGACGGGGCTGACGGCGCTTGGCTTCGGCGTCATCGTCTACTCGCTGTACGCCCGGTAGGTTCGGGTCGTCGGCAGTCGGGGCCGAACTCAGGCGGTTCTGAGGCGATTCATCGCGTCGGGGAGTTCCGCGGCCGCCGTCGAGGTCGCCTCGTCGCCCCGCCAGAAGCGTTCGACGTAGCCCTCGGCGTTGACTAGCAGGATGAGCGAGCGGTGCGTGAACATGTAGCCCTCCGAGTCGTCCGGTGCGGACGCGGTCGCCGTCGACGGCGTCGAACTGCCGGCGTCCGTGTCGGTCGCCGTCGATCCGGCCACCGTCCCGTTCTCGTCCGGGTACACCTTCTCGAAGTGGACGCCGAACTCCGCCTGGACGACTGCCCTCGCCCGGGCTTCCGTTTCGGGGCGGAGGAACGTCCAGTTGCCAGCGTCGAGCGCAACGTTGCGCTCCTCGGCGTACGTCCGGAGGCGTTCGGGGGTGTCCCGCGCCGGGTCGAACGTAATCTCGGCGAATTCGACGGCGTCGCCCCAGCCCTCCTCGAGGGCCGTCCCCTGTGCGGAGACGAGCGCCTGCGTCAGCAGCGGGCAGGCGGTCATGCAGTTGCTGAAGATGAACGTCAGCGCGAGCGGTTTGTCGAACCCTCGCGTCGACATCTCACCCTCGCCCAGCGCCCGCGGGAGCGTCGCGGCCGGAATCCGCTGGCCCCACGCCGGAAACCGCACGTCTTCCGCGTCGAACGACATCTCCTGTTTGGGCAGTTCCATATTGGGGTACTCGTCGGCCGAACTGCCTCCACCGAGACACCCGGCAACCGCGACCGTTCCCGCCGTCGCGCCGAGGGCGGTCCGGAGGTACTGTCGTCTGTCCATCGTGCGGACGTTGCGACTGGACGGGCTAAAGCGTCGCGTTCTCCCGCGCTCGTGTGCGGCGAGCGCACGGACGGCGATTCCCGGAGTGCTGGAATCTCGACGGATACTAATCCGGGCGAACGCCAAGATGGAGTATGACCGATCACGTGCTGGTGCCCCTGGACGCCTCGCCGCTGTCCGACCGAGCGCTGGAGTTCACCCTCGACGAGTACGCCGAGGACGCGACGATTACCGTCCTGCACGTCCTGGATTTCGTCGAGGCGGGCTACGGCGCGCCGATGGAGGCGTCGCTCCCGGGCTACTGGGAAGACTGGTACGAGAACGAGGAAGAAAACGCCGAACGGCTGTTCGAGGACGCGCAGGCGACCGCCGACGAGTACGGTGTGACCCTGGAGACGGAGACCACGCTTGGCAAGCCAGCGCGGAGCATCGTCGAGTTCGCCGACACCGAGTCGGTCGATCACATCGTCATGGGGAGCCACGGCCGCTCGGGCGTCTCTCGGATCTTGCTGGGCAGTGTCGCCGAAACGGTCCTCAGGCGGGCGCACTGTCCCGTCACGATCATTCGCTGAGGCGCGCTCGACTCGACTTTCTTGCAGGTATGAAAGGTGTTCCCAACCCCTGTCACGTTTAGTCGGGCTTATACAGGATGGTGAAAAACCGACGGGTATGCACACCGAACGTTCGAGCGAATCAGACGGGTCGGCGGCCAGTCGTCGCGGCTTTCTGCGGACGGCGGCGACGGGCGCGGCGGCGGCGGGCGTCGCGGCCGGTGCGATCGGCACGGCGACGGCACAGGACGGGACGGCAACCGAGTCCGGCGGGCCGACGTTCGACGGCTGGCTGTCGGACACGACCAACTACGACGGCGAAGTCGTCGACATGACGGGCCAGGACTCGATCACCATCGGGGTCGGCGGCAACGGCCTCGTGTTCAGTCCACCCGCCGTCCGTGTCGACCCGGGCACGACAGTCACCTGGGAGTGGCAGGGCGGTCGTCACAACGTCGTCGGCGAGAACCGCGACTTCGACAGCGGCGAGCCGACCAGCGAGGTCGGTGCGACCTTCGAACAGACCTTCGAGGAAACCGGCGTCGTCAAGTACCTCTGTGAGCCCCACGCCGGCATCATGCAGGGCGTCGTCGTCGTGGGCGAGGCGGCCATGGGCGGCGAGCACGGTGGCGGCGAACACGGCGGCGGCAAACTCGTCCTGACGGACGGCCTGCTGGCGATGGGCGTCGCCATCGTGCTGGGCATCCTCTCGCCGATCCTGTTCGCGATCCACCTCTCGCTCAACAGCGACAAACTCGGCGGCGGTACCTCCGGCGACGACGATCTCAAGCGGATCGACTCGTAGGCGACCGGATCCACGCCATCGAACCGCCCGCGACCGACGAAACAGTTAGCACCGTCGCCCCGTAATCCGGTTCGTGGACGAGACGATCCGCTGGCTCCGCGACCGCCCCTACTACGATGGGCAGCTCACCCACCACGAGACGGTCCCCGGCCACGACGCGACGTTCGCCGATCTGGACCTCCCGGATCGCCTGGCCACCGCGCTCGAAAAGCAGGGAATCGAGCGGCTGTACGGCCACCAGGCGGCCGCAGTCGAGCGCGTCCGCGACGGTGACGACGTGGTGCTGGCGACCGACACCGCCAGCGGCAAGAGTCTGGCCTACACCATCCCCGCCTTCGAGCGCGCGCTGGATCACACCGGCTGTACCCTCTATATCGCCCCGCAGGTCGCGCTCATCGAGGACCAGACCGACGCCCTCCAGGACCTCGCGCACGGCCTCGGCTTCGGCAGTCGGGTGACCGTCGCCCAGTACACCGGCCGCCAGTCCAAATCCGAGAAGCGAGACATTCGCGAGCGCCAGCCCACGGTCCTGCTCACGACGCCGGACATGCTCCACTACGGCATCCTGCCCCACAGCCACCGCCTGTGGGAGTGGTTCGTCGAGCGCCTGGAGACCGTCGTGATCGACGAGGTCCACGAGTACCGGGGCGTGTTCGGCAGTCAGGTCGGCCTCGTGATGCGCCGCCTCAATCGGGTCTGCGAACGGTTCGACTCGTCGCCGCAGTACGTCTGCTGTTCGGCGACCATCGGCAACCCGGTCGAACACGCCGCGACCGTGACAGGCCGGTCCGAGTCGTCGTTGTCCGCACTCACCGACGACGAGAGCGCGACGGGGCCGACCCACTGGCTGTTCTGGAATCCGCCGGAGTACGAAGACAACGGGTGGGGGAGCGGCCGCCGAAAGTCCAGCCACACCGAGACGAAACGGCTGTTCGTCGACCTCGTGAGCCGTGGCTTCCAGACCGTCGTCTTCACCCGCTCGCGCCAGACCGCCGAGCGCTACGCCACCGAGAGCGCCGACGAGTTGCGCCGACGTGGCGACCGCGACGCCGCGGAGACGGTGACGGCATACCAGGCGGCGCTGACCAACGAGCGCCGTCGGTCGGTCGAGGAGGGACTCCAGTCCGGCGAAGTCCGGGGCGTCTGGAGCACGAACGCGCTCGAACTCGGCGTGGACATCGGCGGCCTCGACGCCGTCTTGCTCGACGGCTATCCCGGCACCCGGATGCAGGCCTTCCAGCAGGCCGGCCGGGCGGGTCGTGGCACGGACCCGAGCCTCGTCGTCCTCGTCGGCGGCGAGGACCAGCTGGATCAGTACTTCATGCGGAATCCGACCGAGTTCCTCCAGGCCGAGCCGGAGCGAGCCATCTCGAACCCGGAGAACCGCCAGCTCATGCCCGGACACGTCTGCTCGGCCGCCCGCGAAACCTGGCTGACGCCCACCGACGACCGACACTTCGGGCCGGAGTTCCCCGAAGTCGTGACCGAGTTGACCGAAACGGGCGACCTCGACCGGCGGGAGACCGACGCCGGCATCCGCTGGCTCTACGACGGCGACGGCAGTCCCCAGCACGAGATGAGCCTCCGGACCATCGACGACCAGCAGGTCCAGTTGCGGGACCGCGCCAGCGGCGACACCGTCGCGAAACTCCCCTTCGGCGACGCCCTGCGCGACGCCCACCCGGGCGCGATCTACCACCACCAGGGCCGGACTTACGAGGTGGTCGACCTGGACCTCGATCTGGGCGTGGCCGAACTCTCGCAGACCCACGCCGACTACTACACGCAGGTCCTCCACGACAAGACGATCACCGTCGAGGACGACCACGACGAGCGACCGATGCCCGGGCGCGAGGACAGTACTCTGCGGCTGGCCGACGTGACGATGCGCAAGCAGATCACGGGCTACGAGCGCCGGGACGGCTCCAGCGGCGAACCCCTGGGGCGGTTCGCGCTCGACCTGCCCGAGACGACGCTGGAGACGCGGGCGTTCTACTTCACCGTCCCCGAACCGGTCGAACGAGCGATGCGCGAGCGGGCGGCCGAACGGAGCGAGACCGCCGACACCGACGAGGCGTTCGGGGGCGGCATCCACGCCGCAGAACACGCGATGATCGCCATGATGCCCGCCGAGTTGCTCTGTGACCGCCGGGACGTGGGTGGGCTATCGACGCCCCTGCATCCTCACACCGACCAGTCGACGATTTTCGTCTACGACGGCTACCCCGGCGGCGTCGGCCTGACCGAACGCGCCTACGCCGACATCGGATCGCTCGTGTCGACGACCCGCCGGATGGTCGCCTCCTGTGACTGCGCCGACGGCTGTCCAGCCTGCGTCCAGTCGCCCCACTGCGGGAACGCCAACGACCCGCTGGACAAGGACCTGGCGCTGGACCTGCTCCGGGAACTGGACGAGGTTGGCGACACGGACCGATAGCCACTATCCGGCCGCCAGGCGTGGCAGATAGCTATATCTCCTCGACGCGCGTGACTATGACATGGACCCGCGACCGATACTCAGAGCGGAAGGGGTGGCGATTTTCGGCGTCGCGACGGCGGCGTACTTCTGGCTCGGCGGCCCACTCTGGCTGTTTCTCCTGCTGGCGCTCGCCCCCGACCTCGCGATGGTCGGGTACCTCGCAAGCCCGGCGAGCGGGAGCCGACTCTACAACGCCGCACACACGTACGTCGGGCCGCTCCTGCTCGGGGCCGCCGGCGTCTGGTGGGCCGCGCCGCTGGCAGTCTCCGTCGCGCTGGTGTGGACGGCCCACATCGGTGTCGACCGAGCCGTCGGCTACGGGCTGAAGTACCCGAGCGGATTCGGGGATACGCACCTGAGCCGGACGGGCGTGGCCGGGTCAGGGACCGCTCCGACCGTCGAGCCGGAGCCGAGCGACTGAGGTGGGGGTCGATCAGTCCGCCGGTTCCGGCCCGGTGTCGAAGACCGGACTGCCCCCCTCGATCTCGTCGTCGTGGAGGTAACACTGCGGATCGGGGGCGAACGGGTCGTCGTGGACCGACAGGGCGCGGAGTCTGGAGCCACCGCGACAGACGGACTGGTAGGCACAGTCGGCGCACTTGCCTTTGAGATGGGCCTCGCGGTTGCGCAGTTTCCGCAGGAGCGGGTTCGACTCGTCCTCCCAGATCGCGCCGAACGGGCGGTCTCTGACGTTGCCCAGCGAGTAGTTCTGCCAGAACTGCGTGAGGTGGACGTTGCCCTGGTAGTCCACGTCCGCGACGCGCTCGCCGGTCGGGTCGCCGCCGTTGACCTGCAGGTACCGGTAGATCCGCTCGGCGGCGGCCTCGCTCAGGTGCTCGCGGGCGTACTCGACGAGGAATCCGGCGTCGGCGTAGTTACCGACGAGCAGGGTCTCGATCTCCTCGCCGCGGGCGTGGTACTCGCGGGTCATGTCACAGACGGTCCGGACGGCTTCGCGGCGCTCGGCGGGCGTGAGGTCGACGTCCCGGATCTCGTCGCCGCGGCCGCCGTAGTCGAGGTGGTAGAAACAGAACCGGTCGAGGCCGGCCTCGTGGAGCAGGGCGACCACGTCTTCGAGGTCGTCGGCGTTGGCCTCGGTGATCGTATAGCGAAGCCCGGTCTTGAGGCCGGCCGACTGGCAGGCCTCGATCCCCCGGAGCGCGGCGTCGAACGCC
The DNA here is from genome assembly GCF_023698535.1 of Halorientalis regularis. Taxonomy (GTDB): domain Archaea; phylum Halobacteriota; class Halobacteria; order Halobacteriales; family Haloarculaceae; genus Halorientalis; species Halorientalis regularis. Next base: position 391,709 of record NZ_JALJCL010000001.1, read on the forward strand.
CCCTCCTCCCCGCGGAACGCATCGTTGCGCTCGGGGAGGCCGTCGACGGAGACGCCGGCGTACTTGAGGCCGGCGGCTTTCAGGTCGCGGGCGCGCTCCTCGGTGATGAGCGTCCCGTTGGTCGAGAGGACGGGGCGAATTCCCGCGTCGGCGGCGTAGGCGACGAGTTCTTCGAGGTCCTCGCGGACGAGGGGTTCGCCACCCGAGAACAGGACCACGGGCACGCCGTAGTCGGCCAGGTCGTCGAGGAGGCGTTTACCCTCGGTCGTCGAGAGTTCGCCGGGGGCACACTCGGTGTCGGCGGCGGCGTAGCAGTGGTCACAGTAGAGGTTGCACTGTTTGGTCGTGTTCCAGACGACGACCGGGCGGCGCTGTTTCTCCGCGCGGATCTGCTCGCGGTCGGACTCGTCGGCGGCGTCGTACCGCAGACCGTCGCCCTCCGCGTCCAGGTCACAGAGGAGTTTGCTGACCGAGATCATCGGTCCACCCCTGCCGTCGGCGACCGGTCGGGACCCACGATACTGCGGGCGCGAGTCTGCAGTCTCGGCCACATACGTGAGCGAAGGGAACACGTTCACAAACAGCCACTGTGCGTTCTCACACCCTGGGAACGGATCCTTCTCTTTACCCGTGTCCACCACTGAGTGCCTACCGAGGTGACCAGTGAGATGGAGAGACGTACGTTCGTGCGTGGTATCGGAGCGATGACAGTGGCCGGCGCGCTGGCAGGTTGTAGCGGTGGCGGGAACAACGGTGACGGCGGCGACGACGGCGGCGACGGGAACAACACCACCACGAGCGGCGGTGGCGGTGCCAGCGTTCCTGGCGAAGTCGACACCTACCTGAGCGACAACGACGCGAACGGGTACGACGGCTCCGCGGCCGACATGACCGGCCAGGATACCGTCGAGATCAGCGTCGGTGCCGGGGACCGAGGGTACGCCTTCGACCCCGCCGCAGCCGTGGTCTCGGCCGGGACGGAAGTGACGTGGGTCTGGACGGGCAACGGCGGCCAGCACAACGTCGTTTCGACCGACGACGCGTTCGAGAGCGAGCGCCAGTCCAGCGCCGGCGCGACCTTCGCACACACCTTCGAGGAGGCCGGCAACTACACCTACTACTGCGTTCCCCACGAGGCGCTGGGCATGCACGGCGCGGTCATCGTCGAGTAGCGGTCTCGATCTCCCACTTTTTCGGTGCGCTCGTGGCGATCAGCATCGGCTCAGCTGACGACCAGCACGAACCCCGTCACGAACATCAGCAGTGCGATCCCGGCCAGGACCAGAAAGAGCAGGTCTTTCTCGGACATTAGCTTCCAGTAGGAAGTGAAACGGCTAATTACCTTCGTCTCTAACTGCGGCCAATGACAGACACGGTCACCCGGTCCCCGGCCGGTCGCCCGGGCACTCGCGTCGTCATGTTCATCTACGTCGTCATCGTCGCCATCGCTGGCGTGATGGGCTTCATCCTCGGGAACGCCCGCCCCGAGGACCTCGATCCGGAGCTGTTCGGTTTCATCCAGTTGCCGCCGAACGCCTTTGGAACCGCCCTGTACGGGATGCTGACGGTCGCCATCGGGCTGGGCATCATGCTCGGGCTGGTGATCTACGTCTCGGATCGATACGCGGGGAGCGAGTGACCTACCCCTGCCCGACCATGCTGTCCTCGTCGTCCCACTCGCGCTCGCGCAACTCGTACTTCTGAATCTTCCCGGTCGCCGTGGTCGGGAGGTCCGCGACGAACTCGAACCGGCGAACGATCTTGTAGCCGGCCAGCCGCGACTCACAGAACTGCTTGAGTTCGTCCGTCGAGACCGGCGGGTTCTCGGGGTCGTCGTTGGCCGGGACGACGAACGCTTTGGGCGTCTCCCCCCACTCCTCGCTGGGCGCGGGGATGACCGCCACCTGACTCACCGCGTCGTGTTCGTAGAGGGTGTCCTCCAGTTCGATGCTGGAGATGTTCTCCCCGCCCGAGATGATGATATCCTTCTTGCGGTCCTGAATCGAGATCATCCCGTTGTCGTCGACGACGGCGAGGTCGCCGGTGTGGTAGTAGCCTTCGATCCGGTCGGTGAAGGCCTCCTCGGTCGCGTCGGGCTCGTTCCAGTAGCGGTCCATCACCTGATTGCCCCGGACGACGACCTCGCCGATGGTCTCGTCGTCCCACGGGACTTCCGTGCCGTCCTCGTCGACGACGCGCACGTCCGTCCCGAGATAGCCCAGTCCCTGCCGTTTCTTGATCTTGAACCGGGCGTCGCTGTCGTCGTACAGCCGGCGGGCGTCGGAGGTGGTGATGAGCGGGCCGGTCTCGGTCGCGCCGTAGACGTGTTTGAGGTGCCAGCCGAACTCGTCTTCGACCGTCCGGATGGTGGCCTCCGGCGGCGCGCTCCCGGCAGTGGCGATGCGGACCTCGTTCGCGCCCGTAGTCGCCACGTCGCCGTCCTCGCTCTCGTAGTGATCGCTCAGCATGTTCAACACGGTCGGCGCACCGCACATGTAGGACACGTCCTCTTCGGCGACGGTGTCGAAGATCCACCCGGCGTCGACACCGCGAGTACAGACGTGGGTCGCGCCCATGCCGGTGACGGCGTAGATGTGGCCCCAGCCGTTGACGTGGAACATCGGCAGGGTCCAGAGGTACACGTCGTCGTCGCGAATCTCCTGATGGACGGAGACGAGGTACGCGTGGATCGTCTCGGTCCGGTGGGTCCGGACGACACCCTTGGGGTCGCCGGTCGTCCCCGACGTGTAGTTGATCGTGATGTCGTCGTCCTCGTCCATCTCGGGCCGGTCGTAGTCGGTGCCGGCGGCGTCGATCACCTCGTCGAAACTCTCCCAGTCGCCCTCGACCGCGTCGGCGTCGTTCGTGACGAAGGTTTCGGTCGGTACGGCGTCCCGGACGGCCTCGATCCGGTCGGCGTACTCGTGGTCCGCGTAGATGGCGTCGACCTCGGCGTCGGTCAGGATGTACTCGAAGTCGTCGGGAACCAGCCGGTAGTTCAGGGGTGTGTGGACCGCACCGACCTGCATGCTCCCGTAGGCGGCTTCGAGGTGGTAGTGGGTGTTGGGGTCCAGTACCGCCACCCGGTCGCCTTTCTCGATGCCCCGGTCCTGGAGGAACGCCGAGAAACCGTCGGCACGCTCGCCCAGTTCGTCGTAACTGTACCGCTCCCCGGTCGTCGCGACGACCGCTTCCTCGTCGCCGTAGTGGCGTCGTGCCCGATCCAGAAAGTCCGTGACCAGCAGTGGTTTTTCCATCGCGCCTCGCAAAACGGGGGAAAACCTAATAGAAGTTTTCAACGATCCCGCCGCGTGGGAACGACCGTTCGGATTTCAACGGTCGGCAGTCGCGTCGCGGTCGGCGGGCAGGGACAGCGCGACCACCGAGCCGTCCGGCCCGGCTTCGGGGACCGAAATCGAGCCGCCCGCCGCGGTGACGACCCAGTTGGCCAGCCACAGCCCGAGGCCGCTGCCGTGATCCAGCGGCGTCTCGGAGCCGCCTTCCAGCACGGCGCTGTCCTGTTCGGGGAGGCCCGGACCCTCGTCGGCGACCCGAACCGTCACGTCGTCGCCGTCGCTGTCGATGTCGACGGCGACGGTCGGCGCGTCCGTCGTCGCGTGTTTGATCGCGTTCTCCAGTAGCTCGCGGATGGCCACGTCGAGCGTCGGTTCGACGGCGGCCACGGCGTCGGCGTCCCCCCTGACGGTGATCCTCGCGTCGGGGTGCGCCTCGGCCAGCGACTCGATCACCCGGTCGATCAGCGGACCGATCTCGACGCTGTCGGCGTCGGGATCGCGCTCGTCGAGCTGGCCGAAGGTCCGGGCCTTCTCACCCAGTTCCGTCAGGCCGCGAGCCGTATCGAGAATGCGCGCGAGGTGGGCCTGCTCGTCGCCCGACGCCATCGCGTCTTCGAGCATCGAGGCCCGCCCGATGATGACGTTCATGTCGTTGCGGATGTTGTGCCGGAGGACGCGGTTGAAGACGCTCAGGGCCTGCTCGCGGTGTTTCCGGTCGCGCACGTCGCGAACGCTCGCGAGGACGTGGTCGGTGTCGTCGAGTTCGAGTTCGGCGGCCGACACCTCGACCGGGATGCGGCTGCCGTCGCGGTGCCGGAGGAGGAGTTCGTCGGCCCGCGCGCGGCCGGTGTCCAGTGCCGTCGCGACCAACTGCTGGAACGCGTCGAGGTCGTCGCGACAGATCGTCGACGGCGCGATAGTCCGCAGGGCCGACCGGTCGTAGCCCAGCAGCTCACACACCCGGTCGTTGCAGTCGACGAGGGCGTCGGCGTCGGGATCGACGAGGAGCAGGCCGTCGCTGGCCGACTCGAACATCCGCCTGAACCGCTCGCGTGCGGTCCGGAGCCGGTCGATCCACTCGGTCCGTTCGAGGGCCGCCACGACGTTCGAGCCGAGCATCCCGGCCATCGACCGGTCGATCCCGTCGAAGGCCGCGGCCGTCCCGGACCCGGCGACCAGCACGCCCTCGGTGTCCAGCGGCACGACCACCAGACTCCGCGTGGGCTCGGCGAATCCGGTCCCGTCCAGCCCGTCGGCGTCGTCGTACTGGCACAGGTCGCCGTCGTCCAGTGCGTCCCAGAGGCAGGTCCCCTGGCCGTCTGCCCGGTCGAGCGGATCCGGCACGGTCGGACAGCCCTGACTCGCGGCCGCCCGCAGGGTCGTCCCGGGATCGTCGTCCACGAGCCACACGCGGGTCCGGGGTGCGTCGAGCGCGGCCACGGCGACCGCGGCGGCCGTCTCACAGACCGAGTCGACGGTCGTCGCCCGCATCAGGTCGGCGGTGCCGTCGTGGAGCGCGTCCAGTGCCGTCCCGCGACGCGTCCGTTCGAGTTCGTGGCTGAGCCACCGCGCGACGAGACTGACGAACGCCCGTTCGGCCTCGCTGAAGGGGCCGTGTGGCGACCGATCCATGAAACAGACAGTGCCGTACAGCGATCCGCCGACCGTGATGCGAGCGCCGAGATAACACTCGATATCTTTTGCCTCGTAGGCCGGGTCGCCGAGCCAGCCCTGTTCGGCGGCGTGGTTGAACGCCAGTACGTCGTCGGACTCGATGGTTCGCCGGCAGAACGTCGTCGGGAGGTCCATCAATTCCCCGGGTTCGATGGGCAATTCGCCGACGCTCGCGACCACCTCGTACCGTTCCGGGTCGCGGTCGATGGTCGAGAGGTGTGCGTTCTCGACGCCGAGCCTGTCGAGGCCGATCTCGAGGATGCGGTCGGCCTTCGCCTCGAAGGCGAGTGTCTCGTCGGTCGCCACGTCGTAGAGGTCACGCAGGTACCGCCCGTCGGCGGGCACGTCGGGCGTCGGCAAGTCGGCGCGTGTTCGCCGTCCCCGTACGACGCCACGCACACGATTGGCCAGCGCCGTGTAGCGATCTTCGTCGGCGACCACCACGTCGGTCGCATCGGCCTCGGTCGCCCGGGGACGGACCTCCGGCGCGTCGGTCGGCGTCGTGAGGACGACGAGGGGCACGTCGTCCCGGTCGCCGAGCGATTCCCAGTCGGACGCAGCGAGTGGCGCGACGGCGACGACACAGTCCGGCACTGTCCCGTCGTCAGCGGCGACGGTCACGTCGTCGTAGACGGTTTCGAGAGCCCGCAAAACGTCACCGCGGACCGCCTCGCTGTCGGTGACGACCTGCGTCGTGAGTCGAGCCGTCATCCCTGAAGTGGTACCCGGGTGCTGGCGCGGGACCGGCCGCCTGCAGACCGCGTGGAGAGCCTCGTTCGGTCAGTCATACTCTCCCCGAGGAACGGAACCAGCATCAAAGTACGGGACGCTTCGTGACCCGAGACCCGCGTTAAGCCAGTCCGACGGTCTCCTGGTAGGAGCCGTGGTGGTCCTCGAAGACGCCCATGATCTCGCCCATCGTCGCGTAGGCTTTCACCGCGTCGACGATGGCTGGCATGACGTTCTCGCCGTTCTCGATGGCCGCGCGCACGTCCGCCAGGGCGTCGTCGACCGCGCCGTCGTCGCGCTCGGCTTTCACCGCGGCCAGGCGCTCGCGCTGGCGCTCGCCGGTCGTCTCGTCGACCCGCAACAGGTCCGGCGACGTGTCCTCGTCGATGGTGTACCGGTTGACGCCGACGACCACCTCCTCGCCCTCGTCGACGCGCTCCTGGTACTCGTAGGCCGCGTCCTGAATCTCGCGGTGGAAGTAGCCGTCCTCGATGCCTTTCAGCACGCCGTCCCGGACCGAGCCGTCGCCCATCTCCCTGATCTCTTCGAGGTACGCCATCGTCTCGGCCTCGACCTCGTCGGTCAGGGCCTCGATGGCGTAGCTCCCGCCCATCGGGTCCACGATGTCGGCCGCGCCGGACTCCTCGGCGATGATCTGCTGGGTTCGCAGGGCGACCCGGACCGCCTCCTCGCTGGGCAGAGCCAGCGCCTCGTCGAAGCTGTTGGTGTGGAGGCTCTGGGTCCCGCCCAGCACGCCCGCCAGCGCCTGGATCGTCACGCGGACGATGTTGTTGAGCGGCTGTTGGGCCGTCAGGGACTGTCCGGCGGTCTGGGTGTGGAACTTCATCTGTTTCGCCGCGTCGCTCTCGGCGTCGTACCACTCGTCCATCAGTCGGGCGTAGATGCGCCGCCCCGCCCGGAACTTCGCCACCTCCTCGAAGATGGAGTTGTGCGAGTTGAAGAAGAAGGACAGCTGGGGACCGAAGGCGTCGATATCGAGGCCACGATCCAGACAGTCCTCGACGTAGGCGAAGCCGTCCGCGAGGGTAAAGGCCAGTTCCTGCACCGCCGTCGACCCGGCCTCCCGGATGTGATAGCCCGACACCGAGACGGGCTTGAACTTGGGCGTCTCCTCGACGGCGAACTCGATCACGTCGGTCACGATGTCCAGCGAGGCCGCCGGGGGCACCACCCACTCCTTCTGCGCGATGAACTCCTTGAGCATGTCGTTCTGGAGGGTCCCCCGGATCTCCTCGCGGGGGACGCCCTGCCGGTCGGCCAGCGCCAGATACATCGCGTAGATCACCGGCGCGCTCGGGTTGATGGTGAAGGAGGTCGAGACCTCGCCGAGGTCGATCCCGTCGAACAGGATCTCCATGTCCCGGAGCGTGTCGACGGCGACACCCTCACGACCCACCTCGCCCTGACTCATCCGGTCGTCGCTGTCCAGTCCCATCAGACTCGGCATGTCGAACGCCACCGAGAGGCCGGTCTGCCCCTCGTCGATCAGGTAGTGAAAGCGCTCGTTGGTCTCCTCCGCCGTCCCGAAGCCGGCGAACTGCCGCATCGTCCAGGTCCGACCCCGGTACATCGTCGGGTAGACCCCGCGCGTGTACGGTTCTTCGCCGGGGAACCCCAGGTCGTCGCCGTAGTCGAGGTCGGCCACGTCCTCGGGGGTGTACAGCCGGTCGACCTCGTGGTTCGAGACAGTCGCGAATCGGTCCTGCCGTTCGCCGTGACGCTCCAGCACTGGGTCGAGCGTCTCGCGCTCCCACTCCTCGCGGTCGTCTCGGATGGCCGCGAGGTCGTCCTCGTCGTACATGGCAGTCAATTACACACGGGGCCGGTTTAACGGTTCGGCCGGAGTGGCGAGGTTCACTCCGTCGAACCGGGCGGGTCCTCGCCGTCCGCATCCTCGATCCCTTCGCCGTGTCGCCCCTCGCCACTGGCGAACCGCTCGGCCCCCTCGTGGGCCGTCGACAGCGACCGGTTCCCGTGCCAGGCCTCGACTTTCAGCCCCTCGTCCAGCGGGAGGCCCGCGCCGTCGTACACCGCCGCCCGATCCGTCCGGACGGTCTGTTGGGGGAACTCGGCGATGGTCTCGGCCATCTCCCGGGCCGCGTCGAGCGCGTCGCCGTCGTCGACGACGCGGTTGACTAGCCCCCACTCGCGGCCCTCCTCGGCCTCGACGGGGCGACCGGTGAGGATCATCTCCAGCGCGCGACCCTGCCCGACGACGCGGGGGAGGCGCTGGGTACCACCGTCGACCAGCGGCACGCCGAAGCGGCGCTCGAAACAGCCGAACGTGGCGCTCTCGCCCGCGACGCGTAAATCACACCACAGCGCCATCTCCAGGCCACCGGCGATACAGTGGCCCTCGACGGCCGCGATGGTGGGCTTGTCGACCGTGGTCCGGGTGAAGCCGAGCCATCCCTCGGGGCCGTCTTCCAGATCCATCTTTTCGAGGTCCGCGCCCGCCGAGAACGTCTCCTCGTCGCCGGTCAGGACGCCGACGGCGGCGTCCTCGTCGTCGTCGAACCGTTCCCAGGCGGCCCGGAGTTCCCGCGCCGTCTCGCCGTCGATTGCGTGTTTCGCGTCCGGACGATCTATCGAGACGACGGCGACCGGGCCGTCACGCTCGTAGCTGACCATGGTACGCGCTCACAGTACGGGGGAGCAGTGATAGAACTACGGGGCGAAGCGAGTTCAGGCCTCCTCGTCCTGCAGCCGCTTGGTCGTCTCCACGAGTGGGTGGTGGGCGTACTCGACTTCCTCGATGTCGTCGATGGAGTCGAGGTTTTCCTTCCGTGCGGTTTCGGCCATCCCGAGTTCGACCCGCTCGTCGATGACGATGACGTAGGCGTCCATCTCCTCGATGCCGAGGCTGTCGGCGGCCTTGACGCGGTGGTGGCCGTCGGCCAGCAGGAACTCCCCGTCGTTGTCGATGACGACGAGGGGCTCGGCCAGTCCCCGCTCCAGTTCGTAGCGCCGCCCCTCCAGCTCGTCGGCGTATACGCGGCTCTGTGTCGGCGTAAGCTTCTCCAGGGGGACCTCGCGGCGGTCCTCGCGGGCCTCGATCCCGTGGATCGTTTCGAGGGTACGCTGGAGTTTGTCGACCTTGCCGGGCGTGGCGCGTTCGATCTGACTGCGGATCACGTCGGCGTTGGAGATGATTCCGACGAGGTTGCCCGCGTCGTCGACGACGGGGAGCCGCTGGATGCCCGACCGGAGGATGACGCGCCCGGCGTCGTTGAGCTTCATGTCGGGATGGGCGACCAGCAGGTCCTGTGTCATGACCTTGAAAATGGGGTCGTGGTCCTCCGCGAGCAGGAGGTCGCGGGCGCTGATGAACCCCTCGACGTGGCGGCCGTCACAGACCGGAAACCCGCTGTGGGTGTCGTCGCTGTCGGCGATCCGGCGGGCGACCGCTTCGACCGTGTCGTCGGGCGAGACGGTCGCCACGTCCCTGGTCATGTAGTCTTTGACCCGTGGCTTCTCGTCCTCGGAATCCATCGTCCGTGACATCTCCCCGCGCCGGGAAAACCCCTTCGGCGAGCGGACTCGCGATCACCAGCCACCGTCTTCGGTCGCGAACGGACCGCCGAGCAGCAGCCCAGTTCGCTCGCCCGGCGGGCGCTCCCGGAGCGCCTCGAAGAACCGCTCGGTCACGAACTCCTCGAGGTCGGCGGCGAGTTCGGTACCGTCGGCACTCCCCTGCTCCCCGTCTTCTCCGTCCGCGACCGCAGTCTCGTCGTCGGCGTCTGCCCCCTCGACTTCCGCCACGGCGTCCTCGCCGTCGTCGCTCCGCTCGGACGCGTCGCGGTCGCTGTCGGGGTCCAGTGCAGTGTCGATGGCGGGGATCTGTGCGCCGGCCATGTCGGCGTGCCCGCCGGCGCTCCCGATCTGGTCGAACGCCGAGCGCAGCGTCTCGCCCAGGTCGAGATCGGTCCCGCGAGCGCGGCCGGAGACGTAGATCACGCCGTCGATGATGCCGTAGACGACGGTCGCCTGCACCCCCTCCAGATTCAGCAGGCGGTCGGCAGCCTGTGCGAGGGCGTCGCGGGCGTTCAACTCGCCGACGCAACTGGTCAGGACGGGACCGCGGCGCTGGCGGTTGCCGATGGCTCGCGCGATGGTCTCGAAGGTGTCGCCGCTGATCGACGGGGACTCGATCCGGTCGAGCGTACCCATGTCGGCGGCCCGGACGACCGTCGCCGCCGCCTCGAAGTCGGCCGTCGAGACCTCCCGGCTGAAGTCGTTCGTGTCGATCCGGATGCCAAAGAGCAGGCCGGTCGCCACGTCCTCCTCGATGGTGATGCCGAACTGGTCGAGATACTGGACCAGCAGGGTGCTGGTCGCGCCGACGTTGCTCCGGAGATCGACGAATCGGGCGTCGACCGGCGCACGGGGCGGGTGGTGGTCGATGACGATGTCGACGGGCGTGTCCTCGGGCAACTGGTCGTTGACGCCCGGCCGGGAGTGATCGACCAGTGCGAACCCGCCGAACCGGTCGAGGTCGGCGTCGGGTTCCAGTCGAGTGAGGTCGAACTCGAGGAGGTTGACGAAGGCCCGGTTCTCCTGATGGGAGATGCGCCCGTAGTAACACACCTCGGCCTCGACGCCCAGCACTGCCGCGATCCGCTGGAGTGCCACCGCGCTCGCGATGGCGTCCGGATCGGGGTTGTCGTGGGCGACGATGGCCAGCGGCTCCTCGATCTCCCAGAACGCCTGGCGGAGCTTCCGGGTCTGGAGCCCGTCGTCACCGATCCGGCGGCCGAGGAAGTCGGCGGTCGCCGCCCCCGGTTCGACCAGCGTGTCCGTCAGGTCACGGAGTCGTTCGAGGACGCCCGAGTCGGGTTCGAGGCCGGCGAAGGCAAAGAGCATCGCGTCCGGGGCGGCCTCGCTGGCGACCGAGGCGCGGCGGTAGTTCTCTCGGGGGTCGTCACCGGCGACGACGACCGTGTCGACGCCGTCGGCGTGTTCGCTCAGGGCCGCGGTGTCGAGACGGTCCACGTGCGTCGCGGCGACGCCTTCCTCGCGCAGGCGCTCGACGCGCCGCTCGTTCTCTTCGAGGACCGACACCGTTCCCGGCCTGTCCGCGAGCGCCGAGACGAGGTCGTAACCGACCGATCCACACCCCACGACCAGCCGGGTTTCCATGTCTCTCCATGACGGACGAGCGGTCATAAACCTTCGATTTCGGCCGAGCCGCGTCCACGGAGACGCGTTACTTCAGCCGTTCCTGGAGGAAAGAGGGGTGAGCGGCGGCGACGCCGTCGCGGGCGACGATCTCCTCGTTGATCACGTCACCCAGCGCGTCGCCGTCGGAGGCGTGGACCTCCGCCATCAGCGTGTGGTCGCCACTGGACGTGTAGAGGGAGTCGATGGCGTCGATCTCTTTGAGTTCCCGGGTCACCTCGACGTAGCGTTCGCTCTCCACGTCGATCCCCACCAGCGCGATGGACTTGGAGGCGAGTTTCTTCGGGTCCACGTCCGCTGAATAACCCACGATCACACCCTCGTCTTCGAGTTGCTGGATGTATTTTCGCACCGTAGGCTTGGACACGTCGGCCCGCTCGGCGATCTCTGCGTAGGAGGCCTGTGCGTCCTCCTCGAGGACGGACAGGATGCGCTCCTCCGTGGACTCGGCTGCCATAGTCAAAGGTTTTGCGTCCGAGAAAAAATATCTTCCGAACCCGAAAACGGGTCGAACAGGCAGAAAGTTTCGCCTCACGAACCGAAAGGAAAGCGGGAACGAGAGAGCCCCGGGACGGTCACCGTCGGAATTTCAGCGGTGGTGGTGGAGCAGGTCCGCCGAGCGCTCCCACTCGCTGTCTTCGTCGAGGTACCGCTCCGCGAGGGGGTCCTCGGGCATCTCCTCTGTGGCCCGCTTCTCCGCGCCGTAGGATGGGCGGTCGCTGTCCACGTAGAACCGGCCCGTGAGGACCTCGCCCTCGTAGAGGCGGGACTCGGCGTCGTACATCGCCTCGGCGGCCTCGCGCCGGTCGGTCACGTCGAAGTCGAACTCGTCCGACTCCTGTACGTCCGTGTAGGGGACGTACTGCTTTGCATCCTTGTTCCAGGTGGGACACTGGGTGAGGAAGTCGACGTGGGCGAACCCGTCGTGTTCGATGGCCTCGATCAGGATCTCCTTTGCCTGGTTCGGGTTGACCGCCGCGGTGCGGGCGATGTAGGACGAGCCCGACGCCAGCGACAGCGACATGGGCCGCACGGGGTCCTTGGCACTGCCGTGGGGCTGGGTCTTTGATTTGTGACCCTTCGGACTCGTGGGGGAGGTCTGGCCCTTCGTCAGCCCGAAGATCTCGTTGTTGAACACGATGTAGGTCATGTCGTGGTTCTCCCGGGCGGTGTGCATGAAGTGGTTGCCGCCGATGCCGTAGCCGTCGCCGTCGCCACCGGCCGCGATCACCTCCAGTCCCGGGTTGGCTAGCTTGGCTGCCCGCGCGACGGGCAGGGAGCGGCCGTGGATGCTGTGGAAGCCGTAGCTCTCGAAGTACGATGAGAGCTTGCCCGAACAGCCGATGCCGGTCACCAGCAGGGTCTCGTCGGGCGTGCGGCCCACCTCGGGCATGGCCTGTTTCAGCGCCTTCAGAACGCCGAAGTCGCCACAGCCCGGGCACCACGTCGCCTGCGGTTCGATGCCGGGTGTGAACTCGTCGCGGTCGATCTCGCGGTCCTCGCCGATTGCACTGAATACACTCATGGTTAGTCACCTGCCGCGGGGACGAACTTCGTTCCCTCCGGGATCGCGGCGTCCCGGGAGACGATGCGCTCGAAGCCCTCGACGATCTCGTAGGGCTCGAAGGCCTCGCCGTTGTACTTCAGGAGGCTGTTGAGCTTCGGCCCGAATCGGCCGAGTTCCTTCTGGGTCAACCCCCGGAACTGCGCCGAGGCGTTCATCTCGACGACCAGACACGACTCCACGGATTCGAGGAAGTCGGTCACCTCCTGTTCGGGGTAGGGGAGCATCTCGCTGACGCCGAGGGCCTTCACCGACTCCCCGGCGTCGGTCAGCTGGTCGACGGCCTCGAAGACGGTGTCCTGCTGACTGCCCCACACCAGCAGGCCGTAGTCGGCGTCCTCGGGGCCGTAGTGGGTCTGATGGGAGCCCTCTCCGTCGTCCAGTTCTTCGCGGATGGAGTCGAGTTTCGACATCCGGCGGTCCATCTGTGCGACCCGGTTGGTCGGGCTCTCGCTGATGTGGCCCTCCGGGGTGTGTTCGTTGCCCGACGCGAGGAAGCGGCCGTCCTTCTGGCCGGGGATCGACCGCGGGCTCGCGCCGTTCTCGGCGTCGTGCTGGTAGCGTTTGAACTTCCCCGACTCGTGGTGGGCCGCCTCCCGGATCTCCTCCTCGGTGAGGACGCTGCCCGGGTCGGCGTTCGGTTCGCGGTCGAAGAACGATTCGTCGACGTTGCGCATCTCGCCCGAGAGCTTCTGATCGATGACGACGATGGCCGGGAGCTGGTACTCGTAGGCCAGCCGGAAGGCCGCGCGGGTCTGCTCGTAACACTCCCGGACGTTGGCGGGCGCAAACACGACCCGACAGGAGTCGCCCTGACTCGTGTAGAGGATGTGTTCGAGGTCGGCCTGCTCGGGTTTGGTCGGCATCCCCGTGGAAGGACCAGCCCGCATCGCCTCGATCAACACGATGGGCGTCTCGGTCATCTCCGCGAGGCCGAGCGGTTCGGACATCAGCGCGAACCCGCCGCCGGAGGACCCGGACATGGCCTTGACGCCGGCGTGGGAGGCCCCGACAGCGAGCGACGCCGCGGCGATCTCGTCCTCGACCTGTTCGGCGATACCGCCGAACTTGGGGAGGTGCTGGGAGAGGATGGTGAACACGTCGGTCCAGGGGGTCATCGGGTAGCCCGCGATGAACCGACAGCCCTCGTCGATAGCGCCGTAGGCGACGGCGTTGCTCCCGGACATGAGGACCTGCTGTTCGTCGTGGTCGCCGGTGGGGACGCGGAGGTCGTGGGTGACCTCGTACTCCTCGCGCACCGAGTCGTAGGCGCGTTCGAGGATGTCGAGGTTGGCCTGGAGTACGTCGCCGGTCATCGCGTCCTCCATCAGGTCCTCGATGTGCTGGAGGTCCATATCGAGCAAGGCGGCGGTCGCGCCGACGCCGGCGGTGTTTCGCATCACCTCACGCCCGTGTTCGCGAGCGAGGCCCCGTAGGTCGAGGGAGTAGACGTGCCAGTCGTTCTCCTGGGCCCTCGCTTCCAGGTCGAGGTCGGCACGCTCCAAGGTCTCCTCGTCGAGCAGCCCCTCGTCGTAGACGATCACGCCGCCCTCGTTGAGGTCGTCCAGGTTCTCCGAGAGCGGTTTGATCTCCTCGTTGCCGTAGACGGTGTCGGCCCCTTCCTGTGGATTGCGGGCGAAGCTGTCGCCAAGCGCCAACAGGAAGTTGAAGCCGTTCCCCCGCGACCGAACGGGGTCGGCGTCGGACCGTACCTCCACGTAGGTGTGGCCGCCCCGAATCCGTGAGGGGTAGTGCCGGTGTGTGAACACGTCGAGTCCCGCGCGCATCAGCGCCTTGGCGAAGTTCTGGCTCGTGGAATCGATTCCGTCGCCGGAGCCACCAGCGATGCGCCACATTAGTTCTGTCATGATAAATCAGTGGCCGAATCGGCCGCCCTAGCTGAAAAACGGCGCGCCGGAACAAAAGAGTTTGCGACGCGTTACCACACATTAATCATGACAGTTGCACTGGATTCACACAGTCGAGAGATGGGGGCGGAGCCGGCCGATCCGGAGGGCGGCGCGCGTCTTCGGAATCCGAGAGGTCGCGGTAGTACGGCAACGTCTCGCAAACGATTTACGCACCGAGGACGTGGATCTGACGAAGCGAATGTCTCTTTCGGAACTGATCGCGGGTGTCGAGGAACACGAGAAGACGCTGACGGTTTTCAACGCGGGCGAGGACGTAGTCGCGGCGTTTCGCGAGCGGTTCGCGGACCGGAACGTGACGGTCAGGCAGGAGTCGACACCGAGCGGGAAACCGGGCGAGTTCGTCACCCTCAGCGAGGACGGCGAGGTGTTGACGGCGACCAGTATCACCGATCTCCAGCGGATGATCGAGGACTCGGACGTGGCGCTGGGCCTCGCGGACAGCCCGTACCAGCCGATCCTCGATCACATGGACGAGACCATGTTCACCTCCTGGAGCATCGAGCAGATGGTCGCGGCCTCCCGGGAAATCGAAGACCGGGCCTGGCGGGTCGGCAACGGATCGCTCCACGCCGGGTTCCAGTACCTCTCGACGCTCCGCGGCGAACTACCCGTCTACGAGCGACTCGGCTCGAAGAACCTCGACGTGCACGCGTACGCCGCCCCCGACGAGGACCCGCCGGAACACGAAGGGTTCACCCTCCACATCGAACGCGCCGAGGAGATCGAGAAGTCGTGGTTCGTCGTCTTCGATGGCGACGGGGTCGACGAGAGCAAGTGCGCCCTGCTGGCCGAGGAGCGCGATCCCCGGGAGTTCTACGGCTTCTGGACGTACGATTCCGACACCGTCGACTGGATAATCGACCACCTCGACTCCACCTACGGCGTCCTTGAACAGTAGTCCGTTTCGGCCGCCGAGCCGAGACCGACACTTCTTGCTGTCGGTGACTCAGGGGGAGCATGAACTGTTCGTCCGATCTTCTCCGTTCGGCCGTCAAACAACGTGGCTCTCCGGAACGCAGGCGATGAACGTGAGGCGACTGCTGGCGGGCGGGTCGATCATCTCTGACCGGCGTCGGCGTCCTCGGTCCGACCCTGCTGGCCCTCCTCGGCAGTAGTCTGGGCCTGAACGGGAGTCTCGTCGCAGGTACCGGCGTCGTCCTCGGCCTCCTGCTCGTGGTCGGCGGCGGCTGGCTCGCTCGGAGCGACCTCGCGGGCACCCGGGCGCTCCGGGTCGCGGGCTGGAACCTGCTCGGACTGGTCGCGCTCGGGACCGTCCTCCTGCTAGTGCTCGCCTATCCCGGCGCGACGGTGCCGCCGTTCGTCGCCGCGGTGGTTCTCGGCGTCAGCGCGGTCGCACACGTCCTGATCGGCGTCAACGACGTGCGGCGCATCCGGGCCGGCGAACTCGCAAGGAACGCGAGAAACTGGCCGTTCTCAACCGGCTGCCCCGGCACAACCACCGGAACGACACGCAGGTCATCATCGGGCTCGCGGACGTGCTCGCCGACAAGATCGAGGACGAAGACCTGGCCGATATCGCCCGGAAACTCCGGGGGAACGCCGAGGGGGTCGCCGGGTTCAACGACACGCTTAAAGACGACCAGGAAGCCGTCGAACATGACCCCGGGACCGATTCGGTCGTCGCCCTCGACGCCCTCGTAGAGCGCGTCGTCGCCGAGGCCGGGGGCGCCGCGACGGTCGAGGTCGACGTGCCCGACGGGCTGGCGGTCCGGGCGGACGATCACCTGGAGACGGCGCTGTCCCACCACGTCGCGAACAGCGTCGAGTACGCCGGCGAGGACCCCGACATCACGGTTTCGGCACGGCAAGAGGGCAACCACGTCGTCTGTACCGTCGCCGACGACGGCCCGGGCATCCCGGCCATCGAGCGGGAGGTTGTCCTCGGTGAACGGGACATCGCCCGGCTCGAACACGGGACCGGGCTGGGCCTCTGGACCGTCAGAGCGATCACGGAGTCCTACGGCGGCGAGATGTCGACCCGGAGCGAGGACGGCGCGGCCGTGGACCTCCGCCTGCCGGCGGCCTGAGTGTCGGACCGGAAAGCCCATGAATTCGGGTGCACGACGCCCGGTATGGACGGTCCCCTGTCCAGTGGCGCCCCTCCACGCACAGCGACGGTGAGCGACCCCGCCCGGCGAAGTCCGGTGGTGACCTGACTGTGCCCACCATCGAGACCCGCGGGCTGACGAAGTCCTTCGGCGACGTAGACGCCGTCCTCGACCTCGACCTCACGGTCGAGGAGGGCGAGGTCTTCGGCTTCCTCGGGCCCAACGGCGCGGGGAAGTCGACCACGATCAACCTCCTGCTCGACTACATCCGCCCCACGAGTGGGCGCGTCGAGGTGTTCGGGATGGACGCCCAGCGACACCCGGCGAAGATCCGCGAGCGTGTGGGCGTTCTGCCCGAGGGGTACGGCTTCGACGACCCACTCACGGGTCGGGAGTACCTCGACTGGGCGATCCGGACGAAAGACGCCGACGACGACCCAGCGGAACTACTCGACCTGGTGAGCCTGACCGACGACGCCGGCCGGATGGCCACCGACTACTCCAAGGGGATGCAACAGCGCCTCGCGTTCGCAATGGCGCTGATCGACGACCCGGACTTGTTGATCCTCGACGAACCGTCCACCGGACTCGACCCCAACGGCATCCGGACGATGCGGGAAACCGTGGCCGACGTGGCCGCCGAGGGAACGACGGTGTTCTTCTCGAGCCACCACCTCAACGAGGTCGAGGCGGTCTGTGATCGCGTCGGCGTGCTGAACGAGGGCGAACTGGTCGCGGTCGACAGTCGAGACGGTCCACGTGCGTCGCGGCGACGCCTTCCTCGCGCAGGCGCTCGACGCGCCGCTCGTTCTCTTCGAGGACCGACACCGTTCCCGGCCTGTCCGCGAGCGCCGAGACGAGGTCGTAACCGACCGATCCACACCCCACGACCAGCCGGGTTTCCATGTCTCTCCATGACGGACGAGCGGTCATAAACCTTCGATTTCGGCCGAGCCGCGTCCACGGAGACGCGTTACTTCAGCCGTTCCTGGAGGAAAGAGGGGTGAGCGGCGGCGACGCCGTCGCGGGCGACGATCTCCTCGTTGATCACGTCACCCAGCGCGTCGCCGTCGGAGGCGTGGACCTCCGCCATCAGCGTGTGGTCGCCACTGGACGTGTAGAGGGAGTCGATGGCGTCGATCTCTTTGAGTTCCCGGGTCACCTCGACGTAGCGTTCGCTCTCCACGTCGATCCCCACCAGCGCGATGGACTTGGAGGCGAGTTTCTTCGGGTCCACGTCCGCTGAATAACCCACGATCACACCCTCGTCTTCGAGTTGCTGGATGTATTTTCGCACCGTAGGCTTGGACACGTCGGCCCGCTCGGCGATCTCTGCGTAGGAGGCCTGTGCGTCCTCCTCGAGGACGGACAGGATGCGCTCCTCCGTGGACTCGGCTGCCATAGTCAAAGGTTTTGCGTCCGAGAAAAAATATCTTCCGAACCCGAAAACGGGTCGAACAGGCAGAAAGTTTCGCCTCACGAACCGAAAGGAAAGCGGGAACGAGAGAGCCCCGGGACGGTCACCGTCGGAATTTCAGCGGTGGTGGTGGAGCAGGTCCGCCGAGCGCTCCCACTCGCTGTCTTCGTCGAGGTACCGCTCCGCGAGGGGGTCCTCGGGCATCTCCTCTGTGGCCCGCTTCTCCGCGCCGTAGGATGGGCGGTCGCTGTCCACGTAGAACCGGCCCGTGAGGACCTCGCCCTCGTAGAGGCGGGACTCGGCGTCGTACATCGCCTCGGCGGCCTCGCGCCGGTCGGTCACGTCGAAGTCGAACTCGTCCGACTCCTGTACGTCCGTGTAGGGGACGTACTGCTTTGCATCCTTGTTCCAGGTGGGACACTGGGTGAGGAAGTCGACGTGGGCGAACCCGTCGTGTTCGATGGCCTCGATCAGGATCTCCTTTGCCTGGTTCGGGTTGACCGCCGCGGTGCGGGCGATGTAGGACGAGCCCGACGCCAGCGACAGCGACATGGGCCGCACGGGGTCCTTGGCACTGCCGTGGGGCTGGGTCTTTGATTTGTGACCCTTCGGACTCGTGGGGGAGGTCTGGCCCTTCGTCAGCCCGAAGATCTCGTTGTTGAACACGATGTAGGTCATGTCGTGGTTCTCCCGGGCGGTGTGCATGAAGTGGTTGCCGCCGATGCCGTAGCCGTCGCCGTCGCCACCGGCCGCGATCACCTCCAGTCCCGGGTTGGCTAGCTTGGCTGCCCGCGCGACGGGCAGGGAGCGGCCGTGGATGCTGTGGAAGCCGTAGCTCTCGAAGTACGATGAGAGCTTGCCCGAACAGCCGATGCCGGTCACCAGCAGGGTCTCGTCGGGCGTGCGGCCCACCTCGGGCATGGCCTGTTTCAGCGCCTTCAGAACGCCGAAGTCGCCACAGCCCGGGCACCACGTCGCCTGCGGTTCGATGCCGGGTGTGAACTCGTCGCGGTCGATCTCGCGGTCCTCGCCGATTGCACTGAATACACTCATGGTTAGTCACCTGCCGCGGGGACGAACTTCGTTCCCTCCGGGATCGCGGCGTCCCGGGAGACGATGCGCTCGAAGCCCTCGACGATCTCGTAGGGCTCGAAGGCCTCGCCGTTGTACTTCAGGAGGCTGTTGAGCTTCGGCCCGAATCGGCCGAGTTCCTTCTGGGTCAACCCCCGGAACTGCGCCGAGGCGTTCATCTCGACGACCAGACACGACTCCACGGATTCGAGGAAGTCGGTCACCTCCTGTTCGGGGTAGGGGAGCATCTCGCTGACGCCGAGGGCCTTCACCGACTCCCCGGCGTCGGTCAGCTGGTCGACGGCCTCGAAGACGGTGTCCTGCTGACTGCCCCACACCAGCAGGCCGTAGTCGGCGTCCTCGGGGCCGTAGTGGGTCTGATGGGAGCCCTCTCCGTCGTCCAGTTCTTCGCGGATGGAGTCGAGTTTCGACATCCGGCGGTCCATCTGTGCGACCCGGTTGGTCGGGCTCTCGCTGATGTGGCCCTCCGGGGTGTGTTCGTTGCCCGACGCGAGGAAGCGGCCGTCCTTCTGGCCGGGGATCGACCGCGGGCTCGCGCCGTTCTCGGCGTCGTGCTGGTAGCGTTTGAACTTCCCCGACTCGTGGTGGGCCGCCTCCCGGATCTCCTCCTCGGTGAGGACGCTGCCCGGGTCGGCGTTCGGTTCGCGGTCGAAGAACGATTCGTCGACGTTGCGCATCTCGCCCGAGAGCTTCTGATCGATGACGACGATGGCCGGGAGCTGGTACTCGTAGGCCAGCCGGAAGGCCGCGCGGGTCTGCTCGTAACACTCCCGGACGTTGGCGGGCGCAAACACGACCCGACAGGAGTCGCCCTGACTCGTGTAGAGGATGTGTTCGAGGTCGGCCTGCTCGGGTTTGGTCGGCATCCCCGTGGAAGGACCAGCCCGCATCGCCTCGATCAACACGATGGGCGTCTCGGTCATCTCCGCGAGGCCGAGCGGTTCGGACATCAGCGCGAACCCGCCGCCGGAGGACCCGGACATGGCCTTGACGCCGGCGTGGGAGGCCCCGACAGCGAGCGACGCCGCGGCGATCTCGTCCTCGACCTGTTCGGCGATACCGCCGAACTTGGGGAGGTGCTGGGAGAGGATGGTGAACACGTCGGTCCAGGGGGTCATCGGGTAGCCCGCGATGAACCGACAGCCCTCGTCGATAGCGCCGTAGGCGACGGCGTTGCTCCCGGACATGAGGACCTGCTGTTCGTCGTGGTCGCCGGTGGGGACGCGGAGGTCGTGGGTGACCTCGTACTCCTCGCGCACCGAGTCGTAGGCGCGTTCGAGGATGTCGAGGTTGGCCTGGAGTACGTCGCCGGTCATCGCGTCCTCCATCAGGTCCTCGATGTGCTGGAGGTCCATATCGAGCAAGGCGGCGGTCGCGCCGACGCCGGCGGTGTTTCGCATCACCTCACGCCCGTGTTCGCGAGCGAGGCCCCGTAGGTCGAGGGAGTAGACGTGCCAGTCGTTCTCCTGGGCCCTCGCTTCCAGGTCGAGGTCGGCACGCTCCAAGGTCTCCTCGTCGAGCAGCCCCTCGTCGTAGACGATCACGCCGCCCTCGTTGAGGTCGTCCAGGTTCTCCGAGAGCGGTTTGATCTCCTCGTTGCCGTAGACGGTGTCGGCCCCTTCCTGTGGATTGCGGGCGAAGCTGTCGCCAAGCGCCAACAGGAAGTTGAAGCCGTTCCCCCGCGACCGAACGGGGTCGGCGTCGGACCGTACCTCCACGTAGGTGTGGCCGCCCCGAATCCGTGAGGGGTAGTGCCGGTGTGTGAACACGTCGAGTCCCGCGCGCATCAGCGCCTTGGCGAAGTTCTGGCTCGTGGAATCGATTCCGTCGCCGGAGCCACCAGCGATGCGCCACATTAGTTCTGTCATGATAAATCAGTGGCCGAATCGGCCGCCCTAGCTGAAAAACGGCGCGCCGGAACAAAAGAGTTTGCGACGCGTTACCACACATTAATCATGACAGTTGCACTGGATTCACACAGTCGAGAGATGGGGGCGGAGCCGGCCGATCCGGAGGGCGGCGCGCGTCTTCGGAATCCGAGAGGTCGCGGTAGTACGGCAACGTCTCGCAAACGATTTACGCACCGAGGACGTGGATCTGACGAAGCGAATGTCTCTTTCGGAACTGATCGCGGGTGTCGAGGAACACGAGAAGACGCTGACGGTTTTCAACGCGGGCGAGGACGTAGTCGCGGCGTTTCGCGAGCGGTTCGCGGACCGGAACGTGACGGTCAGGCAGGAGTCGACACCGAGCGGGAAACCGGGCGAGTTCGTCACCCTCAGCGAGGACGGCGAGGTGTTGACGGCGACCAGTATCACCGATCTCCAGCGGATGATCGAGGACTCGGACGTGGCGCTGGGCCTCGCGGACAGCCCGTACCAGCCGATCCTCGATCACATGGACGAGACCATGTTCACCTCCTGGAGCATCGAGCAGATGGTCGCGGCCTCCCGGGAAATCGAAGACCGGGCCTGGCGGGTCGGCAACGGATCGCTCCACGCCGGGTTCCAGTACCTCTCGACGCTCCGCGGCGAACTACCCGTCTACGAGCGACTCGGCTCGAAGAACCTCGACGTGCACGCGTACGCCGCCCCCGACGAGGACCCGCCGGAACACGAAGGGTTCACCCTCCACATCGAACGCGCCGAGGAGATCGAGAAGTCGTGGTTCGTCGTCTTCGATGGCGACGGGGTCGACGAGAGCAAGTGCGCCCTGCTGGCCGAGGAGCGCGATCCCCGGGAGTTCTACGGCTTCTGGACGTACGATTCCGACACCGTCGACTGGATAATCGACCACCTCGACTCCACCTACGGCGTCCTTGAACAGTAGTCCGTTTCGGCCGCCGAGCCGAGACCGACACTTCTTGCTGTCGGTGACTCAGGGGGAGCATGAACTGTTCGTCCGATCTTCTCCGTTCGGCCGTCAAACAACGTGGCTCTCCGGAACGCAGGCGATGAACGTGAGGCGACTGCTGGCGGGCGGGTCGATCATCTCTGACCGGCGTCGGCGTCCTCGGTCCGACCCTGCTGGCCCTCCTCGGCAGTAGTCTGGGCCTGAACGGGAGTCTCGTCGCAGGTACCGGCGTCGTCCTCGGCCTCCTGCTCGTGGTCGGCGGCGGCTGGCTCGCTCGGAGCGACCTCGCGGGCACCCGGGCGCTCCGGGTCGCGGGCTGGAACCTGCTCGGACTGGTCGCGCTCGGGACCGTCCTCCTGCTAGTGCTCGCCTATCCCGGCGCGACGGTGCCGCCGTTCGTCGCCGCGGTGGTTCTCGGCGTCAGCGCGGTCGCACACGTCCTGATCGGCGTCAACGACGTGCGGCGCATCCGGGCCGGCGAACTCGCAAGGAACGCGAGAAACTGGCCGTTCTCAACCGGCTGCCCCGGCACAACCACCGGAACGACACGCAGGTCATCATCGGGCTCGCGGACGTGCTCGCCGACAAGATCGAGGACGAAGACCTGGCCGATATCGCCCGGAAACTCCGGGGGAACGCCGAGGGGGTCGCCGGGTTCAACGACACGCTTAAAGACGACCAGGAAGCCGTCGAACATGACCCCGGGACCGATTCGGTCGTCGCCCTCGACGCCCTCGTAGAGCGCGTCGTCGCCGAGGCCGGGGGCGCCGCGACGGTCGAGGTCGACGTGCCCGACGGGCTGGCGGTCCGGGCGGACGATCACCTGGAGACGGCGCTGTCCCACCACGTCGCGAACAGCGTCGAGTACGCCGGCGAGGACCCCGACATCACGGTTTCGGCACGGCAAGAGGGCAACCACGTCGTCTGTACCGTCGCCGACGACGGCCCGGGCATCCCGGCCATCGAGCGGGAGGTTGTCCTCGGTGAACGGGACATCGCCCGGCTCGAACACGGGACCGGGCTGGGCCTCTGGACCGTCAGAGCGATCACGGAGTCCTACGGCGGCGAGATGTCGACCCGGAGCGAGGACGGCGCGGCCGTGGACCTCCGCCTGCCGGCGGCCTGAGTGTCGGACCGGAAAGCCCATGAATTCGGGTGCACGACGCCCGGTATGGACGGTCCCCTGTCCAGTGGCGCCCCTCCACGCACAGCGACGGTGAGCGACCCCGCCCGGCGAAGTCCGGTGGTGACCTGACTGTGCCCACCATCGAGACCCGCGGGCTGACGAAGTCCTTCGGCGACGTAGACGCCGTCCTCGACCTCGACCTCACGGTCGAGGAGGGCGAGGTCTTCGGCTTCCTCGGGCCCAACGGCGCGGGGAAGTCGACCACGATCAACCTCCTGCTCGACTACATCCGCCCCACGAGTGGGCGCGTCGAGGTGTTCGGGATGGACGCCCAGCGACACCCGGCGAAGATCCGCGAGCGTGTGGGCGTTCTGCCCGAGGGGTACGGCTTCGACGACCCACTCACGGGTCGGGAGTACCTCGACTGGGCGATCCGGACGAAAGACGCCGACGACGACCCAGCGGAACTACTCGACCTGGTGAGCCTGACCGACGACGCCGGCCGGATGGCCACCGACTACTCCAAGGGGATGCAACAGCGCCTCGCGTTCGCAATGGCGCTGATCGACGACCCGGACTTGTTGATCCTCGACGAACCGTCCACCGGACTCGACCCCAACGGCATCCGGACGATGCGGGAAACCGTGGCCGACGTGGCCGCCGAGGGAACGACGGTGTTCTTCTCGAGCCACCACCTCAACGAGGTCGAGGCGGTCTGTGATCGCGTCGGCGTGCTGAACGAGGGCGAACTGGTCGCGGTCGACAG